>CAVQLH010000007.1:0-235074 GCA_963713315.1 uncultured Actinomycetes bacterium | reverse complement strand
CTGGACTGGGCCTCGCACCGGCCACGGGATTGGACTGGACGTACACGAACCACCATCGGTGATCGAAGGTGACGAGACAGAACTCGTGCCTGGAGCTGTGATTATGGTCGAGCCAGGCGTGTACATGCCGGGGAAGTTCGGTATCCGAATCGAAGACACGGTCATCGTGACCGACGGCGAGCCACAGCGAGTAACACGCGGGGCTCGGTCACTTTCCTCGAAGTAGTTTCACGCGGAGAAATGACCGGCTTAGTCAACGGAGCAGTTCGTCAGGGCCGCATCGAGCGTCTCTGTGATCACGTCGGCGTCCTGGTCACCGAGCACGAGCGGGGGACGGATCTTCAATACGTTGTCGTCCGGACCGGTCAGGCCGACGAGGACCCCGCGTTCCTTCATGTCGTTCATGACGGCGTGTGCGAGGCGAGGTGCGGGACGCGGGTCCCTTTGTCGCTTACGAGCTCGACGCCGATGAGCAGTCCCGCTCCTCTGACGTCGCCTACCGACTCGTGGCGCATCTCAAAGCCTCGAGGCCGGCGCGCAAGCGGGCCCCCGTCGCGTGGGCCCGCTCGATGAGGCCTTCTTCCTCGATCACGTCGAGCACCGCTAGTGCCGCCCGACACGCGACCGGGTTGCCTCCGAATGTACTGAACATCGTGGAGCTCTCAGCGAAGCGCTCGGCGATCTCCGAGCGTGTCACGACTGCAGCGACTGGATGACCGTTGCCCATCGGCTTGCCGAGCGTCACGAGATCGGGCGTGACTTCCGAAGACTGGAAGCCCCAAAGATTCAGGCCGGACCGCCCATGACCGCATTGGACCTCGTCGGCAACGTACAAACCTCCTGCATCGTGAATCCGTCGCACGACTGCCTGTAGGTATTCGGGAGGCGGCGAGAAGATGCCGTCGCTGGTAAACAGCGCGTCCAAGAACAGGGCCGCAGGACGAACGTCCTGACGATTGAGAATGGCCAGCGCGTTGTCGACTTCATCAGCGTATCGCTGCGGCCAACCCGGTTCCCCGGCGCGATGCTGGCCCCGGTAGTCGTCCGGCGCAGAGATAGTGGCGACATTGTCGGGGCGCTCTCTGTCTGGCCACTGCTCGGGAGACAGCGCCGCGGTCGCGCTCGTTACTCCGTGATACGCAAATGCAGTCACGATGCCTCCGCTACCGCCGGTGTAGAGAGTCGCGAGTCGCCAGGCGATTTCGTTTGCCTCACTGCCCGAGTTGACGAACATGACGGTGTCCAGGCCCTCGGGCATGGTGGCGCACAATCGTTCAGCAAGCTCGACGACATCCGAGTGGAGGTAACGGGTATTGGTATTCAGTGTGGCACTTTGCTCCGCGATCGCCTCCACGACGCGCGGGTGAGAGTGCCCGACGATCGGCACGTTGTTGTACGCATCGAGATAGGAACGTCCCCGCTGGTCGAACATGCGCATCCCTGAGCCTCGTACCAGATGGATCGGGCGGTCGTAGGAGAGCGGAGACAGCGCGGGTCCGAGCACCCTTTCACGTCGCTCGAGGAGTCGCTCCATCGACTCCGTGGTCGTGAGGAGCGAGGCCGGTGCCGGATTGAGACATGCAGCCTCCATGTGTCGTTCGACTTCCGGCCACCCGACGTCATCGAACTGCTCGAGCAGACGCCACGCGAGATCGACGTTGCCGGTTATGTACTCGGCGTTTTCGGGGTAGCGCTCCACGCGCCAGTTTGCGATGAGGACGAGTGCCGCCAGCCGCGCGGACACGAGGTCCGCCAGCACTGCCGCCTCGGCTTCCTCGAGCCGTGTAACCGAGTTGTATCCGGAGATCGCCGCTGACGCGGCTTCGAGTGGGTCCGACCGGCCCCACATCAACGACGCAAGCGCGATCGCAAGGTCGCCCACGAGCGCGGTGTGGGTCGTGTCTCCCAGATCCACGATTCCGCTGACCCGGTGGGCATCGTCGAGCAGCACGTTGTCGAGCGTCAAGTCGTTGTGGATGACCTGCGCGCGGAGTCCAGTCATTCGCGGGGCTACGAAGCCGTCGAAACGATCAAGTACTGCAGTGACGAGCTTCCGCCGCTCCCTATCGGGCTCGCTGGGCAATAGCCGGCGAAGGTCCGGCGTGTACTTGAGATCCCACAGGATCTTGTAGCCCGCGGCGGGATGGAAGAAACTCCGTAGCACTTGGCCCATGCGCGCCACGATCGAACCAAAATCGTAGAGAGCCGCGCCATCCAGTTCGGTGGCCGTCACCATCGTGCCGGGAAGAAACGTGAAGAGCCGGACTACGTGCTCGTGACCCGCGGACTCGACCTTGGTCGAGTGGCCGCCATCGAGCGCCGGCAGCGGTTGCATTACCGGCAGTGCTGGGTCGCGGCGTGCGATGTGCAGCGCCACCTCCGTCTGCATCTCGAGTGCACTGGGGTCGTCGGCGCGGTTCGAGACCTTGAGCAGGAACGACGATTCGCTTGTGACGATCCTGAAGTTCTGGTCCCGCTCGCTGTCCAGCGGCGACGCCGTGCCGTCTAGGCCAAAGGCGACGCGTGCGACATCCTCGGCATCTGTCTGGGACAGAGCCGGAGGGGGTGTCGTTAGCGGGTCGGCCTCCATCCTGACGGCAACATTAGGTCGAGTCCCCGTCGCGCCGCTAGTGCCGGTCCCAGTCGTTGCGCGAAAGGAAGAAGCCGTGGTCAACCTGATTGTTGCAACGAAGCCCCGATCTTCGGGAGGTACAGACGATTCCTGCCCTCTTCCACTTTTGGCCGTACCGCAGAACGGGGGCCTTGCGAGGGAAGATGGTATCGCCGGCGCAGTTTGGAGCGGCTCTGCCATCGTGGGCCAGGACCATTCCGGTCCAATCCAGATCGCATTCTCTCTTTGGTTCTGGCTTAAGGCCGGACCTGATGTCACACCTAAGGAAGCCATCGTGAATCCTGCATCCGATGTTCCTCGATGGCATCTTGAACTTCTTTGTCTTGAGCGGAGCAGCGCCGATCTGGGAAGCAGCACCGATTACGAGCGCGCCGACGATGATGAGTACGAGCACGACGCCGGCGGACTTCCTAAACAATTCCATTTCGGAATCATGACCTAGCCCAATGCTCCGTGCAACCTTTGTTTGAGGTATTTCAACCCAGTGTTCGATGGGCACCTCGGTTTGCTATTTGTCCTCCCTCAGCGCATGATGAAACGAGCTCACCTGAAAACTGTTTAGCAGGTGGCGACCGCTGGAAGACCGCAGGTGGCACCTACCTCTCCTGGCTCTCGTCAGAGAGGAGCAATCAATGGACACCAACGGTTCGCAGCACACTCGTCTTCAGACACTCGAAGCTCAACTCGAGCAGCTCTGTCGCGTCGTGGAAGAACAGGGGGAGCAGTTCCAGGCATTGTCAGACAGGCTTCTCGCCGAGCAGAACGAGCAGGGTGAGCCGCTCAAAAAAGTCGCGGAAGGCTACGCCGTAACAGCATTCGACCTGGATACATACAAGTCTGAGTTCATCACCAACATCTCGCACGACCTGCGCACTCCGCTCAACACCATCATGATCCTTGCGGAGCAACTCGAGGACAACCCTGATGGCACCATGTCCGACCAACAGGTCGAGTACGCAACCGTCATCCGCAGTTCCGGCAGCGACCTGTTAGGAATCATCAACAGCACCAGTGATGCCGCCAAGGGTCCCGGCGCGATCGCGCCCGAGTCGGATGTACCTGCAGCCACTGACGAACCCGAGGCGTCTCGTTTACCCGCTCGACGACTTACAAGTCCAGTCACCGGGGACACTTTCAAGGGCGTGAGGGTCTTTCTGGTCGATGACGAGTTTCGCAATATCTTTGCAATGAAAGCGTTACTCGAGCGAGGTGGCGCTGCCGTTACGTTCGCGGAGGATGGCGAGGATGCGATTCGACAGTTAAAAGCAGGGCACGAGGTTGACGTCATCCTGATGGACATCATGATGCCAGGCCTAGATGGTTACGAGACGACTCGCGCGATTCGCAAACTCGATTCATGCAAGGACGTGCCGATCATCGCGGTGACCGCGCGTGTGATGACAGGAGAGCGGGAGCGGTGTATCGAAGCGGGCGCGAACGACTATGTGCCAAAACCCGTAGACACCAGTGAGTTGGTAGCCACGATCAGCCCGTGGTTACCGATGCTGGTCTCGGCCATCGAACCCTGGCGCTAAGAGACGTCCTGAGAGCGAGCGAACGCAAACTGGTCGCCTCCGGCGCGCTTTGCCTTGTACATTGCTCCATCTGCGTTTGCGAGGATCACGTCGAGCCCTCCGGAATCTGATTGCGAGAACAGAGCGATGCCGGCGCTCGACGTTATTGTTGCCTTCGAACCATCGGGGCCAACCGATTGATCTTGGATTGCCCCAAGCAATCCCTTGGCGAGCAGCTCAGCCTCGTTGTGACCGACGACCGGGAAGAGGATGACGAACTCGTCTCCTCCTATCCGGGCACTGATGTCAGTCACTCGCGTTCGGGCCTGGATGACTCCGGCGACCTTCCGCAGAGCTTCGTCGCCCGTCTTGTGTCCGAACGAGTCGTTAATGCTCTTGAAGTTGTCGATGTCGAGCAGCATCATTCCACCCCCAGGTCCGTAGCGCCGCAGGAAGTCGATCTGACGCTTCGCTTGTGCCTGGAAGGCGCGGCGATTGAGTAGCCCGGTCAAGGAGTCTGTCTGAGCGAGGTCTCGTAGATCGGACTCGAGCTCCTTTGTTTCGGTCACATCCCGAGCGGTGGCATAGATCAAGCCACGTTCGTTGTCGGTTGTAGACGTCCACCTGACCCACCGGTACGAACCGTCAGCGGCTCGGTAGCGATTCTCGAACCCTCCGACACCTTTACGCCCATCAGCAAGCTCACTCGTGAGAGCGATGGTTGCTTCGACGTCGTCGGGATGGACGTACGAGATGAATGGAGTGCCGAGAAGGTCGGCGGGACTGTACCCGAGCAGTTCGCCGAAGGCGGCATTAACTCTGAGGAAGTTCCCCTCCATGTCGGCGACGCAATTGAGGTCTGAGGATTGATCAAACCAACGTCTGCTCTCGCCTTCGATCTCTGCACGGGACTGAGCGTGGACCCCGAAGAACACGCCCGAGGCGAAGAACACGACGAATCGTAGAGAAAAGCCAAGAGGCGTCAGATTAGGCTCGGCGATCGCATCCCACACGACCACGAGTGCGGATGCGATGCCGGCGCCGATCAGGCCCCCACGCAATCCCCATTCAGCAGCCAAGAGGCCGATCGGTATCACCATGAGGAAGCTGATCGGCTCCGTGGCGTCACCCACTGTGAATCGAAAGGCCATGATGGCAACAAACAAGACCGCGGTGAAGAGGATGAGTGGCCCGCGCCGAATCCTCCAGAACACGTTCATCGAGAGATTGTCGTCCCTTTCGTCTCCGCTTTCCAGAACCCTGATCGCAATCCAGCGGAATCGAAGGACTGATTCGAGGTTCGACCCTCTTGTACCACCGGCTTTTCGTCGATCACAGCGTCGACCCGGGATTGTCCTCCAATGCGTAGTCGATTGCCTGCTCGGTGGTCATGCCGGCCCCCTCAGTCCAAGCAGCATGGAAGTCCTCTTCACCGAGCCGCCCGCGCGGTTTACTCAGCCATCGATCGAGTCGAGCGCGGTCGACCTCGCCGAGCGGAATACCGAGCGTGCCTCTCAACGAGTCAGCTGCACCTGCGAGGCGGGCCGCTCTGACGAAATGTTCCTGCGCAACAGCGATTCCGGCGAGGGCTTCGAACCCCTCGGCCACACCGTCGAGGTCACCAAGCTTGACGAAACTTTGCACCGCATCCTGCAGCATGCCGGCGGCCGGTTGCACTTCATCCAGCTCTAACTTCGCAACCCCGAGATTGAGCGACGTGACCGCGACGCCCCACTCGTCGCCGCGATCCTTGTCGAGCTTCATGGTTTCTTCGAACAGCTCTTTCGCCCGCTCGATGTCGCCGAGGTCCATATAGAGAATGGCGAGATTGCTCAGACTTGACGACATGCCGGAGCTGTCCTGCAGCTCTCGTCTGATCGACACGCTCTCAGTCAGCAAGCTCTCGGCGTCTTTCAATTGCTGACGCGATCTGGCGACGACGCCGAGGCTGTTAAGACACGCACCTTCACGCACTCGATCACCCATGGATCGAAAGCTTGCGAGTGCCTCTTCGAACAGCTGAGTCGCGCGCTCCAATTTCCCTCGTTGCTCCATCAGGACTCCGAGCAATCGGAGCCCGTTGGCGCGGACATCCTCCAGTCCCTCTACTTGATTCGCGAGAGCCCGCTCCAGCCATTCGCTTCCTTCGACCGCATGCCCGTGCCGGTACCAGAAGCGCCCTAGCGCGACCGCAAGCCGTAGGGCCAGTCCTGCGTTCGGCTCGGGTCGTTCTGTGACTGAATCGAGCCACCATATAAGGGCGGCACGCATGTTGTCGTGTTCGGTATCGATACGGGCGTGCGCTGCAGTCTCGCCACCTTCACGCGTAGCAAAGTCCTCCGCCAGCCCGAGGTAGTAATGCGCATGTCGGTCCCTCACGGTGACCTCACCGTGGTCCTCGAGCAGCTCTAAGGCGTAATCGCGGATGGTCTGAAGCATCGAAAAGCGAACGTCTTCGCCGTCCCTTTGTCGGACCAGACTGTGATCCACGAGGGCGGCTAAACCATCGAGCACATTGACTTCATCCCCAACGACGTGCTCCGTCGCCTCGAGAGTCGCTCCGCCACTGAACACGGACAGGTCCCGGAACAGGGCCTTCTCGCTCGGAGAAAGCAGATCGTAGCTCCAGTCGATCGTCGTTCTCAGGGCCCGGTGCCTGGCAGGTGCGTCACGGGACCCACCGGTTAGCAGCTTGAGGCGGTTATCGAGCCGCCCAAGCAAACTCTCAGGTGTCATCAACTTGACGCGCGCAGCCGCCAGCTCGAGGGCGAGAGGTAACCCATCGAGCAGGTTGCAAATGGCGGCGATGGTTGACGCATTCTCATCCGTCACGGCGAAGTCGGGCCGCGATTTCGCGGCTCGTTTGACGAACAGTTGCGCAGCATCAGAGCGCTCAACTTCATCACGTGTCACGTCGTTGGGGAGGCCGAGAGGCGAAAGCGCGTATTCCGTCTCGCCCTGTATGGACAACAGCACCCTGCTCGTCGCGACCACCGTCAGGTTTGGACTTGACTGAAGGAGTTTCCTGACAACACCGGATGCGGCGAGCGCCTGCTCAAAGTTGTCGAGCACGAGCAGCATGTGCTTTTCGCCGAGGTGCTCGACGAGCACGTCTGTGGCGTCGCGGTCGCCCTCGACGGGAACCTGAAGATCCTGAGCGATTCTCGATGCGACGAGTTCGGTCGTTGTTGCGGTCGTTAGGTCTACAAAGAACACACCGCTGGCGAAGTCGTCGAGCAGATCGAGTGCAACCGCCACGCAGAGCTTGGTCTTGCCGATACCTCCTGGCCCCGTGACGGTCACCAGCCGCACACTTTCGTCGAGCAACTTGGTGCGCAAGGCCCGCACATCGTCGCGCCGGCCGACCAGCGGCTCGAGATGCTGCGGAACATTGGTGGGCGGGCGCAACGATCTCAAAGGCGCGAACTCGGCGGGAAGATCGGTCGGGACAAGCTGCAGTATCCGCTCGGGATGCTCGAGGTCCTTGAGCCGGTGAGCACCGAGATCCTTGATCGAGATCCGGTGCTTTTGATCTGGAGAGAGTTTGGCGTAGGTGCTCTCGGATAAGATCACCTGGCCTCCGTGCGCCGCGTCACAGATGCGCGCGGCTCGATGGACATCAATGCCAACGTAGTTGTCGTCGACCACCATCGGCTCACCCGCATGGATGCCCATGCGTACGAGAACTGGGTCACCGTGGGGCCAGTCTTCGACATGGAGTGCGCGTTGGGCATCGAGCGCGGCTGCTATGGCGTCGAAGGCGCGATTGAACGCAACGAAGAACCCATCACCAAGGGTGTCTACCTCGCATCCGTCGTGTCCCGTGAACGCGGCCCGCAGAATCCGGCGATGCGTAGCAAGCACACCGGCGTAGTCGTCACCGAGCCTGTGCAGAAGCTTGGTCGATCCCTCGATGTCCGTGAAAAGGAAGGTGACCTTTCCAGTGGGAAGAGGGATCAAGCGCGAGGAGGAAATCGTCTCTGTCACGCGGACAACACTATGGGCTGCGGTGTGATCCAAGAATGCACAACCCGAACGTTGAATGTCACCAGCCCGCAGCAAGCGACGAGATGCTCGACGTGAGCTTTTGGTGCCTCGCTCGTCGTAGCGGACACCGGTTACAGGGTGGGCTTGAACACCATCGCCCACACTGCCGAGAAGAGGACGATGAGATTGATCGCGTTCAGAGTGCGGAGTTGATTCCCGAGCGCACCTACACGGCCGGGCTCGGACCTGGGATTCGACGCACCGCTCGCAAGCTCTTCGCCGGTGCGACGGATCGGTCCGGCTCCGAGATACATCGAGAAGGCGATGGCGATCGCTCCCCAGAGCACCCAGAGGGTCGTGAAAGCGATGCCGGCGTCAGCGATCATTACTAACCCGGTAACGAGTGCACTCGCAGCGGCAGGGCCGATGAGGGTTCTGCCGAGCACCGCGCTCTGTTGTCCGAGCGCTCCCATGGCAGAGCGGTCACCGGTGTGCCTAACGCGGACATTGAGGATGGTGAGCGTGACCGCTCCGCCGATCCATATGATTACAGCGACGATGTGGAGGAACTTGAACAGGTTGAAAACCGTGAACACAACTACCTCCTTTTCTCCCTGTCTGCCGGATGCGTGAAGGGCTGGTCACGCCCGGCCTTCATCAAGTACGCTGCCCAGGTCATTTCGAGGAGCCGCTTTGAGCCAACAACCGGTACATCACAATGGTATGTGGTGGAGCAGGGACCCCTCCGGACTTATCCACTACTACGACGACCGGGAGAGTGCCTGGAAACCCTGGAACGCAGAGGCGACGCAGGTTTCCCCTCCGCTTGAATGGGCACAAGGACAACCCGGCTACCCGAGCTCGCCGCCTCAGTACGGCGGTGGCTACCCTCAGCAACCGGTGTATGTCGTCCAAAATACGACCAACGGCATGGCGATCGCATCGATGATTCTCGGAATCCTGTGGCTCTGGTGGTTGGGAAGCATCCTCGCCCTTATCTTCGGCTATCAGGGCAAGAGCCAGATCGACAGATCCGGAGGGCAGCAATCCGGACGAGGAATGGCGATCGCCGGGATCGTGCTTGGATGGATCGGGGTCGGGACACTCGTTCTGTTCGTCGGCCTTTTTGCCGTAAGCACCGCGCAGGCTGGTGTGTGAGCAAACCGCGTGAGCGTGACAAGACGAGTGCCCTTTCGTTCGTCACTCGGTCGAAGGACGCGGTGTTGATCGACGCTCTCGTCCAGCCCCGAGCACCTCGGGACGCGATCAATGGAGTCCACGACGAGGCGCTCAAGCTCAAGGTCAAAGCCCCTCCGCTGGACGACCGCGCGAACCGCGCTGTCGAGAAACTCCTGGCCGGACTGCTCGGGCTGCCTCGCGCGAACGTGAAGGTTGTGGGAGGGCATTCAAGTCGCCGCAAGCGAATTGCGATCTACGGGGCTTCCCGGAAATGGGTAGTTGATTGCCTTAAACGCGTGCACTCACCCGAAGCCTGACCAAGGGCGCGTGCATCAGCCTTCGCCCTCCATGATCTGAGCGAACTGTTCCCAGTTCATCTTTCGGTGGTACTTGCCGCCGCGCGGACGCCACTCCAGTCCACCCTTTGATATGAGGAGGTGTCCAAGCAGGTCGCTAGAACTCTTGCGCGCTCGAACACCCTTGCCTCGCAGTTGCTTCACACTCTGACGAACCTCGACCTCGATGTTTGCGTTGCCGACCACTCCCTCGTAGCCCTTCGGCAGTTTCCACGTGGTGGCGTCGTGTCGCGGCATAGCTATCCTCCTGAAAAAGAATCGCGCTGCCTAGATTGTGGCCGTGGGAGGCTTTTTACGCCGGTTTTCCGCAAGGCTGAGCAGACCGAGATCGACGAGGACCTCGGAATGACTCAGGTCGACGACTTAGTCTTGTCGAGGAACTCCTTGGGTGGGCCGATCGTTGCCGCTTCCGGGCCGAGGACCTCGACGTACTTGGCGTGAACTTCCTTCCACGCGCCGCCTTCGTCCTTCGGTGGATCCTCTCCAGCCAGGTGACCCTCGAGGACGTCGAGGCAGACGTGCCAACCGGCGGCGTCGCGCGCGGCCCGACCTAGCTCATCAAACGTGTCGAGCAGCGTGAGCACACATCCGCCTTCAACCGGCTCCAACTCGAACCGGAGAATGTCTTCGCCCCACTTGAGCTCGAGCACGGAGTGCGGCTGGTAGGTGATCATTTCGCCGTGCATTGGCGGGGCCTCGTCCTCTCGGAACGAGAACTTCAGTTGCGCGCCCTCCGCCCGATCACCCTCCATCGTGGTCGGAAACCAGGCTTCGAGGTGCTCGGGCTCGACCAGTGCCCGCCACACTTTTTCCGGTGGGTGGGGGAGCTTGCGTGTGAACCTCAGCTGCCAGCGGCCTTCAAGCTCCTTGAGCTGTCCCAGCATTGCGATCTCCCTTCAGTCCGCCACGTCTGGCATCGCATCGAGATGACGCTCGAGATCGCTGAGGCGTGCTCCCCACATGAAGCGGTAGGGGGCGAGCCACTCGTCGAGGTCGCGCAGGGGCTCCGGACGAACCCTGTAGATGCGGCGCTGCGCGTCACGTCTTACTTCCACTAATCCCGCCTCGCGGAGGACTCGCAGGTGCTTGGAAACCCCCGGCTGACTCACCCCCAGTGCAGTGACGAGTTCCCCGACCGGTTGCTCGCCTTCCCTGAGGAGGTCGAGGATCTGCCGACGACGGGGTTCGGCCAGGATCTCGAGCGTTTGACTCATAGCAGAACATTACTGAGCAGATATATAACTGTCAAGGTACGTTAATGACTTGAAGACATACTCTGCCAAAAGGCTCGGATCGACCCTTGATTGGGTCAAGGCACATGCTTGTTTGAGTCCAAACCGACTAGGGGGGGTTGCCATGGGATTCAGTCGCACATTCGTCTTGGCCCTGTACTCGTTGCCGCGCTGGCGTTGTTGATTCCGACGCCCCTGCCAGCCGGCGCGCAATGACAGTGGCAGCGTTGCAGACACCGAGGTAATCGCGGAGGGCCTCAGTGAGCCACGCGGGCTCGCGTTCGGCCCCGGTAAGAAAGAGCTGTACGTGGCCGAAGCGTCTGCTTCGATGACGGCGAGGTTCTCCGGATCAACCCATGACCGAGGAATGCCCCCGGCGACGCGTCGGGCATCCAGGTGTAAATACTGAGGCACCTACGATTGTCGGATGAGGAAGTGGCTCATCACGACGATGATCGGCCTCGTCTTCCTCGCGGCCTGCACCGACTCCGGCACCGGGGGATCGTCGAACCGTGGGACGGGTGAGAGCGAGCCAACTTCTCCGCCGGCCGGCGTGTACGCGGCCGTGGGGGCCAGTGAGACCGCAGGGTGGGGGGCAGGGAACTTCAGGACCGAATCGTGGCCGCGCGTGCTTCTCGACCTGGCTCTTCCCGACTTCAAGCTGGTGAACCTGGGGCTTCCCGGAGCCACAGTCGAACGTGCCATCGAGCGCGAGCTCCCGAAGCTGGAGCGAGCGGACCCCGACGTCGTCACGGTCTGGCTCAATGCGAACGACATTCTGCAGGGGGTTAGCCCTGCTCGGTACAAACAGGATTTCGACCGGCTGCTTCGACGCGTCAAGCGGACGGGCCCGGAGCAGATCCTGGTGGCCAACACACCGCCACTCGAGACGCTGCCCGCCTATCGTGCCTGCCGGCCCGATCCTCCCGAAGACGGACCCTTTTGTTTCCTGGGTAGCTCGCTGCCGGCACCGTCCGAGATGAGAGCCCTCGTCGATCGGTACAACGAGATCATCAGGAAGTCGGTGAAGAAGGCCAGAGTGACCCTCGTCGACCTCTATTCGAGCGCGCGCGAGGCCCAGAGACTGGGTACCGACGGGTCACTCGTGAGCGGCGACGGACTTCACCCGAGCACTGAGGGGCACCGGGCGATTGCCGAGTCGTTCAGTGACGAGGTTGAAACTCCGTAGATAGCGGGTCTTCCTTTTGCGCGTTCGCCGGCAGTCGCCATCCGTATAGGCAGTTGAATTCGCGTCCGAATAGGCAACTCTTGCCGATGTTCTTCGCTTGCCCAACTCATAGCGTGCGATTGCAAGCGCGCTACAGAGAGTCTCGGGAGTAACCCGAGACTCATGAGGAAGGTCTTCTACCTCGTCATCATCTCGCGATGAGCTCCGGCGGCGGATACGGGAGCTAACCGCGACGCGTCGCGAGCGGAAATTCAAAGGAGAAGTTAATGCTTGGAGACAATCCAATTAGCCCGGTCTTGTGTCGATGGACCTTGCCGCAACGCGGCGCTTCTATCACGACCAGATTGGCCTCGAGATAATCAGGAGAGAACGAGGATGAGATCATTTTTCGCTGCGGAGGTGGAACCCAACTCTCAGTGACCAAGAGCACGACGGGTACGGCGGACTCGCAGACACAAGCCGGCTGGGACGTGCCAGACCTTCGTGCCGAGGTCGCGGAGCTCCGGTCACGCGGCGTAACCGTGGAGGAGTACGACATGCCCGGTTTCAAGACCGAGGATGGGATAGCCGACATCGGTTTCGCCTGGATGGCATGGATAATCGATCCAGGGAAAAACGCGCTCGCAATCATGCAGATGAAATAGGCGCTTGTTCTCCCGGCCCCCCGGGGTCGCTAGCTGCTGCGCTGGTGACGCGAGCGTGACGGAACGGTGACGACGCCCTCCTAACTTCGCCCCAAGGGCGGAATTCATTGGAGGAACGTATGGCCGGCTCCGGTCGCGATGCACCACGGCAAATCGATATCGAACAAGCAAAACTCGATCGAGCAGAGCGAATTGGCAGGCTGCAACTCTCACTGTCGCTGGTGGGCGCGATTGCACTGATTCTCGTGCCCACCATTTACCTTGACCAGAGCAGCCGTATCTTCGTGCTCAAAATCGTAAGCGCGGGGCTCCTGGCATTTCTGCCCGGCTGGCTTTATCTGCAGTTCATCCGGAACAAGGGGCGCAGCCTCTACGACGAGTATGTGCTGAACCTCTTTCGGCTTCACATCGACAAGCCCGCGAACCTTCCGGCGCCACCGAAGCACACGACCTACTACCTCCCGTGGAGCAAGGCGCACGAGAAGCTGCGGACCAAGAGCAAGGACAACCTCTACAGGACGAAGTTCGAAGCGGTTTACGGGCGATCCTCGGTAAGTACGCTCAGTCTGATAGTCGAGAAGGGAAAGCCTCCCAAGCGAACTGAAGCGTTCTCACCGGTCGTGTACGCAACGCTGATCATGTGCCTCGGCTGGGTCCTGGTTCTGCAACCCGAGCTCTTGGGAGCACTTCGTCTCGGGGAGATCGTTCCTTCCGGGAGACCACTGTTGCCCGTCGAGCCTCTTCAGTTCGGCTTCCTCGGCGCCTACACTTTCATCATTCAGGATCTGGTGCGCCGCTACTACCGGGACGATCTCCGAACCAGCGGATACATCGCAGCCATCTCCAGAATCGTGTTCTCGGCGGTGCTCATCATGACCGTCAACCTGATGTGGACCGATGCGGCGAGCCAACAGGAGAACATCCTCGCCTTCTTCATCGGGTTCTTCCCCCAGATCGGACTGCAGGTCCTCAAGACCGGGCTGACAAAGCCGTTGGGCAAGGTCGTGCCGAGTCTGAGCACCGAGTACCCGTTGAGCACTCTCGAGGGATTGAACTTCTGGTACGAGGCCCGCCTCAACGAGGAGGGGATCGAGGACCAGCAGAATCTCGTGTCCGCCAGCCTGGTCGACCTCATGCTCAGGACGCGGGCACCGGTCATGCGTCTCGTCGATTGGCTCGACCAGTCGTTTCTTCAACTGCACCTGCCGCAGGTGGACCCCGAGAATCGCAAAAGCATGACGACGGACCTCCGCCGTCTCGGTATCAGGACGGCCACCGAGCTCGAGAACACCTTCGAAGAGCTCGGCAACGACCCCGTTTTCCAGGCGGCGCTGGGTGCAGCGCTCGGCGTTTCCAGCAACGAGAGCCCCATAGTTGCCCGCTCGATCATCGTGGCTCTGCATGGCGAGGTCAACTACTGGCACGTGCGTCAGTTCAGACGACACTCGTGGCTAAAGGCTCCCCGCCGCGTGCCAATAACCACGCCCACGGACATCTCCGCGCCTCCGGAAATGGAGGACACTCGAGATCGATCTCACCACGGCCGAGAGCAACGGCGAGGCCATCGTCGATCGAGAGACGGTTACAGACTAAGAAAAAGGGGCCGGATCCTTTGTGGACCCGGCCCCCCTCTAACTTCGAGCTAGCCGACTGACTGCGGCTCGAGCTCCGGTACGACTGGCTCATCATGTTTCGGATGCCTGCCCTCAACCGATACGTTCGGTAGCCACTCGAGCCAGCTCGGCAGATACCAGTTGCGATCGCCGAGCAGCTTCATCGATGCAGGTACGAGCACCGATCGGACGAGAGTTGCGTCGATGAAAACCGCGACGGCAAGGCCGAAGCCCATCTGCTGCAACATCACCAGTTCGCCTGAGGCAAAGCCCGCGAACACCGCAACCATGATTGCGGCGGCGCCGGTGATAAGACCGCCGGTGGTGCGAAGCCCGTAGGCCACGGACTCGGTGTTGTTGCGTGTTTCCAAGAACCGCTCGCGAATTCTCGACAACAGGAACACGTGGTAGTCCATCGATAGGCCGAACAAGACCGAGAACAAGAAAAGCGGCAGCCAGGCTTCGATCGCCTCAACTTGTTGGAAGCCGAAGAAGTCCGCCCCCACGCCTTCCTGGAAGACGAGCACGATCAGTCCGTATGCGGCCCCTACCGACAGCAGGTTCATCACGATTGCTTTCAACGGAACGACAATCGAGCGGAACACGACCATCAGCAAGAGGAACGACAGTCCCAGCACGAAAGTGAAGACGATCGGCGTGTACATGTCTGTCAGGTCAAAGAAGTCCTTGTTGAACGCGGTGTCTCCACCAACGAGAACCTCTGCATCAACTCCGTCGAACGCCTGCGGAACGTAGTCGTCTCGAATGCGGTCGATCGACGAGGTTGCAACCGTGCTTTGGGGGTCTGCATTGATGGAGGCAGTGATGAGCGCTGTGGTTCCGGCATCATCGGGGCGTACCTGCGACGGGCCGAACAGACCATCGCTCTCAAGTGACGCTTGGAGATCCTCGATGCCACCTTGGACCTCGGCCGACTCGACATCCCCGTCGACGACTATCTCTATCGGCGAGTTGAGGCCGCCGGAGAACTCCGCGGAGAGAGTCTCGAACGCCTGACGCGAACCAGTGTCTTCCGGGAGCGTGCTGACCCCGGCGAAGCCCGTCTCGATCGTGAAGTACGACAGACTTGCCGCCACCAGAATCCCGGCACCAAGAACGAGTGAGATCACGGGACGGGCCATCACCCGCCTAGTGATGGCATTCCAGAAACGGTGCGAGTTCTCGGACCCGAGGTCGGCCTTCCTGCGAAGGATGCTCAGCGAGTTGATGCGGTCGCCGAGCAGGCCGAGCAGTGCGGGGAGGAGAGTCAGTGATGCGAGCATTGCGACGACTACGACGAAGATGGCTCCGGCTCCCAGACTGCGGAAGATCGTCGTCGGTATGAGCAGCATTCCGAGCAGTGCCAGAACCACCGTCATGCCGCTGAAGAACACGGCGCGGCTCGCGGTGGAGCCGGCTGCCCCGATCGCATCCATCTTCTCGAGACCCTTGAAGCGCTCCTCCCGGTAGCGACTCACGATGAACAGCGAATAGTCGATGCCGACCGCAAGACCCATCATCGTGATCATGTTCGTCACGAAGAACGAGAAATCGACGGCCATGCCGACGAGTGCGACGAGTCCGATGGCAACTGCGATCGAAGCGATGCCCATCGCAATCGGAATCAATCCGGCGACCAGTGCTCCGAAGACCAGGACCAGAACGACGAGAGCAACAAGGACGCCGAACGTCTCTCCCTGGGCGAGGTCCTCCTCGGCGATAGTGGAGAAGTCGTCCTCGATGGTGATCGGTCCGAAGGCCTGAGCCGTGAATCCCGTTCTCCTCACCGGTCTCGATCAGACCTTCCACGGTGGGGAGATAGTCGGCCATGTTCTCGGTGTCCTCGAAGGTCACAGGCACCAGGGTGGTTCCCCGGTCGTCAGACACCATCGAGGGATCCTCGGCGTCGTAGAAGGTGACCGCCTCGCCTCCTTCGTCGATCGCTTCTGTCTGGACGGTGCGCACGGCTTGCTCGAAGGCGGGATCGTCGACAGTGGAGTCGTCTGAGCTGAGGATGAGGATCTCGGTGATTCCCTCTTCACCGAAGCGCTCTTCGATCAACTCCTCGGCCTGCACTGCCTCGGGGGAGTTGGTGAAATCGGCACTAGTCGTGAGCGCATCCGCCAGGTACTGAGACGAGATCCAGCCGGCGATTGCGATCGCCAGTACCCAGAGCCCGAGTGTGACCCAGGGTCGCCGGGCGCTGGCCCTGGCGAGTCCTTCCGTCGAAAACATCGTGCGGCCTCCTCCAAGAATCTACGATGTATATGTACACCGTACATATAAGGGTGTACGGTGTACACTTGTCAACTGGTGGAGGATGAAAAATCAAAGAAACATCGGGGGAATCGTGAACAAAGCAGAACTAACGGACACTCCACGGAGCGCACTCTCGCGCGACCGGATCGTCGAACGAGCCATCGCCATCGCCGACGCTGAGGGCATCGAGGCGGTTTCGATGAGGCGCATCGCAAGCGACCTCGGAGCGACCCCCATGGCGCTCTACAACCACGTCGCCAACAAGGACGAGCTGATGGGGGGCATCGCGGGTCAGCTCCTCAAGGAGATCGATGTCTCCGCGCTCGATCCGAGTGACTGGGCCGGCGCGATCAAGACCGGCTACACCGAGTTCCGCAGGGTCCTGCTTCGGCATCCCAACCTGTTCTCGGTGCTTCAGCGCAAGACAGAGGTATCACCGGACGCAATGCGACCCATCGAGCTCGCCATGTCGATTCTCCAAGGCGCAGGCTTCTCTCCCGAGGAAGCCCTCAAGGCTCACTGGACGTTGTCCGGCTTCGCCATGGGCCACGTTCTGTGGCAGATGACGAATCCTCTGCTTGGTGGCGAGGACGGAATGACGATGCAGCAGGCCCACGCCATGCATCACAGAGCCACGCTCAGCCCGGAGGATTTCCCGTGCCTCCTTGCGGCCCTTCCAGCCATGGAGGCCTACGACATGGATGCCTGCTGGGAATGGGGGATCGACGCGATCATCGAGGGCTTGAAGGTCAAGCTCGCTAGCCACTAGCGGTTCGCGCGTCTTCACCAATCCCGCGAGACTGTCTCGATGAAGATCGTCGTCTTGCTCGTAATCGGGGTTGCGCTCGTGGGCCTTCGGATGTGGGGGGCGAATCGTCGTCGAGAGCAATTCGAAAGAGCCACGAGATTCGAGACGACTCCCGCTGCAACGTCGCCCCGCGCCGGTGAGGTTCCTACTCGTGGCGGCCGTCGTGACCCTTGTTGTGGTCGCGTTCCTCTCGTTTAACGGCGCAACGAGTTGATGATGCCTCAAAAGAAACTCGATTGGCCTCGAGTAATGGCGTGGCGCGTGGCACAGCATCACCTCGATGAACGAGTGTCGAAGAGAAGGGCGCTCACTCTGGTCGGTGAGATCGGCGGCCTTCATGCTCAACTCATGTCGTCGGCTGAACTGTCGTTGTGGGCCCGTGTCGACAAGCTGAAGCGCAACGACGTCGAGAAGTGGTTATGGACCGATCGACGACTGGTCAAGACCTGGGCAATGCGGGGAACGTTGCATCTTTTGAAGAGCGACGAGTACCCGCTCTGGCAAGCGGGACTGAGCAGGTACGAGCATTACCTCAAGCCGGCATGGTTCAAAGCCTTCGGGGTCTCGAAGGACGAGCTCGAAAACCTCATCGCCTCGATCTCCAAGGCCCTCGACGGTCGAACGCTCACGCGGGACGAACTCGCAGAGCGCGTCGCAAAGATCGCAAAGTCCAAAGCTCTGGCAGACAAGTTGCGCGGGAGCTGGGGCGCCATGCTCAAGCCCGCATCGTTTCAAGGCCGCCTCTGCTTTGGACCTAACAAGGGACGCAACGTGTCCTTTGCAAGACCGGATCAGTGGCTCGAGCTCGGGGACTCCGATGAAGTCGACCCAGCCGATGCGCTCGAAGACATCACACGTCGCTTCCTGTCGGCTTACGGGCCGGCTACCAGGGAGGACTTCGCGCGCTGGTGGTCGGTCAGTCCCGCAGCCGCGGGCAGGCTCATTGCGGGCCTTGGCGATGAGGTCAGCGCGGTTGCTCTTGACGGGGGCAAGTATTGGGCGTTGACGAAAACGGTCTCGGCGATGGCGGACGCGTCCCCGACGAAGTCCGTGCGCCTGCTCCCCGGATTCGATCCCTACGTCATCGGGTCGACCTTCCATGCGGACGAGCTGATGACCGGTGACTTCAAGGCGCGCGTGCACCGACCTCAGGGATGGGTGTCACCCGTTCTTCTGGTGGACGGACGCATCGACGGAGTATGGCGTCACGAGAGGAAAGGCAAGCGCCTCGTGGTGGACGTCGAACCGTTCAACAAGGTCCCGAAATGGGTTACGCGAGGCGTGGAGCAGGAAGCCGAGAGTCTGGCCGCGTTCCTGGGGGCTTCTCTGGATCTGGAACTAACCTGGGTTCGCTGACGACCTAGATGGCCACGGCCCCCACGGGTTCGGTCGGACCGCGCTCTCCCTGATAGTCGCGCGTCGCATCGCTCATCTCTGTACCGCAGAACCAGCAGACGATGCCAGCCTTCTCGACATCCTGTGCGGATTCGCAGTGCGTGCAGACGGCAAGCATGGACTTTGCCTCTCCTGGGTTGCCTGGTGGCTGAAACGCGGTGTTCCTTCCCATCATCGAGCAGTACGAGCCCTCACCTGAGGAGATCGACGAACCTTTTTGCGGCAGAGACTGCCGAACTCAATCCTCCAGGGGGTGCGTCATGTCCTCGGGCACGACCCATTTGTCGAAATCCTCGTCCGAGACGTAGCCAAGTTCGACGGCCGTGTTTTTGAGGGTCCTGTTCTCCCTGTAGGCCTTCAAGGCGATCTCGGCTGCCTTCTCGTAGCCGATGTGGGGATTGAGAGCCGTCACCAACATGAGGCTACCGGCCAGGTGCTCATCGATCACCCTGTTGTCCGGCTCGATTCCAACCGCGCATTGGTCGTTGAATGAATGGCAAGCGTCCGCGAGCAATGAGGCGGACTCGAGCACGTTATGCAGCATCACGGGCTTGAAGACGTTCAACTGGAAGTGACCCTGCGAACCCGAAAAAGCGACGGTGGCGTCGTTTCCGATGACCTGCGCGCAGACCATGGTCATAGCCTCGGACTGCGTTGGGTTGATCTTGCCCGGCATGATCGAGCTTCCCGGCTCGTTCTCGGGAATCTTGAGCTCGGCGATCCCCGCCCTGGGCCCCATCGCGTAGAGACGCACATCGTTCGCGATCTTGAAGAGGGCGACCGCCAGAGTTCTGATCGATGCGCTCAGGGTGACCATGGCGTCATGCGCAGATAGCGCGGCGAACTTGTTGGGGGCCGAGCTGAACTGCTTGCCGGTCTCTTCGGTCAGCTTGGCCGCCACGGTGTCGCCGAACCGCGCGTGCGCGTTGAGGCCCGTACCCACGGCAGTTCCGCCGATGGCCAGCTCGCAGACACCGGGAAGCGCCCGCTCGATGCCCTCGGATGCCTGATCGAGTTGTGTGACCCAACCGGAAATCACCTGACCGAGTTTCACAGGCGTCGCATCTTGCAGATGAGTGCGACCGACCATGACGACATCGGCGTGTTCGTCCGCCTTCTTGGCGAGCGTGTTCCTCAGAACCTCGACTGCCGGAAGGAGAACGTCGCGGGTCTCCTCAACGGAAGCGATGTGCATGGCGGTGGGGAAGGTGTCGTTCGATGATTGGCCCTTGTTGACATCGTCGTTGGGATGAACGGGAGTCTTCGAGCCGACCTCGCCGCCAGCCAGTTGGATGGCACGGTTCGCTATCACCTCATTGGCATTCATATTCGATTGGGTCCCCGAGCCCGTCTGCCACACAACGAGCGGGAACTGATCGTCAAGGTCTCCGGAGATGACCTCGTCTGCGGCGCGTGCGATCAACTCCGCCTTCTCGGGTGGGAGCTCGCCGAGCTCGACGTTGGCCAGCGCTGCTGCCTTCTTGAGCAGCCCCAGGGCGCGGATGACCCGGCGACCCCAAACGAAGCGATCGCGTCCTATAGGGAAGTTCTCGATCGAGCGCTGTGTCTGTGCACCCCACAAAACGTCCGCCGGGACGCGCACCTCACCCAGCGAGTCCTTGTCGATACGGTAGTCACCTGATTCGGATGTCATGCGTTAATTCTCCCCCGAACGCAAACATCCCCCGGTGCACCGGGGGATGTTCGGAACGGGTCAGGCCCGCAGTAACGGCTCGGCTCCCGGGTCGGAGTTGGGCAGGCCGTCACCGCTCCCGCCGGCGGGCACGTCGCTCGGCGGGCCGACACCTCCTCCGGTGTCGAGGCCATTTCCGTGGTCGGAGTTACCGGGGCCTGTCTCCCCAGACCTATCGCTGCCCCCTCCAGGAGCTGCCTCCGGCTTCCCCGCACCCTCTGGTTTGCCGTCGGGAGTCCCCTCCGGCTTCCCCTTGCCCTCACCGGCGCCGACCGGCTTCCCTTGGGGCGTCCCCTCTGGCTTGCCCGCGTCGTCCGGACGTCCGCCTTGCGGCCTCTTGCTTTCCAGGCTTATCGCGGCCCTCGTTGTCGCCCCGCTCTAACTTGCAAGCACTCGGATGTCCGCCGGCCGCGGCTGCGACCGCGTGACCGAACTCGCAGCCTTTGTCGTCGTCCCAGCTCCGGATGACGTCGAGTACCGAGGGGGCGGATGAACCCTGAGCTCCGCCGGGAAGGTCTTCCGGGACGCCGGTGTTGTCGTCGCTCGATACTCGGTCATCGCCTGCGGGCAGATCCAATCCGACTCTCTCCCCGGCCCTGCTGAGCGCATCCTGCGCCGGGTCCGGGAGCGAACCGGTGGCCGCCAGCCCCCCGGTCGTCGCGGCCAAAGCCAGGCCCACGAGAGCGATTCTTCCAATCAGGGTCGCGGCCAGAGACGTGAGAACGAGCTTCGCCCTGCTGAAGGGACGGGATGGAGCCGGCGTGAACCCGGCGGCCTGCTGGGTGTCGAGGCCGGCGGTCGCCTGGGCGATGGACACGAGATGTGCGGCGCGGGTTGCTTCGTCAGGAGCGGCGGGCAACATGGCCCTCGCATCTCTGGCGTAGGAGGCAAGGGCACGAAGAGAGGGGTCCTCGCCGGCGTACTCACCAGCAAGGGCCCTCTCCATCTCCGCTTCACTGATTGTTGATAACCAGGCCATGTCGCTCTGGTAAGCGCCCATATCGCTCATTGGGGTACGCCCTGGTGGGAGATCTTTTTCCTTAGATTTGCGAGCCCACGGCGCTGGAGCGCCTTGACCGCCCCCGGCCTCTTGTCGAGAATCCCGGCGATCTCCTCGATCGTGAGATCGGCGAGCATGCGAAGGAGAAGAACATCTCTTTGGTCCGGCGAGAGGTTCTGAATGATCCTCACCACGCGGTCGGAGCCCAGCGAGCTCAGGGCCTCCGTTTCAACGTCTCCGCCCACCGTCTGCTGTTCGACCTCTTCACCTGCCGGCTCGGCTGGGCGCCGCTTGCGATAGCGAATGTCGTCGAGCAGCCGGTGGTGCGCTATCGATAGCGTCCACGATCTGAAATCGCGCTCGGTTCCTTCAAACGAACCGACGTCGCGCACCATGTGAAGGAAAACCTCACCAGTTAGGTCCTCGGGCTCAGCCGCGCCGCGGCCACGTAGATATCCGAGAACCAGCGGGGCAAGGTCTTCGTACAGCTCGGCCCACGCCCACTCGGCCCCCGCGCGTGCCGCAATGAGAACGGAACCAAAGGCTTGCCCTAGGGTCATATCGCAGTATCCGGCTCGCAGGGACGTGGCCGCGAGGTCACATGTTCGGATCCAATCAGGCACGTGAACATCACAGAAAGGGTAAGGCAGACGAGATGCCAAACCGGTTGGTGATCGTCGGCGGCGACGCCGCGGGTATGAGCGCTGCGACGCAGGCCCGGCGACGTCGAGACGCGTCAGAGCTCGAGATAGTGGCCTTCGAGCGTGGCGCCTACACCTCCTACTCAGCCTGTGGGATTCCTTACTACGTCGGCGACACGGTCGAGGAGCTCGAGACCCTTATCGTTCGATCTCCGGAAGCGTTCCGCGAGCAAAACGACATAGACGCTCGAGTTCATCATGAGGTGACGGCCATCGACCTCGACGCGCAAAAGGTGACGGTGTGCGATCTCGAGAACTCGACCGAGCGCTCCGAGGGCTTCGATCAGCTCGTCGTAGCGACGGGTGCGACTCCGATCAAACCGGACTGGCCTGGGATCGATTCGGACGGTGTCTTTGGGGTTCAGGTGCTAGAGGACGGAGTCGCGATTCGTCGGTGGGTCGACGACGAGAAACCCACGCGGGCGGTAGTTGTCGGCGGTGGATACATCGGGATCGAGATGGCAGAGGCGCTGAAGGTGCGCGGCATGCAAGTGGCCCTCGTCGACGCGGCGCGCCAGCCCATGACAACGCTCGACGAGGACATGGGCGCCGTCGTTGCGAAGCGGATGCGTGACCTGGAGATCGAGGTCTTTCTCGAAGAGAAGGTGACCGGCATCGATCAATCCAACGGACGCGCGATCGCGGTTGCCACCGAGCAGCGCACCCTGCCTGCCGACATCGTTGTCCTCGGCATCGGCGTGCAGCCGAACATCGAACTCGCGCAGGAGGCGGGAATCGAGATCGGAGACTCGGGCGGAATCAAAGTGGACCGGAGGATGCGCACGTCCAAAGAAGAAGTGTGGTCGGCGGGGGACTGCGCCGAGAAGTTCCATCTCGTCTCCCGCAAGGGAGTCGCGATTCCCCTCGGAACTCACGCCAACAAAGAGGGCCGCGTTGCTGGGATCAATATCGGTGGAGGCTACGAGAGCTTTCCCGGAGTCGTCGGCACGGCCACATCGAAGGTCTGCGACATCGAGGTCGCCCGCACGGGACTGACCGAGAACGAGGCGACTGAGGCCGGCTTCGAGTTCGTTACCGACACGAGCGACTCGACGACGCGGGCGGGATACTTCCCCGATACCCGCCCCATCAAGACCAAGCTCGTTGTTGAAAAGCAAACGGGAAGATTGCTCGGCGCTCAGATTATCGGTGAAGAGGGAGCCGCCAAGCGCATCGACGTCTTCGCGACCGCGCTATGGAACCGCATGACCGTGGCGGAGATGCTCAACCTCGATCTCTCCTACGCTCCACCCTTCGCTCCCGTATGGGATCCCGTGCTTATTGCGGCCCAGAAGGCGTGGCGATTGGTCGAGGAAACAGTGCAAGTGGATCCTGAGTGACGAGCGAGCTCCTGACCCTCGCCATCCATGCTGCTCACGGAGCCGGCCAGCTGCTCATGAAGTCATACGGTGGTGACCGTGAGGACGTCTCCACGAAATCCTCTCCGACCGATCTCGTCAGCAGGGCCGACAAGGACTCGGAGCGATTCCTGCTCGACCTCATCGCCTCCGAGCGTCCCAGTGACGGGATCCTGTCCGAAGAGGGGGGCCGGGCCGAGTCTTCGACCGGTTATCGATGGATCATCGATCCACTCGACGGGACGATCAATTACCTCTTTCGTATCCCGGTGTGGGCCGTCAGCATCGCCGTCGAGGATCGAGACGGGGGAGTCGTCGGCGTCGTCCACGATCCGAACCGCGACGAGACGTTTACCGCGCGGCGCGATGCGGGAGCGTGGCTCAATGGTCTCCCGCTGCGCGTTTCCGATCGTTCTGATCTGACTACCGCGTTGGTCGGAACCGGATTCGCGTACGACGTGGATCGCCGCGTGGCGCAGTCCCGTATCGTGACCGACGTTCTCGGCAGGGTGCGAGATATCAGGAGGGCGGGATCCGCGGCCTTGGACCTCTGCTCGGTTGCGTGCGGCAGACTCGACGGGTTCTTCGAGGCTTACACCGAGCCCTGGGATCGCGCTGCGGGAGCATTGATCGTGACTGAGGCCGGCGGAGTGGTGAGCGAGGGTCCGGCCCCCTCTGGTGAGGGCACGACTATCGTTGCCAGCAATGAGATTCTTCATGACGACCTGAGAAAGCTAGTTCTGGACGACAACCAAGGAGTGCGCTAGTGGACATACTGACCCCTGCCGTCGAGCGGTACCTCCAATCACTTGCGTCGGATGACGACGAGAATGTCCTCATCGAGATGGAGGAATACGCACGTGAGCACGGTTTCCCCATCGTCGGCCGGCTATGCGGGCGCTTCCTCGAGGTCATGGCGCGTTCGATCGATGCCAAGCGCATCTTCGAGATGGGTTCGGGCTACGGCTACTCGGCCTACTGGTTCTCCCGCGCGACGGGTCCCGATGGCGAGGTACACCTCACCGACATGGATCCCGAGAATGAGACGAGGGCTCTCGACTACCTGAGCCGCGCGGGACTGGACGGACCCATCGACTATCATGTCGCTTCTGCGTTCGACGTGTTCAACGAAACATCGGGTGAGTTCGACATCGTCTACTGCGATATCGACAAGCACGAGTATCCACAAGCATTCGAGCTCGCCAAGCCGCGTGTACGTGTGGGAGGGCTCTACATGTGCGACAACATGCTCTGGTCGGGTCGCGTCACAGGTGAGGAACCCGACGACTCCAACCCCGAGCTCACGCGCACCATCGACAAGGCGAACAAGCTCATCACCGCGGATCCGGACTTTCGCTCGTTCATTCTGCCGATCCGCGATGGCGTCGTCTGCGCCGTTAAACTCCGTTGATGGATCCGATGGACATCACGCCGACCGAGGCCGCTCGCCGCATGGCCGCTGAGAACATGACGCTCATCGATGTCCGCGAGCCATACGAGTGGGAGGCCGGGCACGTACCTGGATCCACCCATATCGACATGGCTGAACTCGGGGAGCGTCTAGAGGAGGTTCCCGATGATCGACCGGTCGCGTTCCTCTGTCTCGGAGGAACGCGCAGCGGCCTGGTCGCGAACACGCTTAAGGCCCGTGGCTTCGACGCCTACAACGTCGAGGGCGGCTTCAGGGCCTGGTTCGAGGCGGGGCTCCCGACTGAGCCCGAAGGCGCCATCGTTGCGCCACATTAGGTAAGGCGGGGTCGGACTCTCTGCGAACATTGAGGGGAATAGCCCTGCACAGACTGCGTTTGTAATGCTGTAATGCGCCCAATCCCGAGGTGACCTTTTGCCGCGACCGCATCGACTGACACCCCCGGAGCAACCGGATCGCAAGGCCAAACCCGGCACGTTCCGGCGTATCGCGGCGACGTTCAAGCCCTATCGCGGCAAGGTGACCGTCGTCGGCATTCTCATCCTCATAATCTCGGCGATCGGGCTCATCAACCCACTGCTGATCAAAGTCGTGTTCGACGACGTGATACTTGCGTCCGACAAGCCCACAGACGAACGCACTGCAGCTCCTGTTGTTGGTTGTCGGAGCCATGATCGCGACCCCGATCATCAACGGAGCCCTGGGTCTCTGGCAGACCTACCTCAACAACATTGTCGGCCAGAGCGTGATGAGGGACCTGCGCAACAGCCTCTATGCGCACCTCCAGAACATGCCGCTGAAGTTCTTCACCTCGACGCGTACCGGCGAGATCCAGTCTCGTTTGTCGAACGACGTCGGTGGAGTCCAGGGAGTGTTGACGGACACAGCTTCGAGCACGCTTGCCAATGTTTCGACCGTCCTTGCGACTGTGGGGGCGATGGCGCTGTTGTCCTGGCAGCTGACGGTGGTGTCGCTCGGCATTCTGCCGTTCTTCCTGTGGCTCAGCCGCAAGGTCGGGCGCGTGCGGCGCGAGATCTCGGGTCAGACGCAAGAGTCGCTGGCCGATCTCACGGCTCACATGCAGGAGACCCTCTCCGTCTCCGGCATCTTGCTGTCTAAGTCGTTCGGACGTCAGAACTACGAGATCGGACGGTTCCGCGGCAAGAACGACAAGCTGTTCGGCCTCGAGATCCGCAGGACGATGGTCGGCCGCGGGTTCTTTGCGCTCATCCAGGTGTTCTTCTCGATCATGCCGGCGTTCGTCTACCTGGTCGCCGGGTGGCTTTTCCTGGAAGGATCGCTCGGAGGCGACCCTCGAAACGTCGTCGGTACGATCGTGGCCTTCACCACGCTTCAGAGTCGCTTGTTCTTCCCGTTGGGCCAGCTTCTCAACGTCAACGTCGAGATCCAGTCCAGTCTTGCGCTTTTCGACCGCATCTACGAGTACCTCGACCTCGAGCGAGACATCGTCGACCACGACGGCGCCATCGAGCTTGCTCCCACGGAGGTGACCGGCCGGATCGTGTTCGACGATGTGTGGTTCAAGTACAGCTCCCCATCGCCCTACATCGGCTCCGCGCTCCAGCCCGAATCCGAGAAGGGCCGGCTCTGGACAATCGGTGGGGTCGAGTTCGAGGCCAAGCCGGGTCAGCTGGTCGCCCTCGTCGGTCCATCGGGGGCCGGGAAGACGACTCTCACGTACCTGCTTCCTCGTCTCTACGATGTGAACCGCGGAGCCGTGAAGATCGACGGCATCGACGTGCGAGACATCAGACTCGAGTCGCTTGGGGATGTCATCGGCATGGTGACGCAGGAGACCTACCTATTCAACGCATCCGTCAGGGAGAACCTCAGCTACGGAAATCCCGACGCGACCGACGAGGACCTCGAGCGGGCCGCTAGGGCGGCGAACATCTGGGCCAGGATTCAGGAGCTCGACGACGGATTCGACACGGTCGTGGGTGAGCGCGGGTACAAGATGTCCGGTGGCGAGAAGCAGAGACTCGCCATAGCCCGGGTCATCCTCAAGAACCCCAGCATTCTGATCCTCGATGAGGCCACGAGTGCCCTCGACACTCACTCCGAGCGCCTCGTGCAGAGCGCGCTGGGCCAGGTCATTCGGGGGCGCACCACGGTGGCCATCGCACACAGGCTCTCGACGATCCTCGCCGCCGACCAGATTCTCTATGTCGACCGAGGACGAATCATCGAACGAGGCACACATGCCGAGTTGATCCAGAAGGAGGGCGCCTACGCCTCGCTCTATCACGAGCAGTTCTCGGACGGTGCGGTCGAGACCAGGTGCGAAGATGGCTTCGTTCTCGCCAACGGAGAGGTCATCTCCGAGCGGGTTCCCGACTAGACGACGGCTCGCATCACCAGCACCTACTAGGAGGATCCTTGAACATCGCGGGCAAGGTCGCGCTCATAACCGGCGGGGCCTCAGGGCTAGGTCTCGCCACAGCTAAGGCTTTCGTGGAGGCGGGCGGGAAGGTCGTCATCCTCGACCTTGAATCATCAAACGGGGCTGCCGAAGCCAAGGAGCTCGGGGACGACGCTCGCTTCGCTGCCGGAGATGTCACCGACGAGGAGCAGGTCCGGGCGGCGGTCGCCTCGACCGTCGATGCTTTCGGAGGCGTTCACGTGAACGTCAATTGTGCGGGCGTGGGATTTCCAGGCCGAGTCCTGACTCGTAATGGCACGGCCAACGATCTCGAGCGCTACGAGTTCGTGGTGCGCGTGAATCTGATCGGGACCTTCAACGTGCTGAGACTCGTCGCCGAGCAAATGGCTACTCAGGAGCCGGAGGGTGAAGAGCGAGGGGTAATCGTCAACTCCGCCTCGGTCGCGGCTTTCGACGGTCAGATTGGGCAAGCCGCCTACTCGTCCTCAAAGGGCGGCATCGTCGGCATGACCCTGCCTGTAGCTCGTGATCTCGCAACGAAGCTCATTCGCTGTGTCGCCATTGCTCCGGGGACATTCGACACTCCGATGCTCGCCGGCCTTCCGGAAGAGGCCCGCAAGAAGCTTGCCGCCGAGGTGCCACACCCGCGCCGCCTCGGCCAGCCGGAGGAGTTCGCGGCTCTTGCTCTTCACATAGTGTCCAATCCGATGCTCAATGGCGAGGTCATCAGGCTCGACGGTGCCCTTAGGATGCCTCCCCGCTGACTCTCAAGTTGTGCAGCGCAGGCTCCGAAGTCGTAACGTCGGGGCCATAGCGGGAATCCCAAGGCCGAGGAGCACCGCTGGGGCAAAACAGGGGAGGCAAGTGGAGAGCCTGATCCAGATCATCGGGTGGGCGGATGCAGTCGTGTTCTGCGCGCTTGGGATTGTGTCGTTCGTCAGATGGAGACGCGACGGCGGCGCGCCGGTTGGTTGGCTGTCAGCCACGTTCGGCGTGCTTGCTCTCGTCGTCACCGTCGGCGCCTTCGCGCCCGAGGAAGCGGAGACGACGGGGAGTCAGGTTCTAAGCAGGATCCTCATCGCCACCCTGGTGCTCTATCCCTATTTCCTCTTTCGCTTCATGGCCGCGTTACGTCCTGTTGGTCGTTTCGGGGATTCCTTCGCCGGTGGATTGACCGCAGCGTGTGTTCTTGCATCGCTGTTGTTACCGACGCTGCCTACCGAGGGCGTACCGAGTCCTGCGTACTTCGGCCTGTTCATCGCCCTCGTCTTGGTTCAGTGGACCGCGCTGTCATCCTTCGTCACGTTGCGTCTGTGGAGAATAGGAAGCGCTCAGCCAAGCATTGCGCGTCACCGAATGCGATTGCTGAGCCTCGGCTCTGCGTCACTGAACTTGGCCATAATTCTTGCGGGGGTGACCTCAAACGCCGAATCGCAGGGACTGACTCTTGTCGTCCAACTCCTCGTAGTGGCCAGTGCGCTGTTGTTCTTTGCCGGTTTCGCTCCACCCAGTTTTTTGCGAGTCCAATGGCGGCGCGAGGAGCAGGAGGTGCTGCGCAAAGCCATCGTGAAGCTCATGGTTGCTACGTCCTCCGATGAGGTGACCTCCAGCATCCTTCCTCACACCAGCGCGATCGTCGGGGGCCGGGCAGCCGCTCTCGTGGGCCGAAACAACGAGGTGATCGCTTCCCACCAGGCATCCGACGAGATGCTGCAATCGGTGCCTGGGCTCATCGAAGGGAGCGGAAGCAGCAGTGCATTTGCTCAAGAGGCAATCGTGCTGGAGGTTCCCTTTGGCCGGCTCATCGTGTGGGGTACGCCCGCGACTCCGGTCTTCGGGCATGATGAGATCGAGCTTCTTCAAAGCCTCGCGGTGTTGACCGGTCTCGCGTTGGAACGAACCGAGCTCTTTCAACGAGAGCGTCGCGCTCGACGTTCCCTCGAGAAGGCGAACAGAGAGCTCGAGTCGGCGAGCGCGGAGCTCGAGCAGGAGGTCGCCGATAGGCGCAGGACCGAGGAGGATCTGATCGAGAGTCAGATGCAGTTGGCCGAAGCGCAAGAGTTAACAATGTTGGGAAGCTGGCAGTGGGACGTCGAGAAGGACAGGATCTACTGGTCAGACCAGATGTACAGCATCTTCGGTGTCACTTCCGCCACCTTCAACGCGAGCTTCGACGGTTATCGTTCAGATGGTTCATCCCGATGACAGAGAAGCGGTACGGGCGATGGTCGACCGATTGCACGAATCCGATGACAGCTTCTCGATAGAACATCGAATCGTTCGACCAGACAGAAAGACGCGTGTCATGCACGCGCGCGGCAAGGTAATGCGCGACCTGGCCGGCCGTCCCACCCGAGTCATCGGAACGTCTCAGGACATCACCGTTCGCAAGCAAGCGGAGTCCGCTCTGCGGGCGTCCGAGATGCGTTTCCGCCGGCTGGCAGAGAGCTCGAACGAAGGCATCGTGTCGATCGACGCCAAAGGACAGATCGTCTTCTGGAACAAAGGAGCGCATAACATTTTCGGGTACTGGGAGGACGAAGTCATCGGTGAGTCCGTTCAGTTGCTCATGCCCGAGCGCTACCGAAGCAAGCATGAGCGCGGTTTCGCCCGGTTCTTGGAGACGGGGGAGGCCCGCATCATCGGGACGACCATTGAGGTCGAGGGGCTCCGCAAAGATGGAACCGAGTTCCCGCTCGAGCTGTCGCTGGCTGCGTGGACGGCCGACGAGGAGCGCTTCTTCACCGGAATCCTGCGCGATATCTCAGATCGGAAGAACGCAGAGATCGAGCTGAAGCGAGTAAGCCGGCAACAGGAGTTGATCCTCAACGCCGCAGGAGAGGGCATTCTCGGACTGGACGCCAACGGCAACACTCAGTTTGTGAATGCCGCCGCTGTGGCGTTACTCGGCTACGAGTCGAACGAGCTCGTTGGGCGACCGCAACATGTGACGGTTCACCATTCGCGGATTGACGGAACGCCTCTTCCTCAAGAGGAGTCTCCGATTCTTGACGCGATCCGAACCGGCAGCGTGGCTCGGGTTAGGGACGAGGTCTTCTGGAGAAGCGATGGCTCTCCGCTCGAGGTCGAGTACATCGTCACTCCCATCTGTGAGGACGAAGACGTCCGGGGTTGCGTGGTCCTTTTCTGGGAACGCACGCGCAGTCTTGAGAGTCTCCATGAGGATCATCCGACGCACGGGGCACATCCGGTCGGCTAGAGAACGCTCGTTAGCGGCGCGAACCCTCCGCGTGAACGACGTCAGCTAGTGCGTCGTCCAGTTCCTCATCGGCGACCCGCTCGGAATGATCCTGCTCGCCGACTTCTCGTTCGAGCTCGCGCCACTCCTTTTCGGCCCACCGGAGTTTCTCCGTGGCGGATGCGAGGTCCAAGAAGTGCACGGGAACGATGTTGGCTCTGGGCCTCAGATAGGCGTCACCAATGAGGGCATCGAGCTCGCGGCGGGCCTCCGTCAGCCGGGATTGGATAGCCTTGAGTCTCTCCTGTTGCTGTTCGGTGTAGACGTGTCGGCCGGGCGTAGTCAGGCGTACTCCTTGGGCACTCGTGTCCTTATCGGGCATTTGCGAGGTACTGATGCGAGATCTTGCGCTGCGAGCGGCAACCTCCTGCCGGCCCGGAGGCTTGAGCGTACAACCCTTGTGCTTGAATGCACAAGCGCACTATCACAGTAGTGGCAAAGCGGGCGTCGCCTTGTCCCCGAGAGCCACTTTCTGCCGGATCTGCCCCTGTTACCGGAGGATCAGGTAGAAAACCACTCCCGCGACTGCGCAGTAGGCCGCGAAGGGGTACAGAGTCCGCGATTTCAGGTAGCGGATCAGGCCTGCAATCGCCGCGTACGAGAACACGAGAGAGAACAGGAAGCCCGCGATGGCGGGTCCAAGAGTGATCTCCGAGTCCCCCAGCTTTGGCACCTCGATGAGGGTCGCTCCCAGCAGGGCCGGAATGGCCAGAAGGAACGAGAATCGAGCCGCATCGTCGTGGGAGATGCCGAGGCCCAGTGCGGCGCCGATCGTCGCCCCGGAGCGTGAGATGCCGGGAACGATTGCGACCGCCTGCCCCACGCCGACTGCCGTTGCGTCGACCGGGTTCATGTCCCCGATGGTCCTCAGATCCCCTCCTCTCTTGGCGTTACGGCGCTCGTGATAGCGCAGAGCCTGCTCGGCTGCGACGAGGATCACCGCGGTAATCAGCAACTGCAGGGCCGCGCCGGACGCGTCGTCGTACTGCGACTCGAAGAAATCGGCAAGGAGAAGTCCGGCCAGGCCCGCTGGGATGCTTCCGATGATCAACAGTTTGCCGAGGCGCAGTGAGTCCCTGTCTCGTTGTCTCGCACCGCGGACGAGGTCGAGTAGATCACCAGAGAAGTAGATCAACAGTGCCAGCAGCGAGGCCGTATGGAGGAGTACCTCGAACGCGACTCCCGGCTCGCGCGGCCAGTCGAACAGCGCGGGCACGATAACGAGATGACCGGACGAGGAGATCGGGATGAACTCAGTCAGTCCTTGGACCGCGCCGAGGACGGCCGCTTGGAAAACGCTGAGCAAGAATGCGGCCTAAGGCTCGAAGCGCGCGCCCTTGAGGGCGGTTGCGCAGGGACAGGCTCGTTCGGATGGGATCTTGGGAATGAGCGAGAACAGAAGATCCCTCAACTTCGAGTTGTTCTCGTTGAACACCTCGATGACAGCCTCATGCGTCACGGCGTCACTTTCACCCTCGACACCCACGTCGTAGTCGGTGATGAGGGCGACATTGACGTAGCAGATCTCGAGTTCGCGCGCGAGGTAGGCCTCCGGATACTGGGTCATGTTGATTACCTCCCAGCCCGCGTCCTGGAACCACTTCGACTCTGCACGTGTAGAGAAACGGGGGCCCTGAATTGTGACGACGGTGCCCTGCTCGTGAATCGTGATTCCCGAGTTCCGGCCCGAATCGATCGCCAGAGCACGCAACTCGGGACAGTACGGATCGGCGAACGCGATGTGCGTCGTCTCGGGACCGTCGTAGAAAGTGTCCTTGCGGCCCGCCGTCCGATCCACGAGCTGATCGCTTACGACGAAGTCTCCCGGCTTGACATCTCGTTTGAGTGAACCCGCCGCGCAGGGACCGATGATGCGGTTCACTCCGAGCTCCTTCATCGCCCACAGGTTGGCTCGGTAGTTGATCATGTGTGGCGGAAGCTGGTGCTTGGGCCCGTGCCTGGGGAGGAATGCGACCCGCACCCCCTCGACTTCGCCGACGGCGAAGGCCGCTGATGGATCGCCGAAAGGCGTATCGACACTGACTTCCTCGACATCGTCTAGGAGCGAATAGAAGCCGGAGCCTCCGAAAACGCCAACCTCTACTGGCTCGGTCATTTGGGCGATGACTCCTTTTTGGTAGTAGACGAGGATTCACTCGAGCTCGACGAGGAATCCTTGCTCTGGGTCCCCTTTGAGGTGTCTTTTGAACCCTTCGCGCTTGATTCGGTCGATTTAGCCTGCTTGGCAGCCTTATTGTTGTCGGTGGAGTAGAAGCCCGAGCCCTTGAACACGACTCCCACCGGCGAGTACAACTTTCTTAGGCTTCCGCCACAAATGGGGCAGGTGTCCAAGGGGGGATCGGTGAAGCTCTGTCTTGCCTCGGTGCGTTCGCCGCACGCGGTGCAGGCATACTCGTATATCGGCATTTGTGAATCTTCTCACTAACCTCGGTCGGGGGTGGCCGCGCCGTAAAGTGACGCTCGAGATCAGCCGACATTACGACACAAAGAGCGAGGGAGGCTCTCCGTGTCTCTGCAACGACGATTGACCCTCTTTTTCATACTCATCGTGATCCTGCCTCTAGGGGTAGCCGGTTTCGTCGTGCAGGACATCGTCATCAATCAGGTTGCGAAGCAGTCCGAGTCGGCTCTCACGCCGGCGGTTAACTCCGTCGTAGCTCATCACAACGACCGGGTCTCGGTGCTTCGCGGATCTGACGAGATCGTCACTGCCGCAGAACGAGGACTTTGCGGTGGCCATCGAGAAAGACGATCGCGCCGAAACCGACGCCTTCTTGGAAGAGCGCCTGCAAAACACGAACGGGCTCGACTTTCTGATCGCCCTTGATCCCGGTGGTGACATCTCCGGGGCGGCAGGAACCGCAGGCGACTTCCTTCTCGGCTTCTCACCTCCCACATTCGACGAGATCATGGCTACGGACCTTGTTGGTCCCGGGTTCGTTCGCACCGAGCCCATCCAGGTCGAGTCCTCCTGAGGGAAACATCGGGTCCATCGTGGGTGGCTCCTGGCTCGACGCCACGCTGCTGGTTGGCACCACTCAGGACGACCTGGAGGTTTATCTGGTAGCGGAAGACCAGATCATCGCTTCTCCGAACCTTGAAGAAGCGATGCCGGTGGAGGGTGTCCAGGTGGGCAAAAGCGAAATCGAGGTGGAAGGCAACGGGTTGGGGGAAGCCAGCACGCTCGGCGACGAAGACATGTTCGTGCTGGCTTGGACTCCCTACTCGGCGATTGAGAGTCTCGAGCGCAATATCATCGGTGCGCTGCTCCTTCTGTTGCTCCTGGCCGTTATTGCGACGGCGGTGCTCGCCTACGTACTGGCCCGCCTCATCGCAAGCCCGCTCGAGGAGCTGACGGAGGGTGCCCGCGCGATCGCCGGCGGAAGCTTCGACCACCGGATTCCGGTGCGTTCCAAGGACGAGGTCGGCCAGCTGGCGCTGTCCTTCAACGAGATGAGTGACCACCTCGACACGACCATCACAGACCTCGAGGCATCACGAGATCAGCTCCAGCGAACGGTCGACCGGGTCGGCGCGACGCTGCGCTCCACTCACGACATGGGTCAGATTCTCGACTCGATCCTGAGTACCGCGTCCGATGCGGTTTTGGCGGACGCCGGCTGCCTGTGGCTATTCACCGGCACGCGCGATGAGCTCTACCCAGCGTTGTCTCGAGGCGTGGACCAGAACGCACTGGACAGATTGCGGGTTGGCGAGGGGATCGCGGGACTCGCAGCCGAGCGGGGGATCACCGTGAAGCTTCCGACCGAGGGTGGTGGGCCGAAGCACTCGCGCAACGAACCACGGTTCCCGGTCACACTCGCGGTTCCGTTGTACAGCTCCCAGAGAGTCACCGGCGTCATCGCTCTCTACAGGGAGGGCGCGGTTCCGTTCGACCAAAAGGATCTCGATACCGTCGTGTTCCTCGCCGAACAAGGTGGAGTTGCAATCGAGAACGTGCTCTTGCATGAGGACGCACAGAGACTCTCGCTAACCGACGGGTTGACTGGAGTGTGGAACCGGCGGTACCTGCAGATGCAATTCAGGCAGACTCTTGCAAGCGCCAACCGGTTCGACCGACCGTTCAGCGTTCTAATGCTTGACCTCGACAACTTCAAGGTCGTCAACGACACGCACGGCCACCAGCGTGGCGATGCGATCTTGATCGAATTCGCGCAGCGTGCCGGTGCTGCGCTTCGTGAGATCGACACCTTCGTGCGTTATGGAGGGGAGGAGTTCGTGTGCCTCCTGTCCGAGACGGATATCTCAGGAGCGCGCACGACCGCCGAGAAGATCCGACAAACGATAGCGAGCGATCCATTTACCGCTGTGGGTGAGGAACCGGTCACCGTCAGCGTGTCCATCGGAGTTGCCTGCTACCCGCTGCACGGAAACGGGTATCAATCTTTGATCGAGGCCGCCGACCAGGCCCTTTATCAGGCCAAGGAGGATGGCCGGGATCGCGTGCGTGTGGCGAAGAGGCCTGCTCCCGGCCTACATTTGGCCACCTAGTGATCTCGAATAGGAGGGGCTGTTGACCGTTCGCAAGGCCGTGATTCCCGCGGCCGGACTCGGGACCCGATTCCTTCCGGCGACCAAGGCGCAGCCGAAGGAGATGATCCCCGTAATCGACAAGCCGGGGATCCAGTACATCGTCGAAGACGCAGTGAGAGCAGGGATCGAGGACATCCTCGTTATCACGAGCCGTGGAAAGAGCTCTATCGAAGACCACTTCGACCGAGCGCTCGAGCTCGAGCATCATCTAGAGGCCGCAGGAAAACTCGAAGAGCTCGCTGAGGTCCGTGCGATCGGCGAGATGGTCGAGATGCATTACGTACGACAAAGAGAACCATTGGGTTTCGGCCATGCAGTTTCGGTTGCTCGTGCGCATGTCGGCAACGAGCCGTTCGCCGTCATGGTCGGCGACGAGATCGTTCCAGAGCGGATCGAGGGCGAGAAACCGTTTCTGCCCCGGATGCTCGAGTGCTACGAGCAGACCGGCTCGAGTGTGGTCGCGGTGCAGCGGATGCGTCTCGAGGACATCTCGTCCTATGGTGTCGTCGATCCGGGCGAATGGAGCGCAGATGACCTCGTGCGAATGAAGGGCATGGTCGAAAAGCCCTCCCGAGAAGACGCCCCATCGGACCTGGGCGCGGTTGGCCACTACGTGTTCAGTCCCGAGATCTTCGACGCGATCGATCAGACCTCTGCTGGCGTGGGCGGGGAGATCCAGCTGACGGATGCAATCAATCTGCTGGCAAGCCAGAAAGCCGTTTACGCGTACGTGCACGACGGGCCCATCTACGACGTGGGCAAGAAGCTCGACTACCTGAAGGCGACAATTGAGCTGGCCCTCCGCCGCGACGACCTCGCCAAGCCCCTCAAGGAGTACCTCGACGAGATTGCGAGACGGGGATAGTGGGCGATGCGCACTTTGCGAACCTTCTGAGCGTGGACGACGCGCGTACGCGCGTGCTCGAGTCCGTTGAACCGCTTGCAACAGAAAAGGTGTCGCTTCGCGAGGCGCTCGGGCTGGTCAGTGCCACGGAAGTTCGTGCTCCGCACGCGCTCCCGCGTTTCGATAACTCGGCGATGGACGGATACGCAGTCGCCGCGGCCGATACCTCGGGGGCAGGTGAGTACACGCCGGTCGAGCTCGAGATAGTGGGAGAGGTGCGCGCGGGAGGATCCGATGAAGTCGTCGTCGAGGCCGGAACCGCAGCTCGCATCATGACCGGCGCCCCGCTACCGGCGGGTGCGGACGCGATCGTCATGGTCGAGGTGACGGAGGAGAAAGACGGCAAGGTGCTCGTCAAGACCTCCGTGGAGAAGGGCCAGCATGTGCGGCCTGCCGGCGACGATCTGGACGCAGGAGAGATTCTCGTGCGAGAGGGTCTCGAGCTTGGTCCAGGAGAGCTGGCCCTGTTGGGCTCGATGGGAGTAACACCTGTTGAGATCAGGCGGGGGCCGCGCGTCGCCTTGCTCGTGACCGGCGATGAACTTGTTGATCCCGAGGAGGAGCCGGGACCTGGTCAGATCAGGGACTCGAACGCACTGGCTCTGCTCGCGCTCCTCGAGCGTGCGGGTGCCCGTCCGGTCTTGTCGGAGCGAGTTCCCGACAGGCGTGAGGCGGTGGTCGAGGCTTTTGAGCGTGCTGCAGAGGCGGCCGATCTCGTGGTGTCATCCGGCGGAGTCGCGGTCGGCAAATACGACTTCGTCAAGGACGTCGTCGAGGAGTTGGGCAACATCGAGTTGTGGCGTGTTGCGATGCAGCCGGGAAAGCCTGTCGTGTTGGGCTCGGTTTCGAACGTCCCGTTCCTCGGCTTGCCTGGGAATCCCGTCTCGGTACACGTGGGTTTCGAACAGTTCGTTCGCCCGGCGATTCGAAAGATGCGCGGGTGCAGTTCGCTCCTAAGGCCGACGCTTGACGCAACTTTGACCGAGACCATCACCAAGCGACCCGGCCGGCTCCACTTCGTGCGAGTTCGGCTTTCGAATCGTGACGGGGGATGGTTCGCGACACCGACCGGCCCCCAGGGCAGTCACATCCAATCGAGCCTGATCGATTGCCACGGGGTGGCTCGTTTCGGGCGGGAGGATTCCAAGCTGGCCGAGGGACAGCGTGTCACGGTCGAGATCTGGAGACTTCCGTGAACGAAAGGCACCCCGAGACGGAAGCGCGAATGGTGGACGTATCTGCCAAGGACGTCACCGACCGGGAGGCCGTCGCTGCTTGTTCGGTGCTGATGAGCTCGAGCACGGCCGAGATGGTCTTCGAGCGGCGTCTGGATAAGGGTGACGCTCTAGAGGTGGCTCGCATCGCCGGCATCATGGCAGCGAAGAAGACGTCCGAGCTCATTCCTCTTTGTCATCCGATCGCCATCACTGCGGTAGAGGTGTCGTTCGATCGCGCCGAGAAAGGCGTGGAGATCGAAGCCCTCGTCCGAACCTCGGAGCGAACGGGAGTCGAGATGGAGGCGTTGAGCGCGGTGAGTGTTGCGGCCCTCACCATCTACGACATGGTGAAGGGAACCGAGAGGGCCGTGGCCATCACCGACGTGCGTCTCCTTCGGAAGTCGGGAGGCCGCTCAGGCGTTTGGGAGCGCGACTAGATCCAGTTAGCCGCTTTCGGTGGTCTGTGCGGGTCGCTTGAGGAACGCCGTCATCCCGAGCTGCTGGCTCTCGAGAACCTGAACGAGCTCCCACCCCTCCTCGCCCCACTGGTTGAGGATTTCCTGAAGCGCGTGCGAGATCAGCGGAACCGTTGCGTACTCCCACTTCTGCACTGCATTGCTCCCTTCGGTCTTCAGTTTGGTGGTCCACCCCATCGACCACTTAGTCTGACGCAATGGCGGATCGGATAGTTGACGAGTCGTCCGGCAGGATAGTCGCTCATGACGTGAGGTGGGCGAGGACGCTGGCCGAACGGTCCAAGGGCCTCATCGGCTCGCCTCCTCTGACCGCCGGCGAGGCGCTCATCATCGAGCCGGGAACACAAGTCCACACCTTCCGCATGAGCTACCCGATAGACGTCGTTTTCGCCGGGAGGGACTGGAAGGTCCGCCACGTGGTACGGAGCATGCGACCCAGGCGCATGAGCAAGTTCGTATTCGGCTCTCGATTCGTCATCGAGCTGGCATCTGGTGCGCTCCCCGACGAGATCCAGCGCGGCACGCAGTTGAAGCTCGTCAGCTGAACTTCCTGTAGGCGCGGTCGAAGTAGAGGAGTGGATCTCCGGAGTCGAAGGCGCAATCGTCCACGAGGCCAACCACGACGTTGTGATCGCCGGCTTCGAGGTTCCGCTCGACGGAGCAAGCGAGCCACGCAAGGGCTCCATCAAGTATCGGACACCCGTTGGGGGCGCTGCGTATGGGGAAGTCGTCAAAAGGCTTCTCGCCCGGTTCGGAGAAGGTGCGTGCGACGATCTCCTGCTCCGCGCTCAGCACGCTGACTGCGAACACACCCGAAGCAGAGACTGCCGCGAGAGTATGAGAATCGCGTTCGAGGCACACGAGAACCAGGGGTGGTTCGAGCGATACAGAAGCGAAGGACGTGCACGTCATGCCGTGTGGTGCACCGTCCGCGTGAGTGGCCACGATCGTGATTCCGCTGGCAAACAGGCGAAGGGTGCTACGGAAGGCCTCAGGTGTGACGCTCACACAGGTGGGACCTCATCGACGCCCGTGAAGTAGGTCTGGGGCGGGACGAAGAGCCAGAATCCGGTTACCTCACCCGCTCTTTCCGCGATGAAGCGGACGGCGTCGGCGCTGGGGCCGTCACTCGTGCCGTCGACTCTGATGGCACCCCGTCGCTCGAGTTCCTCGATCAGATCCTGCGTCGGATGTCCGTCGATCTCCATCAACCGAGTGTAGGCGAATCATTCTCCGGTCGGCTTGCGGGGGTGTCTCGGGTAGGTGTCTCGGGCCGCGGAGAATACGGCGATGGATGCTGATGTCACGAAACCGACGACGGCGGTCATGAATACCGCCACCACGTAGCGACTCGAATCGTCCGGCCAGGAGATCGTGATGAAGGCCAGCATGGCGGCTATGCCCAGGAGGGCGAACACCGCCATTGCGAGGATCGCCAGACCGTGGAGGCGACCGGGGCGGCTGGCTGGCGCCGGGGGTGATTCAGGGGGCGCGTCGACACCCAGGGGAACGACGTTGTCCTGGGTCTTCTTTTCCGTCAGACGGAGGTCCGCCTGTGGCCTCGCTCAGCCCGCCCTCCCCTCGATCCATGCGATCAGCGTGCGCGTGGACACTCCCGAACCACCCTTCGGGACCTCGTCATAGGCACTGTCGTTCCTGGCCGGCCCCGCGATGTCGAGGTGCGCCCAAGGCACCCCTTTTGCCACGAAGTTGCGAAGGAAGAGCGCGGCCTTTATGGCGCCACCCCAACGACTACTCGTGTTCTTGATGTCGGCGATCTCGGAGTCGATGTCGCTGCGGTAGTCGTCGTAAAGCGGCATGGGCCACACACGTTCTCCTGCCCGCTCGGCAGCGGCAGCCACTTCCTCGCGGAGTGCATCGTCGTTGGAGAACAGGCCCGCCGCCTTCGGACCGAGTGCGATCATGATGGCGCCGGTGAGAGTCGCGACGTTGACTATTGCGTCGACCTTTTGCTCGCAGGCGTAAGCGATCGCGTCCGCCAGGACCAGGCGGCCCTCAGCGTCGGTGTTGAGCACCTCGGACGTTCCCCCTCCGTAGTGCTTGATGACGTCGCCCGGCTTTACCGACCGGCCGGAGACCATGTTCTCGGCCGAGGAGATCAGACCGAGTACCGCGATCTGAGGCTTCAGCTTGCTCAGCGCACTCATTGCACCGATCACGGCGGCAGCACCACCCATGTCGGTCTTCATGGTCTCCATCGACCCGCGGGTTTGATGGACAGGCCCCCGGAATCGAACGTGATGCCCTTTCCAACTATGGCCAGAGTCTGTTGCGCCTTACCTTCGGGCTCGTAGCGCATGACGATGAAGCGGGGTGGCTTGCGCTCCCTTTGCCCACTGCTATCAAGCCACCGAATCCTCGTTCCGCAAGCTGAGACTCGTCGAGGACCTCGAATTCGAGTCCGCCGACGTCGGCCACCTCCCTTGCGCGCTCCGCAAGGGTCTCCGGATAGATCGTGTCCGCGGGCTCGTTCGTCAGATCGCGCGCAGGGTCGTTGCCTCTGCCGTAGCGAGCCCGCGTTCGATCAGGTTGTCGGCGGGACCACCCAGCATTGCAATGCGTTCGATCTTCGAAGGATGAGGATCGCTCTTGTAGGTCGTGAACTTGTAGGACCCGAGCAGGAACCCTTCGGTCGCGCCGCCAACCGCATGCTCATCGGATATGTCTGCGTGGAGTGCCGAGGCAATCGTCGATCGGTCGGTGAGCCGTCGAGCAGCCGATCCGGCAGCCCGCATTACCTCGTTGCGACCCGCCTCCTCTTTCTCTCCGAGACCCGCAACCACTATCGTTCTGGCCTTCACGCGACCCAACGTCGGCACCAGAGCGACCTCAGCGACTTTTCCCTTGAAAGCCGTGTGGGTGAGATGCTCGATGAGCTCGCCACCCAGTTCGTCATCCAACGTTTGAGCGTCCGTCGACAGCATCGGGCCGTCGCTAGATTTGAATGCCGCGACGACTACAGCGTCGACCGAGACTTCGCCGACCGAATCATCTGAAGCCATTACCTGGGGTGGCATTGAATCTCCCTTGATTGTCTTTGACATGTCTGTATACCGCCCCGACGAACTCTGTACACGAGGGATTGTGCGCAAATCCGCCGGTTCGCCGGTGCTCGGAAGTAGCTTGAGCAGCGGTTCTATTGAGCTAAAGCTCGCGGGGTTACAGCTCTGACAACAGTCTTTCTGGTAGCGCTTGCAGCGGCATGGATAGTTGTTTTCCTACCCGCAGTCCGGCGGGCCAGACAAGGCACTCCCCTCAAAACAACACAGCGTTTCGCGCGGCGCATGCAGATGATCGCCCCGCGCCGCTCGGCCAAGGGTGGCCGTCGCTTGATCGTGCCAAAGGGGGCGGGACGCCGTGTGCATTCACACCGCAAGAGTCAGCGTCAACGAACGAGGATTCTGGTCGTGTCTGGCTTGCTGGTGCCGGTCTCGGCAGCGGCCGCGTTCGTCGCAGAGGGCGGAGGGTGGTGGGAGATCCACCTTGTGTGCGACTTCTCATTTGCGCTCTACGTGACGCTGTTGCTCGAAGCCAAGTACCGGCGACAGGAGCGCCTGAGGAAGGTGCGCCCGCTCGCGACGCGCGGAAGCCGCCCGTCGGTGGCTTCCCAGCGACTGACGGCTACAGGGCTGAGAGGCTAGTCCTGCGGGTTAGTCTGCCGAAATGGACCTCTCTGCAGTTGCTGACGAGCTACGAGTCGTTTCGATTCCAAGAACAAGGCACGCGAGATAGGGCTGTCCTCTTCGTGCAGTGCGATTCGCGCGTGTGGAAACGCGATACGAGCCCTGCACCGGTACGAGTGGGCGAACGCAGAGGAGCTCATCGGTGAAGCAAGTCTCATCTCGGCGAGGCGCGCTCCGTGCTGGCCGATCACCCGGACGTTCTTTACGCGGGCTTCTTTCATGATGCCGAGAAGGAATTTGTCGAAGCACGGGTGACGCACGCTCTGGTAACGGATGCAGCCTTCCCTTCGATGGATGGTCTGGGAGCGACGCCTCAGGCGTATGCGAAGGGAATGGCGGAAGCGATAGGGGAGCTGCGACGGCACATCCTCGACCTCATGCGCCGTAATGAGCTGAAGAGGTGCGAGGAGCTTCTCGGAAAGATGGACGAGATGTACTACGTGCTCGTCTCGATGGACTACCCGGACGGAATCACGTTCGGCCTTCGGCGGCTCACTGACGTGGCTCGATCGATCATCGAACGCACGCGTGGCGATTACACGACCTCTTCGATTCAAGCATCTCTGCGAGAGACCCTCGAGGCCCACTCGGCGAACCTCGAGGGTCGTTGACGCAACCCTCAGCTAGACTGTGGCCTCCACGGGCCTGTAGCTCAGTTGGTAGAGCGCGCCCCTCGCACGGGTGAGGTCAGCGGTTCGAATCCGCTCAGGTCCACGAACCGCCTCTGCAGTTCAGAGGATCTCTTCGACCCTCTTATCGACGAGCGCCACGATCTCTCGTTTCAAACCTGGTCCGCTTTGGCCCGCATCAGGAATCATGCGTGAGTCCCCCGGAGATCCCGGATCGCGGCCCTCCTCTGCAACAATAGTTAACCGATTACCTCCCAGTGAACACTGACTCGTGGTGCAGAGTCGGCCCTTCAACTTTTTCTTGGATCAATGCCGATAGCGACTACGTAGATGTTCGTACAGATTGGCAAGGAACGGGCCACCATCCGAAATAGCGGGCGTCTTGCTTCGAGCATCCACGCGGTGCCATTCCAGAAGACAGAAGAGGGGACCTGAGTTGAAGACTCGATTGACGTTTGCGTTCATGGTTATGTCTCTGCTTGTCATGGGGGCAACATTTGGCCTCAGTGCAAGCGCAGGGACGGAAGATGTTTTTTCTGGATTGAAGGTCGACTTCGAGAATTTGCCGGCGACCGTCGGTGACGTCACCATCAGCGTCGTGGATGAGAAGACCGTTCACTTCGACATTCCCGACGGCACTACCGTAGAGGTATGCGTCAAGGCCGGATCCGCGAAACAAGGTCAACGGCCCCGAGCTCACCACATTGCACAGGCGGATGCTGAAGATCGTGATGTTCACTGTCGTCCGGCAAGGAGCTCCCGATAGCCGCAGCGGATGTTCGGTGGTAAGCCCGACTCACGGAGCCGACTCCGACCGAGCCTCATCGAGTTAGCGGTTACTTTAAGAGATAGCCGGCGCCTCCAGTGCAGTGGTCGTGATGGTAAACGAAGCCATCCTTCGGGTCATCGCTGCCGTCCTGGACAGTCGTACTTCGACGGGCTCTCATCACCCCAACAAGACCCAGCTACCAACGGATTTTTGCAATCGCTGGCCTGCACACTCAGCTCATGACTACATCCCCCTGAAAGGTTAGGACGGTCGACAAGCTGCGGTCGATGCGAGTCGGTAGCCTACCAGCTCCCTCGATTCGCAGTGCGACTTCAGCTCACCGTGCTCCCGAAGCACACCGGTGCAATGCGTGCACCAGCGAGATCGGGACGGGCTGTCTCGGCCCTTAGGCCGGCTTAGCGCTTGGTCCGGATGCAATGACGCGTTTCATCGCCTTGGCATGTTTGTCGGGTGCTCTCGTACTTGTCGTCCTGCTCCAGCTCGAACGAGTCGGCCGCCGAGTGCGAGGAAACCCCCGTGGAGTCCGATACTGGGCTCATTTACGAAGACGTCGTTTGCGGCAACGGCACAGAGGCGGTGGCCGGCACGAGCGTGACGATCGAGTACACGGCAGAGCTGGCAGATGGGGGCGAGTTTGCCTCTTCGGAGAACCAGGGCGGCGAGTTCGTCTTTCCTCTGGGACGAGGGCAGGTAATCAACGGTTTGGACGAAGGGGTGAGGTCAATGAAAGTTGGCGGGACGCGCAGGCTTATGATTCCGCCGGAACTCGCTTACGGTGATGCAGGCTTTGCCCCTCATGTCGGCCCCGACGAAAACGTTGTCTATGAGGTGACGCTCCTCGACGTGACCGAGGACTAAGGCGATCTGAGCGTCAGAGCCAGCACCAACCCTTGGGCGGAAGTGAGTCGCGGTTCGTCGTCTCGAAGGTGCTAACCCGTTCCTCACCCTCGATCGTGGCGGTTGTGGTGGTAGTCGTCGGTTTACCCGGGGGTTTCTCGCAGCTCTCTGCGGTGTTGAACAGGAGCCGCCTCTCCCATGATTCATAGGGAAGCACCGTGCCGACGAGCAACGGGTAGTAGTAGGCGAACAATCCGAGGGCCGCCGCCATGAACACGGCTGCTGCGAACCGCGCCTCAAGCGAACGACCAAGCCTCACGAAGCAATAGGCAAGGCTCAGGCACATGAAAGGGACGACGGGCAACATGTAAAAGATGAAGACTGCGCTACGGTCGCTGGATAACACCAGCCAGGGCATATACGTGAACGCGACCCCCGCGAGGATCAGCCCCTCGGGCCCCAGGAAGTTTCGGCGTCTCACCCACGCAAAAAACGTGAAGACGAAGGCGGGGATGAAGGACCACCACACGAGCGGGCTGCCGAGTGCAGCAATCGAGCCGATGAAGCCGTCCGGTGAGTCGGGGGCAACGTAGTAGGCGACGGGGCGCTTCAAGAGGATCACGACCAGGGAGGCGATTCGTAGGAGTGCCGGTCGTCCAACTGCCAGTGGTAATCGAGAGCTAGCCGGTGTTCCTCGATCAGGTTGTGAAACCATGAGTTGTCGGCCCATGGAAGAGCGAGAATTGAGCCGTCCATGCGTCCGATGAAAGTCGCGATGTAGACCAGTGCGGGTACGAGCACCAGCCACGCGGCGATGGTGGGCCCCTCTGGCCAGCGCTCGCCTCAATTAACGGCCACCGCCGGTTCTCCTCCGCCAGCGGTTTCCCACACCACGGTGATGACGATCGCTGCGATCAAGAAGAGCACTCCGGACCATTTCGTCGCGGAAGCCGCTCCAGCAGCAATGCCGGCCGCAAGTCTCCAGGGCCTCCAGCGTGCGTGCCTCGAGTCCGCGGCCAACCGATCGCGGTCGTAGGCGAGGAACAAGAACGTCGCGACACCGAACAGGGGCACGAAGACATCGAGCATCGAAACTCGTGATTGAACGAATGCGAGAAGATCGACGGCAAACAATCCCGAGGCCAGACTCGCTCCGAGCGTCGATCTCAGGATCTTGCGCGCTAGGAGGTAGAGCAACAGGATCGTGAGCGTTCCGGCGATCGCGCTCGCAACGCGCCAACCCGTCTGTTGTGGCCGAAGAACCTGATTCCAAGGGAGATCAGCCACTTTCCCAATGGCGGGTGAACATAGTTTTCCGGCGACGCAATGCCGCAGACAGACGCGATTCCCCCGCATAGAGACAAGCGTCCTTCGCGTAGTAGACCTCGTCGAACATCAGACCCTTGGCGTCGCTGATTCCAATCAGGCGAGCGACGCCGCCCGCGAAGTTATGACGGTCATGCACAGCCAGTCGAGACGTGTCCAGGTGGGCCGGCGCACGTCTTCGTTCTCTCCGGTTGCGATGGGCGCGCGCTCGTTGGGTTCGTCGCTCACGGGAGCATCAGTCTAGTGGGCGCCTTGCCCGGCGGCCGGGGTTCGGGGCCGGATCGACTTGCGGGTGTCGGTAGTCTCCGCTCGTGCAAACACTCAAGTCAGGGACGAGGGCCGTACTCGACCGACCCCTTGCCGCCCTACCGCTGACCGTCGAGGGATTCTTGCTCGCCGCGCTGCTTCTACTCGGTCTGGTTCCAGCCAACGGCTCCGTGGCTCCGGCGGCCGCGGTCTGGCCCTTCGACCTGTATTTCGATTTGAAGCAGACCGTCGCGTATTCCTCCGGTTGGCTGGCGTTCGGCGCCATCCTTGTCGTCGTCATTCTGATCAGGTCCTTGCTTCTCGCCCTCACGGCGACGCTAGCGGACGGTCCGGATGCCTCGATCCGGAGAGCCCTTCGAGGCGCGGTTGGACTCGGGCTCGTTGGTGCTTTGCTCCTCGTTCCCGTTGCCGGGCTGTACTTCGTTGCCGTCGCAATACGCTACGCGCCGTTTGCCTGGGTCGCCGGCGGACTCGGTCTCCTGATCGGCTGGCGGCTGTGCAGAAGAGGAGTCGGGCTCGATGCGGGCGTTGCGGCTCAGGGTGGCCCCGTCCCGGAGTTCTCCTCTTTCGTGCTTTACGCCGTCGCTCTCATTGCTTTGGGCGCGACCATCGCGTCGTTGTCTGGCCGCTCCACGGCCGCTGCCGCGCTGCTTGTCGTCTGCGTCGGCCCGCTCCATGCACTCGTCTGGATCGGGTGGCGCCGCCGAGCAGCAGAAGAGTCGCTTCGTCCGAGGGCAGAGCGCTGGCGGCACTCGCCTTCTTTCTTTCTTGCGTTCTTCACCTCGTCGGCCATCGATCGCAATCTCCGCGACTACGACGTGGTGCCCGCTGACTACGAGGGTTCGTTGCTCCTTCTAGGGGGAGCGGACTCGACTTCCAAGACGGGGACTCTCCTGATCTCGACCCCGGTGCCCTCGGGTATGCGCCCAGCCAGACGGAACTGCTCTCCTATTCCTCCGACGGGCGTCCCTACTCAGCGGTAGATACCCGCCGGGACCTCGACGCGATCGCGATCCGTGTCGCCGATCAGATCGCAGAGACACGCGACGAGCCAGTTGTTCTGCTCGGGCACTCGCAGGCCGCCCTGATACTGGACAGAATCTACGATCACAACCAGCCGGACCCGATGCCGCCGCGGTCATATCGCCATCACCGACGAAACCTCCCTCGTTGGAAGTTCCTCGCCCAATCAGGACGGAGCAGGCCGAGTCGGTGGAGATCTCCGCGTGCGTACGCGGTGATTCTGGACGTCGTCAACCTCGCCACCTATGACATCGACGTGCCCTCCGCGCCCGTCGACCTCGAGCGGATCGAGGTAGCCGATGCAGGCACCCCGCGTCTCGCGCTGTGGGCGCTGGGCGACTCGATTCTACTGGAGGACGACTGGCGGCGACGGGGGAGACCAACCTCGTAGTCTTCAGCGATCATGTCGGTGCCACACGCAATCCCCGGGCTCTGGACTCGGCTCGGCTGTTTATGCAGGGCGAGGACATTCCAGCGGACGAATCTTCCTGGCGCTCCATCCTGGTGAACGTCTTCCGTTTCTCCTTCGAACCATGGCGTCCCGGAGGATGAGCGGCCGGCTCGTTCTCGTGGGAACTCCTATCGGTAACCTCGAGGACATCTCCCGGCCCGCATTGAGTGTCTTGGCGGAGGCGGAGTTGGTCGCTTGCGAGGACACGCGCCGCGCTCGCAAGCTTCACCCACTACGGCATCCGGCCCGCGAGTGGTTATTTATAACGAGGCCAACGAGCGCCGTCGGGCGCGGTCGCTGCTCGAGCAACGAGGCGGGTCAAGAGGTGGCGCTCATCTCGGATGCGGGGATGCCGGGACTGAGCGATCCGGGGTTTCGTCTGGTCGAGGCCTGCGCCGAGCGGGGCTACGAGGTCGTCGTCGTGCCCGGCCCGACCGCGGTGGTCAGCGCTTTGCGATATCGGGTTTTCCTCCCGGTCGCTTTGTGTTTGAAGGCTTCCTACCCCGCAAGCCCGCGACAGTCGGCGGCGCATCGCGGAGCTGGAGGCGGAGGAACGAACGATGGTGTTCTTCGAGTCCCCGCACCGAATCGCGGGTTCCCTTGCCGACCTGCCGGGGGGCTCGGGGATCGGCGGGCGGTGGTGGCTCGGGAGCTGACCAAGATGTACGAGACCGCTCACCGGGGTGAGCTGAGCGAGCTCCTCGCTATGGCCGAGGAGGGAGTGTTTAGAGGCGAGATCGTGGTGGTGGTATCGGGCGCGGTACGCGGGAATGGCGTTATTGCAGGACCGGAGGAGCTGGCCGCGCGCGCCGTTAGCTCATCGAAGGGGGAATGGACCGGAAGGCTGCGATGACCGCAGTCGCCCAGGAGGCCGGTGTATCAAGGCGTGCGGTTTTCGACGCTCTGGTGTCCGCCAAGAACAAGGACGGTAAACCTGAGTTCAGCTGGTCGCAGTCACCGACTCGTCGAGTCTCACCCGCGGGGGGTGGCACTGCCGAGCTCGCCGCGCAGTCCAGCAGACTCGTCGGTCCTTGTACGACACCAGGCCCTTGTCGGAGGAGCAGAAGAGGCACACATCGAGGCGTTTGTTCAAAATGATGTGCTCGCCGTCGACGCTTATCTCGAGTTCATCGCCCTCGTGAATCCCGAAGACGCGCCGAAGTTCGATGGGAGCACTATGCGTCCCAACTCATCGATCTTCCTGACGACCCCGGTAGACTTCACTAGCACTCCCTCATCCCAAAGGTTACTTTGGTAGTTCTTGGTTAGCAGTATCCACGCCGTTGGGGCGGGGTTCAATCACACAACGGGTAAGAACGGTCACTCGATCGGGTAAAGAAAAAGACCCGATCGGGCCGCCACCCAGAAACCGGGAGGAACGTCAGATGGCCGACAGCTATTACATCTCTACCCCGATCTATTACATAAACGATGTTCCACACCTCGGTCACGCCTACACCGAGGTGGCGCCGACTTCATCGCTCGTTTCAAGCGCCTCCAGGGTATGACGTCACCTTCCTTACCGGAACAGACGAGCACGGCCAGAAGATTGCTCAAGCGGCGGAGGCCAAGCAGATGAGCCCCAGGGAGTGGGCCGACCAGATCGTTCCGCGCTGGCACGAGGTCTGGAAGGCCCTCGACATCTCCTACACGGACTTCATCCGCACGACGGAGGCACGTCACGAGGAGCCGGTTCAGAAGTTCGTTCAGGAGCTCGACGACCGAGGTGAATATATCTCGGATCGTACGAGGGCCTCTATTGCGTCGGCTGCGAGGCCTTCAAGACTCCCGACGAGCTGGTCGACGGCAAGTGCCCCCTCCATCCCACCCGAGAGATCGAACAGGTCAAGGAGGAGAACTACTTCTTCAGGCTGAGCAAGTACGCGGACAGATTGATCGAGCTTTGGGAGACAGACGAGCGCAGCGTGATGCCCGAGGTTCGTCGCAACGAGGTGCTCGGCAAGGTCAAGCAGGGTCTCGACGACCTTTCGATGTCCCGGATCAGTTTCGACTGGGGCATCCCGATCCCGTGGGACTCAAAGCACGTCATCTACGTGTGGATCGATGCGCTCCTGAACTACATTACGGCGGCCGGGTATGCGAGCGACGAGGCCAAGTTCAATCGGATATGGCCCGCCAACGTTCATCTCATCGGCAAGGACATCCTGTGGTTTCACTCCGTCATCTGGCCGGCGATGTTGATGGCGCTCGACTTCCGCTGCCGAGGACCGTCTACGCGCATGGATTCTTCTCGTGGGCGGAGCGAAGATGAGCAAGTCATCATTGACCGGCATCAGCCCACACGATCTGATCGAGACATTCGGAAGCGACGGCTATCGCTACTACTTCCTGCGCGAGGTCAGTTTCGGAGCGGACGGAACCTTCTCGTGGGAGAGCATGCTGGCGCGTTATAACTCCGATCTCGCCAACGATTTCGGCAACCTCGCGTCGCGGTCCTGAACATGATCGGGCGCTATCTCGATGGGGAGGTTCCGGAGCCCGCCGGCCGATCCGAGTTCGAGGACGCAGATCGCAGTTTGACCGATGCCTACATCAGGCTCAGCGGAATGGAAGTGGCCATTGACGTCCTGAGCCCCAGCGAGGCGCTCAAGGCGACGTGGACCTTTGTTCGGAAGGCAACGCTACGTCGAAGAGGTCAGCCCCTGGTGCTCGCGAAGGAGGAGGAACAACGCCGGCGGCTCGAGGTCGTGCTCTACAACCTGGCGGAGTCTCTGCGGCTCATCGCGTTGCTGACCTTCCCTGCGACACCGCGGGCCGCACAGGAGTTGTGGCGGAGGTTGGGAATCGACGGCGAGCTGATCGCGCCTCTTTTGCGGTCGACGGCAATGGGGCGTTCTCGCGGCGGGGTCGGCGACGACGATAGGCGACGCGCTGTTCCCTCGTCTCGAAGACGAGAGGTAAGAGGCGGGCCCCACATGTGGTTCGACTCGCACTGCCACCTGCACCTTTGCGAAAACGGTTCGCTCGACGAGCTGTCGACGCGAGCGGGGGTGACGGGTCAAGATGGTTGCGATCGGCATCGAGGTTGCATCGAGCGAACGAGCGCTGGAAATCGCGCGCGAGCATGAAGGCGTGTACGCCTCGGCGGGTGTGCACCCCAACGATGCGACCACGTGGAGACGACCGGGAATCGCATCGACGAGCTGCTGAGTCGGACGAGGTCGTGGCCGTGGGGGAGACCGGGCTCGACTTCTACCGCGACCACACTCCACACGACGTTCAGCGGGCGGCTTTCGCGATCACATTGACCTCGCCAAAAGTCATGACAAGCCGCTGGTTATCCACACCCGCTCGACGGCGGCGGCAATCGAGGAGCTCGAGACCGGCGGGCCCCCCGTGAAGCTCATCTTTCATTGTTGGTCGGGGGACACGGACGAGTAACCAGCGCTCTCGAGCTCGGCGCGCACGTTTCGTTTGCAGGCAACGTGTCGTTCAAGTCGGCACAGAACCTTCGCGACGCCGCTCGCGAGGTACCGGTGGACAGGCTGCTGGTAGAGACCGACTCGCCGTTTCTGGCACCCGTGCCCCACCGTGGCAAGCCCAACGAGCCCGCATTCTGGTCGCTCGTCGGAAGGGCCGTGGCCGAGGCGCGAGGCAAGACGAGGCCGACATAGCCCGCGCAACGACTGCCAACGCGCGGCGAATCTTCGGCCGGGCTCCATGACGGATGGCCGGCTCCTCGGCGCGCGTCGGTTTCGGGAGTTGTTCGAGACGCACGGCATTCGCCCGCATAAGGAGCTGGGACAGAACTTCGTCGTCGATCCAAACACCATCCGCAAGGTGGTCGACGCTTCGGTGACCTCAGTGAGAGAACCGTGCTCGAGATCGGAGCGGGAGCGGGATCGCTCACACTCGGCCTCGCTCGCGCTGCTCGCAGGGTCATCGCGGTCGAGTTCGACGCTCGCATAGTTCCCGCCCTGAGAGAGTCCCTTGTCGGGATCGACAACGTCGAGGTCGTCGAAGCCGACGCGATGAAGCTCGACTACGCGGCGGTCGAAGCCACCGAGCTGGTCGCGAATCTCCCATACAACATCGCAGTGCCTCTTGTGATCACCGTGCTCGAAAATGCTACTCAGATATCGTCCTTGACCGTCATGACACAAAGGGAGGTCGGCGAACGTCTGGCCGCGACGCCGGGAAGCAAGTCCTACGGACAGGTCAGCGTGCTCGTCGGCTACTGGGCGGAGACGCTCGTTGCGGCACGAATCTCCCGCAACGCGTTCTACCCGGTCCCCACCGTTGACTCCGTCCTTGTTCGACTCGACCGTCGTGACCCGCCCGAAGTTGACTACGCCCGCCTCAACGAGGTCGTGAAGACCGCGTTCGCGCAAAGGCGCAAGACTCTGCGCAACACGCTCGGCCCCCTTGGGAGCTCCGTGTCCGAGATCGAGGACACGATTCGGACCGCCGGGATCGATCCCGGTGCGCGTCCCGAGACCGTTTCTCTCGACGGTTGGGTTGCGATCACTCGGCAACTCGTTGTCCTCATCCGAGGCGAGCCTCGAATGAGCCGAGGGTTGAGATTGCGGACCAATGCCAAGACCAACCTTCTCCTTCGGGTGCTCGGCCGGCGTCCGGACGGCTATCACGAGATAGAGACGATCTTCCATACGTTGAGTCTGGCTGACACGATCTCCATCGAGCCCACGACGAGCGATGAGATCGAGGTCGACATGCACGCGGAGAGCTCGACTCGTGGCGGACTCCCTCGCGTCCGACAACCTCGTCTCAGTAGCGGCTCGGAAGCTGATCGAGGCAGACGGCCGAACGCGCGGGGCGAGGATCGAGATCGTCAAACGCATCCCCATCGGGGCGGGCTTGGGCGGAGGCAGTGGGAACGCGGCGGGCGTTCTCGGCGGTGTGAACGAGATGTGGGGGCTCGGGCTGGACTCGGGGACTCTCGCCGGGCTCGCATTGGACATCGGCGCCGACGTCCCCTACTGCCTGACGGGGGAACGGCTCTGGCAACGGGTCTGGGCGAGAGAACCATACCCCTTACGGCCCCCGAGACGCTCTGGTTTGCCTTGGGTGTCAGCAACGAGCCGCTGCTGACTCGTGACGTCTACGGAGAGTTCGAGGCCCATCGCGACGCGGCCGACATCGGCAGCGGGCCCATGCGTCTTGCTCTCGGCCAGGGCGATGTGGTCGCAGTCGCCGCACTGGTCCACAACGATCTCGAGCCCCCAGCTTTCCGCTTGCGACCGGGCCTGGCCCAGCTCAAGGCAGCGATGCTCGATGCGGGAGCTCTGGGGGCCGTGATGTCCGGCTCCGGCCCGACGATGGTCGGCCTGGCCCGCGACCGCGACCACGCGACCGCTATCGCCGAGGCCGCCGAGCGGTCGTTCGATCGTGTCGTGGTGTCGTCAAGCAGACCCGTCTGCCTCGAGCGCCTGGACTAAGCTCAGGGCGCACCGAATCAGGTCTATGCCCCGTGGGGTAATGGCAGCCCGAGGGATTTTGGTTCCCTAGGTCGTGGTTCGAGTCCACGCGGGGCAGCTGAGCAAAGTCAGGACGGCAATGGATGACCCGGAGGGCACCACATGAAAGCGGAGCATTGAGTTTCTCAGTCATCGTGCTCGCCGCAGGTGAGGGCAAGCGGATGAGGTCGAGCACCCCCAAGGTGCTTCACAAGGCGGCCGGACGGTCGCTGCTTGGTCATGTCCTGTCAGCGACGGGACCACTCGAGCCCGAGCGAACGATCGTGGTCACGTCGGCACGACGGGACGAGATCGAGTCGGCTCTCGAGGCTGAGGGTTTTGCCGAGGGCCTCGAGTTCGTCGTTCAGGATCCTCCCCGCGGCACCGCAGATGCTGCCCGCATTGCGCTGGATGCGCTCGACGAGGTCGGCGGTCATGTGCTGATAGTCCCGGGGGACACCCCGATGCTCGATCTTCATTCCCTTCGCGCTCTGATACTCGAACACGAAGCCCGACAGGCCGCCGTCAGCCTGATGTCGGCACGAGTCCAAGATGCCTCCGGATACGGGCACGTCATTCGCGACGACGATGGGCGCGTCCTGAGGATCGTGGAACACCGCGATGCGACCGAAGAGGAACGCCAAGTCGATGAGATCAACGCGAGCGTTTACGTGTTCGATCTCGAACGTCTGCGAGACGCGCTCGGAAAGGTCGACGACGGCAACGCGCAGGGCGAGTTCTATCTCACCGATGTGGTCGAGCTCTTTCACAATGAGGGCGAGACCGTCGCCGCCTATCGCACGAAGGAATCAGAGGTAAGAGGCGTCAATTCACGTTCTCAGCTGGCCATTGCATCCGCGTCGGTTCGGCTCCGGGCGTGCGAGCGCCTCATGGACGAAGGCGTGACGATCATCGACCCCGCGACCACCTACATCGACGCAACCGCCGTGATCGAGCCCGATGCAATCATTCATCCCTTCACCTTCATCGAGGGGAAAACAGTGATCCGAAGCGGCGCGGAGATAGGCCCTCAGGTACGAATCGTAGATTCGGAGGTCGAGGAGGGAGCGAAGGTCTCGTTCTCCGTCGTAGTCGAATCCTCGCTCGGCCCCCAATCCTTGGTCGGCCCCTTTGCCTCGCTGCGTCCCGGCACGAGACTCGAACGCGGTGCCAAGATCGGCACTTTCGTCGAGGCCAAGAAAGTCCACCTCGGACGGGACAGCAGGGCCAACCATCTGACCTACCTGGGTGACGCCGAGATAGGCGAGGGTGTCAACATCGGGGCGGGAACCATCACGACGAATTGGGACGGAATGAACAAGCATCAGACGATCATCGAGGACGAGGCGTACATCGCATCGGACACGATGCTCGTGGCCCCCGTGAAGGTGGGCAGGCGGGCTGCCACGGGGGCCGGCGCGGTCGTAAAGGACGACGTACCCGACGGGGCTCTCGCCGTCGGGGTGCCAGCCCGAATCATCGAAGGGAAGGGCAACAAAATGCCGCCAAGGAAAGTGCAGGACAAGGACGGCGAGGAAGGGCAACAGGCGGGAGAATAGAACCGCGACCATCAAGGCCTCGGAGGAGACAGGTGCAGCTACCAACTCACAAGCGTTTGATGCTTTTCTCGGGGACGGCGAACCAGGCCCTCGCCCATGAAGTTGCTCAGTGTCTCGGCATGAAGCTCGGAAGCGTCGAGATATCCACCTTCGCGAGCTCCGAGACCTACGTTCGTTTCGGGGAGTCCGTTCGTGGGATCGACGCTTTCGTCATCCAATCCATGTCCGCCCCCGTCGACCAGAACGTGATGCAGCAAATGATCATGATCGACGCGCTCAAGCGTGGCTCGGCTAAGCGCATCACCGCGGTCAGCCCCTTCTACCCGTACTCCCGACAAGATCGCAAGGCGCGCGGGCGCGAGCCGATCACGGCGAAGCTCATGGCCGACTTCTACGAGGCGGCGGGGGCCGATCGTGTGATGGCAGTCGACTTGCACACCGGTCAGATCCAGGGATTCTTCGACGTTCCCTTCGACCATCTGACCGCACTGCCGATGCTCGCGCAGCATCTCAGCGATGTCGTCGAGGACAACGAAGTGATGATCATCTCGCCAGATGCAGGAGGCGGTGGCTGGGCAGACAAATGGTCGGACCACCTGGCCGAGTTTCATGGCATCGCCAGCCAGGTTGGTTTCCTGCACAAGAAGCGGCGCAAGGACGCGCGGAACGTGACCGAGACACTGGCAGTCGTAGGTGAGGTCAAGAACAAGATTTGCCTCGTGGTCGACGACATGATCGACACCGGTGGAACCCTGACGAGCGGTGTGGAGGCCCTGCTCGAGTCGGGGGCCAAGGAGGTCTACGCGGCGGCCACACATGCAGTGCTCAGCGAGCCGGCGGTCGACCGTATCAAGAACTCGCAACTCCAGCAGCTCGTGGTCACGAACACGCTCCCGATCGACGACGACAAACAAATGGACAAGTTGGTTGTGCTGTCCATCGCCCCGACGATCGCCAGCACGATCAAGGCCGTCTTCGAGGAAGGCTCGGTCTCGGAGCTGTTCCACGGCGAGAACCAGCCGTAGCAGGACTGCTCCGCAGGGGCCTCACCAGGGCCTATGGCATAATCGGCCATTGCTCCGGCTCGAAGTTTCCCGCCGGGCGATCCCGACTCGACAATTCAAGTAACCACGACATCTGATTTGGAGGACCCCGATGGCCGAGGTCAAGCTCGCAGCAATAAAGAGATCGGCAACTGGCAAGGGCCCCGCGCGCCAGGCCCGAATGGCCGGCCGGGTTCCCGCGACTCTCTATGGCCACGGAATCGACCCGGTGTCGATCGACGTGGACCGGCGTGACCTGATCACGGCGTTTCACACCGATGCCGGAATGAACGTCCTGCTGGACATCGAGATCGAGGGTGACAACACCCTCGCGATCGCCCGCGAGCTGCAGCGAGATCCCGTCAAGGGCACCCTCCTGCACGCGGACTTCGTAATGGTCGACCGAACTCAAGAGATTGAGGTCGAGGTGCCGTTGCATCTCGTCGGCGAGTCGGCCGGCGTCAAGGCCGGCGGTGTTCTCGAGCAGCCGTTGTTCACCCTCCACGTTCGCTGCACGGTCACCGACGTGCCCGACGGCATCGACGCCGACATCTCGGCGCTCGAAATCGGCGACTCTATGCGCGTCGCCGATCTGGCCCCCTACGCCAACTTCACGATCCTCAACGAGCCCGACCTTCCAGTTGCCCTGGTCGCTGCTCCGATCTCCGAGGAGGAGTTCGAAGCGATGGAGGCCGAGGCCGGTGTGGAGCAGGAGGCACCGGAGATGGTGGGCGAAGAGGGCGAGCCCGGAGAGGAGCCCGCGGAGGGCGAGGCCGAGGAGGCTCCGCCAGCGGAACCCTCCGAGGAGGCCCAGAGCTAGAAGGAGCTGGACCGGCTCATGTCCATCTTCCGTCGGTCGCGCCACGATTCGGACGATCGCTTCGTCGTCGCCGGGCTCGGAAATCCCGGGGAGCGTTACGCCAGCACGCGGCACAACGCCGGAGCGCTGGTAATCGAGGAGCTCCTGAAGAGGACGAACGCAAAGCTGAAGTCACACAAGAGCGGCACGCTCATCGCCGAGGTCGTTCTCGAGCAGCACAAGGTGACTCTCGCGCGCCCGACTTCGTACATGAACGAGTCGGGACGGCCACTGGGTCAACTTATGCGGTTCTACAAGGTCGACCCCTCGCGACTGATTGTGGTTCACGACGAGATCGACATCCCCTTCGACGAGGTACGCATCAAAGTGGGTGGCGGCACTGCGGGTCACAACGGGCTCAAATCGATCGTCAACCATCTCGGCACCCAGGACTTCATCAGGGTGCGCCTCGGCATGGGCCGGCCGCGTGGCAGCAAGGATGCGAAGGACCACGTCCTGGACGGGTTCTCCGCGGCAGAGCGAAAGGAGCTGCCCTTCTTGATCGGGCGGGGGGCCGATGCGGTCGAACGAATCATCGAGGTCGGTCTGGAGCGGGCGATGAACGAGGTCAACACCCGGACCGACTAACGGGCCCGTCCTTCTTCTGTCGCGTCAGGCAGACGATAGGTTCGCGCGCATGCGGATTTGTTTATTGCTCGTTGCCCTCCTCATCTGGTCGTCCTGCAGCCTGGGCGAAACCGGAGGTCCGGAAAGTGCTCGGGTCGCCGGCAGCCCATCGCCTTCGCCCACCGTCACCTCCGTGCCGGAGGCCCCGAAGGCATTTGCGCCCGCCCCCGAGAGGCCGTTGCCTCGTGAGCCGGGGCGCCTGGCGGGAGAGCTCAGTAAGGTCGGCGACGCACTCAAGATGTCCGTGCCGTCGTGGCGGGCATCGGGAAGAGCCCGTCCCCCGATGGCGGTCGTGCTGCAGTCCCTCTACCAACAGCGGATTTACAGGCTGATGTCGCGCAACACGAGGCTGGGGAACGGCACTCTGAGACGACTCGACGGCCTTCTGGGCCGCTCGGCTCGACGCATAGTGGGCGCTCACCGGGAGCTCAGAGGGCTGGTCGAGCCTCTTCCCGCCAATTTCTCGTTCCCGACGGGACGGGCGAAACCTGCCGAAGACCTGTTGCGCTACTACAAAGCCGCCAGGAGGCGTTTCGGCGTCAACTGGCACGTGCTCGCGGCCGTCAACTTCGTGGAGACCAAGTTCGGCAAGGTCAAGGCGACGAGCTCCGCGGGAGCCAAGGGACCGATGCAGTTCATGCCGGCGACCTGGCGAGCGTATGGACTCGGCGGAAACGTACGCAACGATCGCGACGCGATCCTGGGTGCTGCCAACTACCTGAGGGCCTCAGGCGCAACACGAGGGCCGGCCGGGCTGCGCCGCGCGTTGTGGGCCTATAACCACAGCGGTCACTACGTCCGATCGGTACTCGCATACATGCGCTACATGAAGAGCCGTATCCGGCACTATTTCACCCTGTACAACTGGCAGGTCTTCGTCGTCACCGCCCGCGGCGATAAACGGCTGACGGGCCCGGGTCTCTAAGCTGGGCCTCCTGGTCGAGGTCTGTTCTCGCTTGGTTCCAGTCAGCCTTTAGAATCGGGCGCTCGTGGCATCACTGGCCCCCCTGTTGGACCTACTTCCCGACGAGCGCGTGCGCGCACTCGTCGGCTCCCACGCGCCCATCACCGTGCCCGATGCTGCGCGCCCGTATCTGCTCGCCGCTCTGGCTCGGCACCTGGACAAGCCGGTTCTGGCGATCACGGCCAGAGCCGAGGAGGCAGAGAGCGTGGCTCGCGACATCCAGGCCTTCCTGGGACGGGAGGGTGCGGATGTGTTCCCTGGCTGGGAGGTCCTCCCCGGAGAGCCCGTCTCACCTTCGGTCGAGACCATGGGCCGCCGGCTGCAGGTCCTCCACAAGCTCAGAGCGGGCCGGGCCTTCGTCGCGGTTACCTCGGCCCAGGGAGCCACCCAGCTCGTTGCTCCGATACGAGACGATCTCGTGCCCATCTCCCTGGCTGCGGGCGCGGAGGTGTCTCTCGAGGACGTGATGCAGAGGCTCGTCGAGATGGGCTACGAGCGCAACTACATCGTGGAGCGACGCGGTGAGTTCGCCGTCCGCGGAGGAATCCTCGACATCTTCTCGCCCGCGGCAGAGCGTCCGGTCAGGGCCGAGTTCTGGGGAGACGAGATCACCTCGCTCAGACAGTTCGCGCTCGCATCACAACGGTCGCTCGAGGACATCGAGGGTTTCGAGGTCGGCGCGGCGCGAGAGCTCGTGACCGACGAGACCACCAGGCAGAGAGCAAAGGAACTGATGATGGGCCAGAGCTCGGCCGACCATCAAGTGCTTGCGCAGCTCGCCGAGGGAGTAATCGAACAGGGTGCGGAGCGGCTGCTGCCGCGACTGGCCGGCGACCTGAAGCCTCTTGGTTCCCTTCTTCCCGAAGGTTCACCGGCGGTCATCCTGGAGCCGAAGCGTGTGAGGGATCGCGCCGACGAGGTCATCGAGCAGGTCGAGGAGTGGAGCCGCACCCAAGGAATCCAGGATCGTCACTACGCGCCGCTGGACGAGACCCTGGAGCTCGTCGAGTCGGTGGTGATGATGACGGCCTTTTCCGAGGCCTCGGCAAACCAATCTCTCGACATCGATACCTGGACACAGGCCGCCGGCCGTCCGGAGTTGGTGGTTGAACGGCTGAAGGCGTTGATCAAGGACGGTTATCGGGCCGTTGTCGCCGCGTCATTGCCCGATACCGCCGCGCGCCTTCACGAGAACTTCAAGCAGGCCGGACTCGAGTTCGCCACCTCCGAAGAGGCTCCAGCCGCCGACTCAAGTCCCGGTGGAAGCGTCGTCGTCGCCGAGCTCAACCGCGGTTTCGTGTTGCCGTGGGCGCGCCTTGCGCTGGTTGCCGAGTCAGATCTGACGGGTCGTCGTTCCGGTGCAGCGCGCCGTCGCATTCAGGCGAAGCGTCGACAGATATCGGGGCCGCTCGAGCTGGCCGAGGGCGATCTGGTTGTCCACGAGGTTCACGGGATCGCGCGTTACATCAGCATGGTCGACCGAGACCTTCTCGGCGTGCACCGCGAGTATTTGGTGCTCGAGTACGCGAAGGGCGACCGGCTCTACGTTCCGAGTGACCAGATCGACCTCATCAGCAAGTACATCGGCGGCGAGGCCCCGAAGATCAACCGGCTGGGTTCGTCGGACTGGGGCAAGACCAAGTCGCGCGTGCGACGCAAGGCGCGTGAGATCGCTCAGGAACTTGTCGTTCTGTACGCCAAGCGGCAGGCGGCGAAAGGGCATGCCTTCGGACCAGACACGCCATGGCAGCGCGAGCTCGAGGATTCGTTCCCCTACGAGGAGACCCCGGACCAGCTGAGGGCCATCGACGAGGTCAAGGACGACATGGAGACCGAGACGCCGATGGACCGGTTGGTGTGCGGTGACGTCGGCTACGGCAAGACGGAGATCGCGGTGCGGGCGGCCTTCAAAGTCGTCGCGGAAGGAAAGCAGGTCGCTGTTCTCGTACCGACGACGATCCTTGCCCAACAGCACCACGCGACGATCACGGAGCGATTCCGAAACTTTCCGATGCGCGTCGAGATGCTGTCGCGTTTCCTTTCGCCCGCCGAGGCACGCAAGGTGATCGACGACCTGGAGACAGGCAAGGTCGACGTCGTGGTTGGGACTCACAGGCTGCTGCAGCCGGACATCAAGTTCGCCGACCTGGGCCTCGTGATCGTCGACGAGGAGCAACGTTTTGGTGTGGAGCAGAAGGAGAGGCTCAAGGCGCTGCGAGCGAGCGTGGATGTTCTAACGCTTACGGCGACACCGATTCCGCGAACGCTCGAGATGGCCATGTCGGGGATACGCGACATGTCGATCGTGGACACACCTCCGGAGAACCGCCATCCGGTGATGACCTACGTGGGGGAGTACGACGAAGAGGTCGTCATCTCCGCCATCCGCCGAGAGCTGCTTCGCGATGGCCAGGTGTTCTACGTCCACCATCGTGTCCAGACGATCAATCACATCGCTCGTCGAATCTCGAGCTTGATCCCTGAGGCGCGCATCGCGGTGGCTCACGGTCAGATGAACGAGCACGAGCTCGAACGAGCGATGCTCGAGTTCGGTGATGCCAAGACAAACGTGCTCGTGTGCACGACGATCATCGAGTCGGGCCTCGACATTCCGACGGTTAACACGATGATCGTCGAGCGTGCAGATCTGCTCGGTCTCTCACAGATGTATCAGTTGCGTGGCCGTGTAGGGCGCGCCCACGAACGAGCTTACGCGTACCTCTTTTGGCCCTCCGAACGTTCGCTCACCGAACAGGCACACGAACGACTCAAGACGATCTCCGAGCACACGGGCCTGGGCTCTGGCTTTCGCATCGCCATGCGGGACCTCGAGATCCGCGGCGCTGGGAACCTGCTCGGTGGCGAGCAGCACGGTCACATCTCGGAGGTCGGCTTCGATCTCTACGTGAAGCTGGTCGCGTCCGCAGTCGATGAGGCAAAGGGCCTGCCGTGGCAGGAGGATCTCGAGGTTCGTATCGATCTGCCGCTCGAGGCCTACATTCCGAAGAAGTACATCGCGGACGAAAACCTTCGTCTCGAGGCATACCGGCGCGTTGCGTCGGCGAAAGACGCAGAGGACATCGCCGAGGTGCGAGCCGAGTTCACCGACCGCTACGGAGGACCTCTGCCCCAGCCGGTGGAGGCGCTGTTCGAAGTCGCCGCGCTCCGGCGACTCATGATCAGCCACGGCATCACGGAAGCTGCCACAGTCGCTAGGATGCTTCGAATCAAGCCAATCGAGCTCGAGGACTCCCGCGTCGTGCGTCTACAGAGACTCCTGCCCGATGCGGAGTGGCGCCCGGAGGGTGCCACCCTCCTGGTCCCCGAGCGAGACCTTCCAAAGAATGGAGTAGTTGTGTGGGTAACAAAACTTATAGATCAGCTAGCCTCGCGACCATGAAAATCAAACTTCTAGCCTTACTCGGCGCGGCCGCAGTTGCCTTCGCGGCATGCGGCGACTCCGACATCACGGCCAGGGCGGCCGCCACCGTCAACGGCGAGAAGATCACCGTGGACGAGGTGGACCGGGAACTCGCGAAATTCGAGAAGAGTGCTCAGTTCGAGCAACTGACCGCGGAACAAGACGCCGACAAGGTTCGTCGGCAGTTCGAGCAGGGTTACCTCTCGCAGATAGTTAGACGCCACGTCATGCGTCCTCTGGCCGAAGAGCGTGACCTCGAGGTCACCGAGGCCGAGGTTGATGACTCGATCGAAGCTATAAAGGCCGATTTTCCGAGCGAGAAGGAGTTCGAGGACGCACTGGACCAGCAGGGCGTAAGCATGGACCAACTGCCGGAACTCGTGCGCGACCAGCTCACGGAAGAGGCATTGCGCGAAGACGTCAAATCGGAGATCGAACCCAACGACGATGAGCTCCAGAGCTACTACGACGAGAACATCGATCGCTACCAGCAGACGAAGGCGAGCCACATCCTGATCGAGCAACGTGGCGAGGCGGAAGACGTCGCGAAGGAGCTTCAAGACGCGAAGGCGAATGAGATCGAGAAGTTGTTCGTGGAGCGGGCGAAGAAGCTCTCACAGGATCCGGGCTCGGGTAAGAAGGGAGGCGACCTCGGCTACTTCGCTTCCGGCGAGTTGGTTCCCGAATTCGAGGAGGCGGCGGGGAAGCTCGAGTTGGGTGAGGTCTCCGATCCGGTGCAGTCGGAGTTCGGTTTCCACATCATTCGCGTGACCGACCGGCGGCTACAACCCTTCGAGGAGGTACGCGACCAGATCGCTCAGGAGCTCAGTGGGGCGGAAGCCGAAGAGGCCTTCCAGGATCTCGTCGTCCAGGCCTACGAGGACGCCGACGTGCGGGTGAATTCCCGCTACGGTGAGTTGGACCTCGAGACTCAGCGGATCGCCGACGCCACCGCCGAGGACGTTCCTGGAGCCGAGGAGCCCGCCGAGTCACCTCCCGCCGAAGAGGGTGGAGAGGCACCGGCAACGCCGCCGCCCACCGATCAGTAGGCGGGCCATGCCGCTGCTCGTTGTCCCGCTAGCCCCCGAACAGGTGGGTGCGCTGGCTCTGGACGAGCTCGACCGGCTGGCATCCTGCGAGCGTGTGATGTTCGAGAATCCAACGCACCCCTTGATTGGCCGACTGAGGGCAATGGGCGTCGATGCCGGACCCTTCGACGACGAGCCCGACGCAGCTCGGAGTGGTTGGGCGCTGGTCGCCGATCCTCGCTCGACCCGCGTGATCGATCTCGCGCGCTCGGGGGCCGAAGTCACCTCCGGGATCGGCGACTCCGACGGACTCGCTCACCGCTGCGCACGGCGCGCACGACCTGCGCGAAGCTTCCGCGGCCCTGAGCAACGCGGTGTTGATCATGTCGAGGTTGCGCAGTGACGACGGCTGCCCCTGGGACCGGGAACAGACCCACGAGTCGCTCAAGGTTCACCTCCTTGAGGAGGCCTACGAGGTCATCGACGCGATCGATGCTGGCCAAACGGGTGAGGACCTCGAGGAGGAGCTGGGCGATCTGCTCCTGCAGGTTCTGTTTCACGCGCGGCTGGCCGACCAGGACGATCGCTTCGACATCGCATCGGTGGCCGACGGTCTCGTTGCCAAGCTCGTTCGCCGTCACCCTCACGTCTTCGGCGATACCGCCGTGGGCGGCTCAGGTGACGTCGTTGCGAACTGGGAGCAAATAAAGCGCGAGGAGAAGGCGAGCCCCGAGGGCGAGCGGGGGCCGTGGGCCGACATCCCGTCAACTCTGCCGGCGCTCCTGACGGCCTACAAGATGCAGAAGCGCGCGGCGGGGCTCGGTTTCGTGGCCGATGAGGGAGAAGCGCGCTCGGAGCTGACGAGAGCGCTGGCGGAAGGGGACGAGGCGAACCTGGGGCAAGCGCTCTTCTGGCTCGTCGCGCTCTGCAGAGCGAGAGGCGTCGATCCCGAAGGGGCTCTGCGAAGGGAATTGTCGGAGTGGCAGCGATCCTTCGAGACCCAGCCGAGCGAGGGGAGGCCTAAAGAGCAGCAGGGGGAGACCTTCGACCGTTGGCGACGCTGAGCGTCGTTTTTCGTCGAACGTCCAGCCATCCAAGCCAGAGGCGGGCCTCGAAACGGGACCACGGCCCCAATTTTCCCCCGTCGATGCCGGTTTTGCCTTGCTTTTGCGGTCGAAGCGGCCCCACGCCTCCGAGGCGCAGCCTCAGATGCGGACTTCCACTGTGACTCCTGTTATAAGTGTTGCTTAACGTTAAACATGAGGTTCAGGGTCCTGGAGGCCGGTATTTGAGCGAGATCATTCAGGTCGTCGGGAGGGAGATCATCGATTCGCGGGGCAACCCGACGATCGAGGCCGAGATCCATCTCGATTCGGGCGCCCGGGGGCGGGCGGCGGTTCCCTCCGGAGCCTCGACCGGCGCCGGCGAGGCCCTCGAGCTGCGCGACGGGGGCGAGCGCTACTCGGGCAAAGGTGTTCGTAAGGCGGTCGAGAACATCCGCAATGTCATCGCGCCCGTCATCCTCGGCGCCGACGCTCTCGACCAGCTCGGGCTCGATCAGGCAATGATCGATCTGGACGGCACCGACAACAAGTCTAAGTTGGGCGCGAACGCGATGCTGGGAGTGTCGCTGGCAACGGCTCATGCCGCGTCGAACGAGCTCGACGTTCCTCTCTGGCGTTACGTCGGGGGCGCGGACTCGCACGTTCTACCGGTGCCAATGCTGAACGTCCTAAACGGCGGCGCGCACGCGGACAACTCGGTCGACTTCCAGGAGTTCATGCTCGCTCCCATCGGAGCGTCGACTTTCGCAGAGGCTCTCGAATGGGGAGCGCGCTGCTATCACAGCCTCAAGAAGGTGCTAGACGAGCGAGAGCTTGGCACCGGAGTTGGTGACGAAGGCGGGTTCGCACCCGACCTCGGTTCCAACGTCGAGGCAGTCGAGCTGTTGCTCGAAGCGATTGGCCGGGCGAGCCTCGAGCCCGGACGGGACGTGGCACTCGCGCTCGATCCTGCGACCAGCGAGATCTACGAAAACGGCTCCTACTCCCTCGCGTCTGAGAAGCGGACCTTGTCTAGCGCGGAGATGGTCGAGTTCTGGAGCGAGTGGATCGACAACTACCCCATTGTCTCGATAGAGGACGGTCTGGCAGAGGACGATTGGGAGGGCTGGGGAGCCCTCACGGAGGCCATCGGCCAGCGGGTCCAACTCGTCGGCGACGACCTCTTCGTGACCAATACCGAGGTGCTTCAGAGGGGCATCGATTCCGGGGTCGCAAACTCGATTCTGATCAAGTTGAACCAGATCGGAACGCTCAGCGAGACCCTCGAATGTGTCCGAACGGCCCAAAAAGCCGCCTACACCACCATGATTAGCCACCGGAGCGGAGAAACCGAGGACTCGACCGTCGCCGACATCGCGGTGGCGACCAACGCCGGCCAGATCAAGACCGGCGCCCCTGCAAGAGGCGAACGCACTGCCAAATACAACCAGTTGCTCCGCATAGAGGAAGCACTGGGGGACAACGCCCGATACCCAGCAGCACGCGCTTTTCCGAGGTTCGGTCGTGAGTAAACCAACGAAGAAGTCCTCCGCTCGCGGGAACAGATCATCCTCGGCACGCTCCAAGAAGCAGAGCGCGACACGCAGGAACCCTGCAGCGCGCTCTAAGAGGCCAAGCGCGACGCGCCGCCAACAGCCCGCAGCGCGCAAGAGGCCGAACGCCGAGCCCAACTCGCAACAAGCCAGTGTCCGACGCGCGCGAGCCACCTCGACTCGGGGTCTTGCCTCAGGTGATCGCGCTTGTGCTCGTGCTCGGCTTGGCGGGAGCCATGGCCATCCAGCCAACGCGCCAACTCTTCGCGCAACGTGATCGCATCGCCGAGATGTCAGGCAACCTCAAAGCAATCAACCAGACCAACAAAGCATTCAACGAACGCATCGACAGGTTGAACGATCCTGACTACCTGGAGCAGGTGGCTCGGGACAAAGGGTTCGCGCGTCCGGGAGAGACGGTTTACAACGTTGTGCCTCCCTCGCGGAAGGAACTAAAGCAAAAAGAGAAGCGCAAGCCGAGCGAGCCCGCCCCCGAACCGGAGCCGGGTTTCATGGAGCGGTTCATGAACTTCGTCGGACTCGGCTAGAGCGAAGTCCTCGGGCGGTATCCAGCAACGAGGCGGCCTAAGCTGGGACCGTGAACGTCGTCTGGAGCGAAGAAGCGTCCGCCGACGACCGTGCCCTGGTCGAGGCGCAGGTCGGCCGGCCCCTGCGTGGCAACTGGCGCGTCGCCCAGCGGTGCCATCTCGATGTGCCCATGGTCATCGAGACGCATCCCCGGCTCGAGGACGGCACCCCGTTTCCGACTCTCTTCTGGCTTACATGTCCGCTGTTGGTGAAGCGCGCCAGCCACCTCGAAGCAGAGGGATTCATGAGCGCTCTCACCGAGAGCTTGGCGACCGACAGCGGATTGAGCGACAGGATGAAGTCGGCTGCGGAACGCTACGTGAGTCGTAGGAACGAGCTCGCGCCGACCGAAGGCGCTCAGCCGGGTGGCGGCGCCGATCGGATCAAGTGTCTGCACGCGCACCTCGCGCACGAGCTTGCTGATCCTCCGAATCCCGTCGGTGCGGCGACGCTGGCACGTACGGGATGGCCAGACTGCAGGCTTCCTTGTGTCGACGAGGCCGGTGATCCCTAGAGTGCGCGTCGCAGCAATCGACGTCGGCACCAACTCCACCAGGCTGCTGGTAGCGGAGGGCTGGGGTAATGACTTTCGCCCGCTCGACCGGCGCATGATCATCACGCGTCTGGGCGAAGGCGTCGATCGCAACCGGGCGCTCGCGCACGACGCTCTCGAGCGAACTCTCCTCACCGTTGCGGAGTACGCCGCGACCTGCGGCGAGTATGGCGTCGAGCGACTACGAGTCACCGGCACCTCGGCCGTTCGTGACGCACGAAATCGAGGGGATTTCTTCGAGGGCATCGAGAAGTTGACCGGCCAGGCCCCCGAGATGCTGTCGGGCGAGGCAGAAGCGCGAACGACGTTTCTGGGTGCTCTCAGCGATCTCGATGGGGGACCTCCGGCACTTGTCGTGGACATCGGCGGGGGCTCGACGGAACTCGTCTTCGGAACCGATGAACCCGAGCACCTTGTTTCCCTGGACATAGGCTGCGTGCGCCTTTTCGAGAAGCACCTTCACTCCGATCCTCCATCGACACAGGAGTTGGAGGCGCTGCGAGCGGAGATCAGCGACGCGCTCGGTGGCGCCAAGCGTCGTCTCGAGGTACCTGCCGGAGCGCGACTCGTCGGAGTTGCGGGAACCGTTACCCAGCTCGCGCAGCTGCAGACCGGTTTGCCGGTTTACGACCCCGACGTCACACACCACATGGTGTTGTCGCATGGAGACGTTCGCCGGTTGGTCCGGCGGCTCGAGTCACTCAGCCTCAGCCAGCGGAGGCGTGTGAAGGGACTGGAGCCTGGACGCGCCGATGTCATCCTGGCGGGAGGCGAGCTGTTGCTCGCCGTGATGGAGACCTTCGACAGCGCGGAGGTGCTGGTTTCCGAAAAGGACATCCTCGACGGGCTCGTCATCGAGCTGCTGCAGTAGTCCTCAGCGTCGTTGATTGTCGACGACGCGACGCAAACGGCGCGAGTCGTGACCATTGACTCCAATCGATCGCAGCTCTTCGAGATTTACGCGTCAACCCCCTAGACCTGCAGAGTCGTGCGGCGCATAACCAGTAGTTGATTGCAGTGTCGCCTTGGACCTGGGCGGCTCGACTGACTGGGGAGGAGTCCGATGAGGGTTTTCAAAGCGCGTTCGACGCGCGTCTTCATGCCGTTTGTTCTGGTGCTTGCACTGTTGATCCCGACTCCGACGGCGAGCTCGGCCGGCGCGAACCTTGCTACACGCAACGTCGTACTCGGTGCGTTTCTCGAGGAGGCGTTCGCGCTCAGCGGAGCAAATGCCGCCACCCACGAGTTCTTTCCCAAGCGTCTCAACATCGCGGAGGGTGACGATGTCCACTTCGACGTCGGCGGGTTTGAGGGGATTCTCATCCTTCCGTCGAACGTCGGTGCTCAGGACTGGATCGACGAATTCGCCACTGCTCCAACCGACCCCTTCACGTTCGTGATCGAGGACCCGGACGAGGCTCCCGGAAACCTGAAGGGAAATCCCGCAATCGTGCTCGGAACCGACCCGACATGTGGTGGGCCTTCGCAGCCTCCATGTTCGGTTGATGGTACGGGTGTGCACTCGAGCGGTCTCTTCCCGACGGGCGACTTCCTCACCTACGACGTGACCATCGACCTCAACGAAGGCGATTTCGTGTGGGTCGTGAACTCGGTCTTCCCCGACCAGAGGATGAAGATCTCGGTTGTCGATCCAGCGGACAGAACAAGCCAGTCGGCCATCGACGCCGAACGTATCAACGCGTTCAAGCGTTATGCAGACGCGGCCGCGGCCCTCCACACCAAGCTGTCCAACAAGCAGACGAGGCACCGGACGCGATTCGGAGGCCGTGTCTGGGATGCGTGGGCTGGATACGACACGCAGCACTTCGACCTCCTCGACTTCTATCCGCAGAGGCTGAAGATCAAGAAGAACGACAGGGTGCGCTGGCACTTCGATTCGCTAATCGATGAGATTCATACTGTCAGCGTTCCAAGAGCAAGGGCCTTGCAAACGGCCGCCAACGTGTTCGCGCCGGTGTGTGATCCGGACGGGGACGGTGGAGCCGGGCCGGACAATCCACCGGATCTTCAATTCCCACCGTTCTGCTCGAATGTCGCCCAACTGGAGTTCGACATTCCGGCGGGCTTCGTTCTTCCAAGAGGTAACGGCATCTACCGCTCGGGGATGAGCCTCGAGAGTTCGGGCGCGCGGGGCGGAGGCCTGCCCGAGAACCCCTTCACGCTCAAGTTCGCCAAGCGCACGTCCAACCAAGGCAATCCCTACATCTGCATGCTGCATCCGTTTATGCGTGGGCGGGTCGTCGTCAAGTAACGCGAATATCTACGTCGCGGGGCGACCCCTCCGGCCGTTCCGCAGCGCGATAGCCTTCGGTGAATGAGCGACTTCATCTGGGACCCGACGCCCGATTACATCGAAAACGCAAACGTCACGCGCCTGATGCGGCGACATGGAATCGGTGACTTCAATGACCTGGTCAAACGATCCCAAGAGGACATCGAGTGGTTCTGGCAGGCGGCGATCGAGGATCTTGGGGATCGACTTCTTCAAACCGTACGAGCAGCTTCTCGATGTCTCGGCAGGCCCCCAGTGGCCCAAGTGGTTCACGGGCGGCACCATCAACCTCACCTACAACTGCGTCGACCGCCACGGCGCGTCCGAGCTGTCCGGTAACAAGGCTCTCGTATGGGAGGGCGAGGATGGAGACGTGCGCAGCTTGACCTACGGGGAGTTGACGACCGAGGTCAACAAGGTTGCGAACGGCCTGCTGGCAGCGGGGATTGGCCGCGGCGACGCAGTAGCGGTTTACATGCCCATGGTTCCCGAGGCCGTGGTCGCGCTCTACGCCATCGCCAAGATAGGAGCCGTCTACCTGCCGGTTTTCTCGGGTTTCGGAGCCCCAGCCGTCACGACCCGGCTTGTCGACTCACAGGCGAAGGCCCTGATAACTGCGGACGGGTTCTACCGTCGGGGTTCGAAGATCGACATGAAGTCGGTTGCCGATCTCGCCGTAAAAGAATCACCCTCGATCGAGCACGTCTTCGTGTTCCCGCGTTTCGCCGAGGTAACCCCTGGTCCGAAGGACAGGCTGTGGAACGACGCGTTCGGATCGGCTTCGGACGAGTTGGAAGCCCCGCACCTGGATCCGGAGACATCCTTCATGATCGCCTACACATCGGGCACCACGGGGCGGCCGAAGGGCAGCGTGCACGTGCACGGGGGTTTCCTCGTGAAGATCGCTGAGGAGGTCGCGTATCAGCTCGACGTGCGGCCGGGACACATTCTGTACTGGGTTACTGACATGGGTTGGATCATGGGTCCGCTCGAGATGGTCGGCGGTCACGCTGCGGGAGCAACCGTCTTCATGTACGAGGGTGCCCCGAACTACCCGGAGGTTGATCGCCTGTGGTCAATGGTCGAACGCCACGGCATTAACGCGCTCGGCGTCTCGCCGACCTTGGTGCGTGCGCTGATGCCGGGTGGTGAGGAGATGGTGACGAAGCACGACCTTTCGAGCTTGCGCCTTCTCGCGTCGACAGGTGAACCCTGGAACCCGGAGCCTTACCGCTGGTTTCACGAGGTCGTTGGCGGGGGCAGTCGCCCGATCATGAATCTCTCCGGTGGAACCGAAGTCGGAGCCTGCTTCCTCGGTCAATCGCCGGTCATCCCAACCAAGGTCTGCTCGTTGGGAACTCCATCTCTCGGCATGGCCGTCGACGTTTACGGTCCCGATGGCACTCCGGTGCGCGGCGAGGTGGGTGAGCTCGTCTGCACCAAGCCATGGCCATCGCAGACGCGTGGTTTCTGGAAAGCTCCGGAGCGCTACCTCGAAACGTACTGGGCGCGCTTCGACGGCGTTTGGGTTCATGGGGATTGGGCCACCATCGATTCCGACGGCTACTGGTTCCTTCACGGACGAAGCGACGACACTTTGAACGTCGCGGGAAAACGAATCGGTCCCGCCGAGTTCGAATCCGCGGCTGTGGATCATCCGGCCGTCATCGAATGTGCTGCCATCGGGGTCCCTCACGAAGTCAAGGGCACGGCTGTGTGGTGCTTCTGCATACTTCGTCCGGGCGTCGAGGGTACCGACGCGCTGCGTGCGGAGGTTAAGAAGGTGATCGCGGGTGAGCTCGGTAAGGCCTTTACCCCATCGGAGATTCGTTTCGTGACGGAGCTCCCCAAGACGCGCTCGGCGAAGATTCTGCGACGTGCGATCAGGGCGAACGGTCCTCAACGAGGATCCAGGCGATATGAGCTCTCTCGAGAATCCGAGCGCGCTCGATGCCGTCGAGAAGTCTCTGTCGTGACCATCTTCTATCTGGTGCGTCACGGTGTGACTTCGCACACCGGACGCCGGCTAAGCGGCCGCATGCCCGACATTCATTTGACGGATGCGGGGCGGAGCGAGGCTGAGGGTGCGGCGAACAGCCTCGCGAGTGTGCGGCTGAAGGCCGTCTATTCGAGTCCCATCGACCGGTGCCTCGCGACGGCCAGGATCATCGCCAAGAGACACGACCTTCCAGTTCGAACGCGCAGGGATCTCTCGGAGGTGGAATACGGCAGCTGGACTAACAAATCCCTCAAGTCCCTAACGCGGACCAAGCTCTGGTCGAGCGTTCAGAGATGGCCGTCGGGAGCTCGATTTCCCGACGGTGAGTCGTTCGTCGAGATCCAGACGAGAGGGGTGGCGGTACTGGAGGACCTGCGAATCAGGCACCCCAAGGACAAAGTCTGCGTCGTGAGTCACGGCGACGTCATCCGGTTGGTGATGGCTCATTACATGGGGCTCCATCTCGACCTCTTTCAACGAATCCAGGTCGCTCCTGCATCGATTAGCGTCTTGGGAATAAGCGACTCCGGGCCAACGATCCTCACTCTCAACTCTCCACCCGGTTCGCCTTTTGGAGGAGCATGAGCGAGCTGACCCCAGAGATCTTCACCGCCGATTATGTCGGGCGTCCCGGTGAACGATCGTTCTACGTGCAGGCTCGGGATTCGTCCGCAACCCACTCGTACGAGATCGAGAAGCAGCAGATAGTTGCCCTTGCCGAGAAGTTGCGCGAGGTACTCGTGTTGGTGGACCAAGAGGACACGGTGCTTGCTACGGAGCCCAGCGCGCGACCCGGCCTTGGCACTCGCGTCACCCATCGAGCCCGACTTCAGGGTCGGCACCATCGGACTCGCCTACGACGAGAGTTCGGACATGGTCGTCGTCATCCTCCAGCCGGTGGACGCCGAGGAGACGGCGGAGGTCATCATCGAGTCCGATGCTGGGGACAGGGTGTTGCTCCGACGAGATCAGGTGCGAGCGTTCATCCTGCACGCGACCTCGATATTGGCGGAGGGCCGGCCCATCTGTCAGCTCTGTCACCTGCCGATCGATCCCGAGGGCCACCGGTGTCCGGCAAGCAATGGACAGCGGACGACCCCGGCCGGATTAGCGTTCGCCCCGCGGGACACTGAGGAGATGCCTTCCGCTCAACAAATCCTAGAGGTGCTCGAACATGGGTCGGTGGAAACCGTCGGGCTGCTTCCCTACTCATCGAACTACGCCTTTCTTGCCACCGCTTGCCTCGATGGGGTCGAGGTGAAGTCGGTTTACAAGCCCCGGCGTGGCGAGCGGCCGCTGTGGGACTTTCCACACGGCACGCTTGCGGCACGAGAGTTCGCCGCGTACCTCATTAGCGAAGCGGGCGGTTGGGGGATCGTCCCGCCCACGGTGCTTCGCTCGGACGGTCCAATGGGCGGGGGATCGGTCCAACAATTCATCCATCACGATCCCAACAAGCACTACTTCGTGCTGCTAGAGGAACGGCCAGGGGACTTTCCCTCTCTTGCAGCCTTCGACATTGTTATCAACAACGCCGATCGGAAGGCCGGGCATGTCATCGAGGATGCGACCGGCCGGCTCTGGGCCGTGGACCACGGCCTCACCTTCAACGTCGAGGACAAGCTCCGATCGGTCATCTGGGAATTCGCCGGCGATCCTCTGGGGGCCGAGCTCACAGCGCAACTGGAAGCGCTGTGCGACAAGTTGCGCGATCCAGACGGCCTTGGGGACGAGCTCGGGTCGCTGCTCTCCCCTGAAGAGTCCGACGCCACCCTGGCTCGGACTGAGTTGCTTATAGCCGAGGGACGCTTCCCGGTTCCCGAATCCGAGTACCGGCTGCCCTGGCCATTGGTCTGACCCAAAGGCAAACCAAAGCGGCATCGAAGGAACGAAGTTGGTGTTGACCGGCTTCCTGGTCGACGTCCAGTCACTCTTTCGACCTCTAGCACGATCAGCGTCGTTTCTCGTGCGAAAGTCCACTTCCAAACTGATTCATGCCTGGAGACCCCGTTGTGGGCCCAAAAAGCCCGGGTCGCATCCCAATCCCCTCGTTGGCGCCGGTTTTGCTTCTTTCCTGGGCCTCGCTGGGGGTTTGGAAATGTCTCCTTTGTGGGCAAAGCTCCGCCACAATCAGGTCGTACCAGCGTCGTCCGGCCGGCAGGACGTCGGGCATTAGTGGAGAACCAGGGAACAAGTCTCACGGAACGGGATGACCCCACCCCGACCCCCTACCGGGAGCAGGAGGATGCGATGACGTTGCCGTTTCGAGGTCTGCGGACGAGCGCGCTGCTCGTGGCCGCCGTGTTGCTGTCACTTGTGCTTGCGACAACTCCATCGGCGGACGCAGCGGCGGCCGGCCCCCGGATCGACCCGAGGCTGACGAGTCAGCTATCGAAGCTTCCGCTCGGCGACAAGCTCGGAGCGTTCGTCCACTTCGACAGTGGAACAGCAACCCAGCAGCGTTCATTGGTCCGCGCACTCGGGCTAACAGTCGTCGCGGACTTCCCGTCCGTCGATGCAGCTCTTCGCAGCCGGTCCGGGCAATGCCATCAAGGGATTGTTCGACGAAGCGTCGGTGAGCTACGTCGAGGCGAATCGTAAGCTCCAGTTCTTCCAGGAGACCTCCAGAACGGCCACTCGGTCACTTGTAGGCGCGGGCGGAGCGAACGGGACCTATCTCGATCCTGCGGGTACCCCGGTCGACGGCTCCGGCGTGGGTGTTGCGATAGTCGACTCGGGCATCCTTGGAAGCCACCCCGACTTCGCGGGCAGCATCGCCAAGAACTACAAGATCGTGTGCACGACCCCCGGCCTCATCAACTCGCAAACCGAAACTTGCTTCGGTCCCACGTTGTTCCTCGAGGCGAATGACACGGACACGACCTCGGGCCACGGCACGCACGTCGCGGGCATCGCATCCGGTGACGGCAGCGCCTCGGACGGTGCCTATGCAGGAGTCGCACCCGGGTCGACCCTCTACGGTTACTCGACCGGTGAGGCCATCAGCGTTCTCTACGCCGCCGAGGCCTGGCAGCACATTCTCGAAAACAACGACTCCTTCGACGTGCCCGTACGCGTGGTCAACAACTCGTTCGGTGACGCAGGGGGCTCGGCCTACGACCCCGAGTCCATCTTCGTTAAGCTACCGAACGCTCTCGTAGACAGCGGAGTTGCTCTCGTCTTCGCAGCGGGGAACGACGGTGGTGACGGCTCGGCGGACATGCTTTCGTCCATGGCCAAGAACCCCAAGCCGGGTGTGGTGACCGCGGCGAGCTACAACGACAACGGAACGGGAACCCGCGACGGCCAGCTCAGCGACTTCTCGAGCCGCGGCAGGCAGGGAGACCCGGTCAACTACCCGGACATCTCGGCCCCCGGCGACACCATCACAGCAGCGTGCTTCACCTTCCAGCCTGTGTGCGCCACCGGACTGGACCCGACGGGTGCGCCCTATTACTCGACCATCTCGGGCACCTCCATGGCCTCGCCACACGTGACGGGCGCGATCGCCTTGATTCTCCAAGCCCGCCCGAACCTGACGCCGGCACAGGTAGAGGACGTCATCCAGGACTCTGCTCATAAGTTCGCGGCTGGAGGTGCCTACGAGGCGGATCCTCAGAACGCCGGTGGCACGACCTCGTTCGACAAGGGCGCCGGACTGCTCGATACCGCGGCGACCCTGGACGCTCTCGGGGTACCGAAGCAGTAGGAGAAAAGCAAGCCATCAACGACCGCCCGGGGACCACCCGGGCGGTTTTGGTTGGGGGGCCGGACTGGTCGGATGGACTCAAAACGGCGTGCCCGGGGTGGGATTCGAACCCACACGGCCTTTCGGCCAGACCCTTTTAAGGGGTCCATGTCTGCCTTTCCATCACCCGGGCGATTGCGGCCCTGGTCAGATTTAACCCCGTGGGGCGGCCGGGAACTCGATGCGGGTCGAGGGGGCTGCCCCGCTAGTCCGATCTCGCCGGTTCTGAGGGTGTTTACATGCCTACGACGCGTGTCGTAGGCTAAGCCTCCCAATCTATTCGGGATTGGGGTACCTGCCGGGTTCACAAGGGGGAAATACATGGCTCTGCGACGTAGATCAGCCTTGCTCATCGCGCTCTTACTCACTTTGTCGCTCATTGCGGCCGCCTGCGGTGGCTCAGACGACGGCGACGGCGAAGGTGTCGGTGGCGAGGGAGCGGGCGAATCCGAGCTCGAGCCCGTAGAGGGCGGCACACTTACATTCGGAGCGGAACAGGAGCCGGCCGAGGGTCTCAATGGAGACCTGGCGTGCTGCACGTTGTTCTGGCAGACGGTCATCTTCAACCGGGTTCTGATCAACGCGTACGAGCCGAATCCCGATTTCGAGTACGAACTGACGGAAATGCTGGACGGTGAGGTTGAGGTCCAGGAGGCCGACCCCTTCCAGCTGACTTACAACATCAACCCCGACGCGGTGTGGAACGACGGGACTCCGATCTCGTCGGAGGACTTCATGTTCACCATCGAAACGACCCTTGATCCGAAGAACGACATGGCCAGCCGCGCGGGCTATGAAGTGATGGACGTCGACAACATCGAGATGCCCGACGAGAAGACCATCGTGATTCCCTTCACCGAGCCCTACGCGGGCTGGAAGGACCAGCTCTTCTCCCCGCTCCTCCCGGCACACGCCCTCGAGGGTGAGGACTTCAACAAGGTGTGGACGAACGAGCTCGTCAACCCCAAGACCGGTGAGGCAATCGCCTCCGGTCCCTTCCAGTTCGAGAGCTACAACAAGGGCTCGAACCTGACCCTCGTTCGCAACGAGGAGTGGTACGGAGAGCACCTCGCCTACCTCGACGAGATCGTCTTCCAGTTCATCCCCGACACCTCGGCCGAGATCCAGGCGGTGCGCGGAGGCGAGGTCGACGCGATCTACCCGCAGCCTCAACTCGAGCTGGTCGACCTGACCACCGAGGAGGGCATCACGATCGAGTCCGGGGCCGGAACGACTTGGGAGCACATCGACTTCCAGTACGGCAACAAACTGCTCGCGGAGGAGTACGTGCGGAAGGCGATCGCTATGGGGATCGACAGGCAGGCGATCATCGATCAGCTGTTCGCGGACATCAACCCCGACCTCGCTCCGCTGAACAACCTGATCTTCATGAGCAATGCTCCGGAGTACGAGGAACATTTCCAGGATTACGGCGGAGACCCTGAGGGGGCCACCGCGCTTCTCGAGGAGAACGGATGTACCCGCGAGGGCGAGGGCCCCTACGAGTGCAACGGTGAGCCACTGTCGTTCGGCTTCAAGTCGACCGCAGGAAACGCCCTGCGCGAGCTCACGTTCGAGATCGTTCAGGAGCAACTCAGAGAGGTCGGCATCGAGGTCAAGTCCGAGTTCGGCGACGCGGCAGTCGTCTTCGGCAACCAGGGCCTGGCCGGCAGTAAGTACGACCTCTTCCTGTTCGCCTGGGTCGGCAACCCCGACCCATCCGGCAGCGTGGAGATCCACAGGTGCGAGGGGACCCAGAACTTCCAGGGCTACTGCAACGAGGAAGTGACGGACCTGCTCGATGAGAGCGACACCACGGTCGATCCGGCCGAACGTGCCGCCCTGATGAACGAGGCCGACGCGCTCATGGCCGAGGACGTCCCGATTCTGCCGATGTACCAGAAGCCGACGTTCTTCGCCTTCACCGACAGGCTGCAGAACGCGATCGACAACGCAACGCAGCAAGGCCCAACCTGGAACGCCCAGGACTGGTTCCTTTCCGAAGAGGGTAGTGAGTAGCAGGCTAGAAAGGCATTAAGGCGAGCGGTGCGGGGCCCTCCAAGGGGGTCCCGCACCGCCTCGCTTTTCTAGTACCGTCTTCCTAGCGGCTACGACCGGGGGAGCCTCTAAGTGTTGATATTCGTCGTGCGCCGGCTGCTGTACTCGATACCGGTGCTCATCATCACCAGCTTTCTGATTTTTTGGGCCGTCTCTGTCTCCGGCGATCCGTTGACGACCGTTCGACAGATCCCCCGGGTAAGCCAGGACACCATCAACTCGATCATCGAGCGGAACCACCTCCTCGAACCCTTCATCGTTCAGTACTGGGAGTGGGTGAAGAGCGCATTCACCGATGGGTTCGGAACCACCCTTCTGGGAGATGCTCCGATCCTCCCGGACATCAAGCGAGTGCTTGGCAACACTCTTCAGTTGATCATCGCCGCCGAGATCCTTTCGGTCATGTTCGCAGCGATCATCGGGGTCGTATCTGCAGTCCGTCAGTACTCGGCTTTCGACTACACCGCCACCACGTTCAGTTTTCTCGGATTTGCGACACCAACCTTCTTCTTGGCCCTCTTGCTGCAGATCTTCTTTACGAATCTTTATCTGTCCACCGACGTTCGGATCTTCTACACGAGCGGGCTCTCGTCAGCCGGGGCCGACAACTTCCTTATCGACCGTCTTCAACATCTTGCATTACCGGTCATCACGCTCGCCGTGCTCGGCATCGCTCAGTTCTCGCGCTATGTGCGCGCCTCGATGCTCGAGGTCGTGAACTCCGACTACGTTCGAACGGCGAAAGCCAAGGGGGTCAGGAAGCGCAATGTGGTAATGAAACACGCACTCAGGAACGCGCTCATACCGTTCGTAACGGCAATAGCGCTTGACTTCGGAGCCTTGTTCGGCGGAGCTATCGTCACCGAGACGATCTTCGGCATCGACGGTATGGGCCGCTACCTTGTCGGACATCTCAATACGCGCGATGTGTATCCCGTGATGGCGTGGCTCATGATCACTTCGGTAATTGTCATCATTTTCAACCTGATAGCCGATGTCGTCTACGGCTATCTCGACCCGAGGATCAGATATGACTAATCCGAACCCGAGCGCTTCCCACCTACCTGGCGCACCGCAGGTCGATCGCCCGGCCCCGGAGGTCACGCCCGGCCTCGAAGCGGATGAGTTGACCACCTTCCACGAGGAAGGCCTCGAGGTGACGGCGCGCAGCCAGTGGCAGCTCGCGCGGCGGCGCTTCTTTCGGCACAAGCTGGCGGTTGGGAGCCTCGTTGTGCTGATGATCATCGTCTTCGTCGGTGTCTTCGCCGAGCAGATTGCGCCGTACTCCTACAGAGAACAGGTCCCCCTCGATGCGCGAATGCCGCCAACGCTCGAGGGCCAGCACTACTTCGGGACCGACGTACTTGGTCGCGACTACTTCAGCCGGACCGTGTTCGGCATCAGGACGTCGCTGTACGTCGCCGGCGTAGTCGCGCTCCTGTCCACTCTCCTCGGTGCTCTATACGGGGCCGTCTCCGGATACTTCGGAGGTTGGATCGACAACATGATGATGCGCTTCGTGGACCTCGTCCTGACCCTGCCGATTCTTGCGGTCCTGATCGTTATCGCGGCTCTTTGGGGGAACGGAACACCTGTCCGTGTGGCGGTCATTCTGGCGTTGTTCTATTGGACGACGCTCGCGCGCATCATTCGAGGGAACTTCCTTTCACTTCGCGAGAAGGAGTACGTCGAGGCGGCCAAGGCCTCGGGTGCCAGCGACATGCGCATAATCTTCCGGCACATGTTGCCGAACTCGATGGGCCCCATCGTGGTCAACGCAACCCTCATCGTCGCCACGGCCATTCTCGTGGAAGCGACGCTGTCCTTCCTCGGCTTCGGCGTTCAGCCACCCGAGCCCGCATTGGGCAAGCTGATCGACGACGCGCGCGGGTTCATGCAAAGCATGCCGTGGCTCGTAATGGCTCCGGGAATCACGATCGTCGTCATCGTTCTGTGCATCAACTTCGTGGGCGATGGGCTGCGCGATGCTCTCGACCCGACGCAGCGGAGGCTTCGTGCCTGAGCCCGTTCTCTCGATACGCGACCTCGTCGTCGACTTCGCGACCGATGACGGCGTCGTCCACGCGGTCGACGGTGTCAGCTACGACGTCCATGCTGGAGAAACGCTGGGAGTAGTAGGCGAATCGGGATCCGGAAAGAGCGTCACGGTCATGTCGATCCTGGGCCTCATCCCGGTACCTCCCGGAAAGATCACCCGTGGCGAGGCCTTCTTCAAGGGTGTCGATCTTCTGAAGGTGCGAGATCGAGAGCTAAGGGACATCCGCGGCAAGGACATCGCGATGATCTTCCAGGATCCGATGACCTCGCTCAATCCTGTCTTCACAGTGGGGGAGCAGATCGGTGAGGCCATCGAGGTTCACGATCCGTCAGTTAAGGAAGAAAGGGCAAGAGCCAGGGCAATCGAGCTTCTTCAGCTTGTCGGAGTGCCGAATGCCGAGAGGCGTGTCGATCAGTACCCGCACGAATACTCCGGCGGGATGAGACAGCGAGCCATGATCGCCATGTCGATTGCGAACGAGCCTTCACTCCTGATTGCGGACGAACCCACGACCGCGCTCGATGTCACCATTCAGGCGCAGATTCTCGAAGTAATGAAGAAGGCGCAGGTCGAAACGAACGCCGCGACGATCATGATCACTCACGACCTGGGAATCATCGCCGAGATGGCCGACCGCGTCGCCGTCATGTACGCGGGACACATCGTCGAGGTCGGGGATGTCGACACGATCTTCCATCGCCCCCGCCACCCCTACACGCTCGGGCTCATGAACAGTCTGCCGCGACTGGAAGCCGACGAGCGCTGGCTCAAGCCGATCCCCGGTCAACCGCCCAGCATGATCAACGTGCCCCCAGGGTGTCCATTTCACCCGCGCTGCGAGCTCTCGCGAGGTCGCGAGATCTGCCGGACCGATTTCCCCCTGCTCGAGTCGTTGGAGTCCACTCAGCACAAGAGCGCGTGTCATTTCAAGCAAGAGCTTGCCGGGGAGACCTCCAAGTTCGTCGACGAGGAGGCCGCATCGTGACCGGGGAGGATCAGCTTGAGCGTCGATGAAGTAGCTCAGCACCAAACCACAAAGCAGACTCTTCACGATCGAGCCCCCCGTGGGACGGAGCTGCTTCGTATCGAGGGGTTGAGGAAGTACTTCCCTATCAAAGCCGGGCTCGTTCGACGCGAGGTCGGCCAGATCAAGGCCGTGGACGGTGTCGATCTGACACTCAAGGCTGGGGAGACCCTTGGGGTTGTGGGCGAGTCGGGTTGCGGCAAATCCACGATGGCCCGCACGGTCGCCCGCCTGCTCGACCCCACGGACGGGAAAGTCACCTTCCGGGGTTACGACATCACCGATCTCTCTCGACGTGAGCTTCGCGAGTTCCGTCGCGAGATCCAGTTCGTGTTCCAGGATCCCTATGCGTCTTTGAATCCGCGGATGACGGTGCGCGAGATCATCGCCGAGCCCTTACGAGTCCACGGCCGCTACAGGTCCGGGGGCAAGGAGCACATCAAGGATCTGATGGAGACGGTTGGGCTCAAGTCCGAGCACGGCAACCGTTTCCCACATGAGTTCTCGGGTGGTCAGAGGCAGCGAATCGGCGTGGCACGCGCTCTGGCATTGAATCCTCAGATGTTAATGCTCGACGAGCCGGTGTCGGCGCTCGATGTGTCCATCCAGGCACAAGTGATCAACTTGCTTGGCCGGCTGCAGGACGAGTTCGACCTGAGCTATTTCTTCATAGCCCACGATCTCTCGGTGGTTCGACATATCTCGGATCGTGTGGCGGTTATGTATCTCGGCAAGGTCATGGAGATCGGCTCCAAAGCGGACATCTACGAAAAGCCCTCGCACCCGTACACGCAGGCTTTGCTGTCGGCGGCGCCGATTCCCGACCCTGCCAAACGAGGAAAACGCGAGCGGATCGTGCTCAAGGGAGATGTCCCTTCGCCGGCGGATCCTCCGTCCGGTTGCGTCTTCCGCACTCGGTGCTGGAAAGCTCAGGACATCTGCGCCGAGGAAATCCCTGCGCTCGTCGACCGCGGCCAAGGCCATCCCGTGGCATGCCACTTCGCAGAGGTCGACGCGAAGGTCATCGTCTAGTCAGGCAAGGGCCGGGACGAGCTCGGACCCGATGAGCCTGACCATATCCAGGTCGACATGGTTGAGATGCTGCAGCATCACGCGGCCTACACCAGCCTCTGCAAACTGACTCAAACGCTCGACCACCTGATCGGTGGTGCCGACGAACCGGCTCTTGGAGGCCTCGGCGATGTAGTCGTCGACGGACTTGTCGTTGTTCGTGCGCGTGAGAACATCCTGAGCTCGTTGACGGAGTTCCGCCTCGTCGCTGCCCACGATGCAGGTGCTCATCAACGAGAACGTGCAGTCGTCGGCTTTCCTTCCGGCGGATTCAAGGGCAGAATCCAACGCCGAACGCCTGGAGCGGGCCTCATCCAGCGTGGGGGAGACCGTGTTGTACTCGTTCGCCCACCGCGCGGCGAGGGCAACACTCTTCGGTCCGCCCGACCCGCCGATGATGAGCGGAGGGTGGGGCCGCTGTACGGGCTTCGGAAGTGCAGGCAGATTCTCGATTGAGTAGTAGGCGCCTTTGAAACTGAACTCCTCGTCAGACCATTCACCGTGGACGACCTCGAGTTGTTCCGCGAGTTGGTTCATACGTTCAGTAGTTGATGGAAAGTCGAAACCGTAGGCCGTGTGTTCCCTCTCGAACCATCCTGCTCCCATCCCGAGCTCCACGCGACCGCCCGAGATGTGATCGGCTGTTGTCACCATCTTGGCTAGGGTCGACGGATGTCTGAAAGTCGCCGGTGAGACCATCGATCCCAGCCGGATTGTGCTGGTGACGACTGCCAGTCCGGACAGCACGGCCCAGGCGTCAAGTGACCCCAGCTTGCTTTCGTTGATTGTTGAAACGTAATGATCGGAGCGGAACAGACCCTCGAGCCCCGACTCCTCACATGTTCGAGCGAGGTCGAGCCAATCGTCCCAGGTCACTCCCTCTTGGCCCTCAACCATCAAGCAGATGCGCATGCTCTCCCTCCTAAGACTGCCCGGATCAACAAGGTACAGTCGGCCTCGTGGCAACATACCCGGCGCATCGAGAAGCGGATGTCGCCCTCCGAGACGGATCGACTGTACACGTGCGGCCAGTTCGCGACGGCGACTGGAGCTCGATGCTCGCTTTCTTCAAGAACCTCACGCCACAGTCACAGTACTTTCGGTTCTTCTCCGGCTCCAAGAACTTCGAACCGGCCGCCGATTGGGCGACCAAGGTCGACTATGTCAACCGCTTCGGGCTGGTGGCGACGACTGGGTCCGACGAGCGCATAGTCGCACACGCAGCATTGCAGCGTATTGACGGGGATCAGACTCGAGCAGAAGTGGCCTTCGTCAACGCTGACGATTTCCAGGGACGAGGGCTCGGGACGATTCTCCTCGCTCACCTCGCGCAGGTTGCGGAAGATCTTGGAGTCTCGATCTTCGAGGCCGAGGTCCTGCCCCAGAACCACAAGATGATCCAGGTCTTCAGGCAATCCGGCTTTCAGGTGAACATGCAACTCGAGCCCGGAGTCATCAAGGTCGAGTTTCCTACGTCGTTCTCGCCCGCTGCTCTCGAACGTTTCGAGCGCCGCGAGCAATCTGCAGCCACAGCCGCAATGCGCAGCTTCTTCAATCCGCGCTCGGTAGCGGTGATCGGGGCGAGTCGCACTCCGGGAAGCATCGGTTCTGCCGTCTTCCACAATCTCCTGGTCGAGGGCTTCAACGGACCGGTGTACCCGATCAACCCGAAGGCAGACTTCGTTCACAGCGTGGCTGCGTACCCGAATGTGCTCGACGCCCCCGGACCCGTCGACCTTGCAGTAATCGTCGTCCCCGCTCGCATGGTTATCGACATCGCGCGCGATTGCGGCCAGAAGGGCGTCAAGGCCTTGGTGATCATCTCCGCCGGTTTCTCGGAGACAGGGGAGGAGGGCATCGAGCGCCAGCGTCAGCTGATGGATGTCTGCCGCGTTACAGGGATGAGGGTGATCGGGCCGAACTGCATGGGAATCATGAACACAGATCCCGATGTCAGGCTCGACGCAAGCTTCGCTCCCATGTTCCCGCCGCGCGGCCGTGTCGGGTTTTCCTCGCAGAGCGGTGCCCTTGGTCTTGCCGTAATCGACTATGCCCACCAGCTCGGTCTGGGGATGTCGACTTTCGTCAGCGTCGGCAACAAGGCGGATATCTCAGGTAACGATCTCATCAACTACTGGGAGACGGATCCGGACACGGATCTCATCCTGCTCTACCTCGAGAGCTTCGGGAATCCTCGGAAGTTCTCGCGCATCTGTCAGCGCGTCGGCAAGAAGAAGCCCATCGTCGCCGTCAAGAGCGGTCGCTCGTCGGCCGGGGCGCGAGCGACCTCCTCGCACACCGGCGCGCTAATCGCAGCCTCCGATGTGACCGTCGATGCTCTCTTCACGCAGGCCGGAGTCATCCGGACCGATACCTTGAACGAGTTGTTTGACGTCGCGTCGTTGCTCGCAAACCAGCCCCCACCAGAGGGACGCCGGGTTGCGATCATCACGAACGCAGGTGGGCCGGGGATTCTTTGCGCGGACGCATGCGATGCGAGTGGCCTCGTCGTGGGTCCTCTCCCACAGGAGGTCCGCACGAAGCTCGAAGAGTTCCTTCCTGCGGAGGCTTCGACGACGAATCCGGTCGACATGATCGCGAGCGCCTCCGCCGACGATTACAAACGGGCGATTCAAGTCGTCGCGGCTAGCGAGGAAGTCGACGCGGTCGTAGTCATCTTCATCCCACCTCTTGTCACACGGCCCGAGGATGTCGCCGATGCCATCAGCGAAGCCGCTGCTCATCTCTCGCGCGAGATCCCGTTATTGACGGTATTCATGTCCTCGCGCGGAGTTCCCGCGGAGCTCTCGAGCCATGGCGTCCGCATTCCCAGCTACGCGTTTCCTGAGGACGCGGCGCGTGCGCTGGCTCGTTCCACCGACTATGGCGTGTGGCGCAACAAGCCCGCCGGCACGATCACCTCGTTCGATGACACGAGGCGTGACGAAGCCGCTGCCGTGATCGCAGAGGCTTTGGGCGAGGAACCCGAATGGCTCGACCCCGAACAGACGGCCCGTCTCTTCACCTGCTACGGATTGCCACTAGTCGAGCAGCGTCTCGCGAGGACGCCTGACGAGGCGGCAATGGCGGCGTCGGAGCTCGGCGGAAGCGTTGCAATGAAGGCCGTGGCGCCGGGACTCGTGCACAAGACAGAGGCCGGCGGAGTGAGGCTCGGCCTGATGGGAGCGAGCGAGGTCCGAGCCGCCGCCTCCGAGATGCAGGAATCGGTGCGGGCCGCGGGTCACGAGGTAGAGGCGTTCTTGATCCAGCCCATGGTGCCCGAAGGGGTCGAGATGATCGTGGGTGTTGCTCACGATCCCAGCTTCGGACCTGTAATCGCATGCGGTGCCGGGGGGACTGCCGTCGAGTTGGTGAGGGACGTCGGCGTTCGCATCACTCCCTTGACCTACGAGGATGCCAGGGACATGATCCGCGGTCTCGCCACGTATCCGCTCCTAGAGGGCTACAGGGGGTCCGTGCCGGTCGACATCCCAAGCCTGGAGGATGTCCTGCTTCGGGTCTCGACGATGGTGGAGGCTCATCCCGAGATACTCGAGATGGACTGCAACCCGGTCAAAGTGACACCCGGAGGGTCCTCAATCGTGGATGCGCGGGTGAGGGTCTCGGCGGCCGAGCCCGAGCTGCCCGTTTCGGCTCGCAGACGTGCCTGACGCCTGCGTTTTCCTCAAGAACCCCAGCGACAACGACGATTCATACAGGTGAGCACAGCTCGTATCCCGGGCACACCGGTCCACACGGTGGCCAAAATCCTGGAGGGACTCGGCGCCGACTGCGTCGTGATCCATGACCAGGCAATCGGCCGCCGAGACGTCCGCGTCGATCACATCGTCGTGGGCTCTTTCGGCGTGGTCTGTTTGACGGGGCGCCACCACCGAGGCCCGATGACCGTCACCGAAAAGGAATGCCTGACGAACGGTGGTCGCATCGATGTCGTGTCCGAGGCTCGAGGTCAGGCTGCGGCCGTTGGCGCTCGTCTCAAGTCGGCTAGCGGCCTCGATTGCGCACCCATAGCGGCAGTGGTCATGATCGGCGCCCAACTTGCCGTGCGGGCACAGCCCGAGGACGTGACGATTCTTACCGACGATGCCTTGGCCCTGTGGCTGAGATCGCTTCCCCGAGCCGTGGACGGCGTGCAGCAACGTGAGTTCTCCAACGCGCTGACCGATCCGAGTACGTGGTCGACAAGGTCGACGACGCGCACGAGCCTCTTCGGAGGTCGCTCCGCTCCTCCCGTGCCTCAGGTTAGCGACGTCTCGCAGCGCCCTGCGGTGCAGGACTGGGCACTCTTCGAGACCTGGGTTCGAACCGGGGAGCGCCGCTTCTACGTGCACGACCCGGACGGACGCTGCCTTGCTTTCTACGATGTCGAAACGTCAGAGCTGGCGCTCGTGAACGAGACAGTGAAGGGTTTCGCTGAGGCAGCGCTCCGCCCCCACATGAAGGCCGGCCACCGGGTTCGAATCGATTCGAGCATCGCCAACCGAACCAGGCTCTAGCCTAGATCTTGCAGGTCGAGAGACCCCTCTTCTCGAGGTACTGCTGGTGGTAGTCCTCGGCCTCCCAGAATGGCTCGGCGGCCAAGATCTGCGTGGCTATCGGACGATCCAACCGCTCCTGGAGAGCGTCGCGCGATGCCAGCGCCGACTTCTCCTGTTCCGGCGAGTGGAAGAACACGACGGTTCGGTACTGCGTTCCGATGTCCGGCCCCTGCCTGTCCACCTGGGTCGGGTCGTGATTCGCCCAGAAGACATCGAGCAACTCCTCGTAGGAGACCTTCTCCGGATCGAACGTCACCTCCACCAGCTCTGCGTGGTTGGTGTTGCCCGCGCACACCTCGCGGTAGGTCGGCTCGTCGGTGATCCCACCTCCGTAGCCCACCCGGGTCGACTTGACTCCCTGGATTTGACGGTACGCGGCCTCGACGCCCCAGAAACACCCGGCTCCGAAGGTCGCCGTCTCATATCTCGTCTGCTCCATATCGAGCGGCTCCTTGTCGTGGAAGTTGTCTGTAGCTGAAATGTGCTGCTGTGGGGCTTTCACAGCTTACGAAAGAGCAGTAGTTACCGGCTCCGTTGTGTTCAACGATCTTCGGGGGCACTCTGTTCCGCCTGTCCGTGACGTCCGAGTGCCTGCGCCACGCTGCGAGGAAGGGGGTGCTCGAACAGGTCCTCGAGCGGGAGGGGAAGCGCCAGGGACCAGTTGGGTCTCTCGTCCGAGCTGCCAGGCTGATTGGGCCGCTCCTCGACGGCTATCGAGTCTTCGAGCGTCGGGACCAGCAGGCGGCTCGGGGCCTGGGCCAGAAGCTCGTAGGAGCGAACGGCGACCTCTTCGACGGGTGCGTCATCGGTGAGTCCCAATCGATCGCGCAAGCGATCTCGGGTGGCAACCGTGCCCTCGACATTGGGTTGCAGGTCCAGATCCTGCTGCATCTTCAGATCCGATCCCGTCCACAGTCCCGCGATGGTGGGGAGATCGTGGTTCGTTACGGCCGCCATCGTGAGCTCCGGATAAGTGGCTGGGTCGTCTTCGAACAACAAGACGCGGTATCCCATGATGTTGCGTCGCTCCATCTCCTCGCGCACGAACGGCTCGACGGTTCCGAGGTCCTCTCCCACGACATAGGAGTGAGCCCTGTGACTCTCGAGCGCAAGGATGTTGAGTAGATCCTGGAAGGGATAGCGAACGTAGGCACCCTCCGAGGCCGGGAGCCCCCGAGGAATCAAGAAGAGGCGAAACAGGCCCATCACGTGGTCGATGCGCAACCCTGCGCCGGACATGTTGGACCTGACCGTCTCGATGAACGCGCGGTAGCCCGAGGCACGGAGCTTCCACGGGTCGAACGGTGGCAGCCCCCAGTCCTGACCAAGCGAGTTGAACTCATCGGGAGGAGCTCCGACGCTGACGCCTGAGGTGATGACGTCCTGCCAGATCCACGCATCAGCGCCCTCGGGATCGACTCCGACGGCGAGGTCGTAGACGACGTCAATGGTTCCTTGAGCATCGGCGAGTTGGCGCTCGAGCAGCCACTGGACCCAAGCATGGAATCGGATGCGCTCGGCGTTGTCTCTCTGCCATTGAGCTACAGGGGGGGAGTCAGGATGCGCGTAGTCGTTTCCGAGGTTGGAGATTCCACCGCCATGATGTTCCGCCAAGGACACGAATGTCGCATAGCTGCGAAGCAGCTCGCCCCCGGACAGCAGGTAGCGCTCGAAGTCTTCGGAGCGAGGCGCCCGTCCGTAGACGGCCTCGAGCGCGTCCATCTTCAAGCGATATGCGGCGTCGCGGTCGATGTGTGCGCCGTCGTTTAGGGCTCGGCCCTGGACGATCAGCTCGGTCAGATCGACTCCCGCCTCGGATACCTGTGGCAGGTCCTCGATGCTGAGATAGAGAGGGTTGCGCCAGCGCCTACTCGATGGCGTGTAGGGGCTTGTTTGCTGCTTTGCTGTCGGAAGGGCGGCATGGAGGGGGTTGACGAGCAACATGCCGGCACCCAGAGATCGCGCCCACTCGCCGAGCCTTCGAAGATCGGAGAGGTCGCCGATTCCCCAGCTCCGGCGCGAGCGCGCGCTGTAGAGCTGTGTGCCCCATCCCCATGTCCTCAGTCCTTCCGGCATGAAGCACATCCCGGGGCTGACGATCAGGGGGTGCTCACGACCATCTGGATGGACGAGCGTGTGGTAGCCGAGCGGTGTCTCCGCCGGCATCTCGCCTTCGACCAAAATCTCGCCACCGTCTTCAAGTCGGATCGTCACGTCGTCACCGAGTCGCGCGGACTCGTCCTTGCGAACGACCCATGAGGTTGGCTCGGGCGGGCGCTCGCCGGTCGTGTCCATGGATTCGAGGATGGCCTCGGTGGTCTCGGGGGAGGTTTCTCGCCACTGCCCGCGATAGTCGTGATAGCCGGGCTCGATGCCCCAGGCGCGTGGGTATGGATTCACGGCCCGAACCTACAGTCATCGTACGTGCGCTCGACCACGAACCCAAGTTCGTTGCGTGAGAGTGTGGCGATCCTCATGGTTGGGGAAGCACGCTAGATGGAGATCAGAGACTTTGGCACTACCGGCCTGAGGGTGCCCGTCATCGGGCTCGGCACCTCGGGAACGTTCGACGTGGGCGATGACAGACAGGACATGGTCGACGAGGTCACGGCGATTCACTTCGAGGCCGGCACCAGGGTTGTCGACACATCGCCCATGTACGGCAGGGCCGAGCGCACGCTGGCCCGGGCAATCGAGGCGCGGCGTGGCGAGACGATCCTGGCAACGAAGATCTGGACGGACTCGGTCGAGAAGGGCCGGGCCCAGTTCGAAGCGCAGCTGAAGCTCTATGGGGGCCGGGTCGATATCGAACAGGTACACAACCTCGTTCAGACCGACGGACATCTCGAATGGATGCATCGGGAAAAGGACTCGGGTCGAATCGGAGTCATCGGCGCGACCCACTACAGTGCGGCGGCATTCGGGGAACTCGAAAAGGTCATGCGCTCCGGTCGCATCGAGTGCATTCAGGTTCCCTACAACCCAGCCGAGCGCGAGGTCGAGGACCGAATCCTTCCTCTAGCGGAGGAACTCGGCTTGGGAGTCATCGCGATGAGACCTTTCGCGGACGGATCTCTCATGACGAATCCTCCCGACGAGGGGGACCTGCAAGCGCTCGGCCTTTCGAGCTGGAGCGATGCCCTGCTCCGATGGTGCCTGTCCGACCGGCGCGTACACGTCGCGATCCCTGCCACCTCCAAGCCAGCCAACGCGCGCTCGAACGCAGCGGCGGGGGATGGACCCTGGCTGGACGACGACGTGCGAAGAAGAGTTGCCGAGCTCGCAGTGCGGTGACCGCTCAAACGGGTCAAGGCGGTGAGCTGGGCTCAGCTCACCGCCTTCTTCACGAGCGAGGCGATCTTTTTCTCTTCGGCGGCGGTCAGCTTCTTCAGCGCGAAGGCGGTCGGCCACATGTCGCCCTTGTCGAGGTTCGCCGAGTCGTTGAAGCCGAATGTCGCGTACCTCGATTTGAACTTGTCCGCGGCTTGAAAGAAGCAGACGATCTCGTCGTCCCTGGCATACGCGGGCATGCCGTACCAGGTTTTCGGCGAGAGGTCTGGAGCGTTCGCTTTGATGATCGCATGGAGCCGCTTGCTAATGGAGCGATCCGGTTCCGGCATCTCTGCGATCTTCGCGAGCACGTCACTTTCCCGCGCTTCCGCCTTCAGCTCTTGCGCTCGTTCCTTCATCGCGGCTCGTTCCTCGGCCGTGAATCCCTTGGACTTCTTGGCCGTGGAGGTTCTCTTGGCGGACTTCTTCGTGTTTTTTTCTGCCTGGGCTTCTTCTGTGTGGTCTTTTTTGCGCTCATCGTTGCCTCCTGTGCGGCTCTCCCAAGTACATCCCTTTCACCAGCTCTGCGCGACCAGCTCGAAGGACTCGACGCCGACGACTTTGCCTGCCCATCGCATCCGCCACTTCATCACGCAGAGGACCAATCGCTTCCACGCTTCCTTCGAGCGCAGCCTCGTCTGCGTAGAAGGCCACCGCCACCAGCTTTCCGGCCGACCTGTCGACCAAGAAATTCGCCGCTGTGAACCCTTCTAGTGCCTTGAGCGCGGGCATGACCTTCTCGTTTACAACCTCGAGCGCGTCGTCGATCTTGCCTGCGTCCCCTTCGACCGTGGTGATTCTTGCCTGCATAGCCATGTCTTCTCCTTTCGTCTTTCCTCTAGATGCCATGCTAGCTGCGGCTCGGTGGCCGGCGCTTCTCGATTCCTGATCGGTCTGGTCAGCCTGTTTCCCCGGAGTCAAGCACTCACTGGGTTCCTGCGTCGGGCGAGCAGCAGGACGCACGCGACGGCGCCGAGCACCACGGTGGCGAATCCTGAGGCGCCGAGCGTCGCGCTCGGGCCCAGCGCCGTGGTGAGCGGTCCGCCGAGCGCGGTGCCGAGCGGGGACGCTGTGAGCAGCACCGCGCTGCGGGCGGCAAGCATCGTGGCTAGGTGCTGCGGGGGCGACTTCGCCTGTATCAGCGTCACCGAGAGGGCAACGAACGGTCCGTAAATCGCGCCACCAAGCATGAAGCACGCAGCGGTGACGGCTACCGGGGCGCCGAACCCAAATGGCAGCAGTGCGAGCCCCCAGGCGACCACGATTCCGACCGTCACCGGCCAGAGTGGCAACTGGCGCAGCGTGCCGACCGCGAGCCCGCCGAACACCGCGCCGATACCGAACAGCATCCAGTAAAGGCCGAGCAGCGTCCCTGGTGCGTTCAGGTCGTCGGTCACATGTAGCGGCAGCGCGACCTCGACGGGTCCGTACAGAAAGTTGAAGAACCAGGTGAGCGTCAGTAGCCCGAGCAGCTCGGGATAGGACCGGAGCAGCCTGAGCCCCCCGCGGGCGGCCGCCTGGTCGACGGGGGAGACGTGTCCCGACTCAGGCAGTCGTAGCCGCGCGACGAGCACGGCGAGGAACACGTAGGTGAGCGCGTCCAGGCCGAGTACGAGCGCGGGGCTGATGTACGTCACGAGCACACCGGCGATCGCCGGCCCTGCGATCATGGCAGCGAAGCCGATCGAGCTGACAAGGGTGTTCGCGGCGAGCCGCTGCTCGTCGGGCAGTAGCTCGGCCAGCAGGGTGTACATGCCCGCGCTGCCCCACGCGTGCAGAAGGGACGAGCCCGCGAGCAGCACGACATACAGCGGCAGCGTAAGCAGCCCGGCGAGCCAGGCGAGCGGTATGGCACCGAGAAACACACCGCGCACAATGTTGTCGGTGAGCAGTAGACGCCGGGCCGGCACTCGACGCAGACGGCGACCAAACGCCAGCGCGCCGACCACGCCGGGCAACGTGTACGCGGCCACGGCGCCGCCGACCCACAGGCCCGCCGTCGCCTGCGGCGCGAGCTCGATCGCGAGCCACGCCACCGCGACGAAGCTCATCCCGTCCCCGAGGAACGAGACGGAGAAGCCCAGGATCAGTCGCCGGAAAACCCGGTTGGCAAGCACCGGCCGGTAAGCGGAGGGTGCGAGGCGTTTTAGCACCTAGGGCACCTCGTGGAGATGCACCTGAGATCGATCCCGTCTCAGCTGTGGGTCATGCCCGCGATCGCCGGACGGCTCAGCTCAGCTCCTGAATGCGGATCATGTTGCCCGCGGGGTCGCGGAAGGCGCAGTCGCGAATCCCGTACGGCTGGTCGATCGGCTCCTGGACGACCTCGGCGTCGCCGGCCTCGAGTCGCTCGAATGTGGAGTCGACGTCCTTCGTGGCCAGGTTGAGGCTGGCGAAAGTGCCCTTGGCCATCATCTCGGCGATGGTGCGGCGCTCGTCGTCTGTGAGGCCGGGGGTTGCGGCCGGCGGGTACAGGACGACGGAGATGCCGGGCTGGTCGGGGGGGCCCACCGTGATCCAGTGCATCCCTTGGTATTCGACGTCGTTGCGGACCTCGAAGCCGAGGGTGTCGCGGTAGAAGGCGAGCGATGCGTCGGGGTCATCGTGCGGGAGCATGGTCGAGTGGATGGTGATGTCCATGGCGGTCATGCTAACTGCGGCTCGGTGACCGGCGCTTCTCGATTCCTGATCGGTCTGGTCACCTGTTTCGCAACGCACGGCGGTATCCCCGCCATCGCGCCCGTCTCGAGGCGCCGGTACTCGCTGGGCGGCATACCGACCAGTTCGGTGAAGCGAGTGCTGAAGGTGCCCAGCGACGAGCAGCCGACCTCGAAACAGATGTCGGTGACGCTGAGGTCGCCACGACGCAGCAGCGCCATGGCGCGCTCGATGCGCCGCGTCATGAGGTAGCTGTACGGCGGCTCGCCGAAGGCCAGCCGGAACTGGCGGCCGAGGTGCCCGGCCGACATGTTCACGCCCCGGGCGAGCGCCTCGACGTCCAGCGGCTGCGCGTACTCCCGATCGATCCGGTCGCGGACGTGGCGCAGACGGGCGAGGTCACGCAGATGCTCCGCTGAGGTGGGTCTGCTGGTCATATGCGCGATCGTGCCATGTCGAGATGGAATTGCCTAGCGCCGCCGTTGCGCCCCTCAGCGATCGGCGGTTATCTCGGCCCCCACCTCTCGTACGACTTCGATCATTAGATCGACGTCGCGTTCACCCGTTCGGTAGTTGACGATTGCGGGACGAAAGGCGACCTTGCCTTCGAACCTCGTGGTCCCGAAATAGACGCGTCCGTCGGCGAGGATCGCGTCTCCGAGCCGGGAGTTGATGTCGTCGAGGTCACTCTCCGGCACACCGGCCGGACGGTAACGGAAGCAGACTATGTTCAAGATGACGTCGGCAAGGAGTTCGAGATCGTCGGCCTTCTCGACCTGTTCTGCGGCCCGCCGGGTCAGGGCGAGATGCCGTTCGACCATCTCGCGATAGCCGTCCCGCCCGTACGCACGAAGCGTGGCCCAAACCGCGATCGCCCGTGACTTGCGAGAGCTTTCGGGACCGATCATGGCGAAGTTGGGCTGCTCCTCGCCTCCGCCGACGTAGTACGACGCGGTCGCTCCAAAGACTCCGCCGAGAAGCGACCTGTCGCGGACGAAAGCGAACCCGCAGTCGTGGGGGACGTTCAGCCACTTGTGCCCATCCGCGATCACCGAGTGAGCATTCTCTATCCCCTCCGTGAGCGAGCGCGTCTCCGGTGCGACGCGGGAGAACAGTCCGAAAGCACCGTCGACGTGAATCCATGCATTGTTGCGATTCCCGATCTCGATCATCTGTGGGATGGGGTCGAAGTCACCCGCGTTGACCTCACCCGCGTTAGCAATGACGATCGAAGGGGCGCCGCCGAGTGCCTTGAGGGCGGCCTCGAAAGCCTCGATGTCAAGACGCCCCCGGCCGTCGCGCACGAACAGCTTCACCTGGTTTCGTCCGACACCGAGCATCCCGACTGCCTTCGCAGCCGAGGCGTGGATATGACCGCTGGAGAACACCGGCATCGGATCCAGTGACGCGATGCCGTCGTTGTCCACGTCGATTCCATGCTGGAGGCCCCACCACCTGCGTCCGCAAGCGAGACCCACGTAGTTAGCCATGGTCGCACCCGTTACGAGGAGGCCGCCCCATTCGGGGGGAAGCTCGAAAAGCTCCTTCAGCCAGTCGACCGCGATCAGCTCGAGCTCGGCGCCGAAGGGAGAGGCGGCCCACATTCCCACGTTCTGGTCCAGCGTCGCCGTGAGCCACTCCGCACCGAGTCCAGCCGGAGTCGCTCCACCGACGACGAAATGGAAGAAGCGCGGGCCGGCCGACCTGATCGCTCCCGCGTGGCCTGCCACGGCGAGCTCGGTCAGGGCAGTCAGCGCGCCATCCCCGTGCTGGGGAAGGGGGCCGCGGAGAGATTTGGCAGCGGTATCGGCTTCCGGAGTTCGAACGTTCGACTCGGGCAGTGCGGCCAGATAGCGGCCCGCCTCCGAGCGCGCGAGGTCGAGTATTTCGTTCAGCTGGGCGAGGTCTTCTCTTGGATGTGTCATCCACTCACTATGCCGCAAGTAGTTGCACACGGGCCAACGGGGAGCGTGGGCCTTCGTCTCCCCAGAGAGGGCATAGTTGGAGGGAGCGATCGTCTCGACGATCGCGGGCATTACCCGACGGTGCCGCTGGCGCGGCGGCGGGAACGGAGCCGGCCCTCCGGGGCGGCGTAGTGCGAGGGAAACGGATTGAATGGAGATCAACGGGAACCGCTTGTGGAAGCTGCTTTCAGAGGTGAATGAGTTCGGCGCTCTCGAATCGGGCGGAGTCGAGAGGCTCGCGTGGACGGACCCCGAGATCGCCGCACGCAAGTGGCTGGCCGAGCGGTGCAAGTCTGAGGGACTGGAGGTCGACTTCGACGAGGCCGGGAACGTCTGGGCACTCACCGGCCGGCGTCCCGCCGTGATGCTTGGCTCGCACCTGGACACGGTCCCCAACGGGGGCCGGTTCGACGGGGCACTCGGCATCGTCTCGGCACTCGAGGCGTTGCTGTCGGCGCGGGAGGCGGAGGCACCGGGGTGGGACCGGCTGGGACTCCTGTGCTTCACCGACGAAGAGGGCGTCAGGTTCGGTCTCGGCATGACCGGGAGCCGGGCCCTTGCCGGCGACCTCGAGTCGGACGAGTTGCGCGCCGCGACAACAACAGACGGCATCAGGTTGTCCGACGAGATGGAAGCGGAGGGGTTCGACGCCGGTAGCGTCCGCAAAACGGCGTCCCGCAGGGACGACGTGAGGGCCTACCTCGAGGTTCACGTCGAGCAAGGCCGCAGGCTCGAACGTGCCGGTGTGGCGGCCGGCATCGTGACGGGCATCGTGGGGCTGAGCCACTGGCGCATCGATGTGCTGGGTGAGGCCAACCACGCGGGAACCACCATGGCCGAGGACAGAAGGGACGCTCTGATGCCCGTAGCCGCCGCCGCACTCGAAGCGCAGAAGGCGATGCGAGAGACCGAGGGCCTGGTCGCAACGGTGGGGGAGGCCGAGGTCGACAACGGGGCAACCAACATCGTGCCGGGACACGCTCGAGCCACACTGGACGTCCGAAGCCTGGATGAGCACCTGATAGACGAAGCAAACGAGCGGATCATTAACGTCGCGCGCACGGCCGCCCAGGAGAACGGATGTGAGCTGCGAATCCAGGAGACAAAGCGGCTGCATCCGGCGCTGATGGCCACCAGCGTGCTCGACGCGATGCGAGCCGCAACCAGGGACCTCGAGATCGATGTTCCGGAGATGCCCAGCATGGCGGGGCACGACGCGATGACTCTCACCAAAGCGGGTGTTGAGTGCGGAATGGTTTTCGTGCGCTCCGAGGCGGGAATCTCCCACTCGCCCAAAGAAAGGTCGTCGCAGGAGGATTGCGTTGCGGGGGCGACCCTCCTCGCAACTGCAGCACTGCGACTCGCCGAGGGCGGCTGAGTATTGCTCGGTCTGAAACAGAACGCAGAGGGGTGCAAGCACTAGATGCCATCGAGAGGATTTCGATACGGATTGGTGGGCGTGAGCGGAGCGGTCGCCGCCGCTTACGTCTTCGAGGCGCTCCAGTACAAGAGAACATCGGCCATCGGATTTGATCTGCAGGAGGCCCCTTCGGTCGAGGACCCCGCCTTTTGTCGTCTTCTCGAGTCGTTGGCGGGAACGCCTGTTAGGGACGGCAACAAGATCGACGTTCTGCACAACGGACACGAGATCTTCCCGGCGATGCTCGATGCCATCAGATCGGCGGAACGAACGATCGACTTCGCAACCTTCGTTTACTGGCGTGGTGACATCGCCCCGGAGTTCGCAGATGCTCTCGCCGAGCGTGCACGTGCCGGAGTCGAGGTGAACGTGTTGCTGGACGCAATGGGCGCCGCCAAGATGGAGAGAACGCTTATCGAGAAGCTACGAAGCGCCGGAGCACAGGTCGAGTGGTTCAGGCCCCCGCATTGGTACTCGGTTCACAAGTTGAACAACCGGACTCACCGGAAGATCCTCGTGGTCGATGGCCGCGTCGGGTTCACGGGCGGCGTCGGAATCGCCGACGAATGGACCGGCAATTGCGAGACGCCGGAGCGCTGGCGCGATACGCATGTTCGTATGGAGGGGCCGCTGGTGCGAGATCTCGTGGGTGGGTTCCAGGAAAACTGGGCCGAAGCAACGCGTTGCATCCTCCTCGACGGACACCTGGGGGATACTCCGACCTTTCCCGACGGCGCACGAGCACAGATCCTCCGTAGCTCGGCCGGAAAAGGCAGCACGAACGCCGAGGAGCTCTTCTACGCAGCCATCATGTGCGCACGCCGCACACTGTGGATCACAACCGCCTATTTCGCACCGCGACGCGCATTCATTCTCGCTCTGACCGATGCCGCCGAGAGAGGTGTGGACGTTCGTGTTCTAGTCAACGGGCCGCACATCGACAAGGAGCCAGTTCGGCAGGCCGGCAGGAGCTCGTACGACGGATTGCTCGAGGGCGGAGTGAAGATCTACGAGTATCAGCGCACCATGCTCCACGCGAAGACCCTTGTTGTGGACGGGAGCTGGTCCACTGTTGGTTCGATCAATTTCGACAATCGCTCCTTCTCACTTAACGACGAACTGAACCTGTCCGTCTGGGACGAGCCGACCGCTCGAGAACTCGAGGAGCACTTCAAGATCGACCTCGAGGATGCACACGAGCTGACGCTCGAAAAGTGGAGAGCGCGCCCGCCAATGGCCATCGCCAAAGAAAGGATCAGCGCGCTCCTGCGCCGTGAGCTCTGAGCGGGAGTTAGGAGATCTGCGTTCAAGGCGAGCGAGGCTGCCTTCCGTCGCTGAACCTCTAGGCCCTTCAGTTGTTCTTCTGCCCGTGCGATGAGCTCGGTCAGATCGACCGTGCTGAGACGTGGATCACCGGCCTCACGAAGGCATTGCCAGAGCGAGAGCTTGCCCGCCACACCCGAAGTTAGACCCTCGAGCTCGATGAGCCGCGACAGCGGCGAATAGCTCGTCAGGTCACCGTTGAACTTCAGGCGTCCCATCTTTTCTCCCGCCCAGAACATTGCGTTCTTGACGACGTTCTCCGAGGCTCCGACGAGCTTCATGATCCTCTTCAGAGTCGCCTGGTCCTCCTCGATCGCGGGGACGAGCGTCGTTCTGAAGGAACTGGCCGAACTCGTTGCCCTTGTTGCTGTTGGCGCACCGGCGAGCGAGCTCGACGCCCGCCACGGAGCCAGCGTGGTGGTCGGAGAGGTAAATGTGCAGGTACTTGTCCTTTGCCATGGTCTGTACGGTACCCAACCCCGGCTGATCTCCCATTGCCTTAGAAAAACGGGCAAGAGGGGACGGGGCGGGCTTGGCCGGACCGCAGGGAAGGGCGAACGGGGCGGGCTTGGCCGGACCGCAGGGAACGGGCAAGGCGGGCTTTTTCGTAACGATTTTCGGACGTTGTTCGCCTTGAATTGAAGCCGCGAAGACCAAATGGAGCCATCGCTCAGCGCTATGCGAAGGAGACGTCAATGGATACTCAGGAAAGACGAACCATCGGCCAGGCCCGGCAGGACTCGGGCATCGACTGGCGGATCCTGGCGGTTTGGACCGGAATCGGCACTGCGGTTGCCCTTCTTGTGTTCACCGCGATCATCGGCGCGGTCATCCCTCCGCTGATCGTGTTCGCCGTTCTGTACGGAGTCGGTGTTTGGCTCACCAGACGAGGTGGCAGGGCCGGAACGATCATGCTGGCGGTCCTCTCTGTCCTTTTCCTCGGGTCGAACGCACCGTTCATCGTGCCGTCCCTGTCCGTGCCTGCATCGACAGTCGATTTCGTGATGACAGGTCTGTTGGTGGTTCTTGCCCTCAGCAACCTCGTGTCTGCCATCGCCGCGTCTCGCACTTCCAGCACTGGTGCTCGAGCGGGTCTCGCGGGCCGGGCGACCGTCGCTCTGATGCTCCTGGTGGTTGCCGTCGCTGTGATCGGCAGGCTTACCTACGATTCGCCACCGGCGCAGTCGGGTGACATCGAGATCGCGGCCCAGGACTTCGAGTTTTCGACCAACACCATCGAAACTGATGGGGGCGAGGTCTCCGTCTTCATAGACAACAAGGACTCGGCGCTCCACACCTTCACTGTCGAGGAGCTCGACGTCGATGTGGCGATACCCGGCGGGTCGACCGCTCGGGTCACGTTCGATGCAACGGCCGGAAGCTACGAGTTCATTTGCATCCCTCACGAAAGTGACATGAAGGGAACGCTCGAGGTTCGGTAAGGTCCCGTGCGCGCCCGGTTGGTTCAGCCGGGCGCGCACCCAACCCATCCAGTCGTGATGTTGTGGATTGCGCGAGTTGTTAGACGGCGCGCACGGCCTCGGGGATTGGTGTCTCGCCGCTTAGTAGGTCGAACGTCTTGCGGAAGGTGTTGTCGGCCTCGATTGACTCGAGCAGCACCGCCGCCACATCCTCGCGCGGGACCCTTCCGCTTCGGTCCAACTTTGGTGCAAGGGCAACGAGGCCCGTCCCGGTATCGTTCGTCAGCCCACCCGGTCTAACGATCGTGTATTCGAGATCGCTCGACATGAGTGCTTCATCGGCTCCCGCTTTGGCTTCGTAGTAGGGCCGCATTTGCTCGGACCAGCTCGAGGGGTTGCCGGCACCCATCGCACTGACCATCAGATACCGAGTGATGCCGTTTGCTTTAGCGGCATCGATTAGCTTGAGCGCCCCACCGAGGTCCACGGTCTTCTTTCGTTCGGGCCCGCTGCCCGGTCCCGCTCCTGCAGCGAAGACGACTACGTTGGCACCCTTGACGAGGCCGGTGATGTCATCGTTCTCGATATCGGAGATGACTGCCTCCGCTCCTGCCTCCTCGATGTCGCCAGTGTGATCGGGATTGCGAGTCATTCCACGCACCCTGTGACCGGCCCGCGCAGCGAGGTGCTCGAAACGAAGTGCGATCTGGCCGTGCCCACCCGCTACGAAGATATCCACGCTTCCTCCCATTGCTCGACCCCAACGATCCCCAGCAGCGTTTGAGGATGGATCGTCAGATATGTTGGACCTGTGAGTTCACATTCTTCCGCTTAACTTGCCCCTCGTGTGCATGCAGCGATTTCCCGTTGGGATCCTTTCGAAGTGAGGGTCGGATTGCCCCGCATGCACAGAGAGCCGGGTGAGAAGCGCGACTTTCTTCCTTCGTTCGTAGCGGCTCTCGACGCTGCGGGTGCGGAGGAGATCGTTGTCGAGAACGGCTACGGCTCCGGGATGGAGATAGACGAGTCCGCGTATTCCGCGTCGTCTTCGAGACTCGTCTGGGGCGATCTCGACGACTGTCTCCTCCAAGATGCGGTCATGCAGGTTCGATGTCTGGACGAGGAAAACTTCGAGAAGCTTGGAGCCAAGTCGATCCTGTTGTCGATGCTGCACTACACAACTCGGCCCGAGCGTGTGCGAAGACTTGCCGAGCTCGACATCAACGCGATCAGCATGGACGGCTTGGTCGACGACGGCGGGCGCCGGCTCGTCGAGAACCTCGCAGCGGTGTCGGACAACGGTGTCGGAGCAGCATTCGAGGAGTTGGCAAAAACACACCCGGCCTTCGACGATCCGGGACGTCCGCCTCTCCGCGTAACCATTCTCGGCTCCGGCGCGGTCGGCTCGCATGCCGTGCGTGCAGCTTCTCGGTACGGCAACGATCAACTCAGGGCCTTGATGGTCGCCAGAGGCGTTCCAGGAGTCGAGGTCGTTGTCGTCGACTACGACCTCACGACGCACGAGTCGTACATGCGACCGTTGCTGTCGCGGACCGACCTGCTCATCGACGCGACACGGCGATTGGACTCGACGGTCCATGTCATTCCAAATCGCTGGGTGGCCGACATGCCCTCTCATGCTGTCGTACTCGACCTCTCCGTAGATCCCTACAACTTCTCGGTCTCGCCTCCGATCGTGAAAGGCATCGAAGGTCTGCCACAAGGCACTCTTGACCAGTTCGTGTTTCAGCCGGACGACTCCGCATACGAGAAGCTGGATCCACGTGTCTCGACGGAGAATCGCCGGGTAGCCCTGTCCTGCTATTCGTGGCCCGGCCGCAAGCCACGCGAGTGCATGGAGGTCTACGGCGCACAACTCGAGCCGTTTCTCGATGTGTTGCTGAACAAACCGGCCGACGCGTGGGACACGAGCAGCCCATCGCTCTACGAACGCGCCCTTGCTCGAGCAGAACTCGGCCGCTGGCTGGAAGCAAGAGCTGGATGAGCATTCGCTCAGGGCGCGACTCGGCGCTGACTCTGGGACTTCCGCTCATGAATCAAGAGCCGGAGGAGCGACGCGATTTTCTACCTTCCCTTGCGCGGCACGTAGCGAACCTCGGCCACGAGGTCTTTGTGGAGTCGGGTCTTGGAGCACGGATGGGCTATTCCGATCTGGACTACCTCGATTCATCAGGCAGAATCCGGATCGTCGGGCGAGATGAGGCGTTCGCTCAAGACGTGGTTTTGGTTCTGCGGAGCCCTGACGATCGCTTCGAGCTCATGCGTCCGGGAGCAACGCTCGTGTCGATGCTGCATTTCCCTACTCGTGTGGAGCGGTATCGGAGATTGAAGGAGCTGGGGGTCGAGGCGGTATCGCTCGACCTCATCGCAGACGACAACCACCGGCGTCTGGTCGAGAACATGGAGGCAGTGGCGTGGAACGGTCTCGAGGCAGGGTTCGAGGCCCTGGCGCACACGTATCCGGGTTTTAGGACCCATGACCGCGACCCGATCCGCGTCACCGTCATGGGGGCCGGGATGGTCGGCAAGCACGCCGTCGAGGCGGCAACCAAGTACGGCTCCCTGGACCGGGCACGCTCACTGCGCGACTTCCCGGGAGTCGAGGTAACGGTGCTGGGCCGGAATCTGACGGCGAACGAGCGATACCTTCGGGAGCGCTTGCATGTCACGGACCTGCTCGTTGACGCGGTATTTCGTTCGGATGCATCGAAACCGCTCGTGCTCAACGAGTGGATTGACGAACTGCCCGAGTATGCGGTGATCTGCGATCTGTCCGTAGATCCCTACCTTCTCGACGCCTCGCCTCTGACCGTGCGCGGTATCGAGGGGATCCCGCAAGGCAACCTCGAGCAGTACGTCTTCTATCCGGACGACCCCAACTGGAGGGCGACCATTCCGCATGGAGTTCCCGCCCTGAGCCGGCGCACCACCGTCTCCTGCTATTCCTGGCCAGGCATCCACCCGAGAGCCTGCATGCATCGCTATGAAGAGCAGCTACTGCCACTTCTCGAGAAGCTGTTCGAAACGGAGGGGGCGGGGCGCCTTCGATCCGACGGCGGCTACCTGGAGCGGGCCCTCTACGGGGCAAGCATGGGAGCGTGGGTCGCTCTATCGGAGCCCGATGAGGTCGCGAATTCTCGTGGATTTGAATCGAGAACCTCGGGGTAGGGTTGCCCTCGATTAACGAGAGGCTCTCGTTACCGGGGTGAGCCGGACAGTCGTTGGCTCAGTGGGCGATCGCGGGATTCGCCTACCGGACAAACCGAGAGGATGTCGCGGGAACTTAATGCGCTTGAAGCCGCTTGTCCACGTATGTGCGCTGGTAGCTGTCCTTGGGCTGTTCGTTCAGCTGGCGGGTCCAGTCGCGCCCGCGTCGCAATCTACCGAGAGGGATCTCGACGAAGCAGAGGAGGAGCTCGGTCGGATTCAAGGCGAGCTGGGATCGGCTCAGGAGCAACTTCAGGCGGCTACCGCGCGACTCAGGAAGGTGCGCTTCACCATTGCGTCGACCGAGGGCGAGGTTCAGACCATCGCCAAACGCATCCTTAATCGCAAGGAAAAGCTGAAGCGCATCGCCAGGGAGCTTTATATGAACGGCGCGGCGGGGACCCTGGAGATTCTGATGTCCGCCGAGGACCTCTCCGATCTCGAGGAGAGGGCGACTTACCTGCAGTCCTCGGGGGAGATGCACATGAAGCAACTCGAGGACCTGGCGATCGACCGCATCCAGATGTTCGAGAAACTCGACGAGTTGGACGCCGCCCGTGCTGAGGTCACCGAAATGACCGAGGCGGTCGCCAGTATCGAGCGCCGCCTCCAGGCGGACGTCAGTGATCAGCAACGCCAGGTCGGGGCGATCCGGGACGACCTCCAAGCCGAGCGACTCGCCCGGGCCAGAGCAGCGGAGCAAAGGGCCGAGCGCCTCCAGGAACAGCTCCAGGAGGTCGTGCAACCCCCCCCGCCCCCAGAACCCCCTTCGCCGACCAATGGCGGAGTGGACTGGGACGCCATTGCACAGTGCGAGTCGGGCGGACGCTGGGATCTCGACTCAACCTACGACGGTGGCCTCCAATTCCACCCGGATACCTGGCTTGGATACGGTGGCGGCTCCTACGCCCGCTACGCGTGGCAGGCGACGCGCGAGCAGCAGATCGCCATCGCCGAGAGGGTTCTGGATGGCCAGGGACCTGGCGCCTGGCCGCACTGCTTCCAGTACGGCTAAGCCAAGAGACTGGTAGCTAGGGTTCGAGCTCGGGTTCCCCGGCGTTCAGCAGCATCCTGCGCCCTATGAGCACGGTCGTGCACGCGATCAAACCGAACGCGGACGCACCGAGCCATGCGTACTGGTAGCCGAAGCTCTCGGCCACGACACCAAAGAGAAGGGGACCCGCGGTTCCGCCAAGGTAGACGCCAGTCTGCGTCAGTCCGGTTGCGGCCGCCGGTGCTTGGGGATTTCGGCTGACTACCGCGAAGTTGAAGAGTCCGGGCCAGCCCCACCCACCGCCGAAGCACAAAAGCGTTGCCACCCACAGCAGTTCCGTTTCGCGTGTGGCTTGCAACAAGAAGCCCACCGAGCCGATTAGATACAGTCCCGCAACCCACAGCAGTCGTCCTCCCGTAACGCGATCCGCCAGCCATCCCGCACCGACGCGCATCGATAACCCCGCGATGCTGCCGGCCGCAAATAACAATCCCGCAGTCCCCTCTGCGAGACCCGCGCTCACGCTTGAGTCGACGAGGTAAGAACCCATCGCGTTCGCAGCGCCCGATCCGAAGGCGCCCGCGACCGCAAGAACGCCAAGAGCTCCGATGTTGTGCGGACGTACCCGCTTCTCGTCTCCAGATCCAAGTCGAGTCCGCGCGCGAGGCACCGAGAGAATCACGACGATCGTCAGCAACGCGCCGAATACGAATGCCCATCGCCAGCCGATAGTCAGGGCAATCAGTGGAACCGCAAGTCCACCGAGCAGTGTCGCAGCGGGGATTCCGGACTGCTTGATTCCGAATGCGAATGCCTGGCGGCTCTTATCGACTCGAGTGGCGAGGTGCAGGTTTGCCCCCACCTGTGCGAGGGCGCTTGCGACGCCGCCCAGCACGAGGGCCGCGAGGAGCGCAGGGTAAGCAGGAGCGAGCGCCAGTCCCACTAGTGCAGTTGCTCCTAGCGCTCCGCTAATTCGCATCGACCGGCTGGCGCCGATGCGTTCGGCGATTCGACCGGCGTAAGCGGAGAACGCAGCAGACGAGACGAAGAAGATCGCCGTCAGGTAGCCGATTCTGCTGATCGGAAGCTCGAGCTCGCCTCTGATTTGGACCGCAAGCCCACCGACGAGGAACACCGGCAGAGAGCAGCAAGCGGTGACCATGACAGCAATAGCGGCCGCCTTCAAAAACGAGCGCTCGAGGCGTGCCTGGCCCCTTCGTGGGCGTGAGAGAGTCATTGAAGCAATGGTCACACGGACAAAAGGCGGGAATGCACCACTCCCACCTGTGGTTTGGTACTGTGTGACAACGAGGATGACTCGAGTCATCCGTGAGATTTGTCTTCCGGTTCTTCCTCCTTTCGGGCGAGCGGGTAGTGAATCTCTCCCGTAGACCAGCGGCTCCGAGCCGCTTGAAGGAGTAGAAGAGTGTCAACATTTGCCGACCTAGGCGTGTCCGCGCCCGTATGCGAGGCGCTTGCCAGCAGGAACCTGCACGAGCCCTTCGAGATCCAAAGCATGGTGATGTCCGATGCCCTCGCGGGAAAAGACGTCCTGGCCAAGTCCCGCACGGGCTCGGGAAAGACGCTGGCCTTTGCGATTCCCATCGTTGAACGAGTCAAGCCTGGTGGCGCGCGCCCAAAGGTTTTGGTTCTCGTCCCAACTCGTGAGCTCTGCGTCCAGGTGACCGACGAGTTCCGAGCCATCGGCCGGGCGCGCGACCTAAGGGTTGCCTCCGTTTATGGCGGCACCAAGCTGCGCGAGCAGTCGGAGAAGGCGGCCAAGGCTCACATCGTCGTAGCCACTCCTGGTCGTCTCCAGGACATTTGCGAACGGAAGCTTATCCGCCTCGACTCGATCGAGATCCTCGTGCTCGACGAGGCCGACCGCATGCTGGACATGGGTTTCCAACCGCAGGTCGACAAGATCGTCCGCATGATTCCTACCAAGCGTCAGACGATGTTCTTCTCGGCCACGCTCGACGGAACCGTTGGGTATATGGCCAAGGCCTACACGAACGACCCCGTCAAGCACGAGATCGTCGACAAGCGACAGACGGTTGACGAGGCTGACCACCGCTTCATTCCGGTCGACGAACACGGCAAGGTAGACAAGCTCATCGAGATTTTGAACGAGGACCGCGGCCTAACCCTCGTATTCGTCAGAACTAAGCGAGGGGCCGACCGACTGACACAGAGGCTCAAGCAGAGGGGAGTGACAGCTCTTGCGATGCACGGCGATCTCAGCCAAGGTCAGCGGAAGCGCGCGCTGAGCCGCTTCGATACCGGCGCCGTCGATGTTCTCGTGGCGACCGATGTAGCGGCCCGTGGACTTGACCTCGACGACATCACTCACGTCATCAACTACGACCCTCCCCAGGATCACAAGGATTACGTTCACCGAGTTGGTCGCACGGCTCGCGCAGGACGCTCTGGGACAGGAGTGACGCTCGTAACGGCCAAACAGCAAGCTGAAATGAGCATCGTTGCCTCTGAACTGAATCTAAAGGTTGAGTTCGAGGCCGAGGGTCTCAAGGTGGCAAAGCCACGCGCGGTTTTCACTTCAGGGCGAAGAGGCTCGTTCATGAGTCCGCCGCGTCGCCGGCGCGTCTAGCCGGGCCAACGACTACAGAGGTGGTGGCCCGGCGCCGTCCGCCTCAGCACCGGCAAGGAAACGGCTGAGCTCGTCCGCGTAAGCGCCAGCTTCCTCCAGATAGGGCATGTGCGAGCTGGCGTCGAACACGACGGTTTTCGAGTGCGGCACGCCCTCCTGAAGTTCCCGCAGGATCAACGGAGTACAGAGGTCGTATCGCCCCGCAGTGAGCAGCGTCGGCACGTCCAGCTCTCGTAGCCGGTCGCGAACGTCCCATCCGAAAAGAGTGCCGGTCGGGGTCCATTCGTTCGGCCCCCACAGCGTGCGGTAAACGTCCTTGTTGCTTGCACGTTTCATCCGCTGGATCTCCGGAGCATCCTCCAGCCGGCAGATGTGGCGTTTATCGAATGCCAGCTCGGCTTCTTCGAGCGAGACATCCGGTTCGGAATGCTGCCCGGCCAAGACACGTCGAAAAGGTTCGGGCATCTCGTCACGTAACCGGCGTGCTTCGTCGGCCCAGGAACCTATGTTCGTAAGGGTCGAGCTCAAGACGAGACCGACAAGGCCACGGGGTTGCAACAAGGCGTATTCAATCGCGAGCATTCCTCCCCATGACGTCCCCAACAGGTGCATGCGGTCGAGGTGGAGGTGTTCGCGAAGATTGGTGAGTTCTTCGATGAACACGTCAAGGCCGAGTTCGTCTGCTGGTGGGTGACTCGAGTGGCCACATCCGACCTGGTCGTAGACGACCACCGCGCGCTCGTTCGAGACGATCGATTCCAACCGTGCGAAGTAGTTATGGCTCGAACCCGGGCCCCCGTGAAGGCAGAGGAGCGGAGGACGTCCAGTCGATTTCCCCGGAGATTCGGTACCACGTCTTCCATTTGCGAAACGGGACTGTTCCCTCAGTCACGAACGTGTCGCTATTGCTCGATCTTTTGGTTTTTCCCAATAACCACGATCCCCGAATCGGCAACCGTGAAGCGCTCGGCGTCCGCTTCGGGGTCGACACCTATCTGGAAACCCTCGGGTATCGAAACGTTCTTGTCGATAATCGCGTTGCGGACCTCGGCGTGCCGCCCAACCTTTACGCCCGGCAGAAGAATCGAACCCTCGACCTTGGAGTAGGAGTTCACTCGCACCCCTGGTGAGAGGACACTCCGGCGAACGTCACTACCCGAGATCACCGCGCCGGCGCACACCATGGAGTCGACTGCTCGACCGATGCGTCCCTCGGTCTCATGAATGAACTTTGCCGGAGGAAATGCTGGCGTCCACGTCAGGATCGGCCACTCGAAGTTGTAGAGGTTGAACTCGGGTGTGTACGAGATGAGATCCATGTGGGCATCGTGGTAGCTCTGCAGCGTTCCTACGTCGCGCCAGTAGTCTCTGTCGCGTTCCGTCGAGCCTGGAACGACGTTGCGCTTGAAGTCGTAGACCGCACCCTCACCCTTGGAGACCATCATCGGGATGATGTCTCCTCCGATGTCGTGTTCCGAGTCATCGTCGTCGGCGTCTCTGGTGACCGCGTCGATCAAGGCTTCGGTGGTGAAGACGTAGTTGCCCATCGACGCGTAACTCTCGTCGGGAGAGTCGGGAAGGCCTGGCGGGTCCTTTGGCTTCTCGAGGAAGGACTTGATGGTGACGCCATCGCTCTCGGGCTCGATGATCCCGAAGTCAGAGGCCTCGCGTCGCGAGACCCGAATACCGGCGACCGTAACGCCCGCGCCCGATTCGATATGCGCGTCGACCATCTGGCGAGGGTCCATGCGGTAGATGTGGTCCGCGCCGAAGACGATGACGTGGTCCGGCTCCTCGTCGTAGATGAGGTTGAGGCTCTGGTAGATGGCGTCGGCCGATCCGGCGAACCATCGACGACCCCTGCGCATCTGAGCCGGAACGGGAGTGACGTAGTTGCCCAGCAGTGGGGACAATCGCCATGTCTGCGAGATGTGCCTGTCGAGGCTGTGGCTCTTGTACTGGGTAAGCACGGCGATCTGCAAGAAGCTTGCGTTCACGAGGTTGGACAACGCGAAGTCGATCAAGCGGTAGCTTCCTGCGAACGGAACGGCGGGCTTGGCACGTTGGGCCGTCAGCGGCATCAGCCGCTTGCCCTCTCCGCCCGCGAGAACTATTCCGAAGACCGTCGCTTTAGGCATGCCTGCACCTTACTGTTCTGCGGTCCGGCCGAGCCCGCCCCGCGGGCTTTCCTGCGGTCCGGCCGAGCCCGCCCCGCGGGCTTTCCTGCGGTCCGGCCGAGCCCGCCCCGCGCTGTTCTGCGGTCGACCGAGGTCTAGAGCCCCGTGTGCAGGCCCTCGGGATCGAGAGGCATCTGTTGAGGCCGGTTGAGAGTAGAACCAACTCGCTCCAGGATCGGGCGCATCAGGGATTCGAGCTGCTCGGAAGGCGCGAGGCCCAACTCCTCGAAGATCAGATCCTTGTAGGAGCGGTACTGGCGCATAGCCTCGCCCACGTTGCCCTCCGCCAGATGCACGCGGATAAGAGCACGTTGGGCGCTCTCGCGGAGAGGCTCGATAGACACGGCCGACAACGCCGCGCTGGCCGCCTCTCCGTGACTTCCGGCCTCCAGGCGTCTCATCGCGAGCGCCTCGAGGGCGTGCAGCCTCAGCTGCCGGAGCCGTTCGCGCTCGACCAGCACCCAGTCGTCGTACCAGTCGGGAAGGAGGTCTCCGCCCAACTCGTCTTCGTCGAGATCCAAGAATCGGGCACCATTTCGCCGGCTGAGGAGATCGTGCGTCATGTCGATCAGCTGGCGAACGTCAACGCGGACGTGTGGCGATAGTCGCAAGTCTGCGCGTCTCGCTTCCACCAGGTCGAATCCGGAGCGTCGCAAGCGCCACAAGCTGGAACGGAGGCTCGCACACGATTTCTCGTCGGTGGTCTCGTTCCACAAGACCCCCGCGACGTTGGTTCGCAGGAGCGGCCGATCGCGCAAGGCAAGGAACGCAAGCAATCTCTGCGCGCTTGTTGGGAGCTCGATCACTCGGTCGTCGCAAATCAGCTCGAAGCCGCCCAGCAGATCGAGTCGAATCTCACGTTGATTCGTTGCTTCGCCCACGTTGTCGGTTTATCTCAGTCGGTGCTTGCATTACATGATGCAATGGGAGCATCTTCCAAGTGACCGAATCTGACTAGGAAAATCCCCGGTCGGGTGCGTCGTCCGACCCAAACGAGCATCGATGCTCACCCGATCGGGGGAGCAACGCGAGACGACTACCTGGCGGTAGTCGTTTCCTCGCTGACTTCTCCCACCCACTGCGAGATCAGGGGTTCGGTGAAGGTCACTGCCAACAGGTGTCGCGTGATGGTCTCCGGCAGGAGAGCAAGGTTGAACTCGGTTGACCCGTCGACGAGCCGGGCGGACACGACGCGGTTTCGTAGTCTCTGGATCTCGACGGTCTGCCCGAAGAGATCCTCGAAATGACGGGGCCGGCTCTTGATCCAGAAGCTCGTGCCGATCGTGTCTCCTATTGCGAAGCCCCTTCGCGCGAAGAACTCGGTTACAAGACTCGAGGGATTCTCGGGCCAGCGGCTTGTTTGGCCCAGTACGGTCACCGATCCCACCGCGGGATGACGCGATGCGGTGGGGGCGCAACACGACCAGGGCGCTGAGTGTGATTTCGTCGTTCATTCGCTGGACATTCGAGTCCCCCGCACGAGCGAAGCATTCATCCGGCCCGTCACGGCATCGTTATTGTTCCGTCACGAGAGACTAGGTTGGCCGTGACGGAACGGTGACGGGGCGTTCGTCTACTGGGCGCCGAAGAGGGACGAGACGAGGAGCCAAACCGCAAGTGATGAACCCGGTCGATCTGGCGGCCGTTCCACCGGAACTGATGGCAGAGCTTCGGGCACTGCGTGCGAAGCTCTCGACTGACATTCCGTCCAAGAGGCTCGACCACAATTTGATCGTTGCGACCTGGAACATCCGCGCCTTCGGCGACCTGTGCGAGTCGTGGGTCCCGGCCCCGGGCGATAGCCCCAAGCGCAATCTCTTCGCTCTCAGGTGCATAGCGGAGATCGTGGCTCGCTTCGATGTCATCGCCATTCAGGAGGCGAGGGACAACATCAAGGCGCTGCGCCACATGCTGAGGTACCTCGGCCCCGACTGGGGCCTGATCATGACGGACGTCACTGCAGGGTCGGCCGGCAACTACGAGCGTATGGCGTTCGTCTTCGATTCCCGCCGGGTCAAGGCGTCGGGACTGGCCGGCGAGATCGTCGTGCCTCCCGAGTGGATGCACCAGGAGAGCATTTCCCCGGATACCCTGCGAAGCCAATTCGCACGCACCCCGTATGCGGTCAGCTTCTCCTCGGGAGGCGAGACCTTCATCCTGATCACCCTGCACGTGCTCTACGGTGATTCCGCAGCCGATCGTCTCGGTGAGCTGCATGGGATCGCACGCTGGCTCGAGGACTGGGCGAAGCGAGAGAAGTCATGGGGCCACAACCTGATCGCCCTAGGCGACTTCAACATCGACCGCAAGGACGACGCGGCATTCCACGCGTTCACCTCAACCGGCCTGCGAGCACCGGCCGAGCTCGATTCCGTTCCCCGCACCATCTTCAAGAGTGGCAAGAACGCGTTCTACGATCAGATCGCGTGGTTCACGCGCGACGGAAACCCCAACGTGCCCGTGCTCTCACTGCGCTACTCGCAGAGGGCCGGAGGCTTCGATTTTCGGGGACTCGTCATGCCGTCGCTCAGCGACACGGAGCTTTCGTGGAGGATCTCGGATCACTTTCCTCTGTGGACGGAGTTCTTGCTCAACACCGAGTAGCGGCATCGCTCGGTCCGGCCTTTCTGGAGTCCTGGCAACTGTTCTGCGGTTCGGCCAAGCCCGCCCCCCAACTGTTCTGCGGTTCGGCCAAGCCCGCCCCGCCCCGTTCGTCTGGGATAGTGAGGCAATGGAGTTCGTACTCAAGGCGCGCGGCCTGGTGAAGGACTATGCCCGGACCCGTGCTGTTGACGGTATCGATATCGACGTGATGAAGGGCGAGCGCGTAGGCCTCTTGGGGCCCAACGGCGCAGGAAAGACGACGACCCTGATGATGATGCTGGGGGCGATCTCGCCGGACGAGGGTTCGATCGAGATCTGCGGGCACCGGCTTCCCGGGGGCCGGAGCGAGGCGATGCGGCGCGTCGGATTCTCTGCGGGCTACATGCCTCTTGCGGAGCGACTCAGGGTCGGGGAGTTCCTGAAGATGTATGGGGAGCTTTACGGCGTAGTGGACGTCGAGGCGCGAATCGAGGCAGGTCTCGAGCGATTTCGAATTCCGGAACTGGCAGAGGCGATGGGTACTCAACTTTCGTCGGGCCAACGCACGCTCGTCGGCATCGTGAAGGCAACGTTGCACCGTCCCCGCATGCTGGTGCTAGACGAGCCGACCGCATCGCTCGATCCGGATGTTGCGCTGAGGGTGCGAACGGGTCTGCGAGACCTGTGCCAGTCGGAAGGAACAGCCCTGCTCATCACGAGCCACAACATGGTCGAGATCGAGAGGTTGTGTGAGCGAGTCGTGTTCATGAGCGCCGGCAAGGTAATCGCGAACGGATCCCCGGGAGCGATCGCCTCACAGTTCGAGACCGATGACCTCGAGGGGGTATTCATCCACCTCGCGCAGGTTGGAGCCGAGCAACGGGAGCGAGCCGAACGCCGGGCTCAAGAGACGGACCACACGGCATGAATGAAGTTCAGGAAACGAACCCGAGGAAGCTGTCCTGGATGCGCGTACGCTCAATCTCGCGTCGTCACTACTACGTAATGCTCCGGAGCCCTCATCGTTTGTTCGATGTGACCATCTGGCCACTGGTCGACGTCGTTTTGTTCGGCTCAATCGGAGCGTTCGTCGCCGGAAGCCAAAGTGCTAGTTCCAGGGCCTTCGGGTATTTGCTCGGCGGCATCGTTCTGTGGCACGTCATCTATCAAGCTCAGATTGCGGTCTCCACCGGCTTTCTCGAGGAGACCTGGTCGCGCAACCTACTGAACCTCATGGTCACGCCGGTCAAGGAGTGGGAATACGTCGCGGGTACTGCGCTCTTCGGGCTGGTAAAGCTGATTCTCGGGACGGGCTTGGTGGCGGTGACGGCGTTGCTGTTGTTTAGCTTCGACATCACGGACCTCGGCCTGGGACTAATTCCTATTGGAGCCATTCTGCTGACGGTCGGGTGGGTCATCGCGCTGTTCGTGATCGGTTTCGTCCTGCGCTATGGAAGTGGAGCCGAGGCTCTCGCGTGGGGAATTCTGTTCGTGGTCATGCCTCTATCCGGCGTCTTTTATCCGGTGGACGCGCTGCCTGACATCGTCAGGCCGATTGCGCTGCTGCTGCCGACCACCTACGCCTTCGATGCGATGCGTACTCTCCTCGATGGCGACGGGATCGACTGGGGAACGATCGGTATCGCGGCAGCGAGCACCGTCGTCCTGACAGTGGCGGCCCTGATGTTTCTGATGAAGATGTTGAGAGTCTTCAGGACACGTGGCTTCATCTCGCGCTACTCCTAGCGACACGGCACCGGCCGCCGCGTGCTCTACGCCACAGGAGCGCCAGGTTCGATGCCATCCTCGAGTTGCAGAAGCCGCACCGTCCCATCGGGATCCAGAGCTCCGAGTATCAGGAATTCGCTTGTGAAGCCGGCGATTCTCTTATTGCCGAGGTTCACGGCGCCGACAACGAGGCGACCCATCAACTCCTCCTTGGAGTAATTCGTAATCTGTGCGCTGCTTTGAAGCTCACCGATGACCGGTCCGAAGTCCACACGGATCTTCCACGCGGGCTTTCTGGCCTCGGGAAAGTCCCTTACATCGACCACGCGGCCGGTACGGATGTCCAGCGCGAAGTACTGGTCGGCGCCGACGTCTGGTTTGCTCTCGAGTGAGCTCGGTGCGTATGGCAGATCCTCGCGGTTGATCTCGTGTTGTCCCATGGCCATAACCTAAGGCCATGCCAGAACTTCCTGAGGTGGAGTCCGTGCGCCGGCAGCTCGAACCAGAGTTGCTAGACCGCCGTGTCGAGGAGGTGTGGTGGGATCCGCACCCCGCCCTCACTCGCCAGTTCATGGGACTAGAGCTTCTGGCGGGGAGGCGAGTTCTCGGTGTCGGTCGAAGGGGGAAGTTCATGATCGCCCCCTTGGACGAGGACCTCGAGCTCATCCTCCACCTCGGCATGACCGGATCCTTCCGCTTCGATCTGGAAGACCCGCACGTACGCGCCAGGCTATTCCTGGATGACGGTCGAACCCTGAGCTTTCGCGACGTGCGGCGGTTCGGACGAATGACCGTGGTCGAGGCGGGTGACTACGAGGGGATACCGACTCTCAAGTTGCTGGGCCCCGAGCCTCTAACCGATGAGTTCGATCCAAATGACTTCGCGGCGACTCTCAAGCGAACGAGTGCTCCGATCAAGCCCTATCTGTTGTCGCAACGCCCTGTTGCAGGTGTGGGCAACATCTACGCGGACGAGGCGTTGTGGCTCGCCCGGATCAACCCGAACTCGCGCACCGTGGGAAAGACGCGCGCCTTCGCACTTCATGCCGCGATCAACGAGGTGCTGGGGTCTGCGATCGAGCGCGAGGGCACGACCTTCAGTGACTACGAAATGCTCAACGGAGAAAGCGGCCGCAACGCGGACTTTCTGATCGCCTACGGGAGGGCGGGCACACCCTGCCCCAGGTGCCGTTCTTCGCTGAAGAAGATCACGTTGGGGGGACGCGGCACCACCTATTGTCCCAGGTGCCAGCGTCGTTGATTCAGCGAGACGAGCGCGTCGAACGTCGCGGACGCTGCCCGGGCTTCAACTTCCCGAGCCTGGGCTTTGGAAGCTGAGCCAGTAGCGGCTCGAACTCATCGTGAAGTTCGGCTGCTGTCGGACGATTCGGGGAACTCTTCTCGAGGCAGGCCAGAAGCGGCCTCGCGATTGCAGCAGGAACCACGCGTGCGAACGGTTTGATGTCCTCGCGCAGCACCGGCCAGCGCTCCTCCGGCGAACTCCTGGTGAAGGGCAGTTCCCCCGTTGCGGCCTGGTACATCGTGACGCCGAGACCCCAGATGTCCGAGGCCGGGCCGACGGGGCCGAACCGAGCCGGATCGCACTGTTCGGGGGACATGTAGTTGTCGGTCCCAACCCCCTTTCCGCTGCGAGCTGCTTGCTCGACGCTCCGAGCAATGCTGAGGTCGATCAGCCGGGGCGGGCCGCTCATGATGATGTTGGCCGGCTTGATGTCGAGGTGGCAAACCCGCTCGCCCGCGAGGTAGTGAATTGCGGAGCACAGTTGCATCGCCAGCGGAAGCAGCTGTTCGGGGGGGAGCCAGCCGTACTTGCGAATAAGGGTCGACAAGCGAGGACCCTCGAGATGTTCGAGCACGAGATGAGGCCGGGACCCGCCGAGTTCCGCGTCGAAGGCACGCAGGATCACCGGGTGGTTCAGCCTCCGGAGCAAGTCGATCTCTCCCTTTAGGCCTCTCAGCGCGTGCGCGTCCTCGACGAGATTGGGCCTGACCACCTTGGCCACAACGATCGAGTAGAGGGTCTGGTCCCACACGAGGTAGGCCTCGTAGCGGGAGCCGCCCCCCACCTTGTTCAGAGAGAATCGACCGGGGACGATCTCGTCGCCGGGCTCGAAGTTCCATCCCTGCTTAGTGTCGTCGTGCTCTGTCATTTCCAAGGCTCTCTCTTGTCGGGCGATGGTGAGACGGTAGCCGCTGCCGCTCGCACCGAGATGAGTTTTTCATGAGAGAGTTCTCATGAAAAACTCATCTGCCACCCATTCCCAGATGGCGTCATGGGACTCATGGTCAACCGCGCCAGGATCGTGGCGACCCTTCTTGCCTTTCTTGTCGGCGCAGCCATGGGCGCGGGCCTAGCCGGGGTACTCAAGGAGCCCGAGCCTCCGAGCGTGCCAGCCATCGAGCTCGAGGGCGAGGGAGAAGACGAAGATCGAGAGGACAAGCCAAAGAAGAAGAAGCAGCAGTCGCGCGATCGATCGAGGGGCGACGATGGGTCCCGCCAGCCTGCTCCGGACCTGCCACCGGCGCAGCTGCCGCAACCGGCCCCCGCCCCAGAAGAGGACGATGACGACGATGACGATGGCACCGATGACAGCGAAACCGGCGGAGACGACTAGAGGTGAGCGAGCACACGCCTACTCGCCCCATGCGGCTCGAGCCACCCGAGCGGAGAGGGACCTTCACATCCCTGACCGGGCTGCGCGCCCGCATTCTTGGTGGGTACATCCTCGTACTTGTCGTTGCGACGGTTGCATCTTTGTTCGTTCTGCGAACGGTCCTGATCAACCGCTTGGACGAGCGGGTCAACTCGGAGCTCGAACAGGAGGTAGCCGAGCTCAAGAAACTGTCGACACAAGGGGTCGACCCCAACACGGGCGAGCCGTTTGAAGGGGACGTAAGGCGGATCTTCAAGACATTCTTGAGTCGCAACATTCCCTCGGCGAACGAAACGATGCTCGCGCTGGTCGATGGGAGACCGTTTCTCACAAGCATCCAGCCGGAGCCGGTCCCATATCCGATCGAAGAGGACCCGCAGCTTCTCGCGCGCTGGGCCTCCGTGGAGCGCGGCTCCCGCTACGGCTCAGCGATGACCCCTGCGGGAGAGCTTCGCTTTCTGGCCGTGCCGTTGAAAAGCCAGGCAGGGGAAGCAGCTGGCGTATTCGTCGTGGCGGACTTCCGAGACCTGGAGAAACAGGAGGTGGACTCCGCAGTTCGATCCGCCGCTCAAATCGGTCTCATCACTCTCGTTATAGGTCTCGTTCTCTTCTACTCACTCTCCGGCCGGATACTGAACCGCGTCGAGTCCGTGAGGTGGACGGCGCAGCGAATCACCGACAGCGACATGACACGCCGGCTGCCGGTCGAGGGCAACGACGAGATCTCCCACCTCGCAGCGACCTTCAACGATCTGCTGGACCGGCTGAGCGACGCGTTCTCTCTTCAGCGAAGCTTCATCGACGACGCGGGTCACGAGCTCCGCACGCCGATCACGATCATTCGAGGTCATCTCGAACTGATGGGCGACGACCCGGACGAAAGACGAGAGACCGTTGCGCTGGTCACCGATGAGCTCAACCGCATGACCCGTATGGTCGAGGACCTCTTGATGCTCACGAAGGCTCAGCGTCCGGACTTCTTGAACCTGACCGCGGTAGACGTGAAGGAGCTGACCGATGAGCTCAACACCAAGGTGCAGGGCCTTGCCAACCGCAAGTGGGGGTTCGACGGTCATGGAGCGGGCCTCATCGAGGCGGATCGACAGCGTTTAACGCAGGCCATGATGCAGCTCGCCCAAAACGCTGTGCAACACACCAAGGAAGGCGACCACATCTGGATCGGATCAAGGGTCGCCGACGGGGAAGCGCGCTTCTGGGTAAGGGACACTGGGCCCGGGATATCGAAGGACGACCAGGAGCGCATCTTCAACCGTTTTGCGCGCGGTAAGTCGCACCAACGGACCTCGGACGGAATGGGTTTGGGCCTCGCTATTGTCAAGGCGATAGCCGAGGGCCATCTTGGCCGAGTGAGACTCCTGAGCGCTCAGGGCGAGGGCTCGACCTTCACAGTCATCATCCCCGTTGACCAACCTCACTCGGATTCACAGGAGCCAACTAAATGAAGCGGATACTCATTGCCGAAGACGAACCCCGCATCGCCTCCTTTCTCGAGAAGGGACTCAAGGCAAACGGGTACACGACCTCAGTTGCAGCCGATGGCCACGATGCGCTGTTCATGGCTCGCTCGGGGGAGTTCGACCTGGTCGTCCTTGACCTGGGGCTTCCCGGAAAGGATGGACTGGACGTGTTGAGTGACCTTCGAGCCAAGGACAGAAGCATTCCTGTCATCATCCTCACGGCAAGGGACGGCGTTCAGGACACGGTCACCGGCCTCGAGGGCGGAGCCGACGACTACGTGACGAAACCGTTCAGTTTCGAAGAGCTGCTTGCCCGCGTAAGGGTGCGTCTCAGAGGAGAGCGCGCTCCCGAGGAGACTGTCCTTCGCGCGGGGACCATGGCACTGGATCTTCGGACGAGAACGGCGAGCGTAGCCGACAGGACCGTCGAACTTTCGGCCCGCGAGTTCACTTTGGCCGAGACGTTCTTTAGGCATGCTGGACAGGTCTTGTCCCGCGAGCAACTGCTCAGCCACGTCTGGGGGTACGACTACGATCCTGGATCCAATGTGGTCGATGTCTACGTCGGCTACCTGCGGAAGAAGCTCGGGGGCAAGACCATCAAAACGGTGCGCGGGATGGGCTACCGATTGGAGGTCTAGGGACCTGTTAAAGGCGAGTGAAGGTCACGCGCCCTTTGCGAAGATCCACTCGATCGACCTGCCACCCGATATCAAGCCAGGCCTTTGCGTGCCCGCGGCCCCGAGGCTTGTTGGTCCACCAGGTCTCACGCTCCCTGGCCGAGGGGGGAAGCTTGCGCTTGATCATGTTCTCGAGGGCGGCGAAAGAGATCATGACCGTGTCCGTATCGAAGGTCTCGAGGAAATCGTGGAGCGGCTTGTAGGCGTCGGCTGGTGATCGCCTTTCGACCCGTGCGACCTCGGGTCTCTCCTCACGCACCGCGTGAAGCGGCCTCACGGGCTCGTGATCGCCGGCTCGGAGGTCTTCCCGCAGCTCGGCATCGCTCGGCTCTCGCGAGCTAGCGTCGCTGGCCGCCTCCTGGCTTCTTCGAGGATTGAAGTCCTCGAGGTCGTACCGCTTTAGCTTCTGAGTCCCCGTTTGCCCGTTGCCGGAACCCACGCTGAGGCTCCTCTCTTTCGCCGCGCTTCTTGCCCGAGACTACTCCGATTGAACCGCATGTTGATAGGTCGCGCGACTGTTTTTCGTCGTGCGTGGTAGGTATCGGTCAGGCCAATGAGGAATGAAGCCATCGACCGGGCGAGCGAGAGCGAGATTCAGTCGGATGGGCGGGCGCTAAGCCCGCTGAAAGCGTTTGCCGCACTGCTGACCTTCGCGGTCCTCGCGGGGAGCGGGCTCGTCGCTGCCTTTGCTCCGGATTCTCCGACTTCCTCAGAATCCGCGAATGAGTTCACTGGCCCGAGCCCTCGTCAGGCCGAGACTCGTCTCAGCGAGGAGGAGGCCCGAGCGCTCTTCGGCCGGCTGAGAAGCAGGCTCGAGGCCGCCTACCGCAGGAGAAGTGACGGTGCGTTACTTGAGGCCGTTGCCCGGGGGTCACCTCAGCATGTTCAAGCAGAAGCGACCTGCGGTTGCTCGAGCGGAACAACCTCCTCGATCGAACCCGCTCGCGGACTCTTGACGTGTCCATCGTCGCAATCGAACCGGACCGGCTGGTCGTAAGCGAGCGCACAGCCGTGAGAGCGCGCTACTTGGACGATGCGACTTACATCGAGGTCGACCTTCCGCTCGGCCCAACGAGATCGACATCCGAGTGGACGCTAGAAAGGCGGGGCGATCGATGGCTCATCGCATCGAGCCGCGTTACCGATTAGCTCAGCAGTCCTCTTCAGCAGGTATGTCGAGCACGTCGCCCGGAAGGATCGTGCTCTCGAGCGTGAGCCCGTTGAACTCCGCTATGCACTCCGCGAGACCGATGTCGCCCATCGAGTCCTCGGCGATCTGCTGGAATCCCTGGCCGGCCTGAACGGTGTAGGTGTCGACTGCCTCAGTTGTTGTCTCGCCGTCGTCTTCACCCTCGCCCTCCGCTGGAGGAGTCTCGGTGGCCTCGGGCGTTGGCGAGGCCTGTGCGTCGAGTTCGGCCTGAAGGTCGCTCACCTGGCCTTCGAGCTGTGAGTTCTGTTGCTGCAACGTAGTCAGCTCGGCATCGTCGGCCCCGTCGTCACCGCCCGCGGTAATGCGACCCAGGAAAAAGACAAGGAGCAGTCCGGCGATCAGGGCAACGATGCGTGTCCAGAGAAGGGTGGGACGGGGTCCCTCGTCCTCGTTCTCCCACTCGTAAAAGTCCTCCTCGGGAGGAGGAGGTTGGTACGGCGGCGGATCGCTCAGATGGTCGCTCATAGTTCGTCTGTTCCTTTTGGCGGGTGTGGAATCCAGGGTAGCCCGAATCTACCCTCGATTTCAGAGCCGGTTCAGTGTACGTATGTTTCCGGCACTACCCCGATCGGAAGGACAATATGTGACCGGCGGTAAAGGAAGGTCAAAGAGGGGCACTAATCGCGCCGGAGTGGCACTTGTGGCGGCCCTATTCAGCCTGGCTGGGGCGTGCCAGATGTTCGACGGGGATGAGGAAGGCTCAGGCTCACCCCCCGTGGGCACGAGACAGACCCCAGGTTCCGGGCCTTCCGCCTCAGACGAGCCGGGTGACCCCTCTCTCGACCTCGGGGAAGCGGACCTTCCGGACGATCACCCCATCAAGCACGTCGTGTTCATCGTCAAAGAGAACCGAACCTACGACAATTATTTCGCGCGCTATCCGGGTGGGGAGGGAACTCGCACGGGCAAGACCTCCGACGGGCGAACCGTCGAGTTGACGGTAGCTCCCGACGTGCAGGAGCCCGACCTCGGGCACAGCTTCTTCGATGGGGTCATCTCGATAAACGGCGGCAAGATGGACGGCTTCGACCTCATCTCGAACGGCGCCGATTTAGGCGGATACAACTCGTTCAAACGGTCGGGGATTCCGAACTACTGGGCCTATGCCGACAACTTCGTTCTCGGTGACCACCACTTCAGCTCGATGTACGGACCCACCTTTCCCGAGCACCTCTACACCGTCGGCGGGCAGGCGGGAGACGTGGTCGGCAACAAGCTCCAGGTCAATACGCCGGGGGGCTACTGCGACGACCCGGGCGAGACCGTCTACAAGTTCATCAAGATGACGAAGAAAGAGCAGCGGGAGGTGATGCGAGCCGAGGAGCGCGCGGACGTCGACAGAATCGGGGACTTCTGGGAGGAGGTCCGAGCCTGTTTCAACTTCGAGGTCATCCAGGATCAGCTGAACGAGCACGACATCTCGTGGCACTACTACGCGGACGAGGGCTCGTGGATGAATGCGTTGCTGGCGATCAAGCACATGCGCTTTTCGAAGCATTGGGGGAGGGACATCACGGAGGAGGAGCAGTTCATGAAGGACATCACCTCCGGTAACCTCGATGAGGTTACCTGGGTGGTGCCCGGGCCGGGGGTGAACGAGCATCCGGGTGGCCCGAGTGTCTGCATGGGCGAGAACTGGACTGTGGAACACGTGAACGCAATCATGCGCAGTAAGTACTGGAAGAACACCGTGATCTTCATTACCTGGGACGACTTCGGTGGCTACTACGACCACGTTCCGCCCCCGCACACAGACCACATGGGGCTTGGCCCCCGTTCACCGTTCCTCGCTATCTCGCCGTGGGCCAAAGAGGGGTTCATAGACGACACCGTCACAGAGCCGTCCTCTGTCCTCGCTCTCATCGAAGAGATACATGGCCTCGATTGCCTGACGCACCGGGACTGCAACGCAAGCAACCTTGCTCAGGTCTTCGATTTCGATCAACCCGCCACCGCACCAAAGGACAGGAGACTGCTCCTAGAAGAACGGTCGTGTGAGGGTCTCCCTGCTCGCATCACATCCGAGTACGAGCGCCACGGCGACGATGCCTTTCGCGCACTGGGGGACTAGACGCGGGTTCTGATCTCGCCTGCTCCTAGCGCGCCCTTCTGAAGCGGCGAATCATGTCGAGATTCAGTTGCTTCAGGAAGTAGCGAAAGCCGAGGCCGGTCCGCTTCACGTGCTTCCGGTTGAGATTGGCGACGGTGTCGGTGGGCTCATGGTGATTGGGCTCCGAGCCGCTCCAGAGAAAGGCCGCCGGTATTCCGGCCCTCTCGAAGGGTCCGTTGTCCGAGCAGTCGCAGGTGATCTGGTAGCTCATCGCGACCCTGTTTCGCATCTGGTTGTAAACAGCGCGAGCCACAATCTGTGGAGCCAAGCCGGTGGTCGCTGCCAACAACGGGTGTCCCTTACCAATCATGTCGACCGAAACCATGCCGCCCAGGCGCTTCCTGCCGTACCTCCCGAGCCTGTTCACGTAGACCTGCGACCCGTTGTGGTGCTGCCCGTTGGTGCCGTACTCCTCGGCACCGAAGGCGACGAAGCGCACGAATCGAGAGGGCCGCCTGTTCGCCGAGATGCGAGCCATCTCCAGCACGACGGCAACGCCCGACGCGTTGTCGTTGGCACCCGGCGAACGTCTGACGGTGTCCATGTGCCCGCCCACCACGAATCCATGCTTCATGGCGCCCGGCCACCAGGCAATGACGTTGCGCGAAGTGCCTCCATCGACCGAGAACTTTTGAACCTTCGTCTCGTATCCGTAGCTCTCGAATCTTCCGCGCACGTACTTCGATGCCTTCCATTCGGCGGGCTTAGCGCGAACCCGGGGCCCGATCTTCCCGGCAAGTTTCCGGACGTGCCTCATAGACCGGGCATTGGAGTAGTCACGAAGCTCCGCGGCCCCCTCGCCTCCGGCCACCGCAGGCGCCTCTATGGACTTTACGGAGCTACGAGTGGGATCTGGGCTCTGGTCCACCGTTGGGCACGCGGCCGTGAGGAGAAGACCTGCGAGCGCGATGGTGCCCCTGACTGCGGTTTTCCTCACCCAATTAGAGTAGCTGCACATGGCAGACGACAAGAAGGGCAAGGACCCGATACCGACCGGCTGGTTCGAGCGCGGGGCGAAACTTGCCGGGGCCACCGGCAAGGGAGCGGCTCGCTTCGTCGGGACGCGCTTCAAGACGTTTGCCTCTCCGGAGCGCTCGGAGGAATTTCTCGACGGCTTCCACTCCAAGACCGCCCAGCAACTCGTTGAGATGCTCGGCGAGATGAAGGGCGCGGCGATGAAGCTGGGTCAGATCGCATCCTTTTACGAATTCGGTGAACCGACCGAGTACATGTCCACTTACCGGGATGCGCTCACCATGCTGCAGAACTCCGCTCCACCCATGGATCCGGCGGCGTCACGCCAAGTCATCGAAGAGGAGTTCGACAGGCCCGTTGAGGATATCTTCGAGACGTTCACGGACGAGGCCGTCGCCGCGGCCTCTATCGGTCAAGTGCACAGGGCGACGCTTCCCGGAGGCCAACCCGTCGCGGTCAAAGTGCAGTACCCGGGTGTCGACGACGCAGTGCGATCGGATATCAAGAACGTCAGTGCCATGAGCAAGCTGGCCGTGGCGATCGCTCCCAACCTCGATCCAAAAGAGGTGGCCAATGAGGTCAAGGAGCGGGTTCTCGAGGAGCTCGATTACCGGCGAGAGGCCAAGAACCAGCAGAAGTTCGCCCAGCTCTACGAGGGCCATCCATACATCGTCGTACCCGAGGTCTATATGGACTACTGCCATACGCGCGTGATCACCCAGGAGTTCATCGAGGGAGAGCCTTTTACAGCCGCCTTCGACAAACCCTTCGCCGAACGCAACCGGATCGCAGAAATCGTCTTTCGCTTTTTTTACGGCAGCCTCAATCGGTTCATGCTCTTCTCCGCAGACCCGCACCCCGGCAACTACCTGTTGCTGGCCGATGGGCGAGTCGCCTTTCTCGACTACGGTCTGGTTCGCGCCATCGATCCGGGCACACATGAACTACTGATCGAGACCTCGCTCGCTCTGATCGAGAACGACCAGGAGCGCGGACGCTTTGCTCTCGAGGGCCTAGGGATACTCACGCGCAAGACACCTGAGATCGAAGCCGTCTGGGAGCACCTTCGAGAGATGAACCGGCCGATTCTTGAGGACAGGAGGGTCAAGTTGAGCGCCGAACTCGTGGCCGAGTTGGGCAGGGGGGGCTTCGATCCACGGTCCAAGGCTTTTAACGAGCTTCGCAAAGTTGGTTTTCCGGCAGTAATGGTCACCTTCAACCGGATGTCGTTCGGCGTGGCGTCGCTGTTGGGACGCCTCGAAGCCGAGAACAACTGGCAGGCGATCGGCCGGGAGTTCTGGTTCGGTGACGCGGCCAGAACGAAGATCGGCAGGAGTGATCAGGCTTGGTTCAGGAAAACGCATCCCGAGGTTCCGCCGCCCTTGAAACGCGAAGACCGGTGAGCACTCAACCCGACCGTAACCTCTAGAACTGGAGCCCGGTGCTCGATGCGGTTCCGGTAATGAGTAGGCCCGTGGTGTCCTTTATGGCGGGGTCCGGCGCGTAGCTCGCCGTCACGCTCGCGTCTACTTTGGCCGGCTGCGGTCCACCAGAGTTTCTCGCTCCAAGGACGATCGTGATCGTGCGGTTGGCGGGCGTGTACGTGATGACTGCGCCGAATTGATGTGCTGCCGTGGCGAAGTTAGTCGATCCCAGGCTGATCGACCCGAAGCGGAGGCCACCGGTGCACGTTGGAGCGTCAACCGTAATTAGGTCGTGGCCCGACGTACCGGCGTCGTTGACTAGCTCTACGACACCGGGCATCGTCAGGGTTTGCGTGTCGTCGCTGGTTCCGCCGCAAACCGAAGCGACGGCGAGTGGCTGCGAGTAGATCACCTGAATCGAGTCGCCTTCTTGCATGCGACCGGTCTGAGTAGAACCGTTTGTCAGAGCCAGCGAGGTGGGGGTGAACAGAGGTACCGCCACCGAGAATCCTCCACTCGTCTGGTCCCCGGCGCTGCCGATGGCAAAGAGGGTCTGGCTCCCGTTGATCACCGTGTTCGGAACCGTGACCTGGAAGGATGCAGTCCCACCGGCGGGGATCGAGTTGGGCGTCACCGAAGCGGTTAGCACCTGACCGGTAGTCGGGTTGTCCAACCTCATGGTGAGGGTCTGGCCCGGGATGTAGTTGTCCACTGTCCCATTGAGGGTGGCGGGGAACGACGTGATGTTTGTCGATCCTGTCAGGTTGAAGACGGGGGCCAGGATGGTCGCCGTCGCGCTCCTGGGTCCCTCGGCTCCTTGCCAGAGCCTATAGACGGGAGCGACCGCATAACGCCAGCCGCCCGGCGCCATGGCTGTTTCGGTGCAGGTAAGGCCGGCAACGGTACCCGTGCAGCCACCGGTGACCGGGAAAGCGGTGCCGCCCAGGTCGTAGCGGAACACCTTGTAGCCATCGACCGGGATGCCGCCGGGCATCGTGACCGCTGTCCAGGACACACTGACATTGCGATTCGAGACTGAGACCGAGAGGGTGCTGCCCGAGGGCATGGACGTCGCTTTGGCTTCTCCCTGACCGTTGCCCGACTTGTTCCATGCGGCGAGAGCGGCCGGCCCCACGCAGGCGAGTGCGGCGACAACGAACGTGATGACGATGGAACGCGACAGCCGCTTCATATCGCAGCGACCTCGGTGCCAAGCAGAAGACCGAAGACACACAGCGCGAGGTGGCGACGGTCTGTCGCCCTCATCGTGCTCTGCAGCTTCGGTCGAGACATCGTGGGGATCCTTGTGTGTGGAGGAACCGTGGGGACGTGGCCCTGTGAGTGGCCACACCCCCACGCTGAGGGGTGGAAAGCTGTTGCTAGTTGCTTGTTGCGGTAACGCTGACGGGAATGGTGAACGTCTGTCCCTGACATGCGTTGTCCGAGGCGTTGCTCATCGATACGGCAGCCGCGAGCGTCAGGTTGACCGTGGCGCCGGCAGCGATGACCTGGCCGGTCGTGCCCGGAGCCGTGAAGGTGACTCCCGTGCTTGCGCTACAGGCGGGGACCGAGCTGGTGACTGCGCCGTTGCCCGTGATGGAGCTGACGGTGACCGCGAAGGCGTTCGGGTTGTTGACGTCGACCTTCACGGCGCCGGAGCCGCCGGGACGCAGGTCGGCGGTGGTGGTGCCGGGTGTTACGACCAGGGAGGCCGCTGTGGTGGCCTGGGCGGCACCGTTGCCGTTGCCGGTCACGAGCCATGCTGCGAATACAACGCTACCGAGCAGGAACAGGGCCATGACTGCGCCCAAGAGGGTCAGCTTCCTTCTTAGCTTCTGCATTTCGTTTCTCCTTCATCCGTTTGATTACAAACTGTTAGCTGTTTCATCGACCCCGGACTCCTGGCGGTGAATAAGTAGTTACCACTAGGAAATGTCAGAAAAATGCGGAGGTTCATGGCATATCGGGCAGGCCGTTGACTAGTCCTCGCGGGGCCCGCTTAGGGCGCGCCCGGTCTCGGCATGGCCACTCATCGCGGAGTCTCCATATTGGAAGTCCTCTTGGGAGCCCTCGAAGGATGCACCGAAGTTGCCAGAGGGCGCGGGCAGGGAAGGGGTAGCGGCTACGCTTCGTGGACGGAGCGCCGGCCTGCGACCAGCATCAGCCCAAGGAGGATCAAGGCCAGTGCCAGCCCGGCGATCATCGTGATGTTGAAGCCAGTGAAGGGCAAGGGCGATCCGTAGACGTCGGGATCGTCGGGTGTGGACGGGTCATCGGTGCCGGGCCCCCCATTGCCACCGGGCGGTCCACCACCGTCGGATACCGTTCCGGCGCCGGTGAAGTTGAGTGTCCAGGTAGCTCCCTGGCAGACAACAGGAGCGTTTCTGAGCATGCGCACTGGGAAGGACAGGTGCGCAGTGCTCCGGGCGGGAACGAGCGCGGAGATCTTGACGTCTTCCCCCGGCATAATCCACTCCCGGCCGCAGCCGGCGATGTCGCTGTCCTCGACTCCCACTGCGATGGAGCGAACGGTAAGGGGGGAGTTGTTGGGGTTGGTCACCTGCACGTTGAGAGGAGCTCGTGCGCCCGGGTACAGATCGCCGACATCGCCCGCGATGCTGAAGGGCTTGCCCTCCGAAGCGGCTCCCGCCGCAAGCATGCTGTCGTTTGAGCGGGAGGCCTTCTGGGATGCGTGCATCGCCATTGCGTTGGAACCAAGAAGAAGACCGAAGACACACAACGCGAGGAGACAACGGACTGTCGCCATCATCGTGCTCCGCAGCTTCGGTGGGGACATCATTGGAGATCCTTGCAGGAGGAGGAACCGTGGGGACGAGGCCGGAGGGGTGGCCACGCCCCCACGCTGAGGGGGGTTGGAAAGCTGTTTGCTAGTTGCTTGAAGCGGAAACGGTGACGGGGACGTCGAAGGTGGCTCCCTGACAGGCGTTCAGCGATGCGTTACTCATCGCCGCGGCTCCGGCGAGCGTGAGGTTGACCGTGGCGCCGGCAGCGATGACCTGGCCGGTCGTGGTTGGGGCAGTGAAGGTGACTCCGGTCGTGGTGCAGCCGGCTGCGCTGGTGGTGACTGCGCCGTTGGCAGCGATCGACGTGATGGTGACGCCGAAGGGGTTCGGGTTGTTGACGTTGACCTTGACTGCGCCGGTGGCGCCTGGGTACAGGTCGGCTGTGGTGGTGCCGGGAGTTACGACCAGGTTGGCCGCGGTGGTGGCCTGGGCGGCACCGTTGCCGTTGCCGGTCACGAGCCATGCTGCGAATACAACGCTACCGAGCAGGAACAGGGCCATGACTGCGCCCAAGAGGGTCAGCTTCCTTCGCAGCTTCTGCATCTTGGTTTCTCCTTCGTCCGGTGACTACAAACTGTTAGCTGTTTCATCGGATGGAGCCACCGGGTGACTGAATAAGTAGTTACCACTAGGAAATGTCAGAAAAATGCAGAGGTTCATGGCATATCGGGCAGGCGATTGACTAGTCCTGCTCCGCGGTGCGGCCGCCTGACAGGGTTTCGAGGGGGTCATCTTTGTCTGGAAAAGTCTCCCAACTCTTCAGGGATTCGCTGGTACGGACGAGATAATGCAGAGAGGAAGGGCACCGTGCCCTCCCGATAAGGGCAAACCCGTCGCAAGGCGGGGACGCAAAGCCAGGGGTCTCCCAGGGAGACGGCCCAGCTACCGAAGGAGCCATGAGCCGTGAAGAAGGTCCTTTATGCGACTGCGTGTCTCGTCGCCGCATTCCTCGTCTACTCGATGGTCGCAACCCCAGGCGTCAGCCAGGCCGGCGGGCTAGAGATTGAGGGCTCTGTCGTTCGTAGCGCCAATGTCATATGGGTGCGGATGGATCTGCCTCAGATCAACGCAAACAACGTTCGGATCGAGATTCACACTCCCGAGGTCAACGGCGACCGCCAGCTCTGGCAGTACTGCAACATGGAGTACGTGGGACTGGGAACCTACCGCTGCGGCCTCGACGTAAGCCCCGGCTCGCCCACCAGGAACATGGAAGGGAAATGGCTCGGAAAGCTGAAGGTCGATGGCAATCGAGTCGGCAGCGTGTCCTTCCGGACCACAAACAACTAGGTCTCAGGGGGTCGTGACTGCCCCGTGCTCCGCTGATGAGACGGCCGCGGCGTACTTGGCGAACACACCCGTGCCGTAACGAGGTGCAGGCGCACTCCAGTTCGCCAGCCGTTTCTCGATCTCCTCATCGGATAGAACGAGTCGCAACTCGCGCTCCCGGACGTCGATCTCGATGATGTCGCCCTCCTCCACCACCGCTATCGGACCGCCGTGGGCAGCTTCGGGAGCGATGTGGCCGACCATCAACCCGTGCGTGGCCCCTGAGAACCTCCCGTCGGTTATCAACGCCACATCATCACCTAGACCCTCGCCCACTATCGCCGCGGTGACCGCGAGCATCTCCCGCATTCCCGGCCCCCCCGCGGGCCCCTCGTAGCGGATCACTACGACATCTCCGGGGCGTAGCTCGTTGTTCTTCACGCTCTCGAAGCACCGCTCTTCGGAGTCGTAGATCCTCGCGGGACCCCTGTGATGCAGTCGCTCGTGACCGGCGAGCTTCACCACGCAACCCTCTGGCGCGAGATTGCCGCGCAGAATCGCGAGACCACCGGACATCTTCAGTGCACGCTCGACGGGCACGACCACGTCCTGACCCTCTTTCTCGATCGCCGCCCCAGCGATCTCCTCGACGGTTCGCCCGTCCACGGTCTTCGCCGATCCGTCGATGTGGCCGCCACGAAGGAGCTCGCGCGCCACGAGCGCGGTCCCTCCCGCGGTGTGAAGGTCGGTAGCAACATAACGACCGCCGGGTTTGAGGTCGGCGACTATCGGCGTTTGATGAGCGATACGATCGAACTCCTCGAGAGGGAGCTCTAGATCGAGCTCGTGCGCGATCGCCAGGAGGTGGAGCACCCCGTTGGTCGAGCCGCCGGAGGCCGCTACAGATGCGATTGCGTTCCGCAAGGCGGCGGCCGTAATGATCTCCGAGGGCCGGGTGTTGGTACGCAGGAGATCCACGGCCATGCGTCCTGCCTTCTCGGCGGCAGCGTTCTTGTCCGAATCGGTTGCAGGGATTCCGCTCAGGCCGAAGGGGCTGATACCGAGAAAGTCGGCGGCCATCGCCATCGTGTTAGCAGTGAACTGACCACCACAGGCCCCGGCGCCGGGGCAGGCGGCACCCTCGAGCTCGTGGAGATCGCTCGACGAGAGCTTGCCCGCAGCGTGCTGTCCGACGGCCTCGAAGACGTCCTGAATGGTGACGTCCTTACCGCCCCATCGTCCGGGTGCGATCGAGCCGTTGTAGAGGACGAGGCTAGGTATGTCGAGCCGGCACGCGGCCATCACGGCGGCAGGGATGGTCTTGTCGCAGCCCACAAGGCATACGAGCCCGTCAAACAGGTGTCCGCGAGCGACCAGTTCAATCGAGTCAGCAATTACTTCGCGGCTGACGAGCGAGGCGCGCATTCCCTCCGTGCCCATTGAGACCCCATCGGAGATCGCGATGGTGTTGAACTCCATAGGGGTGGCCCCCGCCGCGCGCACTCCAGCCTTAACGTGTTGCGCGAGCTGGCGTTGGTTGAAGTTGCACGGCATCGTTTCGATCCATGTCGTCGCCACACCGATGATGGGGCGAGCCAAATCCTCATCGGTGAAGCCGACCGCCTTCAACATGGCGCGCGCCGGGGCGCGGTCGGCTCCCTCAGTGAGCGCGGAGCTCGTCCTCTTTGCCGGATCCGTGACTTCGTCGTAGGGGTTGCTCATGGGACGCGAACCCTATCGAGTACGCGGCTCGGCGTCGAAAAGCGGGGGGTTGTATGAGATCAGCAGGATGGCATCGACAAGGTGGTACCGGGATTCTTGCGGCTTTCGAACACGGCGACGGCCCAGACGTATGCGCCCTTCTCCTGCACGCCGATACCCAGGTGCCGGTAGGACGCTCTCAGCAGGTTGGCCTTGTGGGAAGGAGATCTCATGAATGCCCGGTGCACGCTCTTGACGCTGCTCGAGTACCCGACGTTCTCTGCGAGCGCGCGCCACCCGGTGATAAGGGAACCAAGGGAGGGCGTGTGGTACAGGGTTGACTTTCTTGCCATGGCTCGGGCCTGTCGTTTGGCCACACGGGAGAGATGGGGATCGAGCGATACCTTGCGGACATCGGCGTTTGCCCTGGCAGCGTTCGTCTTCCTGGCCAACGCGCGATCCTTCTTCGAGTGCCGGTAGCAGGAGCCCCCGCCGGCTCCCGCTGAGGCGGCCGTAAGGCAGAGTGAAAGGACGACGACGAGCACCAAAACGAGCAACCGAGGCATAGCTCTGGCCCTGCTTTCTCGCCTCATCCCCCCGCGAATGCTTCCTGGGCCAATTCCTTCCACAAAGTCCGAGAAACAAACCAAGCAAAAGCAAGAAAAAGCAGAAAACATCTCGAATCATCAGGAACTGCCGCCTGAGACACCGCCAATGGGAACCGTTCCGAGAGCGGCTTGACTCATCGAAGGTCGTTTGCGATACTTCGCCACCACTTACCTCGTCACTGTCGCCGGGGTTGCACGCAACCGAGCAAGGACGGACGGGAACCTCGAAATGATTGGCTCCATTGAGGCGGCAGCTCACCTGATTCGGACGACCATGTCGTCCTCCCCCTCGCAGCTCAACACCCTCGTACTTATTACCTAGCGCGCGCTCTAACGGCCCCTGGGCCGAAACGGCGTGCGCTAACCCTCCGACATCGGGGGGTTTTTTAGTTCCCGGATTCCCCACGGAGGTGTTGCACCGACACGACACAGCTCGAACAGCCAGAGAAACGGAAATCGCAAGCGACGAGGAGGCAGTGATGAAGATCGAGATTTACAACGGAGAGCAAGTAGGAACGGTGGAGTGGCGGGCGCCTGGACAGGTGGCGGTCGAGGTTCCGGATCCCGAGCAACGGAGTTGGTTCGAGTCGTTCTTCGCGGCCGAGGACTCGACGCTCGACGGTCCCGTTGAGTGCGCGTCCATGACGAGCGCGGAGCGCGGGGACTCGTCCGAGGAGGCATTCGCGCGAGCCCTGTACCGGCTCGGTTTCCATTCCTACAAGTTCCGGGACGCAGCGGGCCGCGGCGGAGCTAGAGACGCATGAAGCAGATCCGGATCCGAAGGAAGCGACCGCGCCGATGAGTGAGATGACAGGAGCGCAGTCGCTGATCGCATCGCTGGAACGTGTTGGATGCGAGGTCGTTTTCGGCATCCCCGGCGGCACGATTCTCCCTGCCTACGACCCCCTTCTCGACTCGCCTATCCGTCACATCCTGATGCGGCACGAGCAAGGAGCCGGTCACGCGGCGGAAGGTTACGCACACGTCACTAGGAAGGTCGGAGTGTGCTTCGCCACATCGGGACCGGGCGCCACGAACCTCGTTACGCCGATAACCGACGCGTTCATGGACTCGGTCCCCTTGGTAGCGATCACCGGACAAGTGCCGCGTGCAGTCATTGGAAACGACGCCTTTCAGGAGGCCGACATCACCGGCATCACGATGCCCGTGACGAAGCACTCCTACAAAGTCATGGACCCAGACGAGATCCCGACCACGATCGCAGAGGCCTTTCACATCGCGTCGACCGGCAGGCCTGGGCCCGTGGTCGTGGACCTTCCGAAGGACGTACTCACCAGCCGGACAGGCTTTGACTTCCCAGAGACCCTCAACCTTCCGGGCTACAGGCCAACCACAAGGCCGCACCGCAGGCAGATCTCGTCCGCGGCCGCTCTCGTGCGTGACGCGCGGCGGCCGGTTCTTTACGTGGGAGGCGGCGTGCTCAAAGCGGGCGCGGCGGAAGAGTTGCTGGCATTGGCAGAAGCGGTGGGTGCCCCCGTGGTCACCACCCTCATGGCGCGCGGAGCATTCCCAGACAGCCACCCCCTCTGTCTGGGGATGCCCGGCATGCACGGTAACTACGCGGCCGTCACCGCGATGCAGCGGTCGGATCTGCTGATCAATCTGGGCGCGCGCTTCGACGACCGGGTTACCGGGCGACTCGACGGATTCGCTCCTCAGGCAAAGGTGATCCACGCCGACATCGATCCCGCAGAGATCGGCAAGAACAGACATGCGGACGTGCCGATCGTCGGCGATGCACGTTCCGTCGTGACCGAACTGGCCAGGGCGGTGCTCGACGACAACGCTGCGCACGGCCGGGTGGATTTGGCGACCTGGCGCGCAGAGGTCGCCCGTTGGTCGCGCGACTACCCCTTGCGCTACGACCAGTCCGAGGACGGCCCGATCAAACCGCAGTTCGTGATCGAGAGGTTCGCCGAGCGCACGAACGGAGACGCCATCGTCGCAACCGGTGTCGGCCAGCACCAGATGTGGGCATCACAGTTGATGAAGGTCAACAAGCCGTACTCATGGGTGACCTCGGGCGGCCTGGGCACGATGGGCTTCGCGGTTCCCGCCGCCTTTGGGGCAAAGGTTGGACGGCCGGACGCTCGGGTGATTGCAATCGACGGCGACGGATGCTTCCAGATGACGGCCCAGGAACTCGCGACCGCGACACTCGAGAAGGTGCCCTTTACCGTCGCAATCTTGAACAACTCCAATCTGGGGATGGTCCGCCAGTGGCAGGAGTTGTTTTACGACGAGCGGTACTCGCAAACACATCTCCCCCAGATACCCGACTACGTGCGCCTTGCGGAGGCATACGGCGGGGTCGGACTACGAGCAACCACGATCGATGAGGTCGACAATGTCATCGACAAGGCCATGACCGTTGACGACAGGCCTTGCGTCATCGATTTTCGGGTGGACACCGGTGAGATGTGCTTCCCGATGGTTCCCGCCGGAGCAACAAACGACGAGGTCATCCTGGGCCCGGGCCAGCGGCCGTACCCCGACGGCGAGCCGAGTCTCGAGGATGAGCTGGCAAGAGAACGGGTCGTGTCGTGATCACATCACACACGCTTTCAATTCTTGTTCAGAACAAGCCGGGAGTCCTCGCACGCGTATCGGGGCTTTTCGCACGCCGTGGTTTCAACATCACGTCTCTGGCGGTCGGCGAAACGGAGAACCCCGAGGTCTCGCGCATGACCGTGGTCCTGTCGGCAGACGGAAAACCGGTCGAGCAATGCATGAAGCAACTTCACAAGCTGATCCACGTGCTCCGGGTCGAGGAGTTGCCCGCAGGGTCGGCCGTTGAGCGTGAGGTAGCGCTGATCAAGGTCGGTGCCGGCGGAGGGGAGCGCGCCGCCGTTATCGAGATCGTCGAGATCTTCAGAGCGAAGGTGGTGGACGTTGATGGTGAGTCCTTGACCGTTGAGGTAACCGGGTCGCCCGACAAGGTGCGGGCGCTCGAAGCACTTCTGGACCCCTACGGAATAGTCGAGTTGGTTCGTACCGGACGGATTGCACTGGAGCGCGGAGGGCGGGGCATCAAGGCCCCCACACTGCATCCCGTTCCAGTCGAACAGGCTTCCTAACCTGGGGGGCCGCTATCTGTCGGAGAGGAAGCGGTCGCCTCGGCGACAGCGGGAAATCTGTAGCCAGACCTAAAGAGAGGATCGACATGGCAGCGAAGATCTACTACGACAGCGACGCATCTCCCGAGGCTCTGCAGGGCCAACGCATCGCGGTCCTTGGTTACGGATCTCAGGGCCGGGCCCACGCCCTGAATCTTCGTGACTCCGGACACGAGGTCGTGGTCGGCCTGCGCAAGGACTCGCCGTCTTGGACCGCGGCCGAAGAGGACGGATTCACAGTTGCCAGCATCAACGAGGCCGTCGCGGATGCCGATCTCGTCGCGGTGCTGCTTCCCGACCAGCATCAGGCCAAGGTCTACGCGGAGTCCATCGAACCGAACCTGCGACCGGGAGCGACGCTCATGTTCGCCCACGGGTTCTCGATCCATTACGGACAGGTTCGACCTCCGAGCGAGAACGACGTCGTCATGATCGCCCCCAAGGCCCCCGGGCCTCTAGTGCGCAGGACGTATGAGGCCGACATGGGGACTCCCGCACTGGTTGCCGTGCATCAAGACGCCAGCGGCAAGGCCACCGAGCGAGCCCTCGCATATGGACAAGGCCTCGGCTGCACGCGTGCCGGCGTCATCGAAACCACGTTCGCGGAGGAAACGGAGACCGATCTGTTCGGCGAACAAGCTGTGCTCTGCGGAGGGACGTCTCGACTTATTCAGGCCGGCTTCGAGACTCTGGTTGAGGCCGGCTACCAGCCCGAGATCGCCTACTTCGAGTGCTTGCACGAACTGAAACTCATCGTCGACCTTCTGTATGAGGGCGGCTTCTCGCACATGAGGCACGCGATCTCGGACACGGCCGAGTACGGAGACTTCACGCGTGGCCGGAAGATCGTGACCGACGAGACAACCAAGGCGATGCAGACGATTCTGGAAGACATTCGCTCGGGCGCCTTCGCTCGCGAGTGGGTCCTGGAGAATCAAGCAGGCACACCGGTTCTGGAAGCAGAGCGTCGCCGTCAAACAGAGCACCCCATCGAAGAGGTGGGCAGCGGGCTCAGGGAGATGATGACGTGGATTCAGAAACCGACGTAGTCAGGATTTTCGATACAACTCTGCGCGACGGAGAGCAGTCGCCCGGTATTTCGCTAAACCTCAGAGAGAAAGTCGAGATAGCAGAGCAACTGGCTCGGTTGAGAGTCGACGTCATCGAGGCAGGATTCCCTATCGCCTCGGATGGCGAGCTCGAGGCCGTAAAGGCGATTTCACAAAGCGTGTCGGGTGTCGTGATTGCGGCGCTCGCGCGGGTGGAGCACGGAGACATTGATCGGGCTGCCGAGGCTGTGGGTCGGGCGGAGCGCGCTCGGATTCATACCTTTATTGCAACAAGCGACGTCCACATGAAACACAAGTTACGCATGACCCCGAAGGAGGTCCTGGAGGCCACGCGTTCGGGCGTTCAGCGCGCTCGGTCCCATGTCGATGACGTCGAGTTCTCCTGCGAGGACGCAACTCGTAGCGATGCCGATTTCCTGGTTGAGGTCTTCCAAACGGCTGCCGACGCCGGAGCGACAACCCTCAACCTTCCGGACACGGTCGGCTACTGCATGCCGCAGGAGTATGCGGATCTGCTTCGTTACGTGATGAACGAGGTGAACGCGTCAGCTATTTGGAGCGTGCATACGCACGACGACCTCGGTTTGGCGGTGGCCAACGCCCTTGCGGGGGTCGAAGCGGGAGCCCTGCAGGTCGAGGTTGCGGTGAACGGCATTGGTGAGCGAGCCGGCAACTGCTCGCTCGAGGAAGTGGTCATGGCGATTCGGACGCGCGGCGCACGCCAGCAGGTGGCGACGAACGCGAACACCAAGGAGATAGCGCGCACCTCGCGACTCGTCTCGATGCTGACCGGCTACCCCGTCCCACCGAACAAGGCCATCGTTGGGGCGAACGCCTTCGCGCATGAGGCCGGCATCCACCAGCACGGAGTCATGGTCGAGAGAACGACCTACGAGATCATGGATCCGGTCGATGTGGGCTTGGACGGCTCGCGGATCGTTCTCGGAAAGCACTCGGGCCGGCACGCATTCGGCAAGGCCCTGACGGAGCTTGGATTCGACCTCGAGCCCTCGGATTTCGCCAGGGCATTCGCGCGGTTCAAGGAGCTCGCCGACCGCAAGATCCGCATCACCGACATCGATCTCGAGGCCATCGTCGCGGAGGAGATCGGCTCGGAGGCCGACGAGTACGAGCTCGTTTCGATCCAGGCCGCAGGCGGCACCCACATGGCGCCCACTGCAACCGTGCGACTTCGACGAGGAGACGAGATCATCGACGAGAGCGCGATCGGGGACGGGATGATCGATGCCGCGTGCGGAGCCGTACAGCGAGCGGCGGGCATCGAAGCCCGACTCGAATCCTTCAACGTCTCCAGCGTCACCGGTGGAATCGACGCCCTCGGCGATGTCACGCTGGTGCTCGCGACCGGCTCGGAGGACGGTGATCCCGTCCGAAGGGCAACGGGACGAGGTGTGTCGACCGACGTGGTCGAGGCGGCGGCCAGAGCCTATCTCTCCGCCGTCAACCGCCTTGCGGCTCTGCGCGCTCGAGAGAACGCCGGCCCGCTCGCAGGAAGCGTGCGTTAGATGGGACAGACGATTACTGAAAAGATCCTCGCCCGGCATTCTGGGCGGGATGAGGTGCGGCCGGGCGACATCGTCATGTGCCGCGTCGACCTTGCAATGGCGAACGACGTCACTGCTCCGGCAGCTGCCGACGCGTTTGCGCGGATGGGCGTACCGACGGTGTGGGATCGCTCGAAGATTGCCCTGGTCGCCTCGCATTTCGCACCGTCCAAGGACATCGCGTCGGCAAAGCTGATGACTCGAATGAGATCGTTCGCGCTCGAGCACGATATCGAGCACTTCTTCGAAGTTGGTCGCGGCGGGATCGAGCACATTCTCCTTCCCGAGGAAGCGCTCACCCTGCCCGGCGATGTCGTTATCGGAGCGGACTCGCACTCGTGCACCTACGGAGCGCTGGGCTGCTTCTCAACCGGTGTCGGGTCGACCGATCTGGCCGCGGTGATGGCGACGGGCGAGATCTGGTTGAGGGTCCCCGAGAGCCTGAGGATCGTCTACTCGGGAGCCCCTCCACCTTGGATAGTCGGAAAGGATCTGATCCTGGCCGTGATTGCCGCCATCGGTGACGACGGTGCCCGGTACATGGCGATGGAGCACACGGGAGACACTCTCGACGATCTCTCGATGGACTCCCGGCTCACGTTGACGAACATGGCGATCGAGGCGGGGGCGAAGTCCGGGATCATCGCCCCGGACCAAACGACCACCGATTACTTGAGCTGGCGTCAGGAGGCGGTGGGTCGCTACAGACAATGGCCGATGATCGCTTCGGACTCGGATGCGGACTATGCCGACGAGATCCACCTGGACGTTACGTCGCTCGAGCCAATGGTCGCCCGGCCCTCGCTTCCGTCGCGCGCCGTTCCCGTCGGCGAGATCGAGAAGGTTCGAGTCGACCAGGTCTTCATCGGCTCGTGCACCAACGCTCGCATCGAGGATCTTCGCCTTGCGGCCCATGTGCTTGGGAACGAGCGCATTGCCCCACATGTCAGGTTGATGGTCATCCCGGCGACTCAGAGGGTCTGGCAGCAGGCGAACGCGGAGGGCCTACTCGATCGTTTCGCCAGCGTCGGTGCGAGCGTGTCCACGCCAACGTGCGGCGCGTGTCTCGGCGCCCACATGGGGGTTCTCGGCCCCGACGAGGTGTGCGTCTCGACGTCGAACCGCAACTATGTCGGCCGCATGGGCCATCCGTCGGCTCAGGTCTACCTGGCGAATCCCGCAGTTGCCATGGCCTCCGCTATAACCGGCACGGTGACGCACCCCGCTGAGATCCGAGCGGATGCACCCGTATCGAAACGACCATTCGCGGTCGGCTGATGGGACGAGCATGGTGCTACGGGGACAGCGTCGATACCGATGTCATCATCCCGGCCCGGTACCTGACCTCGACCGACGAGCAGGAGCTGGCCGAACATGCACTCGAGGATCTCGATCCCGGCTTCGTCTCCGCCGTGCAGCCAGGAGATGTCGTGGTCGCCGGATCCAACTTCGGTTGCGGGTCCAGTCGCGAGCATGCACCGATTGCACTCAAGGGGGCCGGGGTCGGCGCCGTCGTGGCACGCTCGTTCGCTCGCATCTTCTTTCGCAACGCGATCAATACAGGCTTGGCGATCGTGACGTGTCCCCAGCTCGTCGACGTGACCGATACCGGCGATGAGATCGAGGTCGACGTCGTCAATGGACTTGTAACGAACGTCACCAAGAGTCAAAGCTTCGAAGCGGAGCCGCTGCCGGACTTCATACTCGAGATCGTCGAGTGCGGAGGTCTCGTCGAATGGGTGAAACGGCGAACGAGCGCAGCATGAGGCCGCGGATTTCGGTACTGCCGGGGGACGGGATCGGACCTGAAGTGGTCAAGGTCGCTCTCGGTGAGCTCCCGAGTGAGTTCGACTACGACGTCATCGAGGCCTCGGCGGATCGATACCTCGACGAGGGCACGCTCATCTCGGACGATGAGATAGCTGCGATATCCGACAGCGATGCGCTTCTGTTCGGTGCAATCGGCGATCCGCGCGTTACCGACGGAGTACTGGAGCGTGGAATCCTGCTCCGCCTGCGTCGGGAGCTCGATCTGTACATCAACCTTCGCCCCTTCCCGGAGCTCGGAGTCACGTTTGTCAGAGAGAACTCCGAAGGCCCTTACTCGGGCGTAGGAGGAAGAGAGGGCGATATCGCGAATGAGGTGAACGTCAACACCGTCGCCGGTGTCGAACGCTGTGTGCGATATGCCTTCGAATACGCGCAGGAGCACACGCAGCGGTTGACGCTCGTGCATAAGAGCAACGTCTTGGCCCACGCGGGAGCGCTGTGGCGAGAAGTCACCGAGGCGGTCGCCGCGGGATTTCCCGACGTCGAATGGACCTACGATCACGCCGACGCGTGCGCGTATCACCTCGCACGGGACACGTCACGCTACGAGGTGATCGTGACGGACAACCTCTTTGGCGACATCCTGAGCGACCTCGCCGCCGGACTGGGCGACGGGCTTGGATCGGCAGCGAGCGCGAACCTCCATCCGGACCCTCTGACTCGTCCGGGTCGCTGTCTTGGTCTGTTCGAGCCGGTCCATGGATCGGCCCCCGATATCGCGGGGACGGGACTGGCCGATCCCACCGCCGCTATCGCAGCAACTCGAATGATGCTTGACGAGTTGCAGAGATCGCGGCAAGCATCGACGTCATGAGCACGATCGTTGCGTATCAGGGGGTTGCTGGCGCCTACTCGGAAGAGGGCGTGCTCAATGCCTTCCCCGATTCGGAGCACCTGCCGGTGCACACGATCAGGAAGGTATTCGAGGCGGTCGAGGTTGGCCGGGCCGATTACGGAGTGGTCCCGATGGACAACTCTCAGGCCGGGAGCATCAACGAGACGTACGACCTCTTCCTGAAGCACGGGCTCCATCTCGTCGAAGAGACCGTCGTGCGCGTCAACCACTGTCTGATGGCCCTCCCTGGAAGCAGTCTCGACGACCTGGTCGAGGTCATCTCCCATCCTCAAGCGATCGCACAGTCGGAAGAGTTCCTCAACTCACTCGAAGTAGCCGTGCGGGCCGAGTACGACACGGCCGGAGCGGCCAGGAAGATCGTCGACGAGAAGCTCGACCGAACAGGAGCAATCGCGTCGAAGCGGGCGGCCGAAGTCTATGGGCTCGAGATTCTCGCAGAGCGGATCCAGACCTACCCGGACAACTACACCCGCTTCGGGGGTCTGTCTCGCCACGCCAAGTCGCTGCGCGAGCCAACCAAGTCATCGCTCGTCTTCGGGGTTGGGCACGTCGCCGGGTCGCTATACAGGTGCATCGGGGCGTTCGCCGAGCGCCACCTCAATCTCACGAAGCTCGAGTCGAGACCACGCGCCGGGCGGCCGTGGGAGTACGTCTTCTATCTCGACGTAGAGGCCCCCGCCCAGGACCCCGCGGTGATCGAGGCTCTGGCCGAGGTGAGCGAGCACGCAACCTTCACGAGGTTGCTCGGCAGCTACGCGTCGGGGTTCGCTCCGCGCTGAGAGGTCACATCCCTGAGGGCATCCGGCGCGAGGCGCCTTTCGTTGTTCGAGCTCGCGTGCAATGAAGCTGGTTGAGCTTCGCCGCCCGAGTGGGGGAGTGGTGGGGATCCACAAACAGAAGACCGAGCCCATCTTGTCGGAGCGCTCCAGCCACAGCCGCCCCCCGATGACCTCGGTCATCTTGCGGCAGATGTACAACCCGAGCCCCGTGCCCCCGACGGCACGTGTTGACGACTGGTCCACCTGATAGAAGCGTTCGAAGACCTTGTCGTGCAGCTCGGCGGGGATCCCCCGGCCCTCGTCCTCGACCGAGACGAGGACGCCGTCGCTCTGCCTGACTCCGCGCACATTGATGCGCGACTCCTGAGGCGAGTACTTGAGCGCATTGTCGAGCAGGTTGCTGAGGATCTCGTAGACCTTGCCCTCGTCGGTCTTGATGAGCGGCATCCCCTCTTCGAAATCGAGGTCGATGAGGTGATCCGATCGATTCCGGCCCTCGTCCACGATCTGGCGCGCGAGATGGGGGAGCGAGACCGTCGAGATGACCGGTCGGACCTCGGTCGACTCGAGGCGAGAAACCTCGAGCAGGTCCTCGATGAGCAGGCGGAGCCGCTCACCCTGACGTTCGATCGTTTCAAGGAACTGACGCTCTTCGTCCCGCGAAAAGGTGACGTTAGGACGTAGAAGGGTCTTCGCGTACCCGAGGATCGACGTCAGCGGCGTGCGCAGCTCGTGCGATACGGATGCGACGAAGTCGTCCTTGACACGGTTCATCTCGGTGAGGTGAGCCAGCGACTCCTCGAGACGGCCGACGAGTCTCGCGTTCTCGAGAGAAACACTCGCGTGGTTAGCGAGGGTCTCGAAGAGCTTGAGATCCTCGGCATCGAACGTGCTTACTTCACCGAAGCGGTTGCCGACCAGCATCGTTCCGACGACCTCGTCCTCCCCGAACAGGGGAGCGACCATTGCGTCTCGAATGCTTCTTTCTTCGAAGTATCGATGTATGCGTTCGTTTCGAATTGGCCGGGCGAACAGCACGGCCTCACGTTCCGATGCGACGCGCGCCCAGACACCCTCGGTTGGATCGAGATGTACCGGGACGAGAGAGTGCTCGATGTCGCCGGGCCCTAGGGTCGAGCGCAGTGCCGGCTCTCCGTCGGCGGCTGGAAAGTGAGTGATTGTGGCTATCTCTGCTCTGAACATGCGCCGGGCTTGTTCGAGCAGGGTGCTGGTAGCCGCCTCGACTTGAAGAGAGCGGTTCAGCGCCCGCGTCGACTCGTACAGGAATTCGAGGCTCTGGTGTTTTTCCGACTGGGACGTGTAGGCGCGATACGCGAGGAACATCAAGCCGATTGGCACGATGAGCAACCAGGCGGCCGATGGCTTGAGCCACAGAACGGTTACCGCTGCGAGAGCGATGCTCGTGTTCGTCGCGGTGATGATGAACAGAAAGCGAAGAGTCCGCGCGAACCCCGCGGGTCGCCGCCCGTCGGAGAGCCAGATAGCCGCCGCGATCGCGAAGCCGCTGCCGATCGATGCGATCAGTGCTCCCGCGAAGGCCGCCCCCCAACCCAGGGGTCCAATCGGTTCGCCGTTACCTAGGAGCGCATCGAAGCACAATACGGCGACCGAGGTCCCGAGCGCGAAGTGGGCGATGTTGAACGAGAACTTGAGCGGCCCCTGCCTGCGGTGCAGGGCCAATGCGATGCTCGCCCCGAGCAACTGCGCCACGACGAGCTCCCAGGGGGCCGAGAAGAAGAAGCCGACCACGAGCGGAACCTCGCTAAGAGAGAACGAGTGCGCATCTCGCCGGAACTGGATGTGGATGACGAAGATCTCGACGAGGCAGAACAACATCGCAAGAAACCACCACGGGACGTGGGTGCCTGCTCCCTCGAGTCTTGGCATGTCCTGGATGAAGAACACGTATGCAAGAGCCGCGGCTGACTGCCATGAAAGAGGTCAGGAGCCAGACGCGCGCGGTTCCCGAAAGACCTCTGAGCGAGTTTGAGCTTTCGGTTTCTGTGGCCTGTGATGTGGGGGTGCTCACGAGGTTCCAAAATCTCCCGATTCGCCCTTCTTGGCAATGACCAAATCTTGAGTAGCCACAATGGACTAGGACCCTGGTCGCACAGGCCAGCCCGAATGGACTCTGGCATGGCTTTAATCTGCAATCTCACAGGACGACAACAACTCAGTGAACGAACTGAGCCTAGGAGGCCTGCAGTGGCGGAAGTCGAATTGCTTGCAGAGGTAACCAAGTTCATCGAACGCCCCCCCAAGATGACGATCGGGGGCGCTGCGGTCGATGCGAAGTCGAGCAAGACGTTCGAGGTCATCGACCCTTCGACCGGGAAGAAGATCACAGAGGTGCCCCGAGGCGATGCCGAGGACATCGACGCTGCCGTTGGGGCGGCGCGCGCCTCGTTCGAAGACGGTCGCTGGAAGGGGCTGCGTCCCGGCAAGCGAACCGATGTCCTCTACAAGATAGGCCAGCTCATCAAGAGCAACACCCCTGAGCTGGCCCAGCTCGAGGCCCTTGACTCGGGCAAGCCTGTGAATCTCGCGTCCGGCGAGATCTGGGCTGCGGGAGAGGCGTTTCGCTACTTCTCGGGATGGCCGACCAAGGCCTACGGCGAGACGAATCCCAGCGACGACAACATGTTCATCTACTCCCTACGGGAGCCGCTGGGTGTGTGCGGCGGCATCATTCCCTGGAACTTCCCTCTGATCATGGCGGCGTGGAAGGTCGCCCCGGCTCTCGCTTTCGGCAACTCCGTTGTGCTCAAGCCCGCCGAGCAGTCGCCTCTGACCGCCCTGCGGCTGGCCGAGCTCTGCCTAGAGGCCGGCGTCCCCGAGGGCGTGGTGAACGTCGTCACCGGCTTCGGTGATGAGGCAGGTGCTGCGCTTGCCGGACACAACGACGTGGACAAGATCACGTTTACCGGATCCACGGATGTCGGTCGCAAGGTTCTCGAGGCCTCTATAGGCAACTTGAAGCGCACGACCCTCGAGCTCGGCGGGAAGTCGCCGAACATCGTTTTTGCGGACGCCAACCTGAGGCGCGCCTCCAAGGGCTCGATGATGGGCGTCTTCTTGAACTCGGGCCAGATTTGCACGGCCGGCACACGCATACTCGTCGAGAGCTCTATCCATGACGAGTTCGTTGAGTCCCTCGTCAAAGCAACCGGGTCGATGAAACTCGGCCCTGCTCTCGATGACGAAACGGGCATGGGGCCTCTCGTCTCGGCCGAACAGCTCGAGCGTGTCACCGGATATATCGACATCGGCCGCTCCGAGGGGGCCGATGTGGTGACGGGGGGTGAACGTTCAACGGACCTGGGCGACGGGTACTTCGTTCAACCGACGATCTTCACGGGTGTTCGCAACGACATGCGGATAGCGCAGGAGGAGATCTTCGGCCCGGTTGCCGCCGTCATCGAAGTTGCTGATGTAGACGAGGCGATCGCCGTCGCCAACGACACGATGTACGGCCTGGCTTCCGCTGTCTGGACGGGTGACGTCACGAAAGCCCACAAGGTTGCGCGTGGAATCAGAGCCGGAACGGTCTGGGTGAACACGGCGGGCCTTTACGATCCGAGTGTCAGCTTCGGAGGCTACAAGCAGTCGGGTTTCGGCCGCGAGCTCGGCAAGCACTCGATGGAGGGCTACACGCAGACCAAGTCGGTGTGGGTGAACCTCCGCTAGGCGATCCGGAAACCCTCTAGGCCCTGGGGGTCCTCCTCGCTGATTTCCACCGATGAGACGTCGGCGTACGAGGGCCCCGAACGGCACCACTCGAGCACTTCCTCGACGTTCGTGGGCTCGCCCTCGAGTATCACCTCGACGGTTCCGTCGGGCAGATTTGCCGCCGAACCGGCGACGCTGTGCTCGAGGGCAACCCTCCGGCAGGTGTCCCGGAAGAAGACTCCCTGGACGCGCCCCTTGACAACCGCTCTCCTCCTGACCACGAACTGAGGATCAGTCGGCCGGCCGGACGACGATCGTGTCGTGCTGGGGATCGACCGTCACGACCGCGTTGGGAATCGCCTCGATCACGCCTGGATCTACGAACAGGCGGACGTCGGACGCCTCCACAGTCGTTTCGCCCTCGAGCGGGCCCTCGGCGAGCTCGACCTGCATGTCCAGACCTCCTCCGAGTCCGTGCGCGGCCCTCAGGCGCACTCCGCCGCCGCCCGAGGGGTCGATCCCGCCCAGCTCGAGCGATCGCCGGAGCACGTCGACGGCCTCCTCGGTCACCTCAATTGGCACTGGAATTCCCTCCGTCAGGACGATGTGGTTCGGCAGCCGTGAGAGTAACGGCCAAGAGCCCCGTAGAGCGCAACTTTTCACGCCGGTGATCCACCCGGGCGATCGATGCGTCCCGCCCTGGTCCCCGACCTCCATTCAAGGGGGCCCCAGGGGCCTCCGATACAGACTTGTAGACCGCCGGGCGAGCTGGACCCGGAGGCTTGGGAGGACTGAGTGCTGGATTCGACAATAAAGAGCCAGACAGAGGTGAGCGAAGCGAGCCTCGATTCATACCGTCGCCTGGCAGAGGTCTTCCACCACGTCCTTTCCGAACAGAGCCTCGATGCTCTCCTCGAGCGCATTGCCGGCACCCTCATGGATCTCCTCCAGTACGACACGCTGATCATCTACGAGGCGGATGAGGCCCAGGAGTTTTTGATCCCCGTGCTGGCCACCGACCAGTACTCCGATGAGATCATGCAGGACAGAGCTCCCTTCGGGGTCGGCATTACGGGTCAGGTGGTCTCCCAGCGCGAGGCGATTCTGGCCAACCACGCGCACCTCGATCCTCGGATTGAGGTCATCCCTGGTACGCCGCTGGACCCCGAATCGTTCATGAGCATTCCGCTGCTCGCGAAGGGTCTCGTCAAGGGCGCCCTGAACATCTACCGGCAGGGCGAAGACGCGGTCTTTACCCCGGAAGAGTTCGAGATTGCCAAGCGCTTCGGTGGCGCGGCTGCTCTTGCAATCGACAATGCACACCAACGCGCCGAGCTAGAGCTTGCAGCTCAGACGGACTCGCTCACCGGTCTCTACAACCACCGCCATTTTCACGAGCGCCTTCGAGCGGAGCTAAACAGGGCAAGCCGTAAGCACGACTCGTGCGCACTGATGGTGATGGACATCGACGACTTCAAGAAGGTCAACGACGTCTTCGGTCACGCTGCTGGAGACGCCGTTCTGGTTGCAATCGCCGATCTCATTAGCGAGACGGTACGCGTCTCGGATGTTGCCTGCCGCGTCGGCGGCGAGGAGTTCGCCGTAATCCTGCCGTCCTGCGATGCGGGGGACGCTTTGGGGCTGGCTGCCCGACTCCGGTCGAAGCTCGAATCCATGGACTTCGATCCGGCGGGGAAGATCACGTTGTCAATCGGAATTGCCCAAGGCCCCGATCACGCCGCTAACCCACGCGAGCTCGTGGCTTGTGCGGACGCCGCGATGCTCACGGCGAAGTCCAAGGGTAAGAACCGGACGCTGATCTTCGAAGAGGGCGATGATGAACGACCTCGCGGCCCGCATCGAGCACACGACGACGTTCGCTCGATCGCCCACCTGAAGATGCTGCAGAGCCTCGCCGGAAAGCTCAATCGTCTCAACGACATCAAGCAGATCGGCAGCACCATCGCGAACGAGCTCAGGACGCTCATCGACTACCACTCCTGTCGCGTCTATCTCACTGAGGGACAGAGGTTGGTCCCGATCGCATTCAAGGGCGAAGGGCTTGGCTACGAAGAGGAAATCGCCAACTGGACGGTACAGATCGGCGAGGGGATCACCGGACGTGTCGCTCAAACTGGGACTCCCTTGCTCGTTCCGGACGCAAGTAAATGTGAATGGGCGGTCCAGGTCCCGGGAACGAGCGATATAGAGGAGTCGATCGTCGCCGTACCCCTCAACTACGGTGTCCGGGTCGTTGGCGCGGTCATCATTTCGAAACTTGGGATCAACCAGTTCGACGAGGACGACGTCCGATTGCTGGAGGTGCTGGCAGGTCACGCAGCAGTTGCTCTCGAGAACGCCCGCCTGTACGAGAATCAACGACTCGAAGCGGAGAGTGCGAAGGCACTCCTTAGGTTTGCCGACACGGTCTCGAAAGCGCCGACCGAGTACGTCGTCGCCAATGAAACCGTCAAGGTTGCCGCGCGGATAATGGAGACACCAGGGGCCGCGTTGTGGATGTACGACGACAGCGCGGATAGCTACCTGTGCGTGGCACACCAGGGTTTCGTCGGGAGCAGTGAGATCGAGCCGGCCGTTCGGATGAGGCTGACGTGCGAGTACGGTGACGCCTTCCTGAACGGACACAACGAGCCTTTCGTCATCACGGCATCCGAGGTCGAACGCAAGCTTCCGCTGCCGTCCAATTTCGAATGGCGGACTCTGGCCGTGGCGCCGCTTCACGGCGTGAGGGGATGGATTACCGTTCGGCACCCCGACCCCGATGGGCTTCACTTCGCGGAGGACCGCCTGCGACAACTTGCCGGCATCAGCTACCAGGCGTCGACTGCGTTGCAGAAAGCGATGATGTACAAGGACCAGAAGGAGAGCGCGGAGATCGCCAACGCACTTCTCGACGTGAGCCGCGAACTTGCGACCGCCGAGGGGCTCAACGCGATTCTCAACCGCACAGTCGAGCTTGCGAGTCGCATTCTCGGTTCACCCCGAACGACCGTCTGGCTTCCAAATCTTGAAACGGGCGACCTTGCTGTGGGGGCACAGGTCGGGTACGAGGGCAGCGAGCTCGTGGCCCTCACCGACTTCCGATTTCCACTCGAACGCGCGCGACCCCTGCTACTTGCACCCGAGCCTTTCTCCGCAATGTCTTCCGACATCGTCGACCAGCTCGGTTTGCCCGTCGACTTCGTTCGAGGGCTCGTCGCGGTTGCGCCGCTCAAGCTGGACGGCGGAGGCATCGGCGCACTCGTTGTTGGTGCTCCGGCGCTTGGTGACTACGAGTTCTCCGAACGCAAGATGAAGCTCCTTGCGGGAATGGGGCACCAGGTTCGGCTGGCAATCAACAACGCTCATAGCTTCCTGAGTCTGGAGCGCACATTTATCTCGACCGTCGAGGCGCTTGCCAATGCCCTCGAGGCCAAGGACGAATACACGTCCTCGCACGCACGATGGATTACCGACATGGCTCTCCAGGTCGGAAACCTTCTCGATCTCGATTCCGACACCATGAAAAACCTCGAGCTCGGAGCCCTCTTCCACGACATCGGAAAGATCGGGATCCCAACCGACATTCTGTTAAAAGAGGGACCACTCAACGATGAGGAGTGGGCAATCATCCGAACGCATCCTGAGCTCGGAGAAAGAATCCTTGCGCCGATCGAGTTCCTTGCCGAGGTGCGGCCGATCGTGCGTGCGTGTCACGAGCACTGGGATGGAGGGGGCTACCCCGACGGGCTGCGCGGTGGGGGAATTCCACTCGAGGCTCGCATCATCCTCGTCGTCGACGCCTTCCACGCGATGACGAGTGATCGCCCGTACCGGCACGCGTTGAGCCTCGACGAGGCGTGCCGTCGCCTCCAGGAGGCAAGCGGCACGCAGTTCGATCCGGATGTGGTGGAAACGATGTTCGAGCTCTTGGAGCTCCGTCCCGAGCTAACGCTCGTCGACTAAACGTCTTTGAACTGCTCGAAGGGCTGGCGACAGCTCTCGCAGTAGTACAGGGCCCGGCACGGCGTGGGACCGAAGAGGTTCTCGTTGCGGGTTTCCGTGCTGCCACAGAACGGGCACTCGGCCCGTAATGGGAAGACCGATGTTCGCGATGAGGACGGGACCCTCGCCCGTCGGAGGCGCCAGTCCGAACTCCTTGAGTTTGGCCCGCCCCTCCTCGGTGATCCTGTCGGTAGTCCAGGGGGGGTCGAAGGTGGTTTCGACCTTGACGGACTCGACGTCGTTAACCGCGGCGACCGCGGCGTTCACGTCCTCCTTGATGATCCCGATGGCGGGGCATCCCGTGAATGTCGGCAGCACGGTTACTCGCACTTCGTCCCCGTCCACTTCGACAAGCTTGATCATGCCCATGTCGACTACGGACACGGCGGGGATCTCGGGATCCGGAACTGACGCTAGCGCCTCCCAAACCGCCAATTCGATGGTTGCTGCGGTCGTTGTCTTCACCAGGTTGCTCCCGGGTGTTCTCTGTAGGTCTTGGTCATCTGCCCCCACAATTCATCGAAGTCCGAGCTGTGCTCCCCCGAACGCCCTCCGAGCCCGGTCGATCGAACCGGCTTTGATTCATCACCATCGGGGGATGCGATCAGATCTCCAGAGGACGAGGCAACGAATTCGGCGGACTCCTCGAGGCTCGCGCGGACCTCGGTCGGAAGGCCGAGCTCGTCGAGGGTGTTGCTTGCGCGCTCGATGAACGCCTTCTTCATTTCGGAGGAAGGGGTGGGAAGCCAGCCCTCGTCGACCGCTTCGCCCTCGAGCTCGATGGGCTCGAACAGACCGGTTGCTTCGGCAAACGCGCTCGACAGTCCCGTTTCCAGCCGGCTGCGACCCTCGACCGGTCCGTGCGCCACCCGCCTGATCCACATGTCCGCGTGGATCAGGTGATAGCGCTCCTCTCGTCGCATCTTGGTCGCGAGTTGCGCGAGAACCTTGTGGGCGCTCCGTTCGAGTGCATCTAGGCGAATGTCGTCGGCCGTGTCGTAGAGCCAGTGGCGCGCGAGCGTGTAGGCCCAGTCGCCGTTGGCTCGCTCGCAGATGACCGCGTTCCTGTATTCCGAGATGTCCCGTCCGAGCGCCAGTCGATCCGCATCGTCGTCGGTCAGCTCAGCCAAGAGCATGAAGTAGTTGGTGGCGTGACCGATCTCGTCCTGCGCGATCGAACTGAATGCGACGTCCTCCTCGATATGGGGAGCGAACCCCGTCCACTCGGAGTGGCGATGTCCGAGAACGAGCTCGTCGTCGCCGTATGCCAGTAGCAGGGAGACAAGAGCCTTGGATGTCACGAGGCATCTCGTTCCGACTGGATCTCCTGCGCGCGCGCCTTGGCCTTCTCGCGCTTCGTCACGACGTCACGGTAGGCCTCCGGGAAGCGGTAGTTCTTGTCGGAGGCGATCTCGAGCAAACTCTCGTCCGAGAAGGAATGAATGTCGGAGCGACGAGTCACCCAGAGATGCTCACCTTCACGGCGCCGCAAAAAACACTCCTTGGCCATGATCAAAGCCATCTCGGAATCCGGAGCCATGACAGTTCCCGCATGGCTGAAAGGGTCCTTGTGACCGGATCGTTTGAAGACCTCGTAGATATCCATCGCGACTCCCTAAGCGACGTGCGCTGCGGGCTCGGCCATCGCGTCGCGCACCCACCGGTGGGTCTCGTAGATGTCGCGGCGCCAGGTGAGCCTGCGCTCGGTCTCGGGGCCCTTGTTCTTCTTGATTGCGTCCAGCGGCCCCCAGTCGATGTCCTCGTCCTTGACTAGATAGCTATCTCCGTCCCGATAGGGGACCGGGGTCGGGAAGGTATAGCCGAGTTCGAGGATCTTCGGAACGTAGCGGTCGAGGAACTCCTGACGAAGGTCCTCGTTCGTGCGCGTCTTGACCTTCCAGCGAAGAAGCAGGTCCTTGGCGACGTTCGAACGAGGGCCGAAGAAATGAATGATCGGCAGCCACCAGCGGTCGAGTGCCTCCTGAAACATCGCACGTTGCCCATCGGTTCCGGCGGACAGTTCCATGGTGATGTGTTCGCCGTGCCGAAGGTGAAGCTGTTCCTCGGCACAGATTCGCTTCAACACGCGGGCGTAGGGGGCATATGAAGAATCGCGCAGCGCGGCCTGCGTCACGAGGGCGGCTCCGTCGATCAGCCATCCGATGATGGCGACATCGCCCCAGTGGCTTACCGGGTAGTGAAAGACGTTGTGAAACTTTGACTTGCCCGTAACCAGATCGTGGAACATCGTGTCGCGACTCTTGCCGAGATCCTCCGCGACCCGGTACAGCAATTGTGCGTGGCCAACCTCGTCCTGGATCTTGGCCGCAAGGCTCATCTTGCGCTGCAGCGAGGGTGCGATGGGGAGGCACTCGCGCTCGGGGAGAGCGCCCATGATCTCGGAGTTGGCATGCATCTCGACGAACTTCAGAACGCCCCGCCGGTAGTCATCGGGCATCCAGTCATTCGTCTCTACCTTGCCCCCATCTTCGATGTGCTCATTGAACCTAGCGAGCTTGTCCTCGTACGTCATTGCGCCACCTCCGTGTAGCGGCCGGCGTCCGCCGGGTTAGTGGTCTGGTCGGCTTTGAGGCCTCTGACTATCAATTCGGTGTAGCGGTGCCCGATCTCGGTCGAAGAAAGCGAACCGTCGGGCCGGTACCACGCGTAGACCCAGTTTCCGGCCGAGAGCACGAGCCTTGCGGTCATCGCGACGTCGGCGTCCGATCGAAACTCACCTGACGAGATGCCGTCGGCGACGATGCCTCGAACCAGTCCTTCGTAGACATCGCGTTTGGCCTGCACGTCGGCGCGGAGCTCGTCGGAGAGATAGCGCCACTCGTTGAGGAACACGGTGGCCGCATCGAGGTGTTCGATTGCTGTCTCGATGTGGCCGACAAGGAACGCCTCGAGCCGGTCCGATGAGCTGGCCTCGAGCTCGGCTGCAGCGTGGGCTCTTGTCAGGAAACGTTCGGCCCCCTCGGCAACAACGTCGTAGAGGAGCTCTTCCTTGGATCCGATGTGGGCGTAGAGCGAGCCCTTGAGCATCCCGAGCGAGTCGGCGAGGTGCTTCATCGAGGTGCCGTGATAGCCCCGCTCGGAGAAGAGGCGGGCGGCAGCGGCGACGAGCTCAGCACGGCGGGGGCTCAATGTTCTCTCAGCTGTCTGGGCCATCCCTCCACCTCCCTGTCGAGTGGGTCTGACGCCGTGTACCACGAGCCAGCGGAAACAAACGGTCGTTTGGTAACCCTAGCAGCTATTCTCCGCCTATGCCGAAAACAGGGGCGGAACCGAAGAACAATGGCGGGGCGGGCTCGGCCGGAGCGCGGAACAATGGCGGGGCGAGCCCCGCCGGAGCGCGGAACAATGGCGGGGCGGGCCCCGCCGGACCGCGGAATAGGCGCGATCTTCCGGCGGCCGAACGAGCCCCCCTGGTCCTCGAGGCGCTGAAAAGCGCCTACCCGGACCCCAGGATCGCCCTCGATTTCACGAATCCGCTCGAGTGCGTGATCGCCACGGTCCTATCGGCTCAATCCACCGACGCCAAGATCAACGAAGTCACGAAGACCCTTTTCGTGAAGTACCGGCGGCCGGAGGACTATCTCGCCGTTCCGGAGACCGAGCTCCAGGACGACCTTCGTCCCACGGGCTTCTTCAACCAGAAGACGAAATCGGTGCGGGGTCTCAGCCAGAAGCTGATCGACGATTACGACGGCGAGGTCCCTCCGACGATCGCGGAGCTCATCACGCTGCCGGGAGTGGCTCGCAAGACGGCCAACATCGTCCAGGCGAACTGCTTTCCAGAGACCTTGAAGAGTGATCCCGACGCCGGCGTTGCCGTCGACACGCATGTCGGCCGAGTTGCGGTCCGACTGGCTTTTACGAAGCACGGCTCGAAAGAGGCAGAGAAGATCGAGCGCGACCTGATGGCCCTGTACCCCAAAGAAGAGTGGCCGCTGGTTCCGAACCACTTCATCATGCACGGCCGGATGACGTGCGATGCCAAGCGACCGCGTTGCGAGGACTGCGTCATCGAGCCCTTGTGCCCCTCGAGTCAGGAAGCGGGACTAGTCGACCTCTTCCGCGTTTCGCCGAAGAAGAAGACAGTCAAGAAAGAAAGCGAAGAAGAAGACGAAGCAGATCCGCAAGAAGATCAACCGCCAAGAAACAAACGCGCAAGAAGACGAGCGCTAAGAAATCCGGGCGCCGACGAAATGAGCCCGAGGGCTAGGAACCGTCGCCGAACGTCGCCCAGCGTTTAGGTGTCCCGTCCCAGTAACGACCTCCCGCGTTTGGTTCGCTACCGACACAACGCTGGTCAACGTTTGATTTTCGACGAATAGCCGTCAAACGATGTTCCTTGATGAGCAGCCAGCCGGTCATCGATTAGGCGTGCGGCGGAAGGTGACCCTCGTGGGCGTAAGCGTAAGGAGGTCGCGCCGTTAGCATGGCGGTGTGAAGAAAGTCATCCTCGCCGCACCTCGCGGCTACTGCGCCGGCGTCGACCGGGCCGTCCAGATCGTCGAGCGAGCGCTCGACACCTGCGGCGCCCCCGTCTACGTTCGCAAGGAGATCGTCCACAACCGCTACGTCGTGGACGAGCTTTCCAAGCGCGGCGCTGTTTTCGTGGACTCCGAAGAAGAGATCCCCGAGGGAGCGGTGTGCGTCTTTTCGGCGCACGGGGTTTCTCCTCAGGTGAGGGCAAGCGCGGCCGCACGAAACCTTCAGGTGATCGACGCAACTTGTCCGTTGGTGACCAAGGTGCATCTCGAGGCCAAGAAGTTCGCCCGCGGGGGACGCAAGATCGTCCTCGTAGGTCACCTCGGCCACGAGGAGATCGAGGGCACGGCCGGAGAGGTCCCAGACTCGACCTATGTAATCGAGGACGTCGGCCAGATCGACTCCCTCCCGCTCGATTCCGACGAACCGGTGTCCTACCTCACGCAAACCACGCTGTCGGTAGACGACACGCGCGAGGTCGTCGAGTCGTTGCGCCACAGGTTCACCGACATCTCTGGGCCTCATAGCAACGACATCTGTTACGCGACACAGAACCGGCAGGTAGCGGTCAAGGCTCTGGCTCCCGAGGCCGATCTCGTGTTGATCGTGGGTGCGGTGAACTCGTCCAATTCGAACCGGATGGTCGAGGTCGCAATCAAGGCGGGGACGCCGGCCTATCTCGTGCCCGACGAAACCTATCTCGAGGCGGCTTGGCTAGAGGGTGTCGATACGGTCGGCGTCAGCTCGGGCGCCAGCGCCCCCGAGGTGCTCGTCGAGGGCCTGCTCGCCAAGCTCGCCGAGCATGGCTACGACACCGTCGAGACCAAGGAAGTGACCTCCGAGGACGTGACCTTCTCGCTGCCGCCCTGGTTGCGAGAGCAGGTCGGAGCAATACCCGCGCCCGACTGACGCACGACCCTCAGTCCTGAATCGACTGCTCGATCTCTCCGGCGACGTCGAAATCGCGCGCCGTGAGCCCGCCCTCCGAGTGTGTCGAGAGCACGAGCTTGACCCGGTTCCAGCGGATGTCGATGTCGGGGTGGTGGTCGTATCGGTCGGCGAGCTTCGCAACCTCGTTCACGAACTTGATGGCGGCCGTGAAGTCCTCGAACTCGAAGACCTTCTGGATCGCGGCGTTTCCCTCGCGCTCCCAGTCTCCGAGCTCATCGGTCCGTTGCTCTATTTCTTCTTCCTCAAGCAGGTCGGCCACATCTCTCCTATTCGGTGCCGGTGATTCTGATGTGCTACCACGGTCGTTGAGGCGGAACATACCGCACGAGACGGAATGTGTTACCAAGCCGTCTGGCGGGCTCCTCGACGGCTATGCTCGCCGCTCATATCCGAGGGTGGCGTGAGGCTCGCAGCGGAGCGAGCGAAGGAGAGCGATGGACTACGGCATCGGGATCGGCGGGCCGATGAGCATGATTGCACCGATGGCGAAGATGGTCGAGGACGCGGGATTCGAGTCCTGCTGGGCGGCGGAGACGACCAATACCTCCTTCGTGGCCGCCGCCGTCGCCATACAGGCCACAACCAGGATCAATGTCGGAACGGCCATTGCGCTGGCGTTCCCCCGCTCGCCGACGATCACGGCGATGACCGCCTGGGATCTCGACGAGCTGAGTGGAGGTCGTTTCATTCTCGGCATGGGCAGCCAGGTGAAAGGTGTCAACGAACGCCGGTTCTCGGTGAAATTCGAGCACCCGGCCCCCAAGCTGCGCGAGTACGCCGAGGTGCTTCGGACGGTGTGGCGGAGCAACCGTGGCGAGAAGGGCCTCACGCACGAGGGGCGCTTCTACACGGTCACGATGCCGACCTTCGGAAACGCTCCGCCGCAGCCCGACCGCCGGTTGGTGCCGGTCTACTTCGCCGCCGTGGGCAAGGTCATGTCCAGGGTCTGCGGCGAGGTCGCCGACGGCCTCCTCGCCCATCCGCTGGCCTCGCCCAGATACCTCGATGAGGTCGTAAGGCCGGCAATCGCCGAGGGAGCCGAGAGGGCCGGACGCAAGCCGAGCGAGTGCAATCTCACCGCAAGCCCGATGATCTCGATCTCCGACGACCCCGACATGGCGCGGCGCGAGGTCAAGCTCCAGATCGCTTTCTACGCCACCACCCGCACTTACAAGGGAATACTCGCCCTCCACGGCTACGAGAACCTGATCCCCGACCTTCGGGGTGCGTTCGACAGCAAGGACAAAGACCGGATGGTCGAGCTCATCCCCGACGATCTCGCCGACGCGATCGCGTGCACGGGTACAGCCGAGGAGGTCAAGGAGAAGGTCAAGGCGAACTGGGAGGGCATCTCGGACCGCGTCTCGGTGGGGGGGCCGTGGTACGGGCCTCGCCCCGAGCGCATGTTCGAGAACTATCAGGCCCTGGTCGAGACCTTTGGTGGAGCGAGCTGAGCCGCTAGAGCTCGCCGAGTAACTCGAAGCGGTCCGCCTTCCAGCCAGCGTCGTCTTTCACCAGCGTCAGCCGGACGGTGAAGCCGACCGAGCGTTCAGTGTCGTCGACTGTTGTGGTCTGAGCGACACGCGCGATGGCCGCTGCCTCCTCGGACGCTGTAAAGGTGATGTCCGGACCCTCCAGGATCTCTCCTCTCGCGCTCGCCCCGGCCTCCTCGAAAGCGGGGCCGAGCCCGGGCAGCAGCTCCTCGTAGTCGTCACGGAAGTTGCCGGTCGAGAGCTCGAGCACTCTCTCGCCGGATTCTTCGACGTTCTCTGCATCGAGGTTGATCAGAAGCTCGATGACCTCCTGTGCGGTGTCGCGCGCTTCGGGTTCCTCCGCCGATAGAGCTTCATCGACCTCCGCCGGGCTTGTCGAGCGAGCCGTGAGCCACAACCCGAAGAACAGCCCGGCAGCAACGACCGCGCCGACGAGAGCGAAGATCAAGGGCTTGTTGCTCGCGCCGTGTTCTTCCTCGGGGTCGGGCGAGCTCATCCAGCGATTCGAACCGTGTCGGTCACGCCCCACATCACAGACGAGAGCATCAGGTTCAGAATGTTGACGGCGACGATGGACGCGCGGATCGCTCTGCCGACGGCAACTCCGACACCCGCAGGCCCGCCGGTCGCATTGAAACCGTAGTAGCAGTGGATGAGCGCAACCGCGATCGCAAAGACCATCGCCTTGATCAGCGAATAGAGCACGTCGATCGGGGGCAGGAACAGCGAAAAGTAGTGCTCGTACGTCCCTCCCGACAGACCGAGCAGGTTCACCACCACGAGCTTCGTCGCGAAGTAGCTGGCGAACAACGAGATCAGATACAGCGGGATGATCGCGATCAGGGCGGCGAGGATGCGCGTTGACACGAGGTAAGGAACCGGCCGAACGGCCATGACCTCGAGCGCGTCGATCTCTTCGTTGACACGCATGGCCCCCAGCTCCGCAGTGAAGCCGCATCCGACCTGCGCCGCAAGCGTCACACCCGCGATCAACGGTGTGATCTCACGCGTATTTGCGAACGCGCCGATGAATCCCTGTGAAGGCCTCGGCCCCTATGAGCTGCAGTCCCTTGAAACCCTCGAGCCCCACTTGAGTGCCGGTAAAAAAGGACATGAAGAAGATGACTCCGGCCGTGCCCGCGCCGACGATGAGCGCCCCCGCCCCCAGCGTGATCTCGCTTACGAGACGACCGAGCTCTTGCACGTGCCGGGTCGCCGGAACCATGTCGACGAGTGACTTCGCCATGAAGATCAGCTGCGAGCCGAGGTTCGACAGGCCGACTATCAGCTTCTCAAGAGGCCGGAAACGCTTGCTCGGTATCTGTGCGGTAGCCATAGCTATCCGAACTTCTGGGGGACGATGGCGAAGTACAGCGCCGTGAGGAGGAAGTTGACGAAGAACACGAGCATGAAGGTGACGACGACGGCTCGGTTGACGGCGTCGCCGACACCTTTCGGCCCGCCCTTCGCATAGAAGCCGAAGTAGATCGCCACCATTGCTGCGATCAGGCCGAAGATCCCCGACTTGATGATCGCCACGAAGAGGTCCGCCGGCTGCGCTAGCAGGCTGAACGAAGCGAGATACGCGCCGGGGGTTCCTCCTTGAACGATGACATTAAAGAAATACCCCCCGGCGATTCCAGCCACGGAGACGAATCCGTCGAGCAACATCGCAACGAAGACGGCCGCCCAGATGCGCGGAACCACCAGCGTCGCGATCGGGCTGACCGCCAGAACCTCCATCGCCGAGAGTTCATCTCGGATCTTGCGACTCCCGAGGTCCGCGCACATGGCCGATCCTCCGGCTCCCGCGATCAGGAGGGCCGCGACGATGGGTGCTGCCTCTCGCACAACTGCCAGAACCATCGCTGCCCCCGTCTGGGACTCTGCGCCCAACTGGGTGGCGACGTTTCCGACCTGCAGAGCGATGGTGGCCCCGAACGCGATGGACACGAGCATCGCGGGAAACATCGAGACGCTGGCGATGAACCAACTTTGCCGAATGAACTCGCGCCACGGATAGGGCGGCTTCCACATCACTCGCAGGGCTTCGAGGGTGATTGCAAACATGTTGCCCGTCTCGGTGACGAGCGAACGTGCGCTTCCGATCACGACCTCTGAGGTTCCTCATGCGGAGCGCCGGCGTCGCGCTCCATCTCTTCGACCTCCGCGGCGGTCATGCCGTAGCCCGACTTGGGCTGATCTTCTGGTTTCGTTTGGTCCTTCTCCTCGGACATCCCGATCGGCCCCTCGGTGTCACCCGCGAGGAACTGGCGAACAACCGGAATGTCGGACTCGAACATCTCGTGGGCGGGGCCGAAGCGAACCAGATTGCGGCGATAGAGCATCCCGATGTAGTCGGACACGCGCTTAGCGGTGGAGATGTCGTGCGTCACAACCATGAACGTCGCCTCGAGCTGACGGTTGAGGTCGATGATGAGCTCGTTGAGGAAGGCGGTGCGAACCGGATCGAGGCCGGAATCCGGCTCGTCGAACAGCACGATCTCTGGATCCAACACCAACCCACGCGCGAGTCCCGCTCGCTTCTTCATGCCTCCGGAGATCTCGCCCGGCAGCTTCTTCTCGGCCCCCGTTAGTCCGACCATCGTGAGTTTCTCGTCGACGATGTCCTTGATCTCGCTTTCGCGCTTCTTCGTGTGCTCGCGCAGCGGGAACGCCACGTTGTCGTAAATGTTCATCGATCCGAACAGGGCGCCGTCTTGAAACAAGACGCCGAACTTGCGGCGGACCTGATAGAGCTCTCTTTCCGACAGGGCGGGGACGTTCTTGCCGTCGATCCAGATCTCACCCCGGTCGGGCTTCAAGAGGCCGACCAGGTGCTTGAGAAATACCGACTTGCCGGTTCCCGAAGGACCGAGCAAGACCGTGACCTTGCCTTTCGGGACGTCGAAGGTGATGTCCTCGAGGACGGTTTGGGCGCCGAACGATTTCGTGAGCCCCCTGATGCTTATTTCGACGTCCGGCTCAGCTGACATTCATCCCCAGTCTCCCGGCTCTCGTCCATTGTTGGTTGCACTGTCTTGAAGTGTGCACGAAGCAGGTGGCCGCATCGCACCAGGTTCACCCACGCAGGGTACTTGCGAACGAGGGGCCTGCCTAGTGGCTTGGATAGTGGCTAAATTGGACGCGAACGACACGGTTTCCTCCCTCGCAGTCCGATCGAAAGTGGCACAACCGCGACCTACTAGACTGCGCTCCCTATGGACTTCAGGGACACGCCCGACGAGGCGACCTTCCGCAAGGAGTTGAGGGGATGGATCGCCGACAACCTCCCCGAGGGGTGGCGCGACCGAGCGCCCAGCAGCGGACGGATGGACGAATCCATCTCACGCGAGTGGTCGAAGAAGCTCTACGAGGCCGGCTACGCCGGACTTACGTGGCCCAAGGAGTTCGGGGGCCAGGGCGCGCCCTACACTCATCAGGCCATCTTCCTCGAGGAGAGCGCGCGGGCCGAGACTCCGGAGCACATCGGCATCATCGGGCTCGGCATGGCTGGGCCGACGATCATCGCTCACGGAACCGACGACCAGAAGTCCGCGCATCTGGCACGGACGCTCTCCGGAGAGGAGGTCTGGTGTCAGGGATTCTCCGAGCCGGGATCCGGCAGTGACCTCGCCTCTCTGCGAACGAAAGCGGAGGATTCCGGCGACCACTACGTCGTCAGCGGGCAGAAGGTGTGGTCGAGCTTTGCCCACATCGCCGACTACTGCATCCTCGTCGTGCGCACCGACCCTGACGCACCCAAGCACAGAGGCATCACGTACCTCTTGGTCGACATGCACTCGGAGGGAGTCGAGGTTCGTCCGCTCGTGCAGATAACCGGTGACCCGGAGTTCAACGAGATCTTCTTCACGGACGTGAAGGTCCCCAAGAGCAACGTTGTCGGAGAAGCCAACGCGGGGTGGGGCGTGGCGATGACCACACTGCTGCACGAACGAGGAACCCTTGGGTTCGCTCTAACCGCTCGGCTCGAGGTACTCGTTGGGAAGCTCATCGCACTTGCGACCGAGACCGGCGCCGCGTCCGACCCGTTGATTCGTGATCGGGTTGCTCAGCAATGGATCGAGCTTCAAGCCCTTAAGTTCACGAACTACCGGGCGCTGACCACCTTGATGAAGACCGGCGTGCCGGGTCCCGAGGGCACCATTGCAAAGCTCCACTGGAGCGAGTCGAACCAACGACTCGGCAAGCTCGCTCTCGACATCCTTGGTGTACGCGCTCAGCTCGACGGACACGACGGCGACTGGTCGGGGTTCTGGCAGTACCAGCAACTCAGGAGCAGGGGGAACACAATCGAGGCAGGGACGTCGGAGATCCTGCGCAACATAGTCGCCGAGCGCGTGCTCGGACTCCCGAGGAGCAGGTAAGCAATGGACTTCTCCTTTACGGAAGAGCAGGAGATGTTGCGCGAGCAGGTTCGCTCGTTCCTTGCGTCGGAGTTTCCGCCCGAGCGCATAGCCGAACTTGCAGAGTCGGACGAGGGATGGGATCCCGAGTTGTGGTCCAAGATGGCCGAGCTCGGTTGGACGGGACTATCCATCCCGGAGAGCCACGGCGGCGCGGGCATGAGCTTTCTCGATGAGTGCGTGATCTTCGAGGAGCTCGGATACGGCCTCTACCCTGGCCCGTACACGAGCACGATCGGGGTTGCGCTCCCAGCGCTCATGAACGCCCTGGAAGTACTCGAATCGATCGCATCTGGGCAGGCTCGCGTCACCTTTGCCGGCTTCGAGCCGCAGGGAGCTCGAACCATCGAAGACACGAACAACCTGACGACGTCGGCCGAGCCTGATGGTGCAGGGTGGACTCTCACGGGGATCAAGGAACCGGTAGCGGATCTGTCGATTGTGACGCATGTCGTCGTCAGCGCCAAAACCGGCGATGGTGCCGGATTGTGGCTCGTCGAGCCCGAGGGCGATGCGGTGTCGCCGCTTCAAACGGTCGACACGACCCGCCGGATGGGCCGGCTGACTCTGGAGGGACACCCGGCCACACAGCTGGTCCCGCCGGGTCAAGGCGACGCCACGTTGAGCCATATTCGCCGGCGAGCGGATGCTGCACTGGCGCTCGAGGCCGTCGGTGTCGCTCAAAAGGTGCTCGAGCTGGCGCGCGACTACGTCTCGGAGCGCAAGCAGTTCGACAAGCCGATCGGGTCGTATCAAGCAGTGTCCCACCAGGTCGCAGACACCTATATGAGCACCGAGCTCGCTCGTTCGGTCGCTTATTGGGCGGGATGGTCGGTTGCCGAATCGACCGAGGACGCAGATCGAGCGGCAGCGGCCGCTCACTCGATGGCGGGTGAAGCTGCGGTGAGCGTGTGCGAGCGTTCGATACAGGTGCACGGGGGAACCGGGTTCACCTGGGAGCACATCCTTCACCGCTACTACAAGAGGGCCCTGTCGATTTCGCAATTCAACGGAACGCCGGCCGCAAAGCGCGCCGCGGTGGCCGCGACACTGCTTGATCACTAGAGAAACTAAGCAGTTTGTATGCGGTTCGATCGGTCTCCACCGGGATATCCTCTATTTCACTTATGGGGGATAGCGCCGTAGGACTCCTGGACGAGCTGCCCGGGCGTTTGCTACCGGACCGTGTGCGAGCCGAAGGTCGGTGGCGAATCCGCCTCGGTCGTGCAACCCGTGACGTCGCCGTGTCGACGAGTGGAGTGACGATCGAGCGACCCGACGGCAAAGTCGACGCCGAGATCGAAACCGACCACGACACCTGGCGAGCGATGGACGCCGGCCGCCTGTCTGGGATCGAAGCGTTCGTAGATCGAAGGTTGAAGGTACGAGGGAGCATCGAACGAGCTCTTCACTTCGAGCCAATGTTCGAGCGGCCGGACGCCGGAGGCCTGCGCTACACGATCGACGACGTTCCGGTTGGCCGCCGGATGAGCATCTCTGCATTGATCGCCGGGCCGGAGGACGGCGAGCCGCTGCTTCTGATGCACGGACTCGGTGCGACGAAGGCTTCCTGGCTGACTGTTCTTCCGCAACTCGCTGCTCGCTACCGCGTCATGGTCATCGACCTTCCCGGATTCGGACGGTCGTCGAAGCCCATCGGGCGTTACGACGCGGCCTGGTTCAGCGGCTACGTGTGCCGCTTTCTGGACGGCATGGGTGTCGAGCGTTGTCACGTCGCCGGTAACTCGATGGGCGGCAAGATTGCGATGGAGCTGGCGATGCTCGATCCCGGAAGGGTCACCGACGTCATGTGCCTCTGTCCGGCCTCGGCGTTTTCGGAACGTCCGATGCTCCGAATCGTGCAGCTGCTGCGACCCGAGTTCGGGGTGGCTCTCGGCTACGTTCCGCGCTCGCGCGTGAGGAAAACGATCGAGTCGCTGTTTTCTGACACCGGTGGGCTCGACGGTGTCTGGATCGAGGCGGCCATCGACGACTTCACGCACGTGTGGCGAAACCCGAAGGCACGCGGCGCATTCTTTGCAGCGGCGCGAGCGATCTACCTCGAGGATCCCCACGGCGAGGCAGGCTTCTTCACTCGTTTGGAGCTCATGGAGATTCCGTCGCTGTTCGTTTACGGCGAGCAGGACGCAATCATCACCCATCATTTCGGTCGCAAGATTCAAAGAACCCTTCCCGACGCAGAGGTTCACGTGTGGGCCGACTGCGGACACGTGCCGCAGATAGAACATCCCGAGAGAACCGCCAAGGTGATGCTCGATTTCATGAGTCAGACGACGGGAAAACGAGCGGCAAGCTGACATGCACTTCTTGATCCTCGGCGGCACCCAGTTCGTCGGCCGCCATCTCGTGGAGTGCGCCCTGTCGAAGGGACACCGGGTCACTCTGTTCAACCGCGGTCACACGAACCCGGGCCTCTTCGATGACGTCGAGGAGGTGCACGGGGACAGGGACGGAGAACTGGAGCTATTGAAAGGCCGCAGCTTCGATCGGGTGTTGGATGTATCGGGTTACCTTCCGCGTGTCGTAAGGCAGTCGGCCGAGTTGTTGCGGGGGCAACGGACCACTACACCTTCATCTCGTCCGTTTCCGTCTACGCCGACTTCACGACCACGGGGATCGACGAGGACTCATCCTTTGCGACCCATCCCTGATGTGGGGACCGAGGACATCACCCGCGACACGTACGGCCCGCTCAAGGCGCTGTGCGAGGAGGTCGTCCGCTCTGTCTACCAGCAGCGGTGCACCATCGTGCGACCGGGAATCGTGGCCGGACCCTTCGACGACACCGATCGCTTCACCTACTGGTGCGTGCGCGTTTCGAAGGGCGGCGATTTTGTCGCGCCGGATGGTGCCGGCCGGCCGGTTCAGTTCATCGATGCAAGAGACCTCGCGGGCTTCACGCTCAAGGCAAGCGAGGATTCGCTGCATGGTGTCTTCAACGCCACCGGCCCTCTGAAGGATGCGCTCAGCTGGGGCGACTTCCTCGAGAGTTGTGTCGAGGTCGCAGCGAGTGATTCCCGGCCCGTATGGGTTCCCGAACGGGTTCTGAGGGAGGCCGACGTGAACCTTGGCCGGGAACTGCCGCTCTACGCACCCCTGGACCATCCCGGCTTCGCCACTGTCGACTCAGAGCGGGCGATTGCGGCGGGTCTCGAGTTCTCTCCGCTCGATCGCACGGTCGAGGACACGCTGAGGTGGGCCCAAGAGGAGGATCAGGAGCTGTCGGCGGGTATGACGAAGGGGCGCGAGGAGGAAATACTGGAGGCCCTACGCCGTTCTCGCTTGTAGCGAATCAACCATCGGGAGTGCAATGACAGCTGGGAACCTCTACGCAGATCGCTCGGATCGGGGAAAGCTCGAGCTCACCGGCCCCCAGCGCGCCTGGTTTCTCCATCAGATCCTGACTCAGGCGTTCGAGGACATCGAGCCGGGTGAGGCGCGCGACACGGCACTGATCACCGCCCACGGCCGGATGGTCGGTTACATGGAAGTGCTTGCGACCGACGACGCACTGCGGCTTCATTTCGAGCCCGAGCTGATCGAAACGCTCCCCGAGGCTTTGCAGCGGTACGTCTTCGCAACTCAGGTCACCATCGAGGACGTCACCAACGACTTCGGCCTCGTGCTCGTTGTCGGCCCCGGCTGGGACGAACTCGCGCAAACGGTTGCGCCCGACGCGTTCGCACATCGAACTCTCTCGCTTGGCGTTCCGGCGGGCTACCTATGGGTCGCGAAAGGTGGCGTTGATGAGGTACTGGTCGCCCTCAAGGAAGCGGGCCTCCAGAAGGCAACCGAGGAGGAGCTCGAGGCCCTGCGCGTCGAGCGCGGCATGGCTCGATGGGGACGTGACATGACAGATAAGACGTTGCCTCCCGAGGCAGGTCTGGACGACATCGCGGTTCACTACGACAAGGGCTGCTACGTGGGACAAGAGGCGATGGCGAAGATTCGCTTTCGCGGCAAGGTCAACCGCAAGCTGAGACGACTGCACGCCGACTCGTCACTTGCGGTTGGGAGCGACGTCACGCTCGATGATTCGAAGGTCGGAACGGTCACGAGCGCGTCCGGCGGACATGCACTCGCACTGGTGCGTCATAACGTCGAACCTGGTACGCAGGTCACGGCGGGCTCTACGGCCGCAACAGTCATCGACATGAACGAATAAGCGCAGAAAGGATCCGGCTTGAGTCATCACTACGAGGGCGACGACCTCATCGTGCGCAAGATCCGCGTGGGCGACACGGAGAACAACACCTATCTTCTCGAATGTCCCGCGACCCACGAGGCTTTGCTCGTAGATGGTTGCTACGAGGCGGACAAGATTCTGGCCGGAGCCGAGGGGGCCAAGGTGGTCGGCATCGTCCAGACTCACGGCCATTACGATCACGTCGACGCCTTGCCCGAGTTGAAGAAGAAGCTCGAGGTGCCTGTCTACGCGCATCCGGGGGAGGACTACCCCGTGCCGATCGATGTGGCCGTGACCGACGGCGACACCATTGCCTTCGGCAAGGACCACGAGGTCAAGGTGCTGCACACGCCGGGTCATACCCCTGGAGGCGTCTGCCTTCTGACCGGCAACCACCTGGTCAGCGGTGACACGCTCTTTCCGGGGGGGCCGGGAAACACTTGGGGCGACGGCAAGTTGTTCGATCAGATCATCGCCAGCATCGAGACCAAGCTCTTCGTGCTTCCCGACGACACATATGTCTATCCCGGGCACGGCGACGACACAACGATAGGAACCGAAAAGCCCCATCTGGACGAGTGGAAAGACCGTCGTTGGTAGCAGAAACGCCACGCGTCATCCACACGCCCTGTCGTAGTCGTTGTACGGTCCGCAGATGAATGCCGCTCGAGTAACGCGCATCTTCATCGGCCCCGATGAGAGCGGGCCGATCCAGGAGATCGCAGAGATCGAAGCAGTAGCGGGCAAGGGACTCAGAGGTGATCGTTACTTCCACGACGGGCGCGGGGAACATGACCCCACTCTCGAGGTGACTCTCTTCTCTGTGGAGGGCCTCGAGGCAGGTCGGGCCGAGAGCGGCTTGGAAATCGAGGCGAAAGACATGCGCCGCAACTTGATGACCGAAGGGGTCGTGCTGACAGACTTGCTCGGACGGCGCTTCTCGGCAGGCGAGGTCGTGTTCGAAGGTCTCGAAGAGAATCCGCCTTGTTCGCACCTTCAACGGCTGGCGGGCAAGCGTCTGCTCAAGCCCTTGATCGGAAGGGCAGGGATACGCGCACGCATCGTCACGGGTGGAACGATTCGAGCGGGGGACGAGATCCGGTCCCTCTAACGGTCAGCCGGTTATGGCCGGCACCAGCGAAATCTCGACCGCAGTGGGCAAGCCAAGAAAGTGTGCGTAGTCGGAGGCCGCCGCGTGGAGGGCGCGTGTTTGTGCTCCGTTGGGATGAGCGTAGAGCGTGAAGCGGATCAAAGCCTCATTCTCTGTTGTCGTGCTCCTCCAGGTACCGACAACCTGGGAGTCGAGCACCACACCGCCCGTGAACGGGAAGCCCTCATCGTGGGCTCGTGCAGTGCCGGCCACATCGATCACGTGACGACTGTCTTTGTAGGCAACCACGTATTCGTCGAAAGCCTGCAGGAGGGCGACACTCGGAGAGGCGACCTTTGTCGCCGAAGGTGAACCCGAGAACCAGTAGGACACGCCGTCTATCTCTTCCTCAGTGAGCTGGGACCCGGCCATCTCGAGTCCCCTCTTCATGTCCGCAACCTTCAAGCTCGACCACCACCCGAAGTCCTTGAGCGTCGCGGGACCATGGCTGGTGAAGAAGCGGACGGTCAGCTCCGCCAGTGCCTGCTCTTGGCCGAGCGTTGGCGCGTTCGGCGCGCGTTCCTCGAGGAGCCCGTAGGTGTGTTGCTTGCCGCGCCGCGGACCACTGCAGACAAGCCCGCACAACTCGGCATTCATCATGATGAACGAGACCCGATTTCCTTCAACGTCGAAACCGGACTTCTCGAGAACCGCCTTGAGCTCCTTGCGCATCAGGTGGTTGCCTCCGCGCAGAGCTCGCTCGATCGTCATGAGCGATTTCTCTAGGGTCGCTGCATCCAGGTCCATCCGGCGGAAGTAAGAGGCGGTCTGTGCGAGCACCCGGGGGCCGGTTAGCTCGAGCATCCACCTGATGTCGGCGGGCAGAACGAAGTGCCAGGTCGGCCGCAGAATGTGTGTCCGGAGGATGGTCCCATCCGCGAAGAGCTTCTCGACGCCGGCGTCCGTTGTCCCCTCGCTGCGTTGTCCCAACGACCACTTCGCGGGACCGTAATCCTGAGACTGGGAGGCTCCGAACCAACCCACCACCTCCTCCGGCCGCGCGAATCGAGGACCAGTCAAACGCTGCGTGCGCATCCGTTGCCGAGCTATTCGAAGCGCGACCTCGCGAGTCACCGAGTCGGGCTAGTGCTCATCAATCTCTGCCACCTCGGTCACCTCTGCCACCTCGGTCACCTCCTGGGTGTCCGCGGGAGCGTTCTGACGTCTCGAGAGGACGAGAGCGGGGATCGCGAGCAGCGATATCCCGGCCCCTATGAGGTAGGACGGCGCGTAACCCCACACGTCTGCCGCACGGCCGAGAAGGGGCTGTGCCCACACACCTCCGCTCGATTCCATCAGGGAATCGAACGACAGGATCGTCGCCCGCTGCTTGGACGGTATCAAGCCGTTGAGGTAGGCCTGGCGGATCGGCATCGATGCTGCGAATACCAGCGCCCAGACGACGATCAGGACGATCACGCCCCAGAAGCTCTCGAAGACACCGATCAAAGCAAGCGCGGCGACACCCATTGCCGTGGTGGTGATGAGCGCGGAAGTTCGGCGGTGAAAGAGACGGCGAATGCGGGGGGCCGCGATGCCCCCGAGGATCTGGGCGCCCGCGACGATCGCCGCCACCAAGCCGGCGATCTGGTAGGCCTCTGGATCGCCATAGAGCTCGAGCAGGTAAGGCTGCAGGGCATAGAACCCGTAGATGCCCACTCCTCCGGTGAAGAGGGCCTCGATCATGAGCCATTTGACTGCCGGCACGCGCATGCCGTAGTCGATCGAGGCCTTGGCCACCTTCCGCATCTCGGTGAGCGGCCGCGCGCCCTTCTCGGGCGTGAACCCAATGTCGTGCATGAGCGCGAATGCGACCACGAACATCACCACGAGGATGAGACCGCGCGCCACGAACGGCACCCCAACCCCGAACTGTTGGGCGATGAAACCTCCCGCCACCGAGCCCGTGAGCATGGCGACGCCCATCACGATCTGGCCGCGCCCGAATACCGCCTCCAACTCTCCTGTGTATCCCGCTGCAGTAAGGGCATCCACCAGCCAGGCCTCGACCGCTCCGGAGAAGAAGGTGAACCCGAGGCCGATGAAGATCGAAACGGCCGCCCATTGCCAGAAGGGTGCCTCCGCGTAATAGAGCATCACGTAGAGAAGCGTTGCCGCGCTCAGCGAGACGGTGCCGAGCAGGTAGGAGAAACGACGACCCCTGGTGTCGGCGACGATCCCGGTCGGAACCTCGAAGATCACCATGCCCGCGGTAAAAAAAGCGTTTGCTGAAAATGCTTGCAAGTTCGAAAGGCCCGCTTCCAGCAGGAAGATCGTGTTGATCCCCCAGATCAGCGACGCGGCCAGCGTGTTGCCGAGCATCAGCAGGAGGTAGGTGCGAATGATCGTGCGTGGCGTGGGCATTACTGCGTCAACTCACCGCAAGGCGATGGTCTTCCCAGGACTCCCATTCTCTCCCTTTTCATCGACGGCTTTGCTAGTTGTGACGAGTCGAGACCCGCCAACTCATCGGAAACCGAGTGATTCTCTCGTCCTTTTGAGACCGATTGTGTCACGACCGCCCCATAGTCCCGAGGGGCGCCCACAATGGTGGGGTGACGATCGCAACCGAGTCTCGTAAGCCACAACCCGTGGAGCTCGATCGCAGGCTGGTACGGAGGGCGGGGTTCGCGGCCATGGCCGTTTCCACGGCCCTCATTTGGGCCGGGTCGAGCCTTTTCGAGGGGGTCATCTTCCCGCCCGCCGCCCTAGCCGACCTCCTAATCCGGGCAACTCCCGGAGATGTGTCGACGTTCTTCATCGACGCCTTGAAACACTGGTCGTTGCGTCTCCTGGCTCTCGGAGTGCTCGTCGGATCGCTGCTACTGGGGGCCGAGTTGTTGTGGCGCCTGTCGCGCGATGGACGACTTCGAACCATCGAGACCGCCATCGTCATCGCCGTTCTCGGCGTCGTGGTTTCGCTGGGGAGCGCGTCAGGAACCGGCGGAGTTCTACTCACAGTCCTGTTCCTGATGCTGGCAGCCGTTTGCTACGAACTCGTCGCGTCATCGGTCTACGCAGCGTCCGCGGCGCATGTGGACACTGGTCGCAGAAGGGTCCTGCGGCTCGGCTTCGGCGGCGCGCTTGCCATCGCGTTCGCCGGTGGTGCACTCGGGTGGTTGGCGCGCGCCTTCTCTGGACCCGATCGCAACGTGGAGCTGGCAGCGGCCGCGTCCAGCGAGGAGCTCCCGCCAGTGGACGACGCGTTTCCCGATCTAGCCGGACTTCCGAGCGACGTGACGAGTGCCGAGGAGCACTACGTGGTCGACATCAATCTCATCAAGCCCTCGGTTGATGCCGATGATTGGAACCTCCGAGTGTTCGGTGCAGTCGACGATGAGCTGACGTTGACCTTCAAGCAACTCCAGGAGCGTTTCGAAATCGTCGAGGAGCACTCTGTGATGACCTGCATCTCGAACGAGGTCGGTGGCAACCTGATCGGGACATCGCTTTGGGGTGGGGTGCGCCTGATAGAGGTTCTCGAATCCGCGGGAGTTGGCGACGGAGTAGTGGATCTTGTGTTGCGCGGGGCTGATGGATACTCCGATTCGATTCCTCTTGACGTTGCGATGAACGAACACGTGCTCATTGCCGTAAGCCAGAACGGCGAGCCGCTTACCCAGGAGCATGGCTTTCCTTGCAGGTTGAGGGTTCCCGCCATCTACGGCATGAAGAACGTGAAGTGGCTCGAGTCGATCGAGCTCGTCGACAACGACTACCAGGGTTACTGGATGGAACGAGGCTGGAGCGACGAGGCGGTCGTGAAGGCCGAGAGCCGCATCGACGTGTTGGGTGACGACGGGTCGGCAATGGTCGGGGAGGCGACCTGGATAGCCGGGATCGCCTGGGCTGGAGATCGCGGTATCTCGAAGGTCGAGGTCTCGACCGACGGGGGCCGGACCTGGGACGAAGGTCTGCTCAAGGATCCGATCAACGAACGAACGTGGCGCTTCTGGGCCTATCGGTGGACACCCTCGGACGAGGGGGACGTGGAGATCATCTGCCGCGCGACGGACGGCGAAGGCGCGGTTCAAACGAAGCGGGAGGCCGAGCCCCATCCCAGCGGGGCGTCGGGCTACCCATCGAAATCGATCTCGGTACGGGCGTAACGCGGATCGGTTAGTCGTCGATCACTGCTTCGACTTCGACCTCGACCTTCCAGCGTTTGTCGAGCAATCCCGCAACCACGATCATCGTGGCGACCGGACGTACACCACCGAAGAACGCATGGTGTGCACGACCGACGGCATCCGAGTACTTCGCGTTCGTTATGTATATGCGCGTACGGACCACATGGCGCGGGGCTGCTCCCGCTCGACCCATGGCTAGCAGCGCGATCTCGAAGCACCGGCTCGCCTGAACCTCGGGATCCGAATCACAGCTTCCGTCCGGCCATATCGGTCCCGTCCCCGCGGACAGGACCCGGTCGCCGACACGCACGGCTCTCGAGAAGCCAACCTTCGGCTCCCACGGCGAACCCGATGAAACCCGTTGCCTCGTCATCGAATGAGATGTTAGTTCGTCCACTAGGCGGGCTCGAAATGAATGAGAACGGGACCGATGTCGGAATGGGCCGCGCGGGCAGCGTCTTCGATGCGCACCGAGGCGTCGTGCATGCGGTCTAGTGCCAGGTTCCCCCGACCCCTGACATGCGCAACGACCGAAAGTTGTCCGTCCACCGATGTGACGAGCACCTCGTGGCAATCCACCACGTCCGGTTCCCGCTGGGCGATCTCGGTCACAAGCGCGACGATGTCGGCGCGCGACTCCGTGACGTCGACCCCCGGGCTCGTCATTTGCCAGGGTTCGATGTGCGAATCAACTCTCACGTGATCGCCCAGCTCGTCCAGGACCGCATTCTCGATCTGGTCGGAGAGCTCGTGAGCTTCACCAAGTGATGTTCCCGACTGCACTTTTGCGTGAAGCGTGACATGGAGCTTCCGTCGGCCATCCTCATCGAACTCATGAATCAGGACGTTGTGAACCTCGTGAACTCCGGCCTGCCTGCTTGCCGCGGCCTGTGCTCGTTCGACCAGCCCCGTGGTCTCCGACATCGGCTCGACGTGAACTACGACATCCGTTCCCGGCGCGACGCGAGCGATCTCTCGTTCGACTGCCTCGGCGATGTCGTGGGCTCGCTCCAGCGTCGCTGTTCGGCCCGCGGCCACTGTCACATCCGCAAAGAGGTTCTTGCCGCCCGAGCGGAGTCGCACCCGGCGGGTCTCGGCTACTCCCTCAGCTCCAGATGCTGCGGCCTCGATCTCGGCTACACGCGTGTCGGGGGCCCGGTCCATGAGCACGTCGACCGAGCGCTTTCCGAGCCGCACCGCTGCGATTCCGACAATGACGGCCACGATGAGCCCACCGACCACGTCGGCCCTTGGCCAGCCCGAGCGGGCCGCGAGGAGGCTCACGAGAGCGATTAACGCCGTGCCAATGTCGGCGGCGAAGTTCAGGGCTCCGGCTTGCAGCGCATCGGAGCCTTCGACCCGCGCTGCTCTCAGCATGTAGCTCACTCCGAGCACGTCGACGAGGGCGGATGCGGCGAACAGCGCTAAAGCGTAGCCAGGCACCTCGATAGTGGTCTCCCCCTCGAAGAGGCGACTAACGGCCTCGACGAGTACTCCGATTACAAGACCCCCGAGAATCAGGGTCTGGACAAAAGCGGCGAGGTTCTCGGCCTTGCCGTGGCCGTAGTGATGCGACTCGTCGGCGGGCTTGGACGCGAGGCGGATACCCAGCCACAGCAACAAGAAAGCCACGATGTCGAGGGCGGAATCGAGCATCTGTGAGAAAACCGCGAGGCTGTCGGTGGCTGCCCACACCACGAGCCTCGTGAGGGTGAGCAGGACGGCCAGCAGCAATGCTACGAGTGCCGCTCGCCCCGCGTGGCTCGATCCGGTTTTCATCCGTCCATTGTCGCCGCGCTCAAAGCCTCCCGCGAGCGGGTGATGACTGGCCTGTCCCTCGCAGCCTGATTCAATCAACAGATGGAACACCCCACCCGGCGTGAGCCGGCTCCGGTGGAAGCGCGTCTGCCGGTCGTCGTCGACGGCCTGCGGCTGCGCGGTGGTGCTTACGTCCCGGAAGAAGCGCAGGGCCTGGTTCTCCTCCTTCACGGGATTCCGTCCACCGCTCCGCCCGATCCTGGCGACACCGGTTATCAGGGGTTCGCGCGGCATCTCGCCGACGCGGGCTTTGCGTCTGCCTGGGTTGACATGAGAGCCGCCCGGTCGTCGCCCGGGTTCTTCTCGATCAAGGGGTGGGTTAGGGATGCGACGGCTGCTCTGTTCGCCGCAACTTCTCTAGAGGGCATGCCGGGCCCGGTGGCCATCGTCGGCTCGTCTGCCGGGGGCGCCGTCGCAACCGAGGTCGCGCGGCGTGGGACGCCGGTGGCAGCACTCGCCCTACTCGCAGCCCCCGCGTCCTGGATCTCGTTCGCGGGCGACCCCCGCGAGGGGCTCAGGCGTATCACCGTGGAGGCTGGAATGGAGGTGTCTCCGGAAGTGGCCGACGACCCGACCGCATGGGCCGCGGAGTTCGATGAGGTGTGCACGGAGGACTCCATCGGTCGTCTGACCTGTCCAGTACTCGTGATGCATTCAACCGATGACGAGGTCGTTCCCGTCGACCATGCCCAGCGCATCGCGGGCAGAGCGCGCAGACCGGAGCTACGGATACTTAACGGCGCCGGACATCAGCTCCGCCGCGATCCCAGAGCGCTCGACTCCTTGATCGGCTTCCTCAGGCGCAATCTGAAATGAGTGCGGCAGTCACCGTTCTGGTCCTCGTGGCTACCGCGTTCGCCATCAGCGTGGGACTCGTCGCCGGGCTCGACGCTTACGCGGCGGTGATCCTCGGGCTCATCGTTGCTTTCGGGGCACTGTCACTGGCGGTTGCCAGGCGCTCGAGATCTGGCGCGATCGGTCCAGCACGATGTCCCAGTTGTGACGGAGTCGTGTCCTCGAATTCCCCTTACTGCAAGCACTGCGGCGCGAGATTGGGGTCCGAGCTTTTGCGCGATCGTCGAGACGATCGCTAGCTGCAGCACTGCGGCGCGAGATTGGGGTCCGAGCTTTTGCGCGATCGTCGAGACGATCGCTAGCTGCAAGCACTGCGGCGCGAGGCTCGGAAATAAAAGGGGCCTGTGGACGGGGGGAGCGTCCACAGGCCCTGATCGGGAGTGAGGTTTGGTTCAGATATTCTGGGCTTCGGCGAAGCTTCGCTGCGCCTCGCCGAGGGGAAACGCTCGGTACCGCCCTTCGGGCGGCAAGTTTCTAATGGGGGCCGAGCCCGGTGAGGTGGACTCGACGGTCCGCACTGACGAGGAACACAGCCTCCTGGTCGCGCTCGAGGGTCAAGCGGGCACCGAGTGACACGATCAGCATCCCCAGGGCCGAGCGCACAGTGTTCAGGATGCGAAAGCGGTGGGGGAGCTCATCGGCCAGTCGCCTGCTGTCGGCGCCTCTCATCCGGTCGTCGAGGATCAGGTCCGCTAATTCGTGGGAAATAAGTGGGTGCATGTCCCTGTTCCTTTCTAAGAGACGCTGGTGTAAGCTACGTTTCAAGGATTGCTCCTTACACTACCTATAGAGGGGTAATAAGTCAAGTGGATTTCAGCCATTACAGCGAGGCCCCCATTCGGTTCGCAGCAGACCTCGTCAACACCGGACCGCTGCCCTTCGGGGAGACCTGGGAGGACCTCAAGACTGTCGACGACCTCAGGGCGTTCCTGGTCCAGTCGGGCCTCAGCGAGCTCGCGGATAAGGGTTTGACCGATGCCGACCTAGAGGCTTTCAGGCGGCTCCGGGCCAAGCTCGTCGACGTCTTTCTGGCGGAAGACGAGAAGCTCGCGGCGCGCCGCGTCAACGAGATTCTCGACGAGAGCCGCTCGATTCCGCGCTTGACCGATCACGACGACGCGCCGCTGCACCTCCACTACGCCGCCCCTGATGCCACCCCCGCACAGAGGGCCGGCGCGGCGAGTGCGATGGGGCTTGCGCTGGTGCTCGTCGAGGATGGACTGGAGCGCTTCGGAGTCTGTGCCAGCGACGACTGCATCGATATCTTCGTCGACACCTCCAAGAACTCGTGCCGCCGCTTCTGCTCTGATAAGTGTGCGAACCGAACCGCCGTGGCCGCGCACCGAGCCAGAGCGCGTGCCAAGAGCGTGTCGTAGTCGGGACATCACCGGCGGGGCTTTATCGTCTGGGTTCGAACAAAACTGAGACGTAACGGTGGGAGGTTGTCGTGGCTGAGGGATCCGATTCCTTCGATCTCGTGATTCTGGGTGGTGGGAACGCCGGTTATTCGTGCGCGTTTCGAGCCGTAAAGCTGGGCATGTCGGTCGCCCTGGTCGAAAAGGAGAAGGTCGGCGGGACCTGCCTGCACCGTGGTTGTATTCCGACCAAGGCACTGCTCCACGCAGGGGAACTGTTGGACGAGATCCGTCATGCGGGCCAGTTCGGCATCAAGGCCGACGACAACCCCGGATACGACTGGGATCAGGTCAAGAGATTCAAAGACTCGGTTGTCGGCAGCATGTACAAGGGCCTGGCCGGACTCGTTAAACGAAAGAAGATCGAGCAGATCGACGGTTGGGGGCGCTTGGCGGACAACAAGACTGTAGTTGTCAAGACCGATGAGGGAGAGCGCTCTGTCACTGCCGTCAAGGGAGTAGTCCTGGCAACCGGTTCCGTGTCGCGCGATCTCCCCTTTATCGAGGCGGACGGCAAACGCGTGCATAACTCGAATCACGGCCTTGAAGCTGACGACATGCCTGGATCCGTTGTCGTCGTCGGCGGCAACTACATCGGACTCGAGTTCGCGAGCGTCTTCCGCAGTTTCGGGGCCGAGGTCACTGTCGTCGAGATGCTCCCCAAGATCGCGCCGGCGGAGGACTCGGACATCTCCGAGGCCCTGCTCAAGCTGTTGCAGAAGCGGGGGATCAAGTTCGAGCTCGGCGTCAAGGTTAGCGACGCACGATCGTCGGACAAGGGCGTCGAGGTCGCGGTTGAACGCGACGGCGAAACCAAGACGATCGAGGCCGACAGGATGTTCGTCGCAATCGGGCGCGCGCCGAACACTGAGGGTATGGGCTTCGAGGAGGCCGGCCTAAAACTCGACAAGGGCTTCATCGTGGTCGACCAGATGTTCTCCACCGGAGTGGACGGTGTGTACGCGATCGGCGACGCGATCCACGTACCCGACGCCAATTGGATGCATCCCCAGCTCGCGCACGTCGCGTTCATCGAGGGCATGAAGGTCGCGGAACATTTGGCGGGAGAGAACCCCGTTCCCGTCGACTACAAGAACATCCCTCACATCATCTACTGCCAGCCCGAAGTCGCATCAGTAGGTCTCACCGAGGAGAAGGCAAAGGAGCTGGGGCTCGAGGTCTCGATCGCTCGGTATCCGTTCGCCGCGAACGCGCGCTCGCTGATGCTCGGTGGCGGCCAGGGATTCGTGAAAACCATCTCCGAGAAAGGTGGAGCGGTTGTAGGGGTCCACGCGGTCGGAGCGAGAGTCTCGGACCTCATCACCGAAGCTCAGCTCGCGACGTCGTGGGAGGCGTTCCCGGACGAGCTGGCCGAGCTGATCCACCCGCATCCGACGCTCTCAGAGGCGATCGGCGAGACATTCATGGACCTCGCCGGCAAGCCCCTGCATCACTAAGACGACCAGTGGGGTAATAAGACATGAGAGCCCGGCTCCGTCCGGGCTCTCTTTGTTATTCAACAACGGGCAATGGAGGTGTCGTTCTTGAAACGACGCAAGGTTTTTGTTTTGGCGGCTGCTCTCTTGCTGGTCCTGGGGGCGTGCAGCGGAGATGACTCGAACGGCGGCGCGGCCGACGGAGAGTCCTCTTCAGACGGTGGCTCACCGGAGGAGATCATCTCGGCTGCAGCTTCGGCTACCGAGGAGGCCGGATCGGCTCGAATAGCTAGCGAGCAGGTCACATCCGTCCAGGGTCAGGAGTTGACGACGACCCTCGAGGGGGACGTCGACCTCGCGAGCGGCGACTCTGATTCAACGCTGGAGCTATCGCTTCCCGGACAGCCGACACAGTCCTCGCAACTGATCACGAAGGACTCAATCGCCTACATCGAGTCGAGTGCCTTCCCGGGAGCACCCACCAATACTGAGTGGATAAGTATCGACTTCGCGGCCGTGAGTGCTCAGATGGGGATAAACCTCGAGGCGTTCCGGCAGAACGGCGCCGGCCAGCTCGCGTATCTCTCGGAGGTGACCGAGGTGGAAGAAGTAGGGACGGAAACTGTTAGGGACGCTGAGACGACTCATTATCGCTTCGTGACCGACCTTGCCGCGCTCGCAGAAAGCGGACCCGAGGCGCTTCGCCCCTCGTACGAGCAACTGATTGAGTTAACGGGGGCCGAGGAGATACCAACTCAAGTGTGGATCGATGCTGACGACCTCGTGCGCCGGATCGTGACCGACTTCGAGATCGACCAGCAGGGACAGCAGGTCACGCAACAGTCCACAATCGAGTACTTCGATTTCGGTGTAGAGGTAGACGTCCAATCACCGCCTGAGAGTGACACGGTTGACATCACCGAGCTCGGAGGTGGAGGCGGAGCTCCGTAGCAGTGGGAGGATGTCTCCTAACAATGCGGTTTGTGGGTCCTCCATCGCATGCCGCTCTTCGGAAGGTCGGAAATGAAGCGGCGGACCAAGATCATCGCCACAATCGGCCCAGCGACGCGCGACCCGGAAAGTCTCGAGAAGCTCATCGTTGCGGGGGTGGATGTCGTTCGCCTGAATTTCGCGCACGACACTCCTGACAATCATTTCCGAACTGCCGAGCTGGCTCGAAAGATCGCCGGTGCACACCAGCGAAGCGTGGGTGTGCTCATCGATCTTCCAGGACCGAAGATGCGCACGGGACCCATCGCCGGCGACGAGGTCGATCTACACGCGGGCCAGCGCTTCGTGCTCAGTGGGGAGCGCATCGACGGCAACGAGCAGCGAGTCTCGACCACCGTTCCGGCGCTCGCACAAATGGTGTCCGTGGGTGACGAGGTCTACCTGGCCGACGGTGAGATCGTGCTCCGCGTAATTGCCATCGAAGGCTCGGACGTGCACACCGAGGTCCTGACCCAGGGAATTCTGCGCTCCCGCAAGGGTATGCACGTTCCGGGAGCCGAGCGTCACATCCAAGCATTTACCGATGCGGACCGCGAGACCCTCGAGCTTGCGATCAAGATGAAGGCCAACTTCGTCGGACTGTCGTTCATTCGCGACGCGGACGACCTCAGGCGGGCTCGCGATGCGCTGCCAAAGCGAGGTTACAGACCACACCTTCTTGCGAAGATCGAAACCCGCTCCGCGCTCGACAACTTGGACGAGATCATCAATGCTTCCGACGCGGTCATGGTCGCCCGCGGGGATCTAGGAATCCAGACGCCCCTTCGCCGTGTTCCGTTGCTGCAGAAGGAGATCATCCACCTCTGCAACCAAAAGGGCGTTCCCGTCGTTACGGCGACCCAGATGCTCGAGTCCATGACTCGATCGACGCTGCCGACACGCGCCGAGGTCACCGATGTGGCCAACGCCGTATTGGACGGCACCGACGCACTGATGCTGTCGGAGGAGACCGCGGTGGGCGACTACCCGGTGATGACGGTCGAAACGATGGCTGGCATTGCGGAGGAGTCGGAGCAGCTGGTTCGTGTCCACGCGGAGCCAGAGACCCGGAGAAGGGAGGACGACCGCGTGTCCTGGGCCGTCGCTCACGCCGGGGTCGCCGCCGCCGAGGACCTCGGAGTTCAGGCGATCCTCTGTCCCACTCGAACCGGATCGACAGTTCGTCGAGTGGCCGCGTTCCGGCCCAGCATGCCGGTCGTCGGAATCGCGTCGCGCGAGCAGACTCTCGGGGTGATGGCGCTCAATTGGGGCGTGATCCCCCTCTTCACTGAGGACGTGGGGGAGGCGCGCGATATGCGCCACGAGACCGACCGAGCCGTGGCGGTGGCGCGAGCCGCCGGGCTCATAAACGCGAGCCAACTCGTCGCCGTCGTGGCAGGAAGCCCGGGCCCCCGTGCGGGGCGGACAGACTTCATGCGGATAGTCAGGTGCTGAGCGACGGCGACCGGTGTCCTCAGGCGAGCGGTAATCTCAAGTAACAACCACACTTTCTGCGGCAACTTCACGCAGGGGATGAACGGTATTCCACGGGGGTTTCTCGTCCTAGAGGAGGGTTCACAGCCGGATGGCAACTGAGATCAAGATGCCGCAACTCGGTGAGTCGGTCGTCGAGGGGACGATAACCAAGTGGCTCAAGCAGGAGGGCGACAGCATCGAGGAGGACGAACTCCTCGTTGAGGTCTCCACCGACAAAGTCGATTCCGAGGTTCCATCCTCAGCGGCCGGCACGATCGAGAAGATCCTGGTCGAGGAGGGCGAAACGGTGAAGGTCGGAACCGCGATCGCGCTCGTCGGCGAGGGTGGCGAGTCCTCTGGCGGAGACGAAGCCCCTGAGGAGAAAGAGTCCGAGGAAAAAGATGAGCCGGAAGGCGAGGCTTCGGAGCCCGAGGGTGAAGAGCAGCAGCAGCCGGCCGCAGAGGGAGACGCTGGTGCTGAAGCCGAGGACTCCGAGTCGGACGATAGCGAAGAGACGGGGGACAAGGCCGAGGAGGCAGTCGCCTCGAAGGAGGACACCGCTTCGGGCAAGGAAGCCGAGTCTGGAGATACCTCGAAGCGGGGCATCATCTCCCCACTCGTACGCCGGCTTGCCGACGAGAATTCCGTGGACCTCGATCAGGTCGAGGGCACTGGAACCGGCGGCCGCATTCGCAAGCAGGACGTCCTTAAGTTCGTCGAGGAAGGAAAGTCCAAGCCCGCGGCCAAGGCGACGGAACAGGCCGAGGAGGCGCCCGCTCCCAACGAGGAGCGCAAGGAGCCGGAGCGCGCCGCCAAACCCGCAGCTGCGTCCGAGAGGAAGGCCGGGGAGCGCGAGACACTCGTACCGTGGACCAACATCCGCAAGCGCACAGCAGAGCACATGGTCGCCAGCTCGCGCGAGGTCGCGCGCGCGTGGAACGCAGTCGAGGTCGACTGGACCAACGTCGCCAAGCTACGCGCCCAGGCCAAGGAATCGTTCAAGTCCAAGGAGGGCTTCGGCCTTACCTACATGCCCTTCCTCGCGAAGTCACTGTGCGAGACGCTTCTCGAGCTGCCGGTCATCAACTCCACGTACGACGCCGATCAGCAGGGCAACATCGAAAAGCATTACGTGAACCTTGGGATCGCCGTCGCACTCGAGGGTGGCGGTCTTATCGTCCCGGTGATCAAGGGTGCCGATGAGAAGAATCTCGTAGGTCTCGCTCGCAGCATCTATGACGTCGCCACGCGAGCTCGATCCAAGAAGTTGACGCCCGACGATCTCGCAGGTGGCACCTACAGCATCACGAACCCGGGACCATTCGGGTCCGTCATCTCGGTCCCGATCATTCCGCGGGGCCAGACAGCGATCTTGGGCTTCGAGGCGATTACCAAGCAGGTTGTGGCCACGGAGGACGATCAGATCGCGATCCGCCATCTCGGGATCCTGGACATGTCTTGGGACCACCGTGCGATTGATGGGGCGGAGGCGGCTCAATTCCTGGCCCGGCTCAAGGAACGAATCGAGACCACCGACTTCTCAGCGGAGTTGCAGCAGTACTCATGAGTGCTCAACCGGTGCTCACTGCCTCGTGGCTCGGCCGACTGGGCTACGGCGACGCGTGGGAAGCGCAACGCGAGCTGTTTCTGGCCCGTCTCGATGCGGATGTCGGCGACTCGCTGATGTTGCTCGAGCACCCGCCCACCTACACGCTGGGACGGCGCGCGCTCGAGGACGACCTCGTCTACAAAGAGGCTCAACGAGCCGCGCGCGGCATCTCGTTGTTCAACGTCGACCGCGGGGGCCGGGCGACCTATCACGGCCCAGGTCAGCTCGTCGGTTATCCGATCATGGCGCTGGGCAGCGGCGAGCCGGACGATCGGTACGACGTAATCAGCTACCTCCGAAAGCTAGAGGACGTCGTGATCGCCGTAGCCGCAGATCTGGGAGTCGAGGCTCATCGCGACAAGGAGCACACGGGCGTTTGGGTCGGCAAGAACAAAATCGGTGCCATCGGAGTCAAGATCACCCGTGGGATAACGATGCACGGGTTCGCCTTCAATGTGTCCACGGACCTCACAATGTTCGAGGGGATCGTTCCCTGTGGGATCGCGGGGCGTTGGGTGACCTCGGTCCTGGCGGAGACGGGCGAGCCCCACGGGGTCAAGGAAGTCGCTAACCTGGCTGCCGGTCATCTGGCCTCTGTCTTCGACCGGTCGCTCGTGTGGACTCACCCCAAGAATTTGTTGGTCGGCGGACTGGCGGGGGCCGGTCGAAGTCGCTGAACCAGGCCCGACGCAAGGTTTCAAGGAGGAGATCAGCAGATGGGCAATGGGAAGGACAGACACACGGAGTTAGGTCTCAAGCACGAGGATCTACTCGCGATGTACCGGTTCATGCTGCTGGCTCGCTATTGCGACGAGCGCCAATGGGCCCTTAACCGCCAGGGGAAGGCCCCCTTTGTCGTTCCGGTATCTGGTCACGAGGCCGCCCAGATCGGATCCATTTGGGCCTTCGAACGGGGAAAGGATGTCTTCTGTCCCTACTACCGCGACATGGCCCTTTGTCTCGCTGCGGGTTTTACGCCAAAGGACGTCTTCACCGGCTTGTTCGGCAAACACGACGATCCATCGTCGGGAGGCCGTCAGATGCCTGCGCATTGGGGGAGCCGCAAGCTCAACATCATCACCGGGTCCTCACCGATCGCCACGCAGGTTCTGCACGCTGCAGGGATCGCCTACTCGAAGAAGTACAAGCACGAGGACTCGGTAGTGGGCACATGGTTCGGAGAGGGAGGAACGTCCGAAGGCGACTGGCACGGTGCAATGAACTTTGCCGGCATTCACAAATTGCCTCTGGTGTTCTTCTGTGAGAACAACCAGTACGCGATCAGCGTTCACGAATCGAAGCAGGTCGCCGGTCGCGTGTACAAGCGCGCCGAGGGATACGGAATGCCAGGTTTCGAGGGTGACGGCAACGACGTGCTCGAGTCCTACAGGCTCGCCAAGGATGCGGTTGACCGAGCGCGAGCAGGCGAGGGTCCCTCGTTGATCGAACTGCGCACCTACCGCTTCTACTCGCACACTTCCGATGACGATGACCGCACCTATCGGTCGCGCGAAGAAGTTGAGGAGTGGCGCAAGAAGGATCCGATCTTGAGGTTCGAGAAGTACCTCACCGAAGCCGAGGTGCTCGACAACGCAGGCCTCGAGAGCGTGCGCGAGGAAGCCAAGGCCGACGTCGCGGAGGGCGTAAAGCAGGCGAACGAATCCGAGTTCCCTGATCCCTCAACCGGAGCGCTTCACGTCTTCCAGGAGGCGCAGTGATGGCAGAGAAGACGCTGATCCAGTCGATTCACGACACGCTCCAAGAGGAGATGCAGCGCGACGATCGCGTGGTCGTGCTCGGGGAGGATGTAGGCGCGCGCGGCGGGGTCTTTCGCGCCACGATGGGATTCCTCGAGGAGTTTGGCGAAGAACGAGTGCTCGACACTCCACTCGACGAGTGTCTCATTGCAGGTGTCGCGATCGGAATGGCGCTCGATGGGTTGCGCCCGGTTGCCGAGATGCAATTTGCCGACTTCATCTTCCCGGCGTTCAATCAGATCGTCTCCGAGGCCGCTCGCATTCGCTACCGCAGCAATAATGACTTCCATGTCCCGATGGTGATTCGCACTCCGTGGGGTGGCGGTGTTCACGGCGCGCTGTACCACTCCCAGTCGATCGAGGCTTTCTTCGCGCACGTTCCCGGCATCAAGGTGGTCGCCCCATCCACTCCCTACGATGCAAAGGGGATGCTGATCCAGGCCCTCGAGGATGAGGATCCCGTCCTTTATCTCGAGCACAAGAAGACCTACCGGCTCATCAAGGGCGAGGTCCCGGATGAGCGCTACACGGTCGAGTTTGGCAAGGCCGAAGTGCGTCGGGAGGGCACGGATCTGACCTGCGTGTCCTACGGGCTTATGCATCACTACTGCGTCGAAGCCGCGGAGAAACTGTCGGGCGAGGGCACCGAGGTCGAGGTCATCGACCTGCGCAGCATCTATCCCCTCGACATCAAAACGGTGCTCGAGTCTGTTCGAAAGACCGGCAAGGTGATGATCGTGTACGAGGACAACAAGTTCCTTGGAGTGGGGGCCGAGGTGGCCGCACAGATCGCAGAGACAGCACTGTTCGACCTCGACGGTCCGATCGTCCGTCTCGCGGGACCACACGTCCCCGCGATGCCGTACGCGCCTACCCTGGAGGGCTGGTTCATGCCCAACGCCGACAAGATCGAACAAGAGATGCGGAAGCTGGCGGGGTTCTAGGGCGCGATCTTTCGCACCAACGAGACCCTTAATCGGTTGCCCGCGACGGGCAATACACTGAACCGGATGGCTCAGACACCTCTCATCCCGACGATCAAGACCCGCAAGGACGTCGAGCGCGACCTTCGGCGTGGCGTTCCGATGCGTAACGCGCCAGGTCTCGACGCGCCCAGGCCCCAGCGACGACCCGAGTGGCTCAAGGTCAGGGTTCAGGAGGGTGAGAACTTCACTGAGTTACGCAACATCATGCGTGAGCGCGGGCTTGCAACGGTCTGCGAACAGGCCAACTGCCCCAACATCTACGAGTGCTGGGAGGCCCGTGAGGCGACTTTCCTGCTCTGCGGCGATCTCTGCACCCGTCGATGTGGGTTCTGCGACGTCATGACTGCCAAGCCGCAACCTCTCGACCCGGAGGAGCCGGCCAAGGTCGCCGAGGCAGTGCGGCTGATGGGATTGAAGTTCGCTGTAGTCACCGGGGTCGCTCGAGACGATCGGGACGACGCCGCGAGCGCGCACTGGGCCGCGACCATCAATGCCATAAGAGAGGCAGTGGCGGGCTGTGGTGTCGAGGTGCTGATTCCCGATTTCAAAGGTCGGCGCGAGGCTCCGCGCGAGTCGTTGAGACGGGTGATCGAAGCCGGTCCCGACGTGCTCGCTCATAACCTCGAGACCGTTCCCCGCCTCCATCCGAGCATCCGTCCTGGATTCGGCTACCGCGCGAGTCTGGATCTTCTTGCGTGGTCTAAAGAACTGAACCCCGACCAGGTCACGAAGTCGAATCTCATCGTCGGCATGGGCGAGACCGAGGACGAGATCCGCGGGGCCATGCGCGACCTGAACGAGGTCGGCTGCGACATCCTCACTATCGGCCAATACCTTCAGCCGAGCGTGTCGTGGCACCTGGCCGTCGACCGCTGGGTTCATCCAGACGAGTTCGCACGGTTCAAGGCATACGGCGAGACCGAGCTCGACTTCGCGTGGGTCGAGTCAGGTCCTCTCGTGCGCTCGAGCTACAAGGCGGGACAGCAGTTCAGGGCTGCAGCGGACAGAATCGCCGCGAACGCTCTCTAGGACGACTTCTCAGTCGAGGAGAGCCTCTGCGGCGAGCTCTTCGACTTGACCGCACTTGCAGCAAAACGCCTTCGTGGGGTCCTTCGTGTCCCGGCACCAGATCGTGTCGGTGTTGCAGGTGGCGCAGAAGTGAATCTTGTTGACGATCGGCGTCACTGGCCCGTTCCCATCTAGGTGCTTCCTTTGCTTGTATTCGGCCGTTCCTGCCCACTCGGACGCCCCCACAAACCAAATTCGTTGCAGGAATTGTCAGGAGTTGGCATCGAGAGCGCGCTCTAGGTCTCTCCACAGGTCCACGAGGTGCTCGCACCCGACGTTGAGCCTGAGCAGTCCCTCGGGGACCGCTTCCTCACCCGGGTATCTGCTGCGCAGGTCGATGGTCGTCTCGAGTCCCCCCAGGCTGGTCGCGTCGACTATCACCTCCAGGGTCTCGATGACCTGGTCGGCAAGAGCAGCATTAGCGACCTCGAAGCAAACCATGGCTCCGAAACCCGCCATCTGCCGGGCAGCGACCTCGTGTCCCGGGTCACCCGCCAATCCGGGGTACCGAACACGCGTGACGAGCCGGTGGGCATCGAGTCGACGGGCGATCTCTCCTGCGTTTGCCTGCGCACGCTCCAGTCTCAGCGGCAACGTCCGGAGCCCCCGGAGTGCAAGCCACGACTCCATGGGTCCCGCGATCGCGCCGTAGAGCGTTCGAAGTTCGAGTAACTCATTGTGAGTCTGGTCGTCGCGCGTCACGGCGACCCCGGCCAACACGTCAGAGTGGCCCGAGATGTACTTGGTTGCGCTGTGAACGACGATATCCGCGCCGAGATCCAGAGGTCGTTGCAACAACGGTGTTGCAAACGTGCTGTCCACCACTACATGCGCGCCTCGCTCGTGTGCGCCCTCTGCCAGCTCCGTGATGTCGGCGATGTTCATCAACGGATTGGTTGGGCTCTCGAGCCACAGGAGTTCTGCTTCCTCGCACGCCTCGAGCACGGCCGAGCTGTTGGAGACGTCGACCTCCTTGAAAGACAGCCGTCCGTCTTCGGCAGCCTCGTAAACGAACTGGCGTGCGCCGTAGTACGCGTCGAACGGCATGACAACACTCGAGCCAACAGGCAGTCGTTCGAGCACGGCGCTTATCGCGCCCATCCCGGACGAATACACAAGTGCCCGGCCCCCCTCGAGCGCTCCGAGCACCTCTTCGAGTGCGGTCCAGTTCGGATTCCCCTCGCGGCCGTAGATGCGCTCACCGCCGGGATGGAAGGTCGAGCTAAGGGTCACCGGCACGTTCGTGGGATCTCCGGGTGACTTGGTCCCGCGACCGGCAGTGATAGCGACGGTCGAGGGATGCAATTGTTGCGGCACGGGTTTACTCCTCTGCCTCGGAGTGTCGGCGGTTTGTCGGCGAAGGGCGTCATTCTCAAGCACCGGCCTTGCACCTACAAATCGTTACTCGATCAAATAGGACGCGAGCTGCTCGGGCCAGCCGGCGCGGAAGTCGACGTCCAGCGACCAAGTCTCTCTGGGGTGTAGACCTCCGAGGGTTGATGCAGATGTGTGAACAGGTCCCTCCACTCCTGACCGGCCGTTTCATCACCGGCGAATCCGGCCTGAATCGGAAGGTGTTTCTCCGGCACCGGCCAGACCGCTGATCGGAAGGACCACACGTAGTGCTCTTGGGCTCGGGTGTCTCTCCATCGTGCGTAACCGTCGAGATCCGGGTCCTGGCCAAGCACTGCATCGGCGACGTGCTCCGCCTGCTCGATCGCATCGGAGATCCCCTGCGCCGTGGATGGGTGCTTGTAGTGACCGGCGTCTCCCACCAATGCCCAACCATCCCCGTTCGCGCGGCGAAAGAAGCCACGCATCATGGGTTCAGGTGCCACGATGACATCCGATACCTGTTTCCCTCGATCGACGGCCACAGAATCAATCACATCGGGAAACCTGCCCTAGCCACTCGAGATAGCGAGCCTGCCGCGCGTGGCGGTTGCCTCGCACAAAGTCCGGCCCGCCGGCTACCACCAGGAGATGGTTGTTGTCTTCGCAAGGCGCCGACGTGATCGCGCGGTCCTCCCAAACCGCGAGCTGAAACCACTCGGATTCAGGCAGTCCTGTCCAGTAGGCGAAAAGCATCGACATCTCGCCCCGCATTGGGTTTTCCTTGGCCAGCCCCAGGAGACGTGCGACCGTGGAGTTGCGGCCGTCAGCACCAAAGACCCAGCGGGATCTAACTTGTTCTCCCCCTTGCAGGACGACTCCGGTGACCGACCCATTCTCGTTCGTGATCAAGTCGCTGACGGCCACTCCAAAACGCGTGGTCGCCCCGGCCTCGATGGCTGTTTCGACAAGAGCTTTATCCAGCGCGATCCGTCGAATGCACGACATGCGTTCGTATCCCCCGATGGGTGTGAACGATCCCGCGACGGTCTCTCCGAGCACACTCCAGTTGAACAACAGCCGTGGGATGTGGTGCCTATCGGTCAAGTCGCTCCATGACTCCGAGGTGTTCCAGACGGGCAAGCGTGTTGGGAAACACGAAGTGCGTCGAGATCGTGTCGCTAGGGAACTTGGCTTGATCAACAAGCAGCACGTTCCATCCCGACGGACGAGTCGGGTTGCCAGCACCGAGCCGGCGCACCGTGCCCCCACGATCACTGCGTCATACGTGAAGCTCATCGGCTCGGGACCTCCGCTGGTCTTGAGAATGCTCTCTGGATGCTCTCATCTCAGAACCGCCCCAGAAGAGGGATGCGCCCAGGGATTGTCCGGCCTCGCGGAAGCCACGAGGTGAACCAGCAGGGCACTTGCGCACAAATGGGCACCGTCCTCCAGGTGGCTCCCGTATGATGCGCCTCATGGTCAGTTGAACGGATCAGAGTGCGTTCTCGAGGAGAAAGAGTAGGAGCAGGCGCCCATGACGTACATCATTGCTGAGCCTTGCATCGGCGTGAAGGACAGGGCATGTGTGGACGAGTGCCCGGTCGACTGCATCTACGAGGGCGAAGAGCAGTTGTTCATCCACCCCGAGGAGTGCGTCGACTGTGACGCCTGCCTCCCCGCTTGTCCCGTCGACGCCATCTTCCCGGGGGACAGCGTCCCCTCCGAATGGTCCGAGTTCATTCCTAAGAACACGGCGTGGTTCGAGGAGCATCCGGATGCCTCCGGAGGAGCGATGGAGAGCCCCTTCGCCCCAGCCGAGGAGCGCGGCGAAGAGTAATCGCACAGATCCCGCAGGACTGGCCGAACCACATCGGTCGCCGCGTCACTATGCGGTGGCGCAATCACGACGAAGCCGAGACACAATCCGAGCTCTACGGCGTTCTGCAGTCTGTCTTCGAGAGCGAAGGAGACCAAGCTCTCAAGGTCATGGATAAACGAGGCGAAACCTTCACCGTCAAGGTGTCCGACATTGTTGCGGCGCGTATTCGGTGACGGGGCATCGTGGCCCACCAACGCAGACCCTCTTTCTCTGGCCGGTAGATCCGAATACGTTGGGGTACGCGACCGATAGGATAGGTACAGACGAAATCAAGACCCATAAATCAGGGCGAGAGGATAAGTAGTGTCGACCCAGATCGCCCCACCTAAGCAAGCGGGGGCTGATCGCAAGGAATTAGATCAAGTCGTCATCCGTTTCGCGGGTGACTCGGGCGACGGAATGCAGCTCACCGGGGAGCGCTTCACGAGCGCGACCGCCTTCTTCGGCAATGACCTCGCAACTCAGCCTGACTTCCCGGCGGAGATCCGTGCCCCTGCAGGCACCATTCCCGGTGTCAGCGCCTTTCAGATCCAGTTCAGCGACCACGACATCCTGACCCCCGGCGACGCCCCGAGTGTTCTGGTAGCGATGAACCCGGCGGCCCTGAAAGCTCATCTGAAGGATCTGCTGGTGGGCGGCCTTCTGATCGTGAACTCGGATGCGTTCGACAAGCGCAATCTGGACAAGGTCGGTTACGAGGCAAATCCGCTCGAGGACGATTCGCTCAAGAGCTATCAGGTCTACGACATCCCCATGACGTCGATGACTCTTGAGGCGGTCAAAGGAGTCGGCCTCAACAAGAAGGAGGCCGGGCGGAGCAAGAATATGTTCGCCCTCGGCGTTATCTCCTGGATGTATGGAAGGCCGCTCCAACCCACCATCGATTGGCTCGAAAAGAAATTCACGAGCAAGCCCCAACTTGCCGAGGCCAACGTCAAGGCGCTTAAGACTGGGCACGCTTTCGGCGAGACCGCCGAGCTGACGGCCTTCGAGGTAAAACCGGCCACGATCGCGCCGGGAATCTACCGCCGCATCACCGGAAACCAGGCGATCGCCTACGGACTCCTCGCCGCAAGCGTGCAGAGCAAACTTCCGCTGTTTCTCGGCAGCTACCCGATCACGCCTGCTTCCGACATCCTCCACGAGCTCTCGCGTCACAAGAACTTCGGAGTTCGCACCATTCAGGCGGAAGACGAGATCGCGGCTGCTGGGATGGCTCTCGGTGCGGCGTTCTCCGGTCACCTCGGCGTGACCACTACTTCCGGCCCGGGGCTCGACCTCAAGAGCGAGACCCTCGGCCTGGCCATCGCCCTCGAACTCCCGATGATTGTGGTCGACATCCAGCGAGGAGGTCCTTCGACCGGGCTTCCGACGAAGACCGAGCAGAGCGACCTGCTGCATGCGATGTACGGCCGTCATGGCGAGGCCCCACTGCCGATCGTTGCAAGCTACTCGCCCGCATCCTGCTTCTGGGCCGCCGTCGAATCCGCTCGCATCGCCATCAAATACATGACGCCGGTCATTCTCTTGAGCGACGGCTACATCGCCAATGGCGCCGAGCCGTGGAGGATCACGGCGCTCGGGAAGCTCCCCGACATCTCGCGCGACTTCACCACGCACCCCAACATGGGCGAGGACTTCTGGCCCTATCTGCGCGACGACATCACGTTGTCACGCCCGTGGGCGATCCCGGGAACCCCCGGTCTCGAGCACCGTATCGGGGGCCTCGAGAAAGCCGACGGAACCGGAAATATCGATTACGAGCCCGAGAACCACCAGCTCATGAGCGAATTGCGCGCGGCCAAGATCAAGGCAATCGAGGAGGACATCGACCCGCTCGAATGGCGCGGCGACGACGATGCAAGTGTGCTGGTAGTTGGCTGGGGCGGAACCTACGGGGCAATCGGGGCGGCATGCAGAAGCCTTCGACTATCCGGCAAGAAGATCGCGCACGCCCATATAAGGCATCTCTCACCGTTTCCGAGGAACACGGAAGAGGTGCTGCGGCGCTTCGACAAGGTGATCGTCCCCGAGCTCAACATGGGCCAGCTCTCGAAGCTGATTCGTGCAGAGTTCCTCATCGATGCTCAGTCGATAACCAAGATGCAAGGGCAACCGTTCAGGTCGAACGAGCTTGAGCAGATGATCCTGGAGAGGATGTAAGAGGTTGACTGATCCCATTGCCGAGGCGACGACGGGTCGGGGAGTCACCGAGGCCTCCGGCGGAGTCGGAACGCTGACGCGCAAGGACTTCGAATCCGATCAGGAGATCCGCTGGTGCCCGGGGTGCGGGGATTACGCGGTACTGAGTGCCGTTCAAAACGTCATGCCCGAGCTGGGGATCCCACGCGAGAAGATCGTGTTCGTCTCCGGCATCGGTTGTTCTAGCCGCTTCCCCTACTACATGAACACCTACGGGCTGCATGGGATTCACGGCCGGGCTGCAGCCATTGCCACCGGGATCGCCACCGCCCGGCCCGATCTGCAGGTCTGGGTCGTAACCGGCGACGGTGACGGTCTCTCCATCGGTGGCAACCACCTGATCCATGCGCTGCGCAGAAATGTGAACCTCAAGATTCTGCTCTTCAACAACCAGATCTACGGACTGACCAAGGGCCAGTACTCGCCGACCTCAGAGGAAGGCAAGGTCACGAAGTCCACGCCGTTCGGATCGCTCGAGCGCCCCTTTAACCCGGTGTCGATAGCCCTGGGAGCCGAGGCGACCTTCGTTGCCCGCACGATTGACGTCGATCGCAAGCATCTTCCTCAGATGCTCCGAGCAGCGGCCGCGCACCGCGGGAGCGCATTCATCGAGATCTATCAGAACTGCAACATCTTCAACGACGGCGCGTTCATCGCTCTCACCGGCAAAGAGCGCTCCCAGAACCGCATCTACATCGAGCACGGACAACCCATCCGCTTCGGGCCAAACAACGAGCACGGCGTTATTGCGACGAGCGCGGGACAACTCGAGATAGTCGATGTGGCCGAGGTTGGAGAGGACAAGCTCTTGGTTCACGACGCTCACAGGCCCGACCCCGGTCTCGCCTTCTCGCTGTCGCGCCTGGCCGACGGGCCGATCTCACCCACTCCGCTCGGCATCTTCCGCCAGGTCGATGCCCCCGTCTACGGCGACGGGATGGAGTCTCAGCTGCGCGCGGCGGCCGAGCGGCAGGGCCCTGGAAACCTCGAGAAGCTGTTGATGACGGGCGACACCTGGACCGTCGAATAAAGGTGGCAATGGAACAACCGAGAGATGAGGCCGTCGACGAGCGCGCCGCCGAAATTCAGCACGAGACCGAAGACGAGGATCTCAAGGAGTCGGACACTGCGCACGATGCCGCCGAACAGATTCTGAAGGAGTCGCGCGAGCGTCAGGAGCAGGCCGAGGATCTCGATCCTGACGATGATGTCGTCATCAGGCGTTCGAGCGAAGAGACCGCCGCGGAGCCCGAGTAACTCCGGCTACCTCGGTGACGGAGTGATCCTCACCTTGGCGTAGTTCCCCTCTTCGTCCTCGCCGATCTCGAGGATCTCGAAGGTGTAGTCGCCGGCGGAGAAGCTGTCGCCCTCTTGAAGGTCCGTAAATTTTTCGGATGTCTCGGCGTCGGGATCGTGGCCGAAAACGCTGAACTGGGCGCCCGATTCGAGGATGTTCCCAACGCCCACATCGAGGTCCCCGAGCGAGGGCTGGGTGCCCTGGTAAATCTTCTGTGTCAATTCGTCGCCTCCGCCGTTGCCCAGGCCGCCATCGCCGCTATCGCCGCCACAGGCCGCCAGCAGCAACGCGCACCCGACTACCACGGCGAAAAAGGAGGTCCTAGTCGCGCTCAAGATCGTTCACCACCACTGCATTGAGATTGGTCTGGAACTCCTCGAAGGTCAAAACGGTATCGCCCTCACTCGTGCCCCACGGATTGCGGATCGTGACTGTCCCTGCCTCCGTATCGACATCGGTCACATAGTAGGCGTGCGACGCATAGAGCTCGCTGTCCTCGTAAAGCTGCTTCTTCTCGCCGTCATCGCTGCTGAGAGTCTCAACAGTGACCGCCGAACCACCATCGAGCGCGTCCTGAAGGGACTCGATGCTGACATCGTCGGGGTCGGACCGGTCGCTGCTGCTTCCCGTCAGGTGCTCCAGGGCCTCGTTCGTGAAACCGCCTTCGATCTCGCCGTAGCTCCCGTGGTACTGAGCGTAGGCCTTCTCGATCAGCATGACCCAGAGCTCCGGGTTGGTCTCGCCATCGGGCACGTCGCCGGGACCAGCGAACTCGGTCGATCCGTCGGTGGCCGGGATGTGGGGGCCGACCACGATTTCCACCGGGTCGCCCTCGTCATAGAAGGTGACGGTGAAGGTTCCATTGTCGTTCGGACGGATGATGTCGCGGATAAGTTCCGGGTTCTGTTGGGCGATCTCGGCGAGGGACGCCAGAAGGTAGCAGTCACCCAGGCCCTGCTGGTCGATGTCGCTCGGGTGGATGGCGTTGTCGTCTTCGCCCATGACGAACAGGTCGCCAGCGAGGTCCTCGTAGTCCGTTTCGTCCAGCCCGTCGTTCTCGACATCGTCAAAGCGTGGGTCCAGATCCTCGCTCAGCTCCATTAGGCCCTCGAGCGTTTCGGGCGAGGCCTTCTGAGCGATGGCGTTGAAGAATGCGCGGCGGTCGCCTTCGTCGGTTCCGAAGAAGCCCTGACCCATGCCGGCGAGAATCCTCTCGAGCTCGTCGTCGTCCAGGTTTGCGATCACGGTGTTGAACTCAGCCGGGTTGAGACCCTCGAGGACGTCGGCGATGTCGCCGTAATCGGGGCCCCAGAAGTCTCCGAGCTCGTCCTTGATGTCCTCGGTGGCGTCCTCGACTATTTCCGGATCGGCCTCGTCGTCATCAGGGTCCGCACCTTCGTCCGGATCCTCCGAGCCCTCCCGTTCGCCGACCTTCATCGTCGCCGCCGTCATCGCCAGAGCCGGGGTCGGTTGTCCCGACCTCGTCTCCGCCGCCGCCGCCCTCGCCTGCTGTCACTCCGTCTCCGCAGTCGCCCCCCGTGACCGTGCAGATTGCCTCCTGCACTTTTTCCACGACGGTGGCGCCGATGTCGGCCGCGGACATCACCACCAAGGCGACTACTGCCGCAACGAACGCAAGGATGCCGACATATTCCGCGGAGGTCTGGCCCTGCTGACCGCGCGCGCTTCGAAGGCGTCCCATCGATCAAGCCTAGGGAGCGAACTCCGCCGGCACATGGGCCCGGGGGACCCATGTTCGCCTCTGGGCCGCCCAGGTTTCTTCCTGCGGTCCGGTCCGAGCCCGCCCCGCGTTCTGCGCCGTGTATCGTGCGCGGACCATGGATGGACCACACGAGGGGCACGGGGGACTGGCGGTTACGCACACGCTCAAGTCACTTGGTGTTAGCAACATCTTCACCCTCACCGGGGGGCATATCTTTCCGATCTTCGACGGCGCGAAGTCCGACGACATCCGCCTCGTCGATGTGCGGCACGAGCAGAGCGCTGCGTTCGCCGCGGAGGGCTGGGCCCGGCTTACGCGCACTCTGGGAGTCTGCGCGGTAACCGCTGGTCCCGGCGTCACCAACGCTATGAGCGCTCTCGCGCAGGCGAAGTTCAACCAGGCCCCCGTCCTCGCGCTGGCCGGCCGCGCGCCGGCCTTCCGATGGGGCAAGGGCTCGCTCCAGGAGATCGATCACGTCCCCTTCGTCGACCCCCTCGCTCCGGCTCGGACTGTTAACGACTTCGGCGACATCCCCGCGGCCGTCACGAGGGCCGCGCAGGAGGCCCTGACCCCGCGTCGGGGGCCACGCTTTCTTGATTTTCCACTCGACGTTTTGTTCAGCACCGGTGAGTTCGAGGTTCCGGAGCCCGAATCGCAATCCAATTCCGTTGACGTCGACGACGTTGCTCGTCTGGTCGAGGAGTCCGATCGTCCCGTCCTCATGGCCGGGTCGAACGTCTTCATGGACGGAGCCGAGAACGAGCTGAGAGCGCTCGTCGAGAGGGTCCGCATTCCAACCCTCATGAACGGTCAGGGGCGCGGCTGTATCCCGGCCGACCACGAGCTTGCGTTTGCTCGCTGCCGTTCCCAGGCCTTCAAGGAAGCCGATCTCGTAATCGTCGCCGGGACACCGTTCGACTTTCGGCTGGGATTCGGAGAGAACTTTGAACGCGACACGAAGGTCGTGCACCTCGATTCTTCACCAGATCTGATCGCCGGACACGTCGATCTGGCCGCATCGGTCGGTGGACCGCTCGACCTTGTGCTCCGGAGTCTGGCCGATGGCATCGACAGTCCACCCGACACGACGGCATGGATCGAGACCCTGCGTGCCACCGAAGAAGCCAAGCGCGACTCCGCGCGTGCGGAGCTGCAATCTGCATCGACGCCGATTCATCCCCTTGCGCATCTATGGAGAGCTCGTTGAGCTACTCGATCGGGATGCGATCGTCATCGGCGACGGAGGTGACTTCGTTTCGTACGCGGGACGAGAGGTGTCTTCATACGAGCCGGGTTCGTGGCTCGATCCGGGCCCGTTCGGTTGTCTGGGCGTCGGACCGGGTTACTCGATGGCCGCCAGACTTGCGCAGCCCGATCGCCAGGTCGTGCTTCTCTACGGCGACGGAGCCTTGGGATTTTCGGGGATGGAGCTCGAATCGCTCGTGCGTTTGAACCTTCCGGTGGTTGCGGTCGTCGGCAACAACGGCATCTGGGGCCTCGAGAAGCACCCCATGCAGGCACTCTACGGTTACGACGTCGCGGCGGACCTTCAACCTGAGCTGCGTTACGACCTGATGATGGAGAGCTTCGGGGGCCGGGGCGAGTTCGTCATCGAGCCCGACGACATCGCTCCCGCTCTGAAACGGGCCTTTGCTTCCGGCGAACCCACGCTGGTGAACATCGCAACCGATCCGTCGGTCGCGTATCCGAGGTCGTCGAATCTCGCCTGATGTCTAGCGGTCGGCAACCCAGGCGAGCAGCTTGTCGGCCGTCATGTAGTTGAGGATCCGATCCCTTGATGCCCCGGCGGCCAGTGCCGTTGCGATTCCCATGTCCATGAAGTCGAGTTCGTGCGTGTAATGAGAGTCGGTGCCGATGGAGATGTAACAGCCCGCTTCGACGGCGCGCGCTGCAAGTTCGGCGTTGAGGTCCTGGCGGTTGGGATTGCAGTCGATCTCGACAGCTTTTCCAACCTTCGCTGCCTCCGCAAACACCCGCATCCAATCCGCCTGTAGTCCCGCGCGTGTCCCGTACATGCGTCCGCGGGGGTGACCCAACACGTGAAAGTTCGGATTTCTCAGTGCCGCGAGATAGCGGTAGGTCTGGTCCTTCGTCGTCCTCAGGTTCGAGTGAAACGAACCGAGGATGAGGTCAAGACCCTCGAGGTCGGCGGGCTCCGTGTCGCCTTCTCCGTTTGGAGAGATGTTCATCTCCAAAGCGTGGAGGACGCGGAAGCCCTTGTCATCAAGCTCCGCGTTGAGGTCCGCTATCTCGCGCGCTTGACTTCGCATCTCGTCCGGCGTCATGCCACCAGCGATCCTCAGACCCTGTGAATGATCTGTGATGGCGACGTAGGAGTAACCATGAGCCCGCGCTGCTTCTGCCATGTCCGCGACGGACAGGGTCCCGTCACTGTAGGTGGTGTGCATCTGCAGGTCGGCGTTGATGGTCTCGCGCCAGTCGGGGTGTCCCTCGACGATCGCCGAGCTCACCGAGCGGGTGGAGAATCCTGTCCGCGATTCGGGTGGGTCGCCGACCTCGGGCGGATCGCTAATCCAGCCCTCGATGCGGCGAGCGAGCTTGTCACCTACGCCGAAGAGCTCGGTGAGGGACCGGCCCTCGTCCAGGACGTCCACGGCCTCCTGGGGCCACGCCAGCGCGGCACGCGACGCCTTTCGGTACGCACGTTGTCGATACGACTCCGCCTCGTCGGCAGAGCGCGCAAGCAGATCGGCGATCTGAAGGTTGGTGAGCGACATTCGAGCGCCAGCTTATGTGCCCTGCAGAGTCACCGAATACCGGAAACGATTGCTCGAGAATCGGACAAGCGCGAACCAAACGCGACAACTGTGATGGGAGCTTGTGTATCTTCGGTCGATGCGCCAGGTACTGACCACGGCACTCGATGCCGCCACGAACGCCGGTGCTAGCTATGTCGACGTTCGTGTTGTGGAAGGAGTGTCCGAGACGCTTTCCACGCGAGGCGCCAACGTCGAGGGATTGGACCGCTCGGAGTCACTTGGCTACGGAGTGCGGGTGTTGCGCAACGGAGCGTGGGGCTACGCGGCCTCCCCAAAGCTCGACCTCGAGGAGGTGGCTCGCATCGCACGCGTGGCCGTAGAAGTGGCCGAGGCGAGCTCGACTGCACAGACTCGTCCCGTCGAGCTCGTCGACGAACCGGTCCACAGCGGCACATGGACAACTCCCATGGGGCGCGATCCCTTTGCCGTATCGCTCGAAGAGAAGCTGGGCCTCCTTCTCGAGGCATCCGAGGCGTTGGAACGGGTCCGAGGGGTAAGAGTAGGGCGCGGCACGATGGACCTCCACCGGCAACGCATCTGGTTTTTGACATCGGAGGGAACGGATCTCGATCAGACCATCGTCAACGTGGGGGCAGGTATCGAGGCCACTGCGGTCGACGATGATGACGTGCAGCAGCGCTCGTACCCCGGGTCCTTTCGTGGGCATTTCGAAGCAGGCGGTTACGACATCATCGAGCGCATGGACCTCGCCGGCAACGCAGAGCAAACGGCCGACGAGGCGCTCGCCCTCCTACAAGCGCCCGAGTGCCCGACAGGAACCACCACGCTGGTCCTGGACGGTCATCAGGTCATGCTCCAGGTGCACGAATCGGTGGGTCACCCAACCGAGCTGGACAGGGTTCTCGGAATGGAGGCCGCGTTTGCCGGGACGTCCTTCGTAGGTATCCCCGATCTCGGCTCGCTCCGATACGGCTCCAAGCACGTGACCATTCAATCTGACGCCACAAGCCCGGGAGGCCTCGGTACGTACGGTTACGACGATGAGGGCGTTGAGGCACAACGCGTCGATCTCGTGCGCGAGGGAATCCTCGTTGGTTTCCAGAGCTCCCGCGAGACAGCTGCCAGAATGGGGGCGGACAGAAGTAACGGGACGATGCGGGCGGAGGGGTGGGAGAACTTCCCCTTGATTCGGATGCCGAACATCAATCTCCTTCCCGGGTCTGGCTCGCTCGAGGATCTCATCTCCGATGTCGACGACGGCATGTTCATGGCAACGAACAAGTCCTGGTCGATCGACGACAAGCGCAAGAACTTTCAGTTCGGGTGCGAGATCGGGTGGGAGATCAAGAACGGCAAGCTCGCCAGACTCGTCAAGAACCCCCGCTACACCGGAATCACGCCGGTCTTCTGGGGATCGTGTGACGCTGTTGCAGGACCAGATGAATGGCGGATGCATGGAACGCCCAACTGCGGAAAAGGCCAGCCGGGTCAGACCATGCGAGTTGGCCACGGCACCGCTCCCGCTCGCTTTCGCAATGCCTCGGTGGGCGTCTCTCAATGAGTGAAAATGTGTCCGGGATTCTGGTGGACCGCGAGGACGCTCGGCGCGCGGCCGAGTCCATTCTCGATTGGCCCGGCGCCGATGAAGTCGAAGTCACAGTTATGGCCTCACGGACCGGCCTTACCCGCTTCGCGCTCTCCGAGATAATCCAGAACACCGTTCGTAACGAGGTGCGTGCCTACATTCGGATCGCCAAGGGACAGCAGGTCGCCACGACGGTTACGACACAACTGGAAGCAGAGCACATGAAGAGAGCCGCTGCAGGCGCGCTCGAGGCTGCCCGGCAGTCTCGTCCCGACGAGGAGTGGCCCGGGCTTCCAATCCCTGACGTTGTCGGACGTGCAGAGGGGTGCTGGCGTTACGACGAGGCCACGGCCGCTGCTTCACCGGATGCACGCGCCGGGCAGGTCATTCGTCTGCTCGCGGCTGCCGAGGCCGACAACGTAGCGGGTGTCTTCGAAACAAGCGCCCATAGCTTCAATGTGCTGTCCTCTGCAGGAATGGATTGTGCGGACGCACACACCCGTTGCGTGACTACCTGTCTGGTTGACACCGGTGAAGCAACCGGGTGGGGAGACGACTCTTCACACAGTTTCGATCATGTGGACGCGGAGGCGGCCGCGCGACGTGCTCTCGATAAGGCCAGGAGAGGCGTCGGACCAACCGATGCGCCCGCCGGTCGTTACCAGGTTGTGCTCGAACCAGCCGCCGTCGCCACACTGCTCGAGTATCTGTCTTACTGCGGAATGGGGGCCAAGCAATTCGTTGACGGTGAGAGCTTCCTGGTCGGCGAGATAGGCAAGCAACTCGCAGCATCATCGGTGACCCTTGCCGACGATGTGTGGCACGAGGGCTCTGTGGGATTCGGATTTGACTTCGAGGGAGTCCCGAAGAAGCGTGTTCCCGTCATCGACCGGGGCACCGCGACCGGGCCTGTCACCGACTTGCGAACCGCGCGGAAGCTGAACCTCGAGCTCACCGGGCACTACTCGGGGTCCACCGAGTTCGGTCCCTACGCGTCCCATCTGGTGCTCGAACCCGGAGATGAGTCGGTCGATGAGCTCATCGCCGGTGTGGACGATGGGCTGCTCGTCACCCGGTTCCACTACGTCAACGTGCTCGACCGTCCTTCGACCCTGCTCACGGGGATGACCCGCGATGGGACATTTCGGATCAAGAATGGGGAGGTCGCTGGGAGCGGTCCACAACTTCCGCTTCGCCCACAGCGTTCTTGACGCTCTTCGCTCGACCTCGGGCGTGGGCCGAGATCTGGACGCCTTCGCCCCGGACTACGGCTCGTTCGGCTGTACCGTTGCCCCTGCATTGCGGGTCGAGGACTTCAATTTCGCCTCGACCACCTCGCACTGAACCCGTTCACAAGCTCTCAAACTGAGGTCCATGCACGAGGTCTGGCACATAGTCGTACTGGCCGCCACGCTCTTCGGGGCTGCCGGGGGAGCGATTCTGCTGCTCGCTCCGCTGGTGTTCGACGTGCCGCCCTCAGGGCTCGTGCGCTTCCGCCCCGCCCTGCTAGCGGGGGTCGGGGTGGCGGCGGTTTTGATTGTCCTGGAATGGACAGTTGTGCATTGACGTTACATATACTGGAGTTGCGCCCAGAGACGTGGGCCCACATATAAGGAGGATCTACCTGTGGCGATGACCGAGAACGCCCAGAAGTCGGTTTCGATAACGGCCTCGGCCGCATCCAAGGTCACCGAACTCCTTCAGCGCGAGATTGCATCCTCACCCGAGGAGCACCAGGGCAAGGAATACGCCCTGCGGGTCGGCGTCCAGCCCGGGGGCTGTGCGGGATTGCGCTACGCCCTCTACTTCGACGACCGCCAGTTGGAGGGTGACGAGGTCGTGACACACGACGACGTGACCATCCGCATGGACAAGATGAGTGCTCCCTACCTGCGCGGCGCCACAGTCGACTACGTCGACGGCCTCCAGCAGTCCGGCTTCACCATCGACAACCCGAACGCCAAAGGCTCGTGCGCCTGCGGCGATTCGGCTCAGTTCTAACCCAACCAGACTCTTTTTCGGCGCCGCTCTCAACGGGGGCGGCGCTTTCGCGACCTCCAAATGCAACTCAGGGGTCGGCGGCTTCGCGTATGATGGCCCCGCTCATCGAGAGCGGAGGAGGGTCCGGCCCTGTGAATCCGCCGCAACCACAGGTTCTCAGCCTGCAGGTGCGAATCCCGGAGGGGCGCGATCGGCCAGTTGGATTGCGTTGGAGGATGAGTGAACAAGGCGACCTCGCCTCTTCCGGGACCGGGAGAGGTTTTTTCGTTAGCGAACAGGAGGGCTTGCAGCACATGGCAATAACCACCACGGTCATTGGCTCGTATCCCAAACCTCCTGACGAAGGTCAGCCCTTTGTCGTCAGGAAGACACTTCACGGGCTCGAGCGCAAAGAGACGACCGAACAGGACCTAACGAACGCCCAGGATGAGCTCGTCCGCTCCATCATCGGCGAGCAGGAGGCCGCCGGGATCGAGATCGTGACCGACGGCCACGCTCGCTGGGACGACATCCTCACCCCCTTCGCCCGGCACATCGCCGGCTTCGAGATCGGAGGGTTGTTGCGGTGGTTCGACAACAACGTCTACTACCGCCGCCCGGTGTGTGTGGGACCCCTCGAGTGGGGCGGGCCATCTTCGGTGGCTGCCTTCCGCTTCGCTCAGACCGTCGCCTCGCGGCCGGTGAAGGCGGTCATACCTGGGCCGGTCTCCTTCGCCCGCCTTTCGGTTGACGAGCACTACGGCACGCACGAGGAGTTCGTGCTGGCGCTTGCGAGAGTGCTAGCGCAAGAGGCCTTCGAGCTCGAAGCCGCCGGCGCTCGTTATCTTCAGATCGACGAGCCGGCGCTGCTCGGCGCTCCAGAGGACCTGGCTCTCGCCAACAAGGCACTCGGACTGATCACGGACGAGCTCAAGGCGGACGAGACCGAGGTCACGCTGGCGACTTACTTCGGCGACGCCAAGAGGCTTGGAACGGAAATCTACGAACTACCAGCTCAGGTTTTCGGGTTCGACCTCGTCGCCGGACCGGAGAACAGAGAGATCATCGACTCGTTGCCGAACGGCAAGAAAGTGCAGGTCGGACTGGTCGATGCTCGTAACACAAAGCTCGAGGATCTCGACGAACTTGCCAACGACATTGGTTCGCTGGCCGAGCGCTTCGGCGACGACCGCGTGCGGGTAGCTCCTTCGTCGGGGCTCGAGTTCCTGCCGCGCGAGAAAGCCCGAGCAAAGTTGGCACGACTCGCCGAGGCTGCGCAGCGCGCAGAAACGAACGGAAGGTGAGGTTGGCATGACAACCAAAGAGTTAGAGGGACCAGGACTCTGGACGACATCGGTCGGAAGCTTTCCGAAACCCGACTACATAAAGAAGGCGCGCAGCCAGTTCGCTCGTAAGGAGATCAGCCGGGAGGACCTCCTCGACCTCGAGCGCCGGGCCACGAAGGAATGGATCGATTTCCAGAGTTCGATCGACACCGATCTCGTGGTCGACGGCGAGATGTACCGCGGCGACATGGTGGCGTTCTTCGCTGAGGAGCTACCCGGGCTCGAGATCGGTGGTCTGGTCCGTTCCTACGGAAACCGCTACTACCGGAAGCCCATCGCCACGGGACCTGTGGGGCGGGACCATGCGGTGACGGTGGACTGGTGGCGCTACGCCCAGTCTCTTACCGAGAAGCCCGTCAAAGGCATGCTCACCGGTCCGTACACGATCTGTGACTGGTCCTTCAACGAGCACTACGCAACCCGGAGGGATCTCGTACTCGACCTCGCGAAGGTGATTCGTGACGAGGCGCTTGATCTTGAGCGAGCAGGCGCAAGGTTCATACAGATCGACGAGCCGGCGGCCTCTACGCGCATGGACGAGCTGGATCTCGTCATCGAGTCGATGGCAATCGTTACGGAGCCCCTGAGCGCCCACACCATCACTCACATCTGTTACGGCGACTTCCACAACGCCTACCCGAAGATGCTCGACATTCCGGTCGATCAAATCGATCTCGAGTTTGCGAACTCGGACTATTCGCTGCTCGAGGAGTTCTCGGACGACCCCTTCACGAAATACATCGGATTCGGTGTAGTGGATGTTCACACTCACGATGAAGAGACGGTCGAGGAGATCGCAGAGGGCATTCGCAGAGGTCTGAAGCACATCCCGGCCGATCACATGTTCGTCGACCCCGACTGCGGGCTTAAGACGCGCACCGTCGAAGAAGCGAAGACCAAGTTGACGAACATCAAGAAAGCCGTCGACATAGTGCGGGCAGAGCTCTAGATCGGTAGACTTCATCCGCTAGCGAAGACCCGGGGGAGCTCGAAAGGGAGCTGAGAGGCCGCAAGGCGACCCCAAGAACCTGATCCGGTTAATACCGGCGAAGGGAGTGGAATGCCATGTCAGGCGTCGCCGAACGCGTTACAGGACCGTCCGACCAGTGGGGCCTCGAACGACTCCCCGCGGAGGGGCGGGGGCTCTCCGGTTTTGATCTTGCGATCCTGTGGGGGGATCTGGGCGTCGGTCTTCTCGTCCTGGTAACTGGCGGATTGCTCGTCCCGGCCCTGTCGTTCACGGCTGCGCTTGGGGCCATCATCATCGGTTCGGTCATCGGGTCGGCCGCCCTCGGAGTAACCGCCTCAATCGGCGCTCGAGAAGGCGTGCCGACGATGGCTCTTTTCCGCCCATTGCTCGGCGTCCGGGGATCGTGGCTTCCTAGCGCGCTGAACTTTGCTCAGCTCGTCGGTTGGACGGCTGTCGAGCTCTGGGCCATGTCGTTGGTTGCGAATATCGTGTCCCGCGAGATTTTCGGCTGGTCGGCCGAGTACTTGTGGCTGGGCCTCTTCGCACTGCTCTGCACGGCACTTGCGTTGTGGGGCCCGATCGGCGTCACGCGTACATACTTGAAGTCCTTCGGGGCATGGATCGTTGTCGCGATCTGTGTGGCGCTCACGTTCTTTCTACTGATCGACGACAGCATTCGCGCAACCATGACCGTTCCAGGGACTGGGGGTTGGCCGACCTTCGGACTGGCAATTGATCTCGTCATCGCAATGCCAATCTCGTGGCTGCCATTGGTCGCGGACTATTCGCGTTTTGGATCCGGCGCGCGATCGGCTGGATGGGGGACCGGACTGGGGTATCTCGTGGCGAACATCTGGCTCTACGCACTTGGCGCCTTGATAGTTCTTGGTACGGGTCAAACCGCCGAGCCGGCCGGCATCGCACTTGGAGTCCTGGCGATTGCTGGTGGCACCGTCGCCGGTCTTCTTTTCCTCGTCGGTTTGCTCGTCGGCGAGACCGATGAGGCCTTTGCGGATATCTATTCTGGAGCGGTCTCGCTGCAGAACATCTGGCCTCGAGCGTCCCGCACAACCCTCATTGTTGGCATCGCCGCACTCGCCACCGGACTTGCAGCAACTCTCACGATGCAGCTCTACGAGAACTTTCTGTTCCTGGTCGGTTCCGTTTTCGTTCCTCTTTTCGGTGTGCTCGTGGCATCGAACCTGGGCGGTGCCCGCACTCGGCCACATGTTCGCTGGGCCGCCCTCGTCTCGTGGCTGACTGGTTTCCTCGTGTATCACTGGATCGCCCCAACAGGACCGGATTGGTGGTTGAACGTCTCGGACTCGATATTCGGAACGCCGCTGTCCGAGCGCTGGTGGTGGATCGGCGCCTCAGTCCCGTCCTTTGTTGCTGCGGCAGCGCTGACCTGGCTGCTGGCTCGACTATCATCGCGACGACCAGGACAATCAGAAAGGCAATGATGAAGGTTCAGGCAACTTGCGACACATGCGGAAGAAACTTCCTGTTGTCGCAGATCGGGCCTCAATCGGACGCTCCGGGCCGTTGCCCGTTCTGTGGAGCTCGCTTCGCACGTCACTACAACTCGGTCCTGATGGATGCGGTTGCAGGCGTCGAGAACGGTACGCAACGCTTCATCGATCTTCTGTCGAAGCTTCAGGCGATGGAAACGGGCTTCGATATTGACATGGAGGCATTGCTGTCTCAGCTGGAGCGAGAGGTTCTGGGGAACGAGAGATCAGCAACCACATGACCGAGGGGGCGCAAACCGTCCTGATAGTCAGCGATCGACCCGCCCCTGTCCCGGGAGATTGCGTTCGCATTTCCCGATGATGTAACGGTCGTGTTTGCAGGGGATGCGAATGAAGCGCGGCGGCTCATGCAAGAGACCATCCCGTCCGTCGTCGTAACGGACATACGCGCGGGGAGTGCGGGTGGCTACGGCCTCCTGCGCGACATGGCTGCGACCGAGCGTCTGCGAGAGGTGCCTCGGCTCATTTTGTTGGAGCGGAGACAGGACTCGTGGTTAGCCGCCCAGGCAGGCGCGACGAGCTATCGCGTCATGCCGATTACCGACGAAGAGCTCGTTGAAGAAGCGCTCGCACTGCTGCCGAAGGCGGGCATCTCGACGCTAACCGATTTCGGCCAGAACCCCGTCGTTTAGGGCTTTTAAATCGTTGACAAATACAAAGTCCCAGGTCAGGCCTGTTGCAGGTATGGGATCCCATCCGTAGAATTACAACATTGTAATTTACGGACCAGCCTCCGTGGGGAAGCATCAAAACGGGGAACGGAAAGGGAGCCGGGGATGCAGCGGATCACAACGAGACTTCTGCAGCCAGTTGATTGGCAAGGTGCTGCAAGGTGCTCAGAAGTCGACCCAGAGATCTTCTTTCCAGAACGCGGCGGTTCCTCTAAAGCTGCGCGCGCGGTGTGCTCCAGTTGTTCAGTGCGCGCGCTGTGTCTCGAGTACGCACTCAACAACAAAGAGCAGTTTGGGATTTGGGGCGGCACTTCCGAGCGCGAGCGACGTCGACTCCGCAAGGAACGAACTCTGCGACGCGTGCGCGCCGTTTCGTAGTTTCAAAAACCTCTGCAGACAACGCAACTGTAAAGTTATTGCAGCGTGCGCGACACTACCTCTGCGTTACAAGAACGCGTTGCGCAGTCAGTTATGTCACGCACAGTGCATGTATTGCGTTTAGGCAATTGTCAAGTCTGAACACGCAAAAGCTTGATTACTCGACATAAATGTTGCCTAATTGTTACTTGAATGCGCGCTTGTGCGCGTTTTTGGGTAAAGAAGCTTCGTCGTTCGCACCAGCGCGCGACTGAAGAAGACGAGACGAAGTTGCAGAAACTTCGTCCAGTTAGAACGGAGGTGCCGGGGTTGGCAGCTAAAAAGACCACGGGCAGAAGGAAGAGCACGGGTCGCCGTAAGACGACTCGTAAACCTGCGGCGCGTAAGTCGACTGGCCGCAAGAGCACCGCACGGAAGTCGACTGGGCGCAAGAAGGCCACAGGTCGCAAGAAGGCCACAGGTCGTAAGAAGGCCACAGGTCGTAAGAAGGCCACAGGTCGTAAGAAGGCCACCGGTCGTAAGAAGACCGCAGGCCGGAGGAAGAAGTCGACTCGGAAGAGCACAGCCCGGAAGTCGACAGGTCGCAAGAAGGCGACTGGCCGTAAGAAGGCCACAGGTCGTAAGAAGGCCACAGGTCGCAAGAAGGCCACCGGCCGTAAGAAGTCGACCCGCAGGAAGGCCGCAGGTCGTAAGGCGGCCGCAACTCGCAAGAAGACGACCGCTCGTCGCAAGTCCGCAGGTCGCAAGGCCGCGGCAACTCGCAAGAGGACCACTGCTCGCAGAAAGGCCGCAGGTCGCAAGGCCGCGGCGACGCGCAAGTCCACTGCGAGGAAGACTGGTCGGAAGAAGTCGACCAGAAGGTAACCGTTACAACCCTGCTTCCTGCAGGGCGCTTTCCAACGAGCGACCCGGTTCTTTCAGGAGCCGGGTCGCTCTTGCGTCCGCGGGTGGCATGAATCGCTGCGGCGGAACGCCGACAATCTCGGTTGCCGTTACTGTGGCACCCAGTGCTTCTGCATCCGACTGGACCGCTTCGAACGCAGCTTCGATCCCTGTTGCATCCGGCGCGGTCAGGTTCATCGACACCTGGCAGATGTCGGGAGGTGCGATCTCGAATCCGAGCGCACGGACACCCGTGAGGCCGCTGTGCGACTGGCGTACTTGCCGTGCGATCGCCCGGGCTGTTTCGGGCTCACTTTTGATCCATACGTTGAACGCGATCAGCACCTCCCGCGCCCCGACACAAACCACGCCTAGGCGACCGTCGATGTCTCCCCCGAAATCGGGGCCCAGCCCACGTTTTGCCCTGGCCTGCAGGCCGGCCAGTCCGCCTCGCCGGAGCTCGGGAAGCGTGGGGGCCGGCGTGCGGAGCGCCGCCTCACCGTAGAGATAGACCGGGATTCCGGTCTGTGCTGCAATCTGCTCGCCCGCTGAGCGAGCGGCAGACACCGCGTCGTCCATCGTAGTTTCGCCATGCGGAACGAAAGGACAGACATCGAGAACACCCATGCGGGGATGCACGCCGTTCTGCACGGTCAGGTCCAAAGTTCGAGCCCGTTTGGCGAGGGCGGCGCTTGCCTCGACGAGACGATCATTCGTGCCGGCGATGGTGAAGACACTGCGATCGTGAATCGCATCCGAGTGGGTGTCGAGCAGGGTGGCTCCCGCGCCGCTGATCGCTTCCGCCAGTGCTCGAATTGTCTTCGCGTCGCTCCCGGTGGAAGCGTTTGGAATTGCTATCAAAGGCACGCCGCTCGCACTTCTTTCCGATGGTCTTTCAAAGGCGGTACCGTATGGGAGATGACCGATTACGGCTACAGCGTCGAAGTGGCCGAGGGCTACGAAGAGGCCATCCTCCGAACTAGGCTCGCCCTCAAGAGTGAGGGCTTTTCTATTCTGACCGAGATGCATGTCGGAGGTTTGCTCGGGCCCGAGGCTGGAAGCGATCGTCAATACCTGATCATGGGTGCATGGTCGCCGGCGACGACTCAGTCAGAACTGGGGGCGGGAATGCAGGTCGCCGTGCACCTCCCATGCAATGTAGTGGTGCAGGAGACTGGCTCGACGGCCCTTGTAGCGGCGCTGGATCCAGCGGAGGATCTCGAGTCCCCTGGGCCGATCACTCCCGAGCTGGCGGATAGTGCGCGCGCTGCCCTCGGTCGTGTGCTTCAGAAGGCCACGGTGGCATTGCCATGAAGGAGTCCGCGGAGACCCGCCAGATTGTCGAGCGATTCCTCGAGCGTCTCGAGGAGGTTGTTGAGAGCTCGAGCGTTGCAATCTGGGACGACGTCGGTTCCTACAGCAGGTTGGGGGACGATTTCAAAGACGACGTTCGCAGTGCAGTGCGTGAGAACGTCGCCATACTCGCCCACGTGCTTGGCGTCGGTAAGGACGTCGGCAGAGCCGACCTCGAACCGATAGAACGCGTGGGAGCGCGCAGAGCTGAAGCGGGAATCCCCCTCGAGGATGTTCTTCACGCGTACCGGATCGTCTCGCGTGTCTGCTGGGGGGTGCTGTCGGAGGAGTGTCGGGCTTTCAAGGGCGACGCACTCGAGGCAACGATCGATATTGCCGAGGCGGTTCTTCGTTACACCGATCACATCAATACGAGCGTTGCCGATGCTTACGCGCGCGCCCAAAGGGCAATCGTCCGGGAGCAAGAGGGAGCACGACGCGAATTCCTTTCCGATCTGCTCTATGGAACCGACGCGTCCCCCGACGACATCCTCAGGCGCGCTCACGCATTCGGATACGACCTCTCACTCAGTTACGTCGCGATGGTCGGAACTTCGTCGCAATCGACTGGGAGAGAGATGGAGGTGGCCGCAGCGGCGACCAGGGCGGCGGAGCTGGCGAACACGGACCCGATCGTGCTCCAAAAAGCCGATCACACGATCGCTCTTATCCCGGCCGGACCGGGCGTGGATCTGGCCACAATGCCCGAGAAGCTCGTTGCCGACCTCGAGGGTGCTTGGGATTTCGGTCTCGGGGGGCCCGAGCCAGGGCTGGAGGGCATCAGGAAGGCCTACCTGGAGGCGCGCGAGGCGCTGGAGATCGGCATCGGCTTGAATCTCGATGGGTCTGTCTATCGCTTCGACGATCTGCTGCTGTATCACTTCCTGCGGATCGAACCCGCCCTCGTGGACCGGTTCGTCGATCAGATGCTGGGCGAGGTCCTCGCCTACGACGAGCGACGCAAGGGTGAGCTGATCAAGACAATGGACGCCTATTTCGGAGCTGATGGGAGCGTGAAGCTGGCCGGCGAAAGCCTTTTTGCCCATCCCCATACGGTCACGTACCGGCTGAAACAGATCGAGAAGCTAACGGGATGGTCGCTAAGGGATCCCGAGGACAAGATCCGGCTTCAACTCGCTCTGCGCGCCCACAAGCTCGCCCTGGCACGCACGGACATGGCGGCGATCGACCTGCCGTAGGCACGCACTTGGCAGGAGAGGCCCCGGCGATTTGCTAACCTGCCGTTCGTGCCAAAGCGAGTAGCGATAATCGGATGGGACGGAGTCGACTGGAAAGTCCTCCAACCAATGCTCGATCGGGGAGAGCTACCTAATCTCGCCGCGCTCATCGAGCGCGGCGCCTACGGTGACTGCCTCTCGACGGTCCCCTCTCATTCCTGGACCGCATGGCCGACGTTCATGACCGGGCTCAATCCTGCGGGTCATGCCGTGTTCGACATCCTCGAACACAAGCCCGGCGTGTCGAAACGTCTTCCCATCACCTCCAAATCGATCAAGGCTCGCACCATCTTTCACGACATGTCCGATGCGGGGAAGACGACTATCGCGGCAAACATTCCGTTGACCTTTCCGACATGGGACATCAAGGGGAAGATGGTTGCAGGCGGTGTTCTGCCCGCAGCTCGCTCGTACACGCATCCATCCGAGCTGCAGGAGGAGCTGGACGACAAAGCGCCGTTCCCCGTCAATGGGATGAGCTGGACGACGTACAGGAACCGTCCCGAAGCGTTCCTCGACGAATGCGCAAGCATCACCGCCAAGCGTCAGAAGAGCTTCGAGTACCTCATGGACACCACCGATTGGGATTTTGCGGTTCTCGTGTACGTGTCCACCGATCGGATTCAGCATTGCCTCATGGAGTACGTCGCGCCCGAGCACCCGAAGTACGACAAGGTGAAGGACAGTGCGGTCGCCGCCAAGACGAGGGGTGTCTACCAGCAACTCGATGCGGGCTTGGCCGCACTCCTCAAGCGCACCAACGACGACGATCTCGTCATTTTCATGAGCGATCACGGTCACCAGCCCTGTACGCGCACGTGCACCATGGACCGCATTCTCTCCAACCTTGGCTTTCTCGAATTCGGAAGGGGAAGTCTGGCCTTCAACTTGGTCCGGTGGGGACCCGGTCGGCGAATCGCCCGAAGGCTCTATGACATATTCAAGCTTCACGGAAAAGTCGCGATCCCTGCCTCTCCCATCGATTGGGACAAAACGCGCGCTTACACGAGCGTTGTGTCCACAGGAGAGGGCGTCTCCGTGAACCTCAAGGGTCGCGAGCCTCAGGGGATCGTTGAGCCCGAAGACTACGAAAAGGTGCGAGACGAGCTCTACGACGCTCTCGATGGTTTCCGAGACCCCGAGACCGGCACCAACCCGATAGGAAAGATCTACCGCAAGGAAGAGGTCATGCAGGGGAAGTTCTTCGACTCGGCACCAGACTTACTGCTGGTGCCGGCGCCGTTCTATTCGTTGACGCATGCAAAGGGCATGGTCGAGGAAGCGGACTGGCTGTCGGGCGACCACCGGCTCGAGGGAGTTGTCGTGGCAACGGGTCCCGAGGTCACGCCAGGCCCGATGGAGGAGAGCGCGTACCTGCAGGATCTGGGACCGACTTCGCTGGCCGCGCTTGGAGTACCGAGCGGGGTTGCCCGCGACGGGGTGGTGCTCAAGTCGTTGGTGGGCGACGGGGTAGAGCTCGAGGTGAACGAGTCGGCTCAAGATTCACAGCAACATCAGGATGAGAGCGGACTAACCTCTGACGAAGAAGGAGAGATCGAGGACCAGCTGCGCGGCCTCGGTTACGTCGAATAACCCCCGCATTGGCGCGTCACCCAAGAGGAGGACGAAGTGCCGCAATCACGTGCTCGTAGGTCGTGTCTGGCTGTGCCCGGTAGCTCGCCCAAGATGCTGGCCAAGTCACCGACGCTTCCCGCGGACGAGGTCTTCCTGGACCTCGAGGACTCGGTTGCGCCGCTTGCCAAGGAAGAAGCTCGACATCACGTGATCGATGCACTGAAGAACAACGACTGGGGAGATAAAACGGTCGTTCTTCGAATCAACTCCATCGATACCCAGTGGGCGGCAGACGACCTTAAGACGGTAGTCGAAGGGGCAGGTCAGTTCATCGATTGCATAATGATCCCAAAGGTTCAGTACGCGCATGAGGTCCTGTTTGTCGATCACATGTTGCGAATGATCGAGACCAACTCGGAGCTCGACAGACCCCTTGGCCTCGAGATCCAGATCGAGACAGCGACAGGCCTGAGGAACATCTATGAGATCGCGCACGCATCGGATCGGGCGGAAACGCTCATCTTCGGACCTGCCGACATGAGTGCTTCGCTGGGTCTCCCCACGGTGACGGCGGGATTGCCGATGCCGGGCTACCCGGGCGATCACTGGCACTGGGTTCTGGAGACCATTCTTGTCGCAGCGTGTGATGCGAACCTTCAGGCCATAGATGGGCCCTATCTCTTGATCAAGGACCTGGACGGCTTCCGTGACATGTCGCTGCGTGCTCGGGCCCTGGGCTATGACGGAAAGTGGGCACTCCATCCGGGACAGATAGATGTGCTCAACGAGGTCTTCACCCCCACGCAGGAGGAGTACGACAAAGCCGAGGCTCTCCTCGAGGCCTACAGGGAGGCGACCGAGGTCGACAATCGGGGGGCAGTCATGTTCGGCAACGAAATGATCGACGAAGCCTCTCGCAAGATGGCGGTTCAGTTCGCCGAACGCGGGCGTGCGGCAGGCATGAAACCCGAGAAGACCTACGCTGACTTCAAGCGGGACTGGGAGGCGTAGCAGTGCTGCAGCTCAGCGACGTCCAGAAGGAGATCGTCGAGACGGTCAAGGAGTTCGTGAACAAAGAGGTCGTTCCCGTCGCCGACGACATGGAGCACAAGGACGAGTTCCCCGACGCCATAGTCGAGCAGATGAAGGAGCTTGGACTGTTCGGACTGACGGTTCCAGAGGAATACGGCGGGATCGGCGAGTCACTGACTGCTTACGCCTTGGCGGTGGTCGAACTGGCGCGCGGTTGGATGAGCCTCTCGGGTGTGCTCAACACGCATTTCATGGGCTGCTACCTCATCAACAAGTTCGGCACCGACGATCAACGCAGCAAGTTTCTGCCCAAGATGGCGACCGGCGAATGGCGTGCTGCCCTTGCAATGAGCGAACCGGAAGCGGGATCGGACGTCCAGGCGATTCGGACGAGGGCCGTCGCTGATGGCGACGACTACATCGTCAACGGTTCGAAAATGTGGCTTACCAACGGGCTTCGCTCGAGTCTCGTCATGACACTCGTCAAGACAGACATCGAGGTTGACCCACCGCACAAGGGCATCAGCATGCTTATCGTCGAGAAAGAGGGCGGTGTAGCCCAACCCGCGCCCGGTCTCGATGTCGGCAAGAACATCGAGAAGATGGGCTACAAGGGCGTCGAGACCACCGAGATGACCTTCAGCGACTTCCGCATCCCGCGCTCGTCGTTACTGGGTGATGAAGAGGGGAAAGGGTTCTCGCAAGTTCTCGATGCGATCGAGGTTGGCCGGGTAAACGTGGCCGCTCGTGCAGTGGGAGTGGCAACGCGTGCCTTCGAGGAAGCCATCCGTTACAGCCAGGAGCGAAAGGCTTTCGGGAAACCAATCAGTCAGCACCAGGCGGTACAGATACACCTCGCCGAGATGGCGACCACGCTCGAAGCGGCGAAGCTGATGCTGTACTCGGCCGCCGAGAAGAAGTCCTCGGGCGCAAGGAGCGACCTCGACGCCGCGATGGCGAAGCTGTTCGCATCGGAGGCATGCCACGAGATCTGCACGAAGGCCCTGAGGGTCCACGGTGGCTACGGCTACTCCAAGGAGTTCACGATCGAGCGCCTGTACCGTGATGCGCCATTCCTCTTGATCGGCGAGGGCACGAGCGAGATCCAGAAGACCGTCATAGCCAGACGCCTTCTCGAGAAGCACAAGATCTGAGTAGTTCTTCCAAGTAACTCTCTCTGAGAGAACTCTCATCAAAAGGGCCCGTTTGTGAGAGCCCTTTCATGCGGACCTCAGCTAATCCTGGAACCTCATCCTCTAATCAACGCCGGAGGAACTCCCCCTGAACAAGGAAGGGGACGAGCAGCCGGGCGCGTACATCGGGTTGAACCTATTGGGGGGCGTCATTGGTTTCTTCGATGATTACCTGTCGACATGGGTGACCGAGAACTTCCTCCTAAGGCTTCGCACCCGGCTCTTTGGGCATCTGCTGCGGCAGAGTCCCGACGCGCTAGACAAGCGCAGGTTGGGGGATGTACTCACACGCCTGAGTGGTGATGTAAACGCTATCGAGACCTTCGTCTTCTCGGGGATCCAAGATGGACTCTCGAACGGCCTGAAAGTGTTCTTCTTCACCGGCGCGCTTTTCTTCATCGACCCCTTGCTTGCCGCTCTGTCCCTGATCGCAGCGCCTCTCTTCTGGTTTGCCGCGCGTCGCTTCGCGAGGTGATCAGGGAGACCTCGCGCGAGAAGCGACGTTGCTCCGGCTCGCTCAACTCCGTTGCGGAGCAGTCTCTGGCGAACCTGGCGCTCGTCCAAACGTCGAATCGCGGCTCGGACGAGGCGAAGAGGTACGAGGGTGAAGGCAGGGCCATAGTCGACGCATCGCTGGCTTCGACGAAGGTAAACGCGCTCTTCGGCCCCCTCGTCAACCTCATCGAGTTGGTCGGGGCAATGGTCGTGGTCGGAGCGGGTGTGTGGGCCCTGAGCTCGGGGCGACTCACTCTCGGAAGCCTGCTGGTCTTCCTGACCTATCTCACGCAGCTCTACGGGCCCGTTCGCTCGCTGAGTGAACTAATCAACGATCTCTTTTCCGCTTCCGCCGGAGCCGAACGAATCATCGAGCTGCTCGATGAGGAACCTGCGGTGACCGACCGTCCCGGAGCCATAGCCCTTGGCAACGTGAAAGGACAGGTCGTCTTCGAGTCCGTGTCCTTCACCTACGAAGGAACCTCTCATCCCGCGGTCGATGATGTCACCCTGAAGGTGGAGGCAGGCGAGACTCTTGCATTGGTCGGGGCGAGCGGAGCAGGAAAGAGTCTCTGGCGAAACTGCTGTTGCGCTTCGTCGATCCGCAAACGGGGGCCGTACGAGTGGATGGCACTGATGTGCGAGATGCGACGCTCGAGTCTTTGCGTGCGTCGATGGGCGTGCTGTTGCAGGAGACGCTGATCCTGGATGGGACGGTGCGAGACAACATCGCATACGGCCGTCCCGATGCCTCACAGGCTGACATCGAGGCCGCGGCGAGGGCGGCGGACGCACACAATTCGTTTCGCAGTTGCCGCAGGGATACGACAGCGTTCTCGGGAGCAGGGGCAGATCTCTATCCGGAGGCCAGCGCCAACGAATTGCATTGGCGCGGTTGCTACTGCACGACGCTCCCATACTTCTTCTGGATGAGCCATCAGCCAGTCTCGATGCGGCCTCGGCCCAACGAGCGCTCGAACCCTTCAGGCGCGCCATGGCCGGTCGCACGACCATCGTCATTTCGCACAACCTGTTGACGGTGACCGACGCGGACGCTATCGCGGTTTTCGATGAGGGCCGCATCGTCGAAAAAGGAACTCACGAGGAGTTGATTGCGCTCGGCGGTAGCTACGCTCGCCTCTACGCCCTCCATTCCAAGCCGGAACGCGCAGGGCTTCGGGAGGTGTGTGCGTGACCGAGATCGGAGCCAGCCGGCTCGATCGAGGCCCGACCCTGCAACCGGGAGACACGGTCGCGCCCTGGTACGAGGTGATCGATCACTTAAGGCGGGGCAAACGATTGGACGTCTACGATGTCTGGAGTGTCGCGCGCTCCTGCCGGTGCATCGCCAAAACGATCACCCCAGACCGGCTGGACGAGGATAAAGCGCGCACCAAGCTCCTCGGCGAGGCCGAGCTTCTCCTGCGTCTCACTCATCCCAACATCGTCCGGGCCTACGAGCTCGTCGAGAGTGACGTCGGAGTGCCGGTTCTGATTCTCGAGACGTTGACCGGCCGTACCGTGAGCCATCTCATCGACGAGTTTGATGGCGGGATGGATATGAGGGATGTGGCATGGCTCGGCATCCATCTCTGCTCGGCCATCTTCTACCTCCACAGACACGGATGTCTGCACCTCGACGTAAAATCCGACAACGTCATCAGTGAGGGAGGGCGGGCCAGGCTGATCGACCTCTCGATTTCGGGCCAGGATGGGCCGTCGGCCGCGGGAGCAGGCACGTACGACTACCTGGCTCCCGAGCAGGACCGCGGCGAGGACGTCGGCGCGGCCACAGACGTCTGGGGGATCGGCGTGACGTTGTTCGAGGCCCTTACCGGGACCGTGCCTTTTGAACCCGACGACGAGGGCAACGATGACTCGGACTCAGAGGTTTTCAGCGACTCGCCGGACTACACGGACGCATCCAACGACTACGACCCGGATGTCTATCCGCAGGCGGCGGAGCGCGCTCCGTCAATCGCGACGCGACGAACGGACCTTCCCCAAGAGTTTGCAGCGCTCATCGACTCGTGCCTCGCGCCCGCACCGGCGGATCGTCCAAGCGTCGGCGAACTCGCGGCCGGGCTCGCGCTGGCCGCGGGAGTAGACCCAAAAGAAAAGACGCCGGAGCTACCTGGCTAGTCGAGATCTCCAGGCTGGATCAACTCGAGCCGGCGGTCGCGCACGAGTTTGTGTCCGGTGAGGGTCTGAAGCGTCTCGGGTTCCTCCATCCCCTCCGCCACAACCGTCAGCAGGTCGCGCAGGGAGATGACACCCACAACCGTTCCGTCCGGCGACACGACCGGCAGATGCCGAAACCATTTCTGGAACATGACTTCAGCCGCGTCTCTCAAAGGCGTGTCGGGACCGATGGTGACGGGATCGGGCGTCATGACCTCCGACACCGCCGTCGACTTCGCATCGATTCCCTCGGCGGTACAGCGAAGGAGATCGCGCTCGGTCAGAATGCCCGCGAGCTTTTCGTCCTCCATCACGAGCAAAGAGCCGGTTTGCTGCCGCCACATCCTGGCCGCGGCCTCGGCGACCGTGTCCGCGGGAGCCTCGGTGACCGCCGCTGCTGTCATTACGTCTGAAACCTTCACGCGGGAGATTCTAGTCTCCTTCCCGGGTCAGGCGTGGTCACCCGGGCAGGATGGGAGGTGCAGACGTTGGCGGAGCCCCCCTAAACTGAACTCATGCGTTTTGGACTCGGTCTTCCGCACTACGACACCTCGCTAGCCGGGCGTCCGTTCGACTGGGAGTCACTCAAACGCGTGGCCCTGCTCGCCGAGAGTTCGGGCTTTGACTCTGTGTGGGTCTCGGACCACCTTTTTCTCGATTGGAGCAAGTATGGAGGTCCCGACGAGCCGCAGGGAACGCCGGAGTGCGTGATGACCATGAGCGCTCTATCTGCGGTTACCGAGCGAGTCAGGATCGGCTCGCTTGCTTTGTGCAACGACTTCCGAAATCCTCCTTTGCTCGCCAAGATGATGACAACGCTTGACCGGTTGAGTGACGGCCGCCTCGAGATCGGTATGGGCGCAGGATGGTACGAGGCCGAGTACGCCGCAGCGGGCATCGATTTCCTACCTCCGGGCGACCGCATCAGGAAACTCGGCGAGTCGCTCCAGATCATGTCCCGACTGCTCGAAGGGGAGGTCGTCGACTTCGACGGCGACCACTACCACCTGAAAGGCGCTATCTGCCGGCCGAGCCCCAAGCAGCAGCCGCGCCCCGCGCTGTGGGTGGGGGGTAAGGGCGACTTCCTGATCAGAACCGCCGTCCGCTATGCCGACGGCTGGAACTACTCCTGGATCGGCGATTTCGACACCTATAGAGCGCGTGCCGAGAAGGCGACCCAGATCTGCGAGGAGGAAGGCCGCGACCCCGCCACATTCAGGCGCAGCGTGGGGATATACCTGCTCACCGGTGACGACGAGGCCGACCTGAAGCGCAGGTTCGAACGCCTGGCGAAGAGAACCCCGCCGGGTATCTTGCAGGCGCCCAACTCGGAGACGGGAGTAAGCTGGGACGAGTTCCGCAAGGGAAATCTCGTGGGAACTCCTGACGAGGTTGCTCAGAAGCTCGAGGAGCTGGCGGAGCTGGGAGTTGAGGAGGTCGTCTTGTCTCTCGGCTGCATCCCGTTCCAACTGGGGGACGAAGAGGATGTCGCTTACGTGGGTGAGAGGATCATCCCGGCTCTCGATAGCCGCTGAACGATCGGCCAATTAAGGAAGTGGAGGTAACAACATGAGTTTTCCAGGTGGCTCAGAGCTGTTCGTCGTGCTTCTCATCATTCTCGTGTTGTTCGGGGCGTCGAGGCTGCCAAAGCTGGCTCGTTCGATGGGTCAGGCGGGCAAGGAGTTCAAGACAGGCCTGAAGGAAGGCTACGTCGAGGAGCCGGTGGAGGGACCTTGTCCCTTCTGCCAGGTGCAGGTACCCGCGGAATCGAAGTTCTGTCCCGGTTGCGGTAAGAGCTCCGCCGACATAATCGCCGAGAAGACTCGTATTGCTGCGGAGGGCAAAAAGACCGCCTAGAGAACTCCGCTTCGTGCGCGGTTCGCGGCGAGTACAAGAATGGCAACAGAGACGCATCACATTCACAATCACGCCGACATGGATCCCGCCTCTCGCGCGGCATCCGTTCGGTTCGGCCCTGCGGCTCGAGTACTTCTCGCTGGCCTGGAACTTCCTCGAAACCTTCGTGGGACTTGTCGCGGGATTGGCATCGGGCTCAGTCGCTTTGATCGGCTTCGCCCTTGACTCCGTCGTGGAGTCGTCATCGGCCGCTGCGTTGATCTGGCGCCTTCGGCGAGAGCAGAGCGGTGGCGCATCAACAGAAGACATAGAACGAAGAGCGGTGCGTATCGTCGGGGCGGCCTTCTTCGCGCTCGCTGCTTACGTGGGGGTGCAGGCAATATTCGACCTGGTGACCCGCTCGAAGCCCGAGGCGAGCACTCTGGGCATAGCTCTCGCAGCCGTATCGATCGTCGTGATGCCCCTACTCGCCCTGCGCAAGCGCCGCATGGCGAAGGTTCTCGACAGCAGGTCACTGGAGGCCGATTCCGGGCAAACGTGGCTGTGCTCGTACATCTCTATGTTCCTGCTGGTCGGTCTGGGTGCCAACGCTGCATTCGGATGGTGGTGGGCGGATCCGGTCGCCGCCCTTGTCATCGCCGCTCTTGCGCTCCGAGAGGGACGCGAGCTTTGGACGACGCAAAAGTTCTGCAGCTGCTGACCACCTGAAATGGGCTTCAGGGAGCGAGGACTACCTTGATGGCCTCCTGCGAGGCGAACAGCTCGTAGCCCCGCTCCGCATCGTCCAGAGGTAAGCGATGCGTAATGAGGGTGGTCGGGTCGACCTCGCCGGCGCTCACCGCGTCCAGTGCCTCCGACCAATGACCTTGAACGTTCGCCATTCCGGCGAAGAGGAGGTCGAGCCCGCTCACCCAGGCCCGGCCCATCGCCAGGTCCATACGCTCGGCACCGTAGACACCGAGCACTACGACTCGTCCGCCCTCGCGCACGCAGTGGATCGCGGTCTTGAGTGCCGGCACCGCACCGACTGCATCGACCGCCACATCTGCCTTTGCGCCTTCAGTGACGTCCGCGACTGCACCGTCGGGGTAGTCCTCGCCGCCGATCGCCTCGAGGCCGAGGTTGGCAGCGGCCCAGTCTGCACGCTTGGCGTTCAGGTCGACCACTATCGTCCTCGCCCCTCTGCGATTGAGCGCGAGGGCCGTAAACAACCCGACGGGACCGGCTCCGACGACCACGGCGATGTCATTGCTGCCTGCTCCGGTGAGTTCCGCCCCATAGAAACCGGTCGCGAGGATGTCACCACCGAACAGCGCGTGTTCATCGCTCAACGTGTCGTCGATCCGCATGAGATTGACATCGGCGAGAGGAACGCGCACGAACTCCGCCTGCGCTCCATCGAGATCCCCCGTCAACTCGCCTGATCCGAGAGCGCGCCGGCGCAGGCAGAAGTTGAAGTGTCCCGCCACGCAGCGGTCGCACGTTCCGCACGCAATTAGGAAGGAACCAACGACTCTGTCGCCGACGACAACGTTCGCGCCCTCCGCGACCTCGCTCACATGGCCCACGAATTCGTGTCCGATCACGGATCCTGGATTGAGCCCCGGCGTCTTCCCGCGCAACAGGTGCAGATCGCTTCCACAGATGGAGCTGAGGTTGACCTGGACGATGGCATCCCCACGCTCGACCAGAGTCGGCTTGGGCACGTCATCGACGCGCACCCGCTCATCGCCGGCGAAGACAACCGCTTTCACGAGTCTCGGGGGGCCGCCGCTATCCGCTTCACGGCGAGGTCGACGTACTCCTGTGATGTTTCGTATCCGACGTAGTGGCGGCCGGCGTCAAGCGCGGCGATTGCGGTCGTTCCGGATCCCATGAAGGGATCGAGCACGAGGTCGCCCGAGTAGGTGAAAAGTTCGATGAAACGACGCGGAAGCGCTACGGGAAACGGCGCGGGATGTCCGACGCTACGCGCCGACTCGGGGTTCATCTCCCAGATCGAAAGAGTCGCCTCGAGGAACTCATCGCGTCCGATGGTGTTGGTCCCTTTCCGCACACGCTGGAAACGCCCCTTGCTGAATGCCAGGCAGTATTCGTGCACGTCGCGAAAGATAGGATTTGAGGCCGACATCCACGAGCCCCAAGCGGTCGAACCGCCCGATGCCTTCGCCTTGCGCCAGATGACCTCGCCGCGCATCAGGTAACCGGTTGCCTCCATCATCGCCACGATGCGGCTCGACAGCGAGATGTACGGTCTGCGCCCGAGGTTCGCAACGTTCACCACTGCTCGGCCACCGGGTTCGAGCACGCGGTACGTCTCGAGGAAGACCTTGTGGAGAAGGTCGAGGTAGTCCTCGAAGCTGCCATCAGAGTCATAGTCCTTCCCCACATGGTACGGGGGTGAGGTCACCATCAGAGCCACGGAGTTATCCGGGAGCTCGGGCATCGTCTCCGCTGAGTGGTGGTGGATGCGATCGACGTCCGAGGCGGTGTTCAGGGTGGTGTCGTCGGAGATGGATATTTCTGCGAGGTTGCGGGCATAAAAAGCAGAGGCGTCATGGTTTTCCCTGTTGCCCGCGCCGAACGAGCGCGTGCGAGTCTTGGGTTGGGCCTTCGCAGCGTCGCCTGGAGAAGAGGTGGAGCCCACGGGTCCAACCTATCGCCCAGACTGCCCAGGCAGCGTGCACGTCGGTCTGGAAACCAAAAGCTTCTAGAACAAGGAAAAGGTGTTTCGGATGGGTCGGTCGGTCACGATGTACACGACAACCTGGTGCGGTTACTGCAGGCGCCTGGCTCGTCAGATGACCGAGGCGGGGATCGCCTTCGAGAGCGTCGACATCGACGTTCAACGGCATTTCGGCGAGCGTATCGAGGCCGCCACAGGCGGCAACAGGACGGTCCCGACAATCGAGGTCGACGGCCGGCTGCTTGTGAACCCCTCGATCGGCGAGGTAGAGGCCGCCGCCGGGGGCCCGGCCCGGAATTAACGCCCCTTTCCACTGTTGTAAAGTGTGAAAGCGCCCTGCTCCACGGCGCAGGACCCGAGCGTAGACAGAAGAGGAAATGACCAACTTTCGCGACCTGCTGAGCAAGGTCAAATCCGAGATCAAGGAAGTCAAGCCGGAGGACGTCGACGAGCGTCTCAGGCGGGGTGACAAGTTTCTCATCCTCGATGTGCGTGAGGACGAGGAGGTCGAGCACGGCATCCTGCCCGGAGCCCGTCACGTCACAAGGGGCCATCTCGAGAGCCGCGTCGAGGACGTCCTGACCGACAAGGATGCCGAAGTGGTCGTTTACTGCGCCGGCGGCGTGCGAAGTGCGTTCGCGACCAAGACGCTCGAAGAGCTCGGCTACTCCAACGTTTCGTCCATGTCCGGCGGCTTCACTCGCTGGAAGGACCTCGGTCTCGAGTACGCAATGCCCAAGAAGCTCGACGCGTCGCAACGCGACCGCTACTCGCGTCACTTGATACTTCCCGAAGTCGGGGAGCAAGGGCAGATGAAGATGCTCGAGGCTAAGGTTCTCTCGATCGGTGCCGGAGGACTCAGCTCTCCTGCTCTCCTCTATCTCGCAGCCGCGGGTGTGGGCACGATCGGGATCGTCGACGCGGACGTAGTCGAAGCGAGCAACCTTCAGCGCCAGATCGTGCACTCCACCGACACGATCGGAATGAGCAAGGCGGAGTCGGCGCGCGAGACGATCACGAAGCTCAACCCCGACGTCAAGGTCGAAGTTCATCCCTTCCGCATCGACGAGTCCAATGCGAAAGAGCTCATCGGCCAATACGACGTGGTCGTCGATGGATGCGACAACTTCGAGACGCGCTACGTGGTCAACGATGCTGCGGTCGAGTTACGCAAGCCGGTCGTGCATGGCTCGATCTTCAGGTTCGAGGGCATGGCTTCGACGTTCATTCCTTTCGAGGGACCCTGCTACCGCTGCTTGTTCCCCGAGGCGCCGCCTCCTGAACTGGCCCCCACCTGAAGCGAAGCTGGCGTCCTGGGCGTGCTCCCGGGCATCGTAGGTAGTCTTCAGGCGAACGAAGCCCTGAAGCTCATAGCCGGATACGGCGAGCCACTCGTGGGACGGCTCCTCACCTTCGACGCGACGACGACGACCTTCCAAGAGGTCAAGGTTCGGCGCGACCCTCATTGTCCAGTCTGCGGCGACGGTCACTAACTAGACTTGAGCTGCATCAACCCGGTTAACAACGGGCCATTCACGAGAGAGGACGCAAGGGCGTGAATGAAGGTCGCCGTGATTGCAGACACGCACACGCGTGGGATGAGCCGCACGGTTCCAATGGGGGCCTGGCCCTACCTCGAGACGGCCGACCACATTCTCCACGCGGGTGACGTCGTCGATCCTGCGGTGCTGGACGAGATGAAGGCGACTTGCCCCCGTGACCGTCGTCATAGGCAACTGCGATTCGTGGGACATCAGAGACTGGGGCGCTACCGAGACCGCTCGAGTCGAGCTCGGTGGGATTGAGATCGGAATGGTCCACGATTCCGGGTTGAACCCTGGGCGTCGCGACCGCATGCGCAAGCTCTTCCCCGACGCGCGTGTGGTCGTGTTCGGTCACTCGCACATGCCGTTCAACGAGGACGAAGACGGCCTCCTGCTCTTCAATCCCGGAAGCCCGACCTGGAAGCGCAAGGCCCCGTTCAAGTCGATGGGTCTGCTGTGGATCAACGATGGCGACGTTGAGGGAGAGATCTTTCCCGTCTGACGAGCTCTAGGACTCGAGGACCCGCTCCATCCACTGGAACGGGTCTTTTATCTCCTCCGACGACGGCAGGTTGTCGGGAGCGTCCCAAACCTTGTTGAGGGCGGATAGCCCCTTCATCTTCACGACCGCCGCGCAGAACGTTTCGCCTTTGTTCTCCAGCGCCCTGTCGAACGAGATGCCGAGGATGCTCGACAGTGCGGCTTGGCCCTCGCTTGGGGATGAGCGGTGTCGGGCCATACCCTCGTCGATACGAGCTGCCCCCTCTACGACCTGAGACATGACTGCTTCGGCCGCATGCGCGCCATAACCCTCGAACAGAGCAGTGAATGCTCGGACCCTGGCCAGGGCACGGCTGTGACGCTCGCTCTGGATCACGGGCAGGGCATCGGAGGGTGAGTTTTCGGCCAGTGCCTCCATGCCCTTGGTTTGAAGATCCATCATGCGACGTTCGAGATCGCCGACATCGAGCTCGATCGAGTCCACGAGATCCGTGAAAGTGCTGCGAGCGTAGCGTTGAAGCCAAGGGACCGAAGATATGACGAGGTGACGTGACGCCTCTTGAGTCGCAAGCCACCGGCGGAATGCAAGCTCGTCGAATCCGTAGTCCCGTGCAACGGAGTCAATGTTTCCGAGCACGAAGAAGAGCTGACCCTTGTCGTCGCGGGGGATCGGGAAGTAGTAGCGCGTCAGCGTGTCCGTTGACAGCCCGCCGAGCAGTTGACCAGCTTGCAATCCGAGCAACAGCGGGCCAACCTGACCCATCGCGGCCGCCATGGGATTTCCCTCGCCCGGCCCGGTGGCCCCCTTCGCCTGGCAACTCGGACATGCCGCCGGCTTCACCGCCAAGCTTCCCGAGCTCTCCAGTGAAGCGTTCGGCGAGCCTGTTGAGAAGCCACTTCCAGGCATCGAGAGTCGAATCGATCCACCAGGAACGGTTGACCACCTCGACGCGCATCGGCTCTTCGAGTGCCAAGCGTGTGTAGCCGGACAGCAGGACCTCGGCACCTCGGACCGCGTCGCCGAAGGATTGCGAGATCTCCGACGTGACGGGCGGCTCCGCTCCAGCCTGAGCTGCTACCGATCCTCCTACCTGTCGAGCGACCTCGGTGTTGATGGGGCCTTCGCTCGACGACAGGAGCTTCTGCAACTCTCTGAAGAGCGGGATATCCCCGAAGGGTTGCTGTGACATGCCTCCATCGTCGCGCAGTACGCTCCCAACGTTCGAGAGAGGACCCAGAGGAGCCGAGGGAATTGAACCAATCACCGGTGACTGTTGCCGTGACGGGAGCGTCCGGATATGTAGGCTCTCGGTTGGTGCGTGCCCTGTGTGCAGACGAGCGCGTCGAGACCGTGCTCGGATTCGATCTCAAGCCTCCCGATTTCCGTTCGGACAAGTTCGTGTTCGATGTCCTCGACCTGCGCGACGAACGACTCACAAGCAGGCTCACAGGTGTCGACGTGGTCGTGCACCTCGCGTTCGTGATGGATCCGATCGAAGACCAAGCTGAGATGCGTGACGTAAACGTGAACGGAAGTCAGAACGTCTTCACGTGTGCTGCTGAGTCCGGAGTCGGCAAGGTCATCTACACATCCTCCGCAACTGCATACGGAGCTCATCCCGACAACGCGATTCCTCTGACCGAAGAATCGCCACTTCGAGCCAACCTCGATTTCTCCTATGCAGCGCACAAGCTTGAAGTCGAGTACATCGCCAGGGAGTTTCGCTCCGACAACCCGGAGGTTTGCCTCACGGTCTTTCGGCCCGCGATCGTGTTCGGTGCCGGAGTGGACAACGCGTGGTCCCGATTCATCGAGGCTCCGGTCCTGTTGGCGGTGAGGGACCACGCTCCTCCGTTCCAATTCGTGCATGAGGACGATGTTGTCGCAGCTCTAATGTTCGCCGTCTTCAGTCATCTCGACGGGGTCTACAACCTGACCCCTCGTGGTTGGTTGGAGAACGATGAGGCGGCGGGATTGATCGGTCGAGGCAGAACGGAGTTGTCCGAGCGAGTCGCCTTCTCGCTCATTGATCGCCTCTGGGCGGGGGGCTTCGCCGATGCCCCGGCAGGGATCCTCCACTACGTGATGCATCCCTGGGTGATTTCCGGTACAAAGCTGGCCGAGGCGGGGTTCGTATGCGAGCGCTCCAACACGGACACTCTTAAGGAGGCGCTGGCGCACCTCCAGCCTTACGTCCGGATTGGGCGGTCCCGCATCCGTCGATCGACGATTCGACGAGGGGCGGCCGCGGTCGCCGGCCTGGCGCTCGGGGCAGGTGCGGTGGGGGCGGCCCGAAGGCTGGGATTGGCAAGAAGCCATGAAGTCTGAGAGTTAAGGGACGAAGTCTGATATTCACGTGATGGGGGTGTTCGTAGGAACAGGTGAGAGGGGAGAACCGTGAATCCAGTCGTCGGAAGGTCACGTGCCGTTGCAGTAGGGCTGATGGCGCTGCTCGTTCTTGTCGTCATGGTCCCGCAGACTTCGGTGGCCGCTTCCCGTCCCACGACCATCCCGCTACCGGACGGATTCCGACCAGAAGGCATAGCAACGAGGGGCGATGATTTCTTTACGGGGTCCCTGGCCAACGGCGCCATCTTCAAAGGCAGCTTGCGAAGTGGCGAAGGCGACATCTTCGTACCGGGTGTGCCCGGGAGGGTCGCGGTTGGTTTGTCCACTCGCAAGAACACGCTCTTCGTTGCCGGAGGCCCGACGGGCAACGCGTACGCCTACCACACGAGGACAGGCGAGGAGCTCGGCGTTTTCGATCTGACCAATGCCACTTCGACCTTCGTCAACGATGTGATCGCCACGCGCGACGCGGCGTGGTTCACCGACTCCTTCAACCAGCAGCTCTACAAAGTGCCGATTAGAGGGAAGGGAAAGTTCGGCATGCCGAAGGTCGTGCCCCTTACAGGCGAAATCGTGTTCGAGCCTGGTCAGTTCAACGCCAACGGCATCGAGGCAGCCCGCAATGGCAAGCGGTTGATAGTGGTCCAGAGCAACACCGGAAAACTGTTCGAAGTCCACCCCCGCACCGGAGAGGCTACGACGATCGACCTCGGTGGAGAGTCGGTACCAGCTGGAGACGGCATGCTGCTCGATGGAGACCATCGGCTGTGGGTCCTTGCAGAACTCGATCAACACGCTGACTCTGATCCGTCTTGAGTCAGATCTGGATTCGGGCCGGGTCGTGAGCCGTACAACCGACCCGACCTTCGACGTGCCGACGACGTTGGCCGAGTCCGGTGGGTTCCTGGCCGTTGTGAACGCACGCTTTGGTATTCCGTCTCCTGAGACGGCAAGGTTTTGGGTCTCCCAAATTCGCAAGCCTCGATAAAGCAAGGGGAGCCAGAGTGTAGAGGGGGCAGTACCTGCCAGGTGTAGCCGGGGCCGGAGGTGGGGAGGAAACCGTCTGGTAGGGTCCAATTGATCCTTTTAAGGCGCCGTTCGCGGGAGAAATCCAAGCGGCGTGACGCCGGTGCGGGGTGAGGCCACCTTTGGCAATGAGTGAGCGCGCGCCGGCGAGGCAAACGTTAGGAGAAGCATCGTGATTTACCTGGTCATTCTGGTGCTGGCGGCCTCGCTGTCCATCGGCAGATTGTTGATGCTCCAGCACCGCCAGAAATCCCATCTTCAGACCGTCGACGGTTTTCGTGCGGGCTGGGAGGCCCTTTCCGAACCGGCGAATCCGGCCCCCGCGCCGGAGCGGCGCCCTGCTCGGCGCGCGCCCCAACACATCGATGTGGCCCGTCGCAAAGCCACCCCGAGGGCGGCCCATCGAAGGCCAGAGAGACTCGATCCGGCCCGGCGGGCGGCAGCCAAAAGGCGCATTGCGGCCAGAAGAGCCGCTCGCCAGTTCTAATCCACATTCCCACCTAACCAGCGCTCCGGCCGATTGTCTTTGCGTGGGCACTAGACTCTTTACCAACGATCACGACAGAAATGAGCATGGGTGGCGCGCGACCTAGCAATTGACCTCGGAACGGCGAACACGCTCGTGTACCAACGAGGCAAGGGCATTCTCTTTGCGGAGCCAACAGTGATCGCGCTCAACAAAGAGACGGGCGACGTCCTCGCGATGGGCGACGAGGCATGGCAGATGATTGGCCGGACACCCGGCTACATCGTTGCGGTGCGACCACTACGCTCGGGCGCTATCTCGGACTTCGAGGTTACCGAGAAGCTGATTCGTCTCATCCTTCAACGCTCTGGAGTCAACCGCTTGTCGCGGCCACGCGTGTTGGTTTGCGTTCCGTCGGCTCTGACCGAGGTCGAGCGACGCGCGGTCGAGGAAGCGACGTTGTCTGCCGGCGCGCGCTCGTGCTACCTCATAGAGGAGCCCATGGCTGCCGCTATCGGCGCGGGCTTGCCCATTCACGAGCCGATGGGAAACCTTGTCGTCGACATCGGCGGTGGAACGACCGAGGTCGCGCTGATCTCGCTCGGAGGAATCGTCACCAATACCGCCGTGCGCGTCGGAGGGTTCGATCTCGACGGTGCGATCCAGAACTACATCCGCAAGGAATACCGGCTTGCCATCGGAGAACGTACGGCCGAGCGCATCAAGATAGCGATCGCATCCGCCTTCCCCTTGGCCGATGAAAAGAAGGCCGAGTTGCGCGGTCGCGATCTCGCCACGGGATTACCGAAGAACATTGTGATGTCCTCCGAGGAGATGCGAAGCGCCATCGACGAGCAGGTCCGCGGGTTCGTGGATGCGACCATCGATTGCATCAGCCAGAGCCCTCCCGATCTGGTCCAGGACGTGCTGATGAACGGCATCACTCTTACTGGTGGCGGCGGGATGCTTCAGGGACTCGACATGCTCCTTAGCCAGGCGGCCGAGGTCCCCGTCCACATCACGGACCAGCCGCTCGAGTCAGTGGTGCTCGGCGCCGGCAAGTGCCTCGAGGCATTCGAGAGCGCAAAGTCCATTCTTCTGCACGCCTAGGGCTCTCAGGGGCTTTACCTCCCTTAAATCTCTCGACATCTAGCATTTGAGGTCATGCAGAGCCAGACGGAGATCCAAAGTCCACCGCCCCAGGGGCCGCCCCAAGGGCGCCCGCGTTCACGCTGGCGTCCTCTTATTGTGGCGCTGGTTTTCTCCTTGCTGTTCCTCGTCGCGACGAGCGTCCCTATCCCGATCTTCTATGCGCTCGAGCCGGGCCCGGCCCGCGATGTCGAGGACCTGGTCGAGGTATCGGGCGAGCGAACCTTCTCCTCGGAGGGAAGCCTTTTCCTCACCACCGTGAGAGTTGACACACAGGTGACCGCAGCGGACTGGATCAGGGCTGCGATCGATCCCGCCAAGCGAATCGTGTCCCGCGAGGAGATCACAGGGGGCGTATCGCTCGAAGAGCAGGAGAAGATTCAACTCGAGGAGATGGAGGCCTCGAAGGAGCAGGCACGCATCGTCGCGTTGGGGGCGCTCGACTATCCCGGTCCGGAGGGCGATGGCGCCGAGGTCGTCCAAGTCGACGAGCAAGCACCTGCCGGCAGTGTCCTAGAGGAGGGTGACGTCATCGTCGAGGTGAACGGAGAGCCGGTCGCGACAACCTGTGACGCTTCGCTCCGAATCGGCGGGATCGAGCCGGGCGATCAAGTAGAGCTTGTGGTCTTGCGGGATGGCGAGCGCGAGAGCTTCACGATGAAGACGGGACGGAACCCCGAAGACCCCAGCAAGGCATACGTGGGCGTCGTGATGACGAACAAGGGATTCGAGTTCGACCCAGGAGTGGAAATCAAGTTTGACACCGACAACATCGGGGGTCCCTCTGCTGGGCTCATGTTCACACTCGCCGCATACGATCAACTGACGCCCGACGATCTCACCAGGGGCAGAGAGATCGCTGGTACCGGCACCATCGGATGCGGCGGAGAAGTGGGCGCGATCGGCGGGATCGAGCAGAAGGTTACGGGGGCCGAGTCGGAGGGGGCCGAGGTCTTTCTTGCCCCGTCTGGGAACTTCGATCAAGCGGTTGCCATCGCCGACGACATCAGGGTCGTCGAGGTGGACAACTTCGACGACGCTCTCCATTATCTCGAGGAGCGCGAGTAGCAACGAGCCTCTAGCCCCGATCTCCACTGCTGCGATGTCTCAGGTGGGAGACTTGGTGCAATGTTCGAGAGCTACCTGGCTGTACCACTCCACTTCACGGTCGAGTTCTTGGGCTTCCTGGTATTCGCAGGAAGTGCGGTACTGATTCTGGCGCGTCCCGACACGCTGGACATCGGACAGGTAGGACGATCCATGACGGCCGCGGGGTTCGCAGTCGCTGCGGGAGCCAACATCGTCCACGGAGCCAACTTTCAGTTCGCTCTCAACGACGGGGACGAGGTCCTGGTCGTGGCGCGAGCCATCGGGTTCCTTCTGATCGCAGGTGGTCTGTCGGTTCCGGCCAAATCGGCAGCGGCGCTGCCGGCGGTGGGAGCATTCAAGATCCGCGAGCCGTTGCTCTTCCTGCCCGCAGCGACCGCCCTCCTCGCCAGTTTCTCCGCATGGAAACGCGCCCGCAGTAAGCCGGGGAGCAATCTCGAGGCGGTTGCCGTGGGAACCGCCCTGCTGGCGGTTGCGGAGGTTCTTACTGCTGTTGCTCCTCGCGCGGACATCTCTTCGGGAGTTGTCGGTACCTATGCGTACGTCGCTCATGGCGCCAAGCTCCTCGGATTCGTATCCCTCGCCGTGTGGTTGGGAAAGAGCGCACGCAATTCAATTCGCACGCGCCTCGTCGTCTCCTTCGCGGCTCTGTTGGTCGTCGTGGTTCTGGTGCTGTCGACCGCGCTCACCGGCGTCATCTCCAACAATGTCGGTGAAGAGCAGTTGCGTGCTGTGGAATCACAGCTCGGCACGGCCGTTCAGAGCATCGATTCCGATCGCCTCGACCTCTTTGAGGAGACAGGACAGATCGCCGGTCTGCCGGAAGTCCGACGAAGCGTCGACACAGGACAGGGCGTCGACGAGCTCGTCGATGAAATCCGGAGGCTCGAGTTCTTCGAGGTCGACTTTGTCGCCGTGCTCGACGCGGACGGCAAGCAACTTGCCTTCTCGCGCGGGGACCTCGTCTGTTGAACTCGCGCGGGCAGGTGGAGTCGACGAGATTGAACGAGGTGGACGTTCTCTCGTTGTTGGGGTCTCCTGTGGTGGCCGAGTTGCGCGCTGGAGGCAGGGGTTCTTCGAGCATCGACGTGATCTCCGAAGCGAGCATCGTGGCCGAGATGGCAGGAGTCGAGATCGATTCGCCGGCAGGTGATACTCAGGCGGGCTACCTGATCACCGCCAGATGGATCGACCAGTTGACGGTCGAGGCGATCGCAGACTCGTTCTCTCCGAGTCACGCCACGTTGGTCGTCGGTGACCGCGTTCTCGCAACGACACTGAGCTCAGATGTAGCCGCCGACGATCTCGTTTCCGAAGATGTGAGACGTGAGCTGGTGCTCGGAGGCCAGGAAACTCTGCAACAGACGATCGGTGGTGACACGTTCTTTGGATCGGTGGCGTCGCTACCGGACGCTCTCGGCAACCCCACGGCGGCGACGCTGGCTCTGTCGGCCCCCTCCTCGGTCGTTGCGAACACGCGCGAAGACGTAATCCAAGTGCTTTTCCTCGTCGCGCTCGGAATCACGATCATCGTGCTCGTTCTTGCATGGTTGTCGGGTCGCCGGCTTACTCGGCCCATCCGCCAGCTGACGCACGCAGCCGTGGCCGTAAGAGAAGGGGACCTCGAAGCCACTGCCCCGGTGTCGGGCGACGATGAAGTCGGCAGGCTGGGTGACACGTTCAACCAGATGACTTCGTCTATCAGACGAATGACCGGGGACCTTCGAACCGCCGCGCACGAGGAGCACCACCTCCGAGAGCGGATCGAGAAGATCATCCAATCGATGGCCGATGCTCTGATCGCGGTCGATCGAGAGGCGAGGATCGTCGCCTTCAATGCCGAAGCCGAGGTGATGGTGGGACGGGATGTGGCGGACGTTATGGGCAGTCCGCATCGCCGAGGTGATGCGAGTAGTCGACTCCCAGGGTGAGACCGTGCACCTGCCGATCTACGATTTGGGCGAGGGGTCCATTGGTGGAGTGTTTCTCGAGAGAACCCGTCGTTCCCCCATCCCGATTGCGGTGACCAGCGCAGTGCTGCGTGGCGAGGACGGAGAGGTTGCGGGCGGAGTCGCCGTGCTGCGCGACATGACTCAGGCGCGCGAGGTTGAGAGAATGAAGTCGGACTTCCTATCGAATATCTCGCACGAGTTGCGAACACCGCTGACTCCGATCAAGGGTTACGCGGAGATACTCGCTAAGAAGGACGTAACCTCCGACAAGCAACGAGTCTTCGCTTCCGGCATCCTCGATTACACGGTCCGGCTTGAACGAATCGTGGGTTTGCTCGTCGACTTCGCCGCGCTCGAGGCCGGTCGCCTTGCCCCGAAGGCCCGTCTGGTCGATATGGCAGCCGTACTCCAGAAGTTGAGCGCCGAGTGGTCCGATCGCGCACCGCGGCATCAGATCGTGGCCGAGATCGAACCGAAACTCGACAAGGTCATGGGCGACGAGCGATTGTTACGGCGCTCGATTGAAGAGGTCATCGACAACGCGGTCAAGTTCTCGCCGGATGGGGGAGAGATACTCCTCGTCGCTCGCAACCAGCATGTCAATGGTGCCTCCGGGTCCGACAAGATCGAGGTCTCCATCACCGACCAGGGCATCGGCATCGATCCCGACGACGCTGCACGAGTCTTCAGCGACTTCCAGCAGGTCGACGCATCGGTCACGCGAACCTACGGTGGATTGGGGTTGGGGCTGGCTTTCGTGCGCCGTATCGTGGAGGCGCACGACGGCACCGTAGAGGTCGACCCGGACCTCACAACCGGAACGCGACTCATCGTTAGAATTCCGTCCGCCGTTTCGTGAATTTGTGCTTCTGCCACCTGGAGGGGAAGATAGGGCGAGGAGCGGTGGAATTCAGCGTTAAACGGCCCTGGGCGCTCCTAGACGGCGGATGATTACTCAATGAGAAAGATCGCACTCGCTATATCGCTTGTGCTCGTTGCGGCGACAGCCTTTGCCTTCGTCGACGGCGATGAGGGCTTGCGCGAGATGACTCTCCAACGCCACGAAGGAGAAGTCTCGGTGCTGCGTGGCGACCACCTCATCGAGGTCACCGACGAGTCTGGCATCGAGCCAGGTGACCGGATCAGAACCGGCTCCGGTGGACGAGCCGAGCTCCGGCTCGAGGGTGAGAGAAGGATCGAGCTCGCTCCCGACTCGCGCGTCGATGTGGTTGACACGGCCTCTGTGGACGGGGTCGGGGGATCGCTTCTCGCCGCGGCCGAGGACGGCGACGGTCTCAGTATCGGGTTCGGGACAGTGGCTGCACGCACCAACGCCGGCCGTTTCAGAGTGGATCTGGGGACCGGATCGTCGCGCGTGGGGGTGTACGAGGGTTCGGCCTCGATCGTGGCTCCTGGAGAGACTGCCGAGCGCATCGAACGCTACTTCCAGGCCGAGGTTGCTGGGAACGACCGCACCCTAGAAGCACGTCCGCTTCAAATCGACGAAGGTGACGCATGGGATCAATTTCACCTTGACGATGTGTTCCTGCTGGACGAGCGCATCACGCAGCTCGGCAATGGACTCGCTACACAGCTTGGTGGTGCCAGGCCCGGCAGCGGCTACTACTCGGATCTCGTAGACGCGCCCGTGAACTTCATTGACACCTATCTCCAGCGGGAGCGAGTGCCTGACGTTCTCATCGGGTTCACGATCGCGCGCAATACGAGCTCGCCACTGGCCGCTGCATTCGAGGAGTCTTTTGACTACCGCAATCAAGGCGGCAGATGGGGGCTGATCGCCCGCATCATGAGCGCCAGGGAAAATCGGTTGGTCGCGCAACTCGGCCAAACGATCATCGACACGGGGATACTTGCCGACGCCTCGGAGGGATCCGGTTTCGGGCCAGGCTCTCGCCTTGGCGGGGGAAGAGGTGGTTCCAACTCCGGGAACTTCGGGAACTCCGGGAACTCCGGCGGCACCGGAGACTCGGGCGGCTCCTCGCCGACCGGTCCCGGCACGGGGGGAGAGAACCCACCCGATGGAGGTGGAGGTGGCGATCCGGATCCAGGGACAGAACCTCCCGAGGATGAGGACTGCAACGTAGGGAATGTTGGTGGATGTTTGAAGGATCCAGTCGGCGGTCTCATCGGCGAGGAGGGTCTGGTGGACGACGGCCTGATCGGTGAGGACGGCATTCTCGGTGGAAACGGCGTGCTCGGTGACGACGGTCTGCTGCCGTGAGCGACAAGCCGCTCGTGTTGATTGCGGAGGACGACGCAGGTGTGCGCATGACTCTCGAATTCGTGCTGACGGACGAGGGCTTCGAGGTTCTCTCGGCGGAAGATGGAGAACAGGCTCTGAACCTAGCTCTCGAACGATCACCCGATGCAATCCTCCTTGACGGGAGGATGCCCAAGATGACGGGCAAGCAGGTGCTAACCGCACTGCGCGCGCTCAAGGCGACAGCGGATATTCCGGTGTTCGTGCTTACCGGGATGGATCCTGCCTTCGAAAACGTAGGTGGCGCAGAGGCCGAATGGCCGGGAGCGCACTTTGTAGGCAAGCCATTCGACCCTGAGGCCCTTGTAGAGGGAATCCGGCGCGCGCTGGATGAGAAGCGTTAACGCCGCAGTCCGTTTACTCTGCCGTCCATGGCTACTCCAATAAGAGAGAAGATCGTCACGGGGCCGCGGGCCGCTGATTTTTGCGGGCATCGTCGTCCTCGCCCTCCTCTTGTTTTCTTCCACCGGCTTCTACACGGACGTGTTGTGGTTCCGCGAAGTCGGTATCGCCTCGGTGCTGTGGACGTCCATTTCCGCTCAGCTGGCGACTGGGGTAGCGGTCGGGCTCGTTGTGGGAGCCGTGATCTACATCAACCTCCTTATCGCGGGGCGCATGGCTTCGGCTTACAGCTTTTTCCGGATCGAGGATGCCGAGCGACGCGATCCCTTGGATCGATATCGCATGTTGCTGAGCCCGTACATCAAGTGGCTCAGGCTGGCGGCGGGCATAGCCATCGGTCTACTGGCGGGAGTGGGTGCCAGCTCCAGCTGGCAGACGTTCGCCCTTTATCTGAACCGCGTGCCGTTCGGCGAAGAGGACCCGCAGTTCGGACGGGACGTTGGTTTCTACGTCTTCGAGTTGCCGTTCTTCAATCTCATCTTGGATTGGGCCTGGTTTGCGATCGTGGCCGCCTTAGTGGTGTCACTCATTGCCCACTACTTCCACGGTTCGATTCAACCGGAGGCGGGGTTATCCGGGATCTCGTCGGGCGTGATGGCGCACATATCGGTTTTGTTAGGCCTTCTCGCGCTCGTGAAAGCGGTCCAGTACTACCTCGGCACGTTCGGATTGAACTTCTCTTCCAGGGGTGTCGTCACTGGGGCAAGCTACACGGACGTTAACGCGCAACTGCCTGCTCTGAGGTTGCTCGCGATCATCTCGATAATCTCCGCGATTCTCTTCATCGCGAACATCCGCTTCCGACGTCTCGCCCTCCCGATTGCCGCTGTGGGTATCTGGGTCCTTTTCACCTTGCTGGCCGGAGCCGTCTGGCCCGCATTCGTCCAACGCTTTTCGGTCATTCCGCAGGAGGCCAGTCGCGAGCGGCCTTACATCGAGCGAAACATCGAGGCGACGCGCCTGGGCTATGGCCTGGACGTCGAATCGCGTCCCTTTGCCGGAACTGATGACCTCACCGCCGAGGATCTCGAGGCCAACGAGACCCTGCTCAGCAACGTACGGGTCTGGGACCCCGACGTGCTGCAGCGCGTCTACAACCAGTTGCAGGCAATTACGCCCTTCTATACCTTCCCGGACGTCGACATCGATCGCTACGAGGTAGATGGCGAGACGCGCCAGATCCTGCTGTCCGGACGAGAGCTGTCGGTTGAGGATCTGACTACCGACGCGTCGTGGCAGAACGAACACCTCATCTACACGCACGGCTATGGGCTGGCGGCGAGCCTGGCGAACGAATCGACGGTGACAGGACAGCCGTCTCTCCTGGTGCGCGATCTACCGGGCACCGTCACGCGCGACGCGCCAGCATTCGACCTCGATCAACCCGGCATCTACTACGGCGAGAGCTACGAGGACTCCGAGTACTCGATCGTGAACACCCAACAAGACGAGATCGATTACCAAGGCGAGGGCGAAGAGGCGACCGTCCGCAGCAACTACGAGGGCGAGGGGGGAGTTCCAATGAGCAGCTTCCTCCGCAAGCTTGCCTTCGCCATCCGGGAGAGGGACTTCAACCTCGTCCTGTCAGGCGATATTCAGAGCGATAGTCGCATCATGCTCTACAAAAACGTGCGCGATCGCGTGCGTCGAGCGGCACCGTTCTTGGCTCTGGACAACGATCCCTACATCGTCGCGGCCGATGGTGGACTGAAGTGGATTCTCGACGGCTACACAACAACGAACTTCTATCCCTACTCGCAACGGTCCGACTTGGCTAGCATTGTTCAAGGTGCCGCACCAGGCGCACTCGAGGGTCAGGCAAACTACGTCCGCAACTCAGTGAAGATCGTGGTGGATGCGTATGACGGAACCATGGACTTCCACATCATCGATGAGGAAGACCCCCTGATCGAAGCCTGGAACAAGACGTTCCCGGACCTCTTCACCGACGAAGAGCCATCGGAGGAGCTTCGCGAGCATTTCCGTTATCCGGAAGATCTCTTGTTGGTGCAGTCCGATCTCTATCGTCGCTATCACGTTAGTGACCCGCAGACTTTCTACTCAGGCAACGACGAGTGGGCGATAGCCGAGACGTCGAGCACGTCGGAGACACCGGTCGCGCCGACTTATCTCCTCTTTTCGCTGCCCGGTGAGACCGACGAGGAGTTCGTCCTCACGCGTCCGTTTACTCCGAGGGGACGAAACAACATGAACGCCATCCTGGCGGCCCGATCGGATCCCGAGAACTACGGGGAGCTGCTCACGCTCGACTTCCCGAGCAACAGTGCAATCGAGGGCCCGGCCCAGATCAACAACCTAATCAATCAGAACGAGGAGATATCTCAACAGATCACGTTGCTCAGCGATCGCGGCTCCGAGATCATTTTTGGATCACTGGTCAACCTGCCCATCGAGGACTCGATCCTCTACGTGCAGCCGCTCTTCATCGAGGCAGCATCGTCGGTCACCGACACCACGGGATCGACCGGCGGCGGCGGGATTCCCGAGCTGCAAAGCGTGATCCTCGTCTACGGGGATCAGGTCGTTCAGGGCGAGAGCTTCGACGAGGCCCTGGCCGAGCTGTTCGACCTCGATACACCTGAACCTCCGCCCGAGGAGGGCGAGCCGACCGAGGAGCCACCCGAAGTCGATCCGGGCGCTCCCGCTGATCTGCGCGCCGTTGTCGACGAAGCCGGCCGCGTCTACGCCGAGGCCCAACAGGCGCTCAGCGACGGCGACTTCGAGGAGTACGGACGCCTCATCGAGGAACTCGGAACATTGCTCGAGCAGGCCGAGGCCCTGTCCAGCGACGAGGGCGGGGGCCAGGACTAGCTCCGGGACCCGAGCGCGAGGATCGTGCGGAATGTTCCGCTCAACGGAACGGATTTCGCACGATCTTCCAGTGGACGCCTGCCCGCGGCCTTCTGTTATCTTCGGGGGGCAGGGTGGAGCAGTCTGGTAGCTCGCCGGGCTCATAACCCGGAGGTCGTAGGTTCAAATCCTACCCCTGCAACTACAAAGGCCCTGGTGACAGGGCCTTTTTCTATGGGCGGGTCTGACGTCGGCTGGGCCCGTGCAACGTGTTTGCAACGTGACGGGCGACGATCTGTGCTGCGACGATCTGTGCTACCCCACGGCAATCCCCCTGGCCTCTTGCCGTCCCGTTCGTGACAATGGGCTTCATGAGAGCGTCTAAAGCCTGGATCATCGTTTTGGCGGTTGCCTCGGCTGCGTCTCTAGGGGCAGCAGGAATTCTCGCGATCAATCTGTCGGCAGCCAGGGAGGAGGTTAGGGCCGCCGAGCAGGATGCTAGAACCGCCGAGGATCGAGCCGATGAGGCAGAGTCTGAGCTCGAAGACGTATCAGACGAGCTTGACGCCATGGAAACCAAGCTCGCCAGGGCCAGAAGGAATCTCAATGCAGCTCTCGCAGAACCGGAGCCGGAAGTTGACCTCGCGACAGCCCTCGCGAATGGCACTGCGGAGCCCGATCCAGACTTGTCTGCTGAGTCCCCCGCCAGGCACTTTGATTGCGAGAACAACGCCTGCTCGGCGCTAAGCATGGAGTATGTCTTTAGGAACGAATCTCAGGAAGGTTCAGCAGTGACGTGCGTCATCGGGATCGAGTATGAGGGCGGCGGAACCACCACCTTCATCTGGGCTAGTCGGTTTGTTCCCCCAGGAGGGGGGACGGACACTGTCCGCGTTTTCTTCTATGGAGATCGTCCTATTGACTTCATTTCAGATCCCGACGATTGCTACCGAGGGTACGCGACAGGTCCGTAGCGCAAGAGCGACTACGGGTTCCCCGAGATCAGAGAGGCGAACTGCTCGGCGGCCTCTTCCTGCATCGCCGGGATCGCGTGGCTGTAGACGTCGAGCGTGAAGCCGACCGTGGCGTGCCCGAGGGTCTCGCTCACGACCTTGATGTTGATGCCCGCCTGGAGCGCCAGCGTCGCGTACGTGTGTCGGAGATCGTGCAGCCGGATCAACGACAACCCGAGTCGCCGGGCATGTCCCTCAAAGCTCTGTGAGAAGAGAACCGGATGCAGCGGCGTCCCGTCCTCGCGGTAAACACGAGCCCGTTGTCCTCGTAGCCGGGACCGAAGGCCAGACGCTCCGTGGCCTGCTGCGCGTGACGGGCCTTGAGAGCCGCCACCGTGGCTTCGTCAAGCGCCACCGACCGACGTGACCTCTTGGTCTTGGGCGTGCTGAACTCGACGCCGTAGTCGACGCTGATGAGCGTCTGACGGATCGCCAGTCGCCGGTGCTCTAGGTCAACGTCCTTCCACCGGAGCCCGAGAGCTTCCCCGCGACGCATCCCTCGCATCGCGAGCAATCGGTAAGCCGCGTAGAGACGATCTTCAGCGACACCTGCGAGGAAAGCTGCAAGTTCGTCGCGTCGACCAAGACTTCATCTCGATTGATCCAGGGAGGGCTGCTTGGGGGGATCGGCGAGCGTGGCGACGTTGCGCGTGAGTTGCCCCCAACGGAGTGCGTCGCCGAGTGCCTTACGGATCACGATGTGAACGTTGCGTACTGTCTTGTCGCTCAGTCCTGAGCCGTCCTTCCGACCGAATGACGCAAGGTCGCCGTACAGACGGTTGAGATCGGCGGCGTCGAGATCGTCGAGCCTGCGGGCTCCGATGCGCGGCACGATGTGTGTACGGACGATCTGTCGGTAACTCGCCTTCGTGGAGGGTCGGACCCTGACCTGGGGGAGCCACTTGTCGACTAGGAACGTCTCGACCGTTACCTTCGTGGGTGGCACATAGGTCTTCTTGCGAATCGCGGTAAGCGCCTCGATCTTCGCGTCACGCGCTTCGCCTGCCGTCCGGAATCCTCCCTTCCAAACATCGCCGAGCGTGCCGTTGGTGCGGGCGCGTTGGTGATCCGATAGCTGTAAGTCGAGCCTCTTCTGTAGACACCCCGATATTTGGTCTTGCTGTACTCCTTCTTGCTACTCACCGTGCATCGTCCCCTTCCGGCTGCCGCGTCATTAGCGTGGACTCGGTAATCTGTTCAACCTGTTCGTCGGAAAGACGGTCGGCAGCGTCCATTGCTTCGAGAAGCAATCGACGTTCGCTCTGATCAGCCGCGTTGAGAGAGCGGTGTCGATCTGGGTCCCAAATCCAACCGGCCAGTAGGAAGCCGGATATGGCCGTGTCGTCGGCTAGTCCGACCTTGACCCCCTTGTCTGGGTCGAGTACCAGCGGGGGGCGAGGAGGATAGAGAAGTAGATGAGGAGCAACGCCGAGCGCTAGAGCCAGCGCCAGTAGCTCATCGACGGTGGTCGGCCGTTTCCCGAGTTCCAGTTGAGCCACTGTTGGGCGCGAGAGCTTCACGCCTTGTTCCTCTAGGCGCAAGCGCAGGTCTTCCTGGGAAAGGTCCCGGTCCAGCCGGATGCGCCGCACATTCTGGCCAACGACCTCGGCCATGGTCATCCGCTTCCACTCCATCATGCGCTCCCTGGTCGCCTGAGACGGACTAGTCCATGCTACCAACAAATGTGTGTAAGAGCAACGCACGTTGCCTGCAAGCCTGGAAGTTAGCGGTGCAAACTGTTAGCCTAGGCGCAACATGTTAGTTACACGAACGCTCCGAGAGGAGCGCGAAAGACGAGGAGCGTCCCTGCGGGCCACCGCTGAGCGAGCTGGGCTTGATCCTGGTGCTCTCAGCCGGATTGAGCGTGGGCTCAGGGAACCCCGTGCGGACACACTGCGAAGAATCTATCGGGCACTGGACCTCACGGATATCGAGTACGCGCTCGCAGGGATCGCACCCCGAGCTGATCGGGAAGCTCAATGAGGCGAATTGAAGACCTACCTTTGACGTTGACCGTCCCCGAAGCCGCTGTCGTGCTCCGTATCGGTCGCTCAGCGATGTACGAAGCGGTTGCCCGGGGTCAGGTTGCGTCCATTCGGATCGGACGCAAATTACGAGTTCCGAGAGCCGCCTGGCGGAGTTGCTCGGCGAGCTCGCCCCGGATGCCAACGTCTCAACGGACAAGCCGGAGGGTATTTGATGGCTCGCTTCCACGCCGTTTCACCGATGATCTGGGGGCCAAGACTCAGAAGGTTGTCGCCGGAAGCAAAGCTGCTGGCGTTGTACCTGAGAACGAACCGGCACCGATCTGGCGAAGGTCTTTACCCACTGCCGCTTGCATATGCGTCTGCTGACACGGGACTGGACTTAGAAGTCATCGAGACCGCTCTAAAGGACCTAACTGAGATTGAGGACGTGGCTTACGACAGGGATGCCGAAGTGGTCCTCCTTCTTGACGCTCTTGCCCTTCAACCTCCAGCGGGACCAAAACAAGTGAAGGGCGCAATCAACGTGCTGAGCCAGGTCCCTGAGACTCCACTGATGGAGGACTTCGGGCGACTGGCTGGCACCCACGCAGTCGAACTAGCGAAAGCCCTTCGAAACAGCCCCGATACGGTATCGAAGACCTTCCTTAAGGGCCTCCAATCTCTATCGATGGGGTGGGTAGGGGTGGAGTCGGGGTTGGAGTACGAGTCGGAGTCGGAGTCGCGGCAGGCCTTGATCAACTCTCTCTGGGCGACTTTAGCGTCGGAGGTCGAGTACGAACCTTCAACCCAGGCGGAACATGACGCTGGCAATGCTACTTGGCCGACATTGCTGAGAGACCGGACGCAACTCCCAACGAGCTTCGATCCCGTATCCGGGTCTATCAGGATCGATACTTCGATGCCCAGGTCACACCGAAAGCATTGGCCGCGCACTGGGGTGAGTTGGCAGCCAATAGTTCCTCGGGGTTCGAGAGGATCACCCAAGAGGTTGAGGCGGTCCTGTCTCCGGATCACGATGGAAGCGAGAACGGATGAAGCGGCATTACAGGACCCCCTCCCTGACGGATGGCTCCGTTGTCGCGAAACGATGGAAAGCATGCTCTCGAACCTGCCAGAGCATGACGACGGCGTTGCATTTACGTTGCAAGAAACCGTCAACCTGCATCTTCAGGCCTCAGTTCGGGTTGTAAACCCGGAGGCACCACATGCCGGTGATCGTGTCCAACTCTCGCCTCTACCGCTGGGAAAACTTCACCGAAGGCAACCTCGCGGCGCTCAAGGCCGGGGTGTACTCCGAGCGGATCATGGCCCCACTGGCTCAGAGCATCTTCGAGATGCTTCTCAGCGATCGTCCGTATCTCAACGAGCCGCGATTTCTTTCCGCCGTGCATCGGCTCGCTGGGCCGAGGCCGAAGTCTGGCTTTGGCGGCGTACGCTCGGAGATCGGTCTCGACAAGCTCACCGAAGACCAGGCCCGCAGGAAGGATCGTGCTGAGTATCGCTCAGCCAAGCTCGACGCCTCCCTCGGTGGTGATCCTATGAGCGATGCACGGATCAGAAGGGACCTCGCGGCAGCCGGGCGAGACACTGCGGGCGTTGCTGCGCTGCTTGAGGAGGGAGCCCGCATTCGGGAACAGCGACGGCTCGCCAACACCCACCAGAGAAGCCAGGACAGTCGAGAAGACGTCGAACTGGCAGATGACGCCCCTGATGTTATCGACGTTGAAGAGGACAGGTCCGCATGACCAACCACGGCGCATTCGACTGTGCTCTCACCGTCCTCTCTGCACTCCGGCTTGAGGATGACAGTCCTTGGGGTGAGGTCGCGACCCACTACCAGCTTGAGGACGCGGCCAGGTCCTCGATCCCGCATCCGAAACCCCGTACTCGTTTCTGACGCGGTCGAGAGGGTCATCAAAGACCTCAGACCTCGGTGCGTTTGTGGTCGTAGCTCTCATGACGCAACTGGGTCATGGTGATCGGGCCTACGGTTTCGGGACGGATAGAGATCAGGCGAAGCTCCTGCACGACGCAGCCGTCGGCTGGATCAAGCGCACACCCGGTTTGTCGGATGAGTTCGAGATCGGCACCTGGCGCATCGCCAATCGCTCGACGGGCTCACCTTCGATTGCATGGCGGCTGACGCGGCCGGCAGTTGGGGTCTGAAGGGCGCACTCTATGTCGTCGACGAGGTCGCCCAGTGGACCTCGACCGCTGGTCCAAAGGAACTGTTCGAGGCAGTCACATCGGCGGCGGCGAAGAGGCGCGACGCGGCGGATGGGGCTACCACCACCGTGGGGGACCCGAGTCACTGGAGTCGCAAGGTCCTCGACCACGCGCTGGCCGATCCGCTCTGGTTCGTACATGAAGTACGGGCCCGCACCCTGGATGGATGAGGCTCGACTCAAAGAGCAGAAGCGGCGACTCCCCGAGAGTAGCTACATGCGGTTGTTCGAGAACATCTGGACACCGAGTGAGGACCGACTGACCAACCTCGATGATCTCAAGGCGTGCGTGATTCTCGACGGCCCGCTGGAAGCACAACTCGGGAAGCGATATGTGGTCGGGGTCGATGTCGGCTTGAAGCGAGATCGCACCGTCGTCGTGGTCACCCATCGAGAAGAGGTCGTCGTTAACGGACAACGCACTCGTCGCATCATCCTCGATCGGATGAAACGTGGCAGGGTTCGCGGCACAGAGCCGGTGAAGCTCGACGAGATCGAGACGTGGATCGCACAAGCCTGCTCGGCGTACAACCGAGCAAAGGTGATCGCAGACCCCTGGCAAAGCGTCGGCATGATGCAACGACTAAAGGCCGAGGGATTCAAGTCGACGAGTTCAGCTTCTCCAGCGTGTCGGTCGGACGCCTTGCGTCTGCTCTCCACCAGGCACTCCGCAATCGGCAACTCGCGCTTCCTAACGACGAGGACCTAATCGACGAGTTGAGCAACGTTCGACTTCGCGAGATGTCGCCGGAGTCCTCCGCATGGATCACGACGAAGGCGTGCACGATGACCGAGCGATCGCTCTGGCGCTATGCGTTCAAGAACTGCTCGACCACAGCGTCATCCCAACGATCGACGCCATTCGGTGGGGGGCGCTTAACTCCGGTTTTCGAAAAGAGTCGTGGGCTGAGATCGGCGGGGGGCTTTCCTACGCTCCCGGCGATGGTCCTGATGTCGCGAGGGTCGACTAAATGATGAAAGCGCGGGAGGTTGGCGTGGTTGGCCGATCCCCTCCGGCGCGTCGCCTGCGTCACACCTGGGGTGTGGGCGAGTGAGTTCATGCTCGTCCTTGTCGGTTCGGCTCCCGACTCCCCCTATCCACGTCCAAGCACACAGAGGGCGTTACGAATGCCGCAACCACACGGAAGGAGCAGCAAGATGACCTTGGTCCCAAGAGAGGTAACAGACCGGCAGCGCGCGGAGAATATGAGAACACCGCAGATCGTTGTCCGTCTGAACGAGATTGAAGAGCGTCCTGGACGCGTGAGGACGGAAGCACCTGCCCACGTGCACGAAGAATGGCGGGCACTCATCGACGAACTCAGGACACGACACGAAGAGGCTTCCGCGAAGAGACACCAACGAGGTCAAGCGCGTGCTCTGGATAATCGAGGAAGCATTGAGATCTTCACGACAGATAGGGGTCGCCGAAAGTCAACGTGTCCGAAGTCTACTCACACGACTAGGAAGATCATCTTTCTCCGGAGTTTGAAGAGCCCTCATGCCTGAACGCCAGGTCGGTTTGCTGACGATCACGAAACTTCGGACCGCGTTGCGCTGGTCCCGGGCCCCGCGGTGCGAATCCATTGGCGCAGATCTCCCTTGTGAAGAGCGCCGACGTCATTCCCGGGAGCCCAACGCCCGCAAGGAAGGATGAGCCCGTAACACAGAGCACCGCTTACCAAGAACTCGAAGCCAAAGCAAATCGAGATCAAGAAGTCCAAGCCGAGCTTGAGCAACGAGCAGGCAATGAACCACGCGTACGACCAGAACTCGGACCTGGGCATAGAAGCGTCGGGATCACGACCCCGACCTCCCCGACACGTTCGAGAAGAGTGGGCCTTTGGTGGTGGGAGGCGACGAGGCAGCCAAGCTCGCCGCGCGGATAGAAGCGCTCGCTGACAAGCTGGCGCACGAGAGAAACGTGACAAAGTCCGTAGGCTATGACCTCGTCGAACGGGACCCCGAGGGTCTGCGGCTGATGAGCGAGTATCGCAAGGCGCTCCGTGACGACGAAGGGGCCGAGGCCTTTGCGAAGTCGGCGGCCTTCATTGGCGGGTGATCCCCAGCCGGAACGTAACCGTCGGCCGGTCTGAGCGGGCCATCCGGTTTTACGAGCGGCATTGATCCGCCGACCGCGGCGGAGTCACGCTCACGGACGATCCGTTGCCGTCGACTCCTCATCCCGATTTCGTCGA
>CAVQLH010000006.1:0-74937 GCA_963713315.1 uncultured Actinomycetes bacterium | reverse complement strand
GATACAATCTGGGTTCGACGCGACAAGGGGGCCCGAATGTCCGAGCTGTCCGAACGCTTCCAGAAACTGCTGGCCGACTTCGAAGACATGACCGATGAGGTCACGCCGCACGATGCGTCGCGTTCGCTGGACGACCCGGTTCTTCAGACGTTCTGGCGGATCTGGCCGGACCTGAGCCTCTGGGCCGGATCGCTATGGCGAGAGCTGAACGAGGATCTCGACGACTCTTCTTCGCCCGCAACCGATGGGGTCACCGACGTGGGCGGGAGTGGTTGACGTGGCGGTTCTCAGAGACGTCATGACCTCTAAGACCTTCACCGTCAGTGCCGATGCCTCCATGGTTGAAGCCGCCAAAGGGATGGCAGAGGGCAAGCTGGGATCAGCATTGATCGTTCAGGGTTCGTGGTTGTCGGGGATCATCACAGAGCGGGACATGTTGCGGGCCGCTGCCTCCGGCGACGATCTCAACGGGGTCAAGGTGAAGGATTGGATGACCAAGGATCCGATAACCGCGTCCCCCGACACCGATACCGAGGAGGCCGCGGCGACGATGTTCACTCACGGGTTTCGTCATCTTCCTGTGACCGATGGGAACGAGATCCTCGGGGTGGTCAGCCTGCGTGACGTGCTTAGCGCCCGCATTCGCCGCCGGACATAGGTAGCTACGGGCTTTCCAAGACCTTGATCACGCGCCCGTAAACCTCGTCTGGGGCTCCCATGCCATCAACCCGGTAAAGAAGCCCCTCGTTGTAGTAGTAGTCAAACACCGGGGTTGTGGCACGTTTGTAGATGGCGATTCGTTCCAGCACGATATCGTGAGCCGCGTCCTCGCGTTGATGAAGCTGCTCGCCATCGATGTCGCAGATGCCGGGTGCCCGGGGCGGACTTCTCGTCAGGTTGTAAACGTGCCCCCGCGGGCAGGTCAGCCTGCCTCCAATTCTTATGACCACCTCTTTGTCGGGGACCTCCAGATACAACCACCGCTTGGGGGCCGTAGCCCCGCGAGCGCGACATCGAGGGCCCGCGCCTGGGTCAGGTTCCGGGGAAAGCCATCGAGGATCCAGCCGTCACCTGCGTCCGGCTCCATCAGGCGCCGATTCGTGATCTCGGCCACGAGCTCGTTGGGAACCAGGCGGCCGGCGTTCATGTAGTCATGCGCGCGCCTGCCGAGGAGAGACGAACTGGCAACCTCGCTCCGCAACATGTCGCCGGTCGAGATGTGGGGCACACCAAGGCGGCCGGCAAGACGTGCGGCAAGGGTTCCCTTGCCTCCTCCGGGGGGGCCGAGAATCACGAGTCTTCGGGGCACATCTTCTTTCCTACCCCGGGTTTTGCTCTCTGCTCGCCTTTTTGAACCCGAGTGATACCGGGATCGCTGCTGGTGACGGCTCGGTGACGTGATGGTGACGCTGGACTGTCACTCTGCTCGCAGAAAATGAGCGTTTCTAAGCGCTCGCCAAAATCTTGAAAGGAGACCGCGATGTCGGCTCTCTCTGATCCAACCGCCGTGATCGAGCAGACTCCGCTGACCGAGATACAGCTGGACGACGGTGGTCATTCGAACGGTTCGATCGAGACGACCACGATCGAGCCCGAGCGCCTCGGGGTTGATGCCTCGCATGCGAGCATCGATGTGATCGGAGACAGCATTGACCTCCGTACCGAGACGCCCGAGATTCCCACGGCCGCTCCACTCCCTTCCACTACGCCGGTGGCATTCAGCAAGCGCAACGTGCGCGGGCGCTACAGGAGTACGGGAACCGGCTGGCAGCTCGAGTTACGCGTCGACGTCGACGGCGTGCGGCCTTTGAGGAAGATCAGCGGGGACTTTTTCTCGACGACAGGCTCTACAACCAGCTACTTCGGTTCGTTTGTCGTGAAGAATCCGTCGGTCATCACATCGCCGACCGAGGTCAGGATCCAGGGCACGGGAACATTTACGTGGTCCCCATCTGCTCCCATCATCCGCGTCACCATCCCGCGAGTAACGATTCTGCAGCCTGCTAAGCCGGCGACTCTGCAATTCATCACGCCGCCCAACAAGCTTGGTGCGAGCTATCTCTGTTCGTTCGGATCCTCGCGCTTCCGGAGTATCCAGCTCGAGCAGGACTCGGTCGCCGGGACGGTCCCATTTGTCTCCTACAACACCGGATCGCTTCCCCAACCGGCAGGGAGCCCGGCGCGCACGCTTACGGTCTCGGGAGCGTTCGCCGAGGCAGGGATCGAATTGCAGGTCGCAGGCGCGCCAAACGTCATTCCGGTTTCGACGGCAGGTCTCGATTCAAAGTGGAGTGACAGCGAGATGCACAACGCGATGGTCACCCATTTCAGCCTGTTCGCCAACAAGCCTCAGTGGCGGGTATGGATGCTCGTCGCAACCTCTCACGTGGATGACTACCGCGGCATCATGTTCGATTACGGCGACAGCTTCCAGCGTCAGGGTGCTGCCGTGTTCTACGACGCGATCAAGGGAACGAGTGCCGATAGTCAACGGGCCCAACTCCGCACCTATGTCCATGAGCTCGGCCACGCGTTCAATTTGCTTCATTCCTGGCAGAAGAACCTTGCGAATCCGCCGGCTCCGCTGGGATCCAATGGAGGACTGGGCGACCTGTCTTGGATGAACTACGCGTGGAAGTACCAGCCATCCCCACCCGCCCCGGGCGGCGAGCCGGCGTACTGGGCATGCGTTCCCGTTCCAGTTCACCGACAACGAGCTAATGCACTTGCGGCACGGGTTTTACAAGAACGTGATCATGGGCGCCGATCCCTTCGGCAAGGGAGCAGCCGAGGTCGACCCCGAGATGTTCGACGAGCCGATGGAGGACAACTCGGGCCTCGCGTTCGAGATGAAAGCTAAGGAGGCGTTCGAGTACGGCGAACCGGTGGTGGTCGAACTCAAGCTGAGCGCGACGGACCTACGTGGACGCGAAACGCACGGCTTCCTTCACCCCAACGACGACTTTGTGATCGTGGCGATCCGCGACCCCTCCGGACGCACGCGCGTCTTTCAGCCGATGCTGCGGCACTGTGTGGACGAGGACAGGACGATTCAAATTGATCCCGACCGGGCCGCCATCTACGACTCTGCCTACATCGGATTCGGCAAGGACGGGTTCTATTTCGATCAGCCCGGCGAGTATGTGCTTCGAGCTCAGTACGTGGCGGGCGACGGATCGCGCATCAACTGTCCCGTGTTGCGACTCCGGGTGCGCCAGCCTGCCACGAAAGAGGACGAGCGAGTCGGCGAACTGCTGATGGGAGAGCAGCAGGGCCAACTTCTGGCTCTCCTCGGGTCGGAATCGGCTTTTCTGGCATCGGGTAACAACGCGCTCGAGGATGTCATCGAGGAGCACGGAGACCACCCGCTTGCCGCGTATGCCCGACTTGTCAAAGGAGTCAACGCGGAGCGCGACTTCAAGGTCCTTACCGCCGACAAGCAGCTGGAGATTAAAGAGGCGCGGCCTATCGAGAGCATCGATATGCTGTCCGCCGTCGAGGAGGCCGCGGTCGAGGATGAGTTGATCGACAACATCACTCTGAACATGGTGATGCGAAAGCATGCGCGTGCCGAGGCCAAGGCAGGCAACGTCGATCGGGCTGCCGAGGTGATGGATCGGATGGTCAACGTGTTCGAGCGTAAGGAGTTGAATCCGAAGGTGATTCAGCGCATCCGTCAGCAGGCCGAGGCAACCAAGTCGTCGATCGCCGCCGAAGTCGATGGAGGATCGTCGCAAGACCAGGAGTAGCCTCGTGCGATGAGCGATAGAGAAATCACGCTGGTCCTAGACGGGCCGGCCGAGGTCAGCGTGGGTCAACCTGTTGATCTCCTGCGTGCAGATCCACAACGCCAGTGACCACAGCATCTGGATGGTCGGTGTGGTCGACGGGTCGGAGGGGGGAGTCCGCTTCCCTCGCTACGCGCCTGAGGTCAAGTTCCAGGACCAGGTGGTAGCAGCACCTCCTCCACAGGAGGATCCACTCGTCGGACCCCTGCGAGTGCAGGACTTCCACCAGCTGGCCCCCGGAGAATCCTTTGACCCGACGCAGCCTTCGCATGGAGCCGCCTATCTGCCGCTGTCGACCTTTGCCAACTTCGTCCCATCAAAGCAAGGGAAGTACCGCTTCGAGCTGGCGCTCTCAACCGAGAGCGACTCTCCAGAACGGTGGCTCGGTCGCTTCAATCAGGAGGACGAACGCGCCTCTGTTCTCGAGCTGATCGAGGAAGTGCCTTCGTTGGCCGTGTCCACAGCCTTCGAGCTGGAGGCGCGCTAAGACGCTGGCAGGTTGCACGGCGGGCGTTGGCGAGCCTTCCCGCCTGGTGGTCTCCGCAACGAGGATGAAACCGGCGCCCCAGGCGATTGCCAGCAGTGCCCAGTAGCCGTTCGTGGCGCTTGCATCGCCGGGGTTGGCGATCGATGCAACGCCGAACAACACGGCGGAAAGACCTGCGGACCAGGCCGGCAGTCTCCAACCACGGGGCCGCGCAGCCGCGACCAGGGCGAGCCCGATGAGGATGAGATTGAAGGCTCCCATGGCCGACCAGTGGCCGTAATGGAGTACCTCTTCAGCCTCCGCGGGCGAATCCGTCCCTCGCCTTGCGGCCGCAGTGAACTCTTTTTCGAATTCTTCGTCCGATAGGGATTCATCGATGCCCTCGAGAATCTCTGGGGCTACCCGTGATGCCTCGAGTCCAATTCGCATCTGCGCCACGGCATCGATCATCAGGGGAACAGCGGCGACCAGTGCAAGCATCAGCAAGGTCTTGCTCACGTTGATGGAGGGACGCAGAAGGTTAGCGCGGTTGGGATGTAGCGCTACGAGCACCAATGGGAGGACCAGAAACGCGATGACCACGGGGTCGACCAGACGGTCGACGATGAGCGTGGTTCCCACGATGAACCCGAGAGCGATCAACACCTGGTACATCTGAGCAACTCTCGTTTCGGGCTTGCGAAAATGGGCCAGCAGCCCAACGAAACTCAGCACGAAGACCCAGCCGAAAACGATCAGGTGGACCCGGTGGGAGATCGCCGCCTCTTCTGCGAACCAGCCCACAACCGCTCCCGCCATCAAATTGAAGACGACGTGCATGAGCGAGAAGAGCGTCAAGAAGACGTAGAAGGCGATGCGGCTCGCTTTGCCACTGCCCCCTCCCGACTGATTTGCCGGTTTTGGCGAGGGGCTGAGCGCGCTCGTCTTCCGTTGCTCGTATCGGTGACTTGTTTGTGTGCTCGGGCATGCCCACTAGAAAACTCCACCTCGTCCCTGCCCGCAATGCGGGTAATCCGGATATCTCAGACGAACTACGTACGAAACCCCCTGGCTGTAACTGGAGGACCTTAGGATAATGACTCCGTGCAAGAGGCCAACCCCTCCAGTCGACGTATCTCTCGGCGCGCCGCTTCGTCGATTGAGTTGAACAGGGCGCGGACGGTTTGTCGCGGCCCTTATTTGTTGGGGCTTCGATTCGTGTGGATCGTGGTGGCGATCTGCGCCCTGGTCCCAGCGGTAGCCAGCTTCTGGGGACTGGTGGGTCAAAGTTCCCTCGACGCGCTGTTTCAGTCGGGTGTCTTCTCCGTTGATTCCGAGCTATCCAACCGGCTAACGGAGATTGGAATCGGGACGGACACGCTGTTGCTGGTGGATCTGGTGTTCCGGCTGCTCGGATTCGGAATCTTCGCCCTGACCGGACTGGTCATCTTCGTACGCAAGTCCGATGACTGGATGACCGGCCTATCGTCGGTTCTGTTGCTTTCGGCCGGCATGGCATGGTTTGCACCGCTCAACTTGTTGGACCAGAACTCCGTGCTCTTCGATATCTCGCAGTATGTCGGGCACTCCGACCCCTTTTCACCTGAAACGGCCAGAACAGTGCTTGGTATGTCGATGCTGCTCTTCTTGTTCCTCTTTCCGGATGGCTACTTCGTGCCGCGCTGGAGTCGCTTCGTAGCGACTTGCCGCCGCGGCGCATGTGGTGCTGTGGATCGCGTTGCCTGGATCGATCATCGACCCGGCGACGTGGCAGGACGCAATGAGGATGTCGGTTGTCGTTGTGGCGGCGGGCTGGGCATCTCAGCTCAGGTCTACCGTTACTTAGCGGTCGCGAATTCCATCCACAAACAGCAGACGAAGCTGGTCGTCTCTGCGCTGGTTGCCATGGCTTTCGCCGTGGTGTTCCTGTTTGCCTTCAATCCCGGGCTTGGTGCGGGCTTCGAGAACCTGACGCTTGTGACCCCACGCGTTGAAGCTATTTACAACCTTGTTCTGCTGGTGTTGCTCGCATTGGCGGTATTGCTGCTTCCGATCTCCATCGGCATCTCGGTGCTTCGGTACCGGCTCTGGGATCTCGACGTTCTGATCAACAAGACCCTGGTGTACGGAGCGCTGACGGGGATTCTCGCACTTGGTTACGGGCTCATCGTGGTCACGATAGGCATGTTCGTCACCAGGTCCTACTTCACGGTCGCGGTCGCGACCCTGCTCGTTTCCCTGGCCGCTCAACCCTTGAGGCGAAGGATCCAGGACCTCATCGACCGGCAGTTCTATCGGGCTCGCTACGACGCCGCTCATGCGGTTGATGATTTCACCGGGCGACTTCGGCAGGAGATCGATCTAGAGACCCTGTCAAATGAGCTTCTTGACGTTGTGTCGGAGACAGTCGTCCCTGCCGGTGTGTCGATCTGGGTACCTCGGAATGTGGGAGATGTACTAGGGAAAGACTCGGAAAAGATGTACAGGATCGCGTTCTCGGTTCGAGGGGGCCCGGAGAAGATCGTTGGGGACGACTTCGATGAGATCGAGCTCGACCCGGTCACGATAGACCAGCTGCGTCAGGCGCCGGACCCTATCAACCTCGACAGTGAAGACCTCGTTGCCGAGTCGCTCGAGCGCTTTAGGGACGTCGAAGTGAAGCTTGTCGTTCCGCTTCTAAGTCAGGGAGAGCTCGTCGGGATGCTCAATCTCGGCCACCGCTTGAGCGACACCGACTACTCGACTCAAGACTACCGCCTGCTCGAAAAGCTCAGCAGCCATACGGCGGCGGCCGTCAGAGTGGCCCTCTTGGTCCGCGAACACGACAACGACCTGCGCGAGCGCGAGCGCATCGAGAACGAGATGCGCATCGCCCAGATGATCCAGCAACAGCTCCTTCCCCGTAGCCTTCCCCAAGTCGCGGGGTGGGACTTCGACGTTCACTATCACCCCGCGCGCGAGGTCGGCGGCGACTTCTATGACTTCATGGATCTGCCCGACGGACGCATCGTTCTGGTTACTGGTGATGTGACCGGAAAGGGGGTTCCGGCGGCGCTCGTAATGGCCTCGACGCGTAGCCTGCTAAGGGGCGAGATCACCCGTCAGCTGAATCCCGCCGAGATACTCCGGCGCGCAAATGACCAGTTGTGCAGCGACATTCCACAAAACATGTTCGTGACATGTATGTGCGCCATCATCGACCCATCGACCGGCCATACCGTCATGGCTAACGCGGGACACAACGTTCCGTACATCTGCAATGGCCTTCGGCTCAGAGAGTTTCGGGCAACAGGTATGCCGCTTGGCCTGATGGCGGGAGTCAGGTACGAGGAAAGCGAAACCGAGCTGCGGCCCGGCGATTCATTCGTCCTCCATAGCGACGGCATTGCCGAGGCACGCAACGAAGACGGGGAAATGTTCGGCTTTCCTCGCATGAAGTCCGTGCTCGAGAAGAGCCACGGTCAGGAGGGTGCGATCAGCAGTCTCCTTGACGAACTACGAGCTTTCGCCGGACCGCAGTGGGAGCAGGAGGACGACATCACTCTGGTCGTCCTTCAACGCCTGGTCGACAGTCACTCATTCAGCGCCTTGGTCAAGCCGACTTTCTCGGACGCACCGAGCCGGTCGCAGACGACCTCCCGACGGATCTAGAGAGGACCGCTCATTGGGCTGGCCCCTCGAGCCTGGCGCGCCCGTAAGCAGCGAGAGACAGGGCCACAAGCAGGTGCCACGCAGCCGTGAAGCTGCACGGGTGAATCCGGGTCACATAGTGGAGACGACGTCCGGCCGAGGAGGAAGAAAACCGCTGCGATGCCAAATGACGCCACGGCGGCGCGCGGCAACCTCGAGTCGGCCGGGTGGTCACCTCGTTGGTAGCGCACCTCGTAGAGGATGACTTGAGCGACTACGACGAGGATTGAAAGGTCGTGCACGGTGTCCGCGTGCGCAGGTTGAGGACCGTGATAGAGAAAGCTGCCGATGCCCGTCGTGACCACAGAGGCACCGAAAACGAGTGGTTCCACGCGCCGATGGGGGCCGCGCAGGGCCCGGGCCATAAGCCACCCGCCTGCCAGTGCGAAGCCGAGGCTGGTAAGCGCATTGGTCGGTTGCGCGAGGAGGCCTCCGGTGACGCGTTCGCAATCCGACGCCCCGAGGCCCGGCACTACTTCGCCAGATCTGCGACGACCGTCATGCCAGGAGCGTGTCGAAGGATTTCCGGAGACGCCCTGACCTTCGATGTTCGGTTTCCACCGCCAAGGATGATCCAGTCCCGCTGCATCACCCGCTCGTCGATAAACAGCGGCACGTCGTCCGGAAGACCGAACGCGGTCACGCCTCCGATTAGCATTCCGGTCAACTCAGCGGTTTCCTCTGCGTTAGCGAACGACGCTTTCGACACACCCATCTGCCGTTTGACCGCGTTGTTGACGTCGAGCGAGGTGGTCGCAAGCAACACGCATGCTGAATAGCGTTTCGGCCCCCGTTTTGACGCGACGAGGATCGTGTTCGCGTTGTTCTCCATCGGGAACCCGTAGTGCTTGGAGAATGCCTCGGTATCGGCCAGGTGCTCCTCGCAGGGAAGAACCTCGTAGGGGAGACCCGAAGCATCGAGCGCGGCTCGGACACGCTCGTCTAGGTTGGGCTGATCGGGCGTCATGGTGGACAACGATAGCCGCGGCTCCCCGGCGCGGTTCAAGGCCTTTCGGGTTTGCAGAGCCGGAAATTGAAACGAGTCTTCCTGTTGGCGCAGGCCTTCGTCGGTTTGATGACCTCGAAGACGTTCATGTTGCGGCCCTTCCGAAGAAGGGACACGCGATCCTCTCCGTCGAACCATCGGCCCCAGATCTTGTAGCTCTCCACGTTGCTCTGCGAGCCGACGCTCAGCGGGAACTTCCGCTTGATCTTGTACTTGAAGTAGTTTTCGGCCGGCTGTTTGATCCCCTTGCCGAACCAGCGCGTCCGTTCGCAACCTCCCCGCCGGAAGCCTGTGGAGCTCCACCACGCGCAAGATCCACTCTTTAAGCGCTTGCGAATCGCCAACTGAGCCCGGTCCACTGGGGCTCGCACCTCGTCCGCCGCACTGGTGAAGATGTGGATCTCGCTGACCCATGGATAGTTTTGTGGATACCTGTAGTTCTGCTTGGGATGATGGATCCTGCCCGTCGGGCGTAGGTCTTCCGCAGTTGTGTCAGCGATGGTGACGACAATCTCGGTCTGCGAGCCGCCGGATCCGAGGCTGACCCTGAACTGCTCGTCGGGATCCCTCAAGCCATCGCTCTTGAGTGGAATCGAAAGATTCCCAACTCTGGACGTGCCGCTGAAGTTCACCGTCGTGCTCGAGGGAACCGTGTAGTCGTTGCCTGGTGTTGCGGACATCGGTTCGATCTCGAACTGAACGGAGCCGCTGGTCGAAACCGGGCCCGTGCGGAACACCGGGATTGTAGCGGTGAGCCCCTCGTTGTCCTCTCAGTGTTGCCTCACCAAACGCGAATCCCGCCGCGCCATTCGTGTCGAGAACGTACATCGGGAGCGATTTGAAGATGTAGTCGGGGATGTCCTGCCCGGAGTGCTCGGCATCATCGATCCGAATAGTGGCTTTCTCGACCCCGACGATCGCCCCGTTTACCGAGACGTCGATCCGTCGGAAGTTCGGGCCCGACTCCGTGTCGATGGGTGCGTAGAGATCGACCGGCCCGGGCGGTGAGAGAGATAGGTCTCCTGGACTGGTCGTAATGGGCTGCGCCGAGTACCAAACCCTGGTCCGCTCCCCGTCGGTGCAGTTATCGCCGTCACGCCATACCAAGAACTCGCCACCCCCGGACTCGGTGGCCACGAAGTAGTCAACGAGATCCCCGCCCTCTCCCGTGAGCGAGAGAAAGGTGATCATTGACGAACAGCTTTCACTGGCCGCGCTGGCTCCCGGTGCCAGCCCGCTACAGAGCAGTACGGCAAGCACGCCGGCGGCACAGCCCTTGATAGCTCTTCTCATCCTCCAAGCCCCCTCAACCGCGTCCTACGAGTCGCGGCCGCCATGCTAACCGTGGTCTTGACTAATTCCTCCGGGTTTAGTCCGTGAGCAAATCAGTAGAAATCGCTATTTTTCACTCACATCTGAAAAAGTAAGAACAGGCTGACTCTGGACGACTCGGTCAGACGTAGTTAAGAATCCTGTTGGGCGGACGGCGGCTCGGAGTACGGGGGCCCGACGCCACTCCCTCACTGGGAGTCGGGAAAGATGTTCCTTAAAAGGGGGGGACTTATGCAGAAGCGCAGGCATGCGCGCTGGCTTATCGCGGTCGCATGCGCGACGGCTTTGCTCATTCCGGGCTCGGCTCTCGGTCAGACCGAGGAGCCGTCGCAGAGCGACAACGTGACGGTCTTGTCGCGAACCCAACCAACGAATGCGGCGACGAATGCCGATCTGGCCTTCTTCACCGACGAGGGGGTCACGTACACGGTCGCGGGCAACTATGCGGGTTTCCGGATCATCAACACAACGAACCCAGCGGCCCCCGTCACAGTGTCGGATTTTGCCTGTAACGGCCCGCAAAGTGACGTCTCGGTCACTCAGGCTGCCGATGGCAAGTGGTACTTGTTCCAGTCGATCGACACGCCGCAGACACTCGAGACGTGCAACAGCGTCAACACGAACTACACCGCGACGCCGAACGCGTTCGAGGGAGTCCGAATCATCGACATCAGCAATCCGGCGGCCCCGGTGTTCGTGAACGCTGTTCCCACCGACTGTGGGTCGCACACGCACACTTTGGTACCGGGCTCGCATACGAGCCTTGAAGGTGACGAGAATCTCGCCTACCTGTACGTCAGCAGCTACCCGTTGTCGGGACAGCAAGCGCCCGGCATCAACCCGAACGGCACCGAGTGCACAGCGCCCCACAAGAAGATCTCGATCGTGACGGTCGACCTCGCTAACCCCGCTGTCGACACGGTGGTCGAACGAGGCCAGAACCTCTTCACCAAGCTCTTCGACATCGGAACCGTGGCTTTTGCTGCGTGCCACGACATCGGAGTCGCCCTCGGCGTGAACCCGAATCACGGCAATCCGGGTGATTGGGCCGCGGGTGCCTGTTTTGAAGAGGGACAGCTGTGGGACATCAGCAACCCGACCAATCCGGTGTTCGTCAACCGCTGGCGCAATGACAACAACACCACTGTCGACCTCTATCACTCGGCGGGCTTCACCTGGGATGGGAAGTTGATCATCTTCGGAGACGAGGCTGGTGGAGGCGGCGAGGCACGTTGCCGCTTCACCAAGGACGAACAGGGACGCTTCTGGTTCCACGAGTTCGACTCGATGAAGATCGTCGGCAGCTACAAGATTCCTCGCTCGCAGGCCGCGCTCTGCACCGGGCACATCTACAACGCGATCCCGACCTCGGACAACAGCTACCTGCTGAGTTCGTCGTGGTACACGGGAGGCACATCGGTCGTGGACTTCACCAACCCGACCGAGCCGCATGAAGTGGCCTGGCACTCGGTCAAGCCGATCGCCGGTCGTGCCCGAAACGACGCCCGGCTCAAACAACTGGACGACCTACTGGCACAACGGCTACTTCTACGGCCATGGTGTCCGGGGTCTCGAGATTCTCGAGGTCGACTACGGGCCGTTGAGTAACGCTCTCGACTTCCCCGACGGTGCGTTCAACCCGCAGACCCAGCTAGACATGTGGGACGACTCGAAGGGTTGCACCGTGTTCGGTACGAAAAACGCGGACGTGCTCAAGGGCTCGAACGGTCCCGACGTCATCTGTGGCTTCGGTGGAGGCGATGAGATCTACGGATTCAACGGTGCCGACACCATTCTCGGCGGCGAGGGCCACGACGAGGTATTTGCGGGCCAGGGCGCGGACGTGGTCAAAGGTAACGCGGGCCACGACGCCCTCTACGGCAACGTGGGCAACGACGAGCTGTCCGGTGGCGACGGTAACGACGTGCACCTCGGAGGCAAGGGGCAGGACGTCTGCACAGGCGGGAAAGGTTCGAACTTCTACGAGAGTTGCGAGAACAAGAACCAGAGAAGACAGGGCTAGCAGCTCCGCAGAGAACGGAGATACAAGCGGGGGCCCTGGCCAGGGCCCCCGCTTCACTTCCCTCTAAACCAAGCGACGGTCGGTGGCCCAGCGAGTGAGCTCGTGCCTGCTCGAGAGTTGCAGCTTGCGAAGCACGGCGGAGACGTGGCTCTCGACCGTCTTCGTTGAGATGTGAAGCTCGCGTGCGACTTCCTTGTACGAGTAACCGCGCGCGATGTAGCGCATGACCTCGCGTTCCCTCTGGGTGAGCTGATCGAGCTCGGGATCGATGGGGGGCTGAACCGAACCTGCGAACGCATCGAGCACGAAGCCCGCCAAGCGCGGCGAGAAGACCGCATCACCGTCGTGCACGCGCCGGATCGCGCTGGCGAGATCCGACGGCGAAATTGACTTCGTCACGTACCCTCGGGCTCCCGCCCGGATAATCGCGATGACATCCTCGGCCGCATCCGAGACCGACAGTGCGAGGAAGCACGCATCGGCCTTTGACTTTTGAACCTGCTCGATAACTGCAAGGCCTCCACCGCCCGGCATATGGACATCGAGCAGGATCACATCGGGATCCTTCTCGAGGATTCCTTTCACGGCTCCGGCAACGTCTCCGGCCTCTCCGACAATCGAGAACTGGTCACCGAGCTCCGACCGGACGCCGGATAGGAAGAATTGGTGGTCGTCCACTAGGAAGACGCTGATGGATGCGTTTTTCATTCGGACCTCGCCAAGCTCAGTCTCACTTCTGTTCCTTCTCCCGGCGCGCTGATGATTTCCGCTCGTGCCTCCGATGCGTTCCATCCGAGCTCTGATCGACTCGGCGATTCCTCCTCGATCCGGCGCAACCTCGCTTGGATCGAAGCCCTTGCCCGAGTCGCGCACGAAAGCTGTGATCATGTTGTCCTCGACCTCGACGTAAACCGCGACCGAGTTCGCTCCAGAGTGCTTCGCAGCATTCACTGCCGCCTCGGCGCAGGCGTGCACCATCGTCATCAGTCGGTCATCCATCGGGCGATCACCGACTACCACCGCCTCGATGGGTACATGATGAACGCTCTCGACTTTGCTGGCCATCGCATCTATCGCAGTGCTCAGCAGGTCGGCCGCGGCGTCGCCGCTCTGACCGAACAGCCACGCCCGCAGCTCTCGTTCCTGGACGCGCGCAAGACTCGTCATCTTTTGTGGATCGTCGGTTCGCTGGATCAGTGCGAGGGTCTGCAGCACCGAATCGTGCAGATGCGCCGCCATCTCGGACCGCTCCTCCGAACGAATCCGTTCTCGCCTCTCGTCGGAGAGCTGCTGGCCCAGCCGCCATAACCAGGGGCCGAAGATGAGGCTGACCCCAACGATCGTAACGAGGATAGGAACGAGCACCAGGCTCGCCCGCGAGAGTGGCACGTTGGCGGACAACAGAGCACCCATCCCCGCCAGAATGAACAGGCCGCCGGCCGCCGTGCGTAGCAAGGAGGCTTTCGATGCGAACACCGCTTCGAAAGGATTCGTGGGAGCGCGACCCGACAATGGGCTCTCGCTGGCGTCGTTGCGCACCCAGATCAATGTCGCGCCGAAAGCGGCCAGGGCGAGGGGCCACACGATGGAGTCGCCGACCCATAGTCCGGTGCCTCTGACGACTAGAAGCAAACCGAAACAGATCGATCCAACGGCAGCGGTCTGTCGTAACGGACTCTGCGTGACCGACCAGCGCGGCCGCTGTAGCTCGCCGGTTGCGGACACCCGACCAGGCCCACGCGAGGAGGTAGAGGAAGAGCCCTAAACCCGACCCCAGGGTCAACACGACGAGCGCCATGCGGACGACGGTCGGATCGATCCCCGTCACCTCGGCGAGGCCCCCGGCAGTACCGGTCAGTATCCGATTGTCTGCACTGCGCCGGAACGCATACCCAGAGACCCTCTGCCTCAGCGGATGCTGGGCACCGGAGTTAGGCGGAGTCGCTTCCTCTGCCTCGCCGGTGGCTGCTCTCGCGATGTCGGACTCCTTGCATCGGTCGTGGTCGATAAGACCATCTTCGTCACGATGTTCGCACAGGGTCCCTCGTGCGCCTACCCGGGACGTCCCTCATCTTCCGCATGCGATCTCAGGGTTTTCCTGGGGAGATACCTGATGCCCCCCCTTCGGTCCCACACGATGATGGGGCCATGAAAGACGACGACGAAACGCAGCCGAGCCCGGCCGAGAATGCCGGGCAACATGCAGAAGGGCCGACCACCTCGGACCGGCCGGCCGCCGAAGGACCCGCGACCGACAGCGGTTCACAGGCCGGTCCGCCCCCCTCAGGCTCCGAGCCCCCTCCCCCCGGAGGCTACGGGCCGGAAGCGCACCAACCACAGGGTGCGTACGTCCGGCCGCCACGCCTGACCCGTCGCGCTCAGGGGCAAGACAGGGTCATCGGTGGTGTAGCCGGTGGTATCGCCGACTATTTCGGCGTCGATCCGCTGTTGGTGAGGCTCGCCTTTGCGGGTTTCTCGCTCGTCGGCGGAGGCGGAATAGTTCTCTACGTTCTGGGATGGATCTTCATCCCAGAACGAGGGGAGGGCGAAGTCGTCGGGAGGGCCCGCAGGGTCGATTCCGCCAAGTACCTCGGCATGGGGCTGATTGCGATCGCCACCTTGATACTTGTCGACGGAATCGGTTTCGGCTCGGGCGACGGTGGCTTCGGTCCGTTTGAGCATCTGTTCTTTGCAACCATCCTCGTCGGATTGGGAGTGTTCCTGTTGCGGTCGTCGGATGAGCGCGCGCCTGCTCACCCGCCTCCACCTCCACCTCCCTGTTCACTCGTATGCGCCGGCCGCCCCAAGTGCCGGCGTCACGACGACTCCATCTCCGCGACCGCCACCACTGGGCAGACTCAGCCAATTCCGAGCTCCACCTTCGCCGCATCGCCCATCGGTTACGAGGTTCCAGACAAGAAGGCGAAGCCGCGTGAACGTTCCCAGCTCGGCCTGTTGACACTTGCGGCGGTCCTACTCATTACGGGAGCTGCGGCGCTCCTCAACAACCTCGATGTGACCTCCTTTGACGGGGGACAGCTGAGCGCCCTGGCCCTCACCGTGCTCGGAATTGGACTCATTGTCGGCGCGTGGTGGGGTCGAGCGAGATGGCTGATCTGGATCGGATTGCTGATGTTTCCGTTCGTCACCTTCTTCAGTCTCGTCAACTTATCCATGGTTTCCCTTGACGGAGAGGTTGGGGAGCTCAATCTGCGTCCCGTTGACCAGGTCGACATGGCCGGCGGCTATGAATTGCTCGCCGGCTGAAGCGCTCATCGATCTGAGGGACTTCGAGTTCTCACCCGGCGAGGATGCTCGGCTGAGCATCGACATGGCCGCAGGTGAAACCACCGTGCGGTCCCAAGGGACGTCTATGTCGATGCGGACGTCAGCCTGCAGGTCGGAGAGGTAGTTTTCTTCGACAGCCGGCATACGGGTCAGGGAGTGAGAGTCCTCGATACCGATGGTGACCCCGAATCGGATGCTCGCCTGGTGCTCGAAATCGACGGAGCGCTCGGCGCAGTGTCGATCGAACGTTCCACCGAGACGGCCATGATTGAGGACCAGGTTTCAGAGACAAATGAGAAGTCGGAGAAACCCAAGAGACGTGAGAGGGAGAGGCCCTAGGTGAAGCAGCATGACATTGACCCCATATCACTGGTGTTCGGACTGATGTTCGCGGCTTCTGGAGCGCTCTTCATGTCGGCCAATATCGACTTCTCGGACGTGCGAGGAGAATGGGTCTGGCCCATCCCGCTGGTGCTGGTTGGACTTGCATTGCTGGCTAGCGCACTCTCCCGCAAAGACGATGGAACCGCGATCGGTGAGCCGGAGGCGGAATGGGTCGAGGAGGGGTCGCGTGTGACGTCAGAGTCGCAGCGCGATGAAACGCTCTAGCTGTCTCAACGTTCGAACCTCCGCCATGTCGTCGATGCAACCCGCGTAGACAGAGGCGAGCGAATCTCCTGTATCCCAGTACGCGCTCGACTCGGGGTTGAGCCAGTAGGTCTTGTGGGCAGATGCACTGATCTCTTTCAGAGCATCTGCCTTCGATGATCTGTAGTTGTTGCGGGCGTCGCCGAGGACGAGAACTGTCGATCTCGAGGTGACATCGGCTCCGTACCGCTCCACGAAGTCCTCGAACGAGCCGCCGTAGTTTGAGTGTGGATCGATGTGAACCACGTTGGCCTCCGCGTTGATCCGTGCCACTGCGTCCATGAAGTCCTCACGCTCGAACAGGCGCGTGACCTCGTCGATCGTCTCGAGAAAGACGAACGAGCGGACTCTGGTGAACTGCCACGCAAGGGCGTGCACGAGCATCAATGAGAAGCGGGCAAAGCGCGCGACCGAATCGGAGACGTCACACAGGACGAAAAGCTCTGGCCGGTGTGGCGCACGCTTTCGCTCGACGAGGTCGAAGGGGGCGCCGCCGGTCGAGAGGGAGCGCCGAACGGTCCGGCGCATGTCCAGGCGACCGTGACGAGACCTGCGGTGCTTGAAGGACAGCCGTGTGGCGAGCTTGCGCGCGAGTGGCTGCACAGATCGCCGGAGCTGTTGTATCTCGTCAGCGGTTGCGGTGTTGATGACCAGATCCTCGGGAAGTGGTCTGACCGAGTAGCGCGCAACCGCCTCGGCCCCCCTTTGCCGCGCAACTCTTCGTCGAACCTCTGCCTGAACCCTTCGCCTCCACTCGGCGACTCGTCGATCGAACGCATCGTTCGCCACCCTTGACTCGAGTGTGTCCTCCTCGCCGGGACGCGTCAGGGTTCCGGTATCGAGCTTGCGCCAGATCGGATACTCGAAGAAGAGGTTTCCGGACGGCGAGTCAACTACGCGGCCGAATTGTTCGACCGCCCGCTCGGCCAGCTCCTGCAGAGCACCTGCATCCCCACCGCCGAGAGCGACAGTGAGCTCGGCCATGAACTGTTCGGGCTCCGCGCCGGTCTCCGGAGGGAGGTCATCGTCATCGCTCGGAGTGGTGCCGAAATACAGTTCGAAGAGCATGTCGAAAGCGGGCCGGTGAGCGTCGCTCTTGACCATCGTGGCGGCGAGAGCGGAGCGCCACGCGGATCTGTCGAGCCATTCGATGTGCTCGAGACTGCGAACCGCGTCGAGATTCTCACCGACGGACACGGGAACTCCGGCTTGTCGCAGTGCTTGGGAGAACGACAGAAGGCGATCGAGCATTGTTACCTCGAAGCCGTTCCAATCAGATGATCGGAGGCGCGCTCGATATCGGACTGGAACTTCAAAACCACCGACATGGTTCGACGCAAAGTTTCCTTGTCGAGTGACTCGGCCCCAAGATGAATCAGGGTGTGAGCCCAGTCGATCGTCTCCGCAATCGAGGGAGGCTTCTTGAGCTCGAGGTCCCTGATGCTGTTCACGACCGCAACGAGTTGTTCGCCGAGCGCTTCGGAGATCTGCGGTACTCCTTCCCTGACGATTGCCCTTTCTCGTTCGGGGCTCGGATAGTCGAGGAACAGATAGAGACAGCGACGCTTCAGAGCCTCAGACAGTTCGCGGGAGTTGTTCGATGTCAGCACGACGTTGGGGGGCCTTGTCGTCCGGACCGTTCCCATCTCCGGGATCGTGATCTGCCAATCCGATAGGACCTCGAGCAACAGTGCTTCAGCTTCGTAGTCGAGCTTGTCGACCTCGTCGATGAGGAGGACGACGGGATCCTCGGAGCGCAGGGCCCGGAGGACCGGTCGCTCGAGGAGGAATGGTTCCCCGAAGATGTCGTCCGAGAGCTCATCCCAGGAGCCTCCGCCGGCCTGGATGCGAAGGAGTTGCTTCTTGTAGTTCCACTCGTAGAGGGCCTTGGTCTCGTCCACACCCTCGTAGCACTGAAGGCGAACAAGCTCGACCTTCAGCAACGAGGCCAATGACTTGGCTAGCTCGGTCTTGCCGACACCCGCAGGGCCCTCTATCAGGAGGGGCTTGGAGAGCCTGTCGGCAAGAAACACGATCGTCGCGATGTCATCGTCGGCCAGGTAGCCGGTTTGGGCCAGCCGCCCGGCGACATCGGTCGCATCGGTGAAATGTGGTGGATGTGAAGGCTGAGAACTCACCCGGCCATCCTAGGCGTCTAAATCAGCTCCAAGCGATTCAAGTGTTCCTCCTCGGTGACGATGCACGGAAGGTACCGCTGGTCGCGCCGCCCGCGGGGGCGGCTCAACCTTCTGGCGGGTTTCCAGGGATTGTGGGGTCTGAACTTTGCGTCTCGATGTTGGGCCAATGCTCGGCCGTGCGACGTGCGCGCTGCTTATTGCAACCGCCGCATTTCTCCTGACTGCAGGCCTTCCTCTCGCTCGAGCCTCGGATCCCCCCAGTCGATGCCCGAGACGTGGCGCTCCGTGTCAACTTCCAGCCAGCATCCTCCGAGCTCGTTTGCGGCTATACGCCCGACTTCGGCAGCCCCTTCACCGAGCAGGACGGTCTCAGCTTCGGTTGGAACTTCGACCACTCCGACGCGATGCGCGATCGAAATGCAGTCGACGACGAGCGTCTCGACACGCTCGCTCTCTTCCACGCAGGAGGGATGTGGGAGATAGCGGTTGCCAACGGCGAGCATCGTGTGAGTGCAAGCGTGGGTGATGCCGCGGAAGCATCGGTCAATGATCTCAACGTCGAGGGTGAGCCATTCTTTGCAGGCGAGCAGGTGCCCGCCGGACAGTTCCGAGAGATCACCAAGACCGTGACCGTCACTGATGGAAAGCTAACTCTCGACCAGGGCTCGGCCCCCGACCTCGCGACGCGGATCAACTTCCTCGAGATCGATGCGGACACACCGCCAGAGGGCTGTGAAGAAGAGGGCGACGAAGAATTAGAGGAGCCAATGGCACCCGCCGGCCCCTCGGATCGGGCCACAACCGGAGCGACGACCACCGTGCCGGCGACTCCCGTGAACGTCAATTTCCAGTCGGATGGCTCTCCCGTTGCCTGCGGGTATACGCCTGATCGGGGGAAGGTCTTCGGCCCGCGCTTCGGCATGAAGTTCGGCTGGAACGTCGACCACTCGGCCAGGGCCCATGACCGGGGGATGCGCCTCGATCAGCGCAAGGACACGTTCATTCGATTCATGACCGGAGGCGTGTGGGAGATGGCGATCCCCAACGGCCAACACAAGGTGAAGGTCGCAGTCGGAGACACGAACGGTCGGTCGGTCAACACGATCAACGTGGAAGGGATCGTGTTCTTCGACGAACTCGCGCTTGAGGCGAACCAGTCCGGCGTCCTGACTTACACGGTCCCGGTGAGCGACGGGCGGCTGACCATCGATACGGGAGCGTCAGTCCAACAGAGGACGAAGATCGACTACGTCGATATCAATTCGCCGAACGTTCGAGCGTGCAAGGACTCCGGACCCATTACGGGAGACCTTTCCACGGGACCCCTTCCCTCACGCCCCTACGGACTGAGCGGTTTACGCCTGGTCTTCGGCGAGCACTGCAGCACGGAAGCGAACGACGGCCGCGCGTACTTTCCTTCGGCCGGAGGGCGCGGCACCTATGGCTACGTCTACTTTCACTCCCGACTCTCGAATCTGATCGGAAACAAGGTTCTCCCGAGGATCAATGTCAAACCAAAGGCCAACGACTACGGGGTGTGGGGATACGCCTGCCGGATGAAGACCGGAGGGACCTCATGGAGTGTCCATTCTTGGGGTGCAGCCGTCGACACGAACACCCTCCACAATCCCTTCGGCCAGACCTACTGGGGAGGACGAGGCTCGAACGGTAAGCCTTTCGGCAGTTTTCTCCCGGACATCTGGAAGGGGCGCGGCTTCTACTGGGGCCTCAACTTCAACGATCCCATGCACTTTCAATACGTGAGTGGCTACTGATGAGCTTCGCGAGGCGCTACCGGGTTGCGATGCTGGCCGCATGCGTCGGCGTGGCCGCGGGGATGGTGTCGTGGCTCGGGCATCCGTCGGGGGGAACCGCCGCCACTACGCCGCCCGTACCGGGTCAGCAGATCGAGTCCGGCACGGTTCGTCACGTCGTCAATCGACCCGGGGTTGGCACCGCATTCGTGGTGGACCGTTTGGGCTCCGACAGACTGAGCGTGACGATCCACGGCGTTGTCAAGACCGCTCCAACCGAGGGAGAGGTCACCAACCCTGCGATCTCTGGATCGGGCACGGTTGCCTGGGCGGAGGACCAGACGAGCGTCAAAGTGTGGAATCCGCGCACGGACGAGTTGTCGACGCTCAACCGACCCGCGTCTACGAGTGCTGTTTTCTCGCCGACATTCGTGTCGAACGGGAAGCTCGCGGCGGTGGGCCAGCAGCCGGTGTCCGGCGTTCCTGGAGAGGACGACGGCATGAACAACCTTTTCGAGATCGGTCTGGATGAGGGGGCCTGGAGGCCGCTGACGTCTTTCGCTGGGACCAGCACCGACTGGACGGCCTTGCGCACTCCCGTAGCCACGTCAAACGGTGAAGTCCTATTCGTGCGCGTGCACGGGGATTCCCAGGCGACAACCGAACCCGTCTTCGAGCTATGGACGACCTCGGGCGGGCGCGCGCACAGACAGGCGGAGCTTCCCGAAGAGATGTACCTGGCAGGGCTGAGCGGCGACACCCTGATGTGGAACGCCCTAAGCAAGACCTGCGACGACTGGGGGCTGTTCGAGGGCACGCATGATGGGCTCGAGCAGGTCGGTTGCGGTGCCGTGTTGGCGGATCCGCTGGGAGCCGTCGACCCCGATCTGCAAAACGAGCAGTCCGCCGATTTCAACGCCCCACCCGCTGATCTCGATGCCCAGCCCGACCGTGGCGACCTGGCTGTGATCGTTGGCGATTTCCCCTCCAAGGAACAGGCAGCCGAAGTCGAAGATCGGTTGAGTCGAGCCTCTGGGCAGCGGGTCGTCACCCACGTGGCCCTGCCCCACGTGGTGGCCCCTGGCGCCTGGGTGGTGGTCCGGCCGGTGCCGTCCGGGATGTCGGCCGATGACGCACTGAACGACATTCGCCACGAGCTGCCGGCCTTCGCCGAGATGTCTTTCGTCGTTTCCGTGGGAACCAGTGAGTGATTCCAGTGGAAATCGTTCGCAGGGCGCTCAGGCGGGCGGTTTAACTGCCGATAATTCCCAGGTGAGCCAGCATGTGGACCACGGCGTGACGATGCTGCCCGGAACCACCGGAGCGTCGCCTTTTGCGCGCGCAGTGTCCGTCACCAAGAGGCGGCTGTTTGGCCGGAAGGTGATCACCCGGGCTCTCAAGGAATCACAACAAGCTCTGCACGAGCACGAGATGAACCTCGAGTTCCTCATCAATCACGTTCCGGTCGTCGTGTACAAGGCGGAAACTGGCCAGAACGGACGCTGGTGGTATGTCAGCCCCCAGATCGAAGAATTGCTGGGTTACACCCCCGTGGAGTGGTTGAAGGATCCAACGCTGTGGTGGAAGCGAATTCACCCCGACGACCAGGTCCAGGTCCTGGCAGACGAAGAGGCAATGGCCGCCGGCTCAACCTCGTCAACGGATGCAGTGCAGTACCGCATGATCACGAAAGAGGGACGGATCATCTGGGTCAACGATGACGCCGCGGTGATTCGAGACGAGGAGGGTGGGCGACTTTACTGGAGCGGTGTCCTCTCCGACATCACCGAGCGCAAGATCCTCGAGGATCAGCTCAAGCACCAGGCCTTCCACGACCCGCTAACGGGACTTGCCAACAGGGCGTTGTTCGTAGACCGCGTGAAGCACGCGCTCGAGCGGGCGAACCGAGATAGCGCACGGGTTGCTGTGCTGTTTTTCGACCTCGACGACTTCAAGAACATCAACGACAGTCTTGGACACAATTTCGGGGATGAGCTTCTCGTTGCGATGGCTACTCGACTCAGCGAGGGCCTGAGACCTGGGGACACTTTCGCCCGCCTCGGAGGAGACGAATTCGCGATCTTCCTCGAAGACACCTCATTGTCGAGTGCGACGAGCGTCGCTTACCGACTCATCGAAGCCCTCAGCGAGCCATTCACGATTGGGACTCGAGATGTATCGGTGCACGCGACAGTGGGAATCGAGTTCGCGGACGCTCTGACTACCAAAGCCGACGAGCTCCTCCGCAACGCCGATGTGGCGATGTACGTCGGCAAGGGCAAGGGTAAGGGTCGTTACGAGTTGTTTGACCCCAGCATGCACACTGCGGCGTTGAGGCGACTCGAAATGAAAGGTGAGCTCAAGAACGCGATTGAGAACGACGAATTCATCCTTCACTACCAGCCGATCGTCAGCCTTGCAGAAGGTGCGCTTATCGGCATAGAGGCCCTGATCCGCTGGGAGCACAAGAGTCGGGGCTTGATTGCTCCGGTCGAGTTCATCCCGCTTGCAGAGGAGAGTGGCCTCATCGTTCCGCTTGGAGGCTGGGTGCTGCGGGAGGCTTGCCGGCAAGCGGGCGCGTGGCCGATCAATGATCCAGAGATCAGCCTCAGCGTCAACGTTTCTCCCAAGCAGTTTCAGCATCCGGACCTCGTCGAGGACGTCGCCAACGCGCTCTGGGACTCGGGGATCGACCCGAGCATCCTCACCATCGAGATAACGGAAAGCGTGCTAATCCACGACTCCGAGATTGCCATCGAGAAGCTCACGCGACTGAAGGACTTCGGGGTCCGAATCGCCGTCGACGACTTCGGCACCGGTTACTCGTCGCTGGGCTACCTCAAGCGCTTTCCGATCGACATCCTCAAGATCGATAAGTCCTTCATCGACGGAGTCGGCAATAGCAGCGAGGAAGCGGCGATCGCGGACGCCATCATCAAGCTCGGCGGTTCGCTTGGACTCGAGGTAGTCGCTGAGGGCATCGAGGAGCCGGAACAGGTCGACGCTCTTCAATCACTTCGCTGCGAGAGAGGCCAAGGCTTCTTCTTCTCCAAGCCGGTCGATGCAGAGACGATGGGCGAGATCCTGGCGACCGGTCGCTTCCCGCTGAAGGTGAGCGCAGAGTAGCGGGCTATCCACCCGCTATCAGGGCAACCCCCAACGCCGAGCAAACCAGTCCCACCAGTTGCAGACGATGCAGTCGCTCGTGAAGAACGAACCGAGCCAGGACGACCGTAGCTCCCGGGTACATCGATGTAAGCACCGCAACGAGCGAGAGCAGACCCACCCGCGTCGCCGCGAGGAACAGCAGGTTTGCAGCGACGTCCAGAATGCCCGCCCCTGCAATCAGCCGAACCGAACCACGCGTGGGCCGAAGCTCGCGGCTCGTAGCAAGTGCGATGAGAGTCACGATCCCCAGAGACGCGCTGCGGGTGCCGATCAGAGGCCACAACCCGGAATCAGCCCCGGCGAGGCTCAGCAGTATGAAGAAGGCGCCGAAGCCCAGGCCGGCGCCGATCGCCTCCCTGATACCCGAATAGCCCTGGCGCCCCCCGGCGTGGTCGGGCGACGCGGAGACGAGGGTCACGGCGATCAAGGCGACGACGACTCCGATCAAGGACAGAGCGCTCGGACGCTCGCCGAGGAGAAGTCCCGCCAGAACCGGAACGACCGCGGCGATGACGCCGGTGGTCGGCGCGACGACGCTCATGCGCCCGAGCGCCAGCCCCCGGTACAGCAGCAGGACCCCAAGCCCGCCCCCGACCCCCGACCCCATGCCCCAGGCAAAGGCCTCGAGCGTGAAGGGAACGTCGAGAAAGAAGGGGAGCGCGGCGAGCAGCAGGGCCGAACCGAATACCTGCGACCACACGACGACCGCGAACTCGTTCGACCGCTTGGTCGCAAGTCCACCCATGAAGTCGGCCGCGCCGTAGGTAAGGGCCGCACCAAGCCCGAGCAGGATCGCCATGGGGGCATGGTGCCATCTGCCGCCATCTTTTCCCGACGGACGTGGGAGAGGTGAGTCGGCGGGGTCCCCTGGGGGGTGCTGATCGGCCAAGTCTGAGCAGTGGGAATAGGGGTGGGGGACCAGTGGGTTGCACACCTTGTAATCGTGTAACTGTGGCTCGAGAGAGAAGGAGCCCTTTGTGGCGCAAAATGCCAACAACAACGAACGCGGTGGACCGGTGACGGAACACGAGGTCCTGCCGCTCCTGCCGCTGAACAGTGGAGTGATTCTGCCCGGCATGGTCGTGACCGTCGCCCTTGAAAGCGACGAGGCGCGGGCCGCCGTTGACGCAGCGACCAAAACCAACGATCGAATCCTCATGGTGCCGAAGGTCGACGGGCGCTATGCCCGCGTCGGGACCATCGCGGCCGTCGAGAACGCCGGTCAGCTCGTCAGCGGCGTGGAGGCCCTTGTGGTGCGCGGTCTGGCCCGCGGGGTCATCGGGACGGGCGTCTCGGGCACCGGCGACGCGGTATGGGTTCAGGTCGAGGTCGAGGACGACCAGGAAATCGTCACGGAGCGGGCCTTCGAGCTCGCCCGCGAGTACCGCGCGACTGTCGAGAACATCCTCGAGCTGCGCAACGCGCGGCAGGTTAGCGAGTTCCTGAAGGGGATCAACGATCCCGGCCAGATGGCCGACACGGCCGGCTACTCGCCCGACCTGTCTTTCGAGCAGAAGGTCGAGGTGCTCGAGACGATCGACGTCGAGGAGCGACTCGCCAAAGTGCTTGCGTGGGCGAGAGAGACCCTGGGCGAGCTGACGCTGCGCGACAAGATCCGTACGGACGTCTCGGAGGGAATGGAAAAGAACCAGCGCGAGTTCCTCTTGCGCCAGCAGATGGCCGCCATCCGCAAGGAGCTCGGCGAGGACGAGGACGGAGACATCGTCGCCGAGTACCGGGCCAAGATCGAGAAGTCGAACTTGCCCGAAGCGGCGCGCAAGGAGGCCGAGCGCGAGCTTGGCCGGCTCGAGCGCTCGAGTGAGCAGAGCCCCGAGTATGGCTGGATTCGCACGTACCTCGACTGGATGACCGATCTTCCATGGGACGTCCGGAGCGAGGACAACCTCGATATCGGCGACGCGCGGAAGGTCCTTGACGCGGATCACACCGGCTTGACCGATGTGAAGGACCGCATCATCGAGTACCTCGCCGTACGGAAGCTGCGTGCCGAGCGCGGACTCGGCGAAGCGGGAGGCCGTGGAAGCGGAGCCATCCTCACGCTTGTCGGCCCCCCTGGTGTCGGAAAGACATCGCTCGGTGAGTCGGTCGCGCGTTCGCTCGGACGGAAGTTCGTGCGTGTGTCGCTGGGTGGAGTGCGCGACGAGGCCGAGATCCGAGGCCACCGGCGCACCTACGTTGGAGCGTTGCCCGGTCGCATCGTGCGCGCGCTGAAGGACGCCGGCACCAAGAACCCGGTCTTCATGCTCGACGAGATCGACAAGGTCGGTGCCGACTGGCGCGGCGACCCGGCTTCTGCGTTGCTGGAGGTCCTGGATCCCGCTCAGAACCACACATTCCGAGACCACTACCTCGACGTCGACCTCGACCTGTCCGAGGTGCTCTTCATCACCACGGCCAACGTGATCGAGACGATCCCGAGTCCTCTGCTGGACCGCATGGAGGTCATTCGTCTCGACGGTTACACCGAGGCGGAGAAGATAGACATCGCCCGCGACCACCTGCTGGCTCGTCAGCTCGAGCGCAACGGTTTACGCCCCGCAGAGGTGACTGTCAGCGACGCGGCCATGGGTCGAATCGTGAGCGACTACACGCGCGAGGCCGGCGTCCGAAATCTCGAGCGAGAACTTGGCAAGATGTTGCGGAAGGCCGCGACCAAGTTGTCGGCAAAGGAGCTGGAAGCACCCGTCGCCATCGACGATAACGAGGTGCGCGACTACCTCGGTCGTCAGAAGTTCTTCTTCGAGGCGGCCGACCGCACGAGCGTTCCTGGTGTGGCCACTGGCCTTGCGGTCACGGGAACGGGCGGAGACGTGCTCTTCATCGAAGCGACCAAGATGGAAGGAGAGCCGGGCCTGACACTCACCGGACAGCTCGGTGACGTGATGAAGGAGTCGGCGCAGATCGCGCTTAGCTACGTGCGGTCGCACGCGAAGGAGCTCGGGGTTGCTGAGAACTTCGACAAAGAGCGGGTGCATATTCACGTCCCCGCGGGAGCCGTTCCAAAGGACGGACCGTCGGCTGGAGTGACGATGACGACCGCGCTTGTGAGCCTGCTTACGGGGCGCAGAGTCAAATCGCTGCTGGGAATGACCGGCGAGGTCACGCTGCAGGGCAAGGTCCTGCCGATCGGTGGCGTCAAGCAGAAGGTGCTTGCCGCTCACAGGGCGGGCCTGACCGAGGTTCTGCTACCCGAGCGCAATGGTGGCGATCTCGACGACGTGCCCGAGTCCGTGCGCGAAGAGATGACCTTCCACCTCGTCGGTGATGTTGCCGAGCTCTTGAAGATCGCCCTCCCTGTTGAGGAGCCCGCAGCGAAAAGTGCCGCTTAAGGCACAATCACAGGGTTCGCCCAGCGATCGTCACGGCTCCGCCGAGGATGGAAATTGGGATTCATTGACGATCGCGCAAGGAAGAGTCGATCAAAGGAGTGACATGCGTTTCGACGCAGTGGTGGTCGGGTTGGGCCCTGGTGGGGAGCATGCGGCATACAGGCTGCTCGGCGCGGGCAAGAACGTTGCGGTCGTCGAACGAGAGTTGATTGGAGGGGAGTGCTCCTACTGGGCATGCATCCCCTCCAAGACACTGATCCGGCCCCCGGAGGCGCGTAGCGAGGCCAAGCGCGCCGCGGGCATCGGCGAGCCGTCACTGGATTGGCCCAAGGTTTCCGCGTATCGCGACTTCATGGTGCGTAACTACGACGACTCGAGCCAGATCAAGGTCTACGAGGAAATGGGAGCGACGGTCTTCAAGGGGGCCGGACGCCTTGCCGGCTTGGGAGTCGTCGAGGTCGGTGACGAACGAATCGAAGCGGACGACATTCTCCTGGGCACCGGTTCAGATCCGGTCATTCCCGAGATCGAGGGGATCAACGAGATCGAACTCTGGACCAATCGAGAGGCGACTGCGCTAAAAGACATTCCCGGCAGCGCAGTGATCATCGGAGGTGGACCCGTCGGACTCGAGCTCGCCCAGATGCTCGCGCGCTTCGGATCGAAGGTGTCATTAGTGCAGCGTCCCGATCGGTTGTTGAATCGCGAGACGGTCGAGATATCCAAGCTCCTTACCGGCTATGTCGCCGAAGACGACATTGACGTCCACACCGGCGCGGAGGTTGTACGCACCCGGCGCGAAGGAGGCACGAGTGTCGCCGTGCTCAAGGATGGCACCGAGCTGAGGGGGGACGTGATCATCGCTGCCACGGGCCGGCAGCCGCGTGTGGCGGATCTCGGACTCGAGACCATCGGCGTGAAGGCCGAGCACGGTGTCCCGATCGACGAGAGGTGCCGCGTGGCCGAAGGAGTGTGGGCGCTCGGCGACGTCACCGGAGTGGCGTTGTTCACTCACGTCGCCAAGTACCAAGGCCGCGTGATCGCCCACAACATCCTCGGCCGGGACCGAGTCGCCGACTACCGCGCGATTCCGCGCGTCGTCTTCTGCGATCCCGAGATCGCAACAGTTGGTTTGAGCGAAGAGGATGCGCGCTCAAAGGGTCTCGACGTAGTGGCGGCCTCGATCGACCTTGCCGCGGTGCTCGCCCGGCCCATCACGTACGAGCAAGACCCACGCGGTCACCTCGGCGTGGTCGCCGATCGAGCCACGAAGACGCTGGTCGGCGCCTGGGCGGTGGCACCCTTGGCATCCGAGTGGATCCACGAGGCTGTGCTAGCCATCCGTGCGCAGATTCCGATCGATGTGTTGATGGACACGGTCGCCCAGTTCCCGACCTACTCCGAGGGCTACCTGCTGGCTCTCGAGAAGCTCGAACTCTGAATAAGGTCGGCGGGCACCGAGTAAGCGTCCGACTGCCGCGTTACGCGGCGAGGAGCGCGATCGCGGCCAGCGCCAGGCTCCAACTTGCAAGGCTTCCGACGAGGAGGTACTCGGTAACGATGTGAAGCCGCTCCGATGCCTCACGACTTATCTCGGGGAACCGCAACAATCCCTTTGCCGAGATCACGAGTCCCGCCGCCGTGAACTCGCCGGCCAGCCCGAGAGCCCAGATGAGAGTTCTCTCGAGTGCCCCCACGATGCGGCCGCCCCTGATGTCTTGCGGGCCGAGGGGACTGGTTCCAACCATCGTCAGAAGCAGACGGATCAAGGCGTTGGATGTGGCCTGCAGCACGAACAAGGCCCCGATTCCGAGGATGACCTTGGACGGATCCACTTCGGCAAGCGTGGAGTAGGGGAGACGTTCGAGTCGCTCCGCGAGCCATCCTCCCGAGGCGGAGGGGAGTTGAGCGCTGACCCCCAGCATGAACGCCAGCGACAGGCCTGCTGCGGTGAGGATCCATGTCGCCCGTGTCTTCGACCAGTAGTCGGGGCGACGCGCCCACAACCAGAGACCCAGGGTGACCGCCGTCCACAGAGCTGCAACGATCGCTCCCCCGAGCGAAAAGCCCCAGCCGAGCGAAAGCAGCAATGCCAGCGTCGACCCGCAGAACCATCCCGTTGCGGCGCGCTCGGTGTCGTCGACGTCACCGCCCAGGCCCGCTACCGCGTCACACAGGCCGATGCCGGTCAACCAGATACCGATGAATTCCAATCTGCCTCTTTTAGTAGCGAGTCGTGAGCCTGTACGAGAGCGTAAGCACCGCTACGACTGATCCGCTGGGCCACTGCGGACTGCGAGATGTTCTCCTCCTCGGCGATGGTTCTCTGGCGCTTGTTTCTCAACAGAGCGAGAGTAATCCGCGCGTCTCGCTCGTCCATTCCTGCAACGATCTCGTCCCTGCACATGAGGAAACTATTCAGGATCGCCGGGCTGCTCCCCGTGGGATGTTGCCCTGCGTCAACGGCTTTATCCGCGATCAGACATGCGGTCCTCCAACCCCTTGGCCCCTCCTTCTGTTTCATGTTGAGCGAGACCCGTTCGATGGCGTCGCGTGCCGCCCACCATGCGGGCCCGTCTTGTTCGAAAGGGAGCTTGTTGGCGTCGAAGACGTCGAGTGGTCCCCAGCCGATACCGAACCTGACCTCCGCGACGCCTGCCAGAGCGAGGCGCAGGAGCAGGGTCGCGTGGACGGCCGAGGAAACATCCTGGTAGACGGCCTGGAACTCGTCGCCCACCGTCGGCGAGAGTGGTTGAACCGCGGGGAGATCCGAGTTGACCCGATCGAGCGCTTGCCTGACCTGCTCGTGGAGCCTGGGCCGGTTCTCGGCCTCCCGGGAGCCCACTATGTCCCCGATGAGGGCCGCATATTCCGACGTTGCGCTGCTCTGTGTCATGTGAACAGCTTATAAGGTTAAAGCTTATTATTCAACGTAATTAGGCTAACTCTTATCAGTCGCCTTTCGTATTTTGTCGATTCAGCCTTAGAAGTCGCTCGGCAAGATCGTCGGCTGGCCCTCGAGGAAGAGCCACTGGTCGAAGTAGTCCTCCAGGAGTTTGAGCTCGTCGCCGCTTCTCCCTGACATCTCGAGAGCGAGGTCGACGAACTCGTCGAGGCTTACGTTCCCGTAGCCGAACCGGTCGAGGAGCTCGCGGGCGAACTCGAAGAACGCGTCGTCATCGCCGAGGATCTGGTGGTAGCCCTCGAGCATCATCGCCGAGCGCGTGTAGACGGGGAACGTATTGAACATGTTCGCTGGGTCGCCGTCGAGGATCGCGGGGGCCATGTCCCACTTCGTTGGCGGCCCCGAGGTGTAGTTGTTGGTGAACTGGTCCGCAGGGCTGGTCGCGACGCCGTTCGCCTCGTGCTGCCAGTACCACGTGAGCCACGTCGCCCAGCCCTCGTTGAACCAGATCTCGTGCCAGGTGGCGGGCGAGACGCTGTTTCCCATCCACTGATGGGCGAGCTCGTGGAGCTGGGTGTTGATATTGATCGACGGCGCTCCGGTCACGAAATTGCCCGAGTAGTGGGGCTTCGACTGCACCTCGAGCGCATAGCCGACCCCGGCCGCCTTATCGGCGACCGCGCCGATGGAGTCGAGCGGATATGGGCCGAGGTGGTTGGAAAGGAAGTTGAGCTGCTCGGGCACCCTCGCCAGCGTGGCGTTGATCGCGTCCTTCTGCGCCTGGGTCGCCGAGCTGTCGATCGAGTTGTAGACCGGCAGGGTACGGCCGGTCGAGGTCTCGACCATCTGGCCGACCGTGTAATCGAAATCGCCCACCGTCGCGGTAGTCAGGTAGGTGGCTGTCGGATCGTCCTCGGTCCAGTGCCAGGTCGCGGTGCCGTCACCGTTCTCGGTCCGCGAGACGAGTTCGCCCACCCCGAGCGCCGTCTTGGATGCGGGCACGGTGACTATCGTGTCGAAGGCCGCCTTGTCAGTGGGGTAGTTGTTGGCGGGGAACCAGCTTTGCGCGCCCATCGGCTCGTTGACGACGAACGCGCCGTCGCAGGTCTGAGGCGGGTTGAGGGGGTAGCAGGCGCGGATCCAGCCCTCCCACGACGTGTCCGGGTCGGTGAACTGCTCAGGCGCGCCGCTGTAAGCGACCTCGACCACGAACTCGCGACCCCTCTTCGGCCGTGACTTAGGCGCGGGGACCACGACCAGCTTCTGCGGCTGGGTCACCACGGGATCCTCGCTGAGCTGCGGGCGCGCGTCGACCTGCTTGAATTTGGCCTCGACCCTGTTGACGGTCACGGAGGACACTTCCAGGTCCTGGAAGTCAAAGCTGAACTTCTTCAGCTTTTTGTCCGCGACGGCGGTGATCGTCGTCGACGTTCCCTCGTCGAAAGTGTTCGTGGCGGGGTCGTAGTCGAGGGCGATCCTGTAGTGCTGGACGTCGTAGCCTCCGTTGCCGATCTGGGGCAAGAGGGGGTCGCCGAGCGAGCGCGCCCCATCCTGCTTGCCGGATCCCTTGCCCGGATTCGGGGCTGCTCCGACCGTGGATACCAGAACGGTCGCTACCAGTGCGATCGCGACCGACGTCCTGCGCCCCCAGCGCTGTCTCACTCGATGACTCCTTCCCCCAGGTAATTCGGAGTGAATGTCGACTGCCATTTCGTAGTCGTGCCGACAGATTAACCGCCGGTTTGACTTTCAACCGGGCCGGATCCCAGCTTGCTCGGGCGCTTTCTGATAAGGCAACTCCTGGTCAACGAGTCTTATCAGGCTATGGCTTATCACTTGCTCAAATCCGTTGTTCGGATCGTCGTCCGTTTTAGGCTCGAACGCATGTTCGATTCCACAGTCGAGGCCCAGTCCTCCTACCTTGCCGAGCTGAACCCTCAGCAGCGTGCCGCCGCGGAGCACGGATCGGGTCCACTGCTCGTGATAGCGGGGGCCGGGACCGGGAAGACCAAGACGCTGGCTGCGCGGGTCGCCCATCTCGTCGAGCGGGGAGTTGCTCCCGAGCGAATACTGCTGCTCACCTTCACGCGGCGCGCGGCGCAAGAGATGCTCCAGCGTGCCGGCCGCATGACGAGCCAGAACGCAACCGGGCGGGTGTGGGGCGGAACCTTTCACTCGGTGGGCAATCGTCTCTTGCGCACCTATGGCCACGCGCTTGGACTTCCTCCGAATTTCACTGTGATGGACCAGGCCGACTCCGCCGATCTCATGAATCTTCTCCGGAACGAGCTCGAACTCGGACGTGGTCCGAAGCGTTTTCCGAAGAAGGAGACGCTGGTGGCTATCTACTCTCGTGCAGTCAACTCGCGCACGAAACTCGCCGACGTGCTCGAGTCCGATTTCCCGTGGTGCATCGACGACGCAGAAGGCATCTCCACGATCTTCACTTCGTACACGGAGCGCAAGCGCGAGCAGGCTGTGCTCGACTTCGACGACCTGCTGTTGTACTGGCACGCTTTGCTGATACACACCGATGCTCGATTGGTCGTCGCATCGCTGTTCGACCACGTGCTGGTGGACGAGTACCAGGACACCAACGGTGTTCAAGCCGACATCCTGAGAGCGATGCGCGCCGAGAACGCCAACATAATGGCGGTGGGGGACGACGCTCAGTCCATCTACTCGTTCCGGGCCGCCACCGTGCAAAACATTCTCGACTTTCCTCAGCACTTTGACTCCACGACAATCGTCAAGCTCGAAGAGAACTACCGGTCGACTCAGCCGATCCTCGATGTCTCGAACGCAGTGATTGCCGGCGCTCGTCGCCGATACGAAAAGGACCTGTGGTCGCAGCGGGGGAGCGGAACCCAACCTCAGCTTGTCACCTGTCTCGACGAAGCACAGCAGTCGGACGAGATCTGCAAGCGAGTTCTCGATGCGCGCGAGCGTGGCATTGCCCTGCAGGACCAAGCAGTGCTGTTCCGCGCCGGGCACCACAGCGCGCATCTCGAGATCGAGCTGACCCGCCGCAACATCCCGTTTGTGAAGTACGGCGGATTGAAGTTCGTTGAAGCAGCCCACGTGAAGGATGTCGTCGCTCTTCTTCGCATCATGGAGAATCCCCACGACGAGCTGGCGTGGTTCCGCGTCCTTCAGCTCATTGAGGGCGTCGGCCCGTCCATCGCCGGCCGAGTCATGGAGAGCATCGGGGTACGTCGAAGCGGTGAGACATCATCTGTGGCATCGCCGCTCAAACGCTTCATGGACGAGCCCCCCGCGATTCCAAAGCCGGGCTATGACGAGCTCGAGTCTCTGGCCGAGGCGTTCGCCGACTGCGTCGACCAGGAATCCGCTCCGGCCGTGCAGGTCGAACGGCTGCGTCGCTGGTGCGAACCGGTCTTCGTACGGATCTACGACAATCCGGCGACACGCATTGCCGACATCGTCCAGCTCGAACAGATCGCATCGGGTTACAACGCCCGCGGGAGATTCATCGCTGATCTGGCTCTGGATCCACCGAACTCGACTGGAGATCTCGCCGGGCCCCCGTTGCTCGACGAGGACTACCTGATTCTCTCGACCATCCATTCGGCCAAAGGCTGCGAGTGGAGCTCCGTCTACGTCATCCACGCGGCGGACGGCATGATTCCCAGCGACATGGCGACTGGTGACGATGAAGAGATCGAGGAGGAGCGAAGGCTCTTCTACGTCGCTCTCACTCGAGCCAAGGACGACCTCAGCGTGTACTTCCCGCTGCGCTACTACTACCGGAGAATGGGAACCGACGATCCACACAGCTACGCCCAGCTCAGCCGCTTCATCGGCGACGACACGCGGGGGCTGTTCGACCAGCGAGCCCTCGAGGGAACCGAAGACCCGAAGCTCCCAGAAACAGAGCATGCGGGCGTTCAGGGGATCACGAACTTTCTGGCGGACCTCTTCGAGGTCTAGGCAAAGGGTCTTGCCCGCCGGGGTCTTGACGAACTGGCGGACCTTCGTCACAATGCTCGGCTGCACATTCCCGCCGAACGGGCACAGCAGGGAGCCGAGGTGCCCCACCCAGATCTCGAGTCCGAACAAGCTCATGTCGATCGCGCCCTCGCGTGCCTCGAGGCCATGCGCGCCGCAACTGCGCGCCTGGTCGATGGCGAGTTCGGCGGAACGGAAGTCGACTCGGCCATCGTTCGAGCGGAGTTGGAGACCCGGCTCCGGTCACTGAGCGAGCAGCATGGCCCCCTCACGTTCGGACGCATCGACGAGGACAACGGCCCGCGTCACTACATCGGTCGCCGGCACGTGAAGGATCGGAACGACGAGCCGGTCGTGGTGGACTGGCGGGCGCCGGTAGCGGCGCCCTTCTATCGCGCCACGATCCGAGACCCCCTCGGGCTCCGGCTGCGACGTCGGTTCGCATTCGATGACCGGCAGCTGCTCGACATCTTCGAGGAAGACTTCGCCGATCCGGATTCCGTTGCTGCCGGACACGGTGGAGTGCCCGACCCGTTGCTTGCGGAGCTAGGACGCACCCGCTCCGGTGACATGCGGGACATAGTGGCGACGATCCAGGGCGAGCAGGACGAGATCATTCGCTGGCCCGCCGCCTCGCTCGTGGTCCTTCAGGGTGGGCCGGGGACGGGTAAGACTGCCGTTGGCCTTCACAGGGCGGCGTTTCTCCTCTACGAGCACCGCATCGAGCTCGAACGCGACGGGGTCCTTGTCGTGGGACCGAATGCGACGTTCCTCGAGTACATCTCTGGAGTCCTCCCGTCGCTCGGGGAAACCTCGGTTCGCCAAACGACAATCGAGGAGCTTTTCGGACGAAGGTTTCCTGTCACGGTCGCCGATCCAAATGATGTCGCAAGCATCAAGCACGACCTGCGCATGGCAGAGGTCATCCGGAGAGCGTGTGTCAACAAGATCTCCCGGGCGACAGAGAATCTGACCTTTGACGTCCTGTCGCGCACGCTTTCGATTCCGAGAGAGCGCGTGAACGACGCACTAGAGAAATCGCTTGCCGGAACGAGCACCCTGGCCTTGGGACGCGAGCTATTCACCGAGCGTTTGCAGCGGCTCGCATTCCGTCTGTTCGCGAGAGATCATGACCCCTCGATGGACGAGGCGATGTTCCTGTCCGAGTTGCGTTCGGGCAAGACGTTCGGCGCTGCGCGCAACAGCTTGTGGCCGACCATCAATCCCCCGCAGGTCATCAAGGATGTGCTGTCGGGTGCCACGACGCTGAGCCAGGCGGCCGCAGGTTTGCTGGAGGAGGACGAAGTCGAGATCCTCGAGCGTGGCCGGCGCCGCAGGTCGAACAAAGGTCCCTGGTCGCGCGCGGATCTTCCGCTGTTGGATGAAGCGATCACCAGGGTGTCCGGACCCGCTTTTGTCTACGGTCACGTCATCGTCGACGAGGCGCAGGATCTGTCCCCCATGGAGTTGCGAATGCTCGGCAGACGTTCCACTATCGGTTCGATGACGGTTCTGGGTGACCTCGCTCAGGCGACCGGGCTTAGCGCGCAGAGGAACTGGGTCGAAGCGATTGACGCGCTCGATGTGGCGGCGGTAGCCAAGACGTTCGAGCTCACGATCGGATACCGCGTTCCGAAACCCATCATGGAGTTGGCCAACCGCCTGTTGCCGTCGGTCGCAACCGAGGTTTCAGCAACCGACTCGATTCGCACGGAGGGCGACCGGCCACGCTTGCTCAAGGTCGATCCCGACGAGGTCTTAACTACGACGTGGACCGAGGCGACGACTCTTGCCGAACGGTGGGTGACCGTCGCCGCGATCGTGCCGGAGTCCCTACAGGGCGCAGCGCGGGAGACGTTCGGCTCATTCGATCCCGACGGCGATCGCTGGAGATCGGAACATCTCCACGCAGGTATCACTTTGCTCACTCCGAGCCTGGCAAAGGGTCTTGAGTTCGATGCCGTCGTGGTTGTCGAACCCGCCGGGATCATTGCGGAGGAGTTGCACGGCTACCGGATGCTCTACATCGCGCTCACGCGTGCCGTTCAGGACCTCATCATCGTTCACGCGGGAGACCTTCCTGCGGAGCTCTCTCCTCAACTCATCGCTTGAGACTCGCGGTGTAGGGAAGAGTGAGCCCCTGCAGGGGTTGTGTCTCAAGCAGCGATCGCTTCGGGCCAATAAGGGGGAACTACGAGTGATCAACCTGACCTTTGACCTCGCAGGAACCAGAAGGATCAACCGGCTCGGCTTCGGTGCCATGCGAATCACGGGCCGGGGAATCTGGGGTGAGCCCGAGGATCCGGCCGAGTCCAGAAGAGTGCTCGAGCGCGCGAGAGAGCTCGGCATCAACTTCATCGATACCGCCAATTCGTATGGTCCATACGTCAGCGAGCGCCTGATAGGGGAGACCCTCCGCCCCTATCCGGATGACCTCGTCATTGCAACCAAAGGGGGATTCAAGCGACCGGGTCCCGGACGATGGGACGCGGACTGCCGTCCCGAGGCGCTAAAGGAGGCGTGCGAGGGAAGCCTTCAGCGATTGGGTGTGGAGACGATCGAGCTCTATCAACTTCATACTGTCGACCGAAGGGTCCCGTACGAGGACGCGGTGGGGGCACTCAAAGAGCTTCAAGACGAGGGCAAGATCCGTCATGTCGGTGTCTCCAACGTGAGCAGGGATCAACTGACTCGAGCTCAGTCGATCGTCGAGGTCGTCTCGGTTCAGAACAACTACAGCGTCAGCCGGAGAGATTCCGAGGATGTTCTCGACGTATGCGAGCAGCAGGGCATCGCGTTCATTCCCTGGTATCCGATTGGAAACGGGAACCTGGCGAAGCCGGGCGGCGCGCTAGACGCCGTCGCGCGCGAGCACGGAGCGACGCCGGCTCAGGTGTCACTCGCGTGGTTGCTGCATCGGAGCCCGGTGATGATCCCGATTCCCGGGACCTCCTCCGTAGCGCACCTCGAGGAGAACACCGCAGCGCGCGACCTGGAGCTGACCGACGATGATCTAAAGCGAATCGAGGATGCTGCCGGCTGAGGATGGGGTCAGTCGGTGGGCGCGCATTCCGCTGCGCTTCGAAACGGACCTCTAATCTTCTCGAACGCCCTCGCGAGGGTCTTGGCTTCCGACTCCGTCAAGTGACAGCCGAAGTGCCTCTGAACGCCATCGAGATGAACGGGTGCTGCCTCCCTGAAGACCTGTTCGCCCCGAGGCGTAAGCACCGCAAAGGATCCTCGTCGGTCGGATGGCGATGAGGCTCTTTCGACGAGCCCCTCAGCCTCCATCCTGTCGACCAGGCGCGTGAGCCCGCTTTTGGACAGAAGAATGCTGCTCGCCAGTTGGCTCATTCGCAGCCTGCGTTCCTGACGTGTTGAAAAGCTGAGCGAGCACATCGAACCAGGCAAGCGACAGACCCTGCTTGTCCTTCAGCTCGTCGTCGAGCGTGTCCAGGACGCGGCGGTAGGACTCCAGAAACAAGGTCCAGGTCTTCAGCCGCTGGTCGTCTCTCAGGAGGTCGTCGAGCTCGGCAAGTTCGGGCATGCCCCCAGGATAGGCCCTCTGGCAAGTTAATTGCAAGAACAACTGTTGCTGGGAATATGATTGCTTCAACAATAGTTGTAGATACAAGTAAGAGAAAGGCTGCCGAACGGAGGGCGCATCAGTGAGTACAGACACCGCAGTACGTGAGATCAACGGCGTCGAGCTGCCACAGACCGGGGATTGGGTCATCGACCCCGCTCATTCCAGCATCGAGGCCGTCGCTCGACACATGGTCGTGACCAAGGTGAGAGGTCATTTCGAGGAGTTCTCGGGCACGGTGCACATCGATGAGGACCCGGCGAAGTCGTGGGCCGAGGCTTCCATCAAAGCCGCGAGCATCAACACGAACGCTCCCGACCGGGATGCCCACCTGCGCTCTCCCGACTTCCTGAACGCCGACGAGTTCCCCGAGCTCTCCTTCAAGTCGACCAGGCTCAGCCACAGGAGCGGCCGTCGCTTCGAGGTCGTCGGCGACCTCACCATCCGGGGCGAGACGCACCCCGTGACCTTGGACGTCCAGTTCGGTGGCGTCGTGACCGACCCCTTCGGTCAGGTCAAGGCCCTCTTCAGCGCCTCGACGAAGCTCGAGCGAGAGAAGTGGGGCGTTAACTGGAACCAGGCTCTCGAGGCCGGCGGAGTGCTCGTTAGCAAGTCGCTGGACATCGAGATCGAGGTTCAGGCGACTCTTCAGAGCTAAGGATCGCAAGAGCAAAACAGACCCGTCGCCAACCCCCAGGCGACGGGTCTTTCCTTTTGTCATTCCTGCACAACTAAGATTCGCGGCAATGGAGCCCGTCTATTCGCCGATCATCGGCCTTGCACTGTCGGTCATGAAGTTGATGAAGTGGAAAGTCACCGGCTCGGGTCATGAGCACGTGCCGCGGAACGGCCCCGCCGTGCTCGCGACGAATCACGTGGGATATCTCGATTTCGTATTCGTTGGGGCTGCGGCGCGAGATCAGAAGAGGCTCGTTCGCTTCATGGCCAAGAAAGAGGTCTTCGACCACCCGGTCTCAGGGCCATTGATGCGCGGCATGAAGCACGTTCCTGTCGATCGCTTTGGCCGGGCACGGGACGCGATCGATACAGCGGTGGCGGCACTGAAGCGGAACGAAGTGATCGGGATGTTCCCCGAGGCGACGATCAGCCGCTCGTTCATTCCTCGTTCCGGCAAGTCGGGGGCCGCCAGGATGGCAATGGAGGCCGGAGCCCCTTTGGTGCCGGGGGCCGTGTGGGGAAGCCAGCGCATCCTGACCAAGGACCGTCCCAAGAACTACGAGCGGAACATTCCAATAACCGTCGACTTCGGCCCACCCATCGCCTACGAGCCCGACGAGGATCCTGCGGAGGTGACCGTGAGGTTGATGGCGGCGATAACCGAGCTCACCGATCACGCCCAGCGTGCCTACGAGGCGAAGCCGGGGGCCGGTGACGACTGGTGGTTGCCGGCCCATCTGGGAGGAAGTGCGCCGACTGTCGAGGAAGCCGACGCTTTGGCAGAGCGGGACCGCGCGGCTCGCGCGGAGAGAAGAAAGCGCGAGCTCAACGAGTGAGGTCGGGCCTTGGGACTTGTCCTTAGGATCCGGTTTCCACCGTCTCCTTCAGCACCGGGTAGATCGCATCGGCCCAGAGCTTGTAGCCGTCGGCGCTCGGGTGGAAGTCGTCGCTCGAGTGGAAGCGCTCCGGATCGGTACCGAACTTGGGCCCGGTTTCCTTGGCCAATTCGACCACCGCGACATCCTCGGCTCGCCCAACCTCCCCGATCGCATCGGCTACCTGTCGGCCGCGCCATCCCGCGAGCGAACGAAGCGGCTCGTAGAAGGCCGGTGCCCGCATATCCGGTGCTCCCGCGATAACGGTTTCCGCTTCCGTGCGCTCATCGAGAGTCCTCAGAACACTGGCCATGTCGGATCGGATATCACCGAGTGACGTCAGGTGGGTGACGTCGTTGGCACCGATTCCGATGAAGACGTAGTCGGGATCGACCCCGAGAGCTTGAGGCAACTGCTCCTCGAGCACATCCTTGACGCGGGCTCCGGACAAACCGAAGACCTTTAGGTCAACCCGGTAGCCTTCTGAGGCTAGCCGCCGCGCAAGGACCTGAGGGTACGCGTGGGCGGGGTCGCCCGCACCCAAACCAGCCGCGGTCGAGTCGCCCATGACGACCAGAGTGATGGCTTCATCGCCTGGGTCGCCGAAGGTATCGTCCAGTTTCAGGGCGGGTTCGGTCGGAAGGTACTCGCGCCGGAGCGCGATAACGATCTCGATCCCGATGAGAACGGCCCCACCGATCGCAAGCGCGGCGAACCCGAGCACCACCCGTCTAAGCATCGGCACACGGTAAGGCAAGACGGTGACTACACACCGAGGGGTTACTTTAGGAAGAGTGATGACAGGTGACTGAAGTCAAGGACAGCGCGTCCCCCTGGGTCGCCAAGCACACTCGGGAGTACGTGGAGTCCGACGGAAAGAAGGGCCACGAGTGGCGGGGTGTGCACACTCTCGTGCTCACGACCACCGGCCGCAGGTCGGGCGACAAGCGTCGGAACGCGCTCATCTACGGGACCGATGGCGACGACTACCTCGTCGTCGCTTCGAAGGGTGGCCACAAGAATCACCCACTCTGGTACCTGAATCTCGTCGCCGATCCCAATGTGCAGGTTCAAGTACTAGGGGAGAGGTTCAAGGCCAGGGCACGAGTTGCATCACCGGAAGAGAAGAAGCGTCTCTGGCCGAAGATGACGAAGATATGGCCCGACTACGAGAAGTACCAGGCGAGAACCGACCGAGATATTCCGGTCGTCATCCTCGAGCGCTCCTCTTGACGGAAGCCCATTGCGGCTGACTTCGGAATTCGCCTAACCTCTTGAGTATGCACATGCGGGCTCGGTTCTCGTTCGCATTTCCGACGCCCCGGTTACGTCTTAACCTCTGCCGCCGTTGCTCTGCTCATCCTCACGCTGATCCTTACTGCGGCCCCGTCCCCCACCTCTGCGGCCGCTCCCGTTCCCCCACAACTGCGGGAGGAAGTCAAAGCGAAGGAACTCCGAGAGTGCCGCGCCGTACCTCGCGCCCGTTGCGGATCCATCAAGGTTCTGCTCGATCGCGAGAAACCGTCGGTCGGGAAGCTGAGAATCGGTTTCGAGTTGTATCCGCGACGCGATCGATCGCGACCGCTGATGGGTACGATCGTCGCCGTCGAAGGTGGGCCGGGCTACTCGTCCACCGACAGCCGCAGCTGGTTCATCGACTTGTACAAACCGCTTCTCGACCGGTACCAGTTGCTGATCGTCGACAACCGGGGGACTGGAAAGTCGGGGGCCATCCTGTGCCAGCCACTTCAGTCCTACAAAGGTAACTACGTCGATGCTGTCGGCAAGTGTGGGCGGAAGCTGGGTGACACCGCCGACCTCTACGGATCGGGCAACGCGGCCGATGATCTCGCGGAGGTCCTAGATGCTCTCGAAATCGACCGCGTTCATCTTTACGGAGACTCCTACGGCACGTTCTTTTCACAGACTTTTGCCGTGCGTCACCCTGACCGGCTCAACTCGGTGGTCCTGGATGCGGCCTACTTCGTGGCCGGTACCGATCCCTTCTACATCGACACCAACCGAGCTATAGATGACGCCTTTCGGCTCAACTGTGACAGAACCCCAACGTGTGCCGCTCGGCCACGCAGCACGATGGCACGGGTTGCTCGCCTTACCGAACGCCTGCGCGACGAACCCATAATCGGTCGTGCACAGAATGCCGATGGCCAAGTACGACGGGTTCGGGTTGGCGTTGGCGGAATGATCTACCTCGTGACCGGTGCAGCGACGTCCCCCACCCTTTACAGGGAACTGGACGCAGCTGTGCGCGCAGCGCTTCGACCTCATCCCTACGTCAAGCCACTTCTTAGGCTGGCCCGTGAGACCTACTACGTTGGAGGAGCCGGTCCGGTTCGAAGCTACTCGGAAGGGCTTTACCTCGCAGTGTCCTGCAACGACTATCCGCAACCCTTCGACATGACCTCTCCGATCAGTCAACGTCCCGAGCAGTACCAGCAGACGCTGGATGAGCTGCGGGCGACCCAGCCCGATGCCTTCGCTCCGTTCACGATCAGGGAATGGGTGACCTCACCTGTCGAGTACTTCTCATCGTGTCTCAAGTGGCCAAGGCCCAGCCGAGTCGATCCACCCGTTCCACCAGGCGCCACCTTTCCCGACACGCCGATGCTAGTGCTTGCGGGCGATCTTGATTCGCTGACGTCACCCGAGGGCGCGCGTCAAACCGCCGACGCCTTCCCGAATTCGACGTACGTTGAAGTCGCGAACATGACTCATGTCTCGGCCCTGTCAGACTTCGACCGTTGTGCTTCACTCATCGTCCGGCGGTTCGTTCGAACTCTCGACACGGGCGACACATCGTGCGCCAGCGAGTACAACGAAATGAGACTCGTCGATCGCTTCGTTCGTTCGGCGAAGTGGCTTGGATTGGGGGACCGAACGCCACAAAACCGCGCGGATCGCAGCGGCAACAGTAGGAGACGTAATCGCGCGGTGGTTCGGCATGTACACCTACTCAGGAACCGGTCTTCGAGGTGGCACCTTCACGTCGTCGGACGGCCCCAAGGTCACCTGGAAGTTGAACAAGGTCCGGTGGGTGAGGGATGTGAGCGTGTCGGGGACGGCAACCTGGGATAGGCGCAACGGGAAATTCGAGCGAACCTCATCGTCGATGGCCCGGGGGCCAGGCCAGGCGAGCTCCATCTCAGGTGGAACGACCGTCATATTCACGCAGAGGCCGTGGCTACCGGACGACTCGGAGGGGCGGCAGTGAGTTTCCGCTTCCCGGCCCCCTGACCGCCGCTACAGCTTGGCGGAAGTCGCGAGCGTGGCCACAGCGAAGGCAATAGCGTCGGACAGTTGATCGAGTGATTCCTCGCTGACGTTGTCGATGTCGTCGCAAGCGAGGTGGTAGCAGGGATCCGCCGGACGACGCCCCCGGCCACCAAATGAGCGAGCGTCCTCACGACTCTTGATCATCTCGGCACCCGTGAACAATCCCCCAACAGGGATGCCGGCCTGCTCGAAGGGGCCGTGGTCCGATCGGCCCGACAGATCGATGATCTCGGTGGGGAGGTCCCTTCTGGCGAAGTAGTCGAGGAACAGGTTCTTGATTGCAGCAGGGTTAGCGACGGGGGCGGGATTGTCTCCGTAGACGAGGCGCAGGTAGTTGGGCGAAGCCACCATGTCGAAGTTGAGATAAGCAGTGATTTGACTCCTCTCCTCATCACTCAACTCCGATACGTAGTGGGTGGAACCGACCAAACCGATCTCCTCCGCACCCCAGAACGCAAACCGAACTCCTTCGCGCGTCTTGGCCCCCGCAAGCGCGACCGCGAGCTCGAGGATCGAGGCAGACCCCGATCCGTTGTCGTTGATGCCAGGGCCGTCAACGACCGAGTCCAGGTGAGCACCCACCATCACGACGTCGTTCGTCCTTCTTGGTTGTTCGGCGATGACGTTGCGAGTGGTGCTTTCGACGACGTCGCCGTCGACCTCGAGGTGCACACGCGTGCCGGGTCGCGCCAGCTTTGATCCGAGGCTGGTGCTGACTGCGACAGCCGGGATGCCGATGCCCGAGCTCGCGAGTGTGGCTCTGGGCACCCCGGCCGAGGTGTCGGCGACCTGTGGGGTGAACATCAAGAGTACGGCCGACGCTCCCGCGTTCTCGGCGTTCAGCACCTGCTCCGTGAGCGTGCATGGCCCCGCTTGGACGAGTGCGATGTCACCACTCGAAAATCCGGAAAACGCCGTTTCGGGGCATCCGCCCAAGCCGTCGAAGCCGCGTGTCACAGCGACCGGAGTTACCGCCGCTGTAACGGAGCCCGACGGAGAGTAATTGAAGGTGGTGAAGTCAGTGCTGTTCTCAAAGGAGATCCTGGACGGCGCACGCCGTTGCAAGACCGAAGGCTCGTTGGTCTCATAGACGGTGACATCGAATCGGTCGAAGCGCACCCGGTACCCCGCGTTTCTGAGAACGCGCGCGACATAGGCAGCGGACTTCTCGTAGCCCGGTGTGGCCGCGGAACGGTTGCCTCCGTTGTTCTCGGCGATGCGCTGGAAGGCTTCGAGGTGCCGCATGACACCCTCAAGCGTCACGGCCTTTTGTAGCCGGGAGGCCAGGTTCCCGGTTGGTTTCTCCGGAGAAGTGGATGGCGACGGCGTTGCACTCGGAGAGGAACGCGGAGAGGCGGATGAGGGCGAAGAATCTTGCTGCGTCGCGAGAATCGCCCCCGCGACCAGAGCGAGGGCGACTCCGATTCCGACGATGATCAGCGCGCGGTTGCGCGGTGGCGTCTGTTGCGGACTCTGGTTCAAGGACGCCTAACCTACTCCGTAGCGATTGCCTCCAACACGTTGAGCCGTGCCGCGCGCCGAGCGGGCGGGATGGCCGCGATGATGCCTGCGACTCCTGCCGCGATGACGAAAGCAATCAGCTGCCCAGCCGGCAACGCGAACTCACTGATCCCCTCATCGGCCAGCGATGAGACGAGAGCCCAGCCGAAGAATCCACCAACGACCAAACCCAGTACGGCGCCGATCACCGCGATGATCACGGACTCCCAGCGGATCATCGAACGCGCCTGGCGACGCGACATGCCGACGGCTCGCAACAGCCCGAGTTCTCGAGTGCGCTCGAAGACAGATAGCGCAAGCGTGTTGGTAATCCCCAAAAGGGCGATGATGAGAGCGAGTGCAAGAAGCGCTGTGACCAGGCCGAGCATCTGGTCGACAAAACCGGACTGGGTTTCCTTGAACTCTGCCTGGTTCTCGACCGTCACGTTCGGAAAGTTACTTGTGGCTGCATCGACGGCGGCCCTTCCATCGTCGCTTGAGACGGCGTCGGCGATGGTGGCGAGCACCATAGTGTCGAGGTTCGTCGTGTATTGCTCGGAGTAGCTATTGAGAGAGATCAGGAAGTCCGAACCGACGATGTCGGTGGTTTCGAAGATGCCGGCGACTGGGACATCGGTGTTGCCCTCGGCCGGGAACTCCATCGTCAGGTCATCGCCGACCGAAAGTCCCTCACTCTCGGCTACGTCCGATGACAGGAAGACTCCGCCGCTCTCCAAATCGGCGAGATCGCCCTCGGTCACTCCGAGGCTCGTGACGTCTTCGATGGTGTCCGGGTCGGTCGCCGTCAGGAACTTGCTTGCTCCGTCGATGCGGAACTCCCCGTAGCGAAGGCTGGCGACCGCCCCGATCGCGTCTTCTTCGGCAATGCCCTCGGCGACCTCGGGACTGAAGCCTGCCAGGCCCCCAGCAGATGACGTCGTGAGGATGAAATCCGCCTTCAAGTTCTCGTCGAGGATCTTGCTCGAGCTTGCCTTCAACGACGCTCCGAAGATGCTGACCATGCTAACCAGCGCAAGCCCAATCATCAGAGCGGCGGCCGTTGAGGCCGTGCGCTTGGGATTGCGAAGAGAGTTCTGGCGCGCGAGCTTTCCTGGCACGTTGAGGAGACCCTGAATCGGCGCACCGATTGCGCGCGCCAGCGGTCCGGCAAAGAGCGGACTCAGGGCGGCGACTCCGAAGAAGATGACTGCCGCACCAAGTCCGACGTAGGAAACCGCATTGTCGGGGCCCCCAAACAGGCCGAATCCCAGAATCGCCGCACCGAGGATGGTTACCGCTGCACCGACGAGTGCCCGCCGCCGCGAGAAGGCGCTGTGCTGAGGACTCGACTCACGAAGAGCGGCCATCGGAGTAATGCGAGCAGCGCGGCGAGCGGGTCCGATGGCGGAAAGGAGGGTGACCAGTAGACCGACGGTCATTGCGATTAGAGCAGTGCGTCCTTGGAAGACCAATCCGGTTGACGGGAGGTCGAGGCCGAAGGCGCGCAGCATGGCTTGGAGTCCAGCAGCTATGCCGAATCCTGCGGCCAGTCCGACGAGAGAGGCGAGGAAGCCCACGATGACCGACTCAATCAACACCGTCCCGAGGATCTGGCGGCCCGTGGCCCCCATCGCGCGCAGAAGACCGAACTCTCTTGTGCGCTGCGCCACGACGATCGAGAAGGTGTTGAAGATGATGAAGGCGCCAACGAAGAGCGAGATGAAGCCGAAGACGAGCAGCGCCGTGTTGAAGAACGAGAGCGCCTCTTGCAGGCTCTCCGCCTGCTCGTCGGCGATGGCTGTGCCCGTCTCAGCCTCAGTGCCGTCAGGGAGCACGGCCGAAATGCGATTGCGAAGCTCACCGGCCGACACGCCGTCCTCGGCCGTGACCTCGACCGAGTCGAGCGAGCCCAACTTGTTGAACAGCTCCTGCGCGGCCTCGAGCTCGAAGACCGCGAGCGTCGCGCCGGCGAGGTTGTCGGCGTCGCCGAATCCGATGATCCCAACGATTTCGAAGGTTCTCTTGGGCCCCTCGAACAGAATGTCGACGCTGTCACCGACCGAGAAGTCATAGCTCTCCGCCGTCGCCGCGTCGATCATGACTTCGTCGGGCGTGGAGGGAACACGCCCGTCGCGAAGTCGCACGGCCGAGTCCTCGTTTACTGCGCTCTCGTCGTCGGGCGATCCGAACCCCAAGGTGGGCGGCCCCTGGGGGGCGATGGCCTCGCCCTCCTTGTCCACGATTTGCGCGTAGCCCGAGACACTTCCGACCGCGGTCTCGACGCCATCGACTTCCCGAACCGTCTCGAGCACTTCCTCGGGCATCGCTTTACGGTCGCCGGTGCCGGAACCGCTCTGTGACTCGAATGCGGATTCGGACCTAACGAAGACGTCTATTCCCTGAGTCGTGTCGGCGAAGAGTTCGCTGAAAGTCTTGTTGATCGTGTCCGTCAGAACGTAGGTCCCGGCGATGAACCCAACGCCGAGGACAACTGCAAGTGCGGTGAGGGCGAGGCGCAGCTTGTGCGCCATCAAGCCCTTGACCGTCGTCTTCCACATGTTCTAGTTCTCCAGGGTCTTCATGCGGTCGAGGACCTTGTCCACCGTCGGGCCCTCCATGACATCGACGATCTTGCCGTCTGCGAGGAACACGACCTGGTCCGAGTAGCTGGCGGCGATGGGATCGTGCGTGACCATGATGATGGTCTGTCCGAACTCCTTGACGGCGCGACGCATGAACGCCAGCATCTCGCCGCCTCTCTTGGAGTCGAGGTTTCCTGTGGGCTCGTCGGCGAAGACGATTGCCGGCTTGCTTGCTAGGGCTCTTGCGGCGGCGACGCGCTGCTGCTCGCCTCCGGACAGCTCCGAGGGATGGTGATGGAGCCGGTCCTTCAGACCAACGATGTCGAGAAGTCCGTCGAGCCACTCGGCATCTGGCTTACGGCGCGCCAGGTCCATTGGCAGAGTGATGTTCTCTTTTGCCGTAAGGCTCGGAATCAGGTTGAAGGACTGGAAGATGAAGCCGACCTTGTCGCGCCTGAGCAATGTGCGGTGCTTCTCATTGAGAGAGGTCACGTCGACGTCACCGAGATAGATCTTGCCGGAAGTGACCTGATCCAGGCCGGCGAGGCACTGAAGCAGCGTGGACTTTCCGGAACCCGAGGGGCCCATGATGGCGGTGAACTTGCCTTCTTCGAATTCCATGTCCAGGCCGTCGAGCGCGCGCACAGCGGTGCCGCCCACGCCATAGACCTTGGCTACGTCAACGGCCCGCGAAGCGACGCGTCGCATCGAGCGCGAGACGGTCTCCTCTGTGACGGATTGCACGGTTTCCTCCCAGTCTCATGTTCGTGGCGTCAGGCTAGTTGTTGATCCTGTCGAGTTTCGTCCTGCTGAATCGCGATTGGCGTCCCACCTGAGGATGAAGCGGGCCACCCTAGATGTCCGAATTGTCTCCATCGGAAGGATGACGGTTCAGCCCACCCCTGGCCGAACAACACCCGACTCGTACGCAAGCACCACAGCCTGGACGCGATCGCGCAGTCCCAGTTTCATTAGGACACGTCCAACATGCGTCTTTACAGTCGTTTCGCTTACGAACAGCTCCTCGGCGATCTCATTGTTGGAGAGACCCCGCGCCATCAACTGCAGAACCTCGAGCTCGCGTTGTGTCAGAGAGGCCAAGGACTCTGGGGGCGCACCTTGATGAGCGGGACGCTGTGAGATTTCCTCGATGAGTCTCTTGGTGATGGAGGGCGCGATGAGCGCATCTCCCCGCGCGACGACGCGGATTGCATGTACGAGGTCCTCCGGCGGTGCGTCCTTGAGAAGAAAGCCGCTCGCGCCCGCTCGCAACGCGTCGTAGACGTACTCGTCGAGATCGAAGGTTGTGAGAATGAGGACTCGAATTGGCTCGACATCGTCCTTGTCCACGAGGTGGCGGGTGGCCTCGATTCCGTTCATGTTGGGCATTCGAACGTCCATGAGGATCACGTCTGGGCGCGTGCTCCTCGCTGCGGCAATCGCCTCGAGTCCGTCCGCCGCCTCTCCCGTCACTTCGATGTCGTCCTCAGCGTCCAGGATCATTCGAAAGCCCGTGCGGACGAGAGCCTGGTCGTCCGCGATCAGGACTTTCATGCCGAATCAGAGGTTTCGAGCGGCAGCGTCGCTCTAACCTCGTAGCCTCCTCCCGGAAGTGGTCCGGTCTTGAGCTCGCCGCCAAACATGGCAACACGCTCGCGCATCCCAACCAGTCCGTGACCTCCATCGGAACCATTGGACAGCCGTTGGGCAGCACCGTGCCCATCGTCCGTTACCCGCAGCTCGATCTTGCTGGATGAGTACTTGATGCAGACAGTGGCGTGTGACGGGCCGGCGTGTTTCAACGAGTTGGTCAGAGCCTCCTGGACTATGCGGAATGCGGATAGATCCGCACCCTGAGGAAGCTCGTAGGGATTGCCCTGGACCGTTACCTCTACAGGCAGACCGGCCTCACGCGTCTGCTCGATGAGTTTCTCGAGGTATCCGAGACCTGGCTGCGGTGTCTTGTCGACGTCTTCTTCGCGCCGGAGTACTCCCGTCAGCCGGCGCATCTCGGCGAGAGCTTGGCGCCCTGTCGTCTCGATCGACGCCAGGGCATCGCGTGCCTGGGAGGGCTTTGAGTCGAGGATTCGGCGAGCCGCGCCGGCCTGGACAACCATGACGCTGACGCTGTGTGCGACCACATCGTGCATCTCTCGTGCGATGCGACGCCGCTCATCGATTACGGCCTCTCGCGATTGCGTCTCGCGCTCTCGCTCTAGTCGTTCCGCTCGAGCCTCTAGCTCGAGAGTGTAAGCGCGCCGGGTGCGGATGTTGTCGCCGATAACCCAGGCGGTGCCGAAGACGATGTAGTTCGAGACGAGGACCTGAAGCGTGAGATCTCCAAGGTCCGTCATGAGGACACTTACAGACAGTCCTATGGCCGTACCGATCAGTGCTTCAACTGCGATCTTCCGATTCCCATGAGCCGCAACGGAATAGAGCGCGATCAGCGTTCCGATGGACGCGAGTGTGTCCGGATAACCGAGTGCGTAGTAGGTGACAGTCGCGGCCCCAGTGGTGACTATCACGAAATCGGGAGCGATCCGGCGGTAGGCGATGGGCAGCGTCATCAAGAGGATCAGTGCGATGGCCCAACCGTCGGCAGCGCGGCGGCCGATGTCGACCATGGGCAGGTAAGCGACCAGGGAGACGACCGCCAGCAGAAGCCCAAGCGAGCCGTCGACCAGGCGCGGATCGAGCCGGCGCAGCGCGGCCGCGACCCCTAGTTGTTGCTTCATGAACGAAATATAGGACCGGTGAGAGCGCCGCGCATCGTGCCGGGCGATGACTGGCCGGTAGTGCTGAGGGATGAGATTGACAGTTACCCCGAGTAATAGTTACTCTCGGTAACATGCAAAACTCTGGGCTATCAGCGGGTGCTCAGCCCTCGGGAAGGGCGGCGAGAGGGCGGCGAGCCGAACGGCGGATGGAGCTCCTCGATGCGGCGGACAACGTCATCCGCCGGGACGGGCCGGCCGCGTCGATGGACGTCATCGCCCGCGAGGCAGGCATCACCAAGCCGATCCTCTATCGCCATTTCGGGGACAAGGGCGGGCTCTACACCGCTCTCGCCGAGCGCTACGCCCACGGGCTCATGAGCGAGATCAAGGATTCACTCGGCCGAGCCACCGATCCGAAAGCTCGCCTCTCGCTGACGATCGACACCTATTTCTCCTGGCTGGAGAGCGAGCCGCAGGTCTACCGTTTTCTCGTTCACCGGGCGCAGACCGAGCAGCGCGAGGTACACGACGCGATCGGGGCGTTCGTGCGCGATGTGGCTCTCGAGGCGGCGGCTGTGGCGCGCCTCGAGATGCATGGAGCAGAAGAGCCCGGCCACGACAACCGAGAGGACTTCGCCGAACCTCTCGCATTCGCGGTCGTCGGTGCCGTTCAGATGGCCGGCGACTGGTGGTTGGAGCACAGGGACACTTCGCGTGCGCAGCTCGTCGAGGAGCTCGTGACCTTCGTTTGGGACGGATTGGAGCGGTACTCCGCAAGGGACAGGGAGGGCGTGTCTCGTGAGTGAAGTGATCGATCGTCGGGAGTCAATCTCGTACGAAAAGCTTTACCGGCAGTGGGAGCGCACAAACTGGAGCGCTACCGAGATCGACTTCACGCGCGACATCCATGACTGGCGCGAGAAACTCGATGACAGCCAACGCGAGGCCCTCCTCTGGAACTACTCACTGTTCATGGTGGGGGAGGAGGCCGTCGCGCGCGACCTCACACCGGTTCTGGATGCGGCCGACGGTTTCCCCGAAAGCATCTTCCTGACTACCCAGATCGTTGATGAGGCCCGCCATCATGTCTTCTTCGATCGCTTCATGAGGGAGGTCGCAGGTCTTGGAACGGATACCGCATCGACCCTCGTGTCGGTCGACTCGTATCTGACGTGGGGATTCAAGCAGGTCTTCGAGGAACTCGATCGTGTAACCAGCGCCCTGCGTCGTAAGCCCAACGACAAGGCGCTTCTTGCACAGAGCCTTGCCCTGTACCACGTCGTCGTCGAGGGGATGCTTGCTATCGCGGGCCAGCATTTCATCCAGCGGTATCTCGAGGATCGAGACATCCTGCCTGGCTTCCTCGAGGGCATCACTAACGTTTCGCGCGATGAATCGAGGCACGTTGCCTTTGGGGTCGCGTTCTTGGGCGACCTTGTCCGAGGCTCGGAGGAGTGTCGTTCGGCGGCGATCGAAATGTGGGATCGAGTTCTTCCGTGGGCCGTGGGGGTGTTCATTCCTCCCGGCTACGATCGGACCTATACGGAGGCCTTCGGCTTCACGCTCGAGGAGATCTACGCGTTCGGGCTCCGGAGCTTCGAGATGAAGCTGTCGCGGATCGGCATCGACCCAGAGGAGATCTCCCTTCTTCGGCGCGAGGACCGATCGCTTTCCTATGAGGAGAGGGCCCGGAGACTTTGGGTTCTGATCGAGGCCGGCATCCTCGGTGACGACCGACGCGAGCCGGAGCCCACCGCTGAAGCGCTCGAGATCCTCTTTGACAGCATGATCGAATCCCTGGACCTCGATGTTGCCCGTTCATTGGAGGGCCCGATCGAGTGGAGGTTCACGGACGCGGATCCGTGGCAGATCGTCGTCACGAATGGTCACGCAGAAGCGAAGCCGGGCCTGGCCGGGAGCGCGGCCCTTTCCTTCGAGACGACTGCATCCGAGTGGGCCAGGATCGCGATGGAACGAACGCACCCCGTGCAGTCACTTGCTCGACGACGACTGAGGCTCAGGGGCCCGATCCCCGCCATGATCAAGGCACCCAAGCTGTTCAAGTTCCGATGAGACGAGCCAGACGCATCATCGCGCCGGTCTCTGCCCCCTTCTTGGTCTGAGTAGACTGACGAATCGTTGAGGGGAAGCTAGTCGAGCCGGCGCTTGTCCGCGCCACTCCGGAGGGATTGTTTGAAACGGTCTTTCGCCACACTTCTGGGTCTCGCGCTGCTGGCGGCGCTCGTCCCTGTGGTTGCTTTCGCCTCCTGCGCGGCGGCAGACACGCAGATCACGCTGTCGGGATTTGATGCGGAGGGCGAACAGATTTACGTCGCAGTCGAAGGCCAGACTCCCCGGGAGTCGTTCATTGCTCAACGACTTGGCCAGTCCTGTCGGGACGAGCGTTCCGCCAAGGTCGACTACGAGCTCGTCGGCGGGACGACGGGGCCGCCGCGCATCAGCGTCGAGGGAGGCAATAGCGGATCGCTTACGTTGCAGGCGCCCTCGACAGGTTCAGGGTTCAGAGCAACGCGTGAGTTCATCGTCGATTCTGGCAATGCCGACGTACAGCACGCAACGCTTCGACTTGAGGGCGCAACCGAGTGATGGACTCGATCAAGTGACTCTGGGTTTCCCCGCGAGAGGCGCCGGTCTTCGTGGTCGACAAGGACGGCCCGACCCGGTTCAGTTTCGGCATGGCGACTACCGCCGGCAGGAGACCTTCACTCTCGGTATCCCCGTGCTTCGGTCAGGACCGGCCATTGGTCCCGCCTCCGTTGATTTCTCTACCTCACCAGGCGTGGCAACCCAGTCGAGGGCGAGGACTACGAGGTTGACAACGGGGGGCCTCTCCAGTTCGATGCCGGTGATCGGGTAAGGGTGATCAAGATCAAGATGCTCGGAGACTCCTCGAGTCCGAGGCGGGCGAGCAGTTCACGGTCTCACTGCAGGGAGAGGTCAGCGAAACAATGGGGTCGACCGAGGTGACCATCGAGAACCTCAGCGATGGTAGCAGTGCCCTGCGGCCCACGGGGACTCTGCACCACCCCAAGCACAAGTACAAGTACCCGCAGAACTATCCGTGGCTCAACGAGATCCACATCTTCACTGCCTCTGCCGACAGGGACCTCACGGTCAGGCGGGCGGAGATGTCCATCGTCAAGAAGCTCAAGAGCGGCTCGTGCCGCTGGTGGAACGGCAAGAGATTCGTCAAACAGAGGTGCATCGATCGCCGATGGTTCTCGGACGGCATCAGGAAACCCGCCAAGGACTACTTCCTTCACAGGCTCAAACAAAGGCTGCCTCTCAGCGTCGGCAAGAAATCGGATGTTGCGTACTACGAAATCCGGGCGCGGTGGTGGGACAACAGGCGCAACGTTTCCAAACTGCGCGTGGGCAAGAACCAAAATCGGTTCGACGTCATAAAGCCGAGCTTGGCCTGCAGGAAGAACCCCTACAACTTCAGGAAGTGCAAGCCGGTCAGACCGTGACTGCTCGAAGAGCTCTTCATGAAAGACGAGTAGAGGCTAGGGGCTAAGCGCCGAGTCGGGCGCGGCGTGCTCTTTCACACCCAGAAGCAGCAGGGCCGCCATGCCGACACACAGAGCGGACACCAAGCCAACCAGACCGATGCCTCCGGCAGTGAACAACGGCTGCGCGATCAGCGCCCCGAGCGCACGTCCCACCGCGATCATCACAGTGAACAGGGAGAGCAGACGCTCGCGCGCCTCAGTCGCCATCTCAGTGACGAATGGGATAGCCGCCACGACTGTCACCTCGAACGACGCGATCCAGACGACGACAACGATCGTCGCGAGAAAAAGGGCCGAGCCGGTAAGGGAGAGCGCCAGATAGGCGAGTCCCGACACCATCAGACCTCCGAGGAACATGCGGCGAAGCCCCCACCTGTCGGCGTAAACGGTCACGAGCCCCTCGCCGAGCAGCTCCGAGATGACGACCGCGATCGTGAACGTCCCGATACCCGCGACGGAGAGACCGAAGGAGCCTTCCAACCACTGGCCGTACACGATGAACGGAATCTCGGTAGCGATGCTGAATAGCATCGCTATGGCGAGGATGCGGACCCTGGGGGGAGTGAGCTTGAGAGAGCGTTCCACCCGCTCTTGGGGGCGGTCCGATCCAATTCCCCGAGCCACCGCGACGGTGCCGATCGCGCAGGCGATGGAGACGAGAACGAAGGGCGCTCGCCAGCTCGTGCGTTCGATCAGAAAGCCGGAGATCGGGACAACCGCGAGCAAACCGAACGACCAGGTGAGCTCGGTGATGCCAAAGACGCGTCCCCGCTCCGAGTAGGGGACGCGGTCGCCGAACCAAGCCTGCATGGGTATGGCGAAAGCCGGCACGGCGAATCCGACTACGACGATTCCGATTCCGGCGACGAGAAAGACACTGGAAGTCGCGGTCAGAATGCAGCCGACCGTCACCGTCACCATCGCCACGAGCATCATCCATCGTCGTCCTCGCCGTTCGGAGAGGCGGGCGACCACGGGGGTGGCCAGGCCCCCAAGGTTCCTCAGAGCAATCAACGAGGACAGCGCCGCCGGACTAACTCCCAGTCCGCGGGCGATGACGGGCAGGAAGGGATACACGACGCGCAGCGCTCCGTTTATAGCGCTGCGGGCGATGAACGTCGCAACGAGGGCTCGCCTTATCTCCCGGGTCATGCGCGAAGCCTAAAGGTAAGCCCATGTGCGCCTGCTCCGGGAAGGAGTAGCCTCGTTCATGCGCTATGTCAGTCCAAGGGATCTGCCTCGAATGCCAGAGAACCGTCCATCTCGCAGACGGTGATGAGCCCGCCTGTCCAGTGTGCGGGTCGCGCGTCATGGGTCCTCAGATCGATGAGCCGCGCCTCAAACGAATCGGCAAGAACGAAGCAGCGTTCAAGGCGTTCAACCAGGCACGCGCCACGGAGCAGCAAACCTCGACCCTCGATCTCGTCTGCGAGTGTGGGGACACCACCTGCACGGAGGAGATCGAGATGAAAGCGGCCGATTACCACCCGGTGCGGAGGCATCCCACCCGCTTCGTGGTCCTTCCCGGCCACGAGATCCCGGCCGCCGAGAGCGTCGTGGAGCGCGCTCCCGGCTACTACATCGTCGAGAAGAAGGGTCCTGCGGAAGAGGGAGCAGAGGAGGCCGAGCAGGCCTAGGAGTGCTCGGCCAGGTAGTCGATGTAGAGAGGACGCAGTTGCTCTGCGACCTCGGCTTCATCCGAGTGAAGGACGTCCGTGATGAGCGAGGAGAGACTCACCACGTCGGCTTCGGCCTCTCCCGAGTGTCCCGCTGCGGCTTCGGCCACGGGGACGGCCTTGATGAGATCCCACAGGAAACCGACGTCGAGGTGATGCCGAGCATGCTTCATCGCTCGGTCGTGCAGTTCCTTGGTTGAAAGCCTGTCGAGCTCTTCCCGTTCAGTCATGGCGGTGAGACTACATGGCTTGGGAACGAGCTCTCAGCGATTCCGGTCGATCAGGCACGCAGCCACAGGACCGCGAGGGGAGGGAGTGCGATCGTCGCCGAGTGCTCGAGGCCGTGCCAGGGTAACGCTGCTGCCTCGACCACCCCGAGGTTGCCTACGTTGCTTCCTCCGTAGCTCTCCGAGTCGGTGTTGAGAACCTCCTCGTATTCGGCCTTGGTGGGCAACCCGACACGAAAGTTGTAGCGAGGGATCGGGGACAGGTTTGCGATGCAGACCAGGTGCTCTGAACGATCCGCGGTGGTTCGGTAGAAGGAGATCACGTTGTTGTCTGCGTCGTTGGCGTCGATCCACTGGAACCCCTCGGGCGAGTGGTCGACCTCCCACAACGAGGGGCTGTCTTTGTAGAGGCGATTGATGTCGGCCATGAGCCGCTGGACGCCAGCGTGACGATCGTCCTGGAGCGTCGGCCAGTCGAGCTGTGTGTCGTGATTCCACTCGCTGTACTGGGCGATCTCTCCTCCCATGAAGAGCAGCTTCTTTCCAGGATGCGCCCACATATAGCCAAAGAGCGAGCGGAGGTTGGCGAACTTGCGCCATGGATCACCGGACATCTTGTTGAGGAGCGATCCCTTTCCGTGTACGACCTCATCGTGGCTGAGAGGAAGCACGAAGTTCTCGCTGAACGCGTACATCAACGAGAACGTCAGCTGGTTGTGGTGGTACTTCCGATGAATGGGATCGTGCTTGAAGTAGTCGAGGGTGTCGTGCATCCAGCCCATGTTCCACTTGAAGCCGAACCCCAGGCCCGCCCAGATAGATCGGACGACTCACTCCGGGCCACGCCGTCGATTCCTCGGCAATCATCATCACGCCCGGGTGCTCACCGTGGACGACGGTGTTTAGCTCCTTGATGAAGTCGATCGCCTCGAGGTTTTCACGGCCCCCGAACTGGTTCGGGACCCACTCACCTTCCTTGCGCGAGTAGTCGAGGTACAGCATGGAAGCGACCGCGTCCACGCGGAGTCCGTCGATATGGAATTCCTCAATCCAGTAGAGGGCGTTCGAGATGAGGAAGTTGCGAACCTCAGTCCGTCCGTAGTTGAAGATCAACGTTCCCCAGTCAGGATGCGCGCCCTGCCGCGGATCGAGGTGTTCGTAGAGAGCCGTTCCGTCGAAGCGCGCGAGAGCGAATTCATCGCGCGGGAAATGGGCTGGGACCCAGTCGACGATCACGCCGATGCCCGCACGGTGCAACATGTCGATCATGTACTTGAGATCGTCGGGCGAGCCGAAGCGGGCCGTCGGAGCGAAGTAGTGGCTCACCTGATAGCCCCAGGAACCGCCAAAGGGATGCTCGGCAAGGGGAAGAAACTGCACGTGGGTGAAACCCATCTCGGTGCAGTAGCGCGCCAGTTGCTCTCCCGCCTCGCGGTAGCTGAGGGATGTGTTCTCGTCTCGACGCCAGGATCCGAGGTGTACCTCGTAGACGGACATAGGGCTCGAATAGGGGTGGGCTGCCGCGCGCTGCGTCATCCAGTCGCCATCGCCGAACTCGTAGCTGGGCGTGTAGATCTTCGAAGCCGTGTCCGGAGGCACTTCTGTGGCGAACGCGAAAGGGTCCGTCTTGAGCGTGAGGTGACCCTCCGCGTTGACGATCTCGAACTTGTAGTTCTGACCATCCTCGATGCCGGGAATGAACGTCTGCCAAACGCCCGAAGTACCGAGCACGCGCATGGGGCTGTGGCGTCCGTCCCATGAGTTGAAGTCGCCAACCACACTCACCGAGCGCGCAGCAGGAGCCCATACGGCGAAGCTGACCCCGTCGGATCCGTCGTGGGTCATGCGGTGTGCTCCGAGCTTTTCGAAAAGCCGCCTGTGCTTGCCCTCTCCGAGCAGATAGAGGTCGATGTCGCCGAGCCAGGCCGGGAGCCTTCCGTTCGGTGGTCATCCGGTTTCACTCCTGTCGATCACATCGCTGATTCCGCGCATTGGGATGCGCACCCAGTCGGGTCGGTGCCCGATCTCGTAGTTGACTTCGTAGAGGGCCTTGTCCAGCTCGAAGAAGTCCAGTAGGAGCTGCAAGTCGTCGCGGTCGCCCGGCAGGAGGTCTGCTTCATGACTGGCGCGGAGGTAGGCCTGGAGGAAGTAGTCGCGCGCCAGCACTTCGAAGGTCGCGGCCCACGGCTCAAGCTGGTTCCACCGATCCGACTCGGGCTCCGCGCGCTCGAAGAGAGCGGAGTAGGTCGCGTAGGAGAAGGATCTGAGCATTCCGGCAACATCGCGCAGCGGCGACTGCAGGGAGCGCCGTTCCTCCAGGGAGCGCAGCGGCTCACCCTCGAAGTCGAGGATCAGCCACCCACGGGGGCCGAGAAGTGTCTGCCCGAGGTGGTAATCACCGTGGATTCTCGTCTTGGCCCCCGGATCGCCGAGGTCCTCGATCATCCTCAACCGGCTCTCGATGGCACCGACAAGTTCGTCGGTGAGCTCGGGGACGGAAGCTCCGGGAAGCGCATCAAGAGCGTGGCGTGCGTGGATCGTCCAGTTCGAGAGATCCTGGGCGGTGGCGGCCTCGCGCGACACCTCTGGGTCGTGCTCCTGGCCCCGCCCGAACAGGATGTGCAGACCGGCGGTGACCTCGCCCAGTGCGGCGAGCTCCTCCAGACAGAGTCGATGTCATTGCCTCGACCTGCTCGCGCTTCGTCGATTCGTCTTCGACGCCCGAGATCCCGTCGTACAGAGCCGAGATGTGCTTCAGCGCCTCGCTCCACCCCTCGGTTGCGTCGCCGATGAACTGTTGGGCGATGCCGAGGTCGATGTTCGCACCGTCTCCTTCGGGGTGCTCCTCCTCGTAGAAGATCTCTCCGACCTGGGCGGGGATGAACTCGAAGCCCTCGTTCGTGAGGAAACGATTCAGCTCGAGCTCTGGGTTGTCACCTTCCTCAACCCGGCGGATGAGCTTGAGGATGACCGCGTCGTCCATGACGATCGAACTGTTGGACTGCTCGGCGCCCATCGCCCTCACCGATCCATGTCCCGGCGGAGAGAGCGGGTCGAGACCCGGCCCACCAAAACGGAAGGCCCCGTGTTCTCCCTTGTACGTCTCGCCGCGTGCAAGGGCGCGGCCGAACACGCTCAGACGGTCGACGTCCTCCATCGCATCACGTACGCCACCCTGCGGGTTCACTAGCAGCGGCATCTGGTAGATGGCCTCCACGCCATCTGTGAACGAGACATCGAGCAGCGTGAGCACGAGGGACTCACCACCGTCCTGGTTATCTTCGAGGACGGCGTGGTCGCGAACCTCGATGCTCTGCAGCGTCCGGCCCTTGGAGCCGAACCATCGCTGTTGAGGGAGGAACTCTATGAGTGGTTGAACGTCCATGTTCACTGCGAATCCTCGTTGGTCAGTTGAAACCAGTAGAAGCCGTGCGCGGGGATCGTCAGCAGATAGGGAAGCTCACCGATGCGTGGAAAGCGCTCGCGGCCCATCAGCTCGATCGGGTACATCCCCTCGTGCCGAGACAGGTTCAGCTCGACCGCCTGTGCTCTACTCGAGAGGTTGTTCACGCACAGCACCACATCCTCTCCGTGCGTCCTTATGTAAGGCAGTATCGCGGCATTGTCGGGATGCAGCACCTCGAACGAGCCCAGTCCAAATACGGGATGTTGCTTGCGGATGGCGAGGAGCTGCTTGAACCAGTGCAGAAACGAGTGAGGACTGCGTAGCTCGGCTTCCACGTTGCATGCCGCATACCCGTAGATGGGGTCCATAAGCACCGGCAGGTAGAGCTGGGCAAAGTCGGCGCTGGAGAATCCGGCGTTGCGGTCGCCGCTCCATTGCATCGGAGTTCTAACGCCGTCCCTGTCCCCGAGGTAGACGTTGTCGCCCATGCCGATCTCGTCGCCGTAGTAGACGATTGGAGTCCCCGGAAGGGATAGCAACATTGCATGGAAGAGCTCGGATTGATCTCGTGAGTTCTCGAGCAGCGGAGCAAGACGTCTGCGGATCCCCAGGTTGAGTTTCATGCGCGCGTCTTTCGCGTACTCGTTGTACATGTAGTCCCGTTCTTCGTCGGTCACCATTTCGAGTGTGAGCTCGTCGTGATTTCGGAGGAAGATTCCCCACTGGCAGTTCTCGGGGATCTCGGGAGTCTGGTCGAGGATCTCGACGATCGGATAGCGGACCTGCCTACGGGCGGCCATGAACATGCGAGGCATGAGTGGGAAGTGAAACGCCATGTGGCACTCGTCTCCGTTGTCCCCGAAGTACTGCACCACGTCCGAGGGCCACTGGTTCGCCTCTGCGAGCAGGACGATGTCCTCGAAGTTCGAGTCCACTTCCTTGCGAATCCTCTTCAGGAAGTCATGCGTCTCCGGAAGGTTCTCGCCGCTGGTTCCTTCGCGTTCGAAGAGATAGGGAACGGCGTCGAGTCTGAAACCGTCGAGGCCGAGGTCGAGCCAGAACTTGAGGGCCGCAAGGATCTGCTCCTGCACCTCGAGGTTGTCGAAGTTGAGGTCCGGCTGATGACTGAAGAAACGGTGCCAGTAATACGCACCGGCCTCATCGTCCCAGGTCCAGTTCGACTTCTCGGTATCGAGAAAGATGACCCGCGCGTCCGAGTACTTTTCGGGATCGTCGCTCCAGACGTACCAGTCGCGTTTGGGTGAGCCCGGCTGGCGGGCCTCTTCGAACCAAGGGTGCTGGTCCGACGTGTGATTGACGACGAAATCGACGACGACGCGGATACCTCGTTGGTGTGCCTCCTCGACGAACTCCATGAAGTCGTTGAGGTTTCCGTACTCGGGAAGGATCGAGAAGAAGTCACTGATGTCGTAGCCGCCGTCGCGAAGAGGTGACTGATAGAAGGGGAGCAACCAGACGACGTCGATTCCGAGCCACTCGAGGTAGTCGAGTTTTTCGATGAGTCCACGGAAGTCGCCGGATCCGTCCGCATTGCTGTCGTAGAAGCTCCGCACGTAGACCTCGTAGAAGACTGCGGTCTTGTACCACTCGGGATCGTGCTTGAGCTTTTCCACTTCGCTACCTCAGGACCCGGAAGACGTGCGCTGGTTCCTGGAATGGGTCGAGGCGGACGTAGGCCTGCGATCCCTGCCACTCGTATGTAACGTCCGCGATGAGGTCGTGGACCTTGAAGGTTGCCCATGAGTCCAGCCCCATCGCGCCGAGGTCGAGCGTGAGCATGCCCTCTTCCCAGTGGTACGGGTTGAGGTTCACGACCACGAGAATCGATGTCTCGTCGGGCAACGATTTCGAGAACGCCATCAGGTTCGGCTTGTCTATGTGATGGAAGCTCAGGTTCGTGAGGTGATGAAGTACCGGATATGCCTTACGCATTCGGTTGATGCGCGTGATGAAGCGGTTGAGGTTGCCCTCGGCCTCGTAGTTGCGCTGCACCAACTCGTACTTCTCAGAGCCGAGATACTCCTCGCTGCCTGGGACGACCGGTGTGTTCTCGATCAGCTCGTAGCCCGAGTAGATGCCGTAGGCGGGGGACAGCAGCGCTGCGAGGATCAGACGAACCTTGAACGCGGGCCTGCCGCCTGTTTGCAGGTACTCGTGCAGTATGTCGGGGGTGTTCGTGAAGAAGTTCGGCCTGAAGTACTTCGCCATGTCGGTCGTGGCCAGCTCCGTCATGTACTCGATGAGCTCATCCTTGGTGTTACGCCAGGTGAAATAGGTGTAGCTCTGCGTGAAACCGAGCTTGGCCAGGCCCTTCATGACCTTTGGACGGGTAAACGCCTCGGAGAGGAATATCAACTCTGGGTGTTCGTCCTTGAGGGCACCGATGACCCATTCCCAGAACGGCAGTGCCTTCGTATGCGGATTGTCGACCCGGAAGATCTTCACGCCGGCGTCTATCCAGAAGTCGAGAACCCCCTTCAGCTCGGTCCACAGACCCTCGCGGTCCTCGGTGTCGAAGTCGATCGGGTAGATGTCCTGATACTTCTTCGGAGGGTTCTCGGCATGACGAATCGAGCCGTCTGCGCGGTGAACGAACCACTCGGGGTGCTCGGTGACCCAGGGATGGTCGGGCGAGCACTGGATGGCGAAGTCGAGGGCGACCTCGAGGCCGTGGCGTTCGGACTCCTTTAACGAACCGTTTGAAGTCGTCGAGGGTGCCGAGATCCGGATGGACCGCGGTGTGACCGCCCTCCGAGCTGCCGATGGCCCACGGGACTCCGACGTCGTTGGCTCCGGCCTCGAGGGTGTTGTTCCGCCCTTTGCGGTGCGTCGTGCCGATGGGATGGATGGGCGGGAGGTAGACGATGTCGAAGCCCATGTCGGCGATCCTGGCAAGCTCCTCGGTCGCGCTGTCGAAGGTGCCGTGTTCTCCTGCTTGGCCGGCCGAGCGCGGGAAAAACTCGTACCACGCGCCGAAGCGGGCGAGCTCGCGGTCGACTGTGAGTTGCAAAGCGGGCTTGGTGATCGTCGAGCCGGAACGCGTGTGGTGAACAGCCATCAGTTCGGAGACGTCCTCGTCGATGGCCGACTTGATCCGTGGGTCCTCGAAACTCGAGCCCTTCTTCTGGGCCGGCAAGCGCAGCGAGACGATTGTCTCCTTGACCTTCTTTCGCTTGGTCGCGGGGAGCGCCTTCAGGTTGTCCTCGAGGATCTGGGCTCCCTCCAGCAACTCGACGTCGACATCCTGTCCCGCCTCGACCCGCTTGAGGAGATCGCGCCGCCAGGTTGCGAAGCGGTCGGTCCATGCCTCGACCGCGAACTCCCAGACGCCGATGCGATCCGGCGTGAACGAGCCTGCCCAGCGGTCGTTGTTGACGAACGACATGCGTGACTCGGACCACTTCTTGTCGCCCGGCCCTCGAAAGCGCACGGACGCGGCCAGAATCGAGGGCCCGTCCCTGTAGATGTCCGCGCTGACTAGGACCTCATCGCCCGCTATCGACTTCGCGCGATACCGGCCACAGTCGACCTGAGGCTCGAGGCTCTCGATGATGACGTGACCTCTTCGCAGAAAGGACTTCACGCCGGTCATGCTCCTTTTTGACAGTTGTTGGCTGGTCGTCGTGGTCGGATTTCGGACCCGCGAGGCCCTGTGGTCCGCCAAAGTACGTAGTTAAGGAGGCTACTTTGCTCTACTTGCCCTGCGCGACACTGTGCAAATGAAAGCAATCAGGAGTTTTGCCGTCCGTGCGTCCCTACCCGAACCACTCGAAGCCCTATCCGACATAGCGACGAACCTCAGGTGGTCGTGGGATGGACGTGCACTCGACCTCTTCCGCTGGGTCGATCCCGATGCGTGGGAGGACTCGGGGCACGACCCCGTCCGCCTGCTGGGAATCGTGTCGAAGGAACGCCTAGCCGAGCTGGCCGAGGACAGCCCTTTTCTCACCTTTCTCACCTCGGTGAAAGACGGACTCGACCGCTACCTCAACGAAGATCGCTGGTACCAAAGTCGTGAGGATCCGGTCGAGATCGAGACCATCGCCTACTTCTCACCCGAGTTCGGCGTCAGCGAGGCGTTGCCAACCTACTCGGGAGGTCTCGGAGTTCTTGCCGGCGACCACCTCAAAGCCGCCAGTGATCTCGGGCTCCCGCTGGTCGGAGTCGGGCTTCTCTACCGGCAGGGCTACTTCCGGCAACAACTGAACGCGGACGGGTGGCAGCAGGAGCGTTACCCGACACTCGACCCGCACGGTATGCCGCTCACCCTGGTTCCGTCGCCCACCGATGGTCCCTTGAAGATCGACGTGGATCTCGAAGGGCGCCGGTGCGTTGCCCAGGTGTGGTGCGCGCAGGTCGGCCGCGTTCCACTGTTCCTGCTCGATTGCGACGTCGAGGACAACACGCCGGAGGAACGTGAAGTCACCGATCGTCTCTACGCCGGCGGGAGCGAACACCGTCTTCGCCAGGAGATCGTGCTGGGCATCGGCGGGGCGCGTGCTGTTGCGCGCTCTCGGCTATGACCCAGAGCGTGTATCACTCGAACGAGGGCCATGCGGGCTTTCTCAACCTGGAGCGCATCAGGGAGCTGGTGACGGACGGCGATCTTTCTTTCGCCGAGGCTGTGGAGGCCGTGCGGACGTCGACCATCTTCACGACCCATACGCCGGTGCCGGCCGGAATCGATCGCTACGACCTCGACCTCATGGGCCGCTATTTCGAGTCGTTCGTCCAGGAATGCCGTACGACCTTCGACGAGCTCATTGCACTCGGGCTCGAGACCGAGAGCCAAGAGGACCCGATGTTCAACATGGCCGTCATGGGGCTTCGGCTCGCCGGTCGGGCCAACGGTGTCAGCAAACTGCACGGCCAGGTGTCCCGCTCGATGTTCAAGATGCTGTGGCCCGAGGTTCCCGAGGACGAAGTACCGATCACCTCGGTCACCAACGGAGTGCACACCTCGACTTGGCTCGGCACCGAGATTGCGGAGATCTTCAATCGCAGATTGTCGCCCGGCTGGGCCGAGAACGAGCGGGGCGCGCTGGGACAGGATCAACGAGGTGCCCGACGCCGAGCTGTGGCGGGCAAGGGACCGAGCTCGAGAGCGACTCGTCTATTTCGTGCGCGAGCGGCTGCGCAAACAGCTGCTGGCTCGCGGAGCGTCTGAATCCGAGGTCCTCAGGACCGACGAGGTTTTCGATCCCGGCGTGCTGACCATTGGATTCGCCCGCCGCTTTGCTCAGTACAAGAGAGGGACTCTGCTGCTGTCCGACCCAGACAAGCTGAAGAGCCTGTTGTTGAGTTCGGACAAGCCGATTCAGGTTGTCTTCGCAGGCAAGGCGCACCCTCGCGACGATGGCGGCAAAGAGATGATCCGTGAGTTGGTGCACTTTGCGCGCGATCCGGAGGTTCGTTTTCGCTTTGCGTTCATCGAGGACTACGACATGGAAGTTGCGCGAATGCTGACGCAGGGAGCCGACGTGTGGCTGAACAATCCCCGGCGTCCCCTCGAGGCATGCGGAACATCTGGCATGAAAGCGGCGCTCAATGGGGCTCTCAATTGCTCGATCCTCGATGGTTGGTGGGACGAGTGCTACAACGGTCACAATGGGTGGGCGATCGGCACCGTTGATGTCTCTTCCGATCTTGACTACCAGGACCGCGTCGACGCGAACGCGCTATACGACCTTCTCGAACGAGAGATATCCGTTCGCTTCTACGATCGATCCGAGGGACCGATTCCTCGCCGTTGGACGGAGCGAGTGAAGAACTCGATCCACAGCATCGGCGAGTACGTCACTGCAGATCGCATGGTGCGCGACTACGTGATCGAGTTGTACGAGCCCGCTGCGCTGCAAGGTGAATCGATGAAGGCGGATGGCTACGAGCGCGCGAGAGGTCTCGCCGGCTGGAAGAACCGGGTGCGTGCCGCGTGGACCGGAGTCAAGATCCTCGATGTCGAGGGTGACGTCACCGCCGCCGATGTCGGCGACGGACGGACGGTCACCGCGGTCGTGTCGCTCGGCGAGCTGAGCACGTCGGACGTGATGGTGCAGGTGGCACACGGTCCCGTGGGCCCGAACGGCACGCTCATGGATACGCAGATCATCGCGATGGAGTCGACCTCGTCCAAGGATGGAGTGGCGAACTACCGCGGCACGTTCACCGCTGAGCGGGCGGGCCTCTACGGCTTTGCCGTGCGCGTGATCCCCGCCCACGAGGATCTACCGAACACGACGGATGTGGGTCTGATCACCTGGGCCTGAATGCCTGGGTTAAGTGTCTGTGCTGGGCTCTACCAGCCAAGCTCGTCAAGGCGCTCGTCGCTGATCCCGAAGTGGTGCGCGATCTCGTGGATGACGGTGATGCGTACCTCGTCGCGGATGTCGTTCGGGTCACGAAAGGCGCGCGTCAAGGGCCCCTTGTAGATCGAGATGCGGTCGGGCATCGCACCGAAGTAGCTGCTCGGCCCTCGTTGGGTGAGTGGAACCCCGTGATAGAGCCCGAAGAGGGTGTGCCCACGCTCGAGCCCGGCCAATAGCTCGGGGCTCGGCTCGTCCTCAACGAGGACGTCGACGTTCTCCATCGCGTCCGCGATGTCCGAGGGCAGAGAGTCGAGCGCATCGGCAACCAATCTCTCGAACTCGGCATGATCCATCAACTAAAGCTACGTCGTTCCGAACTTTCCGCGTGCCGCGGCCGTCTGAAGAGCAATAGGCAATCGCAAACGCATAGGTCCTTCCCGGAAACGGGCGGTGCCCGCGGTGCCCTCGAGCACCAGTGGCACCAGGAGCACCAGCGGATCCGCCCGATCTCGGAAAGACGCCTATCTCATCCATGGCCGAAAGGTAGGACGCGATGAGAACCGGGCGGATGGTTTCTCCTTCTATCGCCTTTGCTCGTACTGTCGGCGGCGCCCGCACTTGCGGCCTGCGCCTTCGGCTGCGACCGGTGGCATGGAGCCCTGTTCTTCGATGAACACAGTTTCTCTGGCCGGGCAGACCGTTACGTGGAATACCGAGGCGTTCACTGGACAAAGGTGCCGCCGGGCCCGAGGACGGCCCGTTTTTCGCCTATCTGGTCGACCCCGTCCGGCGTTCCGGCCGAGTACCCCATGTCGGAGACGGCGTCCCACTCGGAAACTCGAGACCTCAGACCCGCGACCCGTCTCACATCGATGCGTCCCTGACCTTCACAGTGCCACCGAGCACGCCCCTGGGCAATACGTCATGGAGGTTTGCGACGACCCCTGCGAGAACCGGCTGGCTTATATCTGGGGGGCACCACGTGGGCAGGTCGTCTCCGGGGACATCGAGGCAGGCCTGAGCGGACGAATCGCAACGCTGTCGCAGAAGGTGAGCGATCTACGCTGGTCGACTGAAGGGCCATGCTCGGAGAGTTGCGAAACGCTCGAGCAATGGGTGCGTGCTGAGATGGCGGTCGCCGAGGAGAAGCTCGATATGGCAAGCAACGGAACTCGAACTAAGGGTCATCGAGCTCGAGAAGCGCCTCGCATCGCAAGAGGAACCGGCGGAACGAGGGGACGTTTCCCAATCAGCGCTTGCCGGCGGCATCGTCGTGCTTGTACTTGGCGGGTGGTTTGATCCGAGAGCGCAGGCGCAACTCTCTCTGACTAGACGTCCTTAGACAGCAGGCTCACTGGGAAATCGCCCCAGAGCTCAGCGAGTGACACGACACCCTGGTGCGGGCGCCCGGAGAACCGGTCGGTCCAGGCGCCCGGCGGTAGCACGAGGGTCGTGTCGGTCATGTCCGGCAGGTCGTAGGTCAGTCGTGGCGCGATCGCGATCACTTGGTCGCCCCGGACGTATGCGACGACGCGGTCGGCATGGTCTCCGGTCGCGGCGAGCGGCTCGTAGGTCGAGCCGGCGCCGAACGACCTCCGGTAGCTCGGCCCTGACGGCCATTGCTCGTTGGAGAAGGAACATCTTCGCCGCGCCGTCGTCGTTCAGGGGCGGGGGAGAGTCTTCGATGGAATCCAAGATCCTTCTTCCTGGCGTCATAGTCGACCGGTCGTCGGTTGTCGGGGTCGACGAGACTCAGGTCCCAGACCTCCGAGCCCTGGTAGATGTCGGGCACTCCCGGAGCGGTGAGCTTCATCAACGTTTGAGCGAGAGACGCGATCCGTCCGGGACGAACCAGAGGAGCGACGAACTCGCGCAACTCAGAAATGAAGGTCTTGTCGCTCAACACGGCGCCGACGAAGGTCCTCAGAGCGGAGTCGTAGTCGAAGTCGGGATCGATCCACGACGTGTGAACTTTTGCCTCCTTGGCTGCTTTGGTCATGTAGTCGTTCGCCCGATCGCTATCGATCGTGCCACGCCCCGACCAGCGTCTGATATAGGAGGTACTCCTCATCCCGGCTCGGCAGATTCCTTTGCCGGTGGCGGTCGTTCATCTCAGACCAGCGCCCGACCGCCTCGTTCCAGCGCTCGGGTATCTGGCTCAGCAGTGAGATGCGGAGACGCACGTCCTCCGAGCGCTTGGTGTCGTGGGTAGAGGTCGCGAGCAGGGATGCGGGCCAGTCGCGCTGCGCGGCCGCATTGAGGCGGTGGAACTCCTCTGGTGACACACCGAACCGACCAGGATCGCCACCCACCTCGTTCAGCGAGACGAGCCGGTTGTACGTGTAGAAGAAAGTGTCCTCGACGGCCTTGGCCATGACCGCACCTGTCGTTTGCTGGAAGCGCAGCGAAAGGTCGTCGTCGCCCGGTGAGGCGCTCCGAAGCAGAAGCGTGTCCCTCAAGAGGTCGAACAGATCACTCATCGAGGTCGTCTCTCCTGGCTCGCGCGGTCTGCACGGCCCGCTCGATGACCTTCCGGTCCGATTCGTCCACTGGGTGAGTGGACCGGTCGGCGTAGGTCCGGTAGACGGGAAATGCGGCCATCGTCTCGGCCAGGACCGAACGAAGATCATCCCTCGAGTTGTCACGCCGATCGGGTTGGCGCTCGCAAACCCCGGCAAACAGATCGGTCAGTCTCTCCAGATCGCTCGTGAGCTCAGAATCGACGAATGCAAGCTTCTTGGCGCGCCGTTGATTGTCGACCTCGGCGACATCGCCCGTGAACTTCTCGTACACATTCGTTAGGGCGGCCTCTCCCTCGGGATCCACGAACAGCCCGTTGACTCGATTCAAGAAGTCGTAGCCGGTCGTTCCCTGGACGGGCCATTCGGGAAGACGCTCGTCGAACTCCAGGACCTTCTCGACCACGATGTAGGCGTCCGGCGCAGCCGCGCGCAGTCCGGCGAGGTACGCGGCCGGATGCCGCAATCCGTCGATGTGATCGACCCTCACGCCTTGAAGGTCGCCTCGCTCGATGAGTCCGAGGATCAGAGCATGCGTCCGGCGGAAGACCTCGGGGTTCTCTGCGCGCAGCGCAGCGAGATCGTTGATGGCGAAGAACCGTCTGTAGTTGATCTCCCCGGAAGCGGCCCTCCAGTATTCGAGGCGGTAACTCTGATGCTCGAGCACCTCGTGCAGCGCCTCGTCGTCGCGGTTGATGGACTCGACCTCGTCCGGCTCGGTTCCCGGAGCGAGAGGAAGCGTGTGTCCGTGATAGCGAACTACCGGCTCGTCCATTGGCGAAACCGAACTGGATTTCCCCGGCCTCCAGAGCTCGTTCGTAGTGGTCGCTCAGAATCGGAACGAGCACTCTCGGGTTGCGTTCCACGGTCGTGTCCCAGTCGATGTCGAAGAACGACGCGTAGGGACTGTCCGGGCCATTCCTGAGCACGTCCCACCACCATGCGTTAGCGGAGTCGTTGATCGCCATGTGGTTGGGGACGATGTCCAGGATGTGGCCCATCCCGTGCTCTCTCAGCACGGCGAGGAGGCGCTCGTGACCCTCGCGACCCCCCAACTCGTCGTTCAGGCGCGCGTGATCGACGATGTCGTAGCCGTGGGTGCTGCCGGCGCGCGCCTGAAGGTAGGGAGAGCAGTAAAGGTGGCTCACCCCAAGCTTTGCCAGATAGGGCACGATCGCGGCGGCGTCACTCGAAGTCAAACCCTCGCGTGAAGCTGGACGCGGTAGGTCGCGCGCGGAGGTGAGGGAGGTCCCGACTCTTGTGACATTTCAGACCCAGTCTTGTTCGATTTACTCGGTGCGCTGCAAGACAACCATGGAACGAGCTTCTAATTCGAGTGCGTCTCCGGCTTTGTATGCGATCTCGCCTTCTTCGAGAAGAGGCTTGTTCGTGTCGATGACGACGTGCCATGCCCTGCCGTAGCTCTCTGGTGGAACGACGAAGTCCATGAGCTCGTGGTGCGCATTGAAGAGCAACAGGAAGCTGTCGTCGGTGATGCGCTCTCCGTGGGGGCCTGGTGTGGCGATCTCATCGCCGTTGAGAAAGACGCCGATGGACTTCGCGTAACCGTCGTTCCACTGCTGCTCGGTCATCTCGTCGCCGCCTGGGTTCAACCAAGCGATGTCAGTGGTTTCGGCACCGTGGATGGCACGGCCCATGAACCATCTGTGCCGCCGCAACACGGGATGGTCGCGCCGGAACTGCATCACGCGACGGGCGAACCCGAGCAGAGTGAGGTTCTCGTCACGCAAGCTCCAGTCGATCCAGCTGGTCTCGTTGTCCTGGCAATAGGCGTTGTTGTTGCCCCCCTGGGTCCGGCTGATCTCGTCCCCGCCGAGAAACATCGGTACACCCTGGCTCAGCGCAAGGGTCGCGATGAAGTTGCGCTTCTGGCGCTCGCGTAGTGCCCGGATGTCGGGGTCGTCGGTTTCACCCTCGACGCCATGGTTCCAGGAGCGGTTGTGGCTCTCACCGTCCTTGCCCTCCTCGCCGTTGGCCTCATTGTGCTTTTCGTTGTAGCTGACCAGGTCGTTCAGCGTGAACCCGTCGTGCGCGGTCACGAAGTTGATCGATGCGTTGGGCCGCCTGCCGTCGTCCTTGTAGAGGTCCGAGCTTCCCGTCAACCTGAATGCGAACTCACCAACGCCGGCCTCGGCACCGCGCCAGAAGTCACGCATGCTGTCGCGATACTTGCCGTTCCACTCGCTCCAGCCGGGCGGAAAGTTTCCGACCTGGTAGCCACCCTCGCCTACGTCCCATGGTTCGGCGATCAACTTCATCTGAGAGAGCACTGGGTCCTGATGAATGATGTCGAAGAACGCGCTCAGTCTGTCGACCTCGTAGAGCTCCCGAGCCAGAGCGGACGCAAGGTCGAAGCGGAATCCGTCGACATGCATCTCGATGGCCCAGTAGCGGAGGCTGTCCATGATCAGCTTGAGCACCTGAGGGTGGCGCACGTTGAGCGAGTTCCCCGTTCCGGTGAAGTCCATGTTGAAGCGCTTGGTCTTATCGAGTAGCCGGTAGTACGCGGCGTTGTCGATGCCGCGAAAGCTCACGGTTGGACCCAGGTGGTTGCCTTCGCCCGTGTGGTTGTAGACGACATCGAGGATCACCTCGATGCCCGCCTCATGCATGGTCTTGACCATGTACTTGAACTCGGGGACCTGCCCTCCATTCGCTCCGGACGCGCTGTACCCCGCGTAGGGAGCGAGAAATCCGATCGAGTCGTAGCCCCAGTAATTGCGCAGACCCTTGTCGCTCAGGACCTGGGAGTGGAGAAAGTGGTGGACCGGCATCAACTCGATCGCCGTGACGCCAAGAAGCTGCAGATGTTCGATGGATGCGGGGTGGGCAAGGCCCGCGTAGGTTCCCCTGATCTCTTCAGGGATGGCCGGATTCGTGTAGGTGAAGCCCTTGACGTGGGTCTCGTAGATGACCGTTCGGTGCCACGGTGTGCGTAGCGCCTCGTCGCCGTCCCACTCGAAGGTCGGTTCGATGACCACCGACTTGGGGACCCTGGGGGCCGAGTCGGACTCGTTGAAGGTGAGATCCGCATCGTCACCTGCTCCGAAGTTGTAGCCGAAGACCTCCTCCGACCAGTCGACGTCACCGTCTATCGATTTGGCGTAGGGGTCGAGGAGCAACTTGTGGCGATTGAAGCGGTGCCCTCGCTCGGGGTCGAAGGGGCCATCGACGCGGTAGCCGTAGCGCTGCCCCGGTCCGACCTCGGGCAGATAGCAGTGCCACACGAAGCTGTCGATCTCGGTCAGATCGAGGCGGGTCTCGTTCCCCGACTCGTCGAAGAGGCACAGCGTCACGCCCGTCGCGTTCTCCGAGAAAACCGCGAAGTTGGTGCCCTCTCCGTCCCAGGTGGCACCCAGGGGATAGGGGACTCCGGGCCATTGCTCCATGACGCCGCAGATTAATTCCCGGGAGGGCCTGCCTTCGTCAATCCGGCTTGACAAGAAAGTCATCAAGTGTTGAACTCAACAAGCGTTGAAATACTTCACACGATGGTCAGGAGGCCCGTATGTGGGCACTGGTTCTCAAGGAGTTCAGGCAGGTCCGCAGGGACCACCGGACGCTCGCCATGATGATCGTGATGCCGTTGCTGCTGCTCGTGGTCTTCGGCTACGCGGCGAGCTTCGACGTCACCGAGATTCCCACTGTGGTTGTCGGTCCGACGGCCTCCGCCGCAGCCGACGAGCTCCCCGAGTTGTTTCAAGTCACCGAGTCGCAACCGAACTGGGACCGGTCGGACGCGGTCGATCAACTGCGCAACGGCGACGCGACGGTTGCTGTGGTGACCTCGGGTGAGGAGCCGCAGGTTCTGATCGACGGGACCGAGCTCTTCTCTGCTCGTTCGGCTCTCACTGCGTTGTCTCAAGACCCGCGTGCCCCGGAGCCCGAGATTCTCTTCAACGAGGACCTCGACACCTCGGCCATCATGGTTCCCGCGATCGCAGGGATGATCCTCATCTTCGTCGGGACGATGATCACGAGCCTCGGTGTCGTACGCGAGCGTCAGTCGGGCACGCTCGAACAGCTTGCGGTCATGCCGTTCAAGCCGCGCGACGTCTTCGTCGGCAAGGTCGCTCCGTATTTCGTCGTGGCGTCAATCGATCTTGTAGTGATCGTTGGAGTCGGTGCCTGGCTGTTCGATGTTCCGTTCGTTGGCTCGCCTTGGCTGCTCGCTCTCGGTGCTCTGCTTTTTCTGTTCGTCACGCTCGGTCTTGGCGTGCTGATCTCGAGCGTGTCGGAGAACCAGGGACAAGCGATTCAGCTTGCACTCATGTCGCTACTTCCTCAGGTGCTCCTGTCCGGAATGATCTTTCCGATCTCGTCGATGGCCGCGAGCATTCGCTGGATCTCCTATCTACTGCCTCTGACCTATTTCACTGAGATCTCGCGCGGAGTCATGGTGCGCGGAGAGGGCATAGACGGCCTCTGGCTCCCATTGACCATGCTGGCGGTATTAGGCCTGGCGATCTTCTCGTTTGCGATCGTGCGCTTCCGCCACGACCTGACTCCCGCGAAGGTCAAGCGATCCCGCCGTCCGAGTGCCACGAATGTCGCACACTCTGCCGAGCAGCAGGAGAAGGCGGAGGCGAGATGAACGAGATCAACGAGATCAACTGGGGACTCGAGCGGGTTTCGGTGTCCTTCGGCGACGAACGCGCTCTTCAGGACGTGAGCTTGACCCTCGGCCCTGGCTCGGTGGTCGGGGTGGCCGGAGGAGATGGCTCAGGTAAGTCGACGCTTCTGCGAACGCTGCTGGGACTCCTGGCGCCCTCGTCGGGAACGGTCAACCGGCCGGATGGCAACGAGGTTGGTTACTTGCCAACCGGTTCGGGTGTCTACCCGGATCTCACAGTGGATGAGAACCTGAAGTTCGCGGCGGGTGCTTACGGAGTACGCGGCGACGACTATCGCTCGGCGCGCGACGAGCTTCTCGAGCGAACAGGTCTCGAGACGGCAGGCAACCGGTTGGGTCACAACCTTTCGGGGGGAATGCGCCAGAAGCTCGGCCTAACAATGGCTCTGGTCCATCGACCGCGGCTGCTCGTTCTCGACGAACCGTCCACTGGTGTCGATCCGGTGAGTCGCAGCGAGCTGTGGCGTCTCGTGAGCGATGCGGCGAGCAGCGGCGCGTCGGTTGTGATGACCACCACCTACCTGGACGAGGCAGGCCGGTGCGACACGGTTTGCGTACTCGACGAGGGAGTCGTTCTGTTGCAAGGCACTCCCAGCGAGCTCGTTGCGGACATCGGAGGCACTGTTGGTGAGACGACTAAGAGGCCCGACACACCCTACGCGTGGCGACGAGGTGCGTCCTGGCGGATGTGGTCGTCCGATGATCTCGAGTCGTCCGGTGTTCGCTCGGTTGTTCCCGACTTGCAGGATGCGGTCATCGTCGCGGCGCTTCGTCGGCGACACGAGACCGATGGGGTAGCCGCATGATGCTCGCGGACGCAGGCGGAGTCAGCAAGAAGTTCGGTGACTTCACCGCGGTGGACGGAGTGGATCTCACGGTCGCTCGCGGCGAAGTGGTGGGACTCCTTGGAGCCAACGGTGCCGGGAAGACGACCTTGATGAAGATGCTTCTGGGACTGATAAGTCCAACTGCCGGTCGCGTGGAGTTGTTCGGCGAGACGATCACTCCCGACGCGAGGAGGCGCATCGGCTACGTCCCTCAGGGACTCGGTCTCTACGAGGACCTGACGGTCGCCGAGAACTTACAGTTCGTCGCCAGGGCGTTCGGCGTCGACTCTCCTCAGCTTGGTGACCTCGCGGCATCGCAGGACGTGTTGGTGCGCAAGCTGTCGCTCGGCCTGCGAAGACGAACGGCATTTCTCGGCGCGCTGTCGCACCGGCCCGAGCTCCTGATCCTGGACGAGCCCACGTCCGGGGTCGATGTCATCGCCCGCTCGGATCTGTGGGACACCATCCGGGCCGCGGCCGAGGAGGGCTCGGGTGTTCTCGTCAGCACCCACCACCTGGAAGAGGTCGATCAGTGCGATCGCCTGGTGGTGATGGCCGGGGGCCGGGTCGTGCTGTCCGGCACCATGGACGAGATCGTTGGGGAGTCCGTCAGCGGACCGAGCGCACCGAGCGTTTCGAACGGCGCTTCGCGGAACTGGCCGTCGCGTGAGCCAGGAGGTGGGGCGAAGAACCGGGAGGCGTCCAGGAACGAGTGGCGCGCGCGATGCGATCCTCGCTGCTGCGAAGCGCGCTTTTGCAGATGGTGGCTACGAACGAACCACGATTCGAGGGGTTGCCCGAGAGGCGGGCGTCGACCCCGCACTGATTCATCACTACTTCGGCAACAAACGACAGTTGTTCGTCGAAGCGATGGACCTGCCGGCTAACCCGGCCGCGATCATCGAGGGCCTCGTCGAGTCGGCCGATCCCGAGGAGCTCGGCGAGTTGATGATCCGCAACATGCTGAGCGTGTGGGACAACGAAGAGGATCGAGCGCCCCTCGTCGCGATTGTGCGTACCGCGATGTCCGACGACCAGGCGGCGACGATGGTCCGCGAGTTCGCGACCAAGGAGATTCTCGGAACCATCGTCAAAGCGGCGCGCAGCCGACAACCAGCAGCTGCGGGTGACCCTTCTCGCGAGCCAGGTGTTCGGATTGTTGATCATGCGTTACATCATCAAGCTCGAGCCCCTGGCGTCCGCCGACGCAGTCACAGTGGCCGCGGCCATAGGGCCGACCTTCCAGCGCTACCTGACAGGCCCGATAGAAGGCCCGGGGTGACATCATCCAGCCTCTTCTGCGTGGATGTTCACTGGACTATGTCAGACACCTGTCAGACAACTGACAGACAACTGTCAGACAACTGTCAGACAACTGTCAGACAACTGTCAGACAAACGTCAGACAACTGTCAGACAATCGTCAGACAACTGTCAGACAAACGTCAGACAAGTCGTGAGCAACACCGGTGCGCGCCGAGGGTCCGGTTCTGGATTTGCCACCGGTCCTACCTGATGACCTTCGCTAGCCGGGCGACTGCGCGTCCGCAGAGGTTCGACGAAAAACGATGCTGAGCGTCGGCAATGGTCGAAAGAGTTGGTGGTGGCTTTGAAGACCGGGATCAGACCTCGATGGGGGCCTCTAGGACCGAGCGTTCGTCCCCCGTTGAGCGGTCCTCCACGAACATCTCGAGAGACTTGTAATCGCGGGGGTCACCCGGCAGGGGCCAACTGGCCCTCCACCAATCCGTGTTCTCCTCGGAGATTTGGAAGCGCACGACTGTTGTGCGGTCGCCATCGGCGCTAACTAGATCGAGCCTGCAGTTCTCGTCGCCCGATACCTCGGGGTAGTCGTCGAAGTCGACGGTGACGGCAAAGGTCCCGTCGTCGTGCTCGACGATCGTGCCGTCTATCGGTGTCCAGGAGGAATCGGGGCTGGGGGGAACGAAGGTCAGGTCCGCTACCGTTTCGCCCACCGGGCCTTCGTCCGGCGCCTCGTCGTCATTCGTCAGCACGAGGAACCCCACGATCAGCAGGCAGGCCGCAAGAGCGGGAGCAGCATAGGCGGCGATGCGCTGCCACCGAGTCGGGCCCGAACCCAGGACACCGGCGCGCTCCAAGGACTTGTTCTCGAGATCGGGGGGCGCTTCGTGCTCGAGAGGTGCGTTACGAACGGCTTCTGCCACGGGCTCGAGTTCGAGGAACGTGAAAACGTCATTTTCCAGATGTTCTGGTGGCTGGTGCTCCAGGGGTGACCGGGATACCAGACCGATCAGCCTGCGCGTCTCGATGAGGTCGCGCCGGCACCGAGGACAACTCGCGAGGTGATCTTCGAGATGCGCTTCGGCCGCGTCGTCGAGCTCACCGGTTATCAACCCCGGCAGCTCATGGGCGACCGAATCACAGGCGTTCATCGCTCACCGCCTTCCGTGATTCCAAGTTCGGCGAGCATCGTCCGAAGCGCCCTGAGCCCCTGGTAGAGGCGCGTCTTCACGGTTCCCAGCGGGATGTCGAGAGCTCTTGCTATCTCCGATTGGGTGAACTGAAGAACGTAGGCCAGGTGGATGATTCGCTGCTGCTCGACCGGCAAAGACAGGATCGCAGTCGCGATCTGCCACTGCTGCCAGGAGGACTCCTCGTTCCATGGCTCGTCGGTCGCCGAGACGACGAGATCCTCGACCGGTATCGGAACGCGCAGCCGCGCCCGTCCGAGGTCCGAGGCGACGTTGCGTGCGACTCCAAAGATCCAGGAGCTCGCGGCGCCCTTCGACGGATCGAAGCTGGACGCTCGCCGCCAGATGCGGAGCGTCACCTCCTGCACCAACTCTTCGGCCAGAGCCTGATCGTGTAGCCATCTCATTCCAAGCGTGTAGAGGGGTCTCTCGAAGGCCCTGTAAAGCTGCCTGAGCGCGTCCTGATCGCCGCGCGCGATCGCCTGGAGGAGGTCCCCCTCCCCTTGGCGCTGCGATACGGACGTCTGCGCTCCGCTCTCCATTACTCACCTGACAGG
>CAVQLH010000005.1:0-111368 GCA_963713315.1 uncultured Actinomycetes bacterium | reverse complement strand
GGCCTATCGGGGCGATCGGGCCCGGCGGTGGAGGCGCAACAGCAATTCGTGGCCGAGCTTTCGGCCGCGCTGTCCGTTGAGGTACGGGAGTTCGACGAACGCTTCACGTCGGTCGTCGCCGACCGAGGACTACGCGCTGCGGGCGTGAAGGCCAAGGATCTCAAGGCTCGGCGCGACGCAGTTGCTGCCCAGGTGCTCCTCCAGGATTATCTCGACGCGACGAGGCCGGTCGCCGGCGAGGAGAAAGCATGAAGCTCACACGGCGCGGGAAGGCACTGATGACGCTCCGCATCCTTCTGCTCCTGCTGGCGATCCCGGCTGCAGCGGGATTCGTGTACCTGGGCTCGATCGGCGTCGCCTCCTCGAGCGTTCCGGGCAAGCAGGTCGAGGTCGAGATCCCTGCGGGCACGAGCATGACGGAGGTCGGGGAAATCCTCGAGGACAAAGCAGTGATCAAGTCGGCGTTCGGCTTCAGGATCGTCTCTTTCTTTCAGGGCGGAGACGAGGGGATACAGGCGGGGACCTATCAGCTCTCGACCGGCCTTTCGGCCCGCGACGCGCTGGATCAGATGCTCGAGGGACCCGAGGTGAAGTTCATCACCGTCACCTTTCCGGAGGGGTCGTGGCTACCGGAGTTCGCCGAGAGGTTGGACGAGGACACCGATATCAAGGGACGCGAGTTTCTGAGGGTGCTCGAGTCGGGCAAAATCAAGTCGAGCATCCTTCCCGCTGACTCGAACAACTTCGAGGGCCTCCTGTTTCCATCGACCTACCAGTTGATCGAGAACGACACCGCGCAGACGGTTGCTCAGCGACTGGTTGACGAGACTGAGAAGCAACTCAAGAAGGTCGACACATCGGAGATCGAGGCGATGGGGTACTCGAAGTACGAGATCCTCATAGTCGCATCCATGATCGAAGCGGAAGCCGGAGTTAGTCAGGATCGCGGCAAGATCGCGCGTGTCATCTACAACCGTTTGGATGAGGGCATGGCGCTCGGCATCGATGCGACGGTTATCTACGCTCTCGGCGAAAGGAAAAACTCGCTTACCTCGGAGGATCTCGCAATCGACTCGCCCTTCAACACGCGCCATTGTGACCGGACTTCCTCCCACGCCGATCGGAGCCCCTGGAGCAGAAGCAATCAAGGCAGCTGCGAATCCGGCTGAGGGGTCGTGGCTCTACTACGTGCTTACCGATTGCGACGGACGACACTCGTTCTCGGTCGACTACGACGACTTTCTTGCGGACAAGGCCGATTACCAGAACCTGAGCTGCTAATGGTTGCAGGAGGGAAGAGAGACTCGTCTCACTTTGTCGGGGTACTCGGCTGGCCTCTCGAGGTGACGCTCTCGCCCCTCATGCACAATGTTGCCTTTCGGCGGCTCGGCCTTGATTGGATCTATCTTCGCTGGCCCGTTCCGCCGGATGGACTTGCAGACGCGGTAGGCGGGCTACGCGCACTCGGTGCCGAGGGCGCGAACGTGACCATGCCCCACAAGAGGGCGATCGTCGAACACCTTGACTCTCTCGACGGCGACGCGGTGGCGACGGGCGCCGTTAATACGGTTCAGCGCACGGGCGACCAACTAGTCGGACACAACACGGACGTCGTGGGGTTCTCCGAGTTCCTTGTCGAGGACGCGGGTTTCGAACCCAACGGCACCAGCGCGCTGGTACTGGGGGCCGGGGGAGCGGCGCGCGCGGTCGTGAAGGCACTCGCGGACCTCAACGCCGCCAGCATCACGGTGGCCGCCCGCTCCGACGAGCTCGCCGGCGATGTGGCGGCGCTTGCTGATGGCTCGGGTCGAGCGACCGAAGTTCTGGCCTGGAAAAAGATGGCGGACCGGGTCGCGCAGGTGGACCTCGTCGTAAACGCCACGCCGGTAGGAATGCGCGGTGAGCCGTTGCTCGCAGACTCGACTTTCAATTCCAATCAGTGCGTTGTGGACCTCATCTACTCTCCACCGACGACGCCGCTCATCGAACTTGCACGTGCCGCAGGTGCAACGGGATGGGGAGGACTGGGGATGCTAGTGCGCCAGGCGGCCGCCTCGTTCGCCATCTGGACCGGTCAACAGGCGCCTCTGGATGCCATGTCGGCAGCAGCGATTCGGGGCATCGGCCACCATCACTAAGTGATCCCCCGGCATCGGTTCAATTTCCGCGGGTGCGGTTGTAGCGTGACCTCAACTCGGGCCGTTTTCATGCCGATTTCCTTAGGAAGGCGGCCCCAGCGACCAGAGGGCCCACCAGGGAGGTTCAATGAGCAAGGCCGACCAGCTAGCAGCCGTACTCGATGAGTTTTTGTCGGTGTCCCTTGATGTCGAGGCCGCCGCCGTCGTCAGTTCGGATGGACTGCCCATGGCTTCGGCCCTGCCACCGGATGTCGAAGAGGACCGCCTCGCAGCAATGAGCGCGGCCCTGCTCAGTTTGGGCGAGCGCGCCGCGTTGGGACTGGACAAGGGCGATCTCGCGCAGGTCTACATCGAGGGCACGACTGGCAACGTCGTTCTGATGGCCGCGGGGAGACATGCTGTTCTCGTTGCGATGACGGCAAAGCATGCCAAGGTCGGACTCGTTCTCTACGAGATGCGCAACAGTGCACGACAAGTCGAGCGCGTGTTCGAAGAGCCCCAAAGCGTGGACCAGGACTACGGTCGTCACGACGCCGTTTCGCGCCACAGCATCGATCCGACGCCGACCCCCCCGCCCGAGCCGAGCCCTTACACGGCAGTGTCCGAGGGTGAGGCATCACGGCCCTCCTGGGAGGACCAGACGATCCAGGAAACTCCCGATTGGGAGGCTCGGCCGGTCGAGTCCACAGACTGGATTGACCAACCTGAGGGAAACGTCGAGTCCGAGCCGCCGTGGGGTCAAGAGCAGGTCGATCAACCCAAGGAAAGCGCTCGCCACTCGATCGAAGAGCCAGAACGGGAGCTCCATGTGGCCGACCAGGGCCACGAGGCGAACGAGGAGTGGCCGCAGGAACAGCAGGAAGCCCCAAAGAAAGAGGAATTCCCGAAGCAGCGGGATGACGAACAGACGGACGAGAACTCGTCCTTCACGTCCTGGTAGGCGAGAGGAAGAGGAGACGGGAGTCAGGTGCTCAAAGGTACGCTCGACGACTTCACCTTGTCGGACATCTTCCGGCTAACCGCGCTCGCCAAGAAGACGGGCCGGCTCGAGGTTGAGCGTCGAACCGGAAGCGGGCGCGTGTACTTCCGCGACGGGGACGTCTATCACGCCGAATCCACCAAGTCCCAGGAATTACTAGGGAGTAAGTTGACGCGCTCCGGCAGGTTGACGGAGAGGCAGCTCAACCGTGCAGTCGCCGAGCAGGAGCAGACCGGTCGTCGATTGGGCGAGGTTCTCATCGGACAGGGCGTGATCGAGCAAGAGCAGATCGAGTGGGCGGTTCGCAGCCAGATCGAGGACGGCGTATTCGACTTGCTGCGTTGGGAGCTCGGCGCGTTCGTGTGGGAGCCCGACGTCGAGACCGAGGTCGAGGTGCCCCTAACGGTTTCTGTCGAGAACCTGATCATCGAGGCCTCCCGCCGTCTCGATGAGATCTCGCAGATAAGGAAGAAGATCGCATCTGCCGACGTGGTGCTTGCGATGTCTCCACGCCCGCCAGACGGCGCCCACCAGATCAACATCACGTCCGAGGAGTGGCAGGTCCTTGTGCTCGTTGACGGACACCGCTCGGTCGAGGACATTGCGACGTCGACCGGTGCGGAGGCCTACCAGACAACGAGGCTCCTATTCGGCCTCCTGAACGCGGGGCTTATCGAGCACAAGTATCCGCTGGCTGGAACCGACGAAGCAGAGGAGGCCTACTCCAACTCGCTGCACGAGCAGCGCGTGGCGGACTCGGCCGGACCGGAGAGTGGCGATCGTTGGCACAGGTCCGACGATTCGGATACGCAATGTGGTGGAGTTGCAGTCGGATATGGACGACGAGTCGAACGATGCGGAGCGCGCTGATCGCGCCCTATCCGCGGCCCCCCACCCGCGCCTCCTCCGGCGCGCCGGCCCGAACACGAGCCAGACTCGTCCGAGGAATGAGAAGCGTCGCGCGGAGCAGAGCGGTGCACACGGTTCCCGGCGCCATGACGACCAAAGCGACGCCGGCGCGTCAGAGCGCAAGCCGGCTTCGACCTACCAGGACAAGGTTCGGAGGCCCGAAGGTCGACCGCGCCACTGTGGTGCGCGAGCTCTCCGGGCTCTTCAGCGAGAACAAGCCCCGTCCACGAGCGGTGCCTTCGGGAGACGGGGACAAGAGCAAGCCTTCGCCCAGCCAGAAGCGGCGAGTCGAGGACGATGACCAGGTCGACCCCCAGGTCATCGGTCGCATGATCGACGGCGTGAAGGAGCTGTGAGATGAGGTCCGTCCCCAAGGCGACGGCTCATCGGTCGACCTCGCGTCGTCCGCTGAAGATCGTTGTTACAGGGCCGTTCGCGGCCGGCAAGACGACTCTCATCGAGACCATCAGTGAAGTGGCAATCCTCGCCACGGAACGTGATGTCAGTGAGCACGCGACCGAGTTTGGAAAGCCCCGAACAACCGTGGCGATGGATTTCGGCAGGCTGTCGTTCGGAGAGGACTGCTCGTTGTTCCTCTTCGGTACCCCAGGCCAGCGAAGGTTCGAGATCATGTGGGAGATCCTGTCCCAGGGCATGATCGGATTCATCCTTCTGGTACATGCCGCCGACCCTCGCTCCCTCGAGGAAGCGGCCCACATCTTCGAGCAGTTCAAGCGCTATGCGGACGTTCCTTACCTAGTGGGCGTCACTCACACCGACGAGACCGAGACGCCGACAGAGGTGCTCATCGAGGCCGCGCGAACCCGTCTCGATCTGCCCGATGAGGTCAAAGTCATCATCTGTGACCCCAGAAAAAGGGAAGACGTCAAGTCGCTGATGCTGTCGATCCTCTACGAGGTGCATCAGCGTATAGAGGCCAAGGCGGTGGCCGGATGAGCGGCTCCCTGCGAGAAGGGTTGCGGTCGCTCATCAGACGGGTGCTCCGCAGACCCGGTAGTCGACACGACATACCGGACTTCTCGCCTCAGGAGGAAGTCTCGCCTCAGGAGGACTTCTCGCCCTCCGCCTCCGACCTCCAAGCTTCCGCTGAGCTGCCGAGCATCGGCCGTTGCCTCGCCGCCTGAGCTCACTTCTGTGCAAACCGCCCAGCCGCTGCCACAACCGCCCACAGGCCGCCACTGCCGCCGGACTGGCCTCGATCCGGCTCATCTTCGCCGACGGGAGCGTGGTGCCACTGCCCGAAGGCTCCTATCGAGGGGCGCAAGGCGCAGTACCTGGCCCGCAGGGTCCTGGAGGCCGGCAAGGGCTCGTAAACGCCCCCTGAGCCGGGGTCAAATCCCCCTTAGAGCGGCTTCAGTCGCCTTGGCCACGGGCCGATAAATCTCAAGAGAGAGAAAGGTCTAATTCGACCGTCACCTTCGAGCTGAGAGGCCACTAAACGTGAGCACCAAGGTACGCGCGGGAATGCAGCTAGACCAGCTGCTTATGGCCCGCGGCCTGCTCACCGACGAACAGCTCACGGAGGCAAGGGAGACCGCCCAGCAGAGGGGAAGGTCCCTAGGCAGGGTCTTGATCGAGCTTGGATACGTTACCGAGGCGGGCTTGGTCGCAATCCTTGCCGAGCAGCTCGGTTTGGAGTTCATCGATCTCTCCGACGCTTCTCTCGACGCCTCGGCGATCGCCCTCGTTCCAGAGGCCACCGCTCGCCGCCACTCCTGCATCCCGGTTCGCATCGAGGACAACAAGCTCGTCCTTGCAATGGCCGACCCGGCCAACGTGGTCGCTGTCGACGACATCAGGGCGCTCACCAAGCGAGACGTCCGTACCGTCGTTGCAACCAAGGTCGACGTCCAGGCCGCGATCGGGCGTTACTACCGACTCGACTCAGCGGCCGAGAGCCTCGTGGAAGAAGCCGCCGCGGCGCAGGATGCAGAGAAGACGCTGGAAGAGTCCGTCGGCACTGCGGGGGCCGAGGACGCGCCGATCATCAAGCTCGTCAACCTTCTGATCACGCAGGCCGTCAACGACCGAGCTTCTGACATCCATGTCGAACCACAGGAGCGCGACGTGCTCGTTCGTTACCGAGTGGATGGCGTGCTTCACGAGGTCATGCGTCCCCCCAAGTCGGTCCAAGCCGGAATGACGTCCCGCCTCAAGATCATGGCGGACGTAAACATCGCAGAGCGACGCGTCCCACAGGACGGTCGTATCAGTCTTGTTGTTCAGGGAAAGCAGATCGACATTCGTTTGGCGACGTTGCCGACCGTGCACGGCGAGAAGATCGTCATGAGAATTCTGGACAAGTCCAGCGTGTTGTTGAAGCTATCGGACCTAGGCTTCCTGCCCCAGAACTACGAGCGTTTCGAGAAGAGCTTCGTGAAGCCGTACGGCGAAATTCTCGTGACGGGTCCGACTGGTTCGGGTAAGTCGACGACTCTCTACGCGACGCTGAACATCCTCAACAAGCCAGACAGAAACATCATCACGGTCGAGGACCCGGTCGAGTACCGGCTACCAGGAGTGAACCAGGTGCAGGTTCATCCTCGAGCGGGCCTGACGTTCGCATCGGCGTTGCGCTCGATCCTGCGAGCCGACCCGGACATCATCCTCATCGGTGAAATTCGAGACAGCGAGACCGCTCGGATCTCGACCGAGGCGGCCCTCACCGGTCACCTTGTGCTATCGACGCTTCACACGAACGACGCGCCCAGCGCGTTGAGCCGGCTCGTCGAGATGGGCATCGAGCCCTACCTCGTGTCCTCGGCTCTCGATTGTGTTCTGGCTCAGCGACTCGCCCGAAAGCTCTGCGAGAAGTGCAAGGAGCCGTACCTGCCGACAGAGGAAGAGCTGCATTCGTCGGCGTTCCCCCTACGCGGCGAAGAGGTGCCGAAGCTATTCCAGGCTGTCGGATGCCCGACCTGCGCAGGCACCGGGTACAAAGGCCGCATGGCACTGCACGAGGTCATGCCGATCACTGAGGAGCTCGAGAGGCTCACGGTGGAGGGTAAGTCGAGCGAGGTCCTGAAGAAGGTCGCCATCGAGCAGGGAATGATCACCCTCCGCGAGGATGGAATGGAAAAGGTCCGAATGGGCGCCACCTCGATCCAGGAGATCCTCCGAGTAGTCGTCTAACAAACGAACAACAAGAGGGGGCGGGATATCCCGCCCCCTCTTTTAGTACGGCTCTCTACGTTGCGATTAGTCGCGTACCTGCAACGTAAGAGGCACTTCGATGAGCGGGTTCGTCGGATCGTTTGTTGCGACACATAGCTTGCCCGTCACCGTTGCTGGTGCGTCAATCCCGGTCGAGTTGAATCTGACCTGAACGTTGTCATGACGACCACCTGGTGCCGTGCCGCTCGTGTCCGAGAGCGTTACCCAACTCAGGTCGGACGGAGTCGCGCAGTCAGACGTTGTCTCGGTGATGGCCCATGTGAGATCGTCCGCGTCGCGCGACGCCACATTGCTGATCTTGAGATTGGTGGTTGCTGTATTGCCCTCTCTCACAGATCTGCTGATGCTGTTGGGGTCGACGTCAGCCTGCGGCGCGCAGTCCGGGTGCGTGTCGAACGCCTGCGTTCCGTCACTGCGGCTGGCGCTGCTGCCCTGGATGGCGCTGTAGCCGAGACCGCGCTTCGAGAATCCAGCCCAGATCTCACACTGGTTGTCACCGTCGGTGAGAGCCTGGTCGGCCGCAAGGATCGCGTCACGACCGTCGACGAAGCCCGGCCGGCACGTCTGGAACTTCATTCCGTCCATGACGAGCTGCAGAGTGAGGACGTTACCGCCAGCGCCCGTCTCGTCGTAGAGGTCCGGGTTGAACCCGTGCTTGTCGATGAGGTTCCAGTAGACCTCCCACAGCATGCTGTTCCACGTGTATCCAACGCCGTGGGGTACGGCGGCCGTCTTAATCGTGTCGTACGTCGCCGGGTTGATCGTCATGCTGGTCGAGTATGGAGCCGGCCGGATGCCAGGACCGCTACGACCCACGTCGTTGTAAAGGGCGTAGTTGCCGACGCCTCGGCGCTCTGGGTCGTCCGACGCCCTTCCCGTCAGGACGACTGCCATGAAGTCGCTCCAGCCCTCACCCATCTGCTCTTGACCACTGAGACAGCCCGTGGTCGCCGGGCCTCCGGTGAGGCGGTTGGAGATCCCGTGTCCGTACTCGTGGGCGATGATGCCTGCATCGAAGTCGCCGTCGCGATTGATTCCACGTACGGGATCGAGCGAGAGTGTGCCCGTGGTGGGTAGTCCCGCCTTGATGGTGGTTCCGTCGGCGAGCGAGACCATCCCCGATGGAATCGTTACTGCGGGGTTGTCGCCGCTGATCGTCGCCGCGTTACCCGCAACGTTGTTGACCATGATGACGGCGATCGCTCCCGCGTTCTGCGCGTTGAGGATCTTGACATCGTAGTTGTTCTGGCCGGGGACGCATGATCCCCTGTCAACGAGCGCTACCGACCCCGCCGGGAATCCGACTAGTGGCTCGCAAGCGTCCGTCGTCACACCAACACCATCGTTCACGAGAACGACGTTGCCCGTCACTCCGGTGAGGTCCACCTGCGGGCCCATCGTCGAACGGCTCGCCTGGTAGACGCCCGCCGCCGGTCCGCTGTGGATCGTGACACGGTTCGGACGACCGTGCTGCCACAGGTACATCTGCATGCGCGGACGTTGTCCCTCGGCTCCGGTGGAGAAGTTGGCGTTGTTCATGCCGCCACCATCTTGCGCCTCGGCGCGCACGTCGTCGTTCCCGAGTCCGCCGCGTCCGTAGTTGTTGACCTGGAAGTTGGCAGCCTCCTCGGTGAAGCCGTACTCGTGCGTGAGGTCGTGAATGATGTTGTTCCAGTAGAACAAGTTGTCCACGGCCGCGTCCGAGTAGGTGTGCGGGTGCTGCGTCAAGTCGACCGGGTGATTGAAGTCGAGTCCGGGGCCTCCGTCGGGATCGCTTCCCGGATCGGGGATGCCATCGTCGTCGTGGTCAGTGTACGCGTGAGCGTTGTTACCGCGCGTCACCGTGAACTCTGGGCCCGCCTCACCATCCGTGTCGTGCCAGCCGTACGGTGATGCGATGAAGTGCGCCGGATCATCAACGATCGTGCGCGGTCCGTCGAGCGGGCTTTCCTTGGGATGCTCGTAGACGTTGTAGCTTGAGCCGTCGCCGACCCCGGTGCCCTTGCCGGGGGCGGGAGCCAGCGCAGCTGCGGTCATTCCGGTGGTCGCGGCTATCGAGTGCGCGATGTTGGTCGCGTTGTCGTGATCGACGTAGTCCACCTTCGACAGGAGCTCGCCAGTCTCGGCGTTTACGTTCGCGCTCCACCAGTGATTGAACGAGACCTCTTCGATCTCTACGTTCCAGGCGAGAACGAGCTTGCCGTCCACCAGCTCATAGACGAGCTTGGCCGGGATCTTACGTGCCGAGATGCCGCCCCTGGAGAGCTCGGTTGCGCGAGCGACGCCGCCCGAACTTTCGAGAACCTGGACGTTGGCGTCGGCCTTGATCCCGAGTTCGGCGGCCGCGGCCTCGGCCGCCTCAACTGCTGACAGAGCAGCTGTGCCCGACGGGGGTGGCAGCGGAACGAACCGGTTGCCAACGAAGATCACTTCGCCGTGCCGGTCGATGTTCACAGTCATGTTTGCGTTTGCCACGTCGATTCCGCCCCGCTGCTGGCGAAGGTAGACGTGGGTGACGCGATTGTGCTGTGAGGTGTAGCTCGCCGAGGCACGTATCTCGGCCACATCGTCGGCATCGAGCCCGAAATCGGCCGCATGCGCTCGCACGTAGTCGATCGCGATTTGCTCGAAATCCAGCTCCTGCTGTCCGACCGCAGGACTCGGCGCCATTGCCTGAGGCAATATCAACGCCGACGCCATGAGAACGAGCAGAATCCGACGAACCCCTCTGGAGTTCCTCATGCATCCCCCCTATGTGATCAGGAACCAGGCGGTTCCAATGGGGGATACCCATGGCCCGTTCGGGCCCCCCAGCCAGTAGTCAATAAAAGAAAGCAGCTTGCCCTTAAGCTGTCAATGCTGGAATTTCATGGGCGCTATCTTCCAGAAGGTGCAAAACATGACAAAGACCCAGCCGGGGGGCCGGGTCTCCTGTGAGGCATGGAGTTTCAGCGAAGAAGGTCGGAGAGCTCCCGTACAAGAGAGGAGCGATCGAGCTTGATGTCCTTGAGAGATTGGGGGGCGACGGGGGCTGGTGGATCGGGAGCGTCGTCTGCCTCCGGCACGTCCTCGTCACCATTGTCGTCATCGCTTTCCGCGGCTTCCGGAGGAGGCGGCGGGGGAGCTGCAACCGGCATCAGGTCGGCAGCAGGCATCTCGGGCGCAAACTCAACCGGGATGGGCTGAACCGACTCCGAGTCGATTGCAGGCGGCTCGATATCGGCTGGGGCGGTCTCGAAAGTGGGCTCCGAGGTCCGGGTGTCAGACCAGGGCGCAACGACAATCTCGCTGAGCGAATCCACCGATGATTCTTCGGTCCCGTCCACCCTCACGAAAGCCGGGTCGAAAGTGAGTGGCGCAATCTCACCCTCGTCTGCCGCGAGCGGCTCAAAGGAGGGCTCGAGAGGTTCATCCAGGGGCTGAGCAACCGACTCTAAGGTGGAATTGGCATACTCCACGCTCTCGGCAACCGGCTCGAGGGACTCGGAGTATTCGTCCACGCTCTCGGCAACCGGCTCGAAGGACACGAGTGCTCGTCTACCTCTCGGCAACCGGCTCGAGGGACTCGGAGTATTCGTCCACGCTCTCGGCAACCGGCTCGAAGGACGCCGCGTGCTCGTCTACCTCCTCGGCAACCGGCTCGAGGGACGCGGAGTATTCGTCCACGCTCCTCGGCAACCGGCTCGAAGGACGCCGCGTGCTCGTCTACCTCCTCGGCAACCGGCTCGAAGGACGCCGCGTATTCGTCCACGCTCTCGGCAACCGGCTCGAAGGACACCGCGTGCTCGTCTACCTCCTCGGCAACCGGCTCGAAGGACTCGGAATAATAATCGTCATGCGTTTCGCCGCTCGCCTCAAAGGTGCTTTCCGAAGCCTCGTCCACGCTCTCGCTGGTTGGCTCGAAAGCCGACTCGGCATGCTCATCCTCAGTCTCAGCAACCTGCTCGAAGGATGACTCGGAATCCTCGTCAGCGTCCTCGGTAACTGACTCGAAGGATGCCTCGGAATTCTCTTCAACGCTTTCAGCAACAGGCTCGAAGGAGACTGGGTCGGCACCCTCGGGCAGGGGCTCGAAGTTTCCATGGTCGAAGACCGGGTCGCTGCTTCCGTTGCGCGGGTCAAAGGTCACATGGCCGAACTCGGTGACTGGACCGATGGGAGTAAATGCGTCTGCTCCGAACACGGGATCGACGGCGGGCGGCAGATCGAAAGAGGGGGTCTCTTCGACTGGCTCGGCGACCGGCTCGACCTCAAAGGAAGCGTGTGAGGTCGCTTCGAATACTGCCTCGAATTCCTCATCCAACTCGGGGGCCGGCGCAGATCTGATGATGCGTGGAACGTGAAACTGTTCGGGCATCTCGACCCGAGCTTCTGATTGGAGCGTCAGAGGCGAGAGGTTCGGGTCCGTCTCGGCGTGGAACCCATGCACGGATTCCGGCTCGGTCTCGTCGTCATCGTCGGACTCGTCCTCGGCCACTTGCTCGGTCTCGTCGTCATCGTCGGACTCGTCCTCGGCCACTTGCTCGGTCTCGTCGTCATCGTCGGACTCGTCCTCGGCCACTTGCTCGGTCTCGTCGTCATCGTCGGACTCGTCCTCGGCCACTTGCTCGGTCTCGTCGTCATCGTCGGACTCGTCCTCGGCCACTTGCTCGGTCTCGTCGTCATCGTCGGACTCGTCCTCGGCCACTTGCTCGGTCTCGTCGTCATCGTCGGACTCGTCCTCGGCCACTTGCTCGGTCTCGTCGTCATCGTCGGACTCGTCCTCGGCCACTTGCTCGGTCTCGTCGTCATCGTCGGACTCGTCCTCGGCCACTTGCTCGGTCTCGTCGTCATGGTCTGACTCGTCCTCGGCCACTTGCTCGGTCTCGTCGTCATCGTCGGACTCGTCCTCGGCCACTTGCTCGGTCTCGTCGTCAAGGTCTGACTCGTCCTGGATCTGCGCGTCGAACTCGTTGACGGGTTGTGGGTCGGTCTCTTGTTCAGTGTCGTCCTCGGTTACTTCGGGCGCGACGTCGTCTAGCTCGGGAGTTGAGGTGAGGTTTTCGTAGCTTGCGTCCTGTCCGGCGTCAGGAATGGACTCGTTCGGAAGGGCGGTGACCTCGTTGGTGGTCATCGTGGTACCGCCGTGGGGAAAATCCGTATCTGCCACCACCGCCTCGGGCTCGGCCGAGTCGGGGCCCGTGTCGGGCTCCTTGTTGGTGATCGGAATGACGTGCGGAGCCAAGGGATTCGCGCCCTCACCGGACGCGCCTGGGCTGGCCCCGAACAGCGGGACCTCGACCTCGACCTCGGCGCCGGTCTCCCAGCGGAACTCGCCCGCCTCCCAGGCGAGCAGGTCGGCAAGGGCGTCCTTGATCTGGCTTATTACTGCCTGTGCCACGTGGTCGGCGGAGATGACTCCATGGGTGAGAAGGATTTGGCCGAGCCGCTCGCCGCTCTCGGCCTGACGGTCCAGGGCCTTGCGGAGCTGCATGTCGGTGATCGCGCCGATATCGACGAGCTTCTGACCGATGAGGCTTCGGGTCAGGCTGGACTCGGCGTAGTAGGGCTCTCCCAGGCGCACATAAATCAGCCCTCGACCCGCTTGTCTCTCGATTTCCAGCCGGCCTGTCTTATTGCGAGCCTGCAGGATCCCAAGGACGTCGATCAGCGGGAACTCGTCGATCGTTCCCTGCAACACGTCTTTTTCTCCCTAGTAGTCGAAATTGAGCCTGGGGCATGCCCCCGCTCTCCTGTAGTTGTTTTCGGCGTTGTGGGAGAGGCCTTGAGTGAAAGTCCTACCTTCTCAAGATGAGGTTTCCGGGTGCCGAAGCATGAACCGGAAGCTCATGAACGGATCGAGAGCGGGGCGGTCCTACCAATCAATGACAGGCCCGTGAACTAGGGAGATCGGCTAGTGGAGGCAAACATGAAGCTCGAAGATGTACTGCAACAGCGCGGCCTAGTAACCGATGTACAGGTCGCCGCCGCTGCGGCAGAGGCGGCGCGTACGAATACGCCCACCGCCTTTGTTCTGATCTCTCAGGGGTTCGTGTCCGAGCAGGACGTCTACGAGGCCCAGCGCGAGCTGGTTGTCGCCGACGCCGGATCCCTACCCCCACCGATCGCGCCTCCGGGAACGCACCCTGCACCTCGGGCTCCAGCGAGCCCTGCCGGCCCCCTCGCTCCTCAGACCCCAATGGAGCCCCTCAACACCGAACCCGCATCGCCGCTCCCACCGGTAATGCCGCCCACCTTTGCGCCCCCTGTCGCCGCACCGACTTACGGCGGAACCCACAGTGTCGCCACCACACCGAATGGCGACTCCGACCTCACCGCAACCCTCGTTGTCGACGCGCCCGCTTTTGCGACTCCCGATGGAACCTTCGACTCGAAGGACCTCCCGATGGTCGCGTCCGAGGTTGAAGAGGAAATCGAAGAAGAGGCCCCCGAGCTCAAGGAACCCAGCCTCGCCGACTTCCTCCTCGCCGTAATCGACAACAAGGCGTCGGACCTTCATCTGACCACCGGCCTGCCTCCGATGATCCGAGTGCATGGCGAGCTCAGTCCCCTGAAGGAATACCGAAAGCTCGAGGGGAAGGATCTGCAGGAGCTGCTCTACTCGATGCTTACGCAGAAGCAGCGCGAGATGTTCGAAGAGAACCTCGAGCTCGACATCTCCTACTCCCTGCCGGGCCAGGGTCGTTTCCGAGTGAACATCTTCCAACAGCGAAACATGCTCGGCGCGGTCATGCGATTGATTCCGTTCGAGATCAAGTCCATCGACGAGCTCGGTGTCCCAGACGCCGTCAAGGAATTCGCTCAGCTCCGTCGCGGACTCGTGTTGGTAACAGGCATCACGGGCTCGGGTAAGTCGACGACGCTGGCCGCGCTTGTCGACCTCATCAACTCCGAGCGGGCCGAACACATCATGACGGTAGAGGATCCCATCGAGTTCTTGCACAGGCACAAGAAAGCGATCGTCAACCAGCGTGAGGTGGGGGCAGATACCAAGAGCTTCGGTAAGGCGCTGAAGCACGTTCTTCGCCAGGACCCCGACGTCATCCTGGTCGGCGAGATGCGTGACCTCGAGACCATCTCGACGGCGCTGACCGCGGCAGAGACCGGTCACCTCGTGTTCGGAACCTTGCACACACAGGATGCGCCCCAGTCGATCGACCGAGTCATCGACGTCTTCCCGCCACACCAGCAATCACAGATCAGGGTGCAGCTCGCCGGCACACTTGCCGGCATCGTCTCACAACAGCTGCTTCCCACCGTCAACGGCAAAGGCAGAGCAGTCGCCGCCGAGGTGCTGGTCGTGACGCCGGCGGTCCAGAACCTCATCCGTGAGGGCAAGACGCACCAGATCTACACGTCCATGCAGGCCGGTGGAAAGTTCGGAATGCAGGTCATGGACCAAAACCTCGCCGAGCTCGTCAAGAGGGGCGACGTCACCTACGAAATGGGACTCGAGCGTTGCCACCACGTCATCGAGTACAACCGACTCGTCGGGAGGGCGTAGATCATGGCCACATCATTCGCGTATCGAGTTCGCACCAAGGAGGGCAAGGTCCTCAATGGCGTCATGGAGGCCACCGGCGAAGCCTTGGTCGCAAACAAACTGCGTTCGCAGGGCATGACCCCGATTCAGATCACCAAAGAGTCGAAGGCCTCCATGAAGATGGAGCTGCATATCCTTCCGCAGAGGGTCACTCTCAAGGACCTTGCGATTTTCAGCCGGCAGTTCGCCACCATGATCGACAGCGGCCTGTCCCTGCTGCGCGCGCTCAACATCCTCGCCGAGCAATCGGAGAACCCGAAGCTGGGCGAGGCCATCAAGGGCATCCGAGACGACGTCGAGCGAGGTTCGAGTCTCTCGGCCGCAATGAGCAAGTTCCCCAAAGTCTTCAACAACCTGTTCGTGTCGATGGTTCGGGCAGGAGAGACCGGTGGACAGCTCGACGTGGTGCTGATGAAGGTCGCCAACACCTACGAGCAAGAGCACAAGCTGCGCCAGAAGGTGAAGTCGGCCATGACCTACCCGATCGCCGTTCTGGGAATATCCATAATGCTGATGATCGTGATGCTGATCTTCATCGTGCCGACCTTTGCAGAGATGTTCAAAGGGCTGGGAGGAGAGCTTCCGTTACCGACCCAGATCCTCGTGACGATGAGTGAGCAAGCAAAGTTCCTCGTCCCACTGGCCGCGATCGTGTTCGTCGGATCGATGATCGGCTACAAGAAGGCTCGCAGGGCGAGCGCGCAGTTCCGTTACCGGGCCGATGTGCTGAAGCTCAAGATCCCGGTTATGGGTGATCTCACCGACAAGATAGCGGTCTCCCGGTTCACCAGGATGCTTGGTCTTCTCCTCAAGTCGGGTGTGCCCGTTCTGCAGGCACTCGACATCGTGGGGGACGCTGCGGGCAACGAGGTCATCAACCGGGCCGCACAGGACGTCAGAGAGAGCGTTCGCACGGGTGAGACGATGGCGGCGCCACTGGCCAACCACAAGGTCTTTCCTCCGATGGTCATTCAGATGATCTCGGTCGGTGAGGACACCGGTGCGCTGGACTCGATGCTCGACAAGATCGCCGACTTCTACGACCAGGAGGTCGAGTCGATGACCGAGTCCCTGGTGGCGCTGATCGAGCCGATCATGATTGCCTTTCTGGGCGCGATCGTCGGATCGATGGTCATCGCCCTCTACATGCCGATGTTCAAGATCTTCGAGCTCATCAAGTAGCTCTCCTCGCTCACACGGCACTGGGCCCCGGTCAGCCGGGGCCCTTTTCGTTGCGCCACATACGTAGAAGGTTCACCAGCTGCTTTCCTAAAGTGCTCCTTCACTGGAGCCGATATGACTCTTGCAAGCCGGAAACCTTGTAGCGCAGTAAAGGCAAACCCGTCGCAAGACGGGGACGCAAAGCCACGGGGCCCTCTGGGCCGGCCGGGTTACCTGCAACAGGGAAGTCAGTGGACCTCCCCCAGCAGGCAGAAAGCTTTGTCCATAATCGATCGTCCTGTACCGGCTTGCCAGGGCGGAATGAAAGGGGAGGTGTCGGAATGTTCCGACGGTTCCACGAGAAATTGCAGGAGAAAGAGGGCGGCTTCACGCTCATCGAGCTCCTGGTTGTAATCCTGATCATCGCCATCCTGGCGGCGATCGCTATCCCGGTCTTCCTGAAGCAGCGCGAAAAGGGTTGGACCGCTCAGAGTGAGTCTGCTCTGAAGAACGCCGCAACGTCGATGGAGTCCTTCAGCACGGCTAACAACGGTGACTACACGCTCGCCGACGAGGCCGCACTTGTGGCCGAAGGCTTCAACCAGGTATCAGGTGTGGATCTGATCGTCGAGAGCACCAGCGCCACCGACTATTGCCTCCACACAGTTCACGACCAGGGTGTTCCGGATCTGTACTACAGCAGCACCTCTGGAAAGCCAGACACAACCGTCTGTTAGTAGAGCCCGCTCCAGGATCTATGCAAACGGGGGTGGAGAAATCCACCCCCGTTTTCTATTGGTCTCTCAAGGAAAATCTCCTCGAGACCGCCGAACCTCCGCCCGAGACCTTGTGTCCGAGATGGCCCAGGGGGGCCTGTACACCGGTGTGCAGACAACAGGTGGTCCAGTGCCTCAAGAAGATCCCTCTGTCGGCCGAAAAGAAACAGAGGAGCGACCCTTCAGCGAAACGAGTCCATTACATGCAGAGAGAAGCTGGCTTCACCCTGATCGAGATGCTTGTCGTGGTGATGATCACCGCGATGGTCTTGACCTTTGGTGTAACTGCCCTTCGCAACTATTGGTTCGTGCAGGCTCTGAGTGGCTCGGTCGATACCGTCACCACCCAGATGCGCCAAGCTCAGCAGCAGGCCGAGTCCGAGAGCCACCCGCTTGTGTATGGCGTGTGGTTCATCAACGTTGGCGACTCCGCCCGCTGGGGCACACTGCAGTACGACCCCGATCCGGCTCTACCCGTTAACTGCAGCGAGATCGGAAAGCGAAGCTTCAGCACCGGTGTTCAGGTTCAGTCCGTCTCCTTCGTGGAGGATGCCGTCCGCACATCGGAATGTCGAAGTGCCCTGGCTGCCGCAGGTATAGCAAGCGCCGGGAGCGCAGAGATCGCCTTCTTCTACGCCCGAGGCACCGCGACCCCCGGCAACATCACTCTCGAGCAGACGCACCTGGGACGCTCGGAGTCTCTCAACGTGACGGGCATTACAGGAAGGGTCTCCGACTCGTGATCAGTAAGTTTCAGCGCCGAGCAAACGGGCAACGAGGCTTCACCCTCATCGAGGTGATGGCGGCCCTGGTCGTCTTCTCTCTGATGACCTTGGGTATCGTGCCCCTGCTTCTGAGCTCCATGAAGGGCTCTGAGCTGTCGCAGTCCTACGCCATTGGTAAGAACCTGGCTGTCGAGGCGATGGAGAGGGTGCGCGGGTTGCCGTACTACGTCAAGTTCGACACGCAGAAGGACGGACGTCCGATCGACCTGCTGGACCTCTACTACCCGAGCCGGCGTTTCGGCGGGAACCTATGTCACGACATGCGACGCAACCACAGTAGCTGTACCAGCCTGCCCGAAGCGCGTTCCGGTCGGCTATTCGGTCGCCTACAACGCCACGTTCGTCAGGCCTGGGGGGACAGCTGATGCGCAGACGTACACACCGATCGTCGCCGACGTTCCCCCCTTGTACGATGCCACGATCGCTGCAAGCGACCTTCCCCCCAGCCAGATCCTCGAGATGGTCATCACCGTGGAATGGTTACGGGGGGGCGCAACCAAGCAATCACAATTGAAGACGCTGTTGAGCGATCGCAAGTTCGGCAATATCACCATCAGGGGAAACAGCAAGATCGACTACGGCGTCGAGGTTCAGACCGGATACATCGATCCCGCGGGGGCCTCGAGTCTCATGACGGCGACCGCTGGCCGCTCCGAGTCATTGATCGAGTCGAAGACGACGACGACTGCGAACCAGACTGTGCGATCGGCGGAGCTGCGACTGGTGGAAGTGCCTGCAGACCCATCCACAGTGGGCGCCGACATCGCCCTGACCGAGGGTGCCAAGGCCATCTACCATGCTCCCCCTAACAGTTCCCCCAGCGATACCTCCCTGGTCTCGAATGTTCTGACTCACCCAAACCTTGTTCCTCCAACCAACATCGCCGGGATTGATTTGACCAGCGCCAAGAACGTCGACGTCGGGGTGACCAACGAGCTCCCGCTCGCCAACGGCTCGTTCGCGCTGGGCAACCCAGGAACCGCCTCGGACGATCTGTGGGTCGCCCCCCAAGTGAACACCGTAAGGGAAAATCTGCTGCAGCTGAGCACGACCCGTCCTCTGTTCTTCATTCATCCCAGTTCGGCCGACGCAATGACGGGGACGACTGCCGCGGTGGCAACGGATATCGCCGGAGCGGATCGAAAGGTAGAAACGACATCAGCTATCTCGCTGAGCGACCTCCGGATGCTACCCACCACCTTCATTGGCGGCGACGCCGAGGGTGCCGTGGTCGTGATCGACAACTTCGAAGCAAGTGTGAGCTGCAAGTCAACGGGCGATCCGGTCTCAGCGGGGGCGACCGCAACGTGGAGCGCAACGCTTCGCTATTGGCAGGACACCACGAATACGACAGTCGGAGTGCGGAACGGCTCGTATGTTACTGAGACGCTGGGTGGAGCGGACGGCGTGGATCGACTGGCTGAGATTCGTGCCGACAATCCGCTCGTCCACGACGGTTTGACCCCCGCACAGGACGTCTATCTCTTCGAGGACTCGGTCGCCGACACTGTCGGGTACCTGAGCGACTGGGGCAGCCTCTTCGACATCAGCTCGACCGGAGCCACTGAGGATGTGCTCGGAGAGACCACGACGGCGGCGGTCGATGGTGCGCTGAACATCAACGCGGCGCCAACCGGTACGACCGCGGAGTCCGGTCTCAAAGTCAATCTTGGCAAGCTGAGTTGTGAGGCGGTGGACAGCCGATGAAAGCCCTGCATTCGGAGGACGGCTTCACAATGATCGAGACTCTTGTGACCCTTGCGTTGATCTCGATCGTTACGACCACCTTCTACACAGTCATGTTCTCGGGAGCCCGCGGGTCCGAGACGACGCGCAACGTCACCCGCGTTACCGAGGAAGCGCGTTCCGGGCTGAACAGAATGGTCCGCGACACGCGCGAGGCCGACCTTTTGTCGAACGTGAGTGCCAACTCCTACAGGGTGAAAATCGACTTCAACGGCGATGGTGAATATGAGAATGCAAATGCAGACGGGGACTTCGAAGACCTGATCTTCTCGTACCATGCCGCAAGCAAGACCATCCGGCTAACGGCACCGCCGCTCAGCAGCGAGACTCTCGTCGCCGGCGTCGAGCCGCTTGGCGGCGAACCCATCTTCTCCTTCTCGAGCAGTCTTCTGCGATACGACTGGGACGGCAACGGAGTAACGACTCTCGCCGAGCTAGTAGCGGCCCCTCAATCCCCTCATCTCGACACGAGTGTGACCCCAGGGAACGAGGCCGCGTTGCTCTCAGCTGTTGGGTTCCAGTTCCAAGTGACCAGCGGGGAATCGAAAGCCGAATTCTTCAGCGAAGCACATCTGAGAAACAGGAGATAGGACAGAATGTTCAAACGACTGAGTAACGAACGCGGTGTGGCCATGGTCACTGTGATGCTTGTCGGCGCGGTCATGACCGTGACTGCTTCGGCGGCCAGCTTCGCCGTAATCCAGGATTTGCGCGCGGGGAATGACGACCAGAAGGCCGTCGGCGCGCTTGCCTACGCCGAGGCCGGCGCCGATCGCCTCATCTTGGAGATCAGGCGCGGAAACCTAAACTGGGGACAGATAAGACTGGCCGGTTGCGAGGCCGTCGTTACGGGCGGTACGGCCCCGGTGATGATCGCAGGAGACATCGGAGAGGGCCACTACGACGCGGATCTCAGGGCGTACAACTCGGAGGCCTCTACGCCCGCAGACAGGCTCGCCCCCGCAGCGGATGCATGTGTCGGGCGTAGTTCGGGCCCCAGGGGGGCGGCGCAGTTCGCCATCACTTCCGAGGGTTCACACCCCGCCTCAACGCGCGTGATCCGCCAGATCATCACGATCAAACCGAAAGGCTTGCCGTTGGGGATCTTCGCCGACGGGGTCGACGGCAACGGTACTGCCATAATGAACAACCTGAGCCTCGTCACCCCGAACAACGTCGTAGGCAGGGACAAGATCGCGTTCTCGGGACGCGATCCCTATTACACGATCAACGACTTCTATCCGGGTTGGGATGCGACAGGCGCGGAAATGGTTCCCGCCGCAGCTCACGCGGCCGGTGAGCTAAGAACGACCACCGGACCGGTCAGCCAGAGGACGGAGCACAAGGCACCGGGCCCTAACCCCAACTGCAACGCGAACCCCAGTGGCCAGTCCGTGTGGGACGGCAGCAAATGGGGAGCCCCTCTTACATCCGGCTGCGCTGGCCAACCCATCGCCGGAGGGACAATTGCGGCGCCACCCACGAGTCTCTTTACCACCAACGACCTCAAGCGGGTCACTCCCAGGCCGGCGCTGGACGACCAGGACTATCAAAACATGAAGGAGTCGGCCAAGGCGTCGGGTCTGTATTGCTACATCCCGACGACGGGCGGGGCGACCTGCCTAAAGGGCGGGACGCCCACTACCTACAAGTCGGTATGGCAGGACGGCGACATCCCCACGGTGAATCAGTTCGTCACCTACTTCGAGTTCCAGGGCGGAGACCCCTACGCCACCGAAAACACTGTGAAGTGGAAGGCGGATATCGGACCCTGCAGCGACGACCCAAACGTCAACCAGTCGAACGTCTTGATCATCCGCAACGGCAGTCTCAGCATGCAGAGCGGCGCAGTGCTAACGGGAGCCGCGATACTTCCCGAGGGACAGTTTGACTCTCAGGGAGAATTCACAACGCATGGCACGATAATCGCCCGCGACTTCTGGCTGCGGGGAAGCGCGACGTTTCTGATGTCCGAGTGTTGGGTTAACAACATGCCCACCATCTTCCTGGACATCACACCATCCAAGTGGAGCGAGGTCGACCGCTAGTCTGCCCCATGAGTCTACAGAGGGCCGCTCAGGCGGCCCTCTTCTTATGGCTAGATGAGTCTCAAGGTTATGGCTAGATGAGACTCAAGTTGACTAGGCCCCCAGCCCGAACGGGTGGGGAAATCAACCCCGGTCGCGCTAAAGAACTACCTCTTCGGCCCCGATGTATCTCTTGACCGTTGTTGGACACACATGTTGAATCAGGAGCCTTAAGTTGTCTTCTGTTGAAACAGTTACCGAGAGGGTGGAAATGACCGATCGTGTCTTCGGTGAGCCGTTGCTCACCGTCGGTGAGGTCGCTCACACCATGCGTGTGTCCAACATGACCGTTTATCGGCTCATTAAGTCGGGTCAGTTGGCCGCCATCCGTGTGGGCAAGAACTACCGCCTACGCCGCAACGATGTCGAGCGCTACCTGTCTGAGAGAGCCGTTCTCACAGAGGAGTAGAGCCTTGGCCATCGCGGGCGGGGCCCAGGTCGTTGGCCTGGACATCGGCACTAGCGCAGTACGAGCAGCAGAGATTTCCAGTGGAAAGAACGGGCTCACTCTGAGCAAGTTCGGGCAGGTTGCACTGCCCCCCGGCTCTGTGGTCGACGGAGAGATCCGAGACCCCGACGCGGTTTCCCATGCCATCTCGACCCTGTTCAAGCGCAACAAGATCTCGAACAAGAAGGTCGTGGTGGGCGTCGCCAATCAACGCGTCGTTGTCCGCCAGGTCGACCTTCCTTACCTCGAGGAGAAGGACTTCAGGGCTTCGCTCAAGTTCCAGGTGGCGGAGCACATCCCCATGCCGGTCGAGGAGGCTGAGATCGATTTCCAGATCCTGGCCGAGTACGAGACCGAAGAGCAGGGGAAAATGATGAGAGTTCTGCTGGTGGCCGCGGCCACCGACATGGTCGAGGCGTTCGTCGACACCGTCGCCGCCGCCGGACTGCGCCCGACAGGAGTCGACCTGATCCCCTTCGCAGTCGCACGAGCAGTAAGCGACGCGGCCCGGGGCGACGTCGGAATCGACGGGGCCGAGGCCATCGTCGATGTAGGCGCCGGCGTAACAAACGTGCTGGTTCACCAGAACGGTGAAGCCCAGTTCGTGCGAATCCTTCTCACCGGCGGTGACACCGCCACCAAAGCGCTGATGGAAGAGCTCGAGGTCTCGTTCGACGAGGCCGAGGCTCAGAAGCTCGATCTCCACACCGGAGTCGGAAGCCCGAAGGCCACAGAGGTCGTCGGTGACTGCGTGAAGGACCTCGTTGGCGAGATCCAGGGCTCACTGGACTACTACCTCGGACTCGAGGACGCGGCCCCCATAGGGTCCGTGCTGCTCACCGGAGGCGGGTCCATGACCCCCGGGCTGGGAGCAGCACTCGAGGCCGCTCTTGAAATGAATGTCTACGGAGCGGCTCCGTTGAGCCAGCTCGCTAGCAACAAGTCAGGTCTCAAAGAGAACCAGATCGCACAGGTTGAACCGGTAGCCGCAGCCGCCGTCGGCCTCGCTATGGGGAGGGCCGCCAGATGATGCATCGATTCGACCTGCTGCCTGCCAGCTACGCCAGGAAAGCGGCGGAGCGTCGCAAGGTGGGTGTCGTTGCCATCGTCGGCCTCGGCCTCGCTCTTGGGATGCTGAGCTGGTGGTTTCTTCTGGGAGGCCAGATCAACTCCAAGCAGGCGGAGCTCGCCACCGCAGAGACGCGCAATACCCAGCTCCAGACCGAGATCGCAGAACTACGTCAGTACGACGAGCTTGCACTCGAGGTGCAGGCCAAGGCGGGCAACCTCCTGGTGGTCTTCAATGGCGACGTCGCGTGGCCCTCGATGCTGAACGAGGTCGCGATGGTCACGCCGGGCGAGGTCTGGCTCGATAGCCTCACCACTTCGGCCGGCGCAACCGAGGGCTCGGCACCGGTGGGTACCGAGACCGCGGAGATTCGAGTCGGAGACGGAGCATCATTCGGACGAATTCAGTTCGTTGGAAAGTCGACCACGATGACCGGAGTCGGCAAGTGGATGATGCGGCTCTCCAGCGTCAAAGAGTTCCAGGCCGTGTGGCTGAACAGCGCCGCCAAGACGGACGCAACGGACAGCACGCCAGAGTTCATCGACTTCGACTCCACGATCGAGCTGAACGCGAAGTCCTCAGCGCTCCTGCGTGAACTAGAGGACATGGCCGGCGGGACGTCGCTTGCGGGAGGCACACCATGAAGAGTTTGAAGTCACACAAGCAGGTAGTCCTTGGCACGGTTGCCGCAGTTCTGGTGATGGCCATGATCTTCTTCTTCCTGGTCGGCCCTCGCAAGGAAACCTTGGCGAAGACCGAAAAGCAGGTGGTGGCCGCCGAGTCGCAGACGGTGGTGCTCGAGACCGAGCTAGCTCGCCTCGAGAGTTTGGAGAAACGGGCACCGCAGCTGCAGGCGGCCCTCGACGACATCAGCGACCTCGTCCCCGAGGACAACCGATTGAGCAACTTCGTGTTCCAGGTGCAGCAGGAGGCCAATCGCTCCGGGCTGGACTTCATCTCGATTACGCCCCAGCTGCCGAAAGCGCCTCCCGAGGGAGCGCCACTGGCAGAGGTCAAGATCGATATCGGGGCGAGGGGCAGCTTCTTCACCATTCAGGACTTCATCCGGCGCCTTACCGAGCTCGACCGAGCGGTACGGGTCGACGGATTCACCATGGCCACAGTCGAGAAAGAGGGTTCGGAGGACACAGTCGAGTTGACGGCGTCGGCTCGCATCTTCTTCGAGCAGCCCGCCGGAGGTCTAGCCGCAGCACCTGGCGTCGTCCCCGTTCCGGGCGCTACCCCCGCCCCAGAAGAGGGTGAGGCAACGACAGTGGCTCCGCCCGCCACCACCGATTCCGGAGGGACTCAGTAATGGCAAAGGAATCCAAGGGCCAAGCGGCCTCCACGAAGCAAATCATCATGGTGGGTGTGGCCTTGGCTGCGCTGCTCGGAGTCGTGTACTTCATGTTCCTCAGGGGCGGAGAAGAGCCGACGAGCTCGGCAACCCCCGCTCCGGCTGCAGAGGCGACACCAGCCGAGGAAGAGACAAAGGACAAGAACAAGAAAGACGAGGCCAAGGCGCCCAAGAAGAAGAGCAAGGGCCCGGTCGAGACCTCCAAAGTCTTCGCCGGCAAGGATCCGTTCGAGGCGGTAATCGACTTGACTCCGGATGTGGGCGGCGGCGGAGGCACTGTTGAGGGCGTTACCGATGACGGCGTTACCGATGACGGCACGGTCACCACGACCGATGACGGCACCGTTCCGACGACACCGACAGTTCCGGTACCTCCAGTAATTCCGCCACCGGACGATGATGATGACGAGGTCAAGACGGGCTACCGGGTGGAGCTGGTGGACATCTCAACGAAGGGCGGGACCCGAACGGCTCTGGTCGAGACCGTCAAGCGAGCCACAGGCGAGGATGTCCTTCACAAGGTGAATACCGGGGAGCGTTTCCGCAAACACTTCAAGCTCACGTCGATGGACAATCGCTGTGCGAACTTCATGTTCGGCGACGAGTGGTTTGCACTCTGCGAAGGGCAGCACGTACGTAAGCAATAGGTAATAAGCCGCTACAAGATAAAGGGACCCGGGGGATGACCCCGGGTCTTTTTGTTTGCACCTGCTGAGGTTCAGACGTCGAGAGTTACGCCCCGAGGCAACAGATACAACCCGCACTCCGGCGCCTCCACTGTGGATGGGAAGATAGGGCTATGAGCAGGCTGCGGTATCTCACAGCAGGAGAGTCACACGGGCAGGCCCTCGTAGCGATTCTCGAAGGCCTCCCGGCGCACCTTCCCGTCGCGGTAAAGGACATCGCCGACGAGCTGAGCCGGAGACGCGCCGGATATGGACGCGGCCCACGGATGAAGATCGAAAAAGACGCCCTCGAGATTGTGGCTGGGGTGCGTGCGGGCGAGACGCTGGGTACGCCGGTCGGCATCCTGATCCGCAATACCGAATGGGACAAGTGGCAGCACGTCATGCCGGTCGAAGGAGCCCCCGGTGGCCGCGAGCTGACCCGCCCGCGACCGGGCCACGCTGACCTTGCTGGCATGTTGAAGTACGACTTCGACGACGCTCGTAATGTGCTCGAACGAGCGAGCGCCCGCGAGACGGCGGCGCGCGCCGCCATCGGGATGCTCGCGAAGCTCTTGCTGGGTCAGATAGGAATCTCTGTGATCAGTCACGTGTTGGCCATTGGGGATGCGCGCGTTCCGGACGATGCGCCGGTGCCAAGCGCCGGGGATCTCGAGGCGATCGACGCTTCACCGACCCGGTGCTTCCACGAACCCACATCGGAGTCGATGGTCGCGGCCATCGAGCAGGCGGGCGCGGACGGAGACTCCCTTGGTGGCGTTGTCGAAGTGATCGCCTTTGGTCTTCCTCCGGGACTTGGTAGCCACGTTCACTGGGACAGAAAGCTCGATGGGAGGCTGGCGGGCGCGCTCATGGCAGTGCCTGCAATCAAGGGAGTCGAGGTGGGCGACGGTTTTCGAAGTGCGGGTCTGTTGGGTTCCACGGCCCACGATGAGATCGAGTCGGACCTGGGGCGCGCGACGAACCGTGCGGGCGGCACAGAGGGCGGTATGAGCATCGGAGGGGACCTGCGGTTGCGTGCAGCGATGAAGCCCCTCAGCACGCTCAAGAAACGGCTGAGGACCGTGGATATGGCTACAGGGGAGCCCGCCGAGGCTTTCCAGGAGCGCACCGATGTCTGTGCAGTGCCCGCAGCGGGGGTTGTGTGCGAATCGGTGGTTGCCCTGACCCTCGCCGACGCGGTCCTCGAGAAGTTCGGTGGCGACACGATTGCCGATCTGAAGGGCGCGCACGCAAGCTACCTCGAGCGTGTGCGGGCGAGACCTTAGGCGCTCGCAAGATGATCGTTCTCGTCGGTTTCATGGGGGCCGGGAAGTCCACGGTCGGAGCTCTCCTCGCGGAGGAGCTGTCCCTTCCCTTCGTCGACACCGACATGGTCGTCCAAAAAAGAGCCGGCGCCACGATTCCCGGAATCTTCGCGTCGGGGGGTGAGGATGCGTTCAGGTCACTCGAGCGCGAGGTGGTCACCGAGGTCCTAGCCGGCCCCCGCTCGGTTGTCGCGCTCGGAGGGGGAGCGGTTAGCGATCCCGAAACCCGTGCCAACCTGATGGATGCGCTCGTTCTTTATCTCGACACGAGCTACGCCTCAGTCATCGAGCGAATAGGTGAGGCTGCCGACCGGCCCATGATTCAGCTCGGGGATCCCTTCGAGCTGTTTCGCGTGCGACACACGATGTATCGCTCGGCCGCGGACATCGTCATCGAGACCGACGCCAAGGACCCGAATCACGTTGCACGGGAAGCCGCCGCGATGGTGGAGCTCCTCGAGAGCACGCATCTGACGCGGGTATGGACGTCCGTCGGCGACGAGGGCTATCCCGTTTACGTGGGAGCCGACCTGATGGCGCGGGCGGATTTCTTCCTCCCGTCGTTCGACGGAGCCGAGCTCGCCTACGTGATCACGCACCCCTCGCTTGCCGAGCTGGCGGTTCCGGTGGCCGCGGCACTCGAGGGCCGTGGCCTCGCCGCGCACGTCGGTGCGATCCCGGAGGGGGAGAGCTCGAAATCCATAGCAGCCGCCGCGGTCCTGTACGACGAGCTCGCAAAGGCGGGAGCCCACCGGCACGACGTCGTAGTCGCCGTCGGCGGGGGAGTCGTGACGGATCTGGCCGGGTTCGTGGCGTCGACCTACCACCGGGGCATGCCAGTCGTGCACGTTCCGACGACCCTTCTGGGCCAGGTTGACGCAGCGGTCGGCGGAAAGACGGGAGTAAACCTCGATCACGGCAAGAACCTCGTCGGAACATTCCACCAACCCGCATCCGTGATTTGCGATGTGCGGTTGCTCGAGTCGCTGCCGGAGGTCGAGCTCCGTGCCGGGCTTGCTGAGGTCATCAAGTACGGCTTTATCGCGCGCCCCGACATCCTCGATCTCGTAGCGAACAACGTCCAGGCGATCTTCGAACGCGACGCGGCCACACTCAGTTCGATCGTCGCGCAATCAGTTGCCATCAAGGCAGACATCGTGGCTCAGGACGAACGAGAGCGCGGGGTGCGTGCCTACTTGAACTACGGACACACCTTTGCCCACGCGATCGAGCAAGCATCATGGTCCCAGGCAGAGCAGGAGGGCGGCATTCGGCACGGCGAGGCGGTCGCTCTCGGAATGATGGCCGCCGCTCACCTCGCGCGCGAGTTGGGACGAATCGACGATGGGGTCGTCGACTTGCACCGGCGTGTGCTCGAGCACGTCGGCCTTCCCACCACGGCGTCACTCGACATCCAGGCGCTCGAGGGGGCCTGGAAGCACGACAAGAAGTATCAAGATGGAGTCCGCTTCGTGTTGCTCAATGATGTGGGGGACCCGGAGGCCGGGGTCCGGGCGAGCGGAGCGGCAATTGCAACTGCACTCGAGAGGATGGCTGAATGAAGGCGTTCGTTATTCATGGACCGAATCTCAACCTGCTCGGAACCCGCGAGCTGTCGGTGTATGGCGACAGCACCCTCGAGGAGGTCAACGCCATCATCGAGGCGGAGGCTAAGGAGCTCGGGTTCGAGTTGAGCTTCTGGCAAACGGCTCGCGAGGGCGAGATCATCGAGCTGCTCCACTCGGGGATCGATGCCGGCGTCGATGGAGTGCTCCTGAACCCGGCTGCGTACTCGCATACGTCGCGCGCGATCGCGGATGCGATCAGAGCGGTTCCCTTCCCGGTCATCGAGGTGCATCTCAGCAATATCCATGCACGCGAGCGCTGGAGGAGCATGTCGGTGACCGCACAGGCAGCGCGGGGCATAGTCGCCGGCTTCGGTCCGCACTCCTATGTCGCCGCGCTGGTCGCGCTGAAAGGAATGCTCGAGCCGGTGAACTACGAGAGCAGGGTAAAGAGGCTTCAGAGCGAACTCGAATCAATCGATGCGGAGGCGTTGCTCGTGACGAACCTGACCAACGTCAGGTATCTCACGGGTTTCGCAGGAAGCAATGGGCAAGTGTTGGTGACACCAGACGATGCCCGTTTCATGACCGATGGGCGTTACAGGGCCCGGGCGATGGACCTGGTGAGAGCTGCAGACGTGTCCGTGTACTCCAATCGACTGACGGATGTGCTCAAGCCGCTTGTCGAGGAAGCGGGGATAACAAGGCTCGCGGTCGAGGGAAAGTCCATGACGCTCGCCGATCGAGACGATCTCGCGAAGCGCCTCGAGGGCGTGGACCTAGTCACGTCGAAAGGGCCTATCGAGAATCTGAGACGCATCAAAGAGCCGGAGGAGGTCGACGCGCTTCGTGCTGCGGTCGCTTTGGGAGACGATGCTTACACGTACATACTCGACCGGATCAGTCCGGGGCGAACCGAGAGTGAGGTCGCCCTGGAACTCGAGGTCTTCATTCGAACCAACGGCGCCGAAGCGATCAGTTTCGAACCGATCGTCGGTTCCGGCCCCCTCAGCGCGCACATCCACCACACACCCTCGGAGCGGCGATTCGAAAAGGGTGACTTCGTGCTGCTCGATTTCGGTGCGCGCGTCGATGGCTATTGCGGCGACCTGTCACGCACAGTGGTTCTGGGTATGCCAAGCGAGGCGCAGCACCGCCAGTACGACACAGTGCTGAAGACGAATTCGAACGCTCTGGAGGCAATGAAGCCCGATGCGGAATGTCGCGCGATCGACGCAGTTGCCAGACGCTCGGTCAAGGAGGCGGGCTACGACGACTTCGGTCACGGGCTCGGTCACGGTGTCGGGCTCGAGATCCACGAATCACCGCGCCTCAGCCGCATCAGCGATGACATCCTCATGCCGGGCATGGTGGTGACCAACGAACCAGGCCTTTATCTGGAGGAAACCGGCGGGGTTCGGATCGAGGATTGCGTGCTAATCACCGAAACGGGCGCCGAGGTATTGACGAACGCCCCCAAAGACACGCTTACCGTCGTTTGAGACGGCCGTAGGTACGAGACGGCCGATCCGGTTAGCGTTCTGACTGGCGCGCGACCCAGTCGCCGGCGCTCAGCTACAGATGTTCACCACTAGGAGAATTCATGATTTCGACCAACGACATGCGGCCGGGCCAGACCCTCAACCTGGACGGCAAGCTCTTCACAATCACCTACTACCAGCACGTCAAGCCGGGCAAGGGTCACGCGTTCGTCAAGACGAAGTTGAAGAACGTCGACTCGGGCGCGGTCGTTGACCGAACCTTCAGAGCCGACGAGAAGGTCGAGCTGGCGGTCCTCGACAAACGCGAGATGCAATACCTGTACACCGAGGATGCGGGTCTCGTGTTCATGGACAGCGAGACCTACGAGCAGATCCACGTCGATCCCGAGTACCTGGGCCAGTCGGGAAAGTTCCTCAAGGACGGCACAACCTGCGTGGTGCAGACCTACCAGGGCCAGCCCGTCGGCGCCGAGCTTCCGGTCAGTATGGTTCTCGAGATTACCGAGACCGAGCCCGGCATGAAGGGGGACCGGGTCTCCGGGGCTCTCAAGCCGGCCACCGTCGAGACCGGGGCCATAGTCCAGGTTCCGTTGTTCCTCGAGACCGGGGACAAGATCAGAATCGACACCCGCAACGGCGAATACTCCTCGCGGGCTTAGGAGCTCAGCGGCCGTATGAGGTCACGTCGCACGGCCAGGAGGCTCGCCCTCGACGTTCTCTACGAGGCGGAGATTCGCGACGTGCTCCCCGCCGAAGCGTTCGAGCTGAGGCGCAAGGAGGGCTGGGTGGTGCCCACCCCAGACGACCAGGCCCCCTCGGATGAGACAGACGGAGTGCCCGCTCCCGCCGAGGAAGCGCCCGGTGAAGACGCCATGGGTTACGCGCTCGAGCTCGTCGAGGGCGTTCAGGAGCACCATGCGGACATCGATGCGCTCATCGTGGCCTACGCGGATCGCTGGGCGATTCAACGGATGCCATTGATCGATCGCAACCTGGTGCGAATGGCGATCTTCGAGCTGATGTGGGGCAGTGACATCCCCGTAGCGGTCGCAATAAACGAGGCTGTCGAGCTCGCCAAGGAGCTATCAACCGACGACTCGGGCCGGTTCGTGAACGGATTGCTCGGGCGCATCGCAGAGACCGAGCCACAGAGCTGAGAGTTCTGAAAACAGAGAAATGGGCCAGCACATAGAAGGAGGACTCTCGATGGCTGATGATTTCCCGGCTGAGGGTATGGAAGCCACTCTGGTGCTTGTCGTCCGCGATATGGACCGCTCCCTTGGCTTCTACCGGGACGTGCTCGGTGCGGAGGTATTCCGCGAGTACGGAGGAACCTCAGTCGTCCTTCGCTTCCTCGGGACTTGGATCCTTCTCGTCACGGGGGGCGGTCCCACGCCGGACAAACCCGACGCTACCTTTGCCCCTCCGGCCGATCCCACCAAGGTGGATCACGAGATCACCATCCGGGTGCCCGACTGCCGCGCGGCCTACGACGTTCTTCGAGGGCGTGGAGCTGAGTTTCTAACTCCGCCGGTCGAATCGGACTGGGAGGTCCGAGCGTTCTTTCGTGATCCGGACGGTCACCTGCTGGAGATCAGCGAGGCGCGCGGCCAATGACCGCTTAGAGCGGGTTGCTGTTGACCATCCGGTGTAACCTGCTCCTGACCAACCTTTAAATCGGCCCTGCGAGGCCGGAAAGGGGCATAGATCTGCGTGTCGAATCTTCAAAGTCACGTCACGAACGCTTCCCCAGCCGCTACGGCGGATCGAGGAGGCGTTTTTTGATGGCTCGCTCGAGAACGAAACCCGATGCCGAATTCGCTCTCAAGGCTCGAGTCATGGAGGAGGCGGACATCCGCCGCGCTCTGACTCGGATCAGCCACGAGATCGTCGAGCGCAACAAGGGAACCGACGACCTCGTGCTGGTCGGCATTCGCACCGCGGGGGCACCGCTGGCCGACCGCGTCGCCAGCTCGATTGCTTCCTTCGAGGGCGTCGACGTACCTGCGGGAGCTCTCGATGTGGGTCTCTATCGTGACGACGTGGCTCTGCGGGGGCCGCGTCACCTCGAGTCAACGACGGTGCCGGTCGACATCGATGGACGAATCGTTGTGCTTGTCGACGATGTCCTGTACACGGGCCGCACCATCAGGGCCGCGTTCGACGCCATTCTCGATCTCGGTCGCCCTCGGGCGATTCGCCTTGCAGTGCTTGTCGACAGAGGACATCGCGAGCTACCCATTCGGGCGGACCACGTCGGGAAGAACCTGCCCACCTCCGCTCACGAGGTCGTCCAGGTCCACATCAACGAGATCGACGGCGAAGACGCCGTGCTGATCGGGGAGGTAAGCGCGTGATCAAACACCTGCTGTCCATGGACCAGCTCTCCGCGGACCAGATCACCCACATCCTCGATACGGCCGAGCAGCTCAGATCGGTGACCGACCGGCCGATTAAGAAGCTCCCGACGTTGAGGGGTAGAACGGTCTGCAACCTCTTCTACGAAGCATCGACGCGCACCCGTATCAGCTTCGAGCTTGCCGCCAAGAGGCTGAGCGCCGACGTCATCAACTTCTCGGCAGACTCGAAGTCTTCGGTTGCCAAGGGGGAGAGCTTCAAAGACACGGCCTGGACGCTCGAGGCCATGGGAGTGGACGCCATCATCGTCCGCCACGGAAGCTCGGGTGCCCCCGCTCAACTCGCACGCTGGGTGAAGGCAAGTGTTCTTAACGCGGGCGACGGCTCTCACGAGCATCCGACGCAAGCTCTCCTCGACCTGTTCTCTATTCGCCAGCACTTCAAGGACTTCGAGGGCCTCAAGGTAGCGATCGTCGGCGACATCCTTCACAGTCGGGTGGCCCGCAGCAACGTCAAGGGACTCGTGACGATGGGAGCGGACGTGACTCTCGTCGGTCCACCCACCCTTATCCCCGCGCAGGCGACCAGCTGGGGAGCGACAATCTCACACGATCTTGACTCGGTCATCGGCGACGTGGACATCTGTTACCTCCTTCGAGTCCAGAAGGAGCGCCAGGACGAGCAACTCTTTCCCTCGCTGAGGGAGTACGCGGCGAACTGGGGTCTTGACTCCCGCAGGCAGGCCCTCATGAGGCGCGAGTCGTTGGTCATGCATCCCGGACCCATGAACAGGGGCGTCGAGATCTCGGCGGATGTGTCTGAGTCTCCGAGGTCGATCATCCTCGACCAGGTGTCCAACGGACTCGCTGTTCGCATGAGCCTGCTCTATTTGATGCTCGGAGGCGGCGAAGCTGCGGGTGACGCGGAGGTGAACCAATGAGCGAATGGTTACTCAAGGGGGGCCGGGTCATCGACCCGGCAACGAAGCGCGACGAGATCGCCGACGTCCACATCGCCGACGGCGCGATCGCAGCGATAGGCCAGTCGTTGAGCGGGTCCGGGGCTGAGCTCATCGACGCTCAGGGAAGCGTGATCGCGCCCGGGTTCGTGGATCTGCACACCCACCTCAGGGAGCCGGGCCGCGAGGACGAGGAGACGATTGCCAGCGCGTCCGCAGCGGCTGCAGCCGGTGGTTACACGGCGATCTGCGCGATGCCGAACACCGATCCGGTGTGCGATACGTCTTCGGTTGCGGAGAAGGTCTGGGCACTCGGACGAGAGGTTGGGCTGGTCGACGTGCGTGTCGCGGGCGCACTCAGCCGCGGACTCAATGGGGCAGTGATGGCCGACATCGGAGAAATGGCGCGCTCGGCCGCACGCGTCACGATGTTCACCGACGACGGACACGGGGTGCAGGACTCGTTGTTCGCACGCCGGACGATGGAGTACCTGGTTGCCTTCGACGCGATCTACGCGGAGCACTGCGAAGACGCGGCGCTGGCGGCCGGCGGTCAGATGCACGAGGGCGACCGATCTGCCGCGCTCGGGTTGCGCGGAATTCCCGCCGAGGCCGAGGAGTTGATGGCGGCGCGCGACATCGCGCTGGCGAAGCTCACCGGTTGCAGGCTTCATCTTCTGCACATATCGACGGCCGGGACCATCGAGCTGGTGCGTCGCGCGCGGGCCGAGGGTGCGCGAATAACCGCCGAGGCGACGCCTCACCACTTCACGCTGACGGATGCTGCGCTCGAGAGCTACGACCCTTTGATGAAGGTGAATCCGCCCCTGCGCTCACAGGAGGATGTGGATGCGGTGATTCGGGGGCTGGCGGACGGAACGATTGATGCGATCGCGACGGATCACGCTCCGCACGCGGTCGAGGAGAAGGACCAGGAGTTCGGCTATGCACCCCCAGGAATGTTGGGACTCGAAACCGCTCTGGCTCTGGGGATAACGCAACTCGTCGAACCGGGTCACCTGGAACTGACGGCTTTGATCGAAGTACTGTCGACCCGGCCCGCACGGATTCTCGGGCTCGACACGCAGGGGACTCTCGAGTCCGGCTCCGCTGCGAACCTGGTCGTGTTCGATCCGGCCGCACGCTGGTCCGTCGACGCGACCTCGTTGCAGTCGAAGAGCCGCAACACTCCCTTCCACGGCCGAGAGGTCTCAGGTCGCGTGATGCACACGTTCTTCGATGGCCGGCCCACGGTGCTCGACGGCAAGGTGCTGAGCGGGGCGACCAGCGATCGTCTCGACGATCGCGCAAAGGAGAGCGTGTGACCGAACGCGCATTGCTCGCCCTCGAGGACGGGACCGTTTTCGAAGGCACCGGTTTCGGCGCGACTGGGACCACGACCGGTGAGGTCTGCTTCAACACGGGACTCTCCGGCTATCAAGAGGTGCTCACCGACCCGAGCTACCACGGGCAGATCGTCACCATGACCGCGCCGCAGATCGGCAACACGGGCGTCAACGCGCACGACGACCAGTCGTGGAAACCATGGGTTGCAGGCTTCGTGGTCCGAGAGGAATCACCGGTTGCCTCGTCGTGGCGTTCCGAGGGAACTCTCGGTGACTATCTGAAGCATCACGACATCTGCGGCATAGCAGAGGTAGACACGCGCCGGCTCACGCGACACCTTCGGGATCGTGGAGCGATGCGCGGCGCGCTCTCAACCGAGATCACCAATAGAGACGAGCTCATCGATCGTGCCCGGTCGTCGCGGAGCATGGTTGGAGCGGACCTCGCTCATGAGGTCTCGACCCGCTCGGCGTACGAGTGGGGACCCGACGAGCTCGAGCAGCGTGCGCTGAGTGGCTACGCGGCGGGGTCGGAGCGGTCGCCCGCGACGTCGGAGTTGCTAACGGCGGACGAGTCGGGTCGTCGCTTCAAGGTCGCGGCGTTCGACTTCGGGATCAAGAGGAACATCCTGGACCTGCTCGTCTCGAGTGGGTGCGACGTGACCGTCGTCCCCGCTACTGCATCCTCTGATGAAGTGGTCGGGCAATACGACGGGGTGTTCCTCTCGAACGGTCCGGGCGATCCCGATCCGGTCACCTACGGCATCGAAACGACGCGCTCTCTACTCGGGCGCGTTCCGGTGTTCGGTATCTGTCTCGGGCACCAGGTGCTTGGACTTGCTCTCGGAGCTAAGACCTTCAAGCTTCCCTTCGGGCACCGCGGCGGGAACCACCCCGTGAAGCGCATTGACTCGGAGCGCGTCGAGATCACATGCCAGAACCATGGCTTCGCGGTCGATCCGGCCTCCGTCGAGTCGACCCCGGCCCACCTCACGCATATGAACCTGAACGACAACACGGTGGAGGGACTCGAGGTGCCCGGAATCTGCTACAGCGTGCAGTATCACCCGGAGGCGGGTCCCGGCCCCCACGATTCTCGCTACTTATTCGAGCGCTTCCGCAGATTGATGACCGAGTTCGAGCCGAACGAGGTGCCCGTTCCCACCGCATAGATTGACAGGACACACACCGAGCAGGGAGGCCCACATGGGGCGAGGAGACCGCAGGACCGTCAGATGGAAGAAGGATCGCAAGAGGAAGAAGATTCAGCGCGAGCGTCGCAAGGCCGAGGCCAAGGGAGCCGCGCGTAAGTGATCGTTCACCGGCTGGAGGGGCGATCGCAATGAGCGACTTCACCATCCGGGGGCTCCATCACGTAACGATCACCGCACCCGAGGAGCTCGAGAAGGAGGTGCTCGAGTTCTACGGAACCTTGATGGGGCTGAAGCGTCTGGAGCAACCGGAGGGCACAGCCTCGCCAGATGCATGGTTCGCCCTCGGTGACGTCCAGCTACACGTCACACGCGACTCGCACAATCCTCCGCCCACCGCGCACTTTGCGGTGACGGTTGGCGATTTCGACGCCGCCGTCGCGCGACTGCGCGACTCCGGGTATCACATCGAGCAGGCTTACCCGGTTCCAGGCACGCGGCGGCTCTACACGCGTGACCCCGCGGGCAATCAAGTCGAGATAGTGGGCTACGACAAACGATGAAGCTAGTCCGGCACCAGGGAGGCGCTCGTGCCCGCTCGTAGGGACATCCAGAGCATCCTCGTCCTCGGCTCGGGTCCGATTGTCATCGGCCAAGCCTGCGAGTTCGACTACTCGGGCGTCCAAGCTTGCAAGATCCTGCGCGAGGAGGGTTACCGAGTCATCCTCGTCAACTCGAACCCGGCGACGATCATGACCGATCCCGAGTTCGCCGACGCGACCTACGTCGAGCCCATCACTCCGTATTTCGTAGAGCACGTCATCGCGCGCGAGAAGCCCGATGCTGTTCTCCCCACGCTCGGTGGTCAAACGGGACTGAATGTGGCTATGGACCTCGCTGCCGAAGGGGTCCTGGAGGCTCACAACACAACTTTGATCGGCGCGACACCTGAGATCATCCGGCGCGCAGAGGACAGGCGTGAGTTTAAGAGGGTGATGCAAGAAGCGGGCCTGGACATCCCTCGTTCGACGTTCGCGTACTCGGTCGACGAGGCGCTGGCAGCGGCCGAGGGGCTCGGATTCCCTGTAGTGATTCGGCCGAGCTACGTGCTCGGCGGTGGCGGCTCAGGTGTCGTGAGCTCGCCGGACGAGTTGGTCCCGGTTGTGTCCGAGGGCATCCGCCTGAGCTCCATCGGAGAGGTGCTGGTCGAGGAATCCATCTCCGGATGGAAGGAGTTCGAGCTCGAGCTCATGCGCGATCGCAACGACAACGTCGTGGTCGTCTGCTCGATCGAGAATCTCGATCCAATGGGCGTTCACACGGGAGACTCGATAACCGTTGCCCCCGCGATGACTCTTACCGACGTCGAGTACCAGGGCATGCGCGACGACGGGGCCCGCGTGATGCGCGCGATCGGTGTCGAGACGGGTGGTTCAAACGTGCAGTTCGCAGTGGAGCCCGCGACCGGACGGCGCGTCATCATCGAAATGAACCCGCGCGTCTCCCGCAGCTCGGCCCTGGCATCAAAGGCGACGGGTTTCCCCATCGCCAAGATCGCCGCCAAGCTCGCGGTCGGCTACACGCTCGACGAGATAACGAACGACATCACGAAGAAGACTCCTGCGAGCTTCGAGCCGAGCATCGACTACGTCGTCGTCAAGATCCCGCGCTTCAACTTCGAGAAGTTTGCCGGAACGAGCAGGATTCTGGGGACCAAGATGAAGTCCGTCGGCGAGGTCATGGCCATCGGCCGGACCTTCTCAGAGGCGCTGCAGAAGGGCTTTCGATCCCTGGAGCGGGACGCAGACGGGCTCGGGGGCCCCGCCTTCGACGTGTCGCTGGAGGAATGTCTCGAGCGGATCGCGTTGCCCACAGAGGAGCGGTTGCACCTCGTCGAACGCGCCCTTTATCTCGGAGCGGATGCCGCGACCGTTGCCCGGGCCTCGAGCGTCGACCTCTGGTTCGTGACTCAGATGGCGCGCATCGTGGACATGCGCAAACGCCTGGAGGCCGTAGGTTTCCTCGGCGAACTCGATGCGCAGGTCCTCAAGAGCGCCAAGCGGCTCGGGTTCAGCGACGCTCAGATCGCCGGCGCGCTCGAGTCATCGGAAGGAGAGGTGCGGGCCCGGCGCGTCGCGTTGGGCGTGCTCCCGACCTACAAGACCGTCGACACCTGCGCAGCCGAGTTCGAGGCCTACACGCCGTACTTCTACTCGACCTATGAGGACGAAGACGAAGTCACTCCCACCGAGCGAGAGAAGGTACTCATCCTCGGGTCGGGGCCGAACCGCATTGGCCAGGGGATCGAGTTCGACTACTGCTGCGTGCACGCCGCGTTCGCTCTGAGAGACGCCGGCTTCGAGACGATCATGCTCAACTGCAACCCCGAGACAGTATCGACCGACTACGACACGTCAGACAGGCTCTACTTCGAGCCGCTGACGTTCGAGGACGTCATGAACGTCGTCGAGAAGGAACGCCCGAGCGGTGTCATCGTTCAACTCGGCGGCCAGACTCCTCTGAAGCTGGCCGGTCGGCTGGCGCGCTCGGGTGTGCCCATCTTCGGAACACAACCAGAGGCGATCGATCGCGCCGAGGACCGAGAGCGGTTCGGTGACCTGCTCGCGGACCAGCGACTTCCGCATGCCGCCAATGGGATGGCAAGGTCGGTTCCAGAAGCGACCGCGATCGCGAGCTCGATCGGGTACCCGGTGCTTGTCCGGCCCTCCTACGTGCTCGGGGGCCGCGCCATGGAGATCGTCTACGAGGCCGAATCTCTCGAGCGCTACATGAACACGGCGGCCGAGGTGAGCCCGGAACACCCGGTTCTCATCGACCGCTTTCTCGAGGGCGCCATAGAGGTGGACTGCGACGCGGTATTCGATGGCAATGAGCTGTTCGTCGGAGGTGTGTTGGAGCACATCGAGGAGGCGGGGATCCACTCTGGTGACTCCGCGTGCGCTCTTCCACCATTCACTCTTGGCAACGACGAGGTCCGAAACGTGGTGGAGCACACGGAAGTCATCGCGCGAGACCTCGATGTGCGCGGGCTGATCAATGTTCAATACGCGGTCAAGGACGAGCAGGTCTTCGTCATCGAGGCGAACCCGCGCGCAAGCCGCACGGTACCCTTCGTCTCCAAGGCGACCGGCGTCCCGCTCGCCAAGGTGGCGGCACGCGTCATGGCCGGCGCGTCCCTGGCCGAGTTGCGCACAGAGGGGATGGTTCCGCAGAGATCGCTGGGACACGAGACGATGCAGCACGTCGCCGTCAAGGAGGCGGTGATGCCGTTCGAGCGGTTCCCGGGGGTGGACACTCTGCTCGGACCCGAGATGCGCTCGACGGGCGAGGTGATGGGAATTGACTCGAACTTCGGGATCGCGTTCGCCAAGGCCGAGGCGGGCGCCGGTGTCCGGCTGCCGTCGAAAGGCACTGTCTTCATCTCGGTATCGAACCGTGACAAACGAGCCGTCATCTTCCCGGCTAAACGCCTAGCCGACCTGGGTTTTCACCTCGTGGCAACTGGGGGCACCGCCCAGGTTCTGAGGAGAGCTGGGGTTGACGTCGACATCGTCGAGAAAGTGTCGTCGACATCAGGCGACGCCTCCTCGCCAAACGTCATGGACAAGATCGGATCCGGCGAGGTCGAGTTCGTCTTCAACACCCCGTTGGGCCGGGGGGCCAGAACCGATGGATACTTCATTCGAACGGCATCGGTCGAGGCAGGAGTGCCGTGCGTCACGACGATGTCGGGAATGGCCGCAGCCGTCCAGGCGATCGAGGAGATCATCGGCGGGGGGTTGACGGTGCGTCCTCTGCAAGACTTTCTTGCGGTAATGAAATCAGGCTAGGAGAGAGGAACTCTGACGGTTTGCTGTTGACGAGGGGTGAAGTACTCGGGCACAAGAAGTACGGCGAGCACTACCACTCGCTGACCATCGTCGCGCCCGAGATCGGCGAGAAGGTCCAGCCCGGTCAATTCGTCAACATTCGTTGCGGAGAGGGCAGCGCGCACATCCTTCGCCGGCCTTTTTCCGTCTATCGTGTGCACAAGCGCGGAGGGTGGGCTTCCACAATCGAAATCGTGTTCGATATCCGGGGAGCGGGGACGGAGTACCTCTCGCATTTGCGACCGCACATGATGGTTGATCTCGTTGGCCCCCTAGGGCGCGGTTTTGCGCTGCCCAAAGGACGCGCTCACTGTCTGTTGGTCGGTGGTGGCATCGGCGCGGCTCCGCTGTTCTTCCTGGCGGACGATCTCAGAAACGACGGCCACCGCGTGGACGTCGTCCTTGGCGCTCGCAGCAACCGAATGTTGCTGAACCCGATCGAGGTACGCCGACTCGCGTCCGTTGCCCGCGTCGTTACGGAGGACGGAAGCACGGGTGAGCAGGGGCGAGTGACCGACGTGCTCGAGGAGACCATCGAGCGATGTGAGACAGAGATCATCTATACCTGCGGCCCCCATCCCATGCTGGAGGCTGTGACGCGGATCGGTGTCGATCACAAACTGCCCGTTCAGGTCGCCGTCGAGGAACTGATGGGTTGCGGCTACGGAGTCTGTATGACCTGTGTCATGCCTCTGAAGGTCAAGAAAAAGCCAGGTGGCGGCAAAGACCGACTCGGACGTGCGTCGCGGCCGAGTGCCAACGCAGGCTCATCTCAAGAGGCCGAGGAGGACGAGGTTTCCTACGCCCGGTCGTGTGTCGACGGCCCGGTCTTCAACGGAGCCTCGGTCGTGTGGAACGGAACCTCGGAACCGGTTGCACCCGACCAGGCCGAGTTGTCGCCGGCTGGTCTCGCGGTTGCACACGGAAGCCTCGAGGACTCAGCCGGCGAGCATCCTCCACCCGGGAACTAGCAGAGACAATGGCCGATCTCTCGATCAAGCTCGCAGGAGTCGATCTGCAGACCCCCGTTCTCGTCGCGTCGGGAACCTTCGGCGCGGGACGCGAGGGCCAGAACTTCGTTCCGCTTAACCAGCTCGGCGGGATCATCGTGAAGTCGACGACCCTCACGCCATGGAAGGGCAAGCCGACTCCACGCATGTGCGAGACGCCCTCGGGAATGCTGAACGCGATCGGGATACAGAACAAAGGCATCGATCACTTCATCTCGACGGACCTCCCGTGGCTGCTCAAGAAGGAAGCGAGCGTGTTCGCCTCGATCGCGGGCAACACCGTCGATGAGTACGTGAAGATCGCCGACAAGTTGCGCACCGGCGGGCGCGGGATAACGGGTGTCGAGATCAACATCTCCTGTCCCAATCTCGAAGATCACAGCAACATGTTCAGTCACAGCGCCGAGTCGACGGCCGCGGTGGTCGCGGGAGTGAGAAAAGCGCTGCCTAAGGCTGTGCTGTTTCCGAAGTTATCGCCGAACGTGACCTCGCTCACCGAGATCGCGGGAGCTGCCATCGAGGCTGGAGCAGACGGTCTCTCGCTGATCAACACGCTTTTTGGAATGGCGATTGACGTCGAACACCGGCGCCCAAAACTTGCGGGGGTGACGGGAGGACTATCCGGCCCGGCGATTCGACCGGTCGCCGTCCGTGCGGTGTGGGAAGTGCACAACGAGTGGCCGCACATTCCGATCATTGGTCAGGGCGGGATCTCGACAGCAGAGGACGCGCTCGAGTTCATCCTCGCGGGGGCCAGTGCGATTGCGGTCGGCACGTTTAACTTCGTGAACCCACGCTCGACTCTGGAGATAACGAAGGGCATCAACGAGTACATGGATCGCAATCACATTGCGTCGGTGGCCGAGCTCGTCGGCGCGGTGAAGACCGAGGGCTGATGAGTCACACCACGAACCCGATTTGTGTCGCTCTCGATTTCGCCGAGGCATCCAGAGTCCGCTCGACCGCGGAGATGGTTGCTCCTTACGTCGGCGTCTTCAAGGTTGGGCTCACCACTCTCTACGGTGCCGGCACAGACATCGTGGGTGACCTCGCGAAAGACCGGCCGGTGTTCGTCGACGCCAAGCTGCATGACATCCCCGCGCAGGTAGAGGGGGCGATGATCTCGATAGCGAAACTTGGCGCGAGCTACGTGACGGTCCACGCGGCCGGCGGTTTCGACATGGTCAAGGCGGCCGCTGGAGCCGCGGGGGAGGGCCTCCGGGTTTTGGCGGTGACGATCCTCACGAGTCTGGATGACGCCGAGCTCGAGCAGCTGGGACTCGGGACGACCGAGGACGCGGTCCTGAGGCTCGCCGAGCGGGCTCTCGACGCAGGCGCGCACGGCCTCGTCTGTTCGCCGCTCGAGCTGGAGGCGGTTCGCCGGCGCTTCGGTGAGGACCCGGACCTGGTAGTGCCTGGTATCCGTCCCGCCGGAGCGGGCGCTCACGACCAGCGGCGGACGCTCGGCCCCCGAGAGGCGATGGACGCCGGTGCCACCCTGCTCGTCGTCGGCCGGCCGATAACCGCGGCAAGCGACCCAGCGGCCGCGGCCCGGGAGATGCTCGAGTCTCTCGACGCATGAGTCCCGAGGAGGTTCTCGCCATCCTAGAGAGAACCGGCGCGGTGCAGCGCGGGCACTTCAGGCTCACGTCGGGACTACACAGTGACGTTTACGCGCAGAAGTTCCGAGTGCTCGAGCATCCTCGAATCGCACGCGACCTTGGGGCTGCGATGGCGGAGGCGTTCGACGGCGAATTCGAAGTCGTAGCCAGCCCGGCCGTGGGGGCCGTGATCCTCGGGTTCACGACCGCACTGGCCGCGGACGCGCGGTTCATCTTCACGGAGCGAGTCGAGGGGTCGATGGCGTTCCGCAGAGACTTCCTCGTCGACCCCGGCGAACGGGTGCTGGTGGTCGAGGACGTCATTACGACCGGCGGCTCTGTAAAGGAGGTGCTCGACCTTCTCGAACGGGCCGATGCACGCGTCGTGGGTGTCGGCGCCCTAATCGACCGGACCAACTCCGGGTCGACTCCAGACCTCGGCGTGCCGTTGCGAGCGCTGCTGCGACTCGACGCGGCGGCCTGGGAGGAGGCTGACTGTCCTCTTTGTGTGAGCCAGCAACCGCTCACCGATCCCGGAAGCAGCCGCACTTCAGTCCGATCCACAGGGCCGGGAACAGGCGGTTGAGCAGGGCAAAGGCAACGAGCCGCGTTGCGAGGGTGGGCCTGGATGCCTATACTCCGGCACGGCCCCAGGAAGCTAGAGGCGCTCAACGACGCCACTCGGGCCCTGTATTTCCCACACTTTGACGACCGGATCTCGACTAGGGGGATGCCTCGATGCCACTGCCACCTCCGCTCACCGACGAACAGCGCAGGAAGGCTCTTGAGAAAGCCGCGATCGCTCGACGAAAGCGCGCCGAGCTAAAGGAGCAGCTCAAGAGCGGACGAACGACACTGCGGGAGTTGCTCGATCGCACGAGTGACGAGATCGTCGGCAAGATGAAGGTGTCCACAGTGCTCGAATCTCTTCCAGGAGTAGGGCGAGTCCGGGCGAGAAAGATCATGGAGAGGCTCGACATCTCCGAGTCCCGCCGGATGAGGGGTCTGGGAGCGAAGCAGAAGGAGAATCTGCTCACCGAGTTCGCCCGCCGTTAGGTGGGATGCGCCAGGTGACCACGTAGGTGGCCGGCTCATCCGGCCGAGGTCGGCTATACGTCGTGTCGGGCCCGTCGGGGGCCGGTAAGGGAACCGTGGTCGCGGGCGCGCTCAAGCAGAGGCCCGATGTCTTCCTCTCCGTGTCGGCGACCACGAGGCCCGCCCGGAGAGGCGAGAAAGACGGCGTCAACTACCACTTCGTCAGCGAACGGGACTTCATTGCGGAGCGCGACCGCGGGGAGTTTCTCGAGACCGCGGAGGTCTACGGCAACTTCTACGGGACCCCGCGAGCACCCGTCGATGCGGCGCTGAGAGAGGGCCGCGACGTCATCCTGGAACTCGATATCCAGGGGGCTCTTGCGGTGAAGCGGGCGATGCCTGAATCCATCCTCATCTTCATCGAACCGCCCTCTTTGGAGGAGCTCTTCAGCCGGCTCAGGGGCCGGCGAACCGAGGACGCCGACGCGCTCAGACGACGAGTCCAAGCGGCCTACGACGAAGTCAGGGAAAAGGGCGCCTACGACCACATAGTGGTGAACGACCGTGTGGAGGACGCAATTGCCCAGGTCATCCGTATAATGGACGCTCCGCAGAAAAGAACCCCGCACCACACAACGTAGCCTTGCGCGCAGAGGCGCAGGATCGACAGAAGGACTGATTCATGATCGAGCCAAAGATCGAGACGTTACTCACGGACGTCGACTCCAAGTACACCCTCGTGATCATCGCCGCCAAGCGGAGCCGCCAGATCAACTCGTACTTCACCCAGCTTGGCGAGGGCATCGCAGAGCACACTCCTCCGCAGATTCCCCTTGACCCAGACCGGGCGCCGAAGCCGCTGTCGATCGCCCTGACCGAGATCGCGGAGGGCAAGCTCACCTACGAGCGCACCTCCGACGGTATCAAGTAGCGATCGTCTCGACGATCGCGGGATGAAAGGCCTCCTCCATGGGCCCGCAGGGGGATCCGCACTCGATTGACGTCGACATCGGCGGCAAGAAGATCGTGCTCGCCGTCAGCGGCGGAATCGCGGCCTACAAGACTGTCCATGTCGCCCGCTCCCTGACCCAGATGGGGGCCGACGTCCGGGTCGTCATGACCCGCTCGGCCCAGCGTTTCGTCGGCGATCAGACCTTTGCCGGGGTGACCGGCAACGCGGTGGCCATCGACCTCTTCGGCGACGGCCCCGACGCCCCCCATGTCGAGCTCGCGCGCGGTGCCGACCTTGCCGTCGTCGCTCCCGCCACTGCAAACACGGTGGCCAGGATGGCTGCCGGTCTCGCCGACGACCTCGTGGCTGCCACGTTGTTGACGGTTCAATGTCCGATAGTCATTGCGCCGGCAATGCACGCCGAGATGTGGGCCCACCCCGCGACTCAGGCGAACCTCGCCGTGCTCGCGGAGCGCAGCGTCATTCAGGTTGGCCCGAACTCGGGGGCGCTGATGTCGGGAGACACGGGGATGGGCCGTATGGCCGAACCCGACGAGATCGTTGCGACCGCCCTCGAGGCGATAGGCCACGCTCAGGACCTCTCCGGCCGCCGCGTGATCGTCACGGCGGGTGGGACGCAAGAGCCCATCGACCCGGTGCGATTCATCGGAAACCGGTCGTCGGGGCGGATGGGATACGCCATCGCCCAGGAGGCGGCCAGGCGCGGCGCCAAGGTCACGCTCGTCGCCGGACCAAACAACCTGACCAGGCCCCCGGGCATCGAAGTCGTCGAGGTGCAGACCGCCGACGAGATGCGTGAAGCCGTGATGACCAGGGCGGCGGATGCGGACGTGATCGTGAAGGCGGCGGCGGTGGCCGACTTCAAGCCCGTAAGTCATGCCGAGAAGAAGCTCAAGAAGGCCGAAGGCCCTCCCGACATCACGCTCCAGCCGACGCCCGACATCCTTGCGGACCTGGGATCCCATCCCGAGGTGCGCAAGCCCGGCAGTGTCCTCGTCGGCTTTGCGGCGGAGACCGAGGAGGACGTCGAAAAGCTAAAGGGCTTGGCGCGTCGCAAGCTCGAGACCAAGGGCGCCGACATGATCGTCGCGAACGAAGTCGGCACGCATGATTCCGGATTCGGTGTCCGCACGAACCGAGCGGTGATTGCAACGGCCGACGGCGTCGTCGACGTCGGCCTGGTCTCGAAGGAATCGCTGGCGGCGGCGCTGATCGACCGTGTCGTCGAGTTCCTGACCTCGCGTGCCTAAAGTCTTTCTCGAGTGAATCCGCTCCCGAGCCCGATCCGCGGCCGCTGCTCGCGCCTCGGCTAGGATGCACCGATGACCCCACAAGACAATCTCCGACTCTTCACGTCCGAATCCGTGACCGAGGGACATCCGGACAAGCTCGCCGATCAGATCTCGGACGCGGTGCTGGACGAGATCCTGGCCGAGGACCCCGACGGTCGAGTCGCGTGCGAGACGCTCGTAACGACCGGGCTCGTCGTCGTCGCGGGCGAGATCACTACCAAGATCTACGTCGACATCCCTGCGGTCGTGCGGCGAACCATCACCGATGTCGGCTATACGTCATCCAAGATCGGTTTCGACGGCGCGACATGTGGCGTGTCGATTGTCATCCAGGAACAGAGCCCCGACATCCAGGCCGGCGTTGACCACGCATACGAGGAGCGCATGGGGGACGCGGACGACGATGCGCTCCATCAGGGCGCAGGTGACCAGGGCATGATGTTCGGCTTCGCGTGCACCGAGAGCGAGGATTTGATGCCGATGCCGATCTGGCTCGCGCATCGCCTGGCCCAGCGGTTGAGCGAGGTTCGCAAGGCAGGGATCGTTCCCTATCTCCGACCCGACGGCAAGGTCCAGGTCACGATCGGCTACGACGGGCACAAGCCCGTGCGTCTAGAGACGATCGTAGTTTCGACCCAGCACCAGCCCAACGTCGACATCGACACACTCCTGCGTCCCGACTTGATGCAACACGTCATCGACCCGCTCATCCCCGCCGGCATCGATGCCGAGGATGTCCGCGTGCTTGTCAACCCAACTGGGGTCTTCGAGATCGGTGGGCCGAGGGCCGACACCGGGTTGACCGGTCGCAAGATCATCATCGACACCTACGGCGGCATGGCTCGTCACGGTGGGGGAGCGTTCAGCGGAAAGGACCCATCGAAGGTGGACCGATCGGCTGCGTACGCGTGCCGTCATATCGCCAAGAACGTAGTTGCCGCCGGACTTGCAGACCGCTTCGAGGTCCAGGTGGCCTATGCCATAGGGGTGGCGACACCGGTCTCGATCTCGATCGACACGTTCGGCACCGAGACGACAGACCCGACGAAGATCCAAGCCGCGATCCGCGAGGTCTTCGACCTGCGACCCGCCGCGATCATCCGCGACCTCGACCTGAAACGAGCGATCTATCAGAACACCGCGAGCTACGGGCACTTCGGCCGCTCGGAGAAATCCTTCACCTGGGAGCACACGGACAAAGCGGATGAGCTCCGCCGCCTCGCAACCTGAGGAGGAGCGCGGCACAGGTGTTTCCGTAGTCCCACTCGTGCCGGTGTGGCGGGTCGACCGGAGGTTCGATTACGCTCTTCCGGCCAAGTTGCAGGCCGTAGTGCAGGTTGGTTCTCTCGTGCGAGTGCCCTTCGGCAACCGCCGGGTTCGAGCAGTTGTCACCTCGCTGATGCCAACTGCGCCTGAAGGTCTCGAAGAGGTGGCCGCACTCGTAGCCGGCGCTCCGGTCGCACCAGGACGTTTGATCGAGGTATTCGAGTGGCTCGCACATCGTTACGTTGCGCCGCTCGGACGGGCGTTCGAGCGAGCCGTGCCCCCCAGGGTCCGGATGAAGGTGGCGAGCCCCGAACCCCTGGACACGGCTCTCGCCGGAGGCGAGCGGCGACTGCTCTCGTATGCAGGTGGAGCGGAGCTCCTGCGGGCGCTGCAGAGCGAGGAGGGATCGAACTGGTCCGTGCGCACGCTCTCGGGCGAGGATCACGGCGCTCTCGTCGTCGAGATGATCGATGCGGCTCTCAGCGAGGGAGGGCAAGCTCTGGTGGCTGTTCCCGAGGTGCGCTGGGGATCGGCGACTCTCGAGCGGCTGAGCGAACGCTGGCCGCAGACGGCCAGGGTCGACTCGGCTCAACCCGACGGCGATCGAGCGCGGGCCTGGCTGCGAATCGGAGCGGGAGCTCCCCTGGGGGCCGGGGGTCGATCGACGGTGCTCGCGCCCGCGGATCAGTTGAGGCTCATCGTGGTCGACGACGAGCACCATGTCTCCTACAAGGAGGATCGGTCGCCTCGCTACGATGCGCGCAAGGTCGCGCTCGAGAGAGCTCGCCTGCAGGGCGCTTCCTGCGTCTTCGTCAGCCCGACACCCTCGGTAGAAGTCGGAGCGGCTGTACGGGATGGCGACTTTCGTGAGGTGATTCCCGGCCGGGAGGACGTGCGGTCCGCGCGACCCATCGTCGAAACAGTCGCCCCTCCGTCGGACCGGGTCTTCTCGCACGAACTACACGAGCGCATAAGAGACACGTTGAAAGACGGTGACCGAGTAGCCCTGCTCGTCCCCGCGCGGATACGCACGCGCGATGTGGTGCACGACCTGCCGCCGGTCGGTTCGATGTCCGGTCTGCGAATCCGGGCTGTTCTTCGATCGCGTCGGGGACGCCGTGCGGTGCTCCCATTGCGGCTTCCGCGCACCGGCCCCCTCATCGTGCCCCAACTGCGGCTCGCAGGAGTTCCGCTTCGTTGGCGCCGGCTCGGAGAGGCTGAGCGAACAGCTGAGCAAGTCTTTTCCACGCGCGACCGTGGGCCGGATGGACCCCGATGTGATCGGCGACATCGATCAGCATCCGGGCGAGGTCGACATCTACGTGACTACATGGATCGGCACCAAGCCGGCACTAAGACCAGCCGTTCGTCTCGTTGCGGTGCTCGACGCCGATTCATTGTTACGGCGCCCCGACTTCCGGGCCGCCGAGAACACCTACCAGGCACTTGCGGCGATGTCGGAATGGGCGGGCCCCGCATCGCAGGGCGGACGGCTGGTGGTTCAGACCGCAGAGCCGGAGCACCACGCGATGCAGGCCGTCGTGCGGGCCGATTATGGCTTCTGGCTCGAGCGTGAGCTGGAGGAGCGCCGTGAGCTCTCCTATCCACCGTTCGCAGAGCTCATCAGGGCGACGAGCTTCGGCGCGCGTAAGCAGGGGCTCATCGAAAGAGCAGCTGGAGTGGCAAGGGAAGCGGGGGCGACCGTCCTCGGTCCCATCGAGGTCAAGTCGGTAGTCGGCGTGGGTCGAGCTCGAGGAGGGACTCGAGGTCCTCATCAAAGTCACAGACGCAGAGCCGGTTGCGCGCGCTCTGAGGGGTATTCTCGCGGCCGTGCCCGCGGGGAGCAGGTTGCGCGTAGATGTCGATCCCCGCTGAGGACCCATGGCCGAGCCATCGATCACCAACTGAAGGGACGTAGCTAAGAGCATGGCGGTTCTGACCATCCGGACATTCGGAGACCCCGTTCTTCGTCAGAAAGCGCGCGCGGTTGACGAAATCCGCGACGTCCACCAGAGACTGTCCGAGGACATGCTGGAAACCATGCGCGTGGCACCGGGTGTTGGCCTTGCGGCACCTCAAGTCGGTGTTCTCGAGCGGATCTTCACCTGGGAGGTGGAGGACGAGTTCGGCACCATCATCAATCCGGTGATAACCAAGCGGTCCAAAGACATGTACGAAGACGAAGAGGGGTGCCTCAGCTTGCCCGGCCTCGTTTATCCGGTCGAGAGACATCTGGGGGTACGGGTCGAGGGCCTCGATGGCAGCGGAAACCCAGTCGCGATAGACGCCGAGGAGCATGTCGCCCGCGTCTTTCAACACGAGATCGATCATCTCGATGGAGTGCTGTTCATCGATCGCCTGCCGGAGGACTTGAGACGCGAGGCCCGGCGATTGCTGGCCGACCAAGCGCTCGGCCTTCCCCTCACCCCTTCGAACCACGTCCGCCGCCGGGTGCCGACCGAGGAGACTCTCTGATACTCGGACCTCGCGTCCGTAGCGTGCTCAACGGATGAGAACCGTCTTCTTCGGGACTCCACAGTGGGCAGTCCCGAGCCTCGAGGCGCTGCTCGCATCCGACATCGAGGTCGCTGCGGTGGTGACCAACCCCGATCGGCCGGCCGGGACGCGGCATGGAGCTACGGCCATCGCCAGTTAAAGAGCGCGCGCTTCGTGCCGGGTCTCGAGGTTCTTCAGCCTCAACGTGCGAAGGATCCCGAGTTTCACGACTCGCTCGAAAAGCTCGCACCCGACGTCTCGTCTGTCGTCGCTTACGGAAAGATCCTGCCGGCTTCGCTGCTGGCGATACCGCCGCTTGGGTTCGTGAACCTCCACTTCTCTCTGCTTCCCGAGTACCGGGGAGCCGCTCCCGTGCAGCGAGCCGTGATGGACGGTCGCTCCGTCAGCGGGATCTCGATCATGGTTCTGACCGAGGGCATGGACGAGGGGCCGGTGCTGGTGACGACCGAGGAGCCCATTCGAGACGACGACACGGCCGGGTCGCTGGGGGATCGGCTCGCCGCGATCGGCTCGGCCCGTCTGGTGGAGGCGCTGGTGTCCTACGGTGCGGGAGACCTCACTCCGGTCGAGCAGGATCACGACCGCGCGACCTACGCCCCCAAGGTGACGACCGAGGATGCCGCCATCGACTGGACTCGGCCTTCCCTTGCGGTCCACAACCAGGTGCGAGGCCTGAATCCGGTCCCTGGAACGTGGACCACCCTGAGAGGCAAGCGGCTGAAGATCTGGGCGACTCGCCCCATTGCGGGGCGAGAACTTGCTCCGGGGGAGCTCGATGTGTGGGACGGTGCGCTCGTTGCGGGCACGGGAGATGCGCCTGTCGAGCTGACTGAGGTCCAACTTCAGACCAAGAAACCCATGAGCGGTGTGGACGCGGCCCGAGGCCTTCGTCTGGCCCCCGGCGAGAGATTTGAGTAGGTTCACCTACTATGCCGCGACTTCAGCTCGCACCTTCGATCCTCACCGCAGATTTCGGACGCCTCACCGAAGAGGTCCAGTCGGTCGCTCCTTACGTCGACTGGTTCCATCTCGATGTGATGGATGGCCACTACGTGCCCAACCTGACCTTTGGGCCCTCTACCGTCGAGGCGGTTCGGCGTGCTTGCGACGTCCCGCTTCACGTCCACCTGATGATCAACAATCCCAAGGAGTTCGCCGGCCCCTTCGCGGCCGCGGGGGCGAGCCGCATCACTTTTCACCCCGAGGTCACCAGCGACCCTGAGTCGGTGATCGGGTCCATCGTCGATGCGGGGTGCGGAGTCGGCCTCGCCGTTCATCCCGATTTCGAGCTCGAGTTCGTGGGCAAGTACCTGTCGGAGCTCGAAGTCGTTCTTATGATGACCGTGAGGCCAGGTTTCGGGGGCCAGAAGTTCATGGGCGAGGTAGTGCCCAAGATCGAGGCCGCTCGACGGCTGGTTGACTCGGTGGGCGCTCGTGCCGATGTCGAGGTGGACGGAGGAGTCAAGATCGACAATATCGACCTGGTGGTAAACGCCGGAGCCAACATCGTGGTTTCCGGCAGCGGAATCTACGACGGAATGGACGCCCCGGCCGCAGCGCGTCGTTTGCGGACGCGCCTGGAAGAGCTGTCCGCCACGGTGGGTGAGGCGTCGTGACGACGAGGCGCGACGTCGTGCTGGTTGCGGATGACGATGAAGACATCGTCCGTTTCGTCGAGGTCAATCTGCTTCTCGAGGGCTTCGAGGTAGTAACCGCGGCGGATGGAGAACAAGCTCTTCAGGTAGCCGCCGAGTCACTGCCCGACCTAATCCTGCTCGATGTCATGATGCCTCGGCTCGACGGATTCGAGGTGTGCAAGCGACTTCGTGAAGACAGCCGCACGAAGCACATCTCGGTGATCATGCTCACCGCCAAGTCGCTATCGGCCGACAAAGTCGTTGGCCTAACGGCCGGCGCCGACGACTACATCATCAAGCCGTTCGATCCAATCGAGCTGGTGGCCCGAGTCAAGTCCTCGCTTCGGCGTGCACGCGACCTGAGCGCGGTTAACCCGCTCACCGACCTTCCCGGCAACGTGCAGGTGGCAGCCGAGGCCACCGCCCGGATCGAGGCTGGGGGGCCGTTCGGTCTGATCTATGTCGACCTCGACAACTTCAAGGCATTCAACGACCACTTCGGATTTCATCGCGGCGACGAAGCGCTCAAGCTCGTGTCTGGTTGCCTGCGTGAGGCTCTAGCAGAGCACGCGGACGGTAGCTTCCTCGGCCATGTTGGAGGAGACGACTTCATGGTGATGGTGTCACCAGAGTTGGCAGAGCCTTTGGCGAAGGACATTTGCGAGCGATGGGACGCGGCCGCGCCAGCGCTCTACGAGCCCGAAGACGTGGAGCGCGGCTACATCGACGTCACGGACCGGCGCAACCAGGTTCACCGATTTCCGATCATGACCGTGTCTCTGGGGATCTCGACGAATGCACTCCGAAGTATCGACTCCCATCAACAAGCGGCCGAGGTGGCAAGCGAGATGGCCGCGTTCGCCAAGCAGGACAGCGGATCCTCATTCGCCGTGGACCGCCGACGCGACTAGGCGTACGTAGGCCAGTCAACTCTGGCTAGTCATCACAAACCTGTCACCCGACCGCAGAAAAGATGGTCCCAATGCCCTATTCCTCAGCATCCCGCCCGCGGGCATGCTTGGACTGCGGCCGGAGGGACCGGGGATGATTGCGCGAGCACCGAGGAGAGCACAGTGGGCGTCAGCGTGGTCGGTCAGGCCCCGGAGATGAGCAAGACTCTGCGAGTGCTCCTCTGTGACGACTTGCAGCAGGTGCGTCTCCTCCTGAGGACCGAGATGAGCCTCGAGTCGGATCTCGTGATCGTCGGTGAGGCGACCAACGGGGCTGAGGCGATCGAGCTCGCCCGGGAGTCCCAGCCGGATGTGGTGGTCCTCGACCTGACGATGCCGGTGATGGACGGACTCGAAGCGCTTCCCCGTATCCGCGAGGCTGCTCCAAAGGCGCGCGTGATCATGTTGTCCGCTCATGGGAGTGAGATGAGGGCCAGGGCGGTAGCCGCCGGGGCAAGCCGCTACATCGAGAAGACCGCATCCACCAGGGAGATCGTCGACGCGGTACGCGCGCCCGGGTAGCCCTGGATCGACTCGCGGCTCTATACTCTCAGTGCGTCACAAAGCCAGTGAGGCACGCCACGAGTAGTGGCGACAATCGAATACGAGCCTCTTCGGGGCAGGGTGAGATTCCCGACCGGCGGTGATAATCCGCTACCTCCGCACCAGAGTTGACACACGGTGCGGGGCTGATCCGGTGAAATTCCGGGATCGACGGTAACTCGCAGCACAGTGACACGGCGAGAAGTCCGGATGGGAGAAGAGGTCGATACGATCTGACGCCGGCTACCGCCGGCGTGGATCGGCTTTTTCGTCCTCCCTTCCCGTTGCCGTTCCTCCGAAGTGGGTCTACGCCGGAGGAACAGTGGACGAGCAGACGCACGATCACTACATGCGCAGAGCCCTTGGAGCTCGCGCGCCGCGCCCCGTTCACTTCTCCCAATCCGAAGGTCGGCTGCGTTCTTGTGAACGACGGGGACATCCTGGGCGAGGGATTTCACGCCGGTGCCGGGAGGCCACACGCCGAGGTGGAGGCATTGAGCGCGGCGGGTGAAGCCGAGGGGGCGACGGCCTACGTGACCCTCGAACCGTGCACGCACCACGGCCGAACTCCACCCTGTGCTCCGGCGTTGATCGAGGCCGGTCTCGCCAAGGTCGTAGTGGCCATGCAGGACCCCGATCCTCGAGTCGCCGGCCGGGGCCTGGGGCAGCTCGCGCATGCCGGGATAGAGGTAGTCACGGGGATCCTCGAACCAGAGGCCAAAGCCCTGAACCGAACCTTCATCCACCACAGAGTCACTGGCCGGCCCTTCGTATCACTCAAGCTCGCACTGAGCCTCGATGGTCGCCTTGCCGCCCCCGATGGGTCGGCCCGGTGGATCAGCGGACCGGGAGCGCGCAGAGCGACGCACCGACGGCGCATGGGGGCCGACGCTGTGGTTGTGGCATCCGGCACCGCGCTTGCCGACGACCCCGCACTCACCGTGCGCGACGTGGACGCGGTTCGGCAACCGGCCCGGGTACTCGTCGACTCCACGGGCCGGACTCCGGCAAGCGCGCGGCTGTTCGGCGACGGCGAGGTCGTCGTGGTTACTACCGCCGCCAGCTCGCACGAAGCTCAGACCGGGTGGAAGGAGGCGGGGGCCGAGGTCGTAGTGGCGCCCCGTTCAGGCGAGGGGGTCGACCTGTCGGCCATGCTCGACGCGCTCGGTCAAAGGGACTGGCTCGAGCTCTACGTCGAGGGGGGTGCCCAGCTGGCCACGTCGCTACTCAAGGCCGACCTCGTTGACCGCCTCGACATACATCACGGTCCGCTGGTGCTCGGCCGAGGGGGGCCGGAGGTCGGCGAGGTCGGCGTAGTAACGATGGACGACGCTCGGCCATGGCGGCTCCTGAGCAACGACTCCGTCGACAACGACGTCTTGTTGTCCTACGAGCGGGAGCGGTAGATGTTCACAGGGATCGTCACGAGTCTGGGAACCGTGCGCAAAGCGCGCAAACGCGCTGGGGTCCTTGACCTCGAGATCGCCACACCAGAGCTCGCACGCCAGATCGAGGTTGGGGATTCCGTGGCGGTAAACGGTGTTTGTCTCACGGCGACCGACACGTCCCGAAAGACGTTCTCGACCCAGGCGATGGACGAGACGCTGGACGTCACCACCACCGGGTCTCTCGTGAAGGGAAGTGCGGTCAACCTGGAACTGGCCGCGCGCTTCTCGGACCGTATCGGCGGGCATCATGGTGCAGGGACATATTGACCACACCGCTCCGGTGATTCGAGTCGAGGACCTCGAGGGTATCCGCCGCATTTGGTTCGAGCCGGCTGAGGAGGTGCTCCGATACCTCGTTCCGAAGGGATCGATCGCCATCGACGGAGTGTCGCTCACGATCGTCGAGGTCGGTCTCACTTCCTTCCAGGTCGCTCTCATTCCACACACTCTCGAGATCACCACTTTGAAGGATCTCGTCGTTGGCTCGGAGGTCAACCTCGAAGTCGATGTCATTGCGAAGTACGTCGAGAGGTTCGTGGGCGCGTTCGACGAGCGCGGTTCGACGAACTCCATCGACCTGAACAGGCCCGAGCGTCACTAGCCGAGAAAGGAACGGCAATGCCACTGGCACGTATCGAAGACGCCATCGAGGAGATACGCAACGGCAGGATGGTCATAGTCGTTGACGACGAAGATCGTGAGAACGAGGGCGACCTCATCTTCGCGGCGGAGAAGGCAACAACCGAGATGGTCACCTTCATGGTGCGTCACTGCTCGGGGATCATCTGCGTGCCGCTGGAGTCGGACAGGCTCGACGACCTGAATCTTCCCCTCATGGCCCCGAACCACACGGACGCGCTTGGCACCGCTTTCACGATCAGTATCGATGTCGCCAAGGGAACGACTACGGGGATCTCGGCTGCGGATCGAGCCAGGTCGATTGACGCGCTGATCGATCCGGCTACTCGTCCTGCAGACCTCGCTCGCCCAGGCCACATTTTTCCGTTGCGCTACACACCGGGCGGTGTCTTGCGCCGAGCGGGACACACCGAGGCGTCGGTCGACCTCGCCAGGCTTGCCGGTCTCTACCCTGGCGGAGTGCTCTGTGAGATCGTCAACGAAGACGGAACGATGTCGCGCATGCCGGACCTCGAGATGTTCGCCGAGGAGCACGGGCTGCTCATCATCTCGATCGCCGATCTGATTCGCTACCGTCGTATTACCGAGCAACTCGTCACTCGTCAGACCAAAGCCCGCATTCCGACCGCCTTCGGGGAGTTCACGACTGTCGCGTACGAGAGTGATGACGGGCGAACGCATGTCGCGATGGTCAAAGGTGATGTCGCGGGCAAGGACAACGTGCTCGTGAGAGTGCACTCAGAGTGCTTCACCGGAGATGTGCTGGGCAGCGTCCGGTGCGATTGCGGGATGCAGCTCCACGAGGCCATGCGACGAATCGATGAGGCCGGCGAGGGAGTGGTCGTGTACATCCGTGGCCATGAGGGCCGCGGGATTGGTCTGAGGCACAAGCTAGAGGCCTATGCGCTCCAGGACGGGGGATTGGACACCGTCGAGGCAAACGTCGAGCTTGGCTTTGCCCCCGACTCCCGGGACTACGGCGTGGGTGCCCAGATCCTCGTGGACCTCGGTGTCTCGACAATGCGTCTGCTCACAAACAACCCGACGAAACGTGCGGGACTGGAGGGCTACGGCCTGAGGATCGTGGAGCGCGTTCCGCTCGAGAGTGTCCCCACGGACGAGAACATTCGGTATCTCACGACGAAGAGAGAGAAGCTCGGTCATCTTCTCGAGGCCATAGGCGCCGACAAGGATGCCGCAGCCGACGTGGAGGGGGTCAACAGTGCAGACGTATGAGGGAACGCTCGACGGTCGGCGACTAAAGATCGCCATCGTCGCAAGCCGCTTCAACGAGACGATCTCCAAGAGTCTCGTCGACGGAGCAAGGCACGCGCTCCAACAGCACGGGGTGGCCGACGACGACGTGTCGTTGACGTGGGTTCCGGGTGCCTTCGAGATCCCTGTGGTCGCACGCAGACTCGCGTTGTCGGGGGAGGTCGACGCGGTCGTTGCGATTGGGGTCGTCATCCGCGGGGAGACCGCCCACTTCGAGTACGTGGCGGGAGCGGCGGCGACCGGCGTGGCCAACGCGTCGCTCGAGACCGGTGTGCCGATCTCGTTCGGGGTGCTGACTACCGAAACCACCGAGCAGGCCGCCGAGCGTGCGGGTGGCAAGCTGGGCAACAAGGGTTACGAGGCCGCGACGACGGCGATCAGAGATGGCGAACCTGGGGGCTTCTCTGCCGAAGCCGCAATCGGATATGTAGCAACTATGCTTCGCCGATGCTGAAATTCGTCATCCCCAAAGGCTCGCTCGAGAGCGCGACCTTCCGGTTGCTCGAGGACGCCGATCTCAAGGTGTCCCGAGGGAACGAACGTGAGTACCGCGGCTCGATCGACGATCCTCGAATCGACTCGGTGGCGATACTCAGGCCTCAGGAGATTCCGACTTACGTGGCGGATGGTTTCTTCGACATCGGCATCACGGGCGAGGACTGGATCGCCGAGACTGGATCCGATGTCGTGAAGGTCGCTCCACTGCGGTATTCGAAGCAGACCGACCGCCCGATCAAGATCGTGCTCGCCGTGCCTGAAGAGTCTGGGATCACCGAGCCGCAACAAATCAAGCCAGACTCTCGGATCTCCACCGAGCTGCCGAACCTGACGAAGACTTATTTCGACGAGCTCGGAATCCCGGTTCGCATCTTCCTGTCCTACGGGGCCACCGAGGCAAAGGTTCCCGAGATCGTCGATGCAATCGTGGACCTCACCGAGACGGGAGCGACTTTAAGACGCAACGGAATGGTCATCATCGACACGCTCATGGAATCCCGAACTCATCTGATCGCCAACCAGGAATCGTGGGACGACCCAACCAAGCGTCAAGCAATCGAAGAGCTCACCATCCTGCTGAAGGGGACTGTCGACGCGCGCGGGCGAGTTCTGGTCAAGCTGAACGTTCAGTCGCAGAATCTCGATGCAGTGCTGGAGTTATTGCCCGCGATGCGCTCACCAACTGTTAGCCATCTCGCGGACACTGGGTTCTTTGCCGTCGAAACCGTCGTGCCCAAGAGCACGATCAACGTCCTCATTCCACAGCTCAAATCATGCGGGGCCGAGGACATAGTCGAGATGCCGATCACCAAGATCGTTCCGTGAAACGATGAGCCGCGTGCGGCGGCACGAACGTCTTGAACACTCTCGAAATTCTTTTGGGAATCGCTGCTGCACTGTTGAACAACGGTGCCCTGAGGGCATCCAAAGCGTTCCCGGCCGATCGAATCGGACTACGCCCCGACCCCACTCGACTGCTTAGCCGCCTCGTGTGGGTCCGAAACACGAAAGGGAGCGGCACTCAGTCGCAAATGACACGAAACGGTAGGGGCGATGGCGGGCGCCTGATTGTGCTACCGTTTCGCGGTAGTTCTGAAGGGGGGGTTGCGCGCTTCGGCTCGCGCCTCTCGAAGCATCGAAAGGAAGTGCGTTCGTGGCTCAAGGCACGGTGAAGTGGTTCAGCAACGAGAAGGGTTTCGGTTTTATCTCTCAGTCCGATGGAGAGGACGTCTTCGTCCACTTCTCGGCCATCGAGATGGACGGCTACAAGTCCCTGGATGAGGGAATGGCCGTCGAGTTCGAGGTGACCGAGGGTCCCAAGGGCAAGCAGGCGTCCAACGTCCGCGCCGCAGGCGCCTAACCAGACCTGCAAAATCAAAGGGCCCCCTTCGGGGGCCCTTTTTTGATTGGAGGGTTCTAGGAGGGTGGCCCCTCTGGCTTGGCGGCCATCTGCGCGTACGCCATCTGGAGCTGAGCCAGAGTCTGCCTGAGAGGCGCCTCGGCTTCGCCCAAACGAGGACCGACCTTCTCAACGATCGCCGAGAGGGCGTCGATCGCCAACCCGCCGTCGTCCCACAGGCCCTCGTTCAGCTTGGTTCCTGCGGCGTTGGCAAGGGTGACGGCCACGTTGATGACCCACTCGGTGCTGGGAATCCGGGCCATCTCCTCGGCCATCCGCCGGGCCTCTTCCTCCTGCTCGGGGGTCCAGACCTGGCCCGGAGGCTCGGTTCCCCTCGGGCCCTGCACAGGGGCGGACGAAGGGGCGGCAGCAGGTGCCGCCGATGGATGTTCGCTCTGCGGGGAGGCCGGTGGTCGCAAAGGCGTCACCGTGGCATCGCCCTCGGATTCCTGTGTCGCCGGCGCGCTCGAAGCGGAGGAGGTGGGCTCCGGGGGAGAGGAGGCACGAGTCGCCGGTAGTTGTCAGCGGAGTCCTCGACGCCCTCCGACGACCTGCGCGCGGAGATCCTCTTGTCCACTACTCGGATCTTGCGTGGGTGCTCTTCGTCCTCGTGATCATGTTCGTTGTCCATATTGGGGCTCTATACTCTCATGCAGCAGGAATCGCCAAGAAGGGGTCGTATCTACCCTCACCTCCCGGCGGAGCGCGCTGCGGCTGCAGCGCCCGAGTCGAGGGGGTTGTCGAAGGGCTGGTGACGCCCTCCTTCTTGGTGTGTCGCCGGCCTTTTTCGCGTTCGAATCAAGGACGCGACGAAGGTAGAGAAGGATGGAAGGAGCGTTCGTATCGCACAGCAGGAGCTGAGGGTTAACGACCGCATCAGGGTTCCACGGGTGCGTGTCGTCGGGTCGGATGGTTCGCAGATAGGGATCCTCGAGACCAAGGAGGCGCTCGCCATGGCGCTGGAACAGGACCTCGATCTTGTCGAGGTTGCGCCCCAGGCGGATCCGCCGGTCTGCCGGATCATGGACTACGGCAAGTACAAGTACGAGCAGGCGGTCCAGAAGAAGGAAGCGAGAAAGAAGCAGTCTCTCGTGGTCGTGAAGGAAATGAAGATGCGACCCAAGATCGACACTCACGACTACGAGACCAAGAAGGGCCACGTTGTTCGGTTCCTCACGCAGGGAGCGAAGGTCAAGTTGACGATCATGTTCCGAGGCCGCGAGACGGTGCACCCAGAGTTGGGTCAGCGCCTGTTGGACCAACTTGCCGAAGAGGTACAGGACATAGCCAAGATCGACACGCCGCCCAAGCTCGACGGTCGCAACATGACCATGGTCCTCTCGCCTCATAAGGACTCGATTCACAGCAAGCCTCAGCAGCAGCAACAGCCGACGAGAACAAGGAGAAACACCCAGAGCCGTCCTCCCAAGCAGGAACGGGAGGCGCCTCCTCCCGCCGAGGAGGAGCCGGAGAAAGAGTCGGCTCGGCCTATCAAGGTGACCAGAGCAGAAGGAGGCTAGGGATCGCCTCGAGGATGCATGCGCGGATGCGCGCGACTCGAGGGATCGCTAGAAAGGAGAATCGTCAGGTGCCAAAAATGAAGTCGCATCGCGGCGCGGCCAAGCGCTTCAAAGTCACCGGTACCGGCAAGATTCGAAGCCGCAGGGCCGGGATGAACCACATGCTCGGAAAGAAAGGCTCCAAGCGCAAGCGTCGTCTGAGTCGTCCCGACGCCGAGGTAGCAACTGCGGACGGCAACCGGATTCGCAAGTTGCTGGCCAAGTAGCCCAGACGACCACGCAATTTTCAAGGAGGAACCGTCATGCCACGCGTCAAGTCAAAGGTGCAAAGCCGGGCTAGACACAAGAAGGTCCTGAAGAAGGCCAAAGGTTATTACTCATCGCGCGGGAAGCACCTGCGGGCGGCCCACGAGCAGGTTCTGCACTCGGGTAACTACGCTTATCGCGACCGTCGGGCCCGCAAGGGTGATTTCCGACGCCTATGGATCCAGCGCATCAATGCGGGAGCCCGGCTCAACGGTATGAGCTACAGCCAGTTCATGTCGGGATCTGCGTCTTGCTGAGGTCGAGCTGGACCGCAAGATGCTTGCCGAACTCGCAGTCAACGAGCCCGATGCTTTCAAGAGTCTCGTGGATGTGGCACGGGACGCGGTCGAAAAGGACAAGAAGGCGAGCTGACCAGCGAGCTTGTTACATCCCTGAGAAACCCACGGGTCCTCGCGGCCCGAAAGTTGCTCCGGCGCAATGAAAGAACACGCGCCGGGGCGTTTCTCGTTGAGGGCCCGATTCCGGTCGCGGAGGCTCTGGCGCGCGGCGAGGTCAAGGATCTATTTGTCGATGCGGAAGAAGCCACAGCGTCAACGTGGCTCGCTCGCGGCGCTCTTCCCGTCTCCGGCCGGGTGATCGAAGCGCTGACCGACACCAGCACGCCCCAGGGAGTCGTAGCCGTCGCCTCGATGAGGACAGTTCCGATCGCCGAGGTGTCCGGCGACCTGGTACTAGTTCTGTCGAACGTGCGGGATCCCGGCAACGCCGGCACACTCGTGAGGTCCGCCGTCGCCGCGGGAGCTACAGCGGTCGTCTTCAGCTCGGGCTCTGTGGACCCGTTCAACCCCAAGACCGTGCGCGCGACGGCCGGTTTGATCTTTCACGTAGATGTAGTGGCCGATGCCGCGCTCGACGCGGTCGTTGAGGAGTTGAGGAGCAAGAGCTTCTTGATTCTCGGAGCGGATGCCGGTTCGTCCAAAGCCCCCGACGAGGTGGATCTCCGCGCGCCGGTCGCCCTCGTGCTCGGAAACGAGTCGTGGGGGATCGTGGAGTCATCGAACCGTCTCCTCGATGACACCGTCGGCATTCCAATGCCCGGGCCCGCTGAGTCATTGAACGTGGGCATAGCGGGCTCCATCCTCTTGTTCGAAGCGGTCCGTCAGCGCCGCAGTTCGGGCTCGAGCCGAAACCCGGACTCGGCGACAGGCGTTTATCCTCGGCCATCTAATGACCGATGAATCCCGTTTTGCAGAACTCATAGCGCGCTCGGGCCATGAGCTGCGGTCGCCGCTGACCTCGATCAAGGGGTTTTCCTCGACCCTGGTCAAGCGGTGGGATCGGTTCACCGACGAACAGCGACTTCAGTTCATCGAAACCATCCACGTCGACTCCGAGCGCATGGGCCGCATCGTCTCCGAGGTTCTCGACCTGGCACGAGCCGAGGTCGGGCGGCTCGAATTGCAACTCGGTCCCGTAAATCTGGCGGTCTCCGTAAATACGGTGGTCGATCGCTTTTCCGATGGACCCGATGGTGACCGGATCACGGTCGACGTTCCCGATGGGCTCAACGCGTGGACGGACCGCGAGCGCTTCGAGCGTTCGCTGGACAACCTCGTCGAGAATGCTTGCAAGTTTTCGACGGGACCAATTTCGATCGAGGCGGAGCACCGAGGAGACGCGACTGTTGTGAGCGTGTCGGACCAGGGAGAGGGCATCGACCCCGAGCACCTGCCCAACCTCTTCTCTGCGCCGGGACCGCGCGGGAACAAGGCCCCGACCGGCTTGGGGCTCGGCCTCTTGCTGACGGACAGGGTGCTGAGCGCTCAGGGCGCGTCGATAACCGTCGACAGCAAGCCCAAGTTGGGAACGACGTTCACTATGTCCTTTCCTGTCAGATGGACACGAGCGGGCATGAGCGAGGCCGAGTTGAGGGACAACCTCGAGAACGCGCGTCGCGAGGGCCTCGAGACGATCGCCGCGACCACCGACATGGCGACTCTGGAGGACGCCCGCGTCAAGGTGCTGGGTCGAAAGGCGCCTCTCAGTCGCGCTCGCTCGGGATTGCGTGACGTTTCCGACGAGCAGCGCAAAGAGTTGGGCCAGCTGGCGAACGATGTAACGGCCGAGATGAACAGTGCGATCAGCGCCAAGGAGGCGACGTTCAAAGAGGCCGAAACGGCGGAACGCTGGGAGCGCGAGTCCATTGATGTGACCCTTCCAGGCGACGGCACCGCCGATTGCGACGGTGCATCCGCTGACCAAGACGATCTGGGACATCGTCGACGTCTTCATCGGGCTGGGCTACCGGGTCGCCGAGGGACCCGAGATCGAGCTGTCGACCTACATTTTCGACGCGCTCAACATGCCACCCAGTCATCCGGCGCGCAGCGAACAAGCGACGTTCTTCATCAAGGGGAGAGGCGAAGAAGTCGTTCTGCGAAGCGAGACCTCACCGGTCCAGATCAGGACCATGGAGAACCAGGAGCCGCCCGTCTACGTCGTCTGTCCGGGGCACGTGTACCGCCGCGACACTCAGGACGCCACGCATCTCAGCGGATTCACTCAGATCGAGGGGCTGGCCGTGGACGAGGGCGTGACGATGAGCGATCTGAAAGGGAGCCTCGAGCACTTCGCCAGGGCCATCTTCGGGCGCGACCTCGAAGTGCGCCTGCGCCCCCACTTCTTTCCGTTCACCGAGCCTTCTGCCGAGCTCGACGTCCAGTGCTTCAAGTGCAAGGGCTCGGGCTGCCGGTTGTGCAAGCAGGAGGGGTGGATCGAGGTTCTCGGCTGCGGCATGGTGGACCCCCATCTCCTCGAGTGGGTCGGCTACGACCCAGCTCGTTACACCGGCTTTGCATTCGGGATGGGCGTAGAGCGAATCTGCGCTCTCGCGCACGGCGTCTCGGACATCCGCCTGTTGTGGGAAAACGACGTGCGAGTGCTCGAGCAGTTCAGAGGCCAGACATGAAAGTCACTCTGAACTGGCTCAGGGAGTTCGTCGACATCGACGTCGAGATCCCGAAGCTCGTGGAGCTTCTCGATTTCTCCGGCACCAAGGTCGAGTCCGTGACTACGCCCGGGAAGGACCTGCACGGGGTGGTGGTCGCCGAAGTCTTGAACATCGAGGAGCATCCGAACGCCGACTCGCTGACGCTAGTGGATGTGAGAACCGACGATGGCGAGCAACGCGTCGTCTGTGGCGCTAGGAACTTCTCGGTCGGTGACCGCGTCCCCCTGGCGCGGGTCGGCGCGCGACTTCCTGGCATGGACATCACGGAGCGAAAGATCCGCGGGGAGGTGTCCCGCGGGATGCTGTGTTCGGGCGCGGAGCTCGGAGTTACGCGCGACCACTCGGGCATCCTGGTTCTGGCTCCCGACGCCGAACTGGGAGCCGACGTGGTCGCCACGCTGGGCCTGGACGACACGCAGCTGGAGTTCGAAGTCACCCTGAATCGTCCCGACTGCATGAGCGTTCTCGGCATCGCTCGGGAGATCGCGGCCGTGACGGGCAAGAAACTCCGGCGGCCCGAAGTGAAGCTCGACGCGGCAACCGATGTTCGTTCCCCGGTGACCGTGCGAATCGAAGACCCAGAAGGGTGCAGGCGCTTCGTGGCGAGGTATATCGAGGGAGTCAAGATCGGCCCCAGCCCGCAATGGATGGCGACCCGTCTTCTCGCCTGTGGTGTGCGGCCCATCTCGAACGTCGTCGACATCACGAACTACGTGCTTCTCGAGCTGGGTCATCCCATGCATGCGTTCGACGCGGACAAGGTTTCCAAACCAATCGATAGTCGTGCGACGGGCACGCAAGGGAGAGGGCATGACTACTCTCGACGGTGTCGAGAGGGAGCTTCTGCCGGATGACCTGCTGATAACCGACGGCGCCAAGCCGATCGGGCTCGCGGGAATCATGGGAGGCGAGGAATCGGAGGTCTCTGAGTCCACGACCAACGTCATTCTCGAGTCCGCTTACTTCGACCCCGACACGATCGCGTTCACGGCGCGTCGCCAGAACCTTCGCACTGAAGCCTCGGCGCGCTTCGAGCGAGGCATGGACGTGGCCATGGCGCCGGTCGGGTCGATGCGCGCTGCCCAACTCATGAGCGAGCTGGCCGGCGGTCGTGTCTCGACGACGGTTGTGGACGAGTATCCCAAACGAATCGAGCGCCGCAGGGTCCGGTTGCGGCCTGCGAGCACGGACAAGCTTCTGGGAATCACGATTCCCGCCGCTGAGCAGGCCGAGCGGCTTCGCTCCATCGAGTTGGACGTCAGCGATGCGACGGGCGCGCTCGACGTGCTCGTCCCAACGTTCAGACCGGACATCACGCGCGAGGTCGACCTGATCGAGGAGGTGGGCCGGCTCCACGGCTTCCACGAGCTCCCCTCGACCCTTCCTAAGGGCGCGGCGGGAGGGCTCGAGCGGGATCAGCGAGCCGAGCGGATGCTCAGGCAGGTACTCGCCGACCTCGGTGTCTACGAGGCGGTGACTCCGTCGCTCATCTCACCCGAGGACATCGAAAGGCTGGAGCTGGACGAATCCAACCCCGCTAGAAACATGGTCGAAGTGGCCAACCCGATGGTGGAGGACGAGCGAGCCATGCGAACGACACTGTTGCCGAGCATTCTGAAAGCGGTTGCGCTCAACCAGTCTCAGCGCGCGCAAGGGGTCTCGCTGTTTGAGATCGCGCGCATCTACGAGCCAACGCACGACAAGCTGCCTCAGGAGGGACTCGTTCTGGCGGGTGCGTTCTCCGGACTGCGGCGCGAGCAGGAGTGGACCGGGCCGGCGCGCCCGTGGGACTTCTTCGGCGTCAAAGGTGTGCTCGAGGCGGCGTTCGCGGGTCTCGGTCTCGAGGGACTGGGGTTCGTGCCGGCGAGGGGTAAGCCGTTTCACCCCACCCGTGCCGCGACGGTGAGCCTTGGCTCGGCTCCTCTCGGAGCACTCGGAGAGGTGCATCCGGAGGTCTGCGAGCGTTTCGACGTTGCCGAGCGAACGCTTGTATTCGAGTTGTCGCTAGCGCCGGTCTTCGAGGCCCTGCCCGACGGGGTGCAGCTCCGCGAGCTGTCTCGATATCCAGGGACTTACATCGATATCGCGGTTGTCGTGGACGACGCAATTGCAGCAACGAAGGTTCAGGATGTCATCGCGGGCGCGGGGAAGCCGGAGGTGGTCTCGGTGCGCCTGTTCGACGTCTACCGAGGCGAGCAGGTCGGCGACGGCAAGAAGTCACTTGCCTTTGCGCTTGGAATTGAGAGCCGAGGACAAAACGATGACCGATGAGGAAGCTCTGGAGGTGCGTGACCGCATCCTTCCAGCCCTGCAGGAGCGCACCGGAGGAACCATTCGCGCCTAGTCCCGGAGGCATTGAGCATGACGAAACGAGACTTTCTATCGGTCGACGACCTCTCGTCCGAAGAGCTGACCAAACTGTTGAGTGATGCGGCCAAGATCAAGAAAGCCAAGCCGGAGAAGAACGCGGACGCCCTTGATGGGACGCACGTCGCGCTCATCTTCGAGAAGCCGTCGACCCGGACGCGCGTCTCGATGGAGGTCGCCGTTTCGTCGCTGGGAGGCAACTCGGTCGTGTTGCGCGGTGACGAGCTGCAACTTGGCCGAGGCGAGACCATCGAAGACACGGGGCGCGTGTTGTCGCGCTATGTCGATGCGATAGCGGTGCGGACCTTTGGCCAGGAGCGACTGGAGTCTCTGGCCGCCGGTGCAACGGTCCCTGTTATCAACCTCCTGAGCGATCAGTCTCACCCGTGCCAGGTGCTCGCCGATCTGCTGACGATTCAGGAGCATGTGACCGAGAAGTTGAGCGGAGTGTCCATTGCCTACATCGGCGATGGGAACAATGTCGCCCACTCGTTGCTGATTGCCGGAGCGAAGCTGGGCATGGACGTCCGGATAGCGAGCCCTCGCCGGCTATCAGCCCGACGGCGAGATCGTAGAGCGGGCTCGTGAGATCGCGGCCTACACGGAGGGCAAAGTGATCGTCTCCGACCTCGTAGCGGAGGCGGCCGAGGGTGCCGATGTCCTGTACACGGACGTGTGGGCGTCGATGGGCCAGGAGGACGAGTCCGACGCTCGCGCGGATGTCTTCGAGAACTATCGGATCGATGAGGATGTCGTCTCGATGGCGTCTCCCGACGTCAAGGTGATGCATTGTCTCCCCGCGCACCGCGGAGAGGAGATCTCCGCAGGAGTGATGGACAGTGAGAGATCCATCGTGTGGGACCAGGCCGAGAACCGGCTCCACACACAAAAGGCGCTGCTCGTCTGGCTGCTATCGCAAGAATGAAGCGGCTGCCACTCGCGTTCTACCGCCGCGACGCGGTAAGCGTGGCGCGCGACCTGATTGGCTGCATTTTCGTTCACGACGACATCGAGGGTCGCACCGCGGTCCGGATAGTCGAGGACGAGGCCTACAGGGGCGTGCTCGACCCGGGTCTCACGGATACCGGGGCGTCACGCAACGCACGGAGGTGATGTACGGCCCCCCCGGACGTCTGTACGTCTATTTCACTTACGGCATGCATTGGTGCGCGAACGTCGTGTGTGCTCGGAGTGGCGAATGCGAGGCGGTGCTGTTGAGGGCGGGGGAGCCCGTCGAGGGTCTCGAGCTCATGCGTGCTCGCAGGCCGGCGATAACACGGGACACGGACCTTGCTGCAGGGCCCGCGCGGCTCACCCAGGCGATGGGCATAGGCAAGCAACACAACGGAGCCACATTGCTACGAGGCGGAACGTTCTTCATCGCCACCGACGAGAACAGCGACGCATACAGGGCCGGCGAGATCGCTCAGACCGTGCGGGTCGGACTCGGTGCCGGGAAGGGCGAGGAGATTCCCTGGCGCTTCGTCGTCCCCGGCAACCGTTACGCCTCGCGTCGCACCTAGCTAGTCGCCGTTCCCACCGTTTCCGTTGCCGTTCCCGTTGCCGTTCCCGTTTCCGTTGTCGTTGTCCTGGCCCGGGTGGTTCGGATTACGTCCCTCGTCATCGTCGCCCTTTTTCTTTTTCTTCTCGGGCAGGTCCGGAATGACGCAGACGTTGGTCGGTTCGGTCCCCGGCGTGAACGGAGTCGAGGCCTGATACTCGGACGGCGTCCCGCTGGCCGCGACACACCCTGAGCGTGTGTCGATGGTTACGTAGGTGAGCCCAGTCGGTGCTGTGAAATCGGTTGGAGGCGTGCCGGCGAGAGCGGTCGACATGAACGACTGCCAGATCTGAGCGGGCCAAGAGCCACCAGTTACCGAGCCGATTCGGGTAGTGGTCATCGGAATCTCGGCCTCGGGGTAACCCAACCCATACGGCAGCCGACAGGTCCGGGGTGTAGCCGGCAAACCACGCGTCGCGGTACTCCTGGCCCGTGCCGGTCTTACCGGCCGCGGGACGTCCGATGGCGGCGGCGGTGCCGGTACCGCCGGAGATGACTCCCTCGAGTGCGCTGGTGGCGATGTATGCGGAGGAGGGACTGAGGACCTCTTCACCCTTCGTCCTGGGAGCGGAGTAGAGCACCTTCTCCTTGCGTGAGTCGTAGATCCTCGTGACCGCAACCGGCGGGTGGTAGACACCGTTCCCGGCCAGCGTTGCGTAGCCGGATGCCATGCCGAGCGCATTGACCGGGTTTGGCTCCGATGGGGGCCGAGGGGACTCCGAGTAGCTTCAGTGCGAATTCCCATCTCGCGAGCCATATCCGTCGTGGCGTTTATTCCGATGTCCAAGCCCAATTGAACGTAGACGATGTTGATCGAGTTGATCGTTGCCTGGAGCAGCGAGACGTTGCCGTAGGCGCTGCCCTCGTAGTTACACAGTCCGGGGGAGGTGGCCCATTCGCTGATTTCGGGAAAGACCCGGCAGGAGCCGCCCTTGAAGGTCTTTGTAAGCGGGACTCCTTTGTCAATGGCGGCGGCTAGCGTGAATGCCTTGAAGGCCGAGCCGGCTTGTCGTCCCTCGCCCGAGCTTGTCCCTCCGCTCTTCTTGGCCCCCAGTCCAGGCTCGCCCAGGATGGCGAGATTCAACTTGGCGAAGCGACCGTTCGCGTCCTTCCTCGTCGCGAAGTAGTCGCGGCCACCCACCATCGCCTTTACGTGTCCGTTGGAGGGATCGACGGCGACAAGCGACGCGTGGGGGTCGTTTGGGTCGTAGAGGATCGAGTTGACCGCGTTGTCGGCAGCTCTCTGCATGTCGAGATCGACTGTCGTTGAGATGCGAAGCCCGCCTTGGAACAGTGCCTTCGTCCTTTGACCGACCGTCTTTCCGAGCATGTCGAAGCGGGGGTGATACGTCAGCATCTTCTGCACGTAGTCGACGAAGTAGGCGGCCTCGTATTGATCCCTCTCTTCCTGGGAGATCGTCTGTAGGCCGAGGGGCTTCCTACTGAGTTTGGCGGCTCGCTGGTCGGTGATGTAGCCGAGAGTCTGCATCCGGCCGAGGACCAGGTTGCGTCGTTTCTTGGCGGCATTCGGATGAATGAACGGATCGAAGGCACCGGGCCGCTGGATGATGCCGGCGATCGTCGCCCCCTGGAGGACGGTGAGTTGCTTGACGGTGGCATCGAAGTACACCTTCGCCGCGGCCTGAAAGCCGTAAGCGCCTTGCCCGAGGTAGATCGTGTTGAGGTAGCGCTCGAGGATCTCGTTCTTGCTGAGCTCCTTTTCAATCTGGCGAGAGAGTGCCGCTTCTTGAAGCTTTCGCTCGTAGGACTTCTCGGCTATCTCGCCGGGGGCGATGATCATCTGCTTTACGTATTGCTGGGTGATGGTCGAGCCACCCTCCTGGATCTCGCCCGAGCCGATGTTGGCGAGCGTCGCCCGGACGATCGCTTTGAGGTCGACGCCCTCGTGCTCGTAGAAGCGCTGGTCCTCGATGGCGATGACGGCATTCCGAACGTGTTTGGGAATTGCCTGGAGGTTGACGACCGTGCGGTTCTGCTCGCCATGGAAGCTCTTGATCAAGGTCCCGTCGTCCGAGAAGAGCTTCGACGACTCAGGTGGATTGAACCTGAGGTCCTTCTTTGTCAGCTCGGGTAGGTCGCCGACCCAATCCGCGCACGACGCGGCCAGCAGCCCAAAGGCCGCGAGGGCAAGCATTGTCTTCCGTTTGGTTATCCACTTCATCGGCTTATCAGTCTAGTCCTGGGTCGACGCGTACAGGCGGCTGTTCTGACGTAGAAAACGGCCTACGAGAGGCGGGTAGCATCTCGGCCATATGAATGAGACGAGCGCCGCAAGTCATCAGTTCCACGACCTGGTTCGCAACGCGGAGCACGTGGTGGTCGCCGAGGAGCTCGAGCGGCGACTAAAGGAAGATCGTCCGCTGAGAGTGAAGCTGGGGCTCGATCCGACCGCCAAGGACATCACCCTCGGATGGGCGGTGCCGTTGCGCAAGCTCCGCCAGTGGCAGGACGCGGGGCACACCGCCGTCTTGATAATGGGGGACTTCACCGCGCGCATCGGCGACCCCTCAGGTAAGTCGTCCACCAGGACGCAGCTCACCAAGGAAGAGGTGGCGGCGAACGCCGAGGCGTGCGTGGCGATGCTGCTCGACATCCTCAGCGAGGACAACCTCGAGGTCCGCTACAACTCCGAGTGGCTCGAGCCAATGGATCTCGGCGATGTCCTTCGCCTGACCGCCAACTACACGCTTGCCCAGATGCTCGAGCGCAACGACTTCGCCAAGCGTTTCAAGGAGCAGCGCCCGATCTCGATGATCGAGTTCATGTACCCGCTGCTGCAGGGATATGACTCGATTGCAGTGGAGGCGGACGTCGAGCTGGGTGGAACGGACCAGCTCTTCAATCTCCTCGTCGGAAGGGATCTTCAAGCGGGCTACGGCCAGCGCCCTCAGATCGCAATGACGATGCCCCTGCTCGAAGGACTCGACGGCGTTCAGAAGATGTCCCAGAGCCTGGGCAACTACGTCAGCATCAGAGAGACACCGGAAGAGATGTTCGGCAAGCTCATGAGCATCCCCGACACTCTCATCGGACGTTACGCGGCGCTTGCAACGACGATGCCCCCGGATGAGGTGGCGGAGATGGAGACCGCGAGCAAGGCGGGTGGGGCAGACGCCAACCACGCCAAGAGGGCAGTGGCGAGCTCGATCGTCAGGCTGTACCACGGCGAGGACGCAGGGGGCCGAGCCGAGGAGGCGTTCGATCGCCAGTTCCGCCGCAAGGAGGCCCCCGAGGACATCCCCGACGCCGACATCCCAGGTGATGCGATTGATGGACCAGAGGTCTATCTGCCCAGGGTGCTGGCCGAGCTGGGCCTGGCGAAATCCGGATCCGAGGCTCGCCGGCTGATCGCCCAGGGGGGCGTGAGGGTCAACGGCGAGGCGGTCTCGAGCGAGACCGCGGACCTCGCGGATCTCAAGGGAGGCGTCCTCCAGGTCGGCAAGCGTCGATTCGTGAGGCTCCGCAGCTAGTCGAGAGGCCCTGTGAGCAGGGGATATCCTGCCTCTGGCGGAATCGTCAGTGTTTGACCTCAGGCCTGAAACGCTGATATGTTCGTGGACGGCCTTCAGGGCTGCAGTAGCGCTTGCAGGTACATTGGCAGCGCCCCATCCGGGGGTGCAACCGAGACCGGAGTCGTCGCCTATAGCTCCTTCGAGTTGAGAAGCTCTAGGAAGTTGTGACGGCGTCGGTGCCTGCACCGGCGTTTTTGTTTGTCCGAAGCCAGTTTGAACCGCACCTTGAGAACTAAACAGTGTGCCTGCCGAGAAGCCTCCATTCGTGGAGGTGGATCGGAGATCAGTGCGACCTCGTCAAAGAGATGGAGTGGCCTGGGCCACAAGCCCATGGTTCACGAAGCCTTTGACAAACTACAAAGTGCCGGTAAGGCACTGCGTACTCAATAGTAAATCCGAGATATGACGTCTTCGACGCAAGATGCTCTCGAGCATCTTGCTGGTCTTCAATGACGCGACATGTCGAAGCGTTCACCTCGAAATGGATTCAAACTCTTACAACTTCGATGACATTGCGGTTCTAGTAGCCGTTGTTGTCGAAGCTGCAAGATCTCTACGGAGAGTTTGATCCTGGCTCAGGATGAACGCTGGCGGCGCGCCTAATACATGCAAGTCGAGCGACGAAACCGAAGTGGGTAACCACTTCGGCTGAAAGCGGCGAACGGGTGAGTAACACGTGGGTAATGTGCCCCGAACTCTGGAATAACAACGGGAAACCGTTGCTAATGCCGGATGACCCCTGTAGATCGCATGTTCAGCAGGGCAAAGTTTTTCGGTTCGGGATCAGCCCGCGGCCTATCAGCTTGTTGGTGGGGTAACGGCCTACCAAGGCAGTGACGGGTAGCTGGCGTGAGAGCGTGGCCAGCCACACTGGGACTGAGACACGGCCCAGACTCCTACGGGAGGCAGCAGTAGGGAATCTTGCGCAATGGGCGAAAGCCTGACGCAGCGACGCCGCGTGAGGGATGACGGCTTTCGGGTTGTAAACCTCTTTCAGCAGGGACGAAGCCTCACGGTGACGGTACCTGCAGAAGAAGCCCCGGCTAACTACGTGCCAGCAGCCGCGGTAATACGTAGGGGGCAAGCGTTATCCGGATTTATTGGGCGTAAAGCGCGCGTAGGCGGCCGACCACGTCGGATGTGAAAGCTCAGGGCTCAACCCTGAGAGGCCATTCGATACGGGTCGGCTAGAGGCAGGTAGGGGAGAATGGAATTCCTGGTGTAGCGGTGAAATGCGCAGATATCAGGAGGAACACCGGTGGCGAAGGCGGTTCTCTGGGCCTGTTCTGACGCTGAGGTGCGAAAGCTGGGGGAGCAAACAGGATTAGATACCCTGGTAGTCCCAGCCGTAAACGTTGGGTGCTAGGTGTGGGGCGGTCTTCAACCCGTTCCGTGCCGAAGCTAACGCATTAAGCACCCCGCCTGGGGAGTACGGCCGCAAGGCTAAAACTCAAAGGAATTGACGGGGGCCCGCACAAGCGGCGGAGCATGTGGCTTAATTCGATGCAACGCGAAGAACCTTACCTAGGCTTGACATGCTAGTTAAAGCGGGTGAAAGCCCGTGTCGTTATAGGGCTAGCACAGGTGCTGCATGGCTGTCGTCAGCTCGTGCCGTGAGGTGTTGGCTTAAGTGCCGCAACGAGCGCAACCCCTGCTCTTAGTTGCCAGCGGGTAATGCCGGGGACTCTAAGGGGACTGCCGGGGACAACTCGGAGGAAGGTGGGGATGACGTCAAGTCAGCATGGCCCTTATGTCTAGGGCTGCACACATGCTACATTGCGCGCTACAAAGGGCAGCGATCCCGCAAGGGGGAGCGAATCCCAAAAAAGCGTGCCTGGTTCGGATTGGGGTCTGCAACTCGACCCCATGAAGTCGGAGTCGCTAGTAATCGCAGATCAGCAACGCTGCGGTGAATACGTTCCCGGGCCTTGTACACACCGCCCGTCACACCACGAAAGTAGGTAACACCCGAAGCCGGTGGCCCAACCTTTGGGAGGGAGCCGTCGAAGGTGGGATCTGCGATTGGGGTGAAGTCGTAAGCAAGTTGCGACCCTCGCCGGTAACGGCGGGAGAAAAACTTGGCTATTTGCTGGAAACCCCGCAAGTATCCCGTGCTACTCGTCTGCGAAAGCAGTCAGTGAAAATGCACCGGGTGACGCGGACAATCAGCAGGGAAGTCGTCGTACCGACGCTCTCAGTCGGGCGATTGACCCCTCAGAGACTACACGCCGAGCTCCTGGAAACGATGTTCGAGAGACTCGTCAAGAGAGTGAACATCGCCACCCTTTGATGGGACCAGGATGAAGATATAGTCCGTGCCTCATGGCGACATGGGGACCAACACGAACAAGGTAGCCGTACCGGAAGGTGCGGCTGGATCACCTCCTTTCTAAGGAGCAATTGCTTCTTATGTTGAAGCGCACTGATCTCTTCGGCAGGCACACTGTTTAGAGCTCAAGGTTAAAACGGCCCCAAAAGGGGCCGTTTTCTTGTTCCCGTTCTTGTCGCACACCCTTCTTACAGTGAGGCAATGGGAGACCTCATGGCGACGATCTCTTGTGAGGTGGTGGCATCAGGACCGAGCAGTTGCCTTTCGTACTTCGCGGGCGCGCTAAGGGACGGCACGTTCAGCTCCAAGCACCGGACCTGGCGACTCGCCCAGAAGAACAAGGACTGGTTGCTGGTGGTTCGAGTCGTGCTGGAGCAACTTGGCGCAAACTCTTGGATCTATCGCGAAGGTAAGGACCGCTTGGTTTGGGTGCTGGAAACGTGTTGTCGCCCGTCAGACTGCCCACCACTGCTTCAAAGCAGCGCTGAGAACGCGGCGTTCGTCAGGGGGTACTTCGATGCTGAAGGTGGGATCCCGCAGGCGGCCTCCGCTCGCTTCTACGTGCAACTTGCCCAAAAGAATCTGAGCGATCTCGAGGAACTGCGTCAAAGAATGCAGGGCCTCGGGTTGGCATGTGGGCGCCTTCATTTGCCGAGTGTCGCCGCTGATCCGGACTATTGGCGCTTCTATGTTTCCGCCGCTAGTCATCGTCGGTTCTACGAGGCGGTGGGCAGTTGGCACCCGCGAAAACGAGCACTACTAGATGCGAGGTTCAGTACAGCGTCCGTTTCGTAACCCTGGTGGTGCGTTCGTGACGCTCATCTCGAGCGCGGGTGGCCGCGGCGGCGTTGCGGGCGTTGGAAGTCCGGGTCGACGGCTTCGGTTCCCCTCAGTTCGCGCATGATCGTTCTCGTGCAGTCGCGGTGCCAGTGTTGGTAGAACGTGTTTCCGTCGGGCTCGAAATAGCGAACGAGAATGTGCTCGGAGCCAATGGGGATGTACTCGTAGCAGCCGGGGCACTTGTAGAGCTTGCGCGAAATACTGAAGGACAGAACGACGACATTGTCGTCGAAGTCCACTCCCCGCAGGCTTTGTTTTCGACTCGGCAGATTGGTCTCGGACACCGCGGCAGCCTAGATGACGGGCTTCGCTGACGTTTTACTGCAAGCGACTAACCTGCAGGAGCCAAGGAGACGAATTCCAGGGAGTCAGATGCGCTTAGGAGTGGACGTCGGGGGCACGTTCACCGATGTCGTCGGTGTGGTCGAAGGCCGCGTTGTCACCGCAAAGGTGCCGAGCAGCTCCGAGCAGTCCGAGGGTGTTCTGGCCGGCATCGAGAGGCTGAGCATCGATGCGGCCGACATCGAGGCGTTCGCGCATGGCACAACCGTCGCGACCAACGCTCTGCTCGAACGAAAGGGCGCACGCACGGCTCTGATCACCACCGAGGGCTTCCGCGACGTCGTCGAGATTGGTCGCCAGAACCGAGCTTCGCTCTACGATTTGACCGCTAGCCGGCCGCCTCCCCTCGTCGCGCGCGACCTCCGTTTCACGGTCGCCGAGCGCTGCGGACCTGATGGAGTCATCGAACCACTGGACGAGGACAGCCTGGCAAAGGCACTAAAGCAACTCGAGGACGCCGAAGCGGACGCCGTAGCCGTGTGCTTGCTGTTCGGCTACCTCCATCCGGAGCACGAACAGGCGATAGCGAGCGCGGTACGCAGCCGCTTCCCCAAGTTGCACGTCTCTGTTTCTCACGAGGTGCTGGCCGAGTTCCGCGAGTTCGAACGTTTCTCGACAACGTTGGCCGATGCCTATCTCGCACCTCGGCTCGCCTCTTACCTCGAGAGTCTGGCGGAGCGATGTGACGGCGCCGGCGTTCCTCGTCCGGTGGTCATGCAGTCATCCGGGGGAGTGATGGATCTCGAACGAGCCACCTCGAGTGCGGCTGCGTGCGTTCTTTCGGGACCTGCTGCGGGAGTGGTTGGTGCGTCTCATGTCGCCGAGCTCAGCGGATTCGCCAACGTCCTTACCTTTGACATGGGCGGCACCAGCACGGATGTCGCTCCGATCACAGAGGGCCGAGCCGAACGAACCACGGAGGGGGCGATCGGCGGGGTGCCTATCAAGCTCCCGATGGTCGACGTGCACACCGTCGGCGCGGGTGGGGGATCCATCGCATGGATCGACGACGGCGGAGCACTGCGAGCAGGCCCCCATTCTGCCGGAGCGGATCCCGGTCCCGCCTGCTACGGAAAGGGCGGAACGGAACCGACTGTGAGCGATGCGAACCTCGTGCTCGGCTATCTCGCCGACAAAGCGAACCTCGGCGGTGAGATCACACTCGAGAAGGAGCTCGCTCTCAAGGCGCTTGAATCGGTCACCGATCGCCTCAGCCTTGATGCAGTTGAGACCGCCATTGGAATCGTGCGGGTCGCGAACGCCGAAATGGTTCGGGCCCTGCGTGTCGTCAGCGTCGAACGAGGTCTCGACCCGCGGGGGTTTGCGCTGGTCGCCTTCGGGGGCGCAGGACCGCTGCATGCTTGCGCTCTGGCAGAGGAGCTCGACATGCCGACTGTCCTCATTCCGCAGGCGGGAGGGGTTCTGAGTGCGTTGGGACTCGCCCTGTCCGAGATGCGAGCCGACTACGTCCATCCGTTGCTCGTGTCGACCGACGAGCTCGATCCAGCGAGATTCGATGAGACATTCGAGTCGATGCGTGATCGGGCCGAAGACAATCTCGGCGCGGACTCATCCTTCGAGCGAACGGCCGACTTGCGTTACGTCGGCCAGTCATTCGAGCTGACGGTCCCGGCAGAGAACCTCAGCGACATGACAGATGCTTTTCACGACGCACACGAACGACGCTTCGGCTATCGCATGAACGACGAGCCCGTAGAGACGGTGAGCGTGCGACTCACTGCCACGAAACCGATCGAGCTTCCCGACCTGACCGATCAGTCCTCGAACCAGGAGGCATCCAGCCAGACGCGCGAGGCGAACTTCGATGGCGATTGGATCGAGACGCCGGTGCTTCAACGCACCTCTATGAGTGCGGGCACGAAGGTCGAGGGTCCCTGCATCATCGAGTTCGCCGAAGCGACGGCGGTGATTCGGCCGGGCTGGTCGGGGACGGTTGACGACGCTGGCACTCTGGTGGTGAACCGCGAATGAGCGGTCAGCTCGATCCCATCACACTCTCGGTGCTGTCTGCTGCGCTGTCGGGTGTCGCCGAGGAAATGGGGGCCGCGCTCATCCGCAGTGCTTATTCGTCGAACATCAAGGAACGAAGGGACTGCTCCACAGCGTTGTTCGACGCGCGCGGGCGCATGGTTGCCCAGGCCGAGCACATCCCGGTGCACCTCGGCGCGATGCCCGAGGCGGTGGCCGCGGTCGTGGAACGCGATCCGAGGCCTGGGGATGCATTCATCCTCAACGACCCGTATACCGGCGGAACTCACCTGCCGGACATAACAATCGTCACCCCGTGTGTCCACGATGGCAAAATCATCGGCTACGCGATCGCCCGCGCTCACCACTCGGACGTTGGGGGCATGCGAGCGGGCTCCATGCCGAGCAACTCCACCGAGATCTACCAGGAGGGGCTCGTGCTTCCTCCCCTTCGTCTCGTCCAGGACGGCGAGCTAGTGGACGACGTGATGAGGCTCTTGCTGGCCAACGTGCGCACGCCGGGGGTCCGTCGAGGAGACCTGCGAGCACAACTGGCGGCGAACGCTCTCGGTGAACGACGCTTGTCCGAGCTCGTCGAGAGACGCGGTCTGGAAGTCATCACAGACGCATTCGACGAAGTCATCGCCTACACCGAAAGACGGACACGTACGCGCATTGCGGAGCTACCGGATGGAGTTTACGAAGCGTCCGATGTCATGGAGGGCGATGGAACCACGGACGAGGACATCCCGATAGACGTGCGCCTGACGATCGAAGGCGACGATCTCACCATCGACTTCGACGGGACCGCCGACGCGGTCGCGGGCAACGTCAACTGTCCTTTGTCGGTGACCCGTTCTGCCTGCTACTTCGCACTACGAGTGTTGCTCGAGGACGACGTTCCGGCCAACGCAGGAGTGTTGCACCCGGTCGAAATCGTGGCGCGTGAGGGCAGTCTCGTGAACGCGTCATCGCCGTCGGCGGTGGTCGCCGGCAACGTCGAGACCAGCCAGCGGATCGCGGACACGGTGCTTCTCGCTCTAGGACAAGCCGTCGATCTGCCCGCGCAGGGACAGGGCACCATGAACAACCTGGTCATCGGCGGTCGAGGATGGACCTACTACGAGACCATCGGCGGGGGACAGGGAGCGAGCTCGGCCGGAGATGGTCCGTCGGGTGTCCATGTTGGGATGAGCAACACGTTGAACACGCCGGTCGAGGCACTCGAACTCGAGTACCCGCTGCGCGTCGAACGACAGCAGCTCGCGCTCAGGTCGGGTGGAGCCGGGCGTCATCGCGGTGGTGACGGCATCGAGCGATCCGTTCGCGTGCTTGAGGATGCGAGCGTCTCGCTGCTGACCGACCGAAGAAGGCACCCCCCGAAGGGAGCTCGCGGAGGCAGGGAAGGCGCGCTCGGCGCCAACAAGCTGAACGATGAGACGGTGGATGCCAAGGTGGATTTCGAGTCGTCTGCGGGAGACGTGATCTCCGTAGTAACTCCCGGTGGCGGCGGGTGGGGCGACTAGTCGGCCTCCGAAGCGAGCACTACAGAGAGATTTCCGAACCTGTCCCCAAACAGGATGTCAGGAATTTGTTGCCGCTCAAGCTCCAACATGACGGTCGGAGGGCCGGACTCGATGCTCGGGATTACCTTCGTGACCGTCGCCCGCGGTATAAGGAGTTGCACCTTCAATCTCTTCGTTACCGGAGGCTCCCAGGTGGCCCAGATCTCGATCTCAGTTCCTGGTGCGACCGTCGGTGAAAGGCCCTCGAGCTCAGGCAACAGGAAGGCATAGCTCGCAAGATCGGTAGCGGCCGGCGCAACGGGCTCGTTCGTTGCGACAGCGTCTGATTCAGTTGCGGGACGCGCATTTGATGTCTCCCCGTTGAAGAGCAGCGTGGGTGCGCCGAGACCCATCGCTACCACGATCAAACCGAGCGCAACCAATCGCCCAGCTCGTGACTTGAGAAGTTCCGCAGGGCCGCCGTCTCGATCAACCTTGGGCCGCGCTCCCGAGACCTCGCGATTCGACGGAACCCTGCGGAGATCAATGCTCATCGAGGCCTTCCTGGAAGTCTCAGCACCTGCCCCGGAAGCAGTCGGTTTGCTCTGTTGCCTGGACTCGTGTCCCTGGATCTATTGGTGCCGTGAAGGAGGTCTTGCTATGTGCCGAGTTGTGACTGCGCTGTTGACAATGCATGAACGGGAGGACGGCGACATTGCCGGTTGGGTTTTGATCGTGCTCATGTCGGCCGGGCTTGTAATTGCAGTATGGAGCATCGCGGAAGGTCGCTTGGTCGATATTTTCTCGAACGCGCTCGATACCGTATGCGGAGGCATTGGCTGTTGACAAGCGCGGAGCGCGGTTCCGCGTTGGTGGAATCGATCTTCGCGATCGTCTTTCTGATGCTTCTTTCATTGGGAGTCGCGCAGCTCGCGCTAACGCTATACGGCCGTAACGTCGTCATCGCGTCGGCGCACGAAGGAGCGCGCGCTGCTACGGAACTTGGCAGAAGCGAGCAAGAGGCCGAAACGATCGCGCTTCGAACCACGCGCTCTGCGAGCGGCTCGCTTGTCGATGACCTCGAGATTGACGTGCTGACCGAGCGTGTCGGCGAAGACGACCTCATCACTGTTCGTCTAAGAGGCCGTTTGGCCGCGGTCGGTCCTGTACCGATCACAATCCCGGTCGAGGTGCAAGCAAGCTCGGTGCGCCTGGGGGAGGTCGAGTGACTTCAGACGAATGTGGTCAGGCCCTCGTTGAGTCCCTTGTCCTCGGCATGCTACTGATCATTCCGATCGTTTGGGTTCTCATGGTTCTCGCGGACGTACACCGTTCCGCTCTCGCGACCACGTCCGCGGCGCGCGAAGCAGGCTTTGACGCAGCTCGGTCAGGTGACCTCACCGCTGCGGCAAAGTCGGTCGACCGCACCGCCGAGCTTGCGCTTGCCAATCATGGTCTCGATGCTGGTGAGGCCAATGTCCGATGGTCAGCGCCAGACGGTTTGGCACGCGGTGCGCGGATCGAAGTTCACGTTTCCTATCCAGTAAGCGTGATGCGTTTCCCATTCGTGGGCGAGGTGTCCGGGCCCTCGATATGGGTTCGGTCAACACACATCGCGCGCGTGGATCCCTTCGCGAGCCGCTGATGTCCGAGCGAGGCCAGGTGACAGTCATGGCGCTTGGGTTGGCCCTCATGAGTCTCGTGATGGCCGGCCTAGCCGTCGATGGAACCAAGGCCTTCCTCCTGCGTCGGACACTTCAGAACGCAGCCGATTCAGCAAGTCTTGCGGGGGCAGGGGAGATCAACGGTGAAGCCTACTACCGAAGCGGTGGCAAGACGCTCGAGCTCTCCCCCGAGGAAGCCGTGAGGACCGCGCGTAGGTATCTGGAGTTCCGGCAAATCGAAGCCCGGGTTTCGTTCGAGGTCGAGGAGGACGACGTGAGTCTCGTACTGAGGGGGAGATCCGAAACCCTCTTCCTCGGGCTTGTCGGGATCTCCGAGGTGCCCGTCGCGGTCGAAAGCAATGCATCGGCTGTTGCCGGAGAGCTTCCTCCCTAGCCACCCCGGCGATCTCGAAACGGCCCAGAACCCTTGTAAATCAAGGGTTTTCTGGCCGAATTGCCGTTCAGCCCCCTTCGGGCGCGCTTAGGGTTGGCCCCACCCGAACGCGGAGCAACGAGGAGGAACTGTATGAACAAAGGTGACCTGGTGGACGTCGTCGCCAAGAACACCGGTGAGAGCAAGCGCGTCGTGGGCGATGTTCTCGACGAGTTGGTGACCCAGGTCCAGAAGACCGTCAAGAAGGGCGAGAAGGTCACGCTGCCAGGCTTCGGCACTTTCGAGCGTCGTGCCCGCGCTGCGCGCACTGCACGTAACCCTCAGACGGGTGAGCCGATCAAGATCAAGGCCACCAAGGTTCCTGCCTTCAAGGCGGGCGCCAGCTTCAAGACCTACGTGTCCGGCAAGAAGTAAGAGGACACAACCACCTTCGCGGGGAGCCCCGCCTTCGGGCGGGGCTCTGTGCATTCTCCGGAACTGCCCGGTTTAGTCTCGGGCCCATGAAGAGACAGATGGCCGGCGGCTCCTATCGAGGACCTCTCGGCCTTCGACGACAACGTCGAACGATTCGATTCACTCAGATAATGCTCGTGCTGCTGGCGGCGGGCCTGTTGATGTGGGCGGGCTACTCGTGGGGCAAGTCCGCCGGCTACGACGAGGGCCTCCGTGGCGAGGAGGTCGGTGCTCCCGCACCTCCTTCTACGACTCAGGTCGTCGTCCTTGGGCTTCTCGGGGCGGGGGCGTTGCTCGGCGCGCTGCTGCTCCAGGGCGGGCCGGAAACCGTGCGGATTCCAACCCCGGCCCGGCTGGACGAGCTGGTGGGACGAGCCGAGTCCACAGCAGTGGACCGGGCAGAGAAGATCGCCGACGAGCAAAGCCAGGCCAAGCAGCTCTGAGCTAGGTTCCCGCCGGACGCAGTTTGGTCAAGAGGTCGCGTGTTCGCGAGGTTCCGTAAGCGGGACGCCCGAGAAAAGCGTCTACGTCTTTGATGGTGTCGATGTCGAGGGCAAGGCGCGGGAGGGCCAGGATCGAGCAGCGGAGCTGGCGGTCGGCGGCCGCGTCGACATGGGCCTTCAAGCTTGCCGAACCGAATCTCGGCTCGAGGAGGTGGGGCGGGGAGAGAAAGAGACCGTTCGTCCCTCCATCGTCGTCCGAGGGAACGACCACGATGTCGCTCGTCGCTCCGGTGTCGACCAGATCCCGGATGTCCTCCTCGTAGGCGAGCGGGACATCGCTCGGAACGACCGTGACCGACTCCGCCCCCTTGCCCACGATGTCGGCTATTGCCAGTTTGAGCGCGTCGTTGAGCCCGGTGCCCTCGTCCTCGACGGTCTCGAATCCTCTGGTTGCGGCGGCCTTTCGGACCACCTCGTCGTCGCTGACCACCCACCAGTGCAACCAGGGAGTCGAGGAGCAGAGGTCGAGCGCGTCGTCGAATAGCGCCCGCGCGAGAGCCTCGCGCTCGTCCGGGTCGAGCCACCCAGAGAGGCGCCCCTTGGCCCGGTCAAGTCGCTTGACCGGAAGCAACCCGGCGTCCATCGACCCACCTTACGAGCGCAGGCAAGGGACCGGTGCCGCTGGAGTCAGGCGGGGCAAGCTATCGTGGCTCGGCACCAAGGCGTGGAGGAAGCGATCGTCTCGACGATCGCGGGAGGAACGAATGGCCATCAGCGAGCGCAAGCACTGGAAGCATCTCTACTCAGAGATCGTTGCGACGGAGATCTGCTGTGGCTGCTCGGCGTGCATCGTCGCCTGCCCCCACAAGGTGCTCGAGCTGCGTGACTTCGACCCCATCCAGATGGACTTCAACTCGCCGTTCGACAACTGCGTGCACGGCGAGGACGGCTGCTCGCTCTGCGCCATGGCCTGCCTGCGGCTCGGGCCGGCCCTCGACATCATCGAGGAGTCGGTGGCAGGTGAGCGGCGCTCCCAGGACCAACCCGAGGGAACTCATCGCTACATGACCCTGGCCCGCGCCACGGACGAGCGCATTCTCGGACGGGGCCAGGACGGGGGAGCGGTGACGGCACTGCTGGCGTGGGCGCTGGACACCGAAGAGCTCGACGGAGCGGTGGTAGCCGCGCCCTCCGATACGGTTCCGTGGCTCGACGAGCCGAAGCTCGTGCGGACTTCACAGGAGCTGATCGAGACCGCCGGGTCGCGCTACACGTACTGCGCCACGCCCCTGGGACTGACGCTGGCCGCTCAGGCCAAGTGCAAGAACGTCGCGTTGGTGGGCGTCTCGTGCGAGTCGACCGCCGTACGCCAGCTCACGGCTGAGAAGATCAAACGACCGACAAGGGCGGTGAAGCTGGTCATCGGGTTGATGTGCTGTGAGACCTTCGACTACGACGCGTTCATGGTCGGCAAGGTCCAGCAGGAGCTCGGGATCGATCTCGACGAGGTCGTGAAGGTGAACGTGAAGGGCAAGGTCATTGTGACCCTTCGCAATGGTGAAGACGTCATCATTCCGTTGAAGGACGCGCGCCCCTACGCAAATGAGTGGTGCCACCACTGCCCGGACTTCGCGGCCGAGCATGCCGACCTGTCGTGCGGAGGGCTCGGCATGGAGGGATGGACCATGATCCTCGTCCGTTCCGACAAGGGCGAGGACTTCCTCAAGCGAGCGATCGAGGCCAAGGTGATCGAGCTACGCGATCCCCAGGAAGAGCCGGATGCGCTGAAAGTCATGGACCGGCTGGCACGAAAACAGCGTGATCGCATCGATCCCTTCGATCCGCACGCCAACGCTCGGTGGGTCGACGAGCAGGCCCTGCTCGTGGCGCGCCAGGAGGCTGTGGCCGAGGCGGAGGCGGACCTGAAAGCCAAGGCAGAGGCAAGCTCGAAGGCCTAGGCACAAGCTCACACGCTCAAAGTTTTGCCGTAACCGAGTCAAACGGTTTCTCATGCCCTACGGCTCGCGTACCATCGAGTGCTGATGCCCACAGAAAACCGCCACATCATTCGGCGCGGGCTCGGCATCCTCAGAATGTCCATTCGGCTGCAACCGAGGGCTTTCTCGGTCGGACTTGCCGGCTCCGCGCTTTACGCGGGCATGACGGTGGCCGAGGCGATTGTCCTCGGCCGCGTGACCGATCAGGTCATCGTGCCCTCGATTCAGCGCGGGTCCATCTCGACGGCCGCTCTGGTTGCAGCCGTCGGCGCCATCATGGGAGTCGCGCTGCTGAAGGCCATCGGCATCGTGGGGCGGCGAGCCGGTGCATTCCTGATGCAATACAAGCTTCAAGCTGACTTTCGGCGACGCGTGACGGAGCAGTACCAGCGGTTGTCCATGGAGTGGCACCGGAAGCACTCGACGGGCTCCCTGCTTTCCAATGCGAACTCGGATGTCGAAGCGATGTTCTGGTTGATCGCGCCGCTTCCGCTTGCCTGTGGAGTGCTGTTCATGATCCTGATCACGTTCGTGATGCTCGTGACGACCGACCTGGTTCTTACGGTGATCGGGGCGCTGCTCATCCCCACGATCGCGGCCCTGAGCCACTTCTACAACATGCGCGCGAACGAGCTCGCGACGCGCTCTCAGGAGATGAGAGCCCAGGTCTCCGGCGTCGCACACGAGAGCTTCGACGGCGCGCTTGTTGTCAAGACGCTCGGTCTCGAGGCAGAGGAAACCGAACGCTTCGATGCCAAGTCGCAGGAACTGCGCGACGAGCTCATCGGGTTGGGATCGGTGCGCGCAATCTTCGACCCATTGCTCGAGGCGCTGCCGAATCTCGCAGTGATTGCCATCCTGGTGGCCGGGACCTACCGCGTTCAGTCGGGCGCCCTCGCGATCGGCGAGCTCGTGACCTTCTCGTACCTCTTCACACAGCTCGCGTTCCCCATCCGGGCGGTGGGATGGATTCTTGGCGACATGCCTCGAGCCGTTGTTGGGTGGGACCGAGTCAGGAACGTCCTCGAAGCGACCGACGAGCTCACCTACGGCAAGGCGGATCTCGACGGACACGGACGTCCGGCCGAGGTTGACGTACGCAAGGTCTCCTACGGCTACGAGGATGGCAATGTCGTTCGGGATATCGATTTCGACGTGGCATCCGGCCGAACGATCGCGGTGGTGGGGCCGACGGGCTCGGGCAAGTCGACGATCACGAATCTTCTCGTCCGCCTTGCCGACCCCCACCAGGGAGTAATCGAGATCGACGCTGCGGACATTCGTGACCTCGAGCAAGGGGTGGTCCCGGCCAACACGGCGATCGTCTTCCAGGAGTCCTTCTTGTTCGACGACAGCGTGCGCGGCAACATCACACTGGGGATCGAATCAACTAACGACTACGTGCGCGAGGCGGCTCGACTGGCTCAAGCGGACGGCTTCATCTCGAAGCTGCCGAACGGATACGACACCATTGTCGGAGAACGGGGAACGACCCTTTCCGGTGGACAACGGCAGCGGGTTGCGCTGGCCCGCGCGCTTGTGCGACGTCCTCGCCTTCTCGTGATGGACGACGCAACCTCGAGCGTGGATCCGAGTGTCGAGCAGGCCATTCTCCGAGGGCTGCAGAGCGCGGACCTTCCTTCGACAGTCATCGTCGTCGCGTACAGACGTGCGACCGTCGCTCTCGCGGATGAGGTCGTCTTCCTGAACCACGGAACCATCGAGGCGCGAGGGACGCACGAGGAACTGTCGGCCACCAACGCCGCCTACCTCCGGCTCATCTCGGCCTTCGACAGCCAAGAGGGGGTGAGTGCATGAGCGTCGCCGAGCAGCAGATCGAAGAGCACGCACCTCAGGGAGCATGGAGGACGCTGGTGCGCGGCCTGCAGCTTTCGCCCGAGTTCCGCAAGGGGCTTGGGTGGACGCTTCTCCTCGCCGTGGTCTCGACCGCAGGGACCGTGATCGTCCCGATTGCCATCCAGCAAACGATCGACCAGGGCCTTTTGGGAGGGTCCGTCGATACCGGACTCGTCGTCTCCCGCTCGCTCCTCGCAGCCGGCGCGATCGTCGCTACGGCGCTTGCCGGGTACGGGATGCACCGGCGACTCGTGCGAGCGACGGAATCGGCTTTGAGCAACCTGAGGGTGCGAGCCTTCGAGCACATCCACGATCTATCGGTCCTTCATCACGCCACCGAGCACCGGGGAACGTTCGTGTCGCGTGTGACCGCGGACGTCGACACGATCAGCCAGTTCATGGAGTGGAGCGGCATCGGCATCATCGTGATGTCGGGACAGCTCGTGCTGGCAACCGCCGTGATGCTCTTCTACAGCTGGCAGCTCACCCTTGTCGTGATTGGCTCCTTCATTCCGCTCGTATTCGTCCTTCGCTTCTTCCAGACCCGCCTCTCGCGGCTCTACGACACGGTAAGGGGACGCGTTGCCGAGATGCTGACCGCTGTCTCGGAATCGGTCATGGGCGCACAGGTCATCAAGGGCTACGGAATCGAGGAGAGAGCTAACGCAAACGTGAAGCATGCGATCGATCAACATGCACGAGCCGGCTATCACGCGGGCCGAACTGCAGCCATCATGTTCTCGACCGGCGGGATCTTCTCGGCCGCGGCGACGAGCGCCGTTGTGGTGATCGGGGTCAGCATGGGTGTCGGCGGCTCGATAAGCGCAGGTCGCCTGGTGGCCTTCCTGTTCCTCGTGAGCTTGTTCGTGGCCCCCGTCCAGGTTCTTACCGAGGTCCTCGATCAGGCTCAGAACGCAATCTCCGGCTGGCGCAAGATCCTCGGCGTCCTCGACACCGAGCCGGACGTCGCGGACCCCGCGGCGAGGGGAGCGGGCGTCGACATCCCAGAGGGACCGATAGCCGTGCGTTTCGAGGGCGTTAGCTTCCAGTACCCGACCGGCCCTGAGATCCTCAACCGGCTCGACGTGGCCATCGAGGCGCAGAGCCGTGTCGCGGTGGTGGGTGAGACGGGATCGGGCAAGACGACTTTTGCGAAGCTTCTCACCCGGCTCATGGATCCCACCTCCGGGAAGGTGCTCGTGAACGGCGTGCCGTTGCACGAGGTGGCATTCGATCAGTTGAGGAGCCGGGTCGTGATGGTTCCTCAGGACGGGTTCCTGTTCGATGCGTCCATTGCAGCGAACGTCAGGCGAGGGCAGCCGGCCATGAGTCTCGACGATCTCCGACTGGCGTTCGGTGAACTGGGTCTGGGCGATTGGCTCGAGCAGTTGCCGCACAACCTCGAGACACGTGTTGGTGAGCGCGGCGAGATGCTCTCAGTGGGGGAGCGTCAGTTGATCGCACTTGCTCGCGCATACGTGGCGAACCCAGACCTGCTTCTGCTGGATGAGGCGACCTCCGCCGTCGACCCAGCAACCGAGGTGCGACTTCAGAGAGCCCTCGAGGGCCTCACCAGGGGTCGCACGACGATCGCCATTGCCCACCGTCTATCGACGGCCGAGGCGGCGGACGAGGTACTCGTCTTCGATCGCGGCGTCATCGTGCAGCGAGGGGCACACTCGGATCTCGTCGGCGAGCAGGACGGCGTCTACGCGGGGCTGCACAGGAGCTGGATCTCCCAGGCCCGTCGCCATCGCATTGATGACTCCCGCTAGCTGGCGACCTCGAAGATCCTCACGATAGGGGCCTGCTGAAAGAGCGGCCGAAACTCGGCCATCGCGTCCGTGTATTCCTCGGACCGAATTGCAGCCTCCATGGCATCTCGATCGTCCCAGCGTGAAACGGTAGCTATCTCGACGAGGTCGCCGTGGCGTTCGTCGACGCGGACATGAATCTCGATCCCGCGACTCCCGGACAGCTGGGACAGAGCCGGGGCGATGCGATCGCTAAGTAACTGCGTGCAGCGATCGAGGTCCTCGGGATCGATGGCGGTATCTGTGACTCTGATGATCATCGTGTCTGCTCGCTATCGAATCTCATACGGTCCACGCCCCCCTGTTGAACATTCCTGCAAGTTGCGGATTCAAGGTCAGTTGACGTTCGTCTCTCTTGTATCGGGCGGCGACGATCTCTCCGAGGCCGGGGTACTTCTGAATGACTGTAAGAGTCCCATCGTCGATCTCGAGGACGTTGTACGAAGGTCTTGTGTAACCGCGGACTCGGTAGCTGGAGGCCGTACCGCTGTTGATGAGGAGCATGTCTCCGAGCTGCCACACGTTCGGAACGTGTTTGTGACCCGACAGGACGAGATTGACCTCCATCTCGCTGAGCAGCGCGAGAACGTCACCCGCGTCCCACACGATGTTTCGCTCGCGGCCGGTGCCGGGGATGGGCACGAGGTGGTGATGCGTTACGAAGATGCGGTAGTCATCTGGCCACTCGAAGGCCTTGCGAATCCAGTCGTACTTGACGTGGCCCACCTCGCCCTCGGCGAGATCGGGCTTCGACGAATTGATTGCGACGATCGTCGCCCACTTGCTGGGATTGCCGTCGCCAGGTGGATTGAAAGGAATCCGAACCACCCGATCGGACTTCCCGAAAGAGTCTCGAAAATGAAGGAAGCCGACGTTCATGAGGTCGTGGTTGCCGGGGATAACGACCATCTCCAGCCCATCGAGCCGGTCGAGATAGCGCTTTGCCTGGCGGAACTGCGGCGCGTAGCCCTCGGACGTGAGGTCACCGGCGACCACTACGAGGTCGGGCTTGAGTTCGATGATCTCCTCGATGGCGTGATCGAGCAGCTCACCGTCGAACATCGGGTGCCCGCAATGTATGTCCGAAATCTGAGCGATTCTCATACTGTCGCCCTTCACGCGGGACATTGTAAGCGGCTGCTTCCCGGTGACGAGGTGGTCCGAAGCGTAGATTGACCAAGTACGGACGCTTCAGATCTGCAGGACGCTCTGGCCATCCGTGACGAGGAGGAAATCGCGCAGGTGGAACCTATCTACACAGGGACGCGCTGGATAGTCATTCCATCGCTGCGCGGGTGGTTTCGATGGCACGTCGAAGGGCTCGAGCACGTTCCGAAGGAAGGTCCCGGCTATCGTCGCCGCCAACCACATCGCCTATCTCGACCCGCTCGCAGTCGCCTACGGAGTAGTCAGGGCGGACCGTCGCCCGCGCTTTCTGGCCAAAGCCGAGCTCATGGACGACCGGAGGATCGGCTGGATTCTGCGCGGCTGCGGGCAGATCGAAGTGCAACGCGGGACACGCAATGCAGTTCAAGCTCTGGAACATGCGTTCAACGCTCTCGAAAGGGGAGAGGTCGTGTGCATCTTCCCCGAGGGAACGGTTACATCGGACCCCGACCTCAGGCCGATGCCGTCGAAGACGGGCACACCGCGACTGGCATTGCGCTCGGGAGCGCCGGTGATTCCCTGCGGGGTCTGGGGGACGGCGAACGTCTGGCCCAAGAACTTCAGGCCCAACTGGAAGATCAAGCAGCAGCTCGCGGTTCGATTCGGTGAGCCGGTTGTGTACGAGGGCGACCCTGACCGTCCGGAGGACTGGGCCAGAGTTGGTGAAGACATCACGGATCGAATTGCCGAGCTCGTGGCGAGTCTCAAGCCGCTGATTTCTGACAGGCGAAGGCCCAAGAAAACGGGGGCCGGGACCAAGTAAATAGAGGCAGGGCAAGCGGGCCCTCCACTTGGGGCTGATTGGTACCGAGGGGTACACTTCCACGCACGGGCCGAGGGTGGAAGTTCGATTGATGAGGGTCACACGGTGAAGCAGAAGGGCGAAGATTTCGACACGTCGTGGGCGAGAACGCCTGCGGCCGGTGTCGCGCGCGAGATCATCGTCAACTACGCGCTCGGCCGACTAATCGATCACTACACGAAGCCCATCACCCTGGGCGGGGATCTGTTCGACACCCTCAAGCCACCGGTGATCTTCGTAGCCAATCACTCGAGCCATCTCGATACGCCGAGCATCCTTCGTGCGCTGCCCAGGAACTGGCGTCAGCACACCGCAACCATCGCGGCGGCCGACTACTTCTACCAGAACCGCATCGTTGCCGGCCTGGTGACGTTGTCGTTTGCAACGGTTCCGATAGAGCGCAAAGGGGGCGTTTCCAAGACGACCTCCGACCGCATCGACAGGCTCGTGAAGGACCGGTGGAATCTCCTTCTCTACCCAGAGGGAACCCGCTCGCGCGATGGGCAGCTAGCGAGGTTGAAACCCGGAGCCGCATTCATGGCGATCGCCAACAACCTTCCCGTTGTGCCGATCTATGTGAGTGGCACGTACGAGGCGATGCCGGTCGGCAGAGGCTGGCCTCGCAAGCATCCCGTATCGGTTCGGTTCGGCACACCGATTCTTCCCCAACCCGATGAGCACCACAGAGCGCTCAGCAGCCGGATCGAGACCGGCATGCTCGAGATGCGCGAGGAGTGGCGGCCCTCGGCCTAGTTGGCAGCGTCCGATGTGGTTCGTTTTCAGGCGTTGGTGCCATAGGTCCGAATTGGCAATAGACAATTGAATTGCAGTTCGCTTTCCGAACCGAGTTCGCCGCGATTTCGCTTGACTTTTCCCGGCCTGGGAGTTGAAGTCCATGTGAGGGTCGATGCCGTTCGGGGGGCAGGCTCTTGTTGGGGTCGCGCAATGACGCCCGGAACAGTTTTGGCTGGCCGAGCCCATGCTCTCCGGAGGCAGTAAGCGGGTTTTTCGTCAGAGCAGTACCGGAATCAAGCCTCGGGAAGGGGGAGCATGGATAACATCTTTGTTGCCGAAATGGTCGGCACGGCCATCCTGATTCTGCTTGGGGATGGGGTTGTGGCAGCGGTCTTGCTAAATGAGTCCAAAGCTCAGAACTCTGGTTGGATTGTCATCACTCTCGGATGGGGCTATGGCCGTCACGATTGCCGTTTATGCGGTCGCCCAGTTCAGCGGTGCGCACATCAACCCCGCCGTGACGCTTGGTCTTGGCTTCACGGACCAGGGTCTCCCGTTGGGGAGACGTTCCCCAGTACCTCGCCGGCCAGTTCGCCGGAGCCTTCTTAGGCGCCTGCTTGGTCTTCCTGGCCTACCTGCCTCACTGGGGCTATCACCGAGGACCCGGGTCTGAAGCTGGCTGTTTTCTCGACAGGTCCTGCCGTACGTAGCCCGGTTGCGAACATCGTGACCGAGGTCATCGGGACCGCGATGCTTCTTATCGGAGTCTTGTCACTTGGTTTCACCGACCCGGCCGCGGTCGAGGCGGGAACATCGGCGAATGCAGGAGCCGGCGGAGCCGGACTCATTCCTCTGCTTGTCGGTTTTCTCGTTCTGGCCATTGGTCTGTCGCTCGGTGGCCCAACGGGTTATGCAATCAACCCAGCACGCGACCTGGGACCACGGATCGCGCACCAGGTCCTTCCGATTGCTGGAAAGGGCGACTCCGACTGGAGCTACGCGTGGATTCCCAGTTGTTGGGCCATAGTAGGCGGTGTGGTCGGCGCATTCCTGTTCGACATTCGTGTGGCCGTTAGGCGGAGCAGGAACTTGACCCTCCAAACCGCAATTGTCCATCATAACGAAAACAGGAAGGCACTGCTGTGAAGAAGCTGATCAATAAACCGGATGATGTCGTCAGGGAAGCGCTGCAGGGAACGGCTGCCGCGCATCCTGACCTGAAGGTGTTCTTCGATCCGTACTACATCGTGCGTGCGGACGCTCCGGTTCAGGGCAAGGTCGGCATCGTGTCCGGAGGAGGCTCCGGACACGAGCCCATGCACGGCGGTTTTGTCGGCATGGGCATGCTCGACGCGGCCTGTCCCGGCGAGGTATTCACTTCGCCGACACCGGATCAGATGCTCGAGGCGACCAAGGCCGTCAGCGGAGGTGCCGGCGTTCTTCATATCGTGAAGAACTACACCGGCGACATCATGAACTTCGAGATGGCAGCAGACCTCGGCAAGGCGGAGGGCATCGAGGTTCAGGCAGTTGTCGTCGACGATGACGTGGCCGTGCAGGACAGTCTCTACACTGCCGGGCGTCAGAGGCGTTGGCGCAACGGTTCTGGCCGAAAAGGTCACGGGGGCGGCGGCCGAAAACAAGGCCCCCCTTGCGGACGTAACGGCACTTTGCAAGAAGGTCAACGACCAATCCCGCTCCATGGGTATGGCCTTGACGAGTTGCGTCACTCCGTCGGCGGGGAAGCCGACGTTCGATCTCGGCGACGACGAGATGGAGATCGGTATCGGCATCCACGGTGAGCCAGGACGCGAGCGTAAGAAGATCGCTCCTGCGTCCGAGATAGTCGAGCAGATGGCCACCGCGATCGTCGATGACCTTCCCTACAAGCAGGGCGAGGAAGTGCTGGCGTTCGTCAACGGGATGGGTGGCACGCCACTCATCGAGCTATACATCGTCTACAACGAGCTGACCAAGTTCCTCGATGGCAAGGGAATCAAGATCACGCGCAATCTGATCGGTTCCTACATCACCTCGCTCGAGATGGCTGGATGCTCGATAACCCTGATGAAGCTCGACGACGAGCTAACCAAGCTGTGGGATGCACCAGTAAAGACGCCAGGCCTCAGGTGGGGCGTTTGAGCAAAGGAACATCGAGAGTCGAGTTAGGAGAACGACTGAGGTGAGTGAGTCGACTATTTCGGGTGCCGATGTCGTTCGCTGGATCCAGACGTACGCGTCAACGATCGCCGAGAACAGGAACTATCTGACTGAACTGGACTCGGCGATCGGTGACGCCGACCACGGAACGAATATGAACCGTGGAATGAGCGCCGTGATCGAGAAGCTGGATGGAGCCACCGGGGATGACATCGGTGGCTTGCTCAAGACAGTGGGCATGACTCTCGTGTCCAAGGTCGGAGGTGCTGCAGGACCGCTCTACGGCACACTCTTCATGCAGATGGGTGCGGCAACCGCAGGCAAAGTCGGAGTTGTCGGCTGCACGACTGGGCGAAGGCTGTTGACTCAGGCCTTAAAGGCGTTCAGGCACGCGGCAAGGCGGAGCCCGGAGACAAGACGATGATCGATGCTCTTGGGCCGGCAGCCGAGTCGTTGTCCCAGGCGGCTGCCGGAGACGCACCATTGAATGAGGCCTTAAGCTCGGCCGCTCAGGCAGCCGAGGAGGGCATGAAGGCGACGATTCCGCTTGTCGCTCGCAAGGGCCGAGCCAGTTACCTGGGCGAGCGAAGCGCCGGTCATCAGGACCCCGGTGCCACGTCGACGTTCGCTGCTCATGAAGACGGCCGAAGAGACATTTGCAGCGCAGCGTGACCTCGGACAAACAGCCAAAACGAAGCGCAGGATTACGAGCAGTCGAGGAGGAGAGCGTATGGCCGAATATGTAGGTGCTCTAGACCAGGGCACGACGAGCACCCGCTTCATGATCTTCAATCATGGCGGGGATGTCGTCGACTTCGACCAGAAGGAACACGAGCAGATCTACCCGAAGCCGGGTTGGGTCGAGCACGACGCGAACGAGATCTGGGAGCGCAGCCAGGAGGTAATCAAAGGTGCGCTCGACAAGGCCGGCATCAAGGCGAGCGACCTCGCGGCGGTAGGAATAACCAACCAGCGTGAGACGACGGTCCTGTGGGATCGCAACACCGGTGAGCCCGTGCACAACGCGCTCGTGTGGCAGGACACACGCACCGACAAGCTCTGCAACGAATTGTCCAAGGAAGGCGGTCAGGATCGCTTCCGGTCGACCACAGGGCTTCCCATCGCAACGTACTTCTCGGGACCGAAGGCCAAGTGGTTGATGGAGAACGTCGATGGCCTTAGAGCCAAGGTTGATGCAGGCGACGTCCTGTTCGGCAACATTGACACCTGGTGCATCTGGAACCTCTCCGGTGGCGCCGAGGGTGGAGTCCACGTCACCGACGTCACGAACGCGAGTCGCACGATGATGATGGACCTCGAGTCTCTTCAGTGGGATGAGGACATCCTCAAGACTCTCGATGTCCCTAAGGCGATGCTTCCTGATATTCACGCTTCGAGCGAGGTCTACGCAGAGGCCAAGGGCGTGCTCGCCGGAGTACCCATCGCCGGCGACCTCGGCGACCAGCAAGCCGCGACCTTCGGCCAGGCTTGCTACGACATAGGCGACGCCAAGAACACCTACGGCACAGGGAACTTCCTGCTGCTCAACACCGGCAATGACGCGGTCCAGTCGAAGAGCGGGCTTCTGACGACCCTCGGCTACAAGATCGGTGATCAGGACGCCGTGTACTGCCTCGAGGGCGCTATCGCTATCACCGGCGCGCTCGTGCAGTGGCTGCGCGACAACCTGAAGATGATCAAGGCCGCACCCGAGGTCGAGGACCTTGCGAAAACGGTCGACGACAACGGTGGCTGCTACTTCGTCCCTGCGTTCTCGGGGTTGTTCGCTCCGTACTGGAAGAGCGACGCTCGAGGCGTGCTTGCGGGGTTGACTCGCTACGTGAACGCCGGCCACATCGCTCGGGCCGTGCTCGAGGCGACAGCGTGGCAGAGCCGGGAAGTCGTCGAGGCCATGAACAAGGACTCCGGTGTCGATCTGAAGGAGCTCAAGGTCGACGGAGGCATGGTCGGCAACGACCTTCTCATGCAGTTCCAGGCCGACATTCTCGGAGTTGACGTCGTTCGTCCGAAGGTGCCCGAGACGACAGCACTCGGCGCGGCCTACGCCGCCGGGTTGGCTGTCGGGTTCTGGAAAGAGATCGACGATCTCCGCGAGAACTGGCTCGAGGACAAGCGCTGGAGCCCATCGATGGACGAGGCAGAGGTCGAGAAGGAGTACGGCTTCTGGAAGAAGGCAGTCACTCGGACGTTCGACTGGGTCGAGTAGCAAAGAAGGCAAGCAGAAGGGCCGGCGGCTTAGTTCCGCCGGCCCTTCTTTGTAGTCGTGCAGGCTACAGTCGGGCGAAGTAATGAAGAATGTTCAAACCGAGGTTCTCGTCATCGGAGGAGGCGGCACCGGATCGGGCGTCGCGTGGGATGCCGCCACGCGCGGTTTCGAGACGATTCTTGTCGAGCGCAAGGATCTGGCGGAGGGCACCACCGGGCGTTTCCACGGTCTGTTGCACTCGGGCGGGCGGTATCGGTCAAGGACAAGTTGGCAGCCGAGGAGTGCATCCACGAGAATCTCATCCTGCGGCGCGTCGCCGCCGACACGATCGAGGACACCGGTGGCTACTTCGTTACCACCCCGTGGGACGATCCGGCGTTCGGCGACAAGTTCATGGAGGGATGCCGAGCCTGCGGAATCCCAGTCGAGGAGATCGCTCCTGCCGAGGCGTTCCGTGCCGAGCCTCGAATCAATCGCGATATCTCTCGTGTCTTTACCGTGCCCGACGCGGCGATCGACGCATGGAAGCTCGTATGGGACTGCGCGAAGGCGACCAAGGAGCACGGTGGCCAAGTGCTCACCTATCACCGTGTCCTGGACGTTCTCAGAAGCGGTGATGCGGTCCGTGGCGTGAGGGTTCGTAACGAGCTCTCCGGAGAAGAGTTCGAGATCCACGCGGACTTCACCATCAATGCCACGGGGGCCTGGGCGGGAAAGCTCGCGGACATGGCCGGTTGCCCAGACGTTCAGGTTCTCGCGGGCAAAGGAATCATGATCGCGATGAACCACCGCCTCGTGAACACGGTGATTAATCGCTGCACGATGCCGGCCGACGGAGACATCATCGTTCCCATCCGTACTGTGTGCGTCGTCGGAACCACGGACATTCGGATCAAGGATCCCGACGAACCCGACGTGACGCAGGACGAGGTCAACCAGATGCTCGACGACGGGGACAAGCTTGTACCGGGTTTCCGCGAAGCGCGCGCGCTGCGCGTGTGGGCGGGCGTACGGCCGTTGTTCAAGGATGGACGAGCTTCAGAGACGACCGACACACGCGATGTCAGCCGGAGTCATGCGCTACTCGACCACAAGGAGAGGGACGGCGTCACCGGATTTCTCACCATCACGGGCGGCAAGCTGACGACCTTCCGGATGATGGCCGAGGAAACGGTCGACATGATGTGCGAGCAACTGGGCACCCAGCGTGAATGCCGCACCTCCGTCGACCCGCTGCCCTCGTCGAAGTCAGGAAAATTCATGTGGCTCGGCGAGCGCCTCGCGGAGCGCGAGAAGACCATGCACGAGGACCAACTCATCTGTGAATGCGAGTTGATCCAGCGAAGCCGCCTCGAACGAGTGATGAAGGAGAGGTCGTCGACGATTCTGGACGACATCCGGCGCGCGCTTCGGCTGGGGATGGGCCCCTGCCAGGGCGGCTTCTGCATGTACAGGGCCACGGGCATCCTGCACGACGTCGAGCGGATTGACGGCTGGACGGCAAACAGGTCGCTGCGCGACTTCCTCCAGGAACGATGGAAGGGCGTGCAGCCCATTCTCAACGGAGATCAGCTTCGTCAGGCTCGCCTCGACGATTGGATCTTCCAGGGTGTTCTGGATGTCGAGCACCTTCCGACCGACCAACTGGACGATCACACAGCAAGCGAACGCCCGTGAGGGACGTTCTCGTTATCGGGATCGGGACATCGGGGCTAACGGCTGCCCTGCGGTGCCAGGAAGCCGGACTGACAGTGACGCTCCTGGCGAAGGGCGTGGGATCCACACATCTGGCACCCGCTACCATCGACGTGATGGGCTACGACCCAGAGTTGGTCGAAAGCCCGTCACAGGCGCTGCTCCGGTTGATCGACCAGAATCCCGATCATCCTTACGCAAGCATTGGATCCGAGGCTGTGTCTCGTTCACTCGAATGGTTCTCCTCGCGCTTCGACGACTACAGATACACGGGTTCGGTGAACGAGAATTTCCTGCTGCCGACAGCAATCGGCTCGATCAAGCCGAGCGCTCTCGTGCCCGAGACGATGGCCGCGGGGGACTTGCGCAACGGCGGGCGATTCCTTTTCGTCGGACTACGCCAACTCAAGGACTTCTATCCGGCCCTTGCCGCCCAGAACATTACCAACGCAAAGACTCCGTCCGGAGCGGATATCTCGGCTCGCGCCGTGCAGATCGAGCCTCCCGACGATGAGCGCGACGTGAGCAGCCTCGCCTTCGCGCGAAGGTTCGACGAGCCCGAGTTCCTCAATGCGGTTGCGACGCAGATATCGGCGCATCTCGACCCCGGCGAAACGGTCGGACTTCCGGCGGTTCTGGGAGTACAACGCCCACGCGAAGTGTGGAACCGGCTCCAGGACACCCTCGGCAGTCCGGTCTTCGAGATCCCCGGCCTCCCACCCTCGGTCCCCGGTATCCGGCTATATGAGATCCTGCGTGCTCAGTTCGAGGCGGGCGGTGGACGCGTCGTGGTCGGCGCCGAAGCGGTCGGAGCAGACACGGACGGCAAGCGGGTTACCGCGGTTCGGGTGTCGGCGGCGTCACGTGTGAAGCCCTACACCGCCCGCCACTTCGTCCTTGCGACCGGGGGCTTCGGATCGGGCGGGATCGAGATGGATCGTCGATCTGGAGGATCCGAGAGAAGGTATTCGCTCTACCCGTGGCGGGCGTCCCGGCGGATGGGATGGAGCGCTTCAGCCCTCGTTACTTCGACACTCACCCCCTCAGCCGGGCGGGGATTCGAGTCGACGACTCATTGCTGCCGCTCGATGAAAGCGGAAACCGCGTATACGAGAACCTCACTGTAGTGGGGGCGTGCATTGCGGGATCGGAGGCATGGCGGGAGAAGTCGGGTGAGGGGATCAGCTTGTCCAGCGGTTACAAGGCAGCAACAACCATCGTCGAGGAGCAGTCGTGATCGAAGACCTGATTCGAGATTCACTCGATCACTGCGTCAAGTGCACCATTTGCGAATCCCATTGCCCGGTCTCACGTGCCACTCCGCTGTTTCCCGGCCCTAAGTACGTTGGCCCCCAAGCCGAGCGCTATCGCACCGGTGAGATCTCCCCCGATGATTCTCTCGACTACTGCTCTGGGTGCGGAATCTGCACACACGTGTGCCCACAGGGAGTGAAAGTCGCCGAGATCAACAGTCGCGCGCGCCGCACTCTCAAGGAGAACAAGGGAATTGGGCTGCGCGACAGGATCATCGCTCGCCCCACGTTAAGCGCGAAGCTCGCCACACCCGTTGCCCCCGTCGCCAACTGGTCGCTGCGTAACAAGCCGATTCGGAGCGCGATACAAAAGACGATCGGTCTCGATCGCCGGGCCGCCATGCCGACATTCGCGGGCCGCACGTTCCAGAGGTGGGCTCGCAAGCACGACACACCCAAACTGAGTCGCTCGGTTGTCTACTTTCACGGCTGCAGCACCAACTATTTCGAGCCGGACCTGGGAGCGAAAACGGTGGCGGTGCTCGAACACAACGGGTTCAACGTCATCGTCCCGAAAGGTCAGGACTGCTGCGGTCTCCCACTCCAATCAAACGGGTTGTTCGACGCCTCGAGGAAATACGTGCAGCGACTTGTCGCCAAGCTGGCCCCCTACGCGCACGAGGGATACGACATCGTCGCTACGTCGACGAGTTGCGGCTTGATGCTGAAGCGCGAGGCACTCGAGATCCTCGGTATGGAGAGCGACGATCTCAAGGTTGTGTCCGAGAGGATGTACGACATCTGCGAGTTCCTGCTCGATCTTCATGATCGCGGGGAGCTGAAGACGGACATGGCGTCCGTGCCCATGAGGGTGCCCTATCACGTGCCATGTCAACAGCGAGGCCACGAGATGGGCAAGCCGGCACTCGACCTCTTCGCCTTGATCCCCGGCCTGGAAGTTGTCGACACCCAGCGTCCTTGCTGCGGCATCGCGGGAACCTACGGTCTCAAGGAAGAGAAGTACGACATCGCCATGGAAGTTGGTCGGCCTCTCTTCGAGGACATCACAAACATGAAGCCGGAGCTATCGGTGTGTGACAGCGAGACCTGTCGGTGGCAGATCGAGCACGCGACCGACCTCCCATCGGTGCATCCGATAGAGCTTCTGCACCGCTCCTACGGCCTCTAGGCTTCGGCGAAGCTCCGCTGCGCCTCGCCGAGCGAAAGGCTCGGCACCGCCCTTTCGGGCGCTCAAATCTCTTAGGCTTCGGCCATGGTCGGGTTAGTGATCGTGTCACACAGTCGCAGAATTGCGGAGGGAGTGGTCGAGCTCGCGCGCGAGATGGGCGGAGAGGAAGTCGCCCTCACAGCCGCGGGCGGAACCGACGAGGAGGACGCGCTTGGTACCGACGCGATGCGCGTTCTTGCTGCGATAGAGGAGGCTTACTCCGAGGACGGTGTTCTCGTGCTCATGGACCTGGGCAGCGCGGTCATGAGCGCGGAGATGGCAGTGGAGATGCTCGAGGAGGACCGGCGCAATCGAGTGCTCTTGTGTGAGGCGCCGCTCGTCGAGGGAGCAGTTGCGGCCGCGACCGCAGCCAAGCTGGGACGTTCGTTGGAGGAAGTTGCGTCCGAAGCCCGAGGCGGCCTCATCGGGAAGCAGACCCACCTGGGCGTCGAGCCGGAGGTTGCCGACCATCGAGTTCAGGAGCCCGATGCGGACACCTCCGGGCCGCCGGTCGAAGCGAGCATCGTGGTTCAGAACCCACTTGGCCTGCACGCCCGCCCGGCCGCGCGCTTCGTCAGGTCGGCGGGAGAGCACGACGCCCGCGTGGACGTCGCAAACGTAACGACGGGACGGGGACCCGTGGACGCGACGAGCCTCAACGCATTGACGACCTTGGGAGTGGTCCAGGGGAACGAGATTCACGTGCGCGCCTGGGGCCCCGACGCCGAGACGGCGGTGAAGGCCATCGAGGCGCTCGCCGCGGACAATTTCGGCGACCCCCTGAATGAAGCGGCCCCCGACGAACCCACTGCACCGACCGCGAGCGCCAGCGACTTGCCGCAGGGGAGCCTCGTCGGACTACCCGCCTCCCCGGGAGTTGCCCTCGGTGCCGCACGGCACCTCATGCGACAACCGCTAGAGGTCCCTACGAGGCCCGCCACCGATGTCGATGAAGAGATCGCGCGCCTCGAGTCCGCCACTCAAGCAGCCTCAAAGGAGATCGGCGAGCTGCGTACCCAGGTTTCTGAATCGGCCGGTGGCTATGAGGCAGAGATCTTCGATGCTCATCTGCTGATGCTCGAGGACGCCACGTTGCAGGACCGGGCCAGGGGGTTTATACGCGAGGAGAATCGAAACGCGGCCGACGCCTTTTGGACCGCCATCCAGCAGTCGGCCAGAGAGTTCGAGGCTCTGGACAACGCCAGGCTTCGAGAGCGGGGTCGAGACGTTATCGACGTGGGCCAACGTGTTGTGGGGCATCTTCTTGGACAACCTGTGCCGCTACTGGAGTTGTCCGAGCCGGGGGTGCTGCTGGTCGAGGAACTGACTCCGAGCACCGCTGCGGGACTGGATCCCGACAAGGTGCGCGGGATAGCGACGGCAACCGGCGGTCCGACGTCGCACGGAGCGATCCTAGCTCGGGCACTCGGTGTTCCCGCGGTAGTCGGGGTAGGTGAGCGGCTTCTCGAAGTGCCCGAAAGTGCCGACGTGATCGTCGACGGAGACAGAGGAATCGTCCTAATCGATCCGGAGAAAGAGGTGTCCGAACAGTACGCCGAGGGTGCGCTCAGGCAAGCGGAGGCAGCGAAGGCCGCCGCGGCAGTGGCGGCAGACCCGGCGGCCACGCGTGATGGATCTGAGATCGAGGTCGCGGCGAACATCGGTTCAGTGGAAGAGGCAGTTCAAGCGGTGGCCGCGGGCGCCGATGGCGTCGGATTGTTGCGTACCGAATTCCTGTTCCTCGAACGGACGACAATGCCGACCGAGGACGAGCAGTTCGAAACCTTGTCGAAGATCGCCAGCGCGCTCGGCGACCGGCCGCTAACCATCCGCACGCTTGATGTCGGCGCGGACAAGCCACTTCCGTACCTGCGGCAGGCCACAGAGGAGAACCCCTTCCTTGGGGTGCGTGGAATCCGGCTTGGCCTGGCACAAAAGGAGCTGTTGACGACTCAGCTCGGTGCCGTCGCCCGACTCGCGTCACAGCGGCCGGTACGGGTGATGTTCCCCATGGTGGCGACTGTCGAGGAGCTCATGGAGGCCCGCAGGGTCTTGGACGAGGTCATCGGGGGGAGGGACACGGAGGGGCTCGAGATCGGGATCATGATCGAAGTGCCCTCCGCCGCTCTGATGGCCGAGCGGTTCGCTCCCAACGTCGATTTCTTCTCCATCGGGACGAACGATCTGAGCCAGTACACGCTCGCGGCGGAACGTGGCAATGCGTCCGTGGCATCGCTCGCCGACCCCCTTCACCCCGCGGTTCTGAAGCTCATCTCGACGACGGTGAGTGCGGCAGCGGCCCACGACGCCTGGGTGGGGATCTGCGGCGAGGTCGCGGGCGACGCTCGTGCCACCGGCCTCCTTTTGGGTCTGGGCGTAACCGAGCTCAGCATGGCGCCGCCGTCGATTGCAGGCGTCAAGGCCGCAGTGAGGACGATCCATAACGAGGAGGCGGCCCGGCTCGCGGAGCGGGCTCTGCATGAGGACTCCGCGGCAGGTGTGCGCCGGATGCTTGAAGGTGACCCAGCATGAGCGTCTCCAACCCGCGATCCGTTGGGCTGCTGACTGCTCTCACGTACATCCGGATCGCTCTCGTCCCCGTTGTCATGGTCCTCATCGCACTCGGGGATGAGATGCGCTTCGCTTATGGGATCGCTGCCGCTTTGTTTGTTATCGCGGCCTTGACGGACTTCTTTGACGGCAAGCTGGCGCGCAAATGGGGCGCCGTCACTTCCCTGGGAGCTTTTCTCGACACGACCGCCGACAAGCTACTGGTCACGGGCGTCCTGATAGCGCTGGTTGCTGAAGATCGAGCCTCGATCTGGGTAGCGACGATCATCATCGGGCGCGAACTTATGATCATGGGACTGCGGGCACTCATCGCCGCAGACGGAACCGTCTTGAAACCGTCGATCTGGGGGAAACTCAAGGCCAATGTGCAGTTCGTTGCAATCACGCTGGCGATCATCCGTTGGCCGTTGGACATCGGACCCCTGCTCCTCGACGAGTGGGCCATGTTGATCGCGGCGGGGATAACGGTGCTGTCGGGTATCGAGTACCTGAGCCGCTTCTCGCACCTGTTGACGGTCTCCGGGGGCGGCGCGGAGGGTGACTCTTAGTGGCTGAGCGGACTTTCATCACTGGTGGCACGGGCACGCTTGGAAGCGCGCTCCTGGAGGGCCTCGTCAAGGATGGCCGGGAGGTCTCTGCTCTGGCCCGATCCGACGAATCCAAGGCCAAGGTCGAAGCCATGGGTGCCATTCCGGTCGAGTCCCATCTCCTGGATCCAGAGGGCCTCGAAAAGGCGATGGTTGGACACGATGTCGTCTATCACGCTGCCGGATTGAATGCGTTCTGTCTGCCGCAACGTTCTCCATTGTTCGAGATAAACGTCCAGGGCTCTGTGAACGTCGTTGAGGCGGCCCTACGTGCGGGGGTGAGGCGAGTCGTTTACACCTCTTCAGCGGCAACGATCGGCGAGAAGAGCGGCACGGTGGGCCGCGAGGACTCGATGCACCGCGGCTGGTTTCTCTCCGAGTACGAGAGGTCGAAGTACGAAGCCGAACGAGCGGTCCTGGATGTTGCGCGGTCGAAGGATCTCGATCTCGTGTGCGTCAACCCGTCCTCCGTTCAAGGACCGGGTCGTGCCGGGGGCACCGCGAAGATCATCATCTACTACGTCACCGGAAGACTTAAGTACTTCGTCAACACCCGATTCAGCATCGTAGACATCGATGACTGCACCCGGGGCCACATCCTGGCCGAGCGTGAGGGGCGCTCGTGGAACCGTTACGTGTTGAACGGTGGAACCATCTCGGCGATCGATGCACTGGGCCTAATGGCTCGGATCACCGGGGTGAAAGACGTCCCGCGCTTTATCCCCGGCCGGCTCGCGATCGGAGCGGCCGGCCTTGCTGCAAACGTTTATCGCCTGCGCAGGAAGACTCCTTCCCCTGTGTGCTCCGAGATGGTTCGAACTCTGGTGCACGGTCATGCATACGACGGTACGCGCGCTGAGCGAGAGCTGGGCCTCGAATACACATCGATCGAGGACACTCTCGAACGAACTGTGAAGTGGCTGATCGATGAGGGCGAGATTCCACCCCCTCCGAGTTACACGGGACAGTTAGAACCGGGCAACTGATGGCCGGACGATTGGATGGTCAGGCGGCGCTGGTATTCGTCGCAGACGGTTTCGAGGATCTCGAGTTTTGGGTGACCGTCATGCGCCTGCGCGAGGAGGGCGCCGTGGTAACGATTGTCGGGCCTGAAGCGAACGCGCAATACACGGGAAAGAACGCACTCGAAGCGACGAGCGACAAAGCGGCGTCGGACGTCTCCGCCGACGACTTCGACATCGTCGTTGTGCCTGGGGGATGGGCACCCGACAAGCTGCGACGTTACGAGTCGGTTACCGGGCTCGTGCGTGCGGCGTTCGATCAGGGAAAGACCATCGGCCTCATCTGCCACGCGGGGCTCGTCGGGATCTCCGCGGGAATCGTGGCAGGCAAGCGCGCGACGGGGAGTCTCGGAATCAAGGACGATCTCGTGAATGCCGGTGCGACCTGGGTCGACGAACCCGCGTTCAATGACGGAAACATCGTATGGGGGCGAGTCGTGGACGACATCCCGGATTTCTGCCGGGAGCTAGTGGATTACGCGGCCTCCCGCTAAGTAGGTCCCCGCTTGTGTCCTTGGCGCGATCGTCGAGACGATCGCTAGTCCGCCTTGTCGTCCTGACCTCGCGCATAGTCGGGCCGAACCTTGTCGCGCTCGGAATCTTCTTCGTCCTCGCCGCGGGCGAAGTCGGGACGCACCTTCTCGCGCGCCGCGTCGTGCATCTCCTGCCCGCTTCCGAAGTCGCCCTCGTGCTCTTTCTCGTGCGTGTCGGGAAGCTTTTCTTGGCCCTTGGCAAAACCGTGGCCGGTGTGGTCGTCCTTGTGATCTTCCATCGACCCTCCATAGAGATCGGCTCTTCGAGCTTGGCCAGCTCCCATCAAGATCAAGCTTCTACCTACGCGATGAGGGGGTCAACGGCGCTGTCCCCATAAGCCCGTTAAGTGCGGAAAGCGGGGTGCCTAAACGTCCTTGTGAGGAAGCTTTTCCTGGCCCTCGCTGAAGCGGCCTTCTTTTTCCTTCTCGAGAGTCGGCAGGTCGGAATCCTGTCCGCGTGCGAAGTCATCGTGCTTGAACTTCTCGGGCGTCGGGCCGACCTTCTCTTGTCCACGACTGAAGCGAGGCTCGGCCTCTTCCTCGTCGTCCCTGGGCGTAACGCGCTGGCCTTCTTCGAAGCCGTCCTCCGGCTGGACGTCCTTAGCCGGGTGTTCGCGGTGGTGATCCATGTCCGCTCCCTCGATAGTCGTGTGAATCTGCTGTCCATTCGCGCGTACCCCCTAACGAGGCCCGGAAAACGACGCGTGCGAGGGAGGCCGGGCCCATGAAACCGAGGATTGGAAGAGCTAGAGGTGCACTACGGGGCACGTAAGGGTGCGCGTGATCCCTTCGATGGCCTGAATCTTGGCAACGACCAGCTTTCCTAGGTCGTCGACGTTGTCCGCGCTGGCTCGCACAATGACGTCATAGGGGCCGGTTACATCCTCCGCCGCGTTGACGCCGTCGATCTCGCGGACCTCCTTCGCCACCTGCGCTGCCTTGCCCACTTCGGTCTGAATCAGAACGTAAGCCTGAACCTCTGCCACTCCAAAGCCCTCCTTTGGCGGTGCTGGGCGTGTCCGAGAAGTGCAGGGAGTCTAGTCCAGATGGCTTGTGCGTGGTGGCTGAAACGTGACGTGGGTCCCTGAGGGACAAAAGGGTAGGCTTCGTGCGAAGCAGCGGTAATCCAGAGGTGCAGAGGGAGCAGACACAGATGTCGCTTGATGTTGCGGGGATAAAGAACCCAGGAGAAGTCCACCTAAACCCGAGCCCGGTCGAATTGATCGAACATGCGATCAGGCGCGGAGAGGCGAAACTCTCCAACACCGGCGCCCTGGTAGCCGAAACCGGCAAGTACTCAGGCCGCTCTCCAAAGGATCGCTTCTTTGTTCGCCAGAGCCCGTCCGCCGAGAAGATCGACTGGGGCCCCAGGAACCAGCCCTTCGAGCGAGAGAAATTCGACGCGCTCTACGACCGGGTGCGCGAGCACCTCGGGGGCAGGAGCTCTTCGTAATCGATGGATACATCGGTGCCGATCCCCAGTACAGGATCAAGCTGAGGGTCGTTGCCGAGCTCGCCTGGCACGCGTTGTTTGCCCAGCAACTCTTCCGACGCCCCTCGCGGGAAGAGCTCGAGGACTTCGAACCCGAGTTCCTGAGTCTCTCGTCACCGTCGTTCGTGTCAGTTCCAGAACGTGATGGAACCCGCTCCGACACCTTTGTTGGAGTCGACCTCGAACGCGAACTCGTCCTGATCGTGGGGTCCGGGTACGCGGGCGAAATCAAGAAGTCCATCTTTACGTCGGGCAACTATCTCTTCCCGGAAGAGGGAGCGTTGGGCATGCACTGCTCGGCCAACCTGGGCGACGACGACGAGGTTGCTCTTTTCTTCGGGCTGTCAGGCACGGGCAAGACCACCCTGTCGGCCGATCCTTCACGACGCCTGATCGGAGACGACGAGCACGGCTGGTCCGACAACGGGATCTTCAACTTCGAAGGCGGGTGCTACGCGAAGTGCATCAACCTCTCGAGGGAGAAGGAACCCGAGATCTACGATGCCATTCGTTTCGGTTCAGTCATCGAGAACGTCGTGATCGATCCAGTCACCAGGGAGCCGGATTTCGATGACGCTTCGCTGACCGAGAACACACGCGTCGCCTACCCCCTCGATTTCATCTCGAATTTCGTCCCAGAGGGACGTGCGGGGCATGCCAAAACCGTCGTCTTCTTGACGGCCGACGCGTTCGGAGTCCTGCCGCCGATCTCCCGGCTGTCTCTGGATGGAACGATGTACCACTTCCTATCCGGGTTCACCTCCAAGCTGGCGGGAACCGAAGCGGGACTTGGCGACGAACCCGAGCCGAGCTTCTCAACTTGCTTCGGCGCACCTTTCCTCCCTTTGAATCCCGGCGTGTACGCACAGATGCTCGGCGATCGAATCAAGAAGCACGGAACGTCTGTATTTCTGGTCAACACCGGCTGGACGGGCGGTCCCTACGGAGTTGGCCAGCGCATCGATCTGACTCATACGAGGGCGATGGTGAATGCAATGACGTCGGGCGCGCTCGACGATGTCGAAACGAGAAGGCATCCCATCTTCAACGTCGAGGTTCCTATCAGCTGCCCAGGGGTTCCCGACGAGGTGTTGGACCCGCGCGGTACCTGGCCCGACCCTGACAAGTACGACGCGCAGGCACGCGAGCTTGCCCGCATGTTCGAGAAGAACTTCGAGCAGTACCGGAGCTCGGTGCCTCCGTCCGTCGCCGAGGCCGGGCCCTCGGCCGACTGACCTCGAAGGTGGACGACGACCGCGCCCAGGTAACGGTAGGGGAGCTTGGGGAGCGCGGGCTGATCGAGCGAATCACTCCTCGCTACGGACCACCCGTTGCAGGAGAGGTCTGGAGCGGGGATGACACTGCGGCTTTTCCGTCACCAGATGGCGAACTTCTATTCACAACCGACCTGATGGTCGAAGATGTTGATTTCCGGTTGTCCTACTCGAGCGGATTCGACGTTGGCTGGAAGCTCATCGCCGCGAACGCCTCCGACATCGCAGCGATGGGCGGCCGCCCGTGGCGTGCGGTCGCGAGCGTCGCGCTGCGTCCCGACACGGAGGTTTCTTTCGTCGACGCATTGGCCGAGGGGATGTCGACGTTGAGCAAGGACCTCGGTCTGGGTTTAGTGGGAGGAGACTTCAGCGCCGGGCGGGACATAAGCGCCTCGGTCGCCATGCTCGGCATCGCCACCGGGAGTCCCGTATTGCGAAACGGAGCTCGAGTTGGGGATTCCTTGTGCGTCACAGGCTCTCTCGGCGGAGCGGCCGGGGGACTGCTGGTGCTGGAGGAGGGGATGGACGCTTCTGATTCCAAGGACCGCCAAATGCTCGTGACCGCATCGCAGCGACCACGCCCGCGCGTCGCCGAGGGTCAGATTGTGGCCGGTTACGCACACGCGATGATCGATCTCTCGGATGGGCTCGCCGTCGACTTGGGACACTTGACGAAGGCGAGCAACGTGGGTTGCGAGATCGACCTCGATGCCGTGCCCCTGCATGAATCACTCGAGTGGCTGCATGGACGGCGGACGCAAACGGACCCCATGTCGCTCGCAGTGACCGGGGGAGAGGACTTCGAGTTGCTCATGTCCCTGGATGATTCAGACTTGAACGAGGTGAGCGCTCGTCTCGACGAGCTTGGCACCAGACTGACCCGGATAGGCGTCGTCACCGACGGGCCGGCGCGCATCGGCACTCGAGATCTCGACGACTGGAGAAGAGAGGGATGGGAACACCTACAAAACCGGTGAGCGGTCTGCCTCGAGCACTCACAATTGCCGGCTCCGACTCGGGCGGGGGAGCCGGAATTCAGGCGGATTTGAAGACCTTCTTCGCGCTCGGGTGCCACGGCATGAGCGCTCTTACCGCCCTCACAGCTCAGAACACGGTTGCCGTGACGGCAATTCACGAGGTTCCCCCAGAGTTTGTGATCGCTCAGATCGATGCGGTGGTCTCTGACATCGGCGTCGACGCCGCCAAGACCGGAATGCTTTCGTCCGCGGGGATCGTCGATGCCGTGGCCAAGGCCGTCGAGGTCCACGGAATAGAGCGCCTCGTCGTAGATCCCGTGTTCGTGTCGAAGCACAGGGACCACCTGCTCGCTCCCGAGGCGGTGTCAGCGCTAACCGAACGACTGCTTCCGCTCGCACAGGTCGTGACTCCGAACCTTTATGAGGCGCAGGGCCTGGTGGGCGGGGGCGAGATCGCGCTCGCTCAACGACATGCGTGAGGCGGCCAAGGCGTTGCACGGTCTGGGCCCCCGCTACGTCCTGATTAAGGGTGGTCACCTACCCGGTGACAACGCGATCGACGTGCTCTTTGACGGCAGTGTCTTCACCGAGTTCTCGGGGCCGCGCTTCGACACCGAGGACACGCACGGCACCGGTTGTGCCCTCTCCGCCGCAATTGCAGCTCGGCTCGCGCATGGAGACGACACTCCGACGGCTATTCGGGTCGCCAAAGACTTCGTCTCGGGAGCAATCAGACACGGTCTTCGGATTGGGAAGGGCTACGGCCCCGTAAATCCCGGATGGAAGTCGCCTGGCTCGAGCTAGCCTCCGACTCGTCGCTTGGCGATCATTCCGAGCACCAGGAGTCCGATGAGGGCAGCAACACCCACGGCGACCTTCTTACCCACCTCCGCCGCCTCGACCTTGGCCTCGTCGATCAACTGATCGACCTTCACGGCCATCTCCTCGCGGGTTCTCTCGATGTCCTCTACCGTTTTCCGAGGGTCTTGGCCCATTCGATGTCCTCCTTGACTGTTTGTTTTGTGAGGTCGGCCTTGATGGGCGTCGCAAGCTTCTTTCGGGCGAAGAACACTGTTGCCGCTCCGATCAGGATCAGGATCAATGCCGTCACCAGATCCGCGACCCAGGTCCAGAGAAACGTGCTCAGACCGTCTCTCAACGCGAGAAGCAAGAAGATGAGAGCGAAGAATCCGAAGGTCGCCGCGATGGCGATGCTCGCAATCCCTGTTGCCTTGGCCGCGACCGAGGAGCCCAGTTCCTGCTTTGCGAGATCGATCTCCTTGCGGATGAGCGTCGAGAAGTCCTCGGAGATCTCCTTCACGAGCTGTCCCACGGACTTCTTGCCGTTGGCGCCCCTATACAGATCGTCGTTCGTTGGTCGGTTGCTCAAGTTGCCTCCTTGTCCTTGTCTGCAAGCGAGAAATCACGAGACCGCCGCCTCTCCGCAAGCACTGCATTCAGTTGAGCCGCCAGGAGGGTTACCTGGCTGAGCAGATAAGCGGAAATCAGCAGACCCGCTGTTGCTGCAAACGTGCCGAAAGTCGCATTCCGGTTACCCCTACCCGAGTCCAGGTAGTAAGGACCGACGATCTTCAGCACCTCAAAGATAGCTCCTGCGATGACGGCACCGGGCAGGACCTCACGCCAGGGCGGATTCACGCTGGGTAGGAACTTGAAGGCGGTCGCAAACAGCAGCACGCTCGTAGCGGCTCCGCCGACGGTAGCGACGACGCCGACCATCGGCGAGTGAACGAGTTGAGCCACGGCGCCCAAGGCCACGGAGAAGAGTGGGATGAGGCCGACGGTGGCGAGGAACCTGAGTGCTCTGAGTCGTTTCTGCAGGAACGAGCCCTCTTGGTCGAGGCCGCGAAAGCGGTTGAGAGCATGCTCCAGCGCAACGATCCCACCGGTGCCCGAGTAGAGGACCAGCAGAAGACCCGCTGCGGCCAGCGAGAAACGTGCGTTGGCCACTGATTGGAGGGTGTCCGGCTCCAGCACCTGGCTCACGAGAGGGAAGGCATCGGCGCTGGCCTCGACTATGTCCTCCTTGAGCGAGTCGCTGATGAAGACCACGAAGCCGAGCGCCGAAACACCAAACAGCACCAGAGGAAAGACCGAGAAGAAGAGGTAGTACGTGAGCCCCGCTGCGTAGTAACCGCCGTCACCCTCGGAGTAGTTCTTGAAGGTGGTGAGCACGATGTCGATCCAGCCATGACGAGCGCGCGCACTTTCGAGGCGCAGTTTCGCCTGTGCGGTTAGGTTCTGGAACGCACCCATGGTCCCTCGTTCTCAAGCGCACGCATTGGCGCACGTTACCCCTGTTGAGGGCCTGCTAACGAGGGTGGAGAACCAGGAGGGCCGGCTCAGCCGGCCTTGGTCACCTTGTTGGCCTTGAGGCACTTCGTGCACACGGCCATCCTGCGCGGGGAACCGTTCACAACGACCCTGACCTTCTGGATGTTCGGGTTCCAGCGGCGCCGAGTGCGCCGGTGAGAGTGCGAGATGTTGTTCCCGAAGCCGGGGGTCTTTCCACAAACGTCACATACTGAAGACATGTCTATTCCTTACGTAACTCGGCGCGATCGTCCATGAATTCCAATTCCGCCCTCGGCGGAGCCGTAGCGATCGCCGGCTGGAGAAGGCTACCAAATGCAAGCGTGAGTCCCAGACCACTCCTATTCTGAGGCGATGGCAGATGTCGTCCAGGCCCCCCCGAAGGGGCTAGAGCTCTTCGCCTCGAGGCGCCGCCAGACGGAGTTGGAGGCCACCGGCAAGAAGGCGAGGGGGCTCGAGAAGCTCAAGATCGAGACCGTTCAGGATCTCCTCCAGCACTACCCGCGCCGCCACGTCGACCGGACAGAGCTGCGAACCATTCGTGAGCTCGCTGCGATGTCCCCTGAGGAACGCGGCAAAGAGAGCCAGGTGCTGGCCAAGGTCGAGAAGATCGGGACGGCCCATCCGAACGAAGACCGGCAAGAAGCTCATCAAGGGACGGATCCGCGACGAGACAGGTTCCATCGCGGTCACCTGGTTCAACCTCGAGTGGGTTGCACGCGCGCTCAAACCGGGGGCCGAGGCGTTCTTCTACGGCAAGCTGGATTCGTTCCGCGGCACTTTGCAGATGACAATGCCTCGGTTCGAGCTCGTTCGCACCGGCCGAGAGCCGTTCAACGTCGGTCGCATCATCCCCATCTATCCTGCGACCGCGGACCTCTCGAGCGACGAGATAAGGCGATTGATCTGGGACACCCTGAACCGGACGGGCGACATCTTGGACCCGCTCCCAGAGGAGCGCCGTCGCAGCCTGCGCTTGATGGGGAGAGGCGATGCCCTGAGGCTGTACCACTTTCCCGATGACATGAGCGATGTGCAGTCGGCGGAAGACAGGCTGGTGTTCGACGAGGTCTTCACACTTCAACTCGGGCTCGTCTACCGCAAGCGAAAGCTCGAACGAACGGTTCAGGGAATCAGTCACGCCACGCCAACGCAGGACTCGTTCTCGGAGGTGTTCCTGTCCCAACTTCCCTTCACGCTGACGAACGCCCAACGCAAGGCCTGCGACGAGGTTGCAGGCGACATGAACAAGTCTTATCCGATGCACCGGCTCCTCGAAGGTGAGGTCGGGTCGGGGAAGACGGTGGTCGCGTTGAACGCGTGCCTGTCCGCGATCGACGGGGGGCACCAAGCCGCGTTCATGGCCCCCACCGAGGTTCTCGCCGAGCAACATCTGCTCACCGTGAACGACCTGCTCGACCGGGCGTTCGGCGCGGAGGAGGCACGCAATCTCTTTGCGAGCGTGAGTAGACGACCGGTGGTGCGGCTGCTGACCGGTTCGACGCCCGCTTCACAGCGCAGCGAGACCCTCCAGGGCGTGGTTTCTGGAGAGGTCGACTTGCTCATCGGTACACACGCCCTGATTCAGGACGCCGTCGACTTCGCCCGTCTGGGACTAGCGGTGGTAGACGAGCAGCATCGATTCGGCGTCCATCAGCGAAAGAGTCTGCGGGAAAAGGGGACGGTGGGTGAACCCGACATCCTCGTCATGACCGCAACTCCCATTCCTCGGACCCTGGCCGTGTCGATTTACGGCGACCTCGATCTCTCCGTTCTCGACGAGCTTCCCGTCGGCCGCCAGCCAATCACGACGCGCATCGCGCATGGCGAGGACGATCGCGAACGCGCCTACGAACTGATCAGGAGCGAGGTGGCGGAGGGACGTCAGGCGTTCGTGGTCTATGCGCTGCGAGACGAATCCAACAAAGTCGAGCTCAGGAGCGCAAAGGCCGAGGCAAAGAGGTTGGCGGAGGATGTGTTCCCGGACCTCAAGGTCGGTCTCGTGCACGGTGACATGAAGAGCCTCGACAAAGAGGCCGCAATGGTTGCCTTTCGCGATAACACCACACAGGTCCTCGTCGCCACGACGGTCATCGAAGTTGGTGTGGACGTACCCAACGCGACTGTGATGCTGATCGAGGATGCAGAGCGCTTCGGGCTCGCACAGCTCCACCAGTTGAGAGGAAGAATCGGCCGCGGCGAGCACGAGTCCTTCTGCATTCTTGCCACGGATATCGATCTGTCGCTTGCGTCGGAGGACGCGGCGATCGCACTCGCAGACGAGCGACTGCAGGCCGTCGAGTCCACCAGCGACGGGTTCAAACTCTCGATGGTCGACCTACGGCAGAGGGGCGAGGGGCAACTCTTTGGGGCACGTCAATCCGGCATGCCACAGCTTCGGCTCGCTCGTGTCCTTCAACACAAAAACGTCGTTATCGCGGCGCGCAAGATGGCCGAGGAGGTCATCGACGAAGACCCAGAGCTCAGGGCATACGAGAACATCGCTCTCCAGCGAGAGGTCAAGGACCGCTTCCCCGAGCAGGCGCTAGACGTGGTTCAGTCAGGCTAATAACCGCCTCCGGTAACAAATGGGTTGCTCGATTCGGTAGTTTGGAGCTATGCGTGTCATCGCGGGAAAGGCAAAAGGCCATCGGCTGAGAGCTCCAATCCAGGGGACAAGGCCGATGACCGATCGGATCAAGGAGGCCCTGTTCTCCTCTCTTGGGGACCTCGAGGACAGTGTTGTGCTCGATCTATACGCGGGATCCGGGTCGCTTGGTCTCGAGGCGCTGTCACGAGGGGTCGACTTCAGCCACATTCGTCGAAAACGCCCGCGAGGCGATACTCAAGATCGAGCAGAACATCGAGGCTTGCGGCTTCGAGGACCGCTCTGACGTCCAGTGGATGGAGGTCCAGTCCATGCTCGGACGTCCCGCTACCCAACGCCACGATCTCATCTTCGTCGACCCGCCCTACGCCCTGTCCGTGGAGGCGGTGCGCCGTGATCTCGAGGCCCTCGTGATGGGTGGGTGGCTCTCCGACGACGGGCGGATTGTCGTGCATCGCATGTCCAAGGACTTCAAGCTGGCCGCCCTGGGGCTGCAGGTCATATGGGAGCGCACGTTCGGACAATCGACAGTCCTCGTGTACACCCACGAAGACGAGGAGTAGCAGTGCGTGTAGCCCTGTGCCCCGGGTCGTTCGATCCTCCAACCAACGGACATATCGACGTCATTGAACGAGCTGCACGGCACTTCGACCAGGTGATCGCTGCGGTCATTGCCAATCCGTCGAAGGAGCCATTGTTCCCCCTCGACGTTAGAAAGACGCTCCTGGCCGAGGCCCTGACGCACGTCGACAATGCCTCGGTCGACTCGTTCGACGGACTACTCGTCGACTTTGCGAACGACCGCAAGGTCTCGATAATCATCAAGGGTCTCCGTGCTGTATCGGACTACGAGTACGAGTTGCAGATGGCGCAGATGAACGCGGCGCTCACGCATGGGCTCGATACGCTTTTTCTGCCATCGCAGCCGGAGTGGTCCTTTCTCTCCTCGAGTCTCGTAAAGCAGGTCACCAAATATGGTGGTGCCGTGGACGGGCTGGTCCCGGCAAATGTTGCGAAGGCCCTGAAGGAGCGGTTCGCCTCCTCCTGAGGACGCCAATACCGGGTCAAGCTGTCCTCAAAGATCCCAAATCGCACCGTCCAGACGCGCCCAAAGAGGGTTGGAAGTAGGGAAATCGTGGCACAATTTGATGAATTCGCGAATCGTGGAGCGCCGGTGCAAGATCGCACCCAAGCTCTTTCGTGGCAGAGCCAGGAATCAGAAAGGGAGCCGAAGGACATGGATCTCATAGAACGCGTCGAGGAGTTGCAAGTCCTCGTCGAAGAAGCGAAGGCGGTGCCGCTCTCTTCGAGTGCTGTAATAAATCGCGAAGAGTTCCTGGAGCTTCTTGCACAGCTAAAGCAAGAAGTGCCGGACGAGATTCGACAGGCGCGGTGGATGAGCCGCGACCGTGACGAGCTTCTCGGAAGAGCGCGCAAGGAAGCCGAGAGGATCATCGCCGAGGCGCGCGAACAGCGCGACAGACTGTTGTCTCGGACCGAGATCGTCCACGCCGCCGAACGCGAGGCCGAGCGAATCACAGACGACGCCAAGGAGCGCGTGGCCAAATTGCGCCTGGAGGCAGAGGACTACATCGATCAGAAACTGGCGGGATTCGAGATTCTGCTCAACAAGACCGTCGCCACGGTCGAGCGCGGCCGGGCCCAGCTCCAGGGCGAGAAGCACTCCTCGGTTCAGATGCCGGCCATCGACCCGAATCAGCCGCCCGTCGAGGGTCCCTTCGACGCCGCCCAACTCGACCAGGAACCCGCCGTCTAGCC
>CAVQLH010000004.1:0-165962 GCA_963713315.1 uncultured Actinomycetes bacterium | reverse complement strand
CGGGCGACCAGATTCGAACTGGCGACCCTCACCTTGGCAAGGTGATGCTCTACCACTGAGCCACGCCCGCAATACTCGTCGTCATTGTAAAGGCTCGCTGACCCCTGTGCGACTTCTCCGGCGCCACTCCAACTGCCGAAAATCGCCGTCACATCGCTTTATTTCTCTGGCCTCCGCAGCGGCCCGGGGGCGACGTCCATGAAGAGTCTCGCCTCGCCGTCGGTGATCTGGAGATCCTCGAAGGTCACCCGGCCCCCGAGTGAAGGAAGCTGAAAGGTGACCGAGATCCCGCCTGGTCCGGTCACTGTCAGGCCGTTCTCGCCGACGTCGAGTTGGCCCTCGACCGAACCAGCATCGGTCTCGAGTGCGACTGTGCCCGGGGACAAACGCGCACGAGCCGGAATACCTTCGTCCCTCAGTGCCTGGTTGAGATCCGCCTCCTCCAGAAGACTCTCACCGTCGCCTCCTCCGATAGTGATTTGATCGACGTCACCCGAGATCACGTCGCCCGTATCGAAGGTTGTGTCGTCGAGGGTCAGCACGACTTCAGCAAGATTCAACCGGCCCGCGGCGACGTCCTCGCCGGTGATCGTCATGCGATCGAGCTCGGCCTCTGAAGAACGCCACAAGAAAGGGGAAGGAGTCGATCGAGACGTCGGGAGTCTCCTCCAGCTCGAGCTCGGACGTGAGCTCGGTGGCTACCGCTCGCTCCGCGAGCGTCTTGACGAAGAAGTCCGCCCCGATCACAAGAACGAGAACCGCAACGACAAGGAAGATCAGCACCTTTCGCATCGGGACATGCTCTCAGCTTTTCCACCAGGCGAATCACCTCATGAGGTTGCTGCCTCAACCGGGTGCTCCGGAAACGCCACGAACGTGTGCTCGCCTAGCGGCCGGTGCTGCCAAATCCACCGTCGCCCCTATTCGAGGGCTGAAGCTCGGTGACCTCTTCGAGGTCAGCCCGCTCCACTCGGCTGGACGACGAGTTGGGCGATCTTCTCGCCGCGCTCGATGTAGATCGGCTCGGCGGGATCGAGATTGACAAGGAGGACTTTGAGCTCACCGCGGTAGCCCGCGTCGATGAGGCCGGGTGCGTTCGGAAGGGCGAGACCTTCCTTGAAGGCACGACCCGAACGAGCGTGCACGAAGCCCGCGTGTCCCTCGGGAATGGCGATCGCAAACCCCGTCGGAACGACAACGCGCTCCCCCGGCTTGATCACCACGTCCTCGGCTGAGGACAGGTCGAGGCCCGCGTCACCGTCGCGCGCGTACGAGGGCAGAGGGAGGACCGGATCGATGCGTTTGATCTCGAGTCTCACGGAGTGTCGCCCTCCTGAACTTCGTCATCACCAGCTTTTGGTGGGGATTTCTTGAGGAGAAGCCCCAATTCTCTCTCGAAATCGTCGAGCTCCTGAAAGTCCTTGTAGACCGAGGCAAAGCGCAGATACGCGACTTCGTCGAGGAGCCGCAATCGCTCGAGCACCTCGCGGCCGATCTCGGCGGATGGGACCGGACGTCGAACGTCGGACCTCATCGCTTCCTCAACGTCGTCGGCGATCGTGAGTATGTCGGCCTCGCTCACGGGCCTGTTCTTGCAGGCTCGTCGCACACCCTCGATGACCTTGCTGCGGTCAAACGGCTCCTCGCCACCGCTCCGCTTCGAGATCAGGAGCGGGACCTCCTCCGCGCGCTCAAAGGTGGTGTAGCGACGCCCGCAGCCGATGCACTCTCGCCGGCGCCGGATCGCGCGTCCCTCCTCAGCGAGCCGCGAGTCGACGACCTTGTCCTCTTCCGATTCGCAATAGGGGCAGCGCATGGCTTGGTTCTAGGACCTCTTCTCCACCTAGGTCAAATCGCTTCGGCGTCGTCGCGCAGGGACTTTAGCTTTGCTCTGAGCGCCCGCAGGTCCTTCTGGTAGTCGTCGACATCGCTCGGCTGTGGCTCTGGCTTCGGCTTGTGGTCGCCCCAGGTCTTGTCGCGTTGCGACGGCGTGCCGCAGAGCGCGCAGAGTGCAGAGCCGGCCTTGAGCTCGGCTCCGCACTCGCTACAGCTCTTCTGTTTGTTCATAAAGCGTCCCTCGTTCCCGTCGTTACGAGGAGATCGCCGGTTCCTAGCTACAGCCGCTCGTCGAGCCACAGGACGGGCAGGCGAAGCACGAGCCTGCAGGCTGCATCTGCACCCCGCAGGTGCCGCAGAACGGATGCGAGCCCACGCTTGCCGAGGCCACGTTTCCGAGCACGATCACGCCCTGGCTCTCCTCGGCCTTCGTCGCATGGCCGTTGCCGTTCCCGTTGCCATTGCCGTTCGCCTTGTCTCCCGTTGCGTTCGGGTCGAGCTTCGTCTCGATCTCGCTCTGGCGTTCACCCGAGGTACGGATGCCCAGCGCGTGGCGCTCCGTGTCGTTCAGGTACTCGACTGCAAGCACCCTGAAGACGTAGTCGAGGATCGACGTGGCGATCCGGAAGTCGGAGTCGTCGGTCATGCCCGATGGCTCGAAGCGGGTATTGACGAACTGCTTGACGTAGGCTGACAGCGGCACGCCGTACTGCAGACCCATCGAGATCGAGATCGCAAAGGCGTCCATGATTCCCGCGAGCGTCGATCCCTGCTTGGCGACCTTGAGGAACAGTTCACCCATGGACCCGTCGGGGAACTCACCCGTCGTGATGTAGCCCTCCGTGTCGGCGACGCGGAACTTGATGGTGCGAGAGGCGCGCTTCTTGGGAAGCCGGCGTCGAATCGGCTCGGGCAGCGCGGTGACACCGGCGACCTCTGCAACCTTTTCCTTTTCCTTCTTGGAGCCGGACAGAGGCTGAGCGACCTTGCAGTTGTCCCTGTAGATCGCGAGCGCCTTGAGCCCCGATCGCCAGCCCTCGATGTATGCCTGCTCGACATCCTCGACCGTGACGTCCTCGGGAAGGTTCACGGTCTTGGAGATCGCACCGGAGAGGAAAGGCTGAGCTGCCCCCATCATCCGGATGTGGCCCATGTAGCTGATCGACCGCTCGCCCATCGCCGTGTCGAAGACGGGCAGGTGATCCTCACGGAAGTTCGGAGCCCCGACCACGTGACCGTTCTCGTCGATGTAAGCAACGATCGCCGCGACCTGATCATCGGAGTAGCCGAGCTTGCGAAGACCACGCGGCACCGTCTGGTTGACGATCGACATCGTTCCGCCGCCCACGAGCTTCTTCATCTTCTTCAGCGCGAGGTCCGGCTCGATGCCGGTCGTGTCGCAGTCCATCAGCAGTCCGATGGTTCCTGTAGGAGCGAGCACCGTCGCCTGAGCGTTTCGGTAGCCGTGCTTCTCGCCCAGCGCCAGCGCGTTGTCCCAACTGGTTCGTGCGGCGTCCACGATCGACTGGGGCACGAGCCCGTCGGGAATCTCGTATGACGCATCGCGGTGCTTGTTGATAACCCTCAGCATCGGCTCGCGGTTGTCGGCGTAGGCCTCGAACGCACCCACTCGGGTGGCGATCTTGGCGGACGTCTCGTAGCAGTGACCGGTCATGATGGACGTGATCGCGGCGGCCCACGCACGACCCTCGTCGGAGTCATAAGGGAGGCCCTGCGCCATCAGCATCGCACCGAGGTTTGCGTAGCCCTGGCCGAGCTGGCGGAAGGCCCTCGAGTTCTCGGCGATCTTCTCCGTCGGGTAGCTGGCGAAGCCAACCGAGATCTCCTGAGCCAGGAACATGACCTCGACGCCGTGCTTGTAGCCCTCGACGTCGAACTTGTCTTCGTCATCGAGGAACTTCATGAGGTTGAGCGAGGCCAGGTTGCAGCTCGAGTTGTCGACGTGCATGTACTCGGAGCAGGGGTTGCTGGCGTTGATGCGCGAGGTGTTGCTGCAGGTGTGCCAGTCGTTGATGGTCGTGTCGTACTGGACGCCGGGGTCGGCGCACTCCCATGCGGCCAAGGCGATCTCACGGAACAGCTCACGTGCCGGCAGCGACTCGACCGTCTCGCCAGTCGTAACGCCGACGAGATTCCACTGCTTGTCTTCGATAACCGAGTTCATGAACTCATCGGTGACCCGCACGGAGTTGTTTGCGTTCTGGTATTGGATCGAGTGACTGTCCTTGCCGTCGAGGTCCATGTCGAAGCCCGCTTCACGCAATGCGCGTGCCTTGGCCTCCTCATGCGCCTTACACCAGATGAAGTCCTTGATGTCGGGATGGTCGACGTTGAGCACGACCATCTTGGCCGCACGACGAGTCGCGCCTCCCGACTTGATGGTGCCGGCCGAAGCGTCTGCGCCTCGCATGAAGCTGACCGGTCCTGATGCGGTGCCGCCCGAGTGAAGCAGCTCGCGCGACGACCGGATCTTGGAGAGATTCAGCCCCGATCCGGAGCCGTGCTTGAAGATGAGTCCCTCCTCGACATACCAGTTGAGGATCGAGCTCATCTCGTCATCGACCGAGAGGATGAAACACGCCGAGCACTGCTCCTCGCCCTTCGGACGCCAGCCGACGTTGAACCACACCGGGGAGTTGAACGCGGCCTTCTGAGTCACCAGGAGGTGGCGGAGCTCATCGGCGAAGACCTGAGCCTCGTCGCCATCGGCGAAGTAGCCGCGGGCGATCCCTTCCTCGTGGTAGCGGTCGACGACTCGATCGATCATCTGCTTGACCGAGCGCTCGCGCTCTGGAGTTCCGGGAGAGCCACGGAAGTACTTTTGAGCCACGATGTTCGTGGCGTTTTGCGACCACGCTCGGGGAATCTCGACGTCGCGCTGCTCGAAGGCGACCTCGCCGGTTCGATAGTTTTGGATCAGCGCGTCGCGCGTGTCCCACTCCACCTCGTCGTAAGGGTGGATTCCCTCGGTGGTGAAGTACCGCTTGATCCTGAGCTCGGACTCGGTTCCGAGCTGCGATTTGGTCGCCTGCGACACGCCTAAAACCCCCTTCTCGACCGGGTTCCTCCGGCCTCTGGTTCAACCTTCCTCGACCCCGCAGCTGTTCCCCTCAAAAGCACCAGGGACCACCAGATGTAGGGCACTTGAAAGTCTACAACACAACATCTGGTGGAACTACGGAACTGTAATTACGCCCATGTCGGGGGCGAGAGTCAAGAGTAAGCGCACAGAAAATCGCTTCAATTTGCAAGCGATCGTGAACGGAGTCACAACCTCCCAGGTGGGGGCCGGGGAACACAGCAGCGCCCCTTCCTGGATTCGGGGGCCTTCGGGGCCCTCCCTAGGCCTCCTCCATGAAGGGGTAGCGATAGTCGGTTGGCGGATCGAAGGTCTCCTTGATGGTCCTCGGCGCCACCCAGCGAATCAGGTTCCACATCGAGCCCGCCTTGTCGTCGGTGCCCGAGCCCCTGGCCCCTCCAAAGGGTTGCTGCCCGACGACCGCGCCGGTGGGCTTGTCGTTGACGTAGAAGTTGCCGGCGGAGTAGCGAAGGGCATCGCGGGCCTGCGACACGGCGGCCCGGTCGTTGGAGAAGATCGCCCCGGTCAGGGCGTAGGGACTCGTCGAGTCGACGAGCTCAAGCACCTCGGTGAACTTTGAGTCCTCGTAGACGTAGACCGTGACGATCGGTCCGAAGAACTCCTCGCTCAGAAGCCGCGACTGCGGATCCGTCGTGCGGATGATCGTCGGCTCGACGAAGAAGCCTTCGGAATCGTCGATCCCGCCGCCCACGATGATGTCAGCATTCGACGAGCGCTTCGCGTAATCGATCGCGCTCCTGTGTTTGGCGATCGCCCTGGCGTCGATGACCGCGCCCATGAAGTTCGTGAGGTCGGAGACGTCGCCCATCCGTATGGTCTTGATCTCGGCGACGAGCTGCTCGGATACCTCGTCCCACATGCTCGATGGCACGTACACGCGCGAGGCCGCCGAGCACTTCTGGCCCTGGTACTCGAAGCCGCCGCGAATCACCGCGGTGGCCAGCTGCCGCTCGTCGGCGGAGGGGTGGGCAACTATGAAGTCCTTGCCGCCCGTCTCCCCCACCACGCGTGGGTAGTTGCGGAAACTGTCGAGGTTCGCCGAGATCTCGCCCCACAGATGCTTGAAAACAGCGGTTGAACCCGTGAAGTGGAGCCCGCCGAAGTCCGGGTGCTTGAAGACCGTGTCACCGACGACGGCCCCGTCTCCGTGAAGGAGGTTGATGACCCCCGGCGGGAGCCCGGCCTCGGTTAGAAGCTCCAAGAGGAGCTGTCCCGAGTAGGTCGCAGTTAGAGCCGGCTTCCAGACGACTACGTTGCCCATCAGGGCGCAGCTGCCAGTGAGGTTGCCCGCGATCGAGGTGAAGTTGAAGGGACTGATGGCGAGAACGAACCCCTCGAGGGGACGGTAGTCCATCCGGTTCCACATCCCGGCCGACGACATGGGCTGGTCGGAGTAGATCTGGTGCATGTAGGCCACGTTGAAGCGCCAGAAGTCGACGAGCTCGCAGGCGGCATCGATTTCGGCCTGGTGGACGGTCTTCGATTGCCCGAGCATGGTGGCTGCGTTGATGCGGTCTCGCCAGGGTCCCGCGAGCAGGTCGGCGGCCCGGGAGAAGACCGCGGCGCGGTCCTGCCAGGGAGTGCTGGCCCACTCTGCTTGAGCGTCCTTGGCCGCGGCGATCGCGGCGTCGACGTCTTCCGGCCGAACCTGGTGCACGTCGGCTAGTACGTGCGACTTCCGATGCGGGAGGACCTGTTGGTAGAGGTCACCCGTCCGAACCTCGCGCCCACCGATTACCAGAGGAGCCTCGTGCCGCTCACTCTCCATCGCCTTGAGCGTCGCGAGCAGCCGCTCCCTCTCGGGCGAGCCGGGGGCATAGTCGCGGACCGGCTCGTTCACCGGCATTGGGGGTCGGGCGGCCGAAAACTCTCCTGCTCCCATCGCTCCTCCTCATAGCTGTGCGGTGGTCCGAGACTACAGCCGAGTGGTGAGCGAAAGGGGGTCAGCGCGGAAGGGTGAGCTGCATCCCTGCTCGAGCCGCACCATCGAGTTCATTGAGCTCTTCGAGAGCGTGCACGTAGGCCCGAGGGTCGGCACCATCAGGCGCGAACTCGGTCGCCACCGACCACAGGCTGTCGCCCGCTTGCAGAACCACGGTCCTTGGGGCTCCAGGCCTCGATGTCACTGCTGCCGAGCCGGTGGTGGTGCCGAGTACCACGCCGACGACCACCGTGAAGGCCGCCGTCAGCATCGCCAGGCGCCTGCGTCCCTCGATCAGTCGCTGGCGCTTCAGCCGGCTGCGGCCCGTTCTGCCGGGAAACGGAGGACCCGTCCCGGGGTCTGCTCGAGCTCTTCTCTTCTAACCGCCATTCTCGGCCTCCTCTCCCTGAATCGTCTGACATCGCTCTGGGCCACGCTAGGGCGGGGGCGTGACACATTTGCGACCGACCGCCCCGCCTTCTCGCCTGAAACACAAGTACGTAATTACCCGTTTCTTCGCGCTCTTCACCTGGACATCAGGGTGCTGAAGGCGAACACCTGTTCGCTACATTAGCCGAACACCTGTTCGATATCAAGGTCAAAAGGCGAACGTATGTTCTTGAAGTGGGCGCGAAAAGCCTCTATCCTGTGGCGAACAAGCGTTCGGCATCCCCGCCCCAGGCGGGAGTGGCCGTGAAGAGGGAAATCCGAGTCGAGCTGCTGACCAATAGACCGGGCAGGTGGCGAGTGAAACGGCAGCCACCGGGACGGCTCAAATCGAAGAGGCAGGAGGAGACATGGTCGAGGGACTGACCGATCGACAGCGTCAGACGCTTCAGTACATCGCCGAGGCAGTGGCCGAGCGAGGCTATCCACCCTCCGTACGCGAGATCGGCGAGGCGATGGGGCTGGCATCGAGCTCCACCGTGCACTCCCACCTCCAGGCGCTCCAGAAGAAGGGCTACCTTCGCATCGACGCGACCAAGCCGCGTGCGATCGAGGTCCTGTTCGATGCCGACACCGGTCTGGCCGTCGAGCGCTCGGCTGCCCGCTCCGTGCCCCTTCTCGGTCGCATCGCGGCCGGCTCGCCGATCATGGCCGAAGAGCACGTCGACGAGATCTACCCCATGCCGGCGGACTTCGTCGGAGATGGCAACGTGTTCATGCTCGAGGTCCATGGAGAGTCCATGATCGAGGCCGGCATCTTCGACGGCGACTTCGTCATCATTCGCCAGCAGCCCACGGCGCATTCGGGCGAGATCGTGGCCGCGATGATCCCGAGCGAGTACGGCGACGCTCCGGAAGCCACAGTCAAGACGATCCGCCACCGTGGGTCAGAGATCATCCTCGAGCCGGCGAACATCAACATGGAGCCGTTCCAGGCACCCCAGGGAACCGAGATTCTCGGCAAGGTCGTCGCCGTCTTCCGCAAGCTGTAGCCCTTAGTTGGGCTCGCGTTCCTCCATGCCGTGAGGATGCCCGTAGTCCGCCAGCAGCTCGAGGAAGGGGCTTGCATCGAACGCCTCGGGGCCGAGGACGCCCGCTCCTGACCAGACCCCCGACTCGAGAAGCTCTAGAGCAACCACCGGGTTAAGTGCAGTCTGCAGCACGACCGCCTGGCTCCCGTATCTCTTCATGCAGTCCTCGTTGTCCACCACGTGATAGAGGTACACGTCACGTGGCCCCCCATCGATCCCCGTCCCATGGACCCACGTTCCAGCACAGGTCCGCCCCTCCATACGATCCCCGAGCTTGGCGGGATCCGGAAGTGTGGCGGCCACCACGTCGCGCGGAGCGACCTCGACACCGCGAGCGTTCACGGGCTCGGTTGAATCGAGTCCGAGCATGCTTATGGTCTTGAGCACGCCGATGAACTCGTCTCCCAATCCGTACTTGAAGGTCACTTTGTTGCAGTCCACCCAGCGCGGAATAAGAAGGACCTCTTCGTGCTCGACGTTTACACACTCGATGGGCCCGATGCCCTCGGGGAAAACAAAAGTCTCAGGTTCTGAGAACGGCGGAGTGGTGAACCACCCGCGGTCACGCTCGTAGATCACCGGCGGGTTCAAGCACTCCTCGATGGTGGTCCAGATCGAAAAAGTTGGAGCGAACTCGTAACCCTTGATCGTCAAATCGGCGCCGTCACGCACACCAACCTCGTCGATCGACTCGAAGAGATGGTCGGCTGCATAGCGCGCGAAGACATCCGATAGCCCGGGCTCGACTCCAATTCCCGCGAGGCACAGAAGGCCCCGCTCCTCCCATCTCTGTCCGGCGTCGAACTGATACTGACCGAGTACCACTCCCGTTTCTTCATGAGGTTTCTCGGGATGTGGTTCCGAGAGCGTCATCGCCATATCGAGATAGGTGCATCCAGCCTCGAAGGCGGCGTCGAAGATCGGCGGGTTGAAGCGAGGGTCGCATGCGTTGACTATCGTGTCGGCACGGACCTCTTTAGCCAGAGCCACGATTGCACTGGGATCCGATGCGTCCAGTCTCGCGGCCTCGAAGCGCTCGTCGTTTAAACGATCGACAGTCGCTCGGGCCTGATCCTCGTTGATGTCGGCCAGCACGACGTGCTCCGCGAAGTCCCGTCGTTGTGCCACGACTGCCATTGCGCTTCCCACGCCACCTGCTCCAACCACCAGTACTCGCATCGTGGCAGCATACGACCCAACCAGAGCAAGCACGTGGACGGACGAGGCCACGTAGGCTCGGTGAGTGCCTTCGGTACCACTCGAATCGACAGCGCTAGAACTCAAAGACGTCTCACTGGAGCGCGGCGGCCGCACAGTCCTCAGAGGCATAACCGCGTCGTTCGCCAGGCATGATGTATCGGCGATCGTCGGGCCCTCCGGTGCTGGAAAGACATCCCTGCTCAGGTGTTTGAACAGACTCGAGGAGCCAAGCAGGGGTTCAGTTCTACTGGACTCAACCGACATCAAAGCTCTCGACCCCACGCAGCTTCGAAGGAGGGTTGGGATGATCTTTCAGACACCTGCGTTGTTCGAGGGTGGGGTGCGCGGCAATCTCGAGTATGGATTGCCGAACGTCTCAGAGGAGGACATGCGGACGGCACTGGCTTCTGCAGGACTCGGCTCAGACTTTCTGGTACGGGACTCGAGCGCCTTGTCCGTGGGGCAGGCGCAGCGTGTCTGCATCGCTCGCGCCCTGGTTCGCCGGCCGGAAATCCTGCTGATGGACGAACCGACCTCGGCCCTGGACCGTGACGCGGCGGCCCATATCGAGCGGCTGGTCACGAGCCTGAACGAAACCGGCCTGACCGTCATCCTCGTCACTCACAATCTCGACCAGGCGATCGCGGTTGGCGCACCACGCGGTGCTTCTCGTTGAGGGCCGCGTAACAGCAGCCGGGACGCCACGAGATGTCACCGGGGCGTGGCCGCGGGAGCGGAGCTCATGACGGACGTCCTCCTCGCTCTCATCCTCGTGGCTCTCGCGATTCTCCTGTCGCGGGTTCAGCGACTCGGGCTCGAGTCCGAGCTCGTCGTGTCCGTCGTCCGGGCCATCGTTCAACTCGGAGCCCTCACCGCTGTGATCAACGTCGTCTTCGATCATCTCGGCCTTGCCGGTGTCTTCTTGATCGTGATGCTCGTGGCCGCCGCGCACACGTCCGGAAGGAGGCTCACCGGAATCAAGGGCGCTCGAGTTGCTCGCGGCCATGACGATCGGTGTGGCCGCTTTCGTGGCTATGTCGATCCTCTTCGGAACGAGGGTCTTTCCCGTCGAGCCCCAGTACCTGATCCCCATCGGAGGGATGCTGATCGGCAACTCGATGACGGCCGTGTCACTCGCCGGTGCACGCCTGCGCGACGAGATCACCGACAAGACGCTCGAGATCGAGTCGAGGCTCGCCCTCGGTGTGCCCGCCCGCGTCGCTTTGCGCCCGTATGCGCGCCGGCGCCGCGGCAGCTGCATTGATTCCGACAATCGACTCGACCAAGAACGTCGGGCTCATCTTCCTGCCGGGAGCCTTCGTCGGAATGATGCTTGCGGGAGCGAGCCCCACGGAGGCCGCCCGCGTCCAACTCGTGGTGCTCTTCATGCTCCTCGGAGCCGTTTCGATCGCCGGCATGTTGATCACGGTGCTTGTCGCACGCGCCTACACGGCTCCGGGTGAGCGGCTCCGGGTCCGCCGTCCTCGGGTTAGGCGGGAGCTTCTTCCAGATACTCGCTAAACGCAGCGAGCGACTCGTGCCCGAGACGCGCGACTAGGTGCGTCCCCGTCTCGGTATAGGACTCGTGCAGGACTTCGCCCTCGTCGTGAACGCGAGCCACGAGCTCTCCCTTGTCGAAGGGAATGGACAACTCCACCTCGATCTTCAGCTTCGAGAGCTCGTTGGAAATTCGCACCAGAAGTGCATCGATGCCTTCGTTTGTAGAGGCCGAGCCGAACACGGCGTCGGGCCAACGGCCTTGAAGCTTGTCTCGTTCGACATCGGAGAGAAGATCTACTTTGTTCATGAAGATCAGGGCCGGCTTGTCGGTTACTCCTATGCTCCCGAGGACCGTGTTCACGGCATCGAGCTGACGTTCGGGATCGCGGCTTGCGTCGACGACGTGCAACAGGAGTGTCGACTCCCCCACCTCCTCGAGCGTCGACTGAAACGCCTCGACCAGCTGGTGCGGAAGCTTTCTGACGAAACCCACTGTGTCCGTCATCAGCGTGTCCCGGCCGAAGGGCAGCTCGAGTCGACGAGTCGTGGGATCGAGCGTGGAGAAGAGTTGGTCCTGCACCAGGACATCCGCATCGGTGAGATTGCGAAGCAACGTCGACTTCCCCGCGTTCGTGTAACCGACCAATGCAACAACCGGAATCCCAGAGTTGGTACGGCGCTCACGCTTGAGTCGCCGAGTACGTTCGAGCGCGACCAGATCCTTCTTGACCCTCTGAATGCGACGGAGAATCGCCCGGCGCTCGGCCTCCAACGCGGTCTCTCCGGGGCCCCTCGTGCCGATGCCACCACCCAGCCGGGAAAGCACATCGCCCCAGCCGCGCAAGCGCGGCAGGCGATAGTTCAGTTGTGCCAGCTCGACCTGCAGTTTCCCCTCCGCACTTCGTGCGTGCTGAGCGAAGATGTCGAGAATCAAACCGGTGCGGTCGATGATCTTGAGACCTCGCTCGGCAAGAGGGTTCACCCCGGCGATGTCCTCGAGGTTGCGACCCTGCGCGGGCGTCAGTTCGTCGTCGAAGATGATCATGTCGGCATCGAGCGCGCTCGCTATCCCGGCGACCTCTTTCGCCTTGCCCTTTCCCAGATAGGTCGCGGCATCGGGGCTCTTACGCCGCTGCATCGTGCGCTCTACCGTGTCTGCGCCTGCCGTATCGGCAAGCGCCTCTAGCTCCTCGAGCGACCACTCAGCCTGATCGATCGAAGTGGATCCGAAGATCGCTCCGACCAGAACGGCCTTTTCCCGCTCCGGTCGTGTCGTGTGCATAGCTGTGGGACCGCTCAGAGAACCACCTTTTCTGCCGCCTTGCTCCGCATGTCGCCCGGCGGAGCTTCGTCCTAGCCTGTCAGCATATGGCCCGGGCCACCATAGGCAATTACCAACAAAGTCCACCTACGACCGCCGGGTATCCTCACCGCACATGAGCTCGCAGCCTTCACCGACAGATCTGTCCAGCCAACTCGCGGAGACCACGCTCGCGCTGGTGAACACTCCGTCCGAGAGTCGCAACGAGGCAGCAATAGGCGAGGTGGTCGGCGCCATGATCGACACGCGCCGTCCTTCGCTTGTCCAGGACGACTCGCTGTTCTACGCTCCAGAACGCCGGCCGGACACTCCTCTGGTTGTGTTCGCGGGGCACCTCGATACGGTCCCTCCACAGGGCAACCTCCCGGGCCGAGTGTCCGAAGGTGCTGTGCACGGGCTGGGTGCCAGCGACATGAAGGGTGCCCTTGCGGTGATGATCCATCTGGCTCGCTGGCTCGACTCCGAGCGGCCCGAAACAGCCGTTGATGCGGCCTTCTTGTTCTTTGCCCGCGAGGAGTTGACGATCGACGAGAGCCCCATCACCGGCCTGCTCGAGGCCTCGGCCGACCTGCGAGAGGCCGATCTCGTCGTCATCTTGGAGCCGACATCGAATGCGATTCAACTCGGCTGTCTGGGCAACCTCAATGCCGACGTGACCTACTCGGGAGCCTCATCGCATTCGGCCCGTCCGTGGCTCGGCGACAACGCCATTCACGCTGCGATCAAGGGCCTGCAGGGCGTCGCTTCGAGTCCGGCGCGACGGGTGAGTCTCGAGGGACTCGAGTTCCTCGAGGTCGTCAACGTGACGGGTATCGAGGGTGGTATCGCACGCAACGTCATCCCGGACGAGGTCATCTGCCACGTGAACTACCGGTACGCACCCAACCGGTCTCCGGCCAGCGCAGAATCCGAGTTGCAGGAGCTTGTCGGTGGTGCCTCCTCAGTCGACATCATCGGCAACGCTCCGCCTGCACGCGTGGCGATCGACAGCAAGTTGGTCGACAAGCTGCGAGTAGCAAGCTCTGCCCCCCTCGAGGCCAAACAGGCGTGGACGAATGTCGCGGAGTTCAGCGCAATCGGAATCGATGCGATCAACTTCGGTCCCGGGGCCCCCGAGTACGCCCATCGCTCGGACGAGATGGTCGCCATAGACGCGCTGACGAAGTGCTTCGACTCGCTGCAACGATTCATTACTTCGCAATGAGGTTCAATCCGGCCCTTGAACGCCTGTCGGCCTACCCATTCGTTCAGTTGGAGGACGCCAAGAGAAAGGCCTTCGAACGCGTAGGTGAGTTGATCGACTTCGGTGTGGGCGATCCCATGGAGACCACTCCTCAGTTCATCCGCCGGGCCCTCGTCGAGTCCATTGCTGAGAAGTCGAGCTACCCAAGAGCGGCAGGTCTCCCTGAGACCCGCGCCGCTATCGCCGGCTGGTGCAAGCGTCGCTTCGGAGTCGAGGTCGACCCCGAAACCGAGGTTCTCCCCTCGTCCGGCAGCAAGGAGGCCATCTTCGGCCTCGCGCAGATCGCGGTTGACCGGTCGGCCGACAAGAACGTCGTAGTCATCCCAGAGCCGGGTTATCCCATTCCGCTTCGAGGTGCCGAACTCAACGGGTGCCGGGTTCTGAAGCTGCCGCTGCGAGAGGAGAACGGGTTCCTGCCCGACCTGGAGTCGATAACCGACGAGACCTGGAAGAGCATCGCCCTCTTCTGGATCAACTATCCCAACAACCCGACGGGTGCGGTGGCGCCGCTCTCGTTCTACGAAGAGCTCGCGTCCAAGGCAGTCCAGCACGACTTCCTGATGGCCTCCGACGAGGCTTACAGCGAGATCTACTTCGGTGAGCCACCTCACTCTGCTCTCGAGGTGGCCGACAGGAGCAATGTGGTCGTCTTCAACACGCTAAGTAAGCGGTCGGCGATGACAGGCTACCGATCGGGCTCGATAGTCGCTCACGAGAACGTAATGACGATGTTGCAGCGCTACCGTCCTCTCGTGGGGACCGCCTCGCCCGAGTTCATCCAGCGAGCCGCTGTCGTCGCCTGGCAAGACGAAACCCACGTCGAGGAGATGCGCTCCATCTACGCTGCAAAGCGAGCGGTGATCGAGCCCTTCCTAACGGGGAAGGGATTGCGAATAGCAGGAAGTGAGGCAACCTTCTACCTGTGGGTCGCCACACCGAACGACGAAACGGCCGAGAGCTTTGCGCTACGCCTCCTGCAGCGAGGCGTAGTCGTGGCTCCTGGGACGTTTTTCGGCGAGCCGGGAAGGGGCTACGTTCGTATGGCGCTGGTTCCAACGCTGGAGCAGTGCCACAAGGCCGTCGACCTGCTGGACGATGTCGTATGAAGGGACACGCGACGTGACGCACGAACGTTACGCCGAACGAATCGAGGAGTTGTTCTCCAAACTCGCCGACCCTCGCGATGTCAGAAGCCACGCGGACGGTGAATGAAGTCATCGAGCTCCTGGACCGCGGTGAGCTTCGTGTGGCCGAGAAGGCAGGCGATGAGTGGGTCGTCAATCAATGGGTGAAGAAAGCCATCCTGCTCTTGTTCAGACACAACGAGATGGAGACAACCGAGCTCGGTCCGTTCGAGTACCACGACAAGATTCCGCTCAAGCGCGACTACGAACGACTGAGGGTGCGCGTGGTTCCTCCAGCAACAGCTCGCTATGGCTCGTACCTTGCGCCGGGCGTCGTCCTCATGCCGAGCTATGTCAACATCGGCGCATACGTTGGCTCAGGCACGATGGTCGACACATGGGCGACAGTCGGGTCGTGCGCGCAGATCGGAGCCGACGTCCATCTCTCCGGCGGAGTCGGAATCGGTGGTGTCCTCGAACCGTTGCAGGCCAATCCGGTGATCGTGGAGGACGGTGCGTTCATAGGTTCCAGGTGCATCGTCGTCGAGGGAACCCACGTCGGAGAACAAGCTGTCCTCGGAGCGAACGTGACCATTACCGGCTCGACGAGAATCATCGACGTTACCGGCCCCGACGCGGTCGAATACAAGGGCTACGTGCCCCCACGTTCGATCGTGATCCCGGGAACCAGGACCAAGGACTTCCCCGCTGGAACCTATGGCGTACCCGTCGCGTTGATCATCGGCGAGCGGAAACCCTCGACCGACCTCAAGGTGAGTCTCAACGAGGCTCTTCGCGATCACAACGTGGCGGTTTAAGAGGGAATCTCGCCTCTGAAGACCTCGACGGCGGGGCCGGTCATGAACACCGGTTGTTCGTCGGTCAAGGAGCCAGCCCACTCGATCTCGAGATCGCCTCCTCGAAGGACGACAGTAGTCCTGGCGTCGGTCCCCCGGAGGAGCCTCGCCGCTACGGCCGCGGCACAGGCTCCCGTGCCGCATGCAAGCGTCTCGCGTGACCCTCGTTCCCATACACGCAACCTGATGCGATTGGACGAGTCGACGGTCGCGAACTCGATGTTGGCCTTGTTCGGGAAGGACGTGGTGTTCTTCGAGCCGTGGTCCGAGCGTCGTCACCGGCACCGTGTTGACATCCTCGACGAACAGGACCGCGTGCGGGTTCCCCATCGACAGGACCGCCGCCTCGAGGATCTCGGCGTGGAGCTCGAGCTTCGTGTGTAGCGCGTCACGCCCTGAATTCTGGGTCGTGACCGGAACCTCGGAGGGTCCGAAGATCGGTGGTCCCATGTCGACGCGGACGCGATCGCCTTCGACCGTCACCGTCTTCACGCCGGAGGGTGTGTCCACCTCAATGACCTTGTCCTCCGTTAGACCCTCGGCGCGAGCGAACACCGCAAGGCAGCGGATTCCGTTCCCGCACATCTCTGACGGCGAGCCGTCCGAGTTGGCGTAGTCCATGAAGAAGTGAGCTTTGGTCGAGGGGGCCACCCGAATCACACCGTCGGCCCCGACGCCAAACCGCCGGTCGCACAAAGAGCGCGCAAGATGGGGGGTCAGCTCGATCTTGTCGTCGGGATCCGACAACATTACGAAGTCGTTGCCGGTTCCCTGGTACTTGGCGAATTTCATGTCGAGCTCAACCGTAGCGTGGAGCCGATGAAGTCGGTCACGGACTTGCTGCACTGCGGGTCGGCGGGGTCGAACCACTTCGCACGAGGATCCGCGCGAAACCACGCCTCCTGCCGCCTGGCGAATCGCTTTGTCGCGCGCACGATCTCGTCTCGCAGAGTGTCCCGGTCGGTCATCGGCGAATCGAGAACCTGCCGGTAGCCGAGGGCCTGGCGCGCCGTCCTGCTGATGCCCAGATCGGCGAGAAGGTTCACCTCCTCGATGAGGCCTCGATCGATCATCCGCGTAACCCGCGCGTCGATCCGCTCGTAGAGCTGTTCGCGAGGCCTCGTCAATCCAACCATCACGAGGTCGTAGATGCTCTCGTAGCGATCGAATGAATCGTTGTCGGAGAACGGCTGCCCTGTCAGTTCGATGACTTCGAGGGCGCGCACGATCCTCCGCGCGTTCTCGGGCTCGATCTTGGCCGCGGCTCGCGGATCCAGCTTGGTCAGCCGAGCGTGAAGGGCCTCCGATCCAAGCTCCTCCACTTCGAGCTCCAGCGCCTCCCGCACGTCTGCCGAGCGCGGTGGGAAATGAAGATCGTCCACCACCGCACGAAAGTAGAGACCCGATCCCCCCACGAGCAAAGGAAGCACTCCCCGCTTGGCGATGTGCGAGATGGAGTTTCTGGCCTCCGCCTGAAACTCCGACACCGTGAGGTCGTGAGATGGAAGCCAGTGATCGAGCAGGTGGTGCGGGACCCTCGCACGCATCTCGGGCGTCGCCTTGTCGGTGCCGACGTCCATTCCCGAATACACCTGCATCGAGTCGACGGAGACGATCTCGGCCCCAAGCGCCTCCGCGACCTCCAGCGCCACGTTGGACTTGCCGACGGCCGTGGGTCCGACGATGGCGGCAACCGGCACGCTCACGGCGACCACTGTCCCACCATGTAGCCGACCCCGTAAGGAGCCTCGTACGTGATGCCGTCGGTCCTCCATCCCTCGAAGAGTTGCGCCGAGCGTCGCGAGGGGGCCGACTCCGCATGCCTGTCCGATCTCATGAAGCCGTCCGATCATGCCCTCGACCAGAGCCGGATCCTCCTCCAGTGCCGCGACGAGGTCGCGGTCGGCCTCCCTGGCCCCGGTACCTCGGTCAAGGGAGCGCGAGCGGAAAGCCCGGCACCGGCATGGGCGCTTGCGACGACAGCTAGTGCGCGCCCGTCCGCCGCTGTCGCCAGCACCTCGGCCAGCGTTCCCGCAGCACCCAACGCGTTCGGACAGCGAGTCTCCTGTGGGTCCCGTCGTACGAGGAAGGCTCACGCCAACCACCGGGAGGTCCCCACCGAGACCGAGAAGGAGGGGCACCACGATCCCGAAGTCCAGCCGAGCATCGATCGGCGGCCGACCCCATGCGCGCGCCAGGGCCAGGCTCAGCTCCGCGTCAGTGTCGCGCTCGACCTCGAAGCCATCGATACCGAATCCGCGGAGCGATCCTTCACAGCGTTCGTAGATGCCGGCCGTGGAGCCGTGCGGCGATATCAGGACGATGACTTCGGCCGCCGAGAAATCCAGTGCGTCAAAGGCTTTGCGGACACGCCGGCCCTCTTCGAGTGACGGCTGGATGTCCTCGATGAGGACAGGCGCATGAGGCACGACGGCTCCATGCGCGATCATGCGGTCCCCTAGCAGCGGGCGCCGTGTGAGGCCGCGGCGCTCAACAACGGGAGGCTGACGCGTTGTCGTACTCGGGGTGACTCGGACCGTCCATCGACGAGTTCACCCTCGAGATAGTGAGCGTGCGCGCTGGTGATCAACACGGTCCGGAACGATCCATCTCCGGCACCGTCAGACGGGAAGTGCACGAGTTTGTTGTGTCGCGTCCGGCCGCTGAGCCTGCTCGAATCCCTCTTGGAGGCTCCCTCGACGATCACCTCCTGTGTGGTGCCCACGTGGCGCACGTTGCGCTCGAGAGAGATGTCGTCTTGACGCCGAATCAGCCGTTCGAACCGCTCCTGCACGACCTCCTTGGGAAGGTGGCCGTCCATGTCCGCAGCCTCGGTCATCGGACGCGAGGAGTACTGGAAGGTATAGGCCGAGTCGTAGCGCGCCTCCTCCATCAGCGTCATTGTTTCTGCGAACTCGCTCTCGGTCTCACCGGGAAACCCGACGATGATGTCCGTCGAGATGGAGACGTCTGGGATCGCCTTGCGTACCAGAGCCACTTTCTCCAGATACTTGCTCCGGGTATAGGCGCGCTTCATCCGCTTGAGCACCAGGTCGGAGCCCGCCTGGACCGGAAGGTGAATGTGTTCGCAAACGACGCCACAGTCCGCCATGGCCGCGATGGTGTCCGCTCGGAAGTCCTTGGGATGGGGGCTCGTGAACCGAACCCGCTCTAGCCCGTCGACCCGGTCGAGAGCTCTCAGCAGCTTCGCGAACATGGGTGTGCCGTCGAGATCGCGCCCGTAGGAGTTCACATTCTGGCCGAGCAGGGTTACCTCGACCACGCCGTCGTCGACGAGCTGCTCGACTTCGCTCACGATGTCGCCGAGTCGCCGGCTCACCTCGCGACCGCGGACCGCCGGCACGATGCAGAAGGTGCACGAGTTATTGCACCCGATCGAGATCGACACCCACGCGTGCCAAGGTGAATTCCTTCTGCTCGGCAGCGCGGAGGGGAACACCTCCGTTTGCTCGAGGATCTCGAAAGCAGGAGATGCGTTCGACTCCTCCAACAGACGCGGCAGGCTGGCAAGGTTGTGGGTTCCGAGAACGACATCCACCCAGGGTGCGCGTTTCTGGATCGCCGACTTGTCCTTTTGGGCCAGACATCCGCCCACGACGAGCTTCATGTCCGGGCGGACGTCTTTGATGGCCTTCATGTGACCGAGGTTGCCGTAGAGCTTGTTGTCGGCGTTCTCGCGGATGCAGCACGTGTTGAACAACACGACCGAGGCATCCGCCGGTTTGGAGGCCCTGGCGTAGCCCTCGGCCTCGAGCAACCCAGCGAGGCGTTCGGAGTCGTGCTCGTTCATCTGGCACCCGTAGGTGGTGATGAAGTACGTCTTGTTTGCTTCCCTCACGCTTCGACGCCCTTCGGGTCGTCTACGCTCCCGCCGGCGCGGGAGCGCCGCCGTCGGGTAATGCCCGCGATCGTCGAGACGATCGCTTCTTGCGCCGCGTCGAACATGGGACCGAGCCTATGCGATTGGCCTCGAGAGGCTCCCATCACCCTGCGCGATCGTCGCGATCGCTATTTGGCATAAGCGGACTGCCGCAGCTCTCGAATCACCATGATCTTGATCTGGCCCGGATACTGAAGTTCCTCCTGGACCTTCTTGGCGATGTCGCGCGCGATGACCTCGGCTCGGAGGTCGTCGACCTGCTCGGGCTTGACCATGACCCGGACCTCCCGGCCGGCCTGCATCGCGTAGACCTTGTCGACGCCGTCGAACTCCATGGCGATCTGCTCGAGTCGCTCGAGCCGCTTGACGTAGGTCTCGAGCGTCTCGCGCCGGGCCCCCGGACGTGCGCCGGAGATGGCGTCGGACACCTGGGTGACCACCGCTTCGATCGTGCGCTGCTCGACTTCGCCGTGGTGTGCCTCGATCGCGTGACAGACCTCTGGCTTCTCGCCGAGTCGCTTTGCGATCTCGGCGCCGATGAGGGCGTGGGAGCCCTCGACCTCGTGCGTGACGGCTTTGCCGATGTCGTGCAACAGGGTGCACCTCTTGGCGAGGGTGACGTTGGTACCGAGCTCGGAGGCAACCATCCCGGCGATGTGACTCGCCTCGACGACGTGCCGGAGCACGTTCTGGCCGTAGGAGGTTCTGAACTTCAGCCGTCCGAGAACCCTGACGAGCTCAGGGTGCATGTCCGTGATCCCGGACTCGAGGACCGCCCACTCGCCGGCCTCGCGGATCTCGTGCTCGACCTCGTCCTTGGACTTCTCGTGCATCTCCTCGATGCGAGCGGGCTGGATGCGCCCGTCGCCGATGAGCCGCTCGAGGGTATGCCGAGCCATCTCGCGCCTGATGGGGTCGAAGCAGCTGAGCACGACCGCCTCGGGCGTGTCGTCGATGATCAGGTTGGTGCCGGTCGCGGCTTCGAAGGCCCTGATGTTCCGGCCCTCACGACCGATGATGCGGCCCTTCATGTCCTCGTTCGGCAGCGTGACGGTGGTCACCGTCGACTCCGTTGTCAGCTCTGAGGCGACTCTCTGCATGGCGATTGCGATGATCTTGCGGGCCCGGCGGTCGGCCTCCTCGCGGGCCTGAGCCTCGATGTCGCGCACGATGACCATGGCCTCACGCTTGGCATCGTCCTGGATCTTCTCGATGAGGCCCTGGCGAGCCTCTCCGGCACTCATGCCGGCCACGCGCTCGAGCTCCGTCTTGGCGCGTTCGGCAAGGGTCTCCAGCTCGGTCCTGGCCTGTTGGAGGTGAGCCTCCTTGGCCTCGATCCCCTGCTCCTTGCGGTCGAGCCCGGAGGCCCGGGTGTCCATCGTGGCCTCGCGGTCCGCAATCCGATCCTCCTTGCGCTCGACCTCGGACGCCCGCTTCTTCAGGTCGATCTCGGCGTCCTTGCGCATCTGGAAGATCTCGTCTTTGGCCTCAATGAGCGCTTCTCGTTTCGCGGATTCCGCGTCCCGCCCGGCCGATTCGAGAATCGTCTTGGCCCGGGCCTCCGCGGAACCGACTTCCCTTTCCGCCTGAGATTTCCGAACGAAGTATCCGGCTGCAACGCCCGCGAGGAGACCAACGACGAGACCGATGACGATCTCCATTCCTCGCTCCTTTCCGCCTCACCAGGGCACGTCGCGGCCTCCCGGCCGGCGGCGACGAGCGAAGAACGGAGCTGGAATGTCTGGTGGGTTACCGAAGGAGGCGTCTGCAAGTGGGCGGCGACGTACAGCGGCCGGCCAGCGTGAGACTCGGATGGTTCACTCGGAATTCGATCGATAGGTCGGACATATCAGCTCGTTTGTTGATCGTTCGTGCCTGTTGAGGGCAGTTTCAATGGCTTGTGTTTTGACTCGCTCCATCGTACGCCCTCACAAGGGAACAAAGCTCCATCCTGACCACTTCAGCCAGGAAAAGTCGCGAAAAACTGCTTCAGAGCGTTTCCAGGAATGCCCTCCCCCGAGGAGAAAGGCGGTAGCCGACCTCGAGGCTCTCGGTCAGGCCAAGCTCTTTTAGCTTGCGAACGTCCCGCTTGAAGGGCTGAGTCTCGCGCCCGAAGCTCGCGGCGAGGTCCGGCGCTCGCACCCCAGGACGATCCCGGATCACCTCGAGCACCGCGGCCGTCCAGGGCCCACCCTCGCCCAGGTCGAACCTGGCCAGGCGGGCTTTGATCTCGGTGACCTCGTCCTCGTCGAGATCGCTTCGATTCCGAAGCGCGATGCGAGGGTCGGCCCCCGCGAAGTGGAAAGCCACTCGATGGATCAAGCCGTCGCGCGAGGCGAGCCATCCGAGAAGTTCGTCTAGTGACTCGTAACCCGCGCTCCGAGCGTCCTCGACGGATATGTCTCCGAGCTCTATGACATCGACTGCATCGATCTCGATCAGCCCAACCGGGGAGTTGTGGCGGCTTCCGACCTTGGCTCGCGCGCTCTTCCAGCGACGAAACGCAAGGGTGACGCTGCCTTCGGCGATCCCGTCGAGAAAACGGCTGGGGAACAGCAAATCCGTCAGTCCCAGCCCTCGGGAGGAAGGACTGCCCTTGCACCTGCCTCGGCGTGCTCGTGGCTGAAACCCCGGCGTCGCATCAGCTCGTAGAGCCGAGGGCCCTGCTCGCCCAGCGGGAACCGGAGCACCTTGCGGGTGAGTTTCGCTGCGACCTCGATCGCCTGCGTGTCCTCATCCAAGCCGACCTCGGCCAGCGCCTCCTCGGCCACCTCCCGGGTGACGCCACGTGCTCGCAACTCCGATACGAGCACGTCCGGGGCCTTGCCCTTGGTCCTGGCCCGCTCTTCGATCCACCGTCGCGCGTAGTCCGAGTCATCGATTAGATGCAGCTCGATCAGTCGTGCGACCGCTGCGTCGACGGTGGCCGCGTCGTAGTCCAGCTCACCCAGCTTGTCGCGCACCTGTCGTTCGGTCCTGGGACGGTGAGCGATGTAGCGACCCGCGCGTTCGATGGCCGCACCGAGGGCCTCCTCGGCCTCAGTTGAGCCATCGTCGGCGCGCTCTGCCGCTTCCTGGGCGAGTAGAGCAAGCTGGTCGAGGTCCATTGGCTGCAAGACCCTGAGGACTTAGTCCTCGCTTACCACTTCCTCGTCGGCCGGAACCTCTTCCGCATGTGGGGACATCGTCTTTGTCCGTCCCGATGAGACCCAGCTTCTCTTTGATCTTGAGCTCGATCTCGGCCGCGATGTCGGGGTTCTCGGCGAGGAAGGTCTTGGAGTTCTCGCGTCCCTGGCCGAGCTGGTCCTCACCGTAGATGAACCAGGCCCCCGATTTGCGTGCGATGCCGTTTTCGATGGCGACATCGAGGAGGCTGCCCTCTTTGGATATGCCGCTCCCGTACTGGATGTCGAACTCGGCCTTACGGAAGGGGGCCGCGACCTTGTTCTTGATCACCTTGACCCGCACTCGTGAGCCCACGATCTCGGCGCCGTCCTTGAGCGAGTCGATACGGCGGATGTCGAGCCGGACCGAGGAGTAGAACTTGAGCGCCCGTCCACCTGGAGTCGTCTCGGGTGAACCGAACATGACTCCAATCTTTTCGCGGATCTGGTTGATGAACACCAGGATCGTCTTCGAGCGGCTGACGTTGCCGGTCAGCTTCCTGAGCGCCTGGCTCATGAGGCGAGCCTGCAGACCGACGTGGCTGTCGCCCATCTCGCCCTCGATCTCGGCCCGCGGCACGAGTGCCGCTACCGAGTCCACCACGATCACGTCCATGGCCCCGGAACGGACGAGCGTGTCCACGATCTCGAGCGCTTGTTCTCCGGTGTCGGGCTGGCTGACGAGCAGGTTGTCGATGTCCACGCCGACCGCCTTGGCGTAGCTCGGATCGAGCGCGTGCTCGGCGTCGATAAAGGCGACCAGGCCCCCAGACTTCTGCGCCTCGGCGATGACGTGAAGGCTCACCGTCGTCTTACCGCTTCCCTCGGGACCGAAGCATTCGACGATGCGTCCCCGGGGCAATCCACCGACCCCCAGCGCAAGGTCGAGCGCCAGCGCCCCCGTCGAGATGACCTCGACGTCGCTTTGAGGCCCGAGATCGCCCATGCGCATGATGGCGCCCTTGCCGTGCTGTTTCTCGATCTGGGCGAGGGTCATTTCGACCACTGCATCGCGCCCCTTGACGTCACGCCGATGGTCCTGAACCGCCGCTCGGTCTCTGATATTCGCCACCGAGTCCTCCTTGTCTAGGTTTGGCCGTAGCCGGTGACCGTCGTGGTGGCCACGCTAAATACGGGGTGTGACAAGAACCTCATGCGTTGGGACTCTATCGAACATACGTTCGAAAGGCACGGCTTTCCCACAGGTTACACGCAGGTAATTACCCCGCTGGCATTCTACGCCCCGGAAGGCCTAAGGTCGATGGGTCCAAGTGGTTGGGGCGGTCAGTCCGCTTCCCTCAGCAGCGCCTCGACGTCGAGGGGCTCGAGCAGGAGTTTCAGGTTTCCGTCCGAGTCGCGCGGCCACTCCTCCGGGGGCCGGTCGTAGTAGATCTCGATCCCGTTCTGGTCGGGGTCGTGCATGTAGACGGAAACGTTGGCCCCGTGGTCACTCGATCCGTCGATCCCCCACCCCGCCTCGAGCACACGCTTGACCGTGTTTGCGAGGTCCTTGCGCGACGGGTAGATGAGCGCGAAGTGGTAGAGCCCGGCGGCGTTCACGGGGGCGGGGTCCATCCCCTTGCTGTGCCACGTGTTCAATCCGAGATGGTGGTGGTAGCCGTCATAGCTCATGAAGGCCGCCTCGTCGCCGTAGCGAGCGACGACATCCATGCCGAGCACGTCCTCGTAGAAGCGAACCGAGCGCTCGATGTCGGTGACCTTGAGGTGCACGTGACCGATCCCGATATCCGGTGCGACGACCTTATCCACAACGACCTCCGAATGGCTTCTCTGATCAGTTCAGCATTTCGCGTGAACGAACCCGTGAAAGACCAATTATGAGCGCAAACGGTCCCTCCATCGCCGGCGAGCGTGCATGACAGCGCCTCGGTTTCGTTCCCCCGGGACTGCTCGTCGAATTCGAGAGGTGCACCCGGCGCGATCTGGCGGCGGAGCAACTGGTCGCGTACGCCCGAGGCGACCTCCGTATCAGGTCTGCTGAAATGGAGGACCGTCTGCTTTGTTCCTTCGTAACCTCGGTGTCCCCCCACTCGAACCAAAGAATCTTGTGGGCGGGTGCCCAGTCGATCCGTTCGACGGCTGCGTGCCTGAGCACCAGGGCGTAACGATGGTACTGAGTTCCATCGGACCAGGACGTGACGGTATCGAAGTCCAATGACACCCTGCGATGGGTCGCCCTCGGAGGTGACCACAGGAGCCGACTGGGGGTGACGATGAAATAGGCGCCCGCTCCATTCGACACGTGTCTGGACAGCCGACGGGCTTCGTTCCCGGTGCCCCGGGCCAGCAAGGGCTCGCCGGCATCCAGTTCCGCCACCAGCATCTGGTGACTCCTCGCGGTGATGCTGGATAGGGGGCTCAAGTCTCTCCTTCGGATTTCCCCACACGCTACATAGAAAGGGGCCGCCCCAGTCGGACCGGCCCCTCAAATCGATCGTCTACTTCACCGCCTTGCGCGCACGCATGTTCGCGGTGATTCCGAAAGCAACGCCAATGGCTCCGAGAATGACGCCAAGAAACGCGATCAGGTTGCTCGAGTCGTTTTCGGATGCCTCTTCGGCGGCGATGGTGCGGATCTGCTCCTCGCTCATCGCACCACCGTCGGCTGCCGTCTCCTCGGCCTCGGCCTCGTCCTCTTCACCCTCGGCCGCCGTTAGAACGACGTAGGGGGCCGGTGCCTCGAGGTCGCCCCACTCCTCGACGGTCTCGGGGATCTCGATCCACTCGTGCGAGTCACCACCGGGGCACTCCTGCACGAAGGGGAACCAAAGCGGTTCACCGGGCTCGCCGTCGGGCAGTGCCATGCTCACGCCGAACTCCTGCATGAGCGCGTCGGGCAGCCCCTCATCGGTAGCCGTCCAGGTGATCTCCCGAACGCCCTCGGTGATCGTCTCTCCGTGACTCTCTATCGGTTCATCGAGCCTGCCGATCTTCGTGTCGATGTCCCACCCTGCAACGACCTGGGGGTGCACCGACGAGACGGTCCCTGGGACCTGCATCGAGATCTTCGTCGTCGGCTTGCCTTCGCAACCGTGACCCACCCGGAAACTGGTCTTGAAGAATCCGGCGGCGGGTCCTTCGTCTGGAGTAGCCGTTACATGTGCCGATGCTGGCGCAGCGATGGCAATAGCCATCAGGGCCGCGGCGCCGGCAACGATGATCTTCCTCATTGCGTTAGTTACCTCCTGTTTATTGATCGACGTCTAGGTGATCAACGTCGCAGGAGGGGCACGCAGAAGAGCCCCGCCGAAGCGGAACTCGAGAAGATCGGGGACTCGCGTGCGTGCCGTGAGTGGAGTCGAACGATCTGCGGTGGGGGCAACGAGGATGCTCGATCCGGTTGCCGAATCCAGAGCCCTTGTGAGCACGAGGAGAAGTCCGGCGATCGCCAGCGCGATCAGCATCTGCACCACCAGGCCGACGAGCACCACCGGCTCCTTGATCACAACCAGCGAACCACCGACCGTCGCGCGTTCGATTGTCTCCATGAGGAGGAATGCCAGGAGCTGCAGCGCAACCGCCCGCGATGCAACGTTGCCGAAGCGCACAACGGTTCTCGAACTCGAGATCAGGGAGCCGGCGACTCCCGCGACCGAAAGTCCTATTGCGAGCGGTGTCACGACCCCCCAGTAACCATGTCCGGTACTCAGCAAAAGGCTTGCATGATGATGAGGACCGGACGCGATCAACCAGTACGCGATCGAGTGAGCGGCAAGTGTGCCCGCAAAAGCCAGAAGGGCAACGTAGATGCGCTCGCGCGCTCCGATGGTCGTTCTCATCGCTCGAGCTCAACTGTCGTATTGGCGTCGATCTGAGTGAACTTGTCTACGCGTCCCTTGAAGCTCAGGGTCCACTCACCCGGAATAGAGAGCTGGTTCCCCTCGACAACGAAGTGTCCGGGACTCAACTCTCGTCCCTTGGCAACGAGTGGTCCAAGATCTTGCTCGGGAAGTGCGAACTCGACCGACATGCTCCTGAGCTCCAGCGGCGACCCATCGTCATTGGTCGCGGTCAGGTGGACGCTGTTGGCTCCGATCTGTGCGGGATCGACAAGGACGTCGAGTTTCCCCTCCCCGAAGTCGACCGTCGCTTCAAAAGGCCCCGTGCGTCCGTCGGTAGCACCTGCCTCGGATGTCGGCGACAGTCCGACGAGCCAGGCAGTGAGCGCGACTACCACCACTCCCAACGCGACTTCAGCGGAGATCAGACGCCGGATGCGCGACAGCCCCGGGATAGTGGTGCTCGCTTCGAGTCGAGGACCGACGATGCGCTTGTTGATCGCGCCGAGGGCTACCAGCGGCAGGAAGACCCCCACTTTGCTCAACAGGACCAGGCCGTAGGTCTCCTCCCAGAAGGCGCTGACAGAGCCGAGCTCGAGCCACGATCGAATCGAGCCCGTCACCACGATGATGGCCACGGACCAGAGAGCAGCAGCGGAGAAGCGGCGCACGACTGGTGAAAGCGCTGTGGCCCGGCTCGATTCGTCCAGCGACCGAGTTGCCGGATAAGCAACCAGGAGCAGAGTCACGAGGCCACCTAGCCATGCGGCAACACCCGCCATATGCGCGATGTCGGCGGGAATGTTGATCGCTACCGGCGACGTGGCTCCGGCGTGACCGGCCAAACCAGGGGTCGCGAGCAGAATCAACAACAAGGCACCGACAAGCCCGAGGAGCCAGCCCGGCAGAGGCAGGTTGGTCGCGGCCGCTCCAATGCTGGGGGACGACCTGCGTGGAGCGACGGGTAGCGATGACCTCAACGATGAACGCTGCAGAGCGATCCAAACACCCGCCCCGACCATCAGCGCCGCCAGCTTGATGAGGGAAACGATTCCAAAGCGGGTCCCGGCCACACCCTCCAGCACATTGAACGAGAGAGCCTGCGATAGCGGGAGATCGGCTGCAACTGCGCCCTGCAGAATGAACAGAGCGACGCCGGCGAGCAGAATCGTCCACCATGCCGCGACCACAAGTGTCCGCCAGCGCGTACCGAAGGCGCTCTCGACGTCCTCGGGACGCTCCGCCAGAGAGCCGGTCGGCCGTCTCCAGATCACGACCGCAAAGAACACCGCGCCGGCCAGCAGCAGTAGCCCGCTGAAGTTCGTCCAGCGCGCGACTCCGAGCAGCACCTGCTCGAGCCGTCCGCTTCCGCTTTCGCCGGACAGTAACTCGTCCCCGATTCCCTCAGCGTGCGCGCCGGGAGCGCCGATGTGGAAGACAAATGCGCCGTCGACTACGTGAGCGTCCGCAGAAATGACACGATAGGTCGCCGTGTAGGTGCCGTCGTCGAGTTCGGGCCGGAGGCCAACCGCGATCGAAGCGGGCTCGCCCTCGACGTGGTCCGAATCATCCGTGTCCACGCGGTCTCCGTTGCTGTCGAAGACACGCAGCGCGCCGAAATTGATCTCGACCGGTTCGCTGAAGTTTGCGACGACGCGTTCGGGCTGCTCGTTCACGACCTCGTCGAATCCTGGTGTCGTGTTCAGGAGAACCGCATGAGCCTGCGCCGGGCGAGCAAAGGCAACCACGCACACGATCGCGAGCAACGAGACACCGGCGAACCGGCGCATCGAGTGCGAACGCGAAGAGGAGCGCGTGGTCATCATCGTTACTCGACCTTCAACTCGATCTCGTCGAGGATCATGGGATCGAACGACGCGTGGTTGGGCTGGGCCGCCTCGACCCCCACGGTGTAGGTGCCGGGCTTCAGCTCGACCTCGAGGACCTTAGTAACCTGCATCGACTGGAGCTTGTCGTTGACGTAGACGTGCATGTCTCCGAGTTGATCGGCCGGCAGGTTGCCGGGATCGACCTCGTAGGTGATCTCGACGGGCTCGTTGGCCGGAACCGTGGCACCGTCCTCCGGCGAAAGAATCGTGATGCTTGCGCCGTCGGGAGATGCTCCTCCCTCGGCCTCGGCCGCACGTGACTCCCTGGTCTCCGGCTGATCATCGCCGCCACTCGCGAACGCAAAGCCCTCCAGCGACGATCGCCCACGACAATGAGGCCGACGCTCACTGCCGGCTTCACCGCCTTCTGGAAGAAGAACACGATGCCCAGAACCGCCATCGCGCCGGCGATCAGGATGAGCTCGAGGTCGGGTCCCCCAACTCCCAACGTATGGGCGAAAAGCACGTCCTGCTGGTTAATGAGTCAACACCCCTCTATCTATCTACGTGACCAGTGGCTGGGAAAGCAACCAGAGGGTCGTAATTGTGAACACCGACATGAGCGCCGTGAGCGCGTACTGGCTCTTGACGGCCGCTCGATGAGATCGTCCCAGACGTACTGCACTTCGGTGCGCCGCCAGAACGCCCAGGATATGCCCGCCCACGATGATGATGATCTCGAGGAACCACACCAATGCCGGCGAGGGAAAGTAGCCCTGCAGCGCGTCGGCTGTCCCCAGCAGGTTCCAGCCCATGTCGAACGGGTCGGACAATCCCCGCAGGATGAGCGGAAACCCCGAGAGGACGAGCGGAGCATTGTGAGCCAGAACGTAGGCGACACCAATCGGAATCAGTGACCAGCCGAAACGGCGGCACATCTCGCCAAATCCGAGACCCTCGCCGACGAACCTCCGGGACACCCACACTGCTAGGAGAAAGGGACCCAAGAACACCAGCGAGAACACCAGCAGCGCCACCGACTCGACGACCAGATCGCTCGTGTTGGCGAGCCCCACGGAAGACCGGAAGTCGGTCCACCCCACCGTCTCCCGCACGTTGTCCAGAGTGGTGGACGCGAGGAGGACGAAGAGTGCGGCGTACAGACCTCGGGGCATCGGCCGCTCTTCATCCAGGCCTCGAATCCATCCCCGGTAGTAGAGACCGTCGTCTCGCAGCCTCAGCGGAGCCACTCTCTCGGCGAAACCAAACAGGATCGAAAGCGGATCGACGGAGCTCCAAAGGCGGCCGAGCGGCGCGCGCAGGGTAAGAACGATCAACGTGTAACCAAGCAGGGCCGCGACGATCCAGAAAGAGTCGAAGCCAACCCCGGAGACAAGCTCGAACCAGAACAACAGATAGATGGCCACGGGCGCGATCCACCACATCGACTCGACGCGTTGTTGGAGAGCCGGGACTCGGTTCGGGCGCATCGGTCCGGTAAGAGCGCTCCAGCGTCGCCCATGGATCAATGCGCTCCCAGCTACCGGCCATCACCGCACAAACGGTCAGTGTCCCGACGATCAGGCCAACCCAGAAGAGAAGAGATGCAAGGCCGAGTCCGACGTTCTCGCCAAAGACGCCAGACGCGAGCCCGAGCAACAGGAAGAAGACGCCCGCGGCCGCTAGGAGACGCGTTGCAACGATCGAGAAGGTTTCTCCGAAGACCCTCTTCTCCGGCCGTACCTCGGCCGCGTCGCCCACGAGCGCGCGCAACAAGAACGACGCTGCGACGGTCGCTCCTGCGCCCATCAGGTAGAGCCACAATGGGAGCGGCGATTGATACACCCGCCCCACTCCGTGGGCGAGCAGTAAGTCCTCTGTCACTTAACTCGAGCTCTTGGCCCTGACGAATGCAGCAACCGCGACGAGGGCGACCCCGCCGATCACCACGGGAACAACCGGGAAGCTGCTCTCCTCGGTATCGGAGGCGTTCGTCGTTCCCGAGTCGTCGCCGGCAGCGCTCGAGGTTTCATCAGCCGTGTCCGTAGGAACGGGAGACGGGTCGTCTGTTGGAGCGACCTCTTCCGTTTCCCCGTCGCAGTCCGCAGTCCCCTCGACCGTAAAGCTCCAGTTGTCCTCGGTCGGGTGTCCGTCGACGGCCGACACGACGCGATAGGCAGCCTTCCACTTACCAGGTTGCGCATCGCCGATCGATGCTTGCAGGGTGTCGTCCTGAACAGACACATCTTCGGTGACGTCGCGGCCGCAGCCGTCGGTAACCGCCAACTTGGACTGCGGCACGGGCGCCTCGGAGAGCGTTACCGAAACGACTTTCGGCATCGCTATCTCCGTGTTTTTCTTAGGGTCCGTCTTCACGATGTCGCCGTGAGCCCATGCTGCCCCCGCGCCAAGGCACAGGATTGCCACCGCAAACACGGCGCACAGACCAACTCTTCTCATCCTCACCACACTTTCCAGTCGGGTGCGGGCGACAATGCCCGCGCAAGTTCAAAAGACCGGAATAAGAGGTGGAGCTCGCTCGCGAGTGATTGAAACGATTACTTGAGAGATGACTGGTGCAGAGGAAGGTCGAATACGTAGAACGAGTCGTCGCTCGATTCGAGGGGCTCGCCTGCGCCGTGCAAGCGTCTCTCCTGCCTTGCGTGCGAGCAGAAGAAGCACGCAACCCACCGCGGCGGTGAGCACTAGTAGTGGGAACGCAAGCCAAAATGCGGGTTCCTGGAACAGGAGCCTTAGCTGCCCTCCGCCCTGTATCGCTCGTTCGAGGGATTCGAGGGAGGCGAAGGTCAGCCCCTGGAGCGCAAACAGTCGAAGCCAGGTCGAGAGGGGCGGGCGCTGTGGGTGGGTCTGACGTCCTCCGAATGCAATCTCGACGCCGATTCCGATGATGAGGGCGGCGACACCAAGCAGAATCGCGAGGTCCCAGTAACCGTGACCTGCAGACTCGAGGGCATGATCGTGGCCACCGTGCGAAGAGTGGGCGAGCCGGTACGCAAGTGAATGTGCGCCGACCACACCGGCGGCCCCGATGGCCGCGGTGGTTATACGGGCAAAACCGTTGCTATTCACAATCACTCACTATATGAGATTGCGTCATTAAGCGACCATTTTTCTGTCTTCGAGCCCTTCGAGCCTGCTCATTCTTCCTTCGAGTGTGCTCCGAGCGGAATGGTTCCCAGAACCTCGTATCTGGCTCCCTTGGGGTGGAGGTGGCTTCGGTAGAGCGCGAGGTGACCCACCTCGAAGCTCGCTCGGCCACCCTTGGTTGTTCGGACAGTACCCCCGCGATGGATGCCGGCGGTTTGAATCGCGCGAGAGTCAGATGGGGGGTGAAGGCTCTTTTCTCGGCCTCGAAGCCCAGCGGAACGAGGGAGCCTCGAGATCCTGCGCCAGCGCCGCCAGCAATCCCGCGGGGTCTTCGAGCCCGACCCACAGGACGCGGGCCCTTCTCTCGGACGGGAAAGCTCCGAGACCGGCGAGGGAGATTGTCGATGGCTCATGTGAAGTGGCCACCGAGGCGAGCGTGCCCGCCACCCCATCGAGAGCCCCTTCTTCGACCCATCCCAGGAACTTCAAGGTCACGTGCTGGTTGGCGGGCACCGTCCAGCGTGCGGATTTCACCTCGGGTCGAGCGCGGACGGGGGCCAGGGAGTGATTGAGGTCCTCGAGCAAGTCCGGCGGGAGATCCGCCGCAATGAAGAGCCTCAACCGCTCCGAGCTCACGGCTTGGTCGAGTTGACGATCATGCGACGAGCGAGATCCAGTGCCGAGTTGAGGGCGATGACTCGCATGTTCGCCCTGTTCCCGTATCCCTGCACGTACCGCGCCTCGGTGCGGCCATCGACGAAAGCTCCTACGAAGATGGTGCCGGGCGGCTTGCCCTCTTGCTCGGCTGGACCCGCGACTCCGGTGGTCGACACGCCAACGTTCGCCCCGAAGCGATCGGCAGCACGCTCGGCCATTGCCGCGGCGCACTCCGCGCTGACAGCACCATGCTTCTCGAGGATGGCCGGGTCGACGCCGAGCACATCACGCTTTGCTTCGGTCGAGTAACACACCAGCGAACCGAGGAAGAAATCGCTCGCTCCCTCGGCTTCGGTGAGATTGGCGCCGAGCAGCCCTCCGGTGAGTGACTCCGCCGCAGCCACCTTCAGGTTCTGCCCTCGAGCGAGCGAGGAAAGGACGCCGACCACCGAGTCCTCTCCGGGCTCGAGCGCGTCCTTACCGAGGCGTTCTCTGATAGCCGCTTCCACTGGCTGGATCAAGGCTTCGGCTTGCGCTTCGTCGGTCGCCTTCGCGGTCAGGCGCACGCGGGCGGTGCCTCCTCCGGCGAGAAATGCGATCGTGGGGTTTGACTGGGCGTCGACGATGTCGGCGATCTTGTGGGCCACGGCCGACTCGCCGACCCCCACGGTCAGAACGTGCCGGCTAACCGTGACTGCATCCCCCGCGCGTTCACGGAGCACCGGCAGCACGGTCTTTTCGAGCATCGCCTGCATCTCCCAGGGAACGCCGGGAAGGCAGAAAACGATCGCACCGTCGTGCTCGACGTAGAAACCGGGTGCGGTTCCCTCGGGTTCGATCGGTGTCGAGTCCTCTGGCAGATCGGCCTGCTTCAGGTTCGACTCCGGCATGCCGCGCCCGCGGGACTCGAAAAAGTCGCGGATGAGACCGGCGAGGCGTTCGTCCCTAACGAGAGTCCGACCGGTGGCCGCAGCCACACCGAGGGCAGTGATGTCGTCCGATGTGGGACCGAGCCCACCCGTGATGATGACCGCATCGGATCGGTCCATGGCTGTGCTGATGGCCTCCTCGATCCGCCCGAGGTTGTCCCCCACCGCCGTGTGCCACAGAACGTCCACTCCGACGGTCGCCAGCGCCGTCGATATCTCTTTTGCGTTGGTGTTGGCGATCTGGCCCAGCAGCAGCTCGGTCCCAACGCCGATGACCTCCGCCCTCAGGGCGATCCTCCCCGTTGCATGCCTTTGAGCGTACCCGCCGAAAGCTCCTCCGCCCTCCTTCTAGGATGGGCCCATGCTGCGGCCCGCGACCAGAGTGGACGTTCGCCAAGTCATGGAGCAGGAACGAGCCGAGCTCGTGCGATTGCTCGGCTCACTGACCGACGAGGAAGCGAGCGAGCCAACCGTCTGTGAGGGATGGACGGTTCGTGACCTCGCCGTCCATCTGCTCGGCGACGATCTCTCTTTTCTCTCCCGCAATCGCGACGCCCAAGGGGGCCTGGGCGACTCACCGCCCGAGTGGGACACGAAGGTTGAACTGCTCGATGCCATGAACAATCGCTGGGTTGAAGCTGCTCGCTTTCTGAGCACACCCCTTCTGGCCGAGTTGCTCGAGACCAGTGGGCGGATGGTGGCTCAGTTCCTCGAGAGTGTGGATCCGTCGGCACCCGGCGAAGCGGTGTCTTGGGCCGGAGCGGATCCGGCCCCCTGGTGGCTCGTCGGAGCGCGCGAGTTCACGGAACGATGGGTTCACCACCAACAGATCCGTGATGCGCTGAACAAGCCGGGGTTGAACGGGCCCAGCTTCGTCGCGCCGATCCTGGCAACGGCGATGCACGGTGTCCCGCGCGCCTACGAAGGAGTCGATGCAGCCGAGGACACGACGGTTGCGATCGACGTGACGGGGCGCGCTGGTTTCAGCTGGGCAGTTCGCAGGGACGAGGGCGGCTGGAAGCTCTACGAGGGACTGACGCGGGAGGCGGTCGCCCGCGTGTCGATCGACCAGGACACCGCGTGGCGGTTTCTGATGGGGATGTCGACAGCCAACTCGGCGAGACGCAAGGCCACTGTCGAAGGTGACAACAAGCTCGCGAAGCCGTTCTTCTCTGCGGTTTCGGCGATCGTCCGCCGAACCTGATCCGGCTCAGGCCTCGTGCTTACCGAGGAGATCGGCCCCGATTGAATCGGTGATCCGGACGTCGATGTAGTCCCCGACGTGCACATGCGAATCGGTATCGATGGTGATCTCACCGTCGATCTCGGGGGCCTCTCGCTTGGACCGCCCGACCCAAACTTCTTCGTCGAGATCGAATCGCTCGACCAGGACCTCGAAGGTGTTGCCGACGAGCGAGCGCGCCCTGCGCGCCATCGTCATATCCGCAAGGCCCTGCACCCGTTCGGTGCGCTCCCGCGCGACCGACGCGTCGATCTGGTCCGGCAGGTCGTAGCTGCGCGTGCCCTCTTCCTGGCTGTAGGTGAATACCCCGATCCAGTCGAGGTCCGTGTCGGCTACGAACGACTCGACCTCACGAGCATGATGATCTTGCTCGCCGGGGAAACCCATGATGAAAGTCGATCGGATCCCGGCCAGCGGATCCGCGTTCCTGATGCGCGCAACGATCGATTCGAATCGTTCACGACCACCCCATCTGCCCATCCCCCTGAGAACTGGTGCGGCGATGTGCTGAAGAGAAAGGTCGAAGTAGCTGACGATCACCTCGGACTCGAGAATGGAATCGATGAGCTCGTCGCTAACGCCCTGCGGGTGGAGGTACATCAGCCTGATCCGTTTCAGTCCGTCGATTCCCTCGAGTCGGCGCAGAAGCGCAGCCATGTTCCCCTCGCCGGAGTCGCGTCCCCACATGACCGAGTCCTGGCTCACGAGCGAGAGCTCGGTGATCCCAAGGTCGACCAACTGCCGCGCCTCGGTCTCGATCGTCTCGAAGTCGCGGGAGCGGAACTTTCCTCGCATCAGAGGGATCGCGCAGAACGTGCACCCTCGGTCGCAGCCCTCGGCGATCTTCAGATAGGCCCAGGGCGCTCGCCCGAAACGAACCTTGGGAGACGCCGCGATCGTGCTGTCCCACCAGGCGGGATCGAAGCGCGTGCCGGGCTCCCCGTGAATCCGCTGGTCGAGGGTCCCCGACGCAACGCTGGTGATGATGTCCGAGATGCGCGGGTAGGCCGCAAAATCCACGAAAGCGTCGACCTCCGGCAGGGAGTCGTCCAATTCGTCCGCCGAGCGAGCCACCAGGCAACCGGCGAGAACCAGCCCCCTCAGGCCGGCCGTCTCCTTGAGCTCTGCCAACTCGAGGGTCTCCTGGATCGTCTCCCGGCGGGCAGGGTCGATGAATCCGCAGGTGTTGACGAGCACCACCTCGGCGCCCTCGACGTCCTCCGAAACCTCATGGCCCCCGGTCGCCAGAAGGCCACCCAGACCCTCGGAGTCGACGGCGTTCTTTGGGCAGCCCAACGTGACGATAGAAACCTTGGCCATATGCCGGGTTCTTCTTCCTAGAAGAGGTCTTGAACGTCTTCGGGTAGCGAAACGACGACTGCGTCCGGTCCTCCCGGAGGACCGACGTTACGCCCGTTCACAACGAGGTCGACGCCTTCCGCGTAACCGAGCACGATCTCCATGTTGCTGTCCGCGGTGAACGTCTCTGACCGGTCACCGACTTCGAGCATCACGCCACCGGGTGTGATCAGCTCTCCATCGGAAGTGACCTCGATCCAGCAGCGCGCTCTCTTCGCGACGAGTTGAACCTGGAGACCGTCCTCGAGTGCGAGCGTCGTCTCTTCCTCCTCGGGATCCTCTGTGGGAGTTGGAGTCGCGACAGGCTCCTCTTCGGCGGTCTCGTCGTCCGGTGTCGGTGTGGGCTCGGCGGCCGGTTGTTCTTCGGCGGCATTATCTCTTGCAGGGTCCTGATCTCCCTGGTCACTGATGACACCGACGACAGCGAGCGCGACCAGAGTGAACGCGGCCAGCAATGCTGCAACCGTCCAACTGTTGAGCGGGCGTCGTTGACGCGGGACTCTTCTTGCTCGATCGTTTAGCGCCGTGATGGACGAGGTGTCGGTCTTGCCTCGGCCGTACTTCCGATCGAACTCGGTAACCAGTGGGTCCTCGTTGACGCGCAGGAAGCGTGCGTAGGTGCGGAGGAACCCGCGCACGTAAGCGGGCGCGAGAAAGTCGAATTCATCCGACTCCATCCTCATCAGATAGTCCGGCCGGATTCGAGTCTGTTCGGCCGCCCTGTCGATGCTCACCCGGCGGCGACGGCGAGCGTCCCTCAGGTACGCGCCCATAGAGTTCTCGGACACGAATCTCCACTTCCTGCACTAGACAAATTCGTTCGTTGCGTGGCGACCGCATCGCCACAAGACCACAGCCATTATAGGTGGCGTCCGGCTTCAGACTCTCAGAGAGATCCTGCGCGCGGAATCACACGCATGGACTTACGTGCGAGGCCTAGAGATGGGCCAGTTCTGGAGCCAACTCATCGGCCCAGAACTGCATGAAGCCCTCCTTGTCGTCTCCGACCTGAACGACGCAGACCTCGTCGAACCCGGCATCGACGAATTCTTTGATCGCCTCGATGTGGACTTGGGGGTCGGGTCCGGTTGCGACACCGTCCGACACTTCGTCGAACGTCACGTTCTCGGTGGCTGCATCGAAGTTGACCGGGCTGGGTAGCTCGGCCATGACCTTCCACCCGGAGACTCCGAACTTGAAACGCATGGCGAACTCGCGCGCCTTGCTGGCATCCTTGTCGTAGCTCATCGCAACCTGCCCGATCCGGTGACCTTTGCCTCCGGTCTTCTTGTATCGCTCGACGAGGTCCGCGTCGGGATCCACCGCGACCAAGTCCGTCGAGTGTTCGACTGCCAGTTCGATCGATTGCTCTCCGCTGACCGCAACCGCGAGTCCAGGCGCCTCGTCCGGCATCGAAAAGATGCGCGCGTCCTCAACGGTGATGTGCTTGCCGCGGTAAGTCACGTAACCACCGTTCCACAATGCGCGAATCGCTTCGACCGATTCGGCGAAGCATTTCGTGGCGAACGTCCACGGCGGGCCACCCGCGCCCGACCACATGTTCGTTGAGGTTTTCGCCCGAACCGAGTGCGAGAGTGAACCGCCCATCGCTCATGATCTGAATGGTCGCGGCGGCTTGGGCAATTATCGCGGGATGGTACCGAACCATCGGACAGGTAACGAGCGTAGAGAGCTTCATGTTCTTGGTGCGGTCGGCGACTGCACCGAGCACGCTCCACGCGAAAGGGCTGTCGGTGTGACTGCTCAGCCAGGGATGGTAGTGGTCGGAGATAACGGCGAAATCGAACTGCGCGTCCTCGGCTTGCTGCGCCTGGCGTACGAGCTCCTTCGGCCCGTTGATCTCACTGAAAAGTGTGTAACCGAATTGCGGCATGGAGTCTCCCTGGAGTGCGTTCGGGTCTGCAACGAAGCTGTACCCAACGCAAGGGACCTCACCAATAGACGCTCGGTTACGCCTCTTCCGACTCCCGGCTTTCCTCTAGCTCCTCGATCGTCATGAGGACGTCCCGGGGCTTGGACCCCTGCCCCGGGTCCCACGATGCCCCGTTGCTCCAGCAGGTCCATCAGGCGCCCTGCCCTGGCGAAACCGACCTTGAGCTTGCGCTGCAGCATGGAGGTCGAACCCAGCCCGCTACGGACGACCAGCTCCTTGGCCTCCCTGAGCAGGTCATCGTCGTCCTCACTGGCTTCCCCCGAGACCACCCGAGGCCGAGCCGAGCGCAACGTCCTCGGCCGTGACGCCCTCGACGTAGTTGGGCTGGCTCTGGCGGCGGGTGTGCCCCACAACCGAGGCGACTTCCTTTTCGTTGACCCACGCACCCTGGATCCGCCGCGGCTTGGATGAGGTCGCGTGCAGGAACAGCATGTCGCCGTGACCGATCAGCTTGTCGGCTCCGCCCTGGTCCAGGATCACGCGCGAGTCCTGCTGGCTCGCGACGCTGAAGGCGAGACGAGACGGAATGTTGGCCTTGATGAGTCCGGTGACGACGTCGACCGATGGACGCTGAGTTGCGAGCACGAGATGGATGCCGACGGCGCGAGCCATCTGCGCGATACGACAGATCGCGGCCTCGACATCGCGCGGCGCAACCATCATGAGGTCAGACAGCTCGTCGACGACCACGAGAATGTAAGGAAGCGGCTCTGGGTCGGGTTCAAGCTCGTCGCGTTTGACGACCGCACGGCGTGCGACTGCATCGTTGTAGAAGTCGATGTTTCGCATTCCATTGGCCGACAAGGTTTCGTAGCGCATCTCCATTTCCTTGACGACCCAGTTGAGCGCGCCCGCTGCTTTCTTGGGAACGGTTACGACCGGGCTCAGCAAATGTGGGACACCCGCAAACGTGGTGAGCTCGACGCGCTTCGGGTCGATCAAGAGCATTCGGACCTGATCGGGCCTTGCTCGGGTAAGCACCGACGTGATGATCGAGTTGATGCATGACGACTTACCCGAGTTCGTAGCACCGGCGATGAGAAGGTGCGGCATTTCCGTCAGGCTCGCCATCACTGCTTCTCCCGAGATGTCCACCCCGAGCGAGACGGTCATGGGGTGCTTGTCGGCGAGCGCCTCCTTGGAGGTCAACACGTCGCCGAGCGTCACCAGTTGCCGGGATCTGTTCGGGACCTCGACTCCGATTGCGCTCCGTCCCGGAATGGGGGCCAGGAAACGGAGCTCTCCGGATGCGAGTGCGTATTTGATCTCGTTGGACAAGGAGAGAACGCGGTTGACCTTGACCCCCGCGCCCAACTCGATCTCGAAGCGGGTCACGGTCGGGCCCGCCGTATGACCGGTCACGGAGGCATCGACTCCGAACTGCTCCATGGTCGCCTCGAGCGTCTTGGTCATCTCCTCGATCCCACGTGCGGAGACCTCGAGGTCCCCGCCCTTCGACAGGAGGTCCAGTGACGGCAGTTTGTAGTTGCTCGAATCCCCCACGACGAGCGCCATCTGTGTCGGCCTGCCCGCCTTCATGGGCGTGGGTGGACGCTCGGCGTCCCCGCGCGCCTTCCTCTTGCTCGATCGGGTGGCGGAGGGCTCGACCTCTTCGTCGTCCTCGTAGTACTCGTCCTCGTCGCCCTCGAAGTACTCGTCCTCTTCGTCGAGTTCCTCTTCCCCCCACAGCAGTCCTTTGAGGAACGCGCCGATGTGTGCGAACGCAAGACCGGTCCACTGGATCACGCTGCTAATGGGAGTCTTGGTGACGATCAGGAGGCTGGCGAAGAGGAGCAAACCGAGAACCACCCACGTCGCCCAAACTCCGATGAGCCCGGACAGGGGGTTCGCCGCCATCGCCCCGAAGATGCCGCCGATGTCCGACAGCTTCTCGAGTGACGCGTAGATGGGCCTGTTGCCACCTGCCAGGTGAAACATCCCAGCGAGGGTGAACAGACCGAGCGTGCAGCCGCTCATGATGCGGCCCATCTGGAGCCTGAGCGAGGGGATCAGCATCATCGCACCGGCCGCGAAGAGCACCGGCGGGACCGCCAGGGCGACGTCCCCGACGAAGAGACGACCGAGATAGTCGAGCCCTCTTCCGATCGGACCCGCACCACCCGAATAGATCCCGAGGCCGCCAAGGACCGCCCCGAACATGACGACGATCGCCCACGCTTCCACGGGGGCGTTCACGATGCCGATGTAGGCCCACTTCAAGAACGAGATGACTGGATTCGGACGCCGGGGCTTGCGTGCGGGCGCTCGCTTGGCGGGCCGTCTGGACGAAGACGCGCGCGAGCCGCCGCGCGAGCGCGGCGATTTGCGAGACCTGCTCGATGTCCTGCGGCGGGTCCTGGTCGCCACCCGGTGTTCCCTTCTGGCTAGGGCGTCAACGAGTCACAAAAGTAACACCAGTTAACACCAGTAACAGGATTTAGCCCAGGGGGTGGAGCCGAAGCCCGACACCGAGGGCATTTGGCTTTAGAGCGGCAACTCGGGTTGGTCCCGTCGGGCCAAACCCGGCGTCAACGGGGAAGCTGGGGTGCGGGTGTGCTTGGGAGGGCCGCTCCTGTTGGTCGGCACTTCTTTGGAGCAAAAACCCCGCTGAGCGACGTTAAATGTCCAAAGATCGACTTTCGGCCGGAGCGGGCCCTCGAAAGCCGGCCCCCCGACCAAATTCCCCCTTCGATGTCGCCTTTGGGTTTGGTCTTCCCCCTGGCTCAGATCTCCATTACGACCGGGAGGATCATCGGCCGGCGGCGCGTGGATTTCCAGACGAACTCGCCGAGTGAGCGACGGCAGGTCTTCTTGATCATCTGCCAGTCGGTCACGTGCTCGTCCTCCAGGCGTTCGAGCGCGTTGAAGACCCTGTCTGCGGCCTCGTCGAGCCACTCCCGTGACTCGTCCATGTGAACGAAACCTCTGCTGATGAGGTCCGGGCCGGCCAGGATCTCGCCGGACTGAGAATCGATGGTGACGACGCACATCAAGAAGCCGTCCTCCGCCAGCACTCGCCTGTCACGCAGCACTGTCGGTCCGATATCCCCCACCCCGAGACCGTCGACGAGCACCATGCCAGCCGTCACCCGTCCATCGCGTCGCACGCCTTTCGAGGTCATCTCGAGCACGTCGCCATCCTCGACCACGCTGATGTCACGCTCGGGGATGCCCACGCTCTCCGCGATCTTCTTGTGCAATGCGAGGTGCCGGAACTCACCGTGCACCGGGACGAAATGCTTGGGGCGTACAAGGATCAACATCTCGCGCAGCTCGTCAGATGCGGCGTGGCCCTGAGACGTGCACCTCGCTCGTCTCGTCTGAGTAGACGTCCGCCCCCACCTTGTAGAGGGAGTTGATCACGCGATGCACCGCCGATTCGTTTCCAGGGAATGGCCGATGCGGACAAGATGACGGTGTCGCCTCTGGCGGCGTGCACGAACTTGTGATCGCCGGCCGCGATGAGTGAGAGTGCCGACAATGGCTCGCCCTGGGAGCCCGTGCATACGAGGACCGTTTTAGACGGAGGTTGATTGTCGATCTCGTCGATTGGCAGAACGGTTCGGTCCTTGAGCTTGAGGTGGCCGAGCTCTCGGCCCACTTCCGCGTTATTGATCATCGATCGACCGATGAAGGCGACCCGCCGGTCGAACTCCTCGGCGATCTCGCAGACCTGTTGAATCCGATGGAGGTTGGATGCGAAGCAAGCAACGATGATGCGCTGATCGGCTGTAGCAAAGATGTTGCGCAGTGTGTTCCCAACCACCGACTCGGATGGTGTGCGTCCCGGTGTCTCGGCGTTCGTCGAGTCGCCGAGCATGAGGTCGACACCTTCGCGCGCAACCTCGGCAAACCCCTCGATGTCGGTGTGACGGCCGTCGATGGGCGATTCGTCGATCTTGAAGTCGCCCGTGTAGAGAATTCGCCCATCGGAAGTGTCGATAACCGGCGCGATGGCGTCCGGTATCGAGTGAGAGACGGCGAGGAAGCGGCACTTGAAGGGTCCGATCTCACGCCGGCCGGGCGCGGCGATGTCCACGAACCGGGCCTTCACCCCGTGCTCCTCGAGACGGCGACGTGCGATGCCAAGCGTCAGCGGGGTTCCGAAGACCTCGACATCCACCTTGGGCAGAAACCATGCGAGAGCGCCCACGTGATCCTCGTGTCCGTGCGTCAGCAGCACTCCCACGCATTGATCGGCGCGCTCCGTGATGTAGCTGAAGTCGGGGAGGACGAGATCGACACCGAGCATTTCCTCGTTCGGAAACGACAGGCCGCAGTCGATGACGAGGATCTTGTTCTCGTGCTCGAGCGCGAGCATGTTGCGGCCGATCTCACCTATGCCGCCGAGGAAGATGATCCTCGTCAAAGAAGATTCACGTCCTCGAGCGCCGACCGAATCGCCGTGGCCTGCTCGGGGGTCGGAGGAACGAGCGGCAGGCGCGGTTCACCGACGTCGAGTCCGATCATCGCCGCGGCGGCCTTCACCGGGATGGGACTCGTGGTCAATCCCATGATGGTGTTCATCAGCGGCAGGTACTCGAGGTAGATCCGCATCGCCTCTTCGTTCTTGCCGTCGTTGTAGGCCGAGATGATCTGCTTGAGCTGGGGCCCGATGAGGTGAGAGCACACCGAAATCACACCGTTCACCCCACCTCCGAGATGCGGCATGAGCATGAGGTCGTCCCCCGAGTACAACGCGAACTCCTCGAGCCCCGCGGCGTTGAGGTCGGCTCGCAGCTTGGCGGTCTCGAGCGCGTTGCCCACCGCATCCTTGTCGGCAACGATGTTGGGATGCTTGGCGAGCTCGACCATGGTCGGGCGCTCGATGCGCATGCTGGTGCGGCCTGGGATGTCGTACAAGATCAGTGGAACGCTGGTCGCATCTGCGATCGCGGTGAAGTGGGCAAGGAGCGCGTTCTGCGGAGGCTTCGAGTAGTAGGGCGTGACGACGAGGCAACCGTCGACGCCCCGTGCCGCCGCCTCCTTCGTCAGCTCGATCGACTCGGCGGTGTTGTAGGTGCCGGTCCCCGCGATGACCTTCGCCCGGTCGCCGGTCTCATCCACCACGGCCTCGAACAGTGCCAGCTTCTCGTCGTGGCTCAGCACCGGGGACTCTCCGGTCGTTCCACAGACCACGAGACCGTCCGAGCCGTGCGACACGAGATGTGACGCCAGCTTGCGAGCACCTTCGACGTTCAGCGACCCGTCTTCATTGAACGGAGTCACCATCGCCGTGAGCACTTCTCCGAAAACCGCCTGGGCCATCACTCCTCCTCCAGGTCGATATTGATCCACCTTCCGCGCTGGTGTCACGCTACCCCCAACACGTCGATTACACGTTAATAGGCCAGAGGTCCAGGCTCGAGGAATGTCTCAATCGACGACCTCTACCTGCACTTTCACCGCGTCGATCCTGTCCAGGACCTGGCTATCGAAGACCTGAACCGAGTTCGCGTAGGTCTCGGGTTCCTCCGGGACGATGACTTCGAACGAGACGGTTGCGGACTCCTCTTCGGGGAGCGGGCCGAACCGGAAAACCAGGCCCCCCTCTCCGATTGTCACGGGCTCGGGCTCGATCGATGCGATCGACGGACTGACCTGCTGGTCGTCCCCGATCCGTTTCGGAGGCGGAGCCGGGCGCAGCAGGGGTGAGGCGTTGCCCACAGTGCCGCCCACTGCAACGTTCGCGAACGCCACGGTGAAAGAGCTCATGTCTCCTGGGCCGGGATTGTCTATCTCGACCAGCAACTCCCCGGTCGATCCCGCCGTCGCCTCGGTGGGAAAGTCAACTGAGAGAGAAGGCTTGCCAAGCCCGTCCTCGGTCAGGTTTGGATTGGTTCCGAGACACGATGTGAGGCAAGCGAGAGCGAGGCTCGCCAGCACTACACGGAACACCAGTTACAGATCCAGTAGGGCTTCGAGGCCGACGGTTAGGTCCTCGAGCGTTCCCACTCTCTTGACGGCGAGAATCACGCCGGGCATGAACGAGGAACGGTCAAGCGAATCGTGCCTGATGGAAAGAGTCTGACCCGGCGAACCCAGAATGACCTCCTGGTGCGCTACCGATCCCGACGTGCGAAGAGAGTGAATCCGCACGCCGTTCACGTCTCCCCCGCGCGCTCCCGGCACCGACTCTCTTGAGGACGTTGGCTCATCCCACGGTTCGCTCCGGGCGGCGTTGATCAACTCGGCGGTACGCAACGATGTACCGGACGGCGCGTCCAGTTTCTGTTTCTCGTGCCGTTCGATGATCTCGACGGTGTCGAAATGGGACGACGCCTGAGCTGCGAACTGCATCATCAAGACCGCCCCGACCGCGAAGTTAGGAGCCACGAAGCACTTGGCGCCGTTCTCTTTCGCCACCGCACGAAGCTCTTCGAGGTCGCTGCTCGTGAGGCCGGTAGTTCCGATAACCGTGTTGATCCCGCTTCGCAGGCAGAAGGCCGCGTTGTCCTTGACGGTGTCAGGTGTCGAGAACTCGACTGCGACCTCGGCCCCCGAACTCACCAGCGTTTCGAGCGAATCGTCTCTCCCGATCCGTGCAACGAGTTCGAGGTCGTCGTCGGCTTCGACCGCCCTGCATACCTCGACCCCCATCTTGCCCGAGGCGCCGATGACCCCGACCTTCGTCGTCATCAGGCTGCGTAGCGGTCGAACGCGCCCTTTTCGAAGGGACCCACTACCGTCACGAGGAAGTCTTTCTGCGACAGGATCCTGTCGATGATCGACGTCATGTCGTCCATCTCGATCCGATCGAATCGCTCGATCAACTCGTCGATTGAGATGATCTCGCCGGTGGTCAGCTGCTGCTTGCCCAGACGGTTCATCCGGCTCGAGGGGTCCTCGGCGCTGAGCACGAGCGAACCCTTGAGATGCCCCTTGGCGCGCTCGAGCTCGGCCTCGGTTACTCCGTGCGTGACGAGTGAGTCGACCTCACTGTGGACCAGATCGATCACCGTCTGCGCGTTGTTCGGCGTGGTGCCCGCGTAAACGGCGAACGCGCCGGAGTCAGCGAACATCGCGCGATAGGAGTACACGGCATACGCCAGGCCTCGCTTCTCGCGAATCTCCTGGAAGAGCCGGGACGACATGCCGCCGCCGATAATCGTGTCCAGAAGCGCAAGCTCGTGGCGAGCGTCGTGGTTCCTGGGCAGACCCTCGGTTCCAAGAATGATGTGAGCTTGCTCGGTGGGCCGCTTGTGAACCTCGACTCCCCTGCCCAGGATCGGCGCCGAGCCACTTCGCAGAGTCTTGCGACCATCTGTCTTGTCGGCCAGCAACGCCTCGACCCGGTTGACGAGCTCGTCGTGGTCGACGTTTCCGGCGGCTGCGACGACCACGTTCTTGGGCGTGTATCGCTCCTGCCAGTAGTCGGCCACCTGATCGCGCTTGACGGCGCCGATCGTGTCCTTGTAACCGAGCACCGGGCGCCCGAGAGCGTGCCCGTTCCACATCGCCCGGTAGAAGAGGTCGTGAACGAGCTCGTCCGGAGCGTCTTCATGCATCGCGATCTCTTCGAGGATCACGTTGCGCTCCGGCTCGAACTCCTTGGGATCGATCACCGAATGCGTGAGCATGTCCGTCAGCACATCGAGCGCCATCGGAAGGTTCTCGTCCAGCACCCGCGCGTAGTAGCAGGTGTACTCCTTGCCGGTGAACGCGTTCACATCGCCCCCGACGGCATCGAACGCATCTGCGATGTCCTTGGCGCTGCGCGTGTCGGTTCCCTTGAACAGAAGGTGCTCGAGGAAGTGGGATGTCCCTGCGAGTTCCTCGGGCTCGTCGCGCGCTCCGATGTCGAACCAGAAGCCCACTGTCACCGACCGGACTTCGCTCATGTCGTTCGGTGACAACGGTCGCTCCGGAATCAAGCGTGGTGCGAGCAAAAGCCATGCGACTCCTTCATCGTTGAGGGTGATCCGGACCTTCGCCGGACCCAGCGCAACAGCTAGCTTTCTTCCCTGCGAGGTGCACGCTCGCGTGGAGGCCCGCCACGGTCTCCGCCCTCACGCCGTCCGCGGTCACGTCCGCCCTCACGTCGAGGGCCACCTCGACCGCGATCGCGGTCTCGATCACGGCCCCCTCCCGAGCGGCGGCTGCCGCCACTCTCGCCGGCGGCGGCGCGTGCCTCCTCGAGGGTCTTGCCCTGGGCGACCTGACGATCCAACCAGGCGACCGGGGTCAGGTTGACCTTGCCCATCGAGTCGACCTCGGTGATCTCCACCTCGATCTCGTCTCCGACGTTGACCGCATCCTCGACCTTGTCGATGCGACCCTCGCCGAGCTTGCTGATGTGCACGAGCCCGTCCCGTCCAGGAAGGATGTTGACGAAGGCACCGAACGGCATGGTCTTGACGACCGCGCCGGAGTAGCGCTCTCCGACCTCTGGCATCTTCGGGTTCGCGAGCTCTTCGATCATCTGGATCGCCTTGTCGGCCGCTGCCTGGTCGGCTGCTCCGATGAAGATCGTGCCGTCCTGCTGGATGTCGATCTCGGCGCCGGACTGCTCGACGATCTGGTTGATGTGCTTGCCCTTGGGACCGATGACTTCACCGATCTTGTCGGTCGGCACCTTTATGGCCTCGATACGAGGAGCGCGCGGCTGGAGCTCCTCACGGGGCGAGCTCAGCGTCTCGTTCATCTTCGAGATGATGTGAAGGCGAGCGTCGCGCGCCTGCATCAGTGCGGCGCGTAGGACCTCTGCCGGGATTCCCTGGATCTTCGTGTCGAGCTGCAGAGCGGTGACGACATTCTCGGTGCCCGCGACCTTGAAGTCCATGTCGCCCGCGGCGTCCTCGTCTCCGAGGATGTCGGTCAGCGGGACGAACTTGTCGCCCTCGTTGACCAGGCCCATGGCGACACCTCCGACGTGCTTACCGCCACGCACAGGAACGCCCGCGTCCATCAACGACAGCGACGAGCCGCAGACGCTGGCCATCGAAGTCGATCCGTTGGACGACATGATCTCGCTGACGACCCGAATGGCGTAAGGAAAGTCCTCTCGGAGCGGAATCACAGGGAGGATCGCCTTCTCGGCGAGTGCACCATGCCCGATCTCACGACGCTTGGGCCCGCGCATGAACCCCGCCTCTCCTGTGGAGTAGGGCGGGAAGTTGTAGTTGTGCATGTAGCGCTTGGTCTCTTGCAGGCTGAGGTCGTCGACCATCTGCTCCATGCGGCCCATGCCCAGGGTCGTGATGCTCAGCGCCTGGGTCTCGCCCCGGGTGAAGAGGCCCGATCCGTGCACGCGTGGGATGACGCTTGTCTGGGACCAGATCGGACGGACCTCGTCGGCCTTGCGGCCGTCGAGCCGGACGTTCTCCTCGATGATTCGCCGGCGCTGAATCTCTTTAGCGAGTGACTTGACCGCGTTCGCGACCATCTTCTCGGCCACGTCGTCGGACTCGTCGGCGAGTCGTTCGACCAGATCGGCCCTGATGTCGGAGATGGCCTTGCGTCGCTCAGGCCTTGGTCTGGATCGCGACGGCCTCGCGAAGGGCCGCCTCGCCCTCGGCGCGAACTCGTTGCATGATCTCGTCGGTGTAGTCGATGAACAGCGGGTAATCGGGCTTGTCCCCGTCGATCGAACCCTTGGGCTTTCCGGCGATGCCGACGAGCTCGTTCTGCAGGTCGATCACCTCGGCGATGAAGGGCTTGGCCGCCTCGATTCCATCGGCCAGTACTTCCTCGTCGGGCGCCTTGGCACCGGCCTCGATGAGGTCGAACATGCTCTCCGACCCACCGGCCTCGATCATCATGATGTCCACTTCACCGCTCGATGGATTCATCCGTCCTGCGATGACGAGCTCGATGGTGGATTCCTCTTCCTCCTCATGGGTGGGATGCGGAACCCACTGGCCGTCGATGTGGCTCATCCGCACCGCGCCGATGGGTCCCTGGAACGGAGCATCGGAGATCGCGAGTGCAGCCGAGGCCGCATTCAGGGCGAGGATGTCAATGGGATTGGAGTTGTCGAACGACAGCGTCGTGACAACGACATGAACCTCGTGACGGAAGCCGTCGGGAAACGCGGGGCGGAGTGGGCGGTCGATGAGACGCGCAAGCAGCGTCGCCTTCTCGCCGGCCCTGCCCTCGCGGCGGAAGAATCCACCCGGGATCTTGCCGGCCGCGTACATCTTCTCCTCGATGTCGACTGTGAGAGGGAAGAAGTCGCCGTCGCCTCTGGGGGCCGAGGTCGTTGCGGTGGCGAGAATTGTCGTCTCGCCGAGTTGTGCCATGACCGCGCCTCCAGCCTGTCCTGCAAGGCGTCCGGTCTCGAAGCGGAACAGTTTTCCGCCAATCTTTCTTTCTACGAATTTTGGTTCTGGTTGCATTTTTCGGATTTCCTCCTGTGTCCTTTGCGGTCGCCTTGCGACCGCCGGAAAGTTGTGGTCGGGCGCGAGCCCGACGAACTACAGGAGAGGTGCCAGCCATGGCCGATTATCAGTGGACAGTTCACCTGTTGATAGCAAGAGATGAACTCACAACTGAGAACCGACCGATCTGCGCTCGTGAGAGTGCCTAGAAGCCGGCCCTCCCCTTTGGTTCTTTTCGTTCTGTGTTTCTACTTACGGGGTTGTGCCGGGATATCTCCTTTCATACGCTCGCCGCGTCGCAGAAAGCGCCTATCTGCGTAGTCCGAGCTTCGTGATGATGGCCCGGTACCGTTCGATGTCCTCTCGCTCCAGGTAGCCGAGAAGCCGGCGGCGCCGCCCTACCATGCGGAGAAGCCCTCGCCGAGAGTGGTGGTCTTTGGGGTGGGACTGGAGATGCTCGGTGAGCTCGGTGATGCGCGTAGAGAGCAACGCGATCTGCACTTCCGGGGAGCCTGTGTCGCCCGTGGTCCGAGCGTGTTCCGAGATGATCTCGTTCTTCTGTTCGTTGAGCAAACCCATGCGCGTGTTCAATCCTTTTCGTTGATTCGTTGGAGGTGGTGTCGCCAGCCGGGAACACGCCCAGCCAGCGGAACTCATGTTAGCAGGTCAGGGGCTCCTGGGGTCATGACGTCCGAACAGGCGTTCGAGCTTGTTCGAGCAGCCAATTCCTCCACTCGTCGAGCCCTTCGCCGGTGCGGCCGCTGACGAGAGCGTGATCCACGCCTGGGTGCACGCTGTCCAGGTTCGTCAGGAAGAGGCTCAGGTCGAAGTCCAGGTGCGGCAGCAGATCGGTCTTGTTGACAAGGATGTAATCGCACGAACGGAACATGAGCGGGTACTTGAGCGGCTTCTCCTCCCCTTCCGTTACCGACGCGACCATCACACGCACGTCCTCGCCCACCTTGAACTCGGCGGGGCACACCAGGTTGCCCACGTTCTCGATGATTAGCAGGTCCACCTCGTCAAGGGGAAGATCGCCGAGGGCGGAGCGCACCATGTTGGCATCGAGATGACACTCCCCACCGAACGTCTCGTTCGTGCTGATCTGAACAACGGGCACCCCCAGAGACTCGATTCGCTTCGGCATCGAGTGAGCCTTGAACATCTCCTTCGAGCACCGCGGCACGCACGCCGTCGAGATCGTTGAGCACGGCCTCCAGGAGGGTCGTCTTGCCGGCTCCGGGTGAGCTCATCAGGTTGATGACCTTCACGGAAGCTCGGTCGAAGTCCTCGCGATTGGCTCGGGCGATGGTTGTGTTCGCGTCGAGGACGCCCTCATGCACCGGCACTGGATGATGCACTGCCTACCTCCTCGACCATTATCGACTCGACCTCGAACTCTTCGCCCGAGACCACCTTCGCGTCTCCCACGCCGCAGCGCGGGCATCTGAACGAAGGGGCATCGAGATTCCACTCGTAGCTGCAAGCACATCGCATTCGACCGGGCACTAGCTCCTGCTCCAAACGCGCCCCTTCGCAGATCGTGTCGCGTGCAACGAGATCGAAGTAGAACTCGAGGCTGTCGGGGACGACCTGACGAAGGGCACCCACGCGGAGCTTCACGGTGCTGACCGGCAAGCCGCCCGCGTGTTTGGTGACGGTGGCAACGATTGCGCTAGACAACGACAGCTCATGCATGATTGGCGGCGAGGATTTCTGTGACGGTGGTGATGACCAGCTCGACCGCATCGTCGACCGCACCCTCGACCTCTTCGCTCAGTCCGATGCCCATCTCCTCAACGGTTGCCGGCTCGCAGGCGATGACGATCACTTTCCCAGGCCAGCCACCCACGTTCTTGACGAACCGCAGAACGGTCTGCGGGTCCATCCCGTGCGGATCGATCATGTCGCCGTCCTCGATTCCGCCCTCGACGGACTCCTCGTCCGGCTCCATGACGTAAAGCGTGCCGGGCTTTCCGCCCTGCCTGCTGATATCGACCAGCAAGAGCGCGCTGTATCCCCGCATCACTTCGTATGCGAGATTCAGACCTCCCGTTCCGAAGTCGAGTACGGCCACACCCTCGGGAAGGTCGCGCGCCTCGAGCCGCTTGGCGACTTCCGTCGCGAAGCCGTCGTCCCTCATCCACAGGTTGCCAACCGCGGCGACTAGAACTCTCGGCTCGAGAGACGGAGTGCTTTCCTGTCTGCGATTCGACTGGGGCATGCTCATGTCTCGAAAACCTCCACCTCGTCGGGGAAGAAGAACAGATAACGTCCGCTCTCGCCGAGCACCTGCTGCATCGGATCGCTGTCGACGGTGACCCCGAGGTAGAGCTTGTCGTCGAAGTCGAGGTAGATGCGCCTTAGCGTCGCCACCCTGCCGTTGAGCATCTTGTCGTAAACGTCGGTGCGATGATCGAGCTTCAGAACGAGCCTTCGCTCCGGGCCGCACCGTGTGACCGTGCAGCTCCGCCTCCGGCTCGCCGCGTTCGGGATGGGGGCCGAGGGGGCCCGGTGGAGCGGGACTCGGCTCGCGCTCGGACGCGGGATGCATGACGCCGTGAAGGTCAAAGATTGACTCGGGGGCAACCGACAGCGCGCGCTCCACCATGGCTTGCACCGCGGGGTCGCCTTCCGCGATCGACGAGCGTTCGTCATCGCTCAGCGCGTGGACGTGCAGGAGCAGGGCCTCCTCGATCTCGGTCCCATCGAACAGGTTGCCCCGGCTCTTGGGTGCGATAGCCGGATGGTCGGGCAACATGATGGCCGCCCCCACCATCGCGGTGTCATCGTCGGCGGCAAGCACGGGCCAGGTGTTGACGTTGTCGCACCCCCGTGCCTCGAGCGGCGATACGAGCCTCCCGGCACCGACCTTCAACACCGGATGCGTGGATATGAGGGAGTGAACCAGCGCGCCGGCTCGATCCTGGTCGCCCGGACCGAGGTCCTCCGTACGCGTGGTGTTGCTCACCTTCAACAGCACGCTGAAGGTCTCCTCTGTCGTCGCTCGAGCGGTCAGGCTTACCTCTCCCTGAAGCGCATCGAAGTCGAATGCAACGACTTGGGGCTCGCCGGTCAGCTGCTGAAGGGAGTGACGCGGGATCTCAACTCGGCGTTGAACCGCCTCGTGTCGCTCCCCGCTCGATTGCAGGAAGACCACGAAGGCTTCGACGGTGGTGGAGGCTTCGCTGCGGACGATGCACTCCATTTGGAGATGATCGAAGGTCGCCGCGCTCCGTGCCGCGTATGCCGGTGGATAGACGATCCCGAACGGAGTTGGTGTTGCATTTTTCGTCGCGCCTGGCGTGTAGGGGTAGAGAGCGTAGCCCTCGTACAGGAGTGACTCGAGGAGCTCATCCAGAGAAGTCACGTGAGACTGCCTTCGGTGCGCGCGGGACTGTCCGCGTCTGCGAGTAGCTCGATCACACACGCCTCGAGGGATGGAAGGCCGTGTGCCTGCCGGTAGGCTCGCAATGCATCGAGTGTCTCGCGCTGCACTCCTATCCAGGCCCGATTCGGATAGAAGTGATCGACCAGTCCCCACCAAGTCGCCACCTTCATGCCGAAGCGGGCATCGCAACTCCAGGGAACCTGTATCAACCGCAGGGCGCCCGAGTCATCCCGGTAGAAGATCGTTCCCGAAAACATGAACGTCAGCGGCACTTCACCATCGGTGACCGAGTAGAAGTACTTCACCGCGGCAAGCTCGGTGTCAAAGCTGCAGGCCACCGGGATGTCGAAGGTCTGGTTGCCACTGAAGCTCTTCACGAGGACGTCCACCTTGGTCCACATGAAGCTTCGAGTCGTCGCGCCCCACCGCTCGGGTTCGCCGAAAAGGTCGAACAGGGCCGCGCGGGCGGTTTCGTCGTAGGCCCTTCGTGCGGGATCGATATTTATCTGACAGGTTAGGGCGATGGTGTAGATCTCATGTTCTGAGGGCTCCGTGATCCGTGCTGCGAAGTTCATCGTTGGCGTCGCCGCGAACTTCTAGGGGGTCGGCAGACAGGATCTCGATGCGCGGGAGAGGGCTCAATGAGCTCATGCCGAGCGGGCCTCGACCTGAATCGACTCGAAGAACTCGGAAATGGCGCGCCCGGCATCGGCCCCACCCGAGATCCCCTCCCACTTCGTCTTAAGCAGACCGACGAGCTCGTAGCAGCGGTCGATCGGGACAATCGCGTGCTGGTGGGGATCGGAGTCGCGGTTGACGAGCAGAGCCTCGGCATCGGGCTCGAGTCTCTGGATCTGAGGGTTCGCCGCGCGCAGCTCCTCCCATGCATCCAACTCGAGCTGGCTTTCGGTCGCCCCGAGCGGGCTCGGGTACAAGGCGATCATCGCGTCCGCCGCTGAGCTATGGAAAAAGAATGCGAGGCCGACAGGGATCGCAAACTTGGCCCACATCTCGTCGGTAAGAGTCAGATCCTCCAGCCACACGAGACGCTGACCGGTGGGGCGGTACCGGGCTTCGCCTGAAGCTCGGACGAAACAGGACTCGCACGCGCACATGATCGTGCGCTCTTCGATGTCGAGGACGTGCCGGTGCGACTCTGCGATGTCCACGCTGCAGAATTCGCAGCGCTCAATGCTGGACTCCGCCTGTGGGGACATCTCGCGCATCTGAAGACGACGGAGCTGGCTGATTACAGAGGCTCGCCCGGTCGTGGAGAAGTGCCGATGGCCCGACATCGGCCGCCGGTCGAAGAACGGGGAGTTCTCACCCACGGCTTCGTATCGGAAGAGGCGTATGGGCGTTACGCGCCTTCCGCGCCTCCGCTGCGGTCAGCAGGTCCAGTCCCAGCAGATCGGGAGCCGCCTGCTCGAGCGCGTCGACCACCCGCGGCTCGAGCGACGAATCACCGTTGCATCCCGCTTCAGGCTCGGTCAGGCGCAGCCGAACGACTCCATCGACGACCTCCACCAGGTCGAGCCCGCCTCCCTCGGCAACGATCTGCGGACGCAGTTTGTCGAGCGCTTCACGAACTCTCGTTTCGAGGTCCACTGGAAAAAGGCCGTGCATGAGCAGAAGGCTCGCGACAACGCCGTCATCGAGGAGACGATCGCGCACCGAGCGCGCTGGGGTTTCCGGGTCGTCGAGGGCATCGAAAATCCGTTCGAGCCCCTCCCCGTAGGCCTCCATGAGAGTCGACAAGAGCTCTTCCGCAGTATTGCGGGCGAGAGGATCGCGCACGTTTTCGAGGCGAGACAACAACTCGCCCAGACGTCCGACGATCGCGTCGGCGGACGGCGCTTCCCGAACGCCATCCGCCTGGCCGTTGGTGCTGGACAAATCCACTGCCCGTTCGATCAACAAAGCCCCGTCGGTGTGTGAACGACCTTCTTGACACGGCCGTTCCCCGTGTACATGTGAACTCCACATGGGAGGCATGGGTCGAAGCTCCGTACCGCCCTCATCAGGTCGATCCCCTTGAAATTCTCCGGTCCGTTCTTCTCGAAGATCGGCGTGTTCTGGCACGCATCTTCATACGGGCCCGGAGTTCCGTGCACGTCACGGGAGCTGGCGTTCCAAGGAGTCGGCGGGTAGGGCTGGTAGTTCGCGATCTTGCCCTCACGAATGACCATGTGGTGCGAGAGCACCCCACGGGCAGCCTCGTGGAACCCGACCGACACCGCTTCCTCTGGAACCTTGAAGTCGTTCCAGCTCTTCGTGCGGCCCGCCTTGACCTCGCCCATGGCCTTCTGGATGCAGTGAAGGGCGACGAGGGCCGAGTAGGCCTGGTGGTAGGACCGTGCGCGGTCGCGCTCGATCGCGTTGGACCACTGCGGAACCTTCCACTCGAGCTCCATCTCGGGCATCGACGCGGTACGAGGAAGGGCCATCTGGATTGACTCGCCCGTCGCCTTGAGGAAGCCGAGGTCCACAAGGCCGGCCTTCGCCGTCACCCACTGGCGAGCGAACGGCCCGCCGCCCGTGTCGCATGCGACGTGCGTGTCGGTTCGCTTGTCGTAGATGCGCGGAGAGACAACCCAGCTGTACTTATCGAGGAAGTCGCGCTTCTGCGGCTTGGGGATCGTCGTCTTGTTCCACGGGTGGTCCTTGCTGACCGGGTTGCCCAGCGGGTCGTGAGTGACGTAGGTCTCCTCGTTCTCCCAGCCCTCGAAGTACGAGCTCCCGAGCAGGATTCGGATCATGAGGTTCATCTCGACCAAGTCAGTGGTAACGAGCTCGCCGCCGATCGCGATGCCGGGGGTGACGAAGCGTTTGCGCCCCCAGTCGGTCATGTTGGCGTAGTTGTAGTCAACGTAGTCGGGGTCGTCGAAGCATCCCCAGTTGACCAGGTTGGTCTCGCGGAACCCGACTTTCTCGTACCCGGGCATTGCCTCGTAGAAGAAGTCGTAGAGATCGTCGTGCATCGGAACGGTGCGCTTGACGTACTCGAAGTAGCGCATGAGTCGAACGTAGTACTCGGTCAGCGTCTGCTGGGTAATGTCCGCGGAGCAACCACCGGGCATGATCGTCGACGGGTGTGTGTGTCGTCCGCCGAACAGGCAGTACATCTCGCGTGTGTAGCGCGCCACCTGAAGCGTCTCGAGATAGAAGTCCCCGGTGAACGGGTTGAGCGCGCGCATGATGTCGGCGATCGTTCGATAGCCATGGATGCTGGAATGCTCTGCCGTGGTCTGCTCGGCCTTGGCCAGCACCTCGGGGTTGGTCTCCTTGACCATCTGCTCGCAGAAATCGACGTTCGCCATGCAGTCGTTGAAAATCGCATGGTCGAACATGAAGTCGGCGGACTCGGCCAGGTTGAAGGCGTAGTCGCCGAGCGGAGGAGGCTTCACGCCGTAGGCCATGTTCTGGTTCAGACACGAGCACGTGCAGTGGTTGTCCCCACAGATGCCGCATATCCGGCTGGTGATGAAGTGCGCGTCGCGTGGATCGATCCCCTTCATGAAGATGTCGAATCCGCGGAAGATCATTGACGTGCTGTACGTGTTCAACACCTGCTGGTTCGTGAAATCGATCTCGGCGTGGATCCCAAGGCTCCCGACGATGCGGGTGATCGGATCCCACGACATCTCCTTGACGACGACTTCTCTCTCAGTCGGAGTCTTGATTGCCATCTCTTAGGTCCTCGCTTTCCTCAATTGTTTTGCGCGATCGTCGAATGTCGTCGTCGTCTAGGACTTGGCGTAGTGGCGTGGCCGGTAGCCGGTCTCGAGCGTCTTCCCGCGACGGCGCCATGCCGGTTCCTTGTCTCCGTTGCGCTTGATCTCCCAGTTCCGCAACATCCTGTAGATGGGTCCGTAGGTGTACTTGGCTGGCGTGGTCGAAACCAACGCTTTGGCCGGGGCGTCCATGAAGGGCATGTACTTGTCGGGGAAGCCCGGCATCGTGCAACCGATGCAGATCCCACCGACGTTGGGGCAACCACCGACTCCCGACTGCCAGCCTCGGAACGGAACGTTGCACTTCACCACCGGGCCCTCGCATCCCAGCTTCACGAGGCAGCGGTGATCGTTGCCATAGACCTTCGCGAAGTCGCCATGCTCGTAGTACGCGGCCCGATTGCAGCCCTCGTGCACGGTCCGCTCGAACAACCACTTGGGGCGAAGCGCTTTGTCGAGCTCGATCGGCGCCGCCATGCCTCCGAGTTGCAGGACCAGGTAGAGCAGAGTCTCGGTCGTGTTGTCCGGTTGTGCGGGACAGCCGGGGATGCACACGATCGGAATCCCGGCAGCGGACTTCCAGTCCCAGCCGAGGTAGTCGGGCAGCCCCATCGCTCCGGTCGGGTTGTTCTTCATTGCCGGAATGCCGCCGTACGTGGCGCAGGTGCCGAGCGCGACTACCGCTGCCGCCTTCGGAGCGAGCCGGTCGACCCACTCGTTGGTTGTGATCGGTTGTCCCGTTACGGCGTCGTGTCCGATCGCCGCCCAGTGGCCTTCGCCGCTGAGCTCCTCGTTGGGAATCGAGCCTTCGACTACCAGCACGAACGGATCGAGCTTTCCCTCTTCGGCGTCGTACCAGGCCTTGAAGAACTCATCTCCGTTCTCGTACGCGAGCACCGGGGTATGCACGACCACCTTCGGCATTCCTGGGATGATGCCCGTGATGATGTCTTCGAGGCTGGGGTTCGTCGCAGAGGTCATCGCGACGGAGTCCCCGTCGCACCCCTGTCCCGACGTCATCCAAATGACATGAGCCGTTATGCCCTCCGTCTCCTTCTGGTTAGGCGCGAACTCAATGTCTGCCAACGACATCGTGGCTCCCCTCTGGTTGCGCGGTCACTGAAACCGCTTCCCGTCGACTCGGATCAAACGACGTAGTGGTGGAAGCTGCGTCGCGCGCGGACGTGCGCAGAGAGAAGTTGCTTAAAGGTGCGGAGACAAAGGAAATCAAGCGCCCCGGTTCCAGGGGTCGCCGTGCTCCAGCGAAAACCTGGGTGCTGCCATCGGTCATGCGGCCCCCCAGCCTCATCACCAACCGCGTGCCCGATGAGATTGCTGCACGCATTGTCACGTTACCGCTTTTGCACCGGCCTTGCCCAGCTATTCGAGCAACCTTCGGAGCACGTGATACTGCGTTGCCTGCGATTCCTGAATCCGAGGGATGTAGTCCGCATCGATGACGTGGACCCGGTCGCAAAGTTCGGCTAACCGTCCGCCCCCGTAGCCTGCGAACCCAACCGTTACAAGCTCGCGTCGCCGCGCCTCCTCGATTGCGGCCAGAACATTTCGCGATCCCCCACTCGTCGATATGGCCACCGCAACGTCACCCGGAGATCCATAAGCGATGACCTGGCGGGCGAAGACGTTGTCGAAGCCGACGTCGTTGCCAACCGCAGTGACGACCGCCGCATCGTTCGTCAAGGAGATTGCAGGAACCGGCCTGAGTCCCGGTGGTGGTGCCATCAGATCGACGACGAGGTCTTGCGCATCGGTCGCCGACCCCCCGTTTCCGAATGCCAGGATCTTTCCGCCGGCGGCGATTTGTCCGGCTATGAGCTCTGCGGTTGCGACGAGCTCGTCGGGGGCGCTGGACTCGTTGCGCATGAGTGCGACGTCTCCGGCCTTCTGAACGATCGAGCCCTCGACTTCGCGAAGCACTCGTTCGAGTCCCTCTTCGGCCTCAGCCAGGAAGGGGTACAGAAAACTGGACCCCCGAGTGTCGTGGCGTTTTCCTTCCTGACGGTCCTCGAGCAGACCTTTGTGGTCGAAGAAGACATGCACCAGCTCCCAGAGCACGTGGTAAAGGGTCTCGTGAACCTCTTGGACGATGAAGGGGTCGTCGGACATCACCGCGAACGACGCCTCCACCTCCGGTGCGAGCCCGCCGGGTGGTCCGGTTAACGCCACCGGCAACAGACCGAGGCCCGCGGCCTCCTGAAGCGCAACCGCCACGGCTTCAGAGCCGGGATCATCGGGTCCGTGGACCATGCCCACAGCGATGTCCTCCGGTCTGGACAGGATCGTCAGTTGCCGAGCCAGAAAGGCTCGGTCGTCTGCCAGCGCCATGCCGATGGTCGTTGGTGCGTCGTTCACCAGCGCCAGCGCGGGCAGGGCGCGTTTGCCGACGATGACTGGGTGCACGAATTCGACCGAGATGTGTTGCGCGTCCGTAGCGGCGGCACCCACTCCAAAGGCAATGAGGCGGCCCCCTCGGACGAACCGGTTCGCCATGGCGTGGCACAGCCTGGCTAGACGAGGAGCTTCCTCTCTGAAGAAGCGCTCGACGATCTCGGCGCGTTCGACGTAGGCACTAGCCGCAAGGTCCCTCAACAGATGCGTGGGAGCGGGTCTCCGATGAGCATGTCCATGATCCTCGTACCACCGAACGCGGTCTCGACCAGAACCATGCCCTCCGGTTGCGGGGCCACCTTTCCGATGAGCGCTGCGCTCTCACCTCCGGGAACCGACTGCAGTGCTGCAAGCGCGTCCTCGGCTGCCTCGGAGGCCACGACGGCCAGCAATTTGCCCTCGTTTGCGACGTACATCGGATCGATCCCCAGGATCTCGCATGCACCCGTCACCGCGGGGTGTACCGGCACCGCATTCTCGTCGAGGACAACGCCGAGGTTGGCGTCAGACGCAAGCTCATTCAGAACCGTGGCGACTCCTCCGCGAGTTGGATCGCGCATCACTCGAAGGGCCGGTCCCACAGAGTCGATAAGCGCCCGAGCGAGCGGCCACACGGATGTCGTGTCCGATTCGATGTCCGCATCGAGGTCGAGCTCGCCGCGCGCGAGCATGATCGCCGTCCCGTGATCTCCGATGTATCCCGAGCACAGGATGCGGTCGCCTGCTTGGAGTGAAGCACTCGAGAGAGAGGCGCGAGGGTCGGTGATGCCGACACCCGAAGTCGTTATGTACATACCGTCGGCCTTTGTACGCTCGACGACTTTGGTGTCACCCGCGGCGATCGTAACCCCTGCCTCCCGGGCGGCCGTGGCCATGGCATCGACCTCCGCCCTCAGCACGTTAGCGTCGAGGCCCTCCTCGAGAACGAACGCGGCCGAGAGTGCAACGGGGCGGGCACCGCCCATTGCCAGGTCGTTGACAGTGCCATTGACGGCAAGCTCGCCGATCGAGCCACCGGGAAAGCGCAGCGGCTTCACCACGAAGGAGTCGGTCGTGAACGCGATACGCGCGCCGTCGAGTTCGAGCGTTGCTGCATCCGCCATGGCCGCGAGGTGCTCGTTGTCGAAGGCCTGCTCGAAAAGGCCGGCGACTAACGTGTGGGTGGCCTTCCCACCCGCCCCGTGGGCCATCGTGATCCGGTCGTCGCGGAAGCGAGGGCGCAGCTTGCGCTGGCGCTCGATCCGCGCCAGGACCTCCTGCTCGATGTCGGCCATGCTCAGGTCGCCGCGCGCGCGGAGGACTTGGCGAAGCGACCGAAGTTGTAGTACGCCGCGCAGGCTCCCTCGGAGCTGACCATGCAGGTTCCGATGGGCGTCTCCGGCGTGCAGGCCGTTCCGAAGACCTTGCACTCCCATGGCTTGATGACGCCCTTGAGAACCTCGCCACACTGGCAAGCCTTCGGATCGGCAACTCTCACGCCCGGGACGTCGAAGCGAAGCTCGGCGTCCCAGTCCGCGTAGGCCGGCGATAGCTGGAGCGCGCTCTGCGAGATGAACCCGAGGCCACGCCACTCGAAATAGGGACGCAGTTCGAAGACCTCGGACAGAACCTGCAGCGCTCTCGGGTTCCCGTCGTACTCGACCACCCGTCCGTACTGGTTCTCGACCTCCGAACGTCCCTCGTCGAGCTGGTTCATGATCATGTAAACGGACTGAAGGAGGTCGAGTGGCTCGAACCCCGCCACCACGATCGGTTGCCCGTAGTCGGCGGGGATGAACTCGTAGGGGCGGCAGCCCACCACTGTCGAGACGTGACCCGGACCGATGAACGCGTCGAGCCTCAGGTCGGGTGAATCCAGCAGCGCCTTGAGCGGTGGAACGATCGTCACGTGGTTGCACATTACGGAGAAGTTCGTGATGTTCTCGGCCTTGGCACGCATGAGTGTCAGCGCGGTCGAGGGGGCCGTGGTCTCGAAGCCGATCGCGTAAAACACGACCTCGGCATTGGGGTTCTCGCGGGCGATCTTCAGGGCATCGAGCGGCGAGTAGACGAAGCGGACGTCGGCGCCCTCAGCCTTCGCGTCAAGGAGGCTCCCCTCTCCGCCCGGCACCCGCATCATGTCCCCGAAGCAGGTGAAGATCACGTTCGGCCGACGGGCGATGGCAATCCCGTCGTCCACACGACCCATCGGAATCACGCACACGGGACAGCCGGGACCGTGAACCAACTCGATGTTCTCGGGGAGGTGAGCCTCGATCCCGTGCTTGTAGATCGTGTGCGTGTGCCCCCCGCACACCTCCATCACCTTGTAATGCCTGCCGGGCTCCGCCAGAGCGGCTATCTGTGTTCCCAGCGCCCGGGCGAGCTCGACGTCACGAAACTCATCGACATATTTCATTCCTGGAGCCTCGTTATGGCGACGCCGCCGTGTATCAGGAGGCGCTCGCCGACGCGCACGGGGGCCACAAGCTCGACACCGACAGAGCCCCTCGTTCCGTGATCGTCGGCGCAGATCGCGTCCGGTTCACCCTCCTCGACGACGGTCACCGGTACGGCGACGTCGCCGCATGTCAGGCAGCCGTCGACGACGGCACAAACAGCACCGTAGGACTGAGGATCGATGACCGGAAGCTCTCTCGCTTCGGTCACGAGATGTCGCTCGCTCGGAGTTGCTCGAGCTCGTCCTCGAACGCCTCGCCCATCCCATTGAGCATCGAGAGCGTGGCGTTTGCTTCGGCCTCGTCCACTTTGGAGAGCGCGAAGCCGACATGAATGAGCACCCAGTCGCCTATCTCGGCGCTTTCACCTTCCCGCGCAAGCAGGCCGACGTTGACGTTGCGCCTCACTCCGCCGATCTCCACTTTGGCGATATGGGTTTCGGCATCGACTATCTCGATGACCTGACCAGGAATTGCGAGGCACATACTTCCCCCCGATGCTAGTGCCGCGTCAGATGGCGCTCGGGGACATCATCGCGCCACAACGCGCAAGCGCAAGCAGTTTCTACGCGACAACTACCCCGGCTCAGCACCCGGATAGGAGGATGTGGGCCGCTTCTTCTCACCGACGACGATGGGATTGGCACGAACCGAAGCGAGCAAGCCGACTGTCTTCGACACCAACGCCTCAACCGAATTGGTCATGGACGGTTCCGGCTGGGCAGCCTCACGCGCGGGCCGGGTGAACTCGACAAGCCGATCCCAGTCGTAGGCGGCATAGAAGACAACGGGGAAACTGCGGATGACCTCATCGGGGTGACTTCGCAGCTTCACCACGAAGTTCGCTCCCTCATGAATGGCCACGCCGCCGGTCTCCTCCCACGAATCACCCTGCCTTTGAACGTCGGTGATGAGTAGATCGAAGTCGTTGTCCCGGGCGAGGAAGTCCAAGGCCATCTCAGAGGAGGTAACCATCGTGATCTGGATTCCGAGGGCCCTGAGAAGACGTCTCTCCCCAACGATCTCGTGAGGCTTGTCGTCGATCCACAGCACCCTGCTGCCACGAGCTTTTTCAATGTCGTCGTTGAGTCTCTCGATCTGATCCTTCAACCGCTCGTCGGCGACGCGATCCAACCCCAGTGCCTGAACCGCTCCGCGCACCTGTGTCTGCTCGAGGCTGAACTCCACGCCGCCGGCTTTCAGGGAGGTAAGCCTCTCCCACGGCATCAGCACGACGGCCGCGGCCGCCACGAGCAGGAGGAGGAACGTCGCGTCCATTCGATCGCCGACCTCGTCGAAAAACGCCAGCCGGAGGATCGCTAGTGCAAGGACAGACACCGACAAACCCGCCCTCACCCAAGTCGTCGTGCGTCTGCTCATCGCTGAAGTTTGCTCCAATAGCTGCTACTCGTCTACGTTTCGCCTATGCCGCGAGCGTTGGCGACTACGGCTTGCCCCAGGGATATCCCACCATCGTTGGGAGGGACACGCCTGTGCACGAGCACTTCGAAGCCCTCAGACTCGAGTCCCGAAGCAACTCGTTGTAGCAGGAGCACGTTCTGAAACGCCCCGCCAGAGAGAGCAACGGTCTCGAGTTCGTGCTGATTGCGCGTCCCCACACAAGCGCCGTACCAGCGCTTCGGCGAGCCCGTTGTGGAAACGGGCCGCGACGTCGGGCACGGTCGATCCCAACGCGAGATCACGAGCGGCGGCACCGACAAGCTCGACGCCGTCGATCACTCCACTCGAGGCCGTGCACGGATAGGCGTCGAGCTCGGACCAGTCGGCGACCTGCTCCAACTCGGTGGCCGCTTGACCCTCGTACGACACTCTGGTTCTCAGGCCGCACAATGCCGCGACCGCGTCGAACATGCGGCCCGCGCTCGAAGTCGAAGGCGCATTCAGACCAGATGAAGCCATCTGGAGGATCGGCCCCCAACGCTCTCTCGACCGGGCGACGAAGTCGATGGGTAGCGAGGCCGCCTCTTCTCCCAGCGCCTCGTTCAGGTAGACCGCCGCCATACGCCACGGTTCGCGGATGGCCATCGCTGCTCCGGGCATAGCCACGTAGCGAAGATGAGCGACCCGCTCGTAACTCGCGAGGCGGCAGGTCAAGACCTCGCAACCCCAGATTGCTCCGTCCTCCCCGTAACCCGTCCCATCGAGCGCCAGGCCGATAACGGGTTCGGTTCGCAGGTTGTCGGTCATGCACGAAACGATGTGCGCGTGGTGGTGCTGAACTCCGACGAGCTCGGCGTTTGGTTGTGCGAGAGCCCACTTCGTCGACATGTAGTCCGGGTGCAGGTCGTAGCCAACAACCTCGGGGACGATGTCGAAGATCCGTGTGAAGTGCTCGACTCCTTGAGTGAACGCCGACATCGCCTCGAACGTCTCTAGGTCCCCGATGTGGTGGGAGAGGATCGCGTGATCCTCGGAGCCAAGGCAAAAGGTGTGCTTCAACTCAGGGCCTGCGCCCAGGGTCGGCCTTGAAAAAGGAGGGGTCACGCGCAGAGCCTCGGGGGCATAGCCACGCGCCCGGCGAACCGGCCAGGTGGATCCCCGTGCCGAGCGCATGACCGAGTCGTCACAGCGGACATGGATTGGCCGGTCGTGAATCAGCCACGCATCAACGAGACCCGACAGACGCTCCCGTGCGTCGGAATCGACGTAGGCGATTGGCTCGTCGGTGAGGTTTCCCGACGTCAAGACGATCGGCCTGCGCACCTCGGCCATCAACAAGTAGTGCAGCGGGGTGTAGGGAAGCATGATTCCGAGGTAGGCGTTTCCCGGAGCTACCGATTCCGCGACGACGCCATCCGTCCGGCGACGGGCGAGGACGATCGGCCGGCGTTGCGACTCGAGCGCGTCCTGCTCAACCTCTGAGAGGTCGACGAGCTCGGTTGCGGCGGAGAGATCGGCGACCATCACGGCAAGGGGCTTCTCCTCCCTGTGCTTCCTCCTCCGCAATTCGGCCACTACAACATGGTTGGTCGCGTCGCAGGCAAGGTGGTAACCGCCGAGACCCTTGATCGCAAGCACGGCCCCCTCGGCGAGAAGGCGCGCCGCTTCGATGAAAGGATCGCCATCGAGGCCGTCACCACTCCGTGCAGCAGGCTGAGGCGCGGACCACAGCGAGGGCACGCGATCGGCTGAGCGTGGAAGCGGCGGTCGGCAGGATCCTCGTATTCCGCCCGGCACTCGGCACACATCTCGAACGTCCCCATGGTGGTGTTGGGCCGGTCGTACGGAATGCCCATGGTGATCGTGAAACGCGGACCGCAGTTCGTGCAGTTGGTGAACGGATAGCGAAAGCGTCGTTGGTCTGGGTCGAAGATCTCGGCGATGCAATCATCGCAGGGAGCCATATCGGGGGCGACTGCTGTCCGCACAGGTCCACCGCCTGCGCTCGCTCGAATCTCGAAAACGCCCTGGCCCTCCTGTTCAATCTGCTCTTCGACCACGGACTCCACGGTCGCAAGCTGAGGAGGTTCGGCAACGAGAGCGACTCGAAAGGACGCGATGTCGGAACTGGCGCCCTCCACCTCGATGAGGACGCCGGTGGCGTCGTTGAGAACGAAACCCGACAACCTGAACCTGGTCGCGAGTCCGTACACGAACGGGCGAAAGCCGACGCCCTGAACGGTGCCCGTGACCCGCAGGCGCGTCCTCATCCGTTGGTCGACCATGCCGAGATGCTCGCGCCGCGAGTCGTTTCAGGCCATCAGGGATCGAGTGCGGTCGACATCCTTTGCCATCTGCTCGACGAGGGCGTCGACGGACTCGAATGTCAGCTCGTCGCGGAGCCGGTCGTGTAACTCGATTCGCAGCGACTGATCGTAGAGGTCGCCTCCGAAGTCCAGCAGATAGGCCTCCACGCGCCACGGGGTCGTGTCCGGGTCACCCCCGAACTGTGGATTGACGCCAACGTTGATTGCCGCCGTGTACGAGATGCCGCCCTCGATTACCGCACGTCCCGCGTAGACCCCTCGCGGAGGGTGGGCGATGCTCCTGTCGAGCTTGAGGTTGGCCGTCGGGAAACCGAGGTCGGTCCCCCGTCTGTCTCCCCGCAGAACCACCCCATCCACATCGAAGGGACGAACAAGCAGAGTGCGCGCTCTGATCATGTCGCCCTCTGCGATGGCGGTGCGGACGCGGGTGGAGCTCACGCGCTCGCCTTCGACCTCGGCCAGCTCGAGTGCGGTCGCTTCAAAACCGTGCTCGGCCCCCATTTTGTGCAACAGATCGATTGTCCCAGCGGCTCGGTGGCCGAATCGCCAGCCGTTCCCAACGAACACCTTGCGCGCCCCCAACTTCACGAGGACGTCGGTGACGAAGCGCTCCGGACTCCATTTGGAGAAGGCTTCGTCGAACGGCAGGACCACGAGTGTGTCGATGCTCGTGTCCTCGATCAGCTCGGCCTTCCGTTCGGGAGTGGTGAGCACCTTGGGTTCCGAGCCAGGGCGAAGGGTCTTGAGGGGATGACGGTCCCACGTGACCAACACGGAGGTTCCACCGAAGGACTCCGCCTCATCGATCGTGCGAGCTATGAGCGAGCGGTGGCCCAGATGCACACCGTCGAAGGTCCCCACAGTGACGGCCGCACCGCCCTCCTGCGGAGCCAGCGCGTCGACTCCAACGAGCTTCCTCATTGGCGGCTTCACTTACCTGCTACGACCCTCTCAGGAACCAGCTCTCTGCCCTTTCGCGCGTAGACCGCAACGAGATCGCCCCCGTTGATCAGAGCAAGATGCTCGCCGTCAACGAGATCTTCGGATGGCAATTCCAGCCGTCGTCCGTTTGCAACCAACCCCGCAGCATCATCATCTATTTCGAGGCGTGTCAGGTCGCGCACCGCGTCCGCCAGCGGGAGAAGTTGCCGGCTATCAACGGCATCGAGCTCAACTGTGTCGGCTTCATTGAAGCCTCCAGCCTCGGTCCTCCTCAGTAAGCGGAGGTGCGCGCCACAGCCAAGCGAAGCTCCGATGTCGTGAACGAGCGTTCGTACGTAGGTGCCGGCCGAGCAGCGCACGTCCAGAACGGCCTCGGGCGGCTCTTCGGAGAACGACAGCACGTCGAGCCCGTAGATGGTCACCGGCCGGGCGGTTCGTTCGATCTCCTCGCCACGTCGAGCCTTCTTGTACAGACGCTCGCCACCGACTCGGACCGCCGACACCATCGGTGGAATCTGATCGAGCTCACCGGTGTGCTTGGCAACGGCAGCGCGCACATCGTCCTCGGAGATGTCTACAGGGCGTCGGTCAAGGACCTCACCCGAGGCGTCCTGAGTGGTTGTGGTGACGCCGAACACGACGGTAGTCAAGTACCGCTTGGGAGACGCTTGAGCGTAGGACAAGAAACGTGTGGCCCTGCCGACGCCGAGGATCAACACTGCCTGTTGCATCGGGATCGAGTGTTCCCGCGTGGCCCACTCGTCTTGTCCCGAGGCTCTTTCGGACTCTGTCGACAACGTCATGGCTGGTCATGCCCGCGGGCTTGTCGACAACGAGAACGCCGTCAATACCCGCGTCCCGCTTGCGGCTCACGACTCAGATCTGTCGCCCAGATGCTTCAGGATGTCTTGAACGGCACTCTCGACGTCCACCGCCGTGTAACCGGCAGCAAGCTCGTGACCCCCGCCGCCGTGAGCACGAGCGATCTCCCCGACACTCACAACGGGGTCGTTGGGGCCGGCCTTCGATCTGAGGCTCACCCGGTAGTTGCCGTCCTTCTGCTCCTTGAAAATTGCAGCGACGTCAGCATCGCGCGTCGTTCGCACGGCATCGATCAAGAGGTCCGTTTCGTCTGCACCTACGCCCGTATCCTTCAGATCTTTTCGGGTGATCCACGAGTACACGAAACGCTGTTCTTCGAACAAGGTGGCTCTCTCGAGGACGCGTCCGAGCAATTTCAGGTAGGAAAACGGGGCGGATTCGAACACCTGGAGCGCGATCTGCGGAGCCTCGACCCCATAGGACAGGAGATCGGCTGCCAGCCTCAGGGTCTCGGGGCTCGAGTTGCCGTACTGGAATCGCCCCGTGTCGGTGACGACTCCGGTGTACAAGCAGGTTGCGATGTCGTGATCGAACTGAACACCAACCTCTTTCATTAGGAAAGCCACGATTTCCGAAGTGGAGGAGGCGGAGTCAACGACGATGTTGAGTGTCCCGAAGTTGTCGTTTCCGGGATGATGATCGATGTTGATCAGCGGGTCGGATCCGCGCGCGACCTCTTCGATGGAACCCAATCGATGAGCGGCGCCGCAATCGAGAGCAACGAACAGATCGATCTCGTCGGGGACGTCCCCGGGTTGAACGAGCGAATCGACGCCGGGCATGAACGTCAAAGAAGGCGGCGTATCCACCGGATCGGAGCCCCATGTCGGATAGGTCGTTTTGCCCAGCGACCTCAGGCCAAGCGAAACACCGAGAAGCGCACCGAGCGCGTCCCCGTCCGGATTGACGTGGCAAGCGAGCGCGACTCTCTGGGCGTTCTTGACGGCGTCAACCGCGGCGTCCCAGTCGGCGACGTTGTAGCGGCTCACTGCTGCTCCTCGCCGTTGCTCGCGGGCTCGGCCTCGATGCGGTGCAGGATCTCTTCGAGCCGCTGAGCCTCATCCGCTCCGGTATCGAGTTCGAAGACGAGCTCGGGCGTGTATCTCATGCGAACCTCGTGGCCGAGATGGGTGCGAAGAAGAGGCGTAGCGCTCTTGAGCGCGTCCATCGTCGACGCCCTTTCCTCGTCGGACCCCAGGACGCTCACGAACACTCGGGCGTGACGAAGGTCGGGGCTGATCCTGACGGTCGTGACCGTGGTGAAGCCCAGGCGAGGATCCTTGAGATCCTGAATGGCCTCACCGAGAACCTCGCGCGCGAGCCGCTGCACCCGCTCCGTTCTCTGACTCACAATAGTTTCCTCACGATCGTGCAGACGATCACTGGGCTAGATCCTCCAGCGCGAACACCTCTATCGAGCGATCGACTATCTCGGCGCCATTCACTGCGGTCCGCCCCACAGCCTTCTCGACCTCCTGCAAGATCTTGCGGCACTGGCCCATCGTCCCTGACACGCAACTGATTCCAAGAGCCGCTCTCTGCCACAGATCCTGATAGTCGACTTCGGCTATGGCCACGTTGTACTTCCTGGTTACCACCGAAAGGATGCTGCGAAGCACTCCGCGCTTGTCCTTGAGTGATGTCGACTCGGGAATGAAGATCTCGAAGCGAGCAACCCCAATGAACACGACGAGCTTCTATCCCTAGCGCGCTATCTCTTCGATCTCGAAGGCCTGGATGATGTCGCCCTCTTTGATGTCGTTGTAGCCCTCGATACCGATGCCGCATTCGTATCCCGCTGCGACCTCTCGGGCGTCGTCCTTGAACCTCTTCAGCGACGAGATCGTGGACTCGTAGATGACCGAACCGTCGCGCGCCAGACGCGCTCGGGCGTTGCGCTTGATGACTCCATCGAGCACCATGGAGCCGGCGATCGTGCCGGCCCTCGGGACGCGGAAGATGGCTCGAACCTCTGCCTGGCCCATGGGTCGTTCCCGAAGCTCGGGACCAAGGAGCCCTTTGGCCGCGCTCTCGATGTCCTCGATCGCCTGATAGATGACTCGATAGGTCCGGACGTCCACGCCCTCTTCCTCTGCAAGCTGACGGGCGGCGCCCGACTCGATGACGTTGAATCCGATGACGATGGCATTCGACGCCTGGGCAAGCGTGATGTCGTTCTCCGAGATCGCTCCAACGCCCTTTCGCAGGACCGTCAGCTCGACCGTGCTCTGATCCAGCTGCTCGAGCTGATCCACCAGAGCCTCGACGGAGCCTTGCGCGTCGGCCTTGATCAACAGGTTCAGCTGCGGCGTCTCGCCTTCGATCGTGCGGGACAGCAGAGCACTCAGCGAGGCGGGCTTTCGAGCGACCTGCTCGGCTGCGCGCCGGTGCTGCTTGCGTTCGCCGGCGATTGCCCTGGCCTCACGCTCGTCGACCAGAGCCCTGAACTCGTCTCCGGCCTCGGGTGGCGAGTCCCAACCCAGGGCGAGGACGGGCTGACCAGGCGATGCTTCTTCGACCTCGTTGCCGCGTTCGTCGAGCATGGCTCGCACGCGGCCCCAGGCGACTCCTCCAACGATTGCATCGCCCTTGAGCAAGGTGCCCCTCTTGACGAGAAGGGTCGCGACGGGCCCTCGACCCTTGTCCAGGTGTGCTTCGATGACCACGCCACGCGCCATTGCCTCGGCGTTCGCCTTTAGATCGAGGGTGACGTCGGAGGTAAGAAGGATCATCTCGAGGAGTCCGTCGAGGTTCGTCCGCGCCTTCGCCGAGACGTCCACGAAAGCGGTGTCGCCGCCCCATTCCTCGGCAACTAGCCCGCGGTCGGAGAGCTGCTGGCGAACTCGCTGGGGGTCCGCTTCGGGGCGGTCGATCTTGTTGACCGCAACGATGATCGGCACACTCGCGGCCTTCGCATGGTCAATGGCCTCCATCGTCTGGGGCATGACACCGTCGTCGGCCGCCACAACGAGGACGGCTATATCCGTAGCCTGTGCCCCGCGGGCGCGCATCGCTGTGAACGCAGCGTGACCCGGAGTGTCGATGAACGTGATCTCCCTGTCGCCGAAGTGCACCTGGTAGGCGCCTATGTGCTGCGTGATGCCGCCGGCCTCGCCCGATACGACGTCCGTCTTGCGGATGGCGTCCAGGATGGTCGTCTTTCCGTGGTCGACGTGCCCCATCACGGTGACGACTGGGGGCCGATCGACGAGCTCGACACCTTCATCCTCGTCCTCGCCTTCGGCGTCTTCCTCGCCCTCCTCCTCGGCTGGGTCGACGATCCGCACCGAGAGAGCGAGTTCCTCCGCAACCAGTTCGACAGCCTCATCGCTCATCGACTGGTTGACGGTCATCATCTCGCCGAGTCCCAACAGGACCTTCACGATCTCGTTAGGCGCACGATCGACCTTCGCCGCAAAGTCCTGCACGGTGATGCCGCGATGAACGCTGATCTCATCGGCGGCGACCGCTGCCTCCGCTACCGGCTCCGGCGTGCTCTCAACGGGGGCCGTCTTCTCGGGTGACGGCTTGGCGGGAGGTTTGCTGGCCGGTGCCTCCGCGGCTCGCTTGGGCGGCGCCTTGGTCTCCGCAGCCGGCGTCTTTGGCGTCTGGTCGCTCTGGGGCTCCCGTGCCTTGGGGGCCGGCTTGTCAGACTCCGCCTTGGGCTCGGGCTTCTTCGCCGCGGGCTTCTTCGAAGCCTTAGCCTCGGTCGACTTCGCCGCGGTCGCCTTCGGAGCAGCTTTCTTCTCGACCTTCGAGCCGTTGCTCAACTCGGAGCGAACGCGGTCGGCAAGGGACTCCTCGATCGACGAGGAGTGGCTCTTCACCGGCTGACCGATCTTCTCGAGATGCGCCAGCACCTCCTTGCTGGTCAGCCCAAGTTCCTTGGCCACCTCATGAACTCTGGGCTTCGCCATGCTGCTTCCTTCCTTCGTGTTCAATCGTTTCTTCGATTACATCGACGTGCCTCCGGAGCTCGACCCACAGCTTCGAACGGTCGAGGTCCTTGCTTCTCAGCGCTCTGTTGAGCGCTCCGGACTCCACCGCTTTCCGCACACAAGCCGGGGCGTTGCAAACATATGCGCCGCGGCCCGGTGCCCGAGCACGTGGCCCCTCGGCAACGGGGGCCCCGCCAGGAGTCAGCGCCACCCGGATCAGCTCGTCCTTGAGCCGCTGGGTCCGACAGGCGACGCACGTCCTGACGCAAGAGATTCTAGTCGTCTGCGGTTGCCTCGCCCTTCTCGGTCTCGATCACCACGGTCGTCTCGGCCGCCTCGGCGCCTGCGTCCTCAGAGGAGGTCGCTTCGGCGTCGTCCCCAGCGGCCTCTTCCTGAGAAGCGGCAGCGAGACGCTGCTCCTCCGCGCGCACCTGCGTCTCAGACTTGATATCGACTCTCAGACCGGTCAACCGGGCAGCGAGCCGTGCGTTCTGACCCTCTTTGCCGATCGCGAGGCTGAGCTGGTAGTCGGGCACGATGACGAGGGCCGTCTGGCCGTCGTCCTGGATGCGGACCTCGGTGACCTTGGCCGGCGACAACGCGTTGGCCACAAAGTCCTCGATGTTCTCCGTCCACTTGATGATGTCGATCTTCTCGCCGCGCAGCTCGTTCATCACCATCCGCACGCGGGAGCCCTTGGACCCGACGCACGCGCCCACAGGGTCGACGTTCCGGTCGTTGGACGCCACGGCGATCTTGCTCCTGTGACCGGGCTCGCGTGCGACACCCTTGATCTCGACGACGCCGTCGAGGATCTCCGGAACCTCGAGCTCGAACAAGCGACGGATGAGATTCGGGTGCGTGCGGCTCACGATGATCTGCGGGCCACGCGCGCTCTTTCGAACCTCGACGATGTACGCCTTGAGGCGCGCACCGTGCTCGTAGCGCTCGTGCGGAATCTGCTCCTGCGGCGGCATCAGAGCCTCGGCTTTACCGAGGTCGAGGATCGTGTACCGGTTGTCCTGCTGCTGCACGATGCCCGTCACGATGTCGCCCTCGCGACCCGAATACTCCCCGAAGGTGATGTCTCGCTCTGCCTCGCGGAGACGCTGAAGGATGACCTGTTTGGCGGTCTGGGCCGCGATCCTGCCGAAGTCTGCGGGAGTGTCCTCCCACTCCTTGAGAATCTCGATCTCCTCCGTATCGGGATCGATCTCGACCTCCTGCGCGTAGACGGTCACGGTGCCGTCCTCGCGATCGATCACAGCTCGAGCACCGCGCGTCTCGTCGCCTCCTGCCATACGGAGGTACGCCGACGCCAGCGCCTTCTCGATGGCCTCGAGAAGCGTGTCGAACGAGATCCCACGCTCGCGCTCAACTTCGCGCAGAGAATCAAGAGGGATCTGCATTGGCTACCTCCATTCAAAAACCGTTCGGGCCGACTTGACCTCTTCGTAGGGCACGTCGACCTCCTCTTGTTGATGGGTCTTCAGCGTGACGGCACCGTCCCCTGCCTCGAGGATCGTTCCGTCGACGCGGTGGCTGTCCCCAACCACCTTGTTCTTCGTTTTCACGACCACTTGCTTGCCAACCGATCGCGCGTAGTGCTCGGGACGTTTCAACGTTCGTTCGAGCCCCGGAGAGCTAACCTCGAGGGTGTATCGCCCCTCGATGGGGTCCCTCAGGTCGAGGCCACGCGAGATCTCCTCCGACACCTCGGCGACCGTGTCCAGGTCGACTCCTTCATCGCCGTCCACGAACACCCTGATGACGCGACTGCCCTGCGAGCCGCCCACTTCGACGTCCCAGAGACTCAGGGAGCGGCGACGGACCACAGCCTCGGCGAGGTCGGAGACCTCCTCGAGAACGTCCATGCCACCTCCCGTGACCACTCGTCGCCAGTCCTGCCGCGACCACAAAACAAGCCCCTCTGGGAGGGGCTGGCCGTAAAAACGTCCTGCATCTGTTGCTACTGCTGCGTTTCTCCTGCTGTCCGGTCCCTTGCTACACTGTCCCAAGCCGGGAAAAACTCCTGCTCACGACGGTTTCCGAGACTAACACGGAGCGGCTCCGTAGGGCTGAGCCGCGCCCGACATTCGAGAGGAAGCAGATGGCTAAAAAGGGCCGCAAGCGGCGCAGCCGCCGCAAGAACAAAGCGAACCACGGCAAGCGTCCCAACGCCGGCCGCAAATAGTCACCTCTTCGCCCTAAGGCGAACCCCGATCCCAGGTCAGCCCTTCACCGCGCCCATGGTGAAGCCTGCAATGAACCGTCCCAGGAGAAGGTTGAACACGAGCGCGATCGGCAGCGCGACGAACACGACGGCGGCCTGTAGCGACTGCCAGAAGAAGACGTCACCGCGGATCAGCTCGGTCGGGACCCCGATGCTGATCGTCTTCTCCGGTGTAGAGGAGAGGAACGCGAGCGCGTAGATGAACTCGTGGGCCGTGAGAGTGAACGCGAACACGATGACGGCGACGATTCCGGGGAACGCAAGCGGGATCACGACCCGCATGAAGGCGCTCAACCGGCTGTAGCCGTCGACCAGAGCCTGCTCTTCCACGTCCTTGGGAATGCCCTTCAGGAACCCGGTGAGCAGCCATATCGAGACGGGAATGGTGATCGTCGGGTAGATGAGCACCAGGGACCACGAGTTGTTCAGCAGCCCGAAGTTACCCACCACCCGGGTCATCGGGATGAACAGCAGGGTCGGCGGGATGAGGTACACGAAGAAGATTGCGATGCCGAGCGGACCACTCCACTTCATCTCGAGCCGCGCCAGCGCGTATGCAGCGGGAAGCCCGACGAATAGCGTGATCGAGACCACTAGGAACCCAACCCATAGCGTGTTCCACGCAAACGTCAGGAACTGCGTGTCGGCGAGCAGGAACCTCCAATGCTCGAGGGTGGGCGGCAGGTTGTAGATGAACGGGTTGTTTGCCTTCGTGTAGAGGTCCGGGTCCACCTTGAACGACGTGATCGCGCTCCAAATGAACGGACCCGCTGAAATCAGCGCCGCGAGGATCGCGATGGAGTAGAGAACTATCCGTCCGCCTCTGGCGCGGCGACGCCGCTGCTGGCGTATCCGTTCGACCTCGGCTTCGTCCGTGACGTCGATGCGGCCACCTGTGAACTTCTCGGCAGTGCTCTCGGTGCGCGCCACGTCTAGATCACCTCCGAACGCCGGACTACTCGGAGAATCGCGATCGCCGCCGCTAGCAGGAGGGGGAAGAGGAAGAGCGCGACCGCGGCGCCCTGGGCGAGGTCGCCGCCCTCGATCCCCTTGAAGAACGCCCAGCTCGAGAGCACCTGGGTCGCCTGGGTCGGACCACCCCGAGTCAGAATGAAGACGACGGTCATGTCCGCGAACGTGAGGATGGCTCCGAAGAGCACCGCCACCGCGGATATCGGAAGCGTCAGGGGGATGGTGATCTCCCTCAACTTCCGCCAGAACCCGGCACCGTCGATCTCCGCGGCGTCGTTGATCTCACCTGGGATCGCCATATGCCCGGCCATGATGATGACCGTCGCCACCGGGACGATGCGCCACACGTGCACTGCGATGATCGACCCCATCGCGAGGACGGGACGCCCCAGGTAGTACATGTTGGCCTCGATCAGCCCGAACCAGCGCAGCACCCAGTCGATGGGGCTGAAGATCGAGTTGAGCAACCACAGCCACGACACGGCCGCGAGCGATACCGGTGTCGTCCAGGGCAGCAGTATGCAGAAACGAACGATCCACTTCCCCTTGAAGTCCTTCGTCAGGACCGTGGCGAGGATGTGTGCGATCACAACGATCAGCGCCATAGAGATCACGGTGAACGTGATCGTGTTCCTGAAGGCGGTCCAGAAAACCCGTGAGCCGAGGATCGTTTGCCACTGACGCAGCCCAACGAAGTCAAGACTCGGGTTCCCCGTGGTCACGTCGCTGAAGCTGAACACGATGGCGAGGATGAACGGGAACGCGACCAGGCCGATGATGTAGGCGACGGTCGGCAGCAGGAAGAGCTTTGCGAGGATGCCCTCGTTGTCGGCGAACCTCCGCTTGGGCAGCTGAACCGGGGCGGCCGGGCCCTGGTCACGGGTCACGGTGTCGGGGGCCACCGTCCCGACCCCGTCGGCGCGGTGAACCGGTGTCACGAGCGGACCGGCCGCGGTTCGGTCTGTACTCCCGATTCGCCGTCGAAGAACCGCAGGTCCTTCTCGTGGACGGCGAAGCGTTGAGTGCTGTCCTCGGCCACGCCGGCGTTCACCGTCGCAGGGATCCGAGCGATGATGTGGGCCTCGTCGGGCCCGAGCGCCGAGGTGGTCGCGTAAACGTGGCGGTCGCCCGACAGGTACTCGATGCGGTGAACCTGCACATCGACCTCGAGCAAGTTGTCGCCGTTGCTGCCCATCGCCTCGAGCGGCAGGAAGTTCTCCGGACGGAAGCCGATGAGATGGTCGCCGCGGTCGATCAGGTTCATTGGCGGCGACCCGATGAAGGTGGCAACGAACGTGTCCGCCGGGTGCGAATACACCTCTTGAGGAGGACCGATCTGGCGGACTTTGCCGTTGAGAATGACGGCGATGCGGTCGCCCAGACCCATCGCCTCGACCTGGTCGTGCGTCACGTAGATAGTCGTCGTGCCCAGGCGCTCCTGGAACTGCTTCAGCTCGTCGCGGGCCGATGTGCGCAGCTTTGCGTCGAGGTTGCTGAGCGGTTCGTCGAGGAGAAACACGCTCGGGTCTCGGACCAGCGCCCGGGCGAGCGCGACACGTTGCCGCTCACCACCAGACAAGTGCCGTGGCTTGCGGCCGAGCAACTCGCCGATTCCCAGCAGGTCTGCGGCCCAACCAGCCTTCTCGCGCCGGGCCTCGCGATCGGGCATCGTTGTCTTGAGCGGGAAGGTGATGTTGTCGAACACGGTCTTGTGCGGATAGAGCGCGTAGCTCTGAAACACCATCGCGATGCCCCGAGCGCGTGGTGGAAGGCCGTTCACGACGTTCCCACCAATGAGGATCTCGCCTTCAGTGGGCTCCTCGAGTCCCGCGATCATTCGCAGCAGAGTTGTCTTGCCGCAGCCGGAGGGGCCGAGCAACACGAGGTATTCGCCCTCGCGTGTAGCGATGTCCACTCCGTCAACGGCGCGGACATCACCTTTCTCGAAGTGCTTCTTGAGTCCTCGCACCTCGACTACATGCGCCATTCGAACCCTTTCCTCAGCCGGCTTGCCGCTCGGCCTTCCGACGAATCAGCCTCCACCGACGAGGCCCTCGTTCCGCCACTTCTCGAAGATCTCCTCGCACTCAGCGTGCGCCTGCTCGACCGACTCCTCTGCCTCCTGGTTACCCCTGGCGACCCGGGCGAGCATGTTTGGCAGGATGAAAGTGCCGTTGATCTCGCCGATTGCCGGGCTGGCAGGCCCCGGGTACCCGAGGTTCGCCGACCAGTCGACTGCGTTCTTCAGGGGCTGGAGCTTGGTCGTGTCGTCGCCCTCGATCGTGAACGGGTCTTCGTCGAGCCAGGCGTCAAGCTCGGGCACCTGCTCCGGGTAGCCCGGGAAGTCGTACATCTTGGACTCGTACGCGGCCCTCGGCAGGTTCTCCGTGTAGTGCAGAAGGAACTCCTGCGCGGCATCGAAGTTTTCCGAGAACTTCGGAGTGATCCAGTTGTACATGACGTGCTGCGCGGCCATCTGCCGCTCCGGGCCCTCGAGTGCCGGGACGAAGAAGACGTCCTTCGCGATATCCGGGATGCTCTCCTGGGCCGTGCGCCACGCCGAGATGGAGTTGAGGATGTAGCTCAACTGCCCGGCGATGAGACCCTCGTTGTTCGACGCCGGGTTCCACGCGAACACCTCTTCGGTCATTGCACCCTCGAAGAGCTCCTTCGCGTACTCGACCGCCGCGATGGTCTGGTCGGACATCAGGGTTACGGTCTCGTTCTCGTCCTGCTCGGCACCGCCGAACGACCACATGAGAGCGCGCGCGTACATGTTCGAGTCGATCTCCTGTGACATCCCCAAACCCATCTGAATGTTCTGGTCGCTGAAGATCTTGGTGCCGCCCTCGAGAAGGTCGTCCCACGACGCGGGGCCGTCGGGAAAACCGGCTGCCTCCCACAAGGACTTGCGGTAGTCGCCTGGATCGGGCGACCACGCCGGTGCGTACGCGTAGTAGTTCTCGGTCGTCGGGTTGAAGCTGGACTTCTGACACAACTCCAGCTGCTCGCCGAAGCGTTTGTTGGCCTCGTCCATGAGGTCGCTCATCGAATAGACGCTCGGCTCGAATTGCGACAGCGTCGCGATGAACTGAATGAGGTCGTGACCCTCGCCCGAGCCGATCTCAGATGAGATGCGTGCGGGGATAGTCGTGACGTCGATGTGGTCGACCGTTACGTTGACCCCAACCTCTTCGCCCCAGTCCGTGGCGAAGGTGTCGAACCACTCGTCGTGCGCCGGGACGAAATGGCTCCACATCAGAAGACGAAGATCTCCGGAGAGCTGGGTGGAGGGCTCGGTGAACTTCACGTCCGGCGCCCCCACGGTGGGAGCAGCATCCTGGGTCGAGCCCGATTCGCCCCCGGAGCAGGCCGCAAGCAGCGCTGCTGCGGATACCCCTTGAATGAAGCCTCGACGGCTGATCAGCAGCGGCGGTCTACGGCGACTCATGACTCCCCCTTTGCCTTGGTCTGCGCATGCCCGTTCTCGGTGTCATCCAGGCCGCCACGCTGCGGTCGGGAGTCCCCGCGATGAACCAAATTCAGGGTACTTGGTAGCCCTTGTACCCCTTTGAAGGGAAATCACGCCTGGTAGGCGTGCTCGTCAGGGGCGCTCGGCTAGGGGGCTGCGGGGCGCTCGGTTATGAGGGGTCGGGCAGGTCGGCTGGAGGGCCCATGCCGATCGGCACCACAGGAGGTCCCTGGCGGCGGGCAGCTCCCTTGAGGACCGTGGCCGCCCCGTCGCCGACATCACCGTTGGCTCGAATCTCCTCGGCGACTCGCTCCGCCGCTTCGAGCAGGGCATCGACGAGGCCGTCGTGGGGAACCCAACCGATCTGCTTGCCCTTAGCGAACAGCAAACCGCGGCCCGGGCCTGCGGCGATCCCTATGTCGGCGTCGCGCGCCTCGCCCGGGCCGTTTACCTCGCAGCCCATGACTGCGATCTGCATCGGGGGCAGATCCATCTTCTCGATGCGCTTCTCGACCTCGTTGGCGAGCTCGAAGACATCCAGCTCGGCGCGACCACAGGACGGACAGGCCACGAGGTCGAATCCCGACTCACGCAGGCCCAGAATCTGAAGGATCTGCTTGCCGAGCTTGACCTCCTCGACTGGGTTCGTCGTGAGCGACACCCGAATCGTGTCGCCGATGCCCTCGGCAAGAAGCGTGCCGATCCCGATAGCCGATTTGGGAATGCCCTGCTTCGGAGTACCGGCCTCGGTCACGCCGAGATGCAGAGGCACGTCGGTTTTTTCGGACAGGAGCCGGTAGGCGGCGATCATTTCGGGGACGTTTTGGTGTTTGACGGAGACCTTGATGTCTCGGAAACCGTGTTCCTCCAACAGTCCGATCTCGTACAGCGCGCTCTCGACGAGGGCCTCGGCTGTTGGTCTCCCGTACTTTGCTATGAGCTTCTTGTCGAGCGACCCCGCGTTGACTCCGATTCGAATCGGGATGTTGCGCTCGCGCGCGCCGTCGGCAACTTCCTTGATGTGCTTCGGGTTGCGCATGTTTCCTGGGTTGACGCGCAGGCCGTGCACACCCGCCTCCAGCGCGAGCATCGCAAGACGCACCGAAAAATGGATGTCGGCAATGATCGGCACGCCGCCGTGCTCGACGACCTGAGGAAGAGCGCGCGCGTCCTCCTCGTGAGGGACCGCGACACGCACTATGTCAGCGCCCTGAGTGGCGAGCTCGTGGACCTGGATGATCGTCTCTTCCGCGTTCTCGGTCTTCGTCGTAGTCATCGACTGGATCGAGATCGGCGCGCCGCCTCCGATCACGACGTTGCCGACAGACAGTTGCCTCGTCTTGCGGCGCTCGTAAACGGTCATCAGAACGGAAGGTTGACCGGTCTAGCCAGGTCGAGATAGAGGACGGCAACGAACAGGATGATGAAGAAGCCGATCACAGCGACCGACACCGGTATCAGCTTGCGGATGTCGACCTTGCGCTTCGTGATCGCTTCCCACGCAACGACTGCGAGGTGCCCTCCGTCCAATGGAGGCAGCGGCAGAAGGTTCATGAGCCCCACGAAGATGGTGAATGCGGCGATCATCTCGAAGATGGCCGTGTACTCGCCTCGGTTGGCGCTCTCACCGACGATGCGACTTGCTCCCACGATGCCGATGGGGCTGTCCTCTGCCGAGCGCTCGCCTTCACCCCCGAGCGCGTTGAAGATGTCGCCGTTGAATACCTGGGCGAACACCTGAGGGACTCCCATGACCGACCTTTTCGTCATGTCCCACACGCGCTCTCCGGAGTGCGTGGCCGCCTCGACGAAGCCAAACGTCTCGATCTCCGGCTGAGGGCCGACTCCGAGATACCCCACCTTCTTCTCGCCGTCGCCGGGTTCCCCGACGTCCTCGCCCGCCGGAGCGAGTGCAAGGAGCTCGTTTGTCTGCGCAGACACGATTGCGGTGCCGACCTCCGCCTCGATGGTCTCCTGCTGTCCGTCTCGTTCGACGGTGAAGGTCGCGGACTCCCCTGGGTTTTCACGAATGAACCCTCGCACGTCGTCCCAGGCCGTTACCTCCTCGCCCTCGATTGCGACGATGGTGTCGTCTAGCTGAAACCCGGCTTCGGCCGCGGGAGTCTCCTGGCCGAAGGCACTCGGCGCGACCGCGGAGATCTGGGTGCTTGGCTCGCCCGTCGGGTACCCGAACGCCATCCCCGCGATCAGCAGAGTGACGAACGCAACCGGCCAGTGTGTCGCCGAACCAGCAATCGAGAACGATGGCTCGCTGCCAGCGCGGTTTGTTCGGGTAGGAGCGGTGCTGTTCCTCCGGCGGGATCTCTTCGTAGGGGTTCATTCCGACGATCTTCACGAACCCACCGAGTGGGAGTGCCTTCACCCCGTACTCGGTCTCGCCTCTCTTGCGCGAGAACAGGGTTGGCCCGAACCCAACGAAGAACTGCGTTGCCTTGAAATTGAAATACTTCGCGGCGAAGAAGTGGCCCGACTCATGGACCATCACGACCACGAGGATCGCAAGAACGAACAACCAAATTCCCAGGTTCAAGCCGGGGTTCCTTTCGCTACCATGATGTTCCTCATGTTCCTAAGTCTTCATCCTCACGCCGCCTATGTGGTCCGCTGCCCTCCTCCGGGCCCAGGCGTCCGCCTCGAGCACGGCTTCGAGATCCTGTGCGTCCAGCGATTCGTGCTCCCCGAGCACCTTTTCGATCACCACAGGGATATCGACGAAAGAGACCCGATGGTTGAGAAAAGCTCCTACGGCCTCCTCATTCGAAGCGTTCAGCGCCGCCGGATGGGTTCCGCCCATCTCGCCAGCCGAGCGAGCGAGATTTACGCAGGGAAACCGCTCACGGTCGATTGCTTCGAAGTCAATAGATCCAACGTCGGCCCAGTCGATTGCCTTCCCTGCCCTCGGCCGGCGGTCGGGCCATGTAAGGGCCGATTGAATGGGAACTCGCATGTCTGTGGGGGCCGCCTGAAGGAGCGTAGATGAGTCGACGAACTCCACCATGCCGTGGACGAGGCTCTGGGGGTGACAGACCGCGTCGATGCGATCGTAGTCGAGTCCGAAAAGGAAGTGAGCCTCGATGATCTCGAGGCCCTTGTTCATCAGGGTTGCCGAGTCGATTGTGATCTTCGGCCCCATCGACCAGGTGGGATGCGCGAGGGCCTCCTCGGGAGTCAACCGACGACAGGTCCATCCGCGTCCGAAACGGCCCCCCCGAGGCGGTCAGCACCAGCCTGCGAATCGTCTTCGGGTCGACGCCCGCCAGGCATTGGGCCAGCGCTGCGTGTTCGGAGTCGACTGCGACGATGGTTCCACCGCTCTGGCCGGCCGCGCGCAGACAGACCTCGCCGCCGGCGACGAGACTCTCCTTGTTCGCCAGGGCCAGGCTCTTGCCGGACGCCAGGGCGGCGACCGAGGCACGGAGGCCGGCCGCTCCCACCACCGCGTTGAGCACGATGTCGGCCTCCTCGAGCGTGGCGAGATCCAGGGCAGCATCCGCCCCCAGCCCGTGGCGGGTGACGCCGAACTCGTCAGCCTGCCTGGCGAGTTGCTCGGACTGACTGCCCGCGGCAAGCCCGACCACCTCGAAATCGTCGGGATTGTCCCTGATGACGTCCAGCGCCTGGCGGCCTATCGAGCCCGTAGATCCAAGGATGACGACCCGCCGGCGAGTGCTCTCGCTCACGTGAAGATTGTCACACGGGCACGCCGGAACCCGAGGGTTGCCGCCCAGCGCCAGAGCCCTCAATCGCTAAAGACCCAAGCGCTAGAGACCACAAGCGATCGTCTCGACGATCGCGCTAAAGGCCAATGCCACTGAGGTAGAGGAACACGAAGGGGGCGCAGAACACGATCGCGTCGACCCGGTCCAGCACTCCCCCGTGACCCGGGAGCAGCGTGCCGGAGTCCTTGATGCCGACCTCTCGCTTGGCCATGGACTCGATCAGGTCGCCAACGGGGGCCAGAAGTCCGATGAGCAGCCCGAGCCCCAGTCCATGCACGGGGTCGAGTCCGTGAATGAAGACGAAGAACAGAAAGGTTCCGAACAAGGCTCCCGCGATCCCGCCGGCGAAGCCCTCCCAAGACTTGGCCGGAGAGATCGATGGAGCCATCTTGTGAGTCCCGAACCTCGTTCCGATGAAATAGGCGGCGATGTCGTCCGCGGCCACCGACAGGGCGAAGCCGATCATCAGGAATATCCCGTCATCGAGCACCATGATCGCTATGGCTCCCGAAGCCCCTCCACCTATCCACAGGACGCTGAGCACCGTCCAGGCCGTGTCCGTCATCGGCGTTGCGCCCCGCGTGGGACGAAGAGCTACGAGAAAACTGCCGAAGACCGTCACCGCGACGACGGCTCCAAGAAGGCGGAAGCTCTCGAAGAAGGCGACCGTCATCATCGCGACGGCCGCGAGGAGAGCGAAGGGAACGAAGGGCCTCCGGCCTGCCTGCTTCAAACCGGTGAACAGCTCGTACAGCGCGGCCGTGCACAGCACCACGATGAGAAAGAAGAATGCGATCTCGCCGATCAGCGCGCAGACGATGGCGACGGCAAGCAGGGTGAGGGATGTGATTACCGCGGCGCGCAGGGACCGGCCCGATGGTTTGTCCGTGGGTTCCTTCTCCAAGGCCGGCCCGTCCTCTAGATCTCTGAGAGCTCGGCCTCTTTGCGCTGCAGATTCTCGTCTACCTGGGAGGTGTACTTGTCGGTGAGCTTCTGGAGCTGGTTCTCGGCGCCGCGCTCCTCGTCCTCGGACAGCTTGCCGTCCTTCTTCATCTTCTCGAGATCCTGTTTTGCATGGCGCCTTATCGCGCGCACGGCAACGCGCCCGTCCTCGGCCCTGGCATGCGCGAGCTTGATGAGCTCCTTGCGTCGCTCTTCGGTCAACTGGGGAAAGACCATTCGGATGACCTTGCCGTCGTTGTTGGGATTGATGCCGATGTCGGAGGCCTGGATCGCCTTTTCGATGTCCGAGAGCGAATTCGGATCGTACGGAGTGATCATGAGCACCCGTGGCTCGGGGACCGCCATGTTGGCCACCTGGTTCAGAGGAGTCTTCGTCCCGTAGTAGTCGACCATCACCTTGTTCAGCAACTGTGGCGTGGCGCGCCCGGAACGAATCGTGAACAGCTCTTCGAGGTTGACCGAAACTGCTTTGCGCATCTTGTCTTCGGCTTGGCTGAAAACCTCGCCCTTCGTTTCGGGCATCGTTCCTCTCCTATGCGTTGGTTTCTGCGTGGACGAGAGTACCGACATCCTCGCCGGCGAGCACTCTGACGACGTTCGGAGCCTTCAAGTTGAAAACCACAATCGGAAGCCGGTTGTCCATGCACAAAGAGATGGCGGTCGAGTCCATCACCTTGAGCCCGAGGTTCAAGACCTCGATGTAGCTAAGCGAGTGGAACAACTTCGCGTCTGAGTTCACCATCGGGTCCGAGTCGTAGACGCCGTCGACTTTGGTGCCTTTGAGGATGACTTCTGCCCCGATCTCAAGTGCGCGCAGTGCGGCCGACGTGTCGGTCGAGAAGTAGGGATTCCCTGTTCCACCCGCAAAGATCACGACGCGGTCCTTCTCGAGGTGCCTGATCGCACGTCTCCGGATGTAGGGTTCGGCGAGCTCCTGCATCCAGATCGCCGTCTGGACGCGGGTCTGGACGCCCTCTTTCTCGAGCGCGTCCTGGAGGGCCAGCGCGTTGATGACTGTCGCAAGCATGCCCATGTAGTCGGCCGTCGTCCGGTCGGTGCCCTGCGCGGACGCCGACAGGCCTCGAATGATGTTTCCACCGCCGACGACGATGCCGAGTGCCGTGCCCAGATCCTTGACGTCCGCGATCTGACGGGCGATCGAGGCGACCGTTCGAGGATCGATGCCGAAGTCCCCCTGCCCGGCAAACGCCTCACCGGACAGTTTGAGAAGTGCCCGCTTGAACTTCGGGGCAGCTTGGAGATCCTCGGCCATCGGTTGTGTCCTCAGCCCGCGGTGGTCTCGCCCACACGGATGCGGACGAAGCGGCCGACGGAGACGTTCTCGCCCATCGAGGACTTCGCCCCGTCGAGTAACTGAGCGATCGTCTTGCTCTTGTCCTGGATCCACTCCTGGTCGAGCAGGACTCTCTCCTTGTAGAACGACTCGAGCTTGCCCGCGACGATCTTCTCGATCACCTGCTCCGGCTTCCCTGAGTCCTTGGCCTGCTTCGCATAAATGGATGACTCCTCGTCGATTACCGACTGAGGAACCTCGTCGCGGGCCGTGTAGGCGGGATCGGAAAACGAGATGTGCATCGCGATGTCCTTGGCCAAACGCTCGAACGCCTCGGTCTTTGCGACGAAATCGGTCTCGCAATTCAGCTCGATCAATACCCCGAGCTTCGGCGGGTAGTTCGGATCCGGCTTGTGCATGTAGGCGTAGACGATGCCCTCGCTGGCGTCGCGCCCACTTCGCTTGGCGGCGTCGGCGAGTCCCTTCTCGCGCAGCACCCTCTTTGCGGCATCGATGTCTCCATCGGTCTCCTGGAGTGCCTTCTTCGCGTCCATCATCCCCGCGCCGGTTGCGTCGCGCAGGGCCTTTACGTCCTTAGCTGTGATGTCAGCCACTCTTTGTTTCCTCCTTCGTTGCTGCTTCCGCGGCCGGCTCCTCGGCGGGAGCACTCGGTTCCTCGGCTGCGGCTGGTTCGGTGGCCGCCGGCTCCGTAGCTGCCTCGGCGGCGGGGGCCGGTTCGCTCGCGGGGGCGGGCTCCTCTTCGGCCGCGGCCTCGGCCTTCTCGAGCTCGATCTCCCATTCGGCCTTCGGCTGGGCCTCTGCCGTCGGCAGCGTCTCGACCTTCGACTCAGCCGGCGCGGGTGCCACCTGCGGCTTCTCGCCCTCAGTCGGTCGCATGGACTTACCCTCGATCACGGCGTCTGCCACGATCCGGGTAAGAAGTGAGCCCGAGCGAATTGCGTCATCGTTGCCGGGAATGCCGAAGTCGACATCGTCCGGATCGCAGTTCGTATCCAGGACCGCCACGATGGGGATTCCGAGCTTCCGCGCCTCGCGCACCGCGATCTCTTCCTTCTTGGTGTCGAGGATGTAGATCGCATCGGGAACCTTCTTGAGGTCCTTCAGGCCCCCGAGGTTGCGCTCCAGCTTTTCGTACTCGCGGCGAAGGCCAAGAGCTTCCTTCTTTGTCATGCCCTCGAGCGAACCGGTTTCGATCATCTCGCCCAGTTCGTTCATGCGCTGGATTCGCTTGGCGATGGTCTGGAAGTTCGTGAGCATCCCGCCGAGCCAGCGGAAGTTGACGAACGGCATGCCCGCTCGCACCGCCTGCTCCTGGACGATGTCCTGAACCTGACGCTTCGTGGCGACAAAGAGAACGGTGCCGCCTTTCGCCACTGCGTCGCGCGTGAACCTGTAAGCGTTTTCGATCCCCGACATCGTCTGATGGAGATCGAGAATGTAGATGCCGTTTCGCTCCGTGAAGATGAAACGCTTCATCTTCGGGTTCCAACGGCGAGTCTGATGTCCGAAGTGGACACCAGCCTCCAGCAGCTGCCTCATCGTGACGACGGGCATGATTACTCCTCCTTCTTCGGTTACGCCGGTCGCCTCTCAAGGAGGCCGGCCGGACTTCCTCCGCTCGCAGAACCCGTCGATATGCGCCGGGACCGAAGTCCGCACCCAACCAGGGGTCGTGCGCGGCAAGCGAGCGTGTGAATTTTGGGACGAACGAAGGCTACCACGGCGGGCACATTGACCCGCCTGTGAGGGTGGCTCAGTCGCCGCTTGTGGCGTCGTTGATCTTGCCTCGCATCGCGAGCACAGCCTTGGTGTGCATCTGGCAGATGCGGGACTCCGTCACTCCGAGCACCGTGCCGATCTGAGCGAGCGTAAGCCCCTCGTAGTAGTAGAGCGTGATCACGATTTTCTCCCGCTCGGGCAGCTTGTTGATGGACGCGGCGAGGATGTTCTTCATCTCCTCGGATTCGACGCTTTCGAGCGGCGAGGTCGCCCTGGTGTCCTCCAGCGTCTCGACAAGTGAACGCTTGTCTCCTCGTTCGCTGTCAACCGAAACCATCTCGTCGAGCGCCACCAATGAGACTGTCGAGAGCTGCGTGTAAATGTTCGTTAGGTCGTTCATCGAGATGCCCATCTCGCCGGCGATCTCCGCATCCGAAGGCGGGCGCTTCAGGGTGTTCTCGAGTGCGACGTAGGCCTTCTCTACCTCGCGCGCCTTGAAGCGAACGGAACGTGGCACCCAGTCGATGGCCCTTAGCTCGTCGATGATCGCGCCGCGGATGCGGCTAATTGCGTAGGTCTCGAACTTGATTCCGCGGGAGAGCTCGTACTTGTCGATTGCATCGATCAGCCCGAAGATCCCGTAGGAGATGAGATCCGCCTGCTCGACGTTCGCAGGAAGGCCGACCGCCACTCTCCCCGCGACGTACTTCACCAACGGAGAGAAGTTGAGGATCAGTGCGTCCCGCGCGCTCGTAGAGCCGGTGCTCTTGTATTCGCCCCAAGCTGCCAGAACAGGGTCATCACCGTTCGGCGGCTCAGGCCCGCGGGTGCGTTTGCTCATATACGGTCCTCAAACGTTCAGTCGATACGTGCGTGTATATCTGCGTGGTCGCAAGACTCTCATGCCCAAGTAACTCCTGAACAGCCCGTAGGTCCGCGCCATTGTCCAGTAAGTGGGTGGCGAACGAGTGGCGAAGCGCATGTGGATTCACATGCCGGGCCCCCTCCGCGCGTACATATTTATCCAGTATTCGCCTCACGCTTCTGGAGCTGAGCCTCGATCCCCTAACGCTGAGGAACAACGCGTGCCCGTTGCCCATCGTCGGCGAACGGCCGGCGCGCGCGAGCAGCAGTGGCCTTGCCTCCGCGTAGGCCACCAGAGCTCTCGCAGCCGGGTCGCTTAACGGCACCCTTCGTTCCTTACGCCCTTTCCCCATGACAGTGACGTGGTTGTCTGCGAGATCCATGTCGTCGATATCGAGTCCACACAACTCCGAGACTCTCAGACCCGACCCGTACAGAACCTCGAGCACTGCCCTGTCCCTGACCGATGTCGGGTCGTCGCCGGGCGGCAGCTCGCACAGCCAGGCGGCCTCGCTCGCCTTTAGAACCCGGGGAAGCGGTTTGTCAAGTTTTGGCACGACGAGTTCGTCGGCTGGGTTCGTCTCGAGGAGACCTTGCAGTTGAGCCCACCGCAGCATCGACCGGAGAGCGCTGGTCTTCCTGGCGATCGAACGCCGGGCGAGTCCTCTGTCGCTCATGTGAGCGACGTAGCGTCGTAGCACGCGTCTGTCGAGTTGCTCGAGGTGGGCGACCTTTTCGCTCCTCGCCCACTCGATGAATTGGATCGAGGTCGCCTCCATAGGCGGAATGGGTGCTGGCCGACAGGTCGCGCTCGGCTGTAATGGCCTTCAGAAATCCCTCGGCTGCTCCCTCCAACCGCGTCTGACCCACTGCTCCCGCTTTCATTTTTTCGCGCCTTGCCCCTGATGGCGAGCATGAGGCTCGGTGTCGTTTCTGTCAACAATCGTGGATATCCCAGGGATAACGGGGTCTAACGAAGGCAAACGGGGGCTTTGTGCTGCGGTGACCCCTCGGTCCCTGCGAAACCCGGGACATATCCCTTTCCCGGAATGGTGCGGTCGGTGCGGTCGGTGCGGTCGGTGCAGTCGGTGCGGTCGGTGCGCGTCGGTGCGATCGGAGCGGTCAGTGCGGTTCGCGGTTTCGGTGATTACCACCACGACCACACCGACCAGGGCTTTCCGGAGTCGGACCTATTGATGGCGCGGAGTCAGAGCCGCTCTGATTCGGGCACCGGAGGTCGTCAGTTCGTACGCGCCGTTCCAGCGCCGGGCCAGGCCCCTGATCTCCAACTTGGACAGCGCCAACAGAACCAGACCTTGAGCCATCTGAGTCTGCGACACGATGAAATCGGCCGTCACCGAGGAGTCATCCAGTACACCAAGCACTCTTGCTTGATTGTCATCCAGAGCGACCGGTCCCAGAGGTACAGAGTCATCGCCCCAAACCAATTCTGGGTGCCAACTCATCGAAGATGTGTTGGACATCCATTATCGGAGTCGCTTCCTGGCATCTGATTAGCTCGTTTGGTCCTGCGGCATAGGGATTCCGAATGCTGCCCGGCACAGCGAAAACGTGCCGGTTTGCGTCGAGGGCGATCCTCCCTGAAATCAAGGCTCCGCTCCTGATCGATCCCTCCACGACGACCACCGCCTCCGATAGACCCAACAATGATCCGATTGCGAAGTGGGAAATGGTGTTGGAGAGGCGGGGCGCCGTTCTGGGTACTCGAGTCACGATCGTTCCCTCGGCGTCGATCCTCCTCCGCAAGGCAACGTTGCTTCTTCGGATAGTTGAGATCCATGCCGCTCCCGATGACGGCGATCGTGTGTCCCTTCGCTTCAAGTGATGCCCTATGAGCCGCCGCGTCGACTCCGATGGCCAATCCGGAGACGACCACGAAACCGGCCTGAGCCAGACCCTTGGCAATCATCTGCGCCGCTTCGATGCCAGCTGCTGTCGGCCGCCGGGTTCCAACCACAGCGACAGTCCTGGCCCCAGGATCGATGTCTCTTCCCGCTAAGAACAACTTCTTCGGAGGTGTGTGGGGACCGAGTTCGTCCAAACCTTGTCGCCATTCATTCGAACCTGGAGCAATGATGCGGGGGTTCAGCGGCTGATGATCGGGAATTGGGGAGGAGGCTTCATGCCGCGTGCAACCAGATCGCCTACATTCTGCAATCGGAACCCCAGAGCAACACCCAGATGCTTCACACTCACCTTTCGAATCTCCGCTGAGGTCGCCAACTGTTCTAGAACCCTGAAGCAGTCGATCGACCCCTCGGCCCGTAAGAGCGACCCCCTCAATGACTTCTCCTAGTTCTGATCGGGCATCCGCAGTCAAGTCAGCTCTTTGCTTTTGAATCGTCCAGCGACCACAGAAGCGTTCGTGATTCCAGTTCCCCATCGCCGCTCTGCGAGCCGCGTGCCTCCTGACTCGGATCGGATGTTTCGCTGAAGGTCTCACCCTCTGGGCGGACCCATCAGTTCGGGCGCGTAAGCCGAGTCGAACATGAGTGACCCCGAGATCCATGCGATCCACGAATGGTCCAGAAAGCTTTGACCGGTATGCCTCGCGGCGATGCTCCCTGCAACTGCACGATCGGCTGGCGTCACCGCTGTATCCGCATGGACATGGGTTCATTGCCGCGATCAATGAGAATCGGGCCGGATACGCAACTGCACCAGCACTCCTGGCGATTCGAACGCGGCCGGCTTCCAAGGGCACCCGAAGCTCTCCAGTACCTCACCCCGGTAGAGAGGAAGCTCGTCAAGAAAAAGCACGCCATGGTGAGCAAGACTGACCTCGCCCGGCCGAGGCAGATCCCGTACCACCTCCGATAATCCCAGCAAGAGTGCGTGGTGGTGCGGCGAGCGAAAGGGCCGGTCCGTGACCAGTCCGGCGTGCTCGCCCAGGATCCCGGCAACGGAGTAGATGCGGGTTACCTCCAGCGATTCCTCGAGGGTCATGGCGGGAAGATGCCGGGGAGCCTGCTTGCAAGCATGGTCTTACCGGATCCAGGTGGCCCACACATGAGGAAGTTGTGGCCGCCGGCCGCCGCTATTTCGAGCGCCTCTTTTGCCATCTCTGCCCACGGACTTCTCTCATGTCCGGATAATGGGCTTCGGATGGGTTCCCGCTCGGCCGGTGGTGCATCGGGGGTACATGTGCCCTTGGCCCAGTCGATGCACTCTCGCAGAGATCGCACGGGCACCACCTCGATGCCCTCGACCAGAGAGGCCTCGACCGCGTTCGTCGCCGGGCAGACGATGCCTCTGCGTCCGCTCTCGCGGCACGCGATGGCCGCGGCCAGTGTTCCCCTCACCGGCCGCACCGAACCGTCGAGCGCGAGCTCCCCCACGACGATCCACCCCTCCAGAGGATTCCGATCGATGCGGCCACTTGCGGCCAGCACGCCGAATGCCAGCGGTAGGTCGAAGTGCGTTCCCTCCTTGCGAAGCGCCCCGGGGGCCAGGTTCGCGGTGATCCGCTGCTGCGGCCAGCTCTCCGAACTGGAGAGAATGGCCGACCTTACGCGCTGATCCGCCTCGCGTACCGTCGAGGAAGGCAGCCCAACGATGGTGAATCGGGGGACGCCCGTTCCCACGTCGACCTCGACCTCGACGAGATGAGCCTCGGTCCCGATCAGGGCGACCGATTCGGTTTTCGCAAGCATGAGACCGTCCCATCCGGTCTCGGTGAGTCGCGGCGTCCATGACGTTAATGAGGGTGTGTGACGGAAACCAACTCAGAAAGCGTCGGGCAGGTGCGTGATCTGCGGTTCTGTTTCACCGATGAGAACGGACACGACATCGAATCGCACGTTCTTCCAGCCGGCGTGGTGCTCGCTCATCCACGCAGCGGCGAGTCGCCGGAGTCGCGCCTGCTTTGCGTACCCCACGGCCTCTGCGGGACTTCCGAAGAAATCGGTGCGACGCGTCTTGACCTCGCAGAACACGAGGAGATGGCCGGACGCTACGACCAGGTCAAGCTCGCCCGAAGCGCAGCGCCAGTTGCGATCCACGATTGTGAATCCCAGCTTGCGATAGAGGTCTGCGGCAAGAGACTCACCCGTGGCCCCCAGTGTTCGGCGCGCGTCCATGCCACGACTCTAGAGATGGGTTGTGACGAAGAACGCAGAGGCGGGCTAGCTCTCGAGCGTGGGCGGCTCAGGAAGAAGGTCGCGCTCCGCGAGCTGCGCGAGCTCCTCGACATTGAGGTCCCTGAACGTCACGACCTTCACATGCGATACGAACCGAGCGGGCCTGTGCATGTCCCATACCCAAGCGTCGTTGAGCTCGACCTCGAACCACACCTTGGCGCCGACGTGGCGAGTGTCCACCTTGACCTCGTTGGCGAGATAGAAGCGCCGTTCCGTCTCGACGACGAACTTGAACATGGGGAGGACGTCCCGATACTCCCTGTAGAGCTGGAGCTCCATCTCGGCCTCGTATTTCTCGAGGTCCTCGACGCTCATCTAGCGATCCCTCTCCTCGTCGACTTCTACTGTTAGGTCGGCTGTTAGCTCGGTTGGATCAAGGCCCAATTCTCGCGCCGGATGGGGGCGGATTACACCATCCTTATCGGGAAAACCCACGACTCCGAAGAAGCTCCTACGGTGGATTTCGCACGGCCCGTAGCGCTGGAGGGCGTTCCAGTGGGCACGGGTGCCGTAGCCGACATTCGTGCCGAATCCGTAGTCCGGGTAGCGCTTCGCGTAGCGTCTCATCGCGGCGTCCCTCGTGACCTTTGCGATTATCGAGGCGGCAGCCACCGTCCTCGAGACGTAATCGGCCTTCTTGACGCCGAGATTCGGATAGGGCAGCCGCTTGAGCTTGAAACAGTCGAGCAACGCGTAGTCGGGAGTGCTGTCGAGCGCCTTCAGGGCCCGGCGAAGAGCCTGCAGGTTGCAGCGCTGAAGCCCGTCTCGGTCGATTCGATCGTGGCGGACCCTGACGACCGACCACGCGACCGCCTCCTCTTTGATCTGCGCCGCGAGACGTTCCCTCTGAAGGCGCGTGCAGAGCTTCGAGTCCTTGATGCCCTCGATCCTCGTGTCCGGTGGAAGGATGACGGCAGACGCCACGAGAGGTCCCGCGAGAGCGCCCCGGCCGACCTCGTCGGCTCCGGCGACGTGGGTAAAACCGGCATCGTAGAGGCGACGCTCCATCAGACCGAGAGCGTCGGCGCGCGGACCGGCGACGTCGGTTCCTGGAGTGGCGACCTCCGCTCCCCCGCCAACCATTACAGCGTGCCGAAGTCCTCGGGCGGCCAGATGATGATCCACGCGCGACCCACGATCTCGTCCTCTTTCACGGGTCCGAAGACCCGCGAGTCCATCGAGTTGCCGCGGTTGTCACCCATGACGAACACGCTACCGGCAGGAACCCTGCAACCCTCGTCATCACGTTCGAGGTGCATGGACTCGCAGTTGGAGCGGGAGATCTTGGTGCTCGCGGTGTCCCGGCCCCCCTTGATGTAGGGCTCGTCGACCCGCTCGCCGTTCACGACGAGCTTGCGGGAGTTCCCCTGGTAAGTGATGACATCGCCCCCGACACCCACCACTCGCTTGATGAAGTCAGTCTCAGCTCCGGTGGGCAGACCTATCAACTCTCTGAAGAAGTTGCGCACGTCCTCGCTCCACGGAAGGTCTGGGACGCTCTCCGGCCGTCTCCTGAGCGAAGACGATCACCTGGCCACGCTTCGGCTCGCCGATGCGGTACCCGATCTTTTCGACGAGAACTCGGTCCCCCTTCACGAGCGTCGGGTTCATCGACGCTGAGGGAATGAAGAACGCCTGCACGAGGAAAACCTTGATGATGACGGCGATTCCGAAGGCGAGCACGATGAGCACCGGCAGCTCGGCTACCTGCCTGAGGAGACTGTTCGTTTTCGACTTCTTCGGCGGCCCCTCTTGTTCGGCCGATTCCTTGGTCGGGGGCTCGTCGTCGGGCGGCTCGCCGCCGCCCTGCGATGGTTCGTCGGTCACCGGCGCTTCGTCGGCGACCGGCTCGCGGGTGATAACCGTCCGGTCCCCGGCCTGCCCGTCGAACGGCGCGCCGGCGGATGCGGTGAGCGCGCCGTTGCCCTCGCGCGGCCCGTTCGACGCGGACTCGCGGCGAAGGCGGTCGGCAACCGTCTGGTCGACTGGGGATAGGTGGCTGTCCGCAGGCTGGCCCATTGCCTTTAGCCTTGCGATGACTTCCTGAGAGGTCATGCCCAGCTCCCGGGCCACTTGCTGAATGGTTGACATAGAACTCACAGACTAGGCGTTTTACAGCGTTCCAAACTCTTTTGCGGGCCAAATCGACAAAAACGCCCGCCCTACGACCTCGTCGTCCGGCACGGGCCCAAAGTTTCTCGAGTCATCGGAGCTGCCGCGATTGTCGCCCATTACGAAGATCTGCCCCTCGGGAATCTGCTGCGTCGGGAAGTCGCTCGTGACCACGCCCTTCGGAAGATATGGCTCATCCACTGGCTCGTCGTTGACGTAGACGACCCCCTCGCGGCCCTCGATCGTGTCTCCACCGACCGCCATCACCCGCTTCACGTAGTCCTGCTCGCCACCAGTCGGCCAGCCGAACAAGCTCTTGAAGGCGTTGACGATGTCCTCGGGCACCGAGTCGTCCTCGTGCGGGGAGGGAACAGCCGGGTCGAGCGATCGTTCGAACACCACGACATCGCCTCTGTCGGGGCTTCCCAGGCGATAGCTGATCTTCTCGACGAGAATCCTCTCGCCCACCTCTAGCGTTGGGAGCATCGACCCGGAGGGGATGTAGAAGGCCTGCAGGACGAACGTCTTGATCAGCAGAGCGAGCGCAAAGGCAGCGACGACGAGTACCGGGAACTCGCGCCAGAAGGGCCGGCGGTTGGTCTGTTTCTCTGGCGGGGTAGGACCGGCGTCCTGCTCCTGGGACACCTGGGCCATTAGGCCTGGCGCTTCTCTTTGACCTTCGCCTTCTTGCCGATCCGGTCCCGCAGGTAGTAGAGCTTCGCCCTGCGAACGTCACCTTGCGATACGCGCTCGATCTTGGCGATCATCGGGGAATGGAGGGGAAAGGTTCGCTCCACGCCCACTCCGAACGAAATCTTTCGGACGGTGAAAGTCGCAGAGAGCTGGCTGCCACGACGCCGGATGACGATGCCCTCGAAGATCTGCACACGCTGGCGCTCGCCCTCGACCACACGGACGTGGACCTTGATGGTGTCGCCCGGACCGAAGTCGGGCTGATCGTCCCGCAGATATGGGCGCTCGACTACGTCGGTGGGGTTCATAACGTGACTCCTCGTAGTTGTGCTGCGTTATCGGTCTTGCTTGGTAGCCCGGACGGGATTCGAACCCGTGCTCTCCGCCTTGAGAGGGCGGCGTCCTCGGCCAGACTAGACCACCGGGCCATGCTCGCTGTTGATGAAGTTGTCTCGATGCTCTGGGCTGGGGTGCCTGGATTCGAACCAGGACTAGCGGTACCAGAAACCGCCGGGCTGCCAGGTTACCCCACACCCCAATCGCATCTGAGCGATCGTCGAGACGATCGCTTGTGGTCACTGCTAGGAACGGTTGGCAAGGATATCAGCCCCCGACCCACTCATTCCGCCTGGGTCCTGATCCGCTCGAGCGTCTTGTCGCGCCCCAGGATCTCCAGGGATTCGAACAGTGGCGGGCTCACCAATGTTCCGGTGACCGCCGCACGGATCGGCTGGAAGGCCTTCTTTGGCTTGAGCTCGCGCTCGGCGGCGAGCTCCCTCAGCGCCTCCTCGATCGCCGCAGTCGTCCACTTCTCGACACCTTCGAGGCTGTCGGCAACGGCCGCCAGATACTCTCCCTGGCCCTCGATGGCCTTCGCCGCCTTGTCGTCCGGAGTCACATCGGTGAAGAGAAAACGAACCATCGGGGGCGCCTCCGTCAGGCGCTTCATCCGCTCGACCAGAAGAGGAGTCACCGCTTCGAGCGTCTGGCGAGCTCCTGGTGTGTCGGCAGGAATCCCCTCGGCAACGCAATAGGGAACCAGCAGCTCGGCCAGTTGCTCGGGGGTCTTCTCGCGAATGTAGTGACCGTTCAGCCACTCGAGCTTGTCGACGTCGAACGCCGCAGGATTCCTGCCCACGCGCTCGAGGGTGAACTTCTCGACGAGGTCTGTGACCGAGAAGATGTTCGTTCGATCGTCGAAGCTCCACCCGAGCAGCGCCAGGTAGTTGATCATCGCCTCGGGCAGGAACCCCTGGTCTCGATACGCGCTGACCGCTACGTCGCCCCAACGTTTCGACAACGGTTTGCCGTCGGGCGCGACGAGCAGAGGAAGGTGCGCGAACGCCGGTACCTCGGTCACGCCGAGCGCCTCGCGTATGAGGAGCTGGCGCGGCGTCGATGCGACGAGGTCGTTGCCTCGAATGACGTGAGTGATCCCCATGTCGATGTCGTCCGCGGTGACAGCCAGCATGTAGGTCGGGGTCCCGTCGGCGCGCATGATGACGAAGTCGGGCGTACGCCCGAGGTCGGTCGACATGTCTCCGAGCACCTCGTCGTGGAACGTGATCGTTCGGTCGGCGGGGACGATGAACCGAATCGACGGAGCGTGGCCCTCACCTTCTCGGGCGTCGGCGATAGCCCTGTGATCCGGCCTGCGGTCCTCTGCCTGAGCTTTCTTTCTCTCGGCGACGACGTCCTCGCTGCTCGCGTAGTCGTAGTAGGCGAAGCCACCTTCGACGAGTTTCTCGGCATACGAGCGATAGAGATCGAAGCGCTCGCTCTGACGGTACGGCTCGTGAGGCCCTCCGACCTCCGGGCCCTCGTCCCAGTCGAGCCCGAGCCAGCGAAAGTCCTCGAGCACCGCGCGGAAGTTCTCCTCCGTTGCGCGCTTGGCGTCCGTGTCGGCGATGCGGAGCACGAACTTCCCGCCGTGATGGCGCGCGAAGAGCCAGTTGAACAACGCGGTGCGGGCGTTCCCTACGTGAATCGAGCCCGAGGGTGCGGGCTCGATGCGGGTGCGGACCTCGGTCATGCCCGCATCGTATCTACTCCACGAACTCCAGCCAGTCGTGGTATTTCTCGTCCTCGCCCTTCACGATGGCGAAGAACTTCTGCTGAATCGTCGTGGTGATGGGGCCCGGCTCTCCGATCATGCGTCCGTCTACCTCCCGGACGGGGGTGACCTCGGCCGCGGTTCCGCTGCAGAACATCTCCTCGGCCAGATAGAGGTCGGCCCGGCTCAGTTGCGCCTCCTTGACGGTCATTCCGAGATCGTGCGCGATCGTGATCACCGAATCGCGCGTGATGCCCTCGAGGGGGCCGGAGCCCAAATGGCGGCGTGAATATCTCGCCGCCCTTGACCACGTAGATGTTCTCGCCGGTCGCCTCGGCCACGTAGCCCTGAGGGTTGAGCATTATCGCTTCGTCGAAACCGTGCTGCACTGCTTCGATCTTGGCTGCGACCGAGTTCACGTACGCGCCCGTCGCCTTTGCCGTCGGCGGAATGATGTTCGGGTCGTGACGCCGCCACGAGGAGATCATCATGCGGACACCGTGGGCCATGCCCTCTTCGCCGAGATAGGAGCCCCACGGCCATACCGCGATGGTGACGTCGATGGGTACGTCGACGCAGTAGATCCCCATCTCGCCGTAACCCCTGATCGCAATCGGACGCACGTAGCACGACCTGAGCTCGTTGATCTTGATCAAATCCATCGTCGCGTCCACGAGCTCGTCCACCGAATACGGAATCTCCATCTGGAAGATGCGACCCGAGCGATGGAGTCGCTCCATGTGCTCTCGCAGTCTGAAGACCGCCGGACCCTTTGACGTCTCATAGCAACGGATGCCCTCGAAGACGCCGGTTCCGTAGTGGAGCGCGTGGGACAGCACGTGTACCGTCGCGTCTTTCCAATCGACCATCTGTCCGTTCATCCAGACCTTGTCGACCGGCTGCAACGGCATCGTTGCCCCTTTCTCTTGGTTCTCTCTTAGGTGTGAAGCTCGATTAGACGAGCGTCACGAGCTTGAACTCTGTCCACGATGTTGCTCAGTACATCTTCAGGCACCGGCGAATCGACCGCCAGGCACATCAGAGCTTCGCCTCCCTCGCTCTGACGCGATACCTGCATGTTGGCGATGTTGACGTTCGCCTCCCCCATCAGGCTCCCGACGATCCCCACTATGCCCGGTCGATCCTCGTAGCGGAGCAACGCGAAATACGGCGAGAACTGCATGTCCAGCTCGTATCCGTAGACACGAACCAGCTTCTCGTTGTCCCGCTTACCGACGAGCACTCCCGCCACCGAGACGGTCTCGTCTTTGCACTCCGCGTGGACCTCGATCAGGTTGATGAAGTCCTGCGATTCGGACGATCGAGCCTCCTCGACCGAGATTCCGCGCTCCTTAGCGAGCAGAGGCGCGTTAACGAAGGTCACGGGCTCGTGCACGATCGTCCTGAAGGCCCCCTTGAGGCCCGAGAGAGTCAGCGCCCTGGTGTCGTAATCCGCGATTCCCCCGTAATACTCGAACCGCAATCGCTCGATTCCCTGGCCCGCAAGCGCAACCGCCATGCCACCGAGTCTCTCGGCCAAGTGAAGGTACGAGCGAATCGCTTCGGGGATGTCGGACCCGACCTCCACGTTGACGGCGTAGGGGGCGAACTCCCCGCGCAGCGCAAGAAGAACCTGCTCCGCGATCGCGACTCCTGCCTTGTCCTGAGCCTCGGCAGTCGACGCACCAAGGTGAGGCGTGACCACTACGTTGTCGAGCCCGAACAGAGGGTGCTCGGTAACGGGCTCGGAGGTGAAGACGTCGACGGCGGCGCCGGCAAGCCGTCCTTCCTTCAACGCCTCGATGAGAGCGGCCTCGTCGATGATTCCCCCGCGGGCGGTGTTCACCACCCGGAGGCCGGGCCGGGCCCGAGCGAGCTCCTCCCGTCCGACGATCCCCATGGTCTCGAGAGTCTTCGGCAAATGGACCGTCAGGAAGTCGGCGCGAGCACAGATGTCCGCGACGTTGTCGACGAGCTCGACGCCCATCTGGCCGGCTCGGCTGGCGGTCACATACGGGTCGTAGGCGAGAATTCTCATCCCGAAAGCGCTCGCTCGCTGGGCAACGAGCGTTCCCACGCGTCCGAGGCCGACGACGCCGAGCGTCTTGCCGTGAAGCTCGACGCCCTGATACCTGTCGCGCGCCCACTCACCCCGAACGAGAGACGAGTGTGCCTGGGGGATGTTGCGAGCCTGCGCCAGAAGAAGCGCCATCGTGTGCTCGGCTGCGGACAGGATGTTCGACTGCGGCGCATTGACGACGAGCACGCCGTTGCGCGTCGCTGCATCGACGTCGACATTGTCGAGGCCGATTCCAGCCCGTCCGATGACCTTGAGGTTGTCACCGGCCTCGATCACACGTGAATCGACTGTGGTCGCGGAGCGAATGACGAGAGCGTCGTAGCGACCGATGGTGGCCACGAGCTCGTCGGGGGTCAGACCGGTCTCGACATCCACCTCGAGGTCCTTGCTCAGGCGCTCGAGGCCCGCGGTAGACAGCTTCTCTGTGACCAGAACCCTCATGGACGCAGGATACAGGGGGCGACAGCGAATCTCGGTTACGCCTCGGTCAGGTGAGGCGTTCGAGCACGTAGTCGAGGCAACCAGTCAGAGCCATAACGTCGTCCGGGTCGACTGCGGGGTAGACCGCGATGCGAATCTGATTGCGGCCGAGTTTCCGATAGGACTCCGTGTCGACGATTCCGTTGGCTCTGAGCACACTCGTGATGTCCGTCGCGTCTATGGAGGAATCGAAGTCGATGGTGACGACGACGGGACTCCGCTGCTCAACACGAGAAACGAAGGGGCTGGCGAGCTGGGCAGGCCTCGGCCCATTCGTAAAGCGTCGAAGACGATTGAGCGCAGCGCGCGGCCGCCCACTCCAGGCCCCCGTTCGCGTTGATCCAATCGACTTGTTCTGCAGCAAGAAAGATCGTGGCAAGGGACGGTGTGTTGTAAGTCTGATCCTTGCGTGAGTTGTCGAGCGCGATGGCGAGGTCGATCGATGCTGGGATGTAGCGCTCGGAGGCCGCAAGCGCTTCGATCCGCTCGATCGCGGCAGGGGACGCCAGAGCCAGCCACAGACCTCCGTCCGAGGCGAGTCCTTTCTGCGGAGCGAAGTAGTAGAAGTCGAACTCCGCAGGGTCGACGCGCATGCCTGCCGCAGCCGAGGTCGCGTCCACCGCCACCAGGCCCCCACCTGCCACTCGACGAACGGGCATCGCGACACCCGTCGAGGTCTCGTTGTGGGTCAACGCGTAGAGGTCCGCGCGCTCTGATGGAACGAAGGCTGGATGGGTGCCCGGCTCGGAGGAGACGATCTCGGGCCCGCTCAGGAAGTCGGCACTCGCCACGGCGGCAGCGAGCTTTCCCGAGAACTCCCCGAAGACGTAGTGCTGGCTCCGGCGCTCGATCAGCCCGAACACGATCGCATCCCAGAGCACGGTGGTCCCGCCGTTGCCCACCAGGACCTCGTAGCCATCGGGGAGAGAGAACAACTGGGCCAGGCCCCCGCGGAGCCGCGCCACCAGGGATCGCACGGGCGCCTGCCTGTGGCTCGTTCCCATGTAGGTCCGCCCTTGTTCGTTCAAGGCGTCCATCGCCTCGTCGCGGACCTTCGATGGGCCGGCTCCGAAGCGGCCGTCGGCGGGTTTGAGGTTCTCGGGGATCTCGATATGCGTCGTTTTCACGCTCCCGAGGATGCCTCATCGGAGCGACGCCACCGGACCACCAGTTCCGGCTCAGCTCCCCTGGATCACGTCGGCGAATTTGATGAGGTCGTGCATCCCGAATTTGCCGGCTGCGGAACCGATCGGCCTTAAAGGCTTCCAGGGGGTCGGATGGTTGACGTAGGACGTCGAATCCTTGTCGAGGATTCCCAGCATCACCTCGGCGACAATGCGACCCCCCACCGGGCCAAGACGCCTCCCGTTACTTGGCGCTCGCTCCGACTCCTTCAGGATGTAGAACCACAACGGCGCCTCATCTGCCCACCCGGGGTCGGTCAGGCCGAGGGCGGTGTTGTCCAGCGGCGTCTCGCCCATCTCGGTCGCGACAGCTTGGCCCGAGGGAACGCCCAGGCGCTTTCCTCGAAGCAGGTTGCGCGAAGCAAGCGACCGCCGCTCGGGTGCCTCATCGAACTCCTTCTGACCGATCACCTGTGCGGGCAACCTCAACAGGGGCGCTGCAAGCTTGGAGTCGATCTTGCGCGAGAACTGCGGATCTCCACGGCCGGGGAACTTGAAGAAGAGCGGCCACTTGATCTGCCAGGCCGCCGGGAGAATCCGGCCACCACCCAAGTGAGAGAGAGGCTGGTTGAGCTTGCCGAAGATGCTGGCGAAGATGATGTCGTTCAGTGCGTAGTCCGTTCGCACCATCGAGTGCCCGAATCGATATGCGGCGACGGCGAACTCGATGGGAATGAACGGGTTGTTGGTCGGCTGGTACAGAACATTCGTGATCGTCGAGCCGCTCGCATTCTCGACCAGCAGCGAATCGACGACCGCCTGGCCACAGATCTTCGGAAGGAAATCGTGCACGACTATCCACTGGTAGTGCCAGCGCACCAGTCGTTGCGCCGTTTCGAAGCGCGACTCACCCGGCAGCTTGTGCTTGATGAAGTTCGCCTTCTTCGCTCGCAGATGTTCGACGACCGCGTTGTGGAAATGCAAGAACGCGACCTGCAACTGAGAGACAAGAATGTTCTCGTCGTTGCGAGGATCGCCGATGAGCGCGGTTTGTTGGGTGTTCCGAGGAAGGTCGAGCTCTTTGGTCCCCTTCGTCTTGGCCGTCAGCAGCAGGTCGGGGTCGTCCCGGTTGTAGAGATGAGGCGACGCATTGTGGCCGAACCCGTAAACGGAGTCGAGGTCGAAACGCGGAGTCCGAAAGTTGCGCAGTGAGTCGGGGTCGATCTTCTTTGTGATGCTCGACACCGGATCGAACGTCAGGTCGTGGTCGATGAACTGACCGAGATACGTGAATCCCGCGGGAATCCCCTTGTTGTCGCCGACAGGCTTGTTCTTGTCCTCCATGGCGCCTCCCGGCTTGCCGAGGCCCTCGAGCAAACCATCCGGGGGTGAGAACCCATTCAGGGTTCCAAAGAGGCGGCCGAATCGACCCATGGGAAGGCTGCTGTGAGGCGTATCGGGAATCGCCCGGCTGACTTCGGCACCATGACGCGGCATCGCACTTCCTCCCTCGTTGGCGGCCAAACGCAGACAACTATAGGTCCCCTGGGCTGAAGAAAACGGGGACGGAGATGCACACCGGTCCGGCCACAATCGTCGACAATGACAGCGGAGGAATCGTCAAGGTCGAGCAAATCGAAGGAGGGGCCCACATCACTCGAGACCGGCTAGCGCAGCGAATGAGCGAGATCACGGATTCTCCGACCATGGCAATCGATGCCAAGGCGAAGGCCCTCAAGGCGGCCGGTGAGGACGTCATCGGTTTTGGAGCGGGCGAACCGGATTTCCCGACCCCGGACCACATCGTGGAAGCAGCTGCCAGAGCGACCCGCGACACCGCGTATCACCGTTACACGCCCGCCGGGGGGCTCCCCGATCTGCGCAAGGCGATCGCAGTCAAGACGAAGCGGGACTCGGGCTACGAGGTCGAGGCGAAGCAGGTCCTCGTCTCGAATGGCGGAAAGCACGCCCTCTTCAACGCTTGCATGGCGATCATCGATCCAGGAGACGAGGTCATCCTGCCTGCTCCCTACTGGGTGAGCTATCCGGACATGATTCGTCTCGCCGGCGGAACGATGGTGGCGGTCGACACGACCGAAGCGACGGGTTTCCGTGCGACGCTCGATCAGCTGGAGAAGGCCCGCTCGCCCCAAGACCAAAGCCCTGATCTTCACCTCCCCGTCCAACCCAACGGGGTCGGTCTACCCCCCGGATGAGGTCGAAGCCATTGGTCGCTGGTGCCATGAGCACGGAATCTGGATCATCACCGACGAGATCTACGAGCACCTCGTCTACGGCGGCAACTCCTTCTCCTCCTTGCCGGTGCTGGTGCCGGAGGTCGCCGACCGTTGCATCGTCGTCAACGGTGTCGCTAAGGCGTATGCGATGACGGGCTGGCGGGTGGGATGGTCCATCGCGCCGCCCGACGTGACCGCAAAGATGATCGCGCTGCAGAGCCACACGACCTCGAACGTCTCGAACGTTGCACAGATCGCCGCCCTCGCCGCGGTGGCCGGTGATCTCGAAGCCGCACAGATGATGAAGGCCGCCTTCGACCGCCGCAGACAGACGATCGTCAAGCTACTGAACGACGTCGAGGGTTTCGACTGCTACGACCCCGAGGGTGCGTTCTACGCGTTCCCCTCGATCAAGGGAACGTTCGGCCGAACGATTGCCGGAGTGACTGTCGAAACGTCACTGGATCTGGCCGACGTAGTTCTCGGTGAAGCAAAGGTTGCGTTCGTTCCCGGTGAGGGCTTTGGAGCTCCCGGCTACGCCCGTTTCTCCTACGCGCTGGGAGACGATGACATCGAAGAGGGAATCGGCCGAATCGGCCGGCTGCTCGCCTCGGCGTGAGTTCGGACTGTTACGAGGGCTGCTCCGCCGACCCACCGTGGGGAAAGTTCAGGCTCACACCGGCTGAGGGCGAATCGGGCCAGCGACTCGTCACGACCTTCGTGCGTGTGAAGAACCGAATGCCGTCCTCGCCGTACACGTGGAGATCGCCGTACAGCGAGTTCTTCCACCCACCGAACGAGTGGAACGCGACCGGCACGGGGATCGGAACGTTGACTCCGACCATGCCGACCTCGATCTCGTTCTGGAACCGCCTCGCCGCTCCTCCATCGCGCGTGAAGACCGCAGTCCCGTTCGCGTGTGGGTTCGAGTTGATCAGCTCGACTGCGTCCTGATAGGTGTCGACGCGCGCGACCAGAAGAACGGGTCCGAAGATCTCGTCGCGGTAGATCGACATCGCGGGCGTCACCCGGTCGAACAAACTGGGCCCGAGATAGAAACCACGCGAGGGAACCTCGTGTGCGCGACCGTCTGCTACGAGCTCGGCCCCCTCATGAACACCCGCATCGAGATACGACGCGACCTTTGCCTTGTGCTCGCCGGTAACGAGCGGTCCCATCTGGGACGACTCCTCGTTCCCGGCACCGACCCTCAGGTCAATGGTGCGTGAACGCAGTCTGTCAACCAGTTCATCGGCCACGTCACCAACGGTCACCACCACCGAGATCGCCATGCACCGTTCACCCGCCGAGCCGTAGCCGGCACTCACCGCGGCATCGGCTGCAGCGTCCAGATCCGCGTCCGGCAACACCACCATGTGATTCTTGGCCCCACCCAATGCCTGCACCCGCTTGCCTTGGGCCGCCGCGGTCTCGTAGATGTGCTGCGCTACTGGCGTCGAGCCCACCGAGCTAACGGACACGACGTCGGGGTGAGTCAACAACGCGTTGACAGCTTCGCGGTCTCCATGTACCACGTTGAACACTCCGTCGGGCAGCCCCGCTTCGCAGAACCATTCCGCAAGCAGATTTGCAGCGGACGGATCCTTCTCCGATGGCTTGAGGATGAAAGAGTTCCCACAAGCGACCGCCACCGGCACCATCCACAGTGGAACCATTGCCGGAAAGTTGAATGGAGTGATGCCCGCGCACACTCCGACGGGCTGCTTGATGGTGTAGGTATCGACACCACGCGACACCTGCTCCGAGTACGCCCCCTTGAGTAACTGCGGTATTCCGCACACGTACTCAACGACTTCGAGTCCGCGGTTCACTTCACCGGCGGCGTCGTCGAGTGTCTTTCCGTGCTCGGCCGTAATTACCGCGGCAAGATCCATCCTGCGGGCGACCAGCAGCTCGCGATAGGCGAAGAGCACCTCCGTGCGCTGGGCGAGTGACGAATGCCGCCACCCAGCAAAGGCTTCACGCGCGCTTGCGACGGCCCTGCCGACCATGGCCGAATCCGCCAGCGCCACGAGCCCGGCTACTGTTCCGTCTGCGGGATTGAAGACCTCACCGGTGCGATCCGGTGTGTCCGCAACCGGCTTTCCGTCGATGAAGTGGGTGATCTCACGAGTGCTCATCACGCGAACATCTCAGATATCGGCCCCAACTGCCAGCGAGTGCAGACTTCGATCCCACCGTTGCAGGGACAGCAGCTTGGCCTGGATAATTGGAGTCAGGAAGGAGGGACATGGCGGAGAGGCAGATCGGGCCCCTTGAGAAGACCGCGCCCCTGCGGCAGCAGGTCTACGAGACGCTGGAAGAGCTCATCATCTTCGGGCTCCTGACGCCCGGCCAGCACCTGGTCGAGGCCGACCTGGCGAAGCGCCTGGGAGTCAGCAGGATTCCCGTACGCGAGGCCCTGCAGCTGCTCCACAACAACGGTTGGGTCGAGCTTCGTCAACGCCAGGGTGCATTCGTTCACCGGCCTACCCTCGAGGAGGTCGACGAGGTCTTCACCGTGAGGACGTTGTTGGAGGTCGAGTCGGCTCGGATCGCCGCCACCCACGTCACGAAGGAAGCGGTGAAGAAACTCAGAAGAACTACGAAGGCGGGAGCCAAGGCGCTTGCCGCCGGAGACGAGGAAGCTCTTGTGAGACTCAACTCCGAGTTTCACTCACAGATCACGGCTCTGGCGGGAAATCGGGTCCTCGCCGAGATGATCGGGCGGCTCGACAAGCGAATTCGGTGGTACTTCGCATCGGTCGCACGAACGCGGGGCGAGGGTTCGTGGAAGGAACACGACGAGTTGATCGATGCCCTCGAGGCAGGCGATTCGCAGCGCGCCGCCGAGACGATGCGCAAGCATGCCGAACTAACAAGAGACGCGTTTCATCTCCAGCGCGAGTAATCGCCGGTAACTACCGTCGGCCTCGCTAGGACTCAGGCGTCGACGCGACCTCCATGCGCCGACGCCCTCTTAGTTCTAACGATGAGAAGCAGAGTCGATACTTGATTCTGAAGGAGCAGGAAACCAAGCCCGAAGGCGCCTCCTACAAGGGCCTGATAGACAATGAACGCCAGTACGTCGTCCGGGATCCCTTCGCCCACCAACACCTCCTGAGCTACCCGGGCAACGGGAAGCGCGGCGGTCCAGAACAGGATGCCGGACGCAAACCCTCCCGAAAGACGTTCAGTGTCCACCAACCAGCCGTAGGCCGCTCCCGCCCCGGCGAGCACCACCGTCAACGCGACGATGCCGGGCACGCTGCCGGTGAGCCCTCCGGCGGACGCGGTTAGCGCCGCCATCAGGCCACCGGCAACGAGTGCCGTGAATACACCCGCAACGACACGCGGGGTCATGAGCCCTGTGTCATGGGAAACCCGTGGCTCAGTCAGGGAGGGCTCCAAATTTGGCGAGGCTGTAAAACAATCCGCCGAGGTAGATCAACGCACCCAGAACCAGAGCGGCAGTGGGAACGATTCCCGGCCGCAGCTTCTTGGGGAGCAGCTTCTTGTTAGTGACGAGCAGCACGAGGCAGTAGGCCCCCATCACGAAGGCCGACAGGAACGCCAGCATGTTCAGGATGAAGCCTGGCCCGTCCTCGTTGCCCATGACGCCTATTCCCACCAAGGTCAGGACCAGCGTTCCGGCCGCAACCGCTATCCACACGTAGGTGAGGTAGATCCTGCTCATGCTCCACTTGCGGGCGGCGGGCATGAAGTAGTAGGTCATGTCGGCATTGCCGCGTGCGAGAGCGTCGAAGATCCCGAAGCTCAACTTCCACCCGACGATTGCGATGAACAAGAAGAAGGCTATGCGCGCGAAGTCGCCTCCCGCTTCGCCGAACGCCTCGGCCATGGCCGGGATGGTCTCGCTGTCCTCTCCGGCCCGGATCGCCTCGGCTGCGCCGGGATCGATGCGGGCGGCGGACAGCGCGAGCACCGTGTAGATGACTGTCGTCACCATCGTGATGCCCCAGAACAGCACGCCCGCGTCGAATCCGTTCCACTTTCGCCAGCCCTTCCACTTGGCCATCTCCGCGGGGTCCTCCGAGTCGAAGGTGAACCCCCGCGCCGGCATGGTCTCCTCCTCGTCGAGGCCCCGAAGCCCCCTGATGCGAGGCAGGTAGTGCCCCATGCCCGCGCCCTTGTCGCGCAGCCACAGCGTGTACCACATCTGCTGCATCCCGGAGGGGCCGGCGAACGCAAGCGACCCGATGATGATGGGGAACCATGCTGCGGTATGCCATTCGGAATCGAAGAAACCGAAGGAGAAGGTGCCGGTGATCGTGTCGCCGACGTCGCCCAATTCGCCCACGAGCGAAGCGATGATCGCCGAACCGATCACGAGAATGGAGATGAATACGGTGAGCACCGTCTCAACAACGTTATAGACGACCTTGGAAAAGGTAAGGATCAACCCGATCAACACGAGGCCTGCGATCGCAGTCGGAACCCAAGGAATTCCCCATAAGGTCTCGAGCGACTGTGCCCCCAAAGCGACGTGACCCGGAAAGATGTAGATGAGTATCCCGGTTGCATAGAAGAACCACATCGCCGACCGGTGGATGCGGGCTGCACCGAAGAAGATGCTTTCGCCCGTCGCCATTGCCCAGCGCGCCATCTCCATCATGACCACGAGCTGGACGGTTACGCCGACTAGAAACAGCCACCGGATCTCGGTCCCGAAGACGATCACGAGTCGCGGCCACAGGAAAGTCTCACCCAGGCCCACGGCAAGTGCTGTCAAAGCCATACCGGGCCCGAGCAGGTGAATCGGCTTCAACGGAGTGGGAAGCGGCCGAATGGGAAGAGGTTCCTCCCGTCCCATCACGACAGTTCTTTCTTCTACAGCTTCCCCGGCTTGTTTAAGGGTTGCCACGCTATCCTCCCGCTAGAAGTGGCCCGAACCGACGATCGGTGTCGAGCAGAACCTTTATTCCCCCCCTTCTGTTCGCTCCTTTCTCATCAGTTACAACAGGACGAGTAATGCATCGTTCTAAGGCAGCTTGACCACGCTTATCGCATTGGGAGAGCGATAGTCCCCCGCGTTGTCGATCAACTCGATCTCCCCTCGATCCGACATGAGATGAAAGGAGCCGTCGGCGGGATAGTTGCGAATGATCACCACCGTGTCGTCGGCATGGGTGTAGCGCTCCTCGCTGAAAGATGGCGTTTGGCGCGCTTCGCAATTCACCGCTTCTTCGCCCGCCCACTCGAACCGATAGGGAGCCAAGGGGAGACGCAGCTCATACGGATACGTCTTCTCCATCTCGTTCTCACCCCTCCGCTTTCCGTCGCAGGCCGAGCTCCTCGAAGAGGGCGTCCTGTTCCGGCCCAGGGTCAACTGCTTCGAGCATCTCGACGGGACTGCGACCCGCTTGCTCCAAGAGCTCCCGCGCCGCGTCAAAGAGCGGCAGTCGCTCCTGTGGCTTGACCCGCTCGACGATGAGGTCGTTCATCGCTTGCACAACCGCAGCGCGCATCGCTTGGCCGCGTTCCGTGTCGGGCCTGATCTTGTCGGACGTAATCATCGGCACGACATTGAGCGAAATCTTCGACGGGTCGGTCATCGGGATTCGACGCCTTCGTCCAGAGCGCGCAGCTCGTCCTCGATCCGCTCGCGCACGCCATCCTCGGAGAGATCCAGCACCTCGGACAACTCGAAGCGCTTGCCCGCCTCGCTGCCGTCCGCCAGCAGGACAGGCGCGCCCTCGCCCCACACCTCGAAGCGAGGATGCGGGCTTTGCCCCCCCACCCTCAAGACGCACTCGAGCAAATCGCGCCGGTCTGAGAAGTAGCGCTGCTGGCGCCCCTCATCGAAGCGCAACTGCAACTCGGCGTTGCCCAACCCCTGGACCCCCCTTCCCGCTAGGCACCCTCTGTGCCCAGGGAATTCATTCCAACGGATCGAGACTCTTGCTGCTCTCCTACTTGTCTACGGTCTACGCCCCGATGCCGCGATTGACGGGCAGGGAGTACTCCTCTTCCTTGAGGTGCTTGTGTGCCTCTGGATCCTCGAGCTCTCTCAATCTCTTCGGAACATCCGCGCCCATGTCTTCCCAGTTGCGGTTCGCGGCGACCTGCATGATCGCAACGTGCTCGGGATGCATGTGTCCGAAGCGTCCCTGCATCGCGAGGTAGTCGGTGACCGGGCGCTGCTCCGGCGGGATGAAGTAGTCGTACTTGCGCGTCCTCCGGGTCGTACTCCCACACCGGGAACAACCCAGACTCGACCACCCTGCGTCCCAGCTCCACGGTCATGGGGGTCTGGTAGACCCAGCCCTTCTGACAAGGTGTGTAGCAGTGAAGGAACGCCGCTCCATGGTGGTTGAGGCCCTTGCGGGTCTTGTTCATGAGGTCGAGCGTGTAACCGACGGTCGTCGTAGCGACGTAGCAGTTTGGGTGTCCCTCGGACATCATCTTCGCGAGGTTCTTTGGAGGCAGCTTCTTGCCTTCCGGAATCACCTTGCCCGGCGGCGTGAACGTCGTCGACCCGCCATAGGGCGTCGTCGGAGACACCTGAATGCCGGTGTTCGCGTAGCACTCGTTGTCGTAACAGATGAAGAGCGCGTCGTGATTGCGGTACAGCGCGCCCGAAATCGAACCAATACCGATATCCGCGGCGCTTCCGTCTCCCGCCATCACCATGATGTTCGGGTACTCGCCCTCGTACTTGCCCTTGCGAATCATGGCCTCGTAAGCCGCCGCCATCCCTGACGTGAACGAGCCGCCCGATGCGATCTGGGTGTGGGCCCACGGAACTGTGTAGGGGGTCGACATGTAGGTGGCATTGGCCACGTACATGCAGCCGGTGGGACCGGCAACGACAGTGTTCTGCCCGGCTGCCTTGAGCACCCAGCGATACTGGATTGCCGGGCCGCAGCCGGCGCAGGTCCTGTGGCCCGCTTGATACGGGTCCTCCTCTGGCAAATCGGGAAGGTAGTGCAAGGTTGCGCCCCACATCATCGGGTACCGACGCGGACCTCCCCTGTTCCTCGAACAGCGGCAGATGCTGGCGGACTACCTCTTTTTGTGTCATCTACTCATCCCTCCCATAGCCGGGATTTGTCCAAATTCTGTCACTTGCGTATGCGTTGCTCAATCCTCAAAACCCACCCAGTGGCTTGCCTTTTCGACCGAGCCCCGCTCCATGGCCTCGACCATCTTGTCGGCCATCCAGTTGAACTCGTTGATGGGAATGGTCTCGCCGCCCAAACCGGCCATGAATGAGGTGATCAGCGGGCGATTTTCGGCGTGATACATGGCCGTGGTTACGTCGAGCGACAGGATGCCTCCGTAGCTCGCGCCTCCGAGGCCCAGGTTGGTCTCGACCACACCCACGACCTTTGCTCTGTCCAGAGCCTTCTGCAGGTCCTCGGTGGGGAACGGACGGAACCAGACCAGCCGCGCCATCCCCGCCTTGACGCCCCGCTCGCGCAGCCGCTTTATGGCTGCCTGACAGGTGACCGCGTGGCCCCCCTGGATGACGAACACGACCTCGGCGTCCTCGAGCATGAACTCCTCGACGAACGGCGGATAGCTACGGCCGAAGACCTCGGAGAACTCCTTGGTCTTCTCCCTGATGGTGTCGAGGGCGATCTCCATGGACCGAGCTCTCTCGAGCTGGAGCGGAGGGCCCTGCTCGGGGTGGATCTGGGGCCCGTGGGATACCGGCTTCTTCGGGTCGAGCGCAAAGGGAAGCTTGTAGGGAGGAAGAAAGCGTTCGACCTGGTCGACGCTGGGCAATGCCACGTCGCCCGAGATATGCGAGACGAAATAGCCGTCCTGGCAGATCATCTGCGGCAACAACAGCCGTGGGTCCTCACCGATCGCGTATCCAAGAAGATGCTTGTCGAAGACCTCTTGCGGAGTTGCCGCCCAGCCCATGAGCCAGCCCATGTCGCGCGTGCAGAGGGCGTCGGTGTGCTCCGATCCGAAGTCACCCGGTGGATCCAGCGTGCGGTCGGCGATAGCCATCTGGATCGGGACGCGCGCGCCGGCCGCGGGCGAGTAGACCTCGAAGGCATAGGTGACGCCGACTCCGGAAGAACCCGTGAAGGCGCGCGCTCCGCAGGACCCGGCGCCCAAAGCCGCGCTTATCTGAGCATGCTCGCCGTCGGAATGGAGGTACTCCGCGTCGAGCAGGCCATCGGCGATGAACTGCGAGAGGTTCATCATGATCGCGGTGTAGGGCCGAATCGGATAGGCAGTGATGACGTCGACGTCTGCGAAGAGGGCTGCATAAGCAGAGGCGGAGCACCCGTTCAGGCGCATCGTCGTGCCATCTAGGTCGGCCAGTTTCTCGGCGCGATCGACTCCGGGAGTCGCTCCGAGATCGGCCGAACCCTCTCCACGTGTAAGCGTCTCGACCGACTTGTCTGGGATGGTTGTCTGAGCCACGCCCTACCTCCTCTGGCCGTTTCCTGAGGGCACATCTTGTCTCTGACGGCGAGCCGCGTCGTACTCGGCGATGGCGTCCTCCTGAAGCTTACCGATCGGGATGGACTGCTCCGCATGGGAGCCGTCGTATACGGAGAACGCTGTCTCCATCCTCGTCACTTCGCCGTCGTCCTCGTCGAAGTCCAGTTCGGGGACCTTCTCGAGGCACCCGGTTGGACACTCCTGGACGCACACAAGGCAGCCCTTGCAGTACTTGGTTCGGATTGAGTAGGCGCCGTTCTCACGCGTGTCTCGCATCACACTCACATCGGGGCACACGATGTAGCAGTTGTCGCAGCCGTTGCACACCCCGCAGCTCATGCAGCGATCGGCTTCCTCGATCGCCTGCTCTTGCGTGTAGGCGAGCGTCACCTCGATCTCCTGATCCCTAATGCGCTCCTTGGGCGGAGACTCCGGTGCGTCGATGCGAGGGGCGTGCGGGAAGTAGGAGGTGTTGAGCCGCTCGTAAGGCATGACCTCGACCGGAGCATCGGGGGCCAGTTCGGCTGCCTTCAGGACCGTGTCGATGTTGCGCGCCGCTCGTTTGCCGTCGCCGAGTGCATCGACGACCATCGCAGGACCGCGGACGATGTCGCCGCCGGCGAAGATGTTGTCCTCGAGCCGTCCGTACTCGTCGGTCTTGAGGAGTCCGCGTTCGATGAGGTGGTCCGGAATCCAGTCGAGGTGCTGGACCTGGCCGATGGCGATCATGACGTTGTCGCACGACACCTCGTACTCGGTGTCGGAGTCCATCTGCGGCGTGACGTTGCCCTCTTCGTCCTTGGACAGATGGGCCTCGCAAAGCACGGCTCCGGTGACGACTCCGTCCTCGCCCAGGATGCGCGCGCAGGCCGTGTTCGTCTTGAACTGCACACCCTCGGCCTTTGCATGTTCGAGGTCCTCGTCAACGATGATGAGCTCATCGGGCCCCTCGAGGGAAACGATAGTCACCTCTTCGGCTCCCAGCCTGAGGGCCGAACGAGCGGTGTCCGACGCGGTGTTGCCACCGCCGACGACGATCACCTTCTTGCCAACCTTCACCGGCTTGTTAAAGCCCGCCTCGCGGACGAATTCGAGACCTCCCATGACGCCTCGCAGGTCGTTTCCCTCCACGGGGAGCTTCCGACCGACGTCCTGGCCGACCGCCAGGAACGCGGCGTCGTAGCTCTTGAGATCGTCCCAGGACACATCTTCGCCGACCCTCGTGTTGCACTTGATCTCGATGTCACCCAGATCCTCGATCTTGGTGACCTCCGCGTTGAGGACGTTCTCGGGAAGGTGCCAGTGCGGGATTCCGCCGCGGAGCATGCCACCGGGCTTCGACTGAGCCTCGAGGATGGTCACCTTGTAGCCGAGCCGCCTCAGGTGATAAGCGGAAGCAAGCCCGCCGGGCCCGGACCCAACCACCGCGATGCGCTTGCCGTTGGTAGCCGGGAGAGTCTCCTTGATCGGGTCTTCCGCAAGCTCGAGTCCAAAGTCACCCAGAAAGCGCTCGACGTTTCGAATCCCTATGGGCTCGTCGTGATCTGCGCGGTTGCACGCACCCTCGCACGGGTGGTAACAAACTCGGCCGGTCACGGAGGGCATGGGGTTGTCCTCCATGATGGTCAGGTAACCGTCAAGGAATCTCTCGTGCTTGACGAAATCCAGATACTTCTGAATGTTCTCGCCGGTGGGACACGCGTGGTTACAAGGCGGCGTCTTGTCCTTGTACACGGGCCGATAAAAACGGAAGTTCCCCGTTGGAAAGAGCACTTGCCCGGCTTCTTCGGTGGGTGCAGGCGTTACGCCCGCGAGAGGAAGGCGAAGTTTAGGCGGGATCTTGGTTCCCTTTACTGACATCAGGTACCCCCCAGTCAGTGGCTAGATCGGCTGCGCTGCGGCAGACTCGCGGACTTGCGCATTTGCGTAATCAAGAACCGAGTGATGTTGTGCGCCTCGGTCGAATGCTTCCTTGTCGGTAACGGCGTCGCGCACCACGTCAAGAGGGAGAACCCCCGTGGCTGCCGTCAACGCACCGAGCAAGGGAGCGGCGATCCCAATGCCGACCTCGCTACGCTCGGCGGCCCCCTCGGTGGACGTACGGTCGTAGGCGAGCTGACCGAGATCGCGCACGAACATCCACGGACTGCTGCCTTCCTGCTCCGCGAGCGAAACGGCGTCGACAACGACCAACTTCTTGAGCTTCGCGAGCATGAAGTCGGGCAGGAACTTCAACAGGTACTCGGGTTCCCGTGTCGAGTTCACGACGAGGACAGCTTCACCGTCGGGTGTACCGCGGAAGAAGTTGGCGGCTTTGATGAGCGTCTCCTCGACGAGCACCACCCAATCGGGGTTCGCATTCTCGTAGACGAAACGGTCTGCGATCGGCTCGTCACCGAAGCGGGCGTACTTGTGGACCAGGCAGTTGGTTCGGTCTGGATCGTCGATGTAGTCGCTGATGAACTGCGCGTAGTAACCGGCGGATTCTGCGCCGGCAGCAAAGCAGTTGACGACGTCCCGGGCCTCCTTGTCCATGATGATTCCCCGGGTCCACACAGTGATCTCGTGATACATGTTCGCCGACCTCCCCCAGAGGGTCATTGAAATCGGGATACAGTATACCCTTTGCAGGCGCACTTTTCTGTGCTTTGTGTCAGAACACTACCCTCCCGGCACCCCCGAAACCCCCGCTAGATAACGTTAGGCATACCTAATGTGTTCGCCAATAAGGTTAGGCATACCTAACGTGTGCACGGGTGATCTCGTCCACGTTCGTGACCCCGAGCAGGGTCATCGCGTTGCCGATCTCCTGCCCCACGATGGCGAGGGCGCGACGCACGCCCTCCTCTCCTGCGGCCGCTAGCGCGTAAAGAAACGGCCGTCCGATGAACACTCCCTGCGCGCCGAGAGCGAGTGCGGTCACTACGTCGGTTCCCCTTCTCACGCCCCCGTCGAGAAACACCTCGCAGTCGGAGCCGGCGGCCTGAACGACCTCCTCGAGCACGTCGATCGTGGCGGGACTGCGATCGAGCTGGCGACCGCCGTGATTCGAAACGACAATTCCAGCGGCGCCGTGCTCGCTCGCCAGCACCGCATCCTCCTCGGTGAGGATTCCCTTGACGATCACGGGAACGTTTCCAGCCGCCTCGCGAATCCAGGTCAGGTCGTCCCACGTCATAGACCGATCGTGCAGATGGTCCAAGTAGTCGTTGAACTCCTCTTCCGTCGCGGTGTTCGGAAAGTTAGCCGGGCTCGCGTCGTCAGGGACCGTTAGGTCGTGGGCAAGCTCTCGCTCGCGATACCCGGGGACCGGAAGATCCGCGGTGACGACGATTCCCGAGTAGCCACATTCGACAGCTCGCTGCACCATCTCGATTGCGAGTTCGCGCTCTTTGTGAACGTAGAGCTGGAACCAGCGAGGGCCGTCCGACTTGGCGACCTCTTCGATCGTGTAAGTCGACAGCGTGGAGAGACACATGAGCGCACCCGCCTCGCTAGAGGCTCTAGCGCTTGCGAGCTCGCCTTCCGGGTGGGCGAGTTTGTGAAGCGCCGTCGGCGCGAACCCAACGGGCATCGAAACCGCGGTGCCGAGCATCGTAGAGGAGAAGTCGACGGACGAGATGTCGACGAGCACCCTGGGTCTCAGCGAGAACCGGCTCCATGCCTCCAAGTTCCATCTGCAGGGTGATCTCATCCCCTGCGCCTCCTGAGTAGTAGCCGAACGCGTAGGGCTTCATCTGCTCGCGCGCGATCGACTCGAACTGGTTCAGGTTGAGAATGTGTTCAAGGTCCATGGCTCTCCTGCGCTCTCGCGATGAGTTCCTTGACGGCCGGTTCGTCTCCGCTTCGAAGGAGCTCGAGCGGATCCGGCTCGCCGTTGACGATGCTCTCGAAGAAGGCCTTGCGATCTTGATACGTCGGGAGTGTCGCTTTAGCCCATCCCCTGACCTCGTTGAGCATGAGAGCGAGAGTCGCGTACTCCTCACCGAAGAGTCCACCGATCTCGTTCTTCATCCGCTTGGCAAGAGCGGGGCTTGCCCCGGCCGTTGAGATCGCAATTGCGATCGGACCTCGCCGCACGATAGCCGGGAGGATGAAATTGCACAGAGGCGGTACATCGACAACGTTGACCAGCATCGCCCGAGACTCGGCATCCCCGTAGACCGCGATGTTCACGTCCGTGTCGGAAGTAGCAGCTACGACGAGGAAGCAACCCTCCAGATCACCGGCCGTGTACGCCGTATTGCGCCACTCGACCGCTCCCGACTCGGCGAGCTCGACGACCTCCCGATCCGCCTCGGGGGCCACGACGACCACGGTCGCATCGCAGGCGAGAAGACCCTCGATCTTCTCCAGCCCGACCGCTCCGGCCCCGACGACGAGGCAGCGGCGGCCCACGAGATTCAACGCGGCCATGTAAAAGGTCGTCTCCATCATGCGGGCGACACATGTCTGGTCGCAGACCCCGCGCCGGAACTGGCACACGCAGGGCTTTCCTTCGTAGCTCATTCGTTCAGACTAAGACGGGAGCACCAGCAGATGACTACAGGTGAACATCGAGCACCAGACAATGTGGGCTCGGACGACTCGAAAGGTGGCCACCGTTGGGGCACATCGACTTCGATCCCTCGAGATTCGAGGGGCGCGAGGGCTACTTCCTCTTGACGGCGCTCGTCGTCCCTCGACCCATCGCCTGGATCTCGACCGTATCGGCCGACGGCGCTCGGAACCTGGCCCCCCACAGCTATTTCAACGCGATCTCCAGCAATCCGCTCGTCATCCACTTCACTTCCACCGGAGTGAAGGACTCGCTGCGCAACGTGAAAGCAACCGGGGAGTTCGTCGTCAACATCGTCAGCGCCCCGCTCGCCGAGTCCATGAATCTCACTGCTGCGAACTTCCCTCCCGGTGAGGATGAGTTTGCGTGGGCGAACCTCGCCGATGCACCCTCGAAGACGATCGCGCCACCCCGCGTCGCCGAGGCGGCTGCGTCTTTCGAATGCACGGTGAACCGGATCGTAAGCATCGGCAACGGGCACATGGTCTTCGGTGACGTGACGCACCTCGTGGTCGACGAAGACGTCATGCGCGACGGAAGAGTCGCTCCGGACTTACTCGATCCCATCGGACGCCTCGGTGGCTCGTGGTACACCCGGGCCGCGAGCGACCTCTTCAAGATGAAACGGCCGACCTACGATGAGCTGAAGTCAAAGACGGGCGAGGGCGCGGGGTGACCCGCGCCCTCTTGATACTTGGAGCTCGCCCGTTCCTGACAGTCGCGGGCTGCCAGACCTGGACCTTGGAGCTGTCAATCCCACTTCGCAGTGTCCGCTCACGGTCTCGTAGTGACATGATTCGCCACCCGCTGCCTCGTTCCTGCTAGACGGCAACAATCGGGCGGATCAAGGGGCAATCAGGGTGGCGATTCATGGCAGCATCGGCAAGATGAGCTTCTTGCAACGCATCAAGCGTGGATGGCCGGTCGCGATCGAGCTCGTCGAAACCATGCCCGGCCCCCCTGAGGTGGTGTGGCGACTCATCACCGATTGGGAGAACCAGGGCGACTGGCAGCTCGAGGCGCGCGACTTCGTGGTGAAGTCGGCAGCGCGTGAGGGAGTCGGCGTCACGGCCGAGGCGACCGTGAGCATCGGTGGGATCACCACGCGCGATGCCATCGAGGTGGTCGCGTGGGAGCCCAACGAGCACCTCGCGATCGAGCACATGGGCTGGGTCTCGGGACGTGGCGAGATACGTCTGACTCCCCTCGGATCAGGCAAGCAACCCGGCCGGACCCACGTGTACTGGACCGAAACGCTCTATCCGCCGCTGGGCGTTGCCGGAGCGCTCGGCATCACCGCGTTCAAGCCGCTGATGACCCGGATATTCAAGCGGGACCTACGCGTCCTGCAAGGCCTGGTCAGAGCGGCGACGAGCTGAGGACCCGCCACACCTTCTCGGGAGTCACCGGCACGTCGATGCCCTCGTCGCGGCCCTCGAGAGCATCCACGATGGCGTTGACGATGGCCGGGGGCGTGCCTATGCATCCCGCTTCGCCGGCTCCCTTGTTGCCCAGCGGCACGTTCGGGTTCGGGGTCACCGTGTGATCGAGAAGGAGTTCGGGAAGCTCCGCGACGGTGGGCAACGAGTAGTCCATCAACGAGCTCATGAGTGGCTGACCGTTCTCGTCGTAGACGACCCGCTCGTACAGAGCCTGACCGATGCCCTGCATGATCGATCCGACCACCTGCCCCTCGACGAGCTTCGGGTTGATGACCGTGCCGCAGTCGTCGACAGCAACGAGCTTGTTGAGTGAGATATCTCCCGTGTCGTTGTCGATCTCGACGATCGCGACGTAGGTTCCGAAGGGAAACGCCTGGCGAGAAACGAACTCCGCCTCGGCCTCGAATGGACCTTCTCCCGCCAGTTCGCCGAGCGTGACCGAACGATTCGTCCCGGCGACAGTGAAGCGTCCGTCTTCGTATCGAAGGTCCGCCTCGGCCACCTCGAGATGCGCCGACGCTCGCTCGCGAGCTTGATCGAGCACGTCATGGGCGGCTTGGTGCAGGGAGGATCCGCCGACCTGCATACTGCGCGACCCAAAGGTGCCCACGCCGACCGGCACCTCATCCGTATCCCCCTGGATGACTCGCACACGGTTCATGTCGACGTCCAGTGCGCTCGCCACCACCTGGGCGAACGCGGTTGCGTGACCCTGTCCCTGAGGAGTAGCGCCCGAGCGAGCCGCGATCGTTCCGTCCGAGTCGACGCTGACAGAGCCGAACTCGGTGCTCCCCTCCTGACCACCGGATCGTTCGATGTAGCTCCCCATTCCGATCCCGAGCAACTTGCCGGCTCCCTCAGTTCGGCGGCGGCGTTGCTCCGCTCGCACTTCCTGGTAGCCGGAGCGCTCAAGGGCAAGTCGCAAGGCGGCCGCGTGGTCGCCCGAGTCGTACACGGCCCCCGTGGCGGACTCGTAGGGAAACGCACTCTTGTCGATGAAGTTCCGCAGCCGCAGCTCGGCGGGATCCTCTCCAAGTCTGTGGGCCAGCCGGTCGAGCGCTCGCTCGAGGACATACGTGGCCTCCGGCCTGCCTGCTCCCCTATACGCCGCGGTCGGGCTCGTATTCGTGACCACGGCCCGCACCCGAGCGTGCACGCGGGGGATGGCATAGGGACCCGAAAGCATCAAGCCGGTGTTCGCGACGATGAGCTCACCGGTGTGCGGGTAGGCGCCGATGTCGGCGTCGATCTCGGCCTCGAGCGCGAGCAGGTTGCCGTCCTCGTCGGCCGCCAGCCTCAGTCGTTGAGTCTGCCCACGTCCGTGTGTCGCGCCGGCGAACGCCTCCCGCCGATCCTCGATCCACCTCACCGGACGGTTCAGCTTGCGGGCGAGGTGCGCCACGACGATGTACTCGGGATAGGTCTGGCTCTTGGCTCCGAACGCCCCGCCGACATGAGGCACGATCACCCGGATTCAAGTGCGGCGTCCATGTCGAACGCGCGCGCCAGTGCTCCGCGCAACCGCTGGGGGGCCTGGTGTGAGACGTGAACGGTGATGCCGTCGCCGTCGGGAACCACCAGGATTCCGCGCGTCTCGATCGAGGTCGGGCAAAGACGCTCGTTGCGGATCGCGGTCTCGACCACGACCGGTGCCGCGTTCATAACCTCGTCGACCGGAGAACCGAACTCGCGGACGGACACGACGTTCGAGTGACCCTCGAAGAGCTGCACCTCGTCGGTGGAGGCCAGGCCGGGATCGACCACTGCATCCAACGGGTCGATGTCTGCGAGCACGAGTTCGGCACCGTCCTCGGCCACGTAGCGATCGGAGGCAACGACCACCGCCAGAGGTTGGCCCGCATAGCGGACGCGCCCGCGCGCCAGTGCCGGCCAAGACATCTCGGGCGGGAGAGACGCGTTCGGCGGAAGCGGCGTATCGGGGAGGTCGGGCAACTGGTCCGAACCATAGGCTCCCACTACGCCCTCGACCCCCTCCGCGGCGGAGACGTCGACCGCGTTCAAAAGCCCGTGTGCCTCGAAGCTGCGGACGAAGACCGCATCGAGACACCCTTGGGCGGTGAGGTCGGCGACGTAGGAGTGAGCGCCGGCGACGAGGCCGGGGTCCTCCCGGCGCGGCGGGCTCTGGCCCACGTAGTTCCTGTCGCCCAATCGATTCCTCTCTTCAGCCAAAGCCGTTCGCAATCGTTTGCAGCGATAGGATACCGCCCTGTGAAACCGAGCCCCTTTGAATACTTAGCCAGCGCGGGACATCGACGAAGCTCTGGGCGCGCTTGCCGAGCGAGATGGTGAGGCAAAGGTGCTCGCGGGAGGTCAGAGCCTGGTGCCGGCCATGAACTTCCGCCTCGCGACCCCGTCTTTGCTGGTGGATCTCAACCGGATCGGGGGTCTTGCGGACGTCGGGGTGAATGGCGATGAGCTGGTCATTCAGGCACTGGTTCGCCACGTCGATTTGGAGGTTCCCGCGTCGACAGACGCCACGTCACTCCTGCTCGCGCGGGTAGCGCACCTCGTGGGACACCTTCCCATCAGGATGAGGGGAACTTTTGCCGGCAGCCTCGCGCACGCCGATCCAGCCGCTGAATGGTGCATGGTTGCGGCCGCTCTCGACGCGACCATCGTCGCCCGCAGCGTGCGTGGCACGCGTCGTATTCCGGCGAGCGAGTTCTTCGACGGACTCTTCACCACGGCGCTCGAGGCCGACGAGATCATCACCGAGGTTCGCTTGCCGTTGCTCCGCAACGCGGGTATCGGTTTTCGAGAGAAGAGCCAGACGGCAGGTGACTTTGCGACGGTTGCAACGGTTGCGGCTTGCTCCGTTGGGGACGAAGGCGTCGTTGCGGGCGTGAGGCTCGCGCTCGCCGGCGCGGCTTCGACGCCCGTCAGAGCCAAGCGGGCGGAATCTCTCCTCGTCGGGAAAGAGCCGACGCCGGATGCTCTCGCCGCCGTCGCGCGTGCGGCAGCCGAGGATGTAGATCCCGATCTCGGACGCGAACTGTTCCGCCGACTACAGGAGGCACCTCGTCGAGGTGCTATCGCGGCGGGCCCTCGACGACGCCCTCGGTGCTGCATCGTGACATCGGTGACGCTCGAGGTGAACGGCCGCAGTCACGAACTGGAGGTCGAGCCGCGCCGCACCCTGGCCGACGTGTTGCGCGAGGACCTCGGACTGCACGGCACGCACCTCGGGTGCGAACACGGGGTATGTGGAGCCTGCACTGTGCTCCTGGACGGAGCCCCCACCCGGGCGTGTCTCGTATTCGCGGTCCAGTGTTCTGACTCCAGGATCACGACCATCGAGGGCCTTGCTTCGGATGGCACTCTGCATCCAGTTCAACACGCCTTCATCGACAACTTCGGATTGCAGTGTGGTTTCTGCACGCCAGGTTTCATCATGCTCCTGGTGGGTGCTCTCGAAGCGAAGGCGGACAGGACTGAAGACGATCTGGTCGAGGTGCTGGCTTCGAACCTCTGCCGCTGCACGGGTTATCGCAGCATCCTGGAAGCCGCCAAGCAAGCGGCTGGGGAACTACAGTCGAGCGCCGCAGCGAAAACAGCAGAATGAACCAGGGCGTGCGAGAGAGCTGACGCGAGCCACCTGGCTGGCCTAAGCGTTCAGTCGTCGGCAATGTGTTTGGCCATTCGATCGAGAAACGACGACATTCCGCGCGCCGCGCGCTCGTAGGCCGGCCCAGACATCGCTCCCCGCTGGCGCAACAGCATCTCGGTATGGCCCTCTCCGATATCGACGAGGACGACGATTACGAGCTCGTCAGGTGCGCCGTCGTCGGAGAACGTAAGGGCGAGAAGCTTGGGCTCGGCGACCTCGAGGTATTCCCCCGTCCAACGGATCTCGCTGCGTTCCGGGCCTGCGAACATTGTTGCGCGCCACATCCCGCCCACTCTGACGTCCAACGCTACGGTCGACGCGGGGATCTCGGCTTCGTCTCCTCCGAACCAGTCGGCGAACCTGTCCGGTTCAGTCCATTCCTTCCACAGACGCTCGCGCGTGGCATCGAACACCCGTGCCAGCAAGATCCCTTGATCCCCGCTGTATGAGGCCCCGTTAGCCATCGGATGGCCGTTCGGCGAGGTTCTTCTCGAGAGTATCGAGGCTCGCGTCCCAAAATGCGTACGAGCCCAGCCACTCCGCGGCTTCCTGCAAGTGCGTCGCCCGGAGTCGCGCGGGGCGGAGCTGCGCGATGCGGCTTCTCTCGACGAGACCGGCGCGCTCGAGAACGCCAAGGTGCTTCGAGACCGCCTGGACCGTCATGGGAAAGCGCTCGGCGAGCTGTGTGACGGTGGCTTCGCCCTCTTTGAGCCGGGCCAGGATCGCCCGGCGGGTCGGATCGGCGAGAGCCGAAAACGTGACGCTGAGCTGTTCCGCTGCCATTATTCATCCTTCTGGTTGACCAACCAAGTGGTTGATTATAGGGGTCCCGTCGGGTTTTCGGCCCGTTTCCAGGGGCGGCCGCCCAATCTGTCGCAGCCTGGGCGATGAGTCGATGCTGCGATCGAGATCGTACGAGACCGAATGAGCGCAAAGGAGAACAGCATGGGGAAGATCGTGTCGAGCTTTTTCATCTCACTCGACGGCGTCGTCGAGTCGCCCGATCAATGGCATTTCCCCTACTTCGACGACGAGATGGGAAACGCTATCGGGAAAGCCGTCGAGCGTACCGAGGTGTTTCTCCTGGGCCGGGTGGGCTACGAGGAGTGGGCCAGCTACTGGCCGGAGAGCGATGACGAGCCTTTCGCTTCATTCCTCAACAACCTGCCGAAGTACGTCGTAACGAACACTCTCGACAAGGCGACCTGGAACAACACCACTATCGTGTCCGGCGATGTTGCGACGCGCCTGCAGAAGATCAAAGGCGAGACCGAGGGAAACATTGCGATGTCGGGGAGTGCCACTCTCGTACGTTGGCTATTGGCCAATGGCCTCCTGGACGAGCTCGTTCTTATGGTCCATCCGATCGTGGTCGGCAAGGGTCAACGTTTGTTCGAGGACACACCTCAGCATCCTCTCGAGCTCGCCGAGCATGAAGTGTTCGGAACGGGCGTGTTGAACCTCAAGTACGTCCCGGCCAAGTCTTAGCTCGGCCCGACTACTGCTCTTTGACGACCGTGTCGACGATTCGATCGACGGACGGAAGAGTCGCGTCCTCAAGTGACTCGGCTGAGGGTAGAGGCACGTGCGGCGTCGTGATTCGGACGATGGGCCCGTCGAGGTCGTAGAAGGCCTCCTCGGCAACGATCGATGAGATCTCGGCCCCCCATCCGCACAACCTTGGGTTCTCCTCGACTGTGAAGACGCGCCCCGTTGCTCTCACTGCTTCGAGGATCGCGCTTACGTCAAGCGGAACCAGGGAACGCAGGTCGACAACGCGGCAACCGATGGAGTGATCGGCGCGCAATCGCTCGGCGGCCTCGAGTGCCTTCGGCACCATCGCGGCCAGCGCTATAAGCACGACCTCATCACCATCACCGTGGACCGTGGCGCGTCCCAATGGCTCGACGTGCTCGTCGTCGGGGACCTCACCCTTGACCGCGTAGAGGGACTTGGCTTCGAGAAACACAACCGGATCGTCGTCGCGGATGGACGCGGCGAGAAGACCTTTCACGTCGGCGGGCGTTGACGGAGCGACCACCTTCAGTCCGGGAATAGCCATGGCCCAGTTCTCGACGGCCTGGCTGTGCTGAGCTCCGAAGCGAAGACCGCCACCGTTCGCGCTGCGCAACACGAGCGGCAGCGTGACCTGTCCGTTGGTCATGTAGCGCGTCTTGGCGATCTGATTGGCGACGATGTCCCAGCAGGTGGCGAAGAAGTCCGAGAACATGATCTCGCCCACGGGCCTCAGCCCGGCCATAGCGGCTCCCATGACCGCTCCAACGATCGCCTCTTCGCTGATGGGTGTATCGCGCACGCGCTTGGGACCGAATGTCTCGAGAAGACCGCCCGTCGTCTTGAACACTCCGCCGGCAGCCGCCACGTCCTCACCGATGAAGTAGACGTTGTCGTCGCGTTTCATCTCCTGCGCGAGCCCGGCAGCGACCGCGTCCCTGTAGGTCAGTTCCGCCATTGCGACCCCCCGTCGGCCCACACGTCCGTGTAGATGAGCTCGGTGGAGGGCGGAGGTGCTGCCTTCGCTTCCTCTGTGGCCCGGTTCACCTCGGTGAGGACCTGCGCGTCGATTTCGTCGAGCACTGCGGCTTCGAGTCCGAGTTCGAGAAGACGGGCGCGATAGAAATCGATCGGATCGCGAGCCAGCCAGGACTCGACCTCCTCAGGTGGCCTGTACTTGGCGGGGTCGGCGCGACTGTGCCCGCCCTTTCGGTAGGTCTTGGCCTCGATGAGGGCCGGGCCCTCTCCTGCGCGGGCTCGTTCGATGTACGTGGTCGCGATTCCGTAGACCTCGTCGACGTCGTTGCCGTCCACGATGAGTGACTCGAGCCCGTATGCGGAGGCGCGTTGCGCGGCCGGGTGCTCTACGGCCGTCACCGCCGAAATGGGCGTGTACTCCATGTACAGGTTGTTCTCGCACACGAACACGACGGGCAGCTTCCACACCGCTGCCAGGTTCACGGCTTCGTGGAACGCGCCGATGTTTGTGGTTCCGTCCCCGAAGAAGCAGACCGACACTTGCCCAGTGCCGCGCTCCTGCGCGGCCCACGCGGCACCGGCTGCGATCGGGAGGTGTGCTCCGACGATTGCGTACGAGCCCATCGCGTAATGCTCGGTGCTCGTCAGGTGCATCGAGCCGCCCTTGCCCGCGAGGATTCCGTTCGAACGGCCGAGCAGCTCGGCCATGAGACCAGTCATGGATGCACCTCGAACGAGCGTGTGGGCGTGACCCCTGTAGGTGCAGAACGTGAAGTCGTCGTAGCGCATCGCCGCCCCGAAGCCTGCCGCGACCGCTTCCTGGCCGAGCGAAAGATGACTGGTTCCCTTCACGAGGTTCTGCAGAAAGAGGTCGTAAGCGCGCTGCTCGAACTGGCGAATGGCCGATTGCTTTCGATAGAGGTCAAGACGCGTGGTCTCGTCGAGTTTTGCCTCGTCGGCCCAGCCCTTCGGCCTTTCCATCACGCGTCCTCTTCCGTCAAACCGTCCGACACGTCAGCATCCTCTGGCTCGAGCTTCAGTCCCGACGCGTCAGCCTGCTGTTGGAGTAGCAGGGCGAAGTCTTGGTCGACGTGACCGCGCCCGATGAGGCTCTGAACGAGCTCGTGAGTGAGCGCTGCCAGGGGCATCGGCACATCCAGCTCGCGCGCGGCTTTCAGGCCGAGGTCGAAGTCCTTGCGTAGCAGTACCGGTGTGAAGGTGGGGTGATAGTCGAGCTTCACAAAGGCGGGCGTCTTGTATCGAGTGAACACCGACCCCATAACGCTCCGGTTCAGGAACTCGAGAAAAGCGCTGCGCTCGAGTCCGCCCTTCTCCGCCAGCACCGTGATCTCGGCCATGCACTGCGTCACGATTCCGAGCATCAGGTTGTGGCAGATCTTCGCCAGTCGCGCCGCGTCGGCATCGCCGACGTAGGTGCTGCCGGCTCCCAGGAGATCCATGTAGGGACGCGCGGTCTCGAACGCTTCGGCTGGTCCAGAGACGACAAGCGTCAGCTTCCCGGCGGCCACTACCTGGGGGTTGCCGCTCACCGGCGCGGCGAGGAGCATGGTTCCGACCTTGTCGGCCGCAGCCCGCACCTCTCCCGACATGCCCGCAGAGATCGTCGTCGAGTCGATCAGGATCTTCGGCGCGTTCTCCTGCGCCAGCACGCCCCTGTCCCCCAGTGTGACCTCGCGGAAGTCGTCGTCGGCCGAGACGATAGTGAACACGATGTCGCAGTCCGTCAGATCGGCCGGCGAGTCGACGAGCTTGGCCCCCTCCTGGACGAGAGGCTCCGCCTTGCTGCGGGTGCGGTTGTAGATCGAGAGGTCACACCCCGCGGTGAGCAGTCGCTGAGCGAGCCGGAAGCCCATGCGTCCGACGCCGATCCACCCCAGCTTGTGGGCCCTGAGATTCTCTTCAGTCATCGTCTATCTCCCTCTGCAAACGATTGCAGGATAACTCCCGAACCCGTCGACCCGCAAGGTCAGCCGCTCGTTAACTAGGCGCTCCTGTACAGCTTGGTCATCACGAACTCCCGATGGCCCAGCGACTCGGCCGCGGTAAGCCTGCCGTTCGCCGTGCGCACTACGACCTCGAGCAACCGGTCTCCCGCAGTGGGCAGATCCATGGCTTGGGACAGCAACCCCGACACGTCGAGGTCGATGTGCTCGCTCATGGTCGACACCGTTATGGGGTTGCCGCTCACTTTGATCACTGGCACCACTGGATTGCCGATGACGTTGCCCTGACCCGTCGGAAAGAGATGGATCACCGCACCCCCGGCCGCCATCAGGGTCACGCATTCGGCCGCCGCCGAGGAAGTGTCCATGAAGTTCAAGCCGGGGACAGTCGGGGTCACGGCGGGCTCTAGGACATCGACCACAGGAGCCGTGCCTGTCTTGGCGATGTTGCCGAGCGCCTTCTCCTCGATCGTGGTGAGCCCCCCGCGAATGTTGCCCTCGGTCGGCTGAGAACCGAGCAGGTCGGCCTCGCCTTCCTCGATCATGCGGACGTAATCCTCGTAGATGGCCAGGAACTTCCTGCGAGTGGCATCGTCGACGCAGCGGTCTGCGATGAGGTGCTCGCCGCCCGTCAGCTCGGTCGTCTCACCGAAGAAAGACGGTGCCGCCCGCGTCGACAACACGATCGACCACCCTCGCGACTGTGGGGCACGAAGCCAGGCCCGTGGTCGTGTCGGACTCTCCGCACTTGATGCTGATCCACAGATCCGAGAGATCCACCGGCTTGCGTACGAGCTCGCTTGCATCTTGGAGAAATCCCTGCGCGACACGCGCTGCGGCCGCCGCCGTTTGGAGATCTCCGTGATGCTCAATGGAGAGGGCCTCGACCGGCTTGCCGCTACGAGCTATGCCGTCGGCAACACGCTCCGTCCAGGTTGGTTCGATTCCGATGACCACCACCGACGCGACGTTCGGATTCGTTCCATTTCCAATCAAGGTTCTGAATAGAAGCTCGAGGTCCTCGCCGAATTGAAGACGTCCGTAGGCATGAGGAAGTGCGAGCGTGCCCGGGATCATCGCCGCGACCATTTCGGCAGCGGTGTTCGAGATGTCGTCGACTGGCAGGATCGCAACATGGTTACGCACTCCCACACGACCGTCCGCCCGTCTGTAACCGGTAGGTCCGGCTACCATCGGGCCGACTTCAGGTTGTGGGTGTGGACGTAGTCACCCTCCTGCACAGTCATGCTCGTCCGGCCGATTCGAACTCCGTACTTGACGACGTCGGCACCCTCGGCGAGATCCCTTAGAGCGATCTTGTGGCCCAGCGGAATCGCGTCGCGGCTCTTCAACCCAACAGTCTTGCCGCTGTTCATGTACACGCCGGTCACGTCCTGGCTGGACTCCAAATCGGTGACGGCCACACCGACGTCATCGGCATCATCATGAATCAAGAAAGAATGGCTCATCCACACCCCTTTTGCTCAGCTAACCAATCCTGTTGCGCAAGACCGACCGCAGGCGCGCCCGATGTGGGCGGTCTCACTGATCGCGCAAACCATCGACGTAAGGGGCCAGCGCCTGAATCGCGTTGCCGCCGAGAAGACCTGCCGTCGTGGCTTCGTCTAGAGCGCTCTTCAGCACCGTCGTGACCGGTTCGGGATCGCCCATCGGGAAGGGATAGTCGCTCCCAAGAACCACTCGGTCGGCGCCGACCCTGTCGACCAGAAAACGCAGGGCTTCGGGCGAGTGCACGACGGTGTCGTAGTAGAAGCGCCGCAGGAAAGTCGAAGGGGGAGCATCGATGTTGACCGCCGTGACGTCGGGCTTCCCCTCGTACCCGCGGTCCAGCCGGCCGATCTGGTAGGGAAGGAAGCCACCGCCGTGGGTCAGGCAAACCTTGAGCCTCGGGTACTTCGCAAGCACGCCGCCGAAGATCAGGTTCGCGGCGGCGACTGCGCCCTCGGCTGGGTTGCTGACGATGTTGTCGAGGAAGTAGCTGCGACTCAATCGTTCGTAACCGATCGATTGGTTCATGGGATGCACCAGGACGAGCGCGTCGAGCTCCTTGTGCCGCGGTCCAGAATGGAGCGAGACCCGGATCGTCCAACTCGGAGGATCCGAGCGTCGTGGCGATCTCGACTGCCACCATGCCGAGCTCTTTAAGGGCATAGCGAAGCTCCTCGGCCGCGAGTTCCGGCGCCTGCAACGGCACGGCCGCCATGGCGTGGAAGCGTTCGCTGTGAGGAGCGATCGCCTCGATCGTCAACTCGTTCAAGGAGCGCGCGAACCATGCGCCGTCATCGGGCGGGAGCTCGAGACGCGGCGAAGTCCATCCACGCCGAGATAATCTGCACATCCACTCCCTGTGCATCCATGCGCTCCAGACGGTCGGTGAGGTCGCGCATTCCGCGTGGAAACTTCTGAGTTGAGCGCTTGCCCGCGAACGACACTCGCTCGCCGTCGGTGATGGTGACCGAGTGCGCGGCCCCGTCACTCGCGATTCGATCAAGGAGGGCTGGAGGAATGAAGTGACAGTGAAGGTCGATGCGCTTTTGGGTCACAGCTTCTCCTCGGTCATGGTTCGAGTCAGCTCTTCGTCTGGGCGGAGCACGAAGAGCCCGCCGGTGATGCGGTCGCTGACGAAGATGTTGAGGTCGTTGTCGACAAATAGGTCGTTGATCTGGGGGGCCTCCTGGTCCGCCGGTGTGTCCGGCTCCCAGAAGGCGATCTCTTTGGGTGATTCCGCGTTCGAAAGGTCGTAGACCCTGAGGCCCGCGTTGAAATAGGAGACGAAAACGATGGTCTCGCTGTTGTAGGTCCCGGGGCGGTTCTCGTGCAGATTGTGGGGCCCGAACCGCATGCCGCGCTCGCAATAGTCGCCCTCGGGCTGGGGACAGATGCTTACGACGCGTGGAGTCGTGGGTTGCGAGACGTCTATCACCCGGACATACTTCCGTTCTTCGGCACATCGATCGCGCACGGCCTCATCGGTCGCCACGACGAGCTTGCGATTCGGGAGGGGAAGACACGTATGGGTCTCTCCGCCGGGGCTCCAGGTCAGATTTCCGATCATCTGGGGAGAACCGACGTCTCTGATGTCCAGCACGACTAAGCCGGCATCGCCGTATCCCAGATAGGCGACGTCGCCGTCGAGTAGAGCGTGGTGCGCGGCGATTCGTTTGCCCTCCGGCCAGGTCGGTTTCTCGCCTCCTCCAGCCCACTGGCCCGGCCACCACCAGCGTCCGGCCTCCGTGGGTCGCTCCGGATCAGATAGATCGACGATGACCCAGATGCGGTCGTCGAAGCCGTCGGGAATCGCCGACATGTACGCGTAGCGACCGCCGGTGTAGACGATCCGGTGCACGCCAAGTCCCCCCGAGTTGAAGTAACCGATTCTGTTCGGATCGAGTGGGTCCGCGAGGTCGTAAACGATCATTCCGGCGCTGAACTCGTCGCTTCCCTGGAACATCTCTTCGTTGACGAGAAGGAATCCGTCGGCAACCTGCACCTTGTGATTGTGCGAGCCCTTGGGGGCCGGGATCTGTCGCACGAGCCGGGGGTTCGTGACGTCGGATACGTCAAGCACCGACGTCCCCATGCCGCTCGGTCCATGATGACCGACGTAAAGAGCATCGTCGTGGCGCATGATCTGCATCCCGTCGCCATGGCCGTCGAGGTCGCTGTGCGCGACTAGTTCCAGATGAAGCGCCTCTCGGGTTGCCACTATCGCCGAGCTGGACGGCTTCGCGGGCGGCTCACATCGACGGTTGCGATCTCCAAGAAGAGAGCCTCCTCTCCAGGTACTGAGCGGCCCCAACCATGGAAATGCTGAAGAGGATGAACATGAACAACATCGCGTAGACACGGGGCATGTTGAAGATCTTGCCGGCAAGCTCGATGATGTAGCCGATTCCCTTTGAGCTGCTGAAGAGCTCGCCTACGAAAAGACCGATGAGCCCGCGCGAAACACCCATCTTCACGCCGGTCGCGATGAAGGGAATCGTCGCCGGAAAGATGACCTTGCGGAAGAGCGTCCACCTGCTCGCTCCGAAAGACTTCGCCGCTCGTAGAAGCGAGTTATCCACGGTCTTGACGCCCTCCATCACGACGACGACGATCGCGGGCACCGCGCTGATGAAGACCAGGAGCACCCTGGCCGTGTCGTTGATCCCCACCCAGAGCAGGATCAGAGGCATGAGGATCAACAGCGGTGTCGTGTAGATGAGCCACAGGTACGGAGAGAGAACACGGTCCAGGACCTTCACCCCTCCGAGCAACAGTCCCAGCGGGATCGACAGCAGGATCGCGAACAGCATTCCGGTCAGGTAGATGCGCAGGCTGAACAAGACGTTGCTGAACAGGATCCCCTCTTCGTACATCGCGGGGATCTCCGCCACCACCGCGCTGAACGGGGGCAGGATGATCGGTTTGATCTCGAAAAACTTGACCCCGTACTCCCAGAGAAAACAGAAGAGGGTCAAGTTGATGATCGTGGCGATGATTCGTTGCGTGCGCGTGAACTGCTTGCGACCCTTGAACCTCTTGGGCGCAGGAGTGGTGGATTCCGCCGTCGCACTCACAGGTACACCTCTTCGCGCCAGCGCGACGCGTAGGCTTCCAACTTTCGAGACAGCGTGATGAAAAACAGGGCGGTAACCATGAGCACCGCCGTAAAGGCGAACATCCGGGCGGTGTTGAAGTTCCCCATAGAGACAATCACCTCACGGCCTATCCCTCCCCTGCCCACGGTCATCTCGATGATGAGCAGACCCACGAATCCGCGCGCGATGCCGTTGCGTATGCCGTTGGCGATAAACGGGAGTGTGTATGGAACGACTACGTGCCGGAAGACGTCGAGTCGCCCCGCCCCGAAGGAACGCGCGGCACTGACGAGCGACTCGTCGACGGTCTGGACGCCTTCCTTGCAGCTGAGAATCACTGGCAGGAGCGCAGAGACGAACACGAGCGCCACCTTGGTCTGGAAGCCCAACCCGAGCCAGAGGATGAACACCGGCGCGGTCGCGATCCGCGGCGTTGCGAAGAACCCCCAGAGATAAGGGCCCGCTACGAGGTCGAGCCAGCCCGAGGACCCGATGAGCAACCCGAGGATGACTCCGATGACGATCGCGGCGGCGAGTCCCAAGAACAGCGGCTGCAGACTTTCGACGACTGCCGGCCACAGGATTCCTTCGCCCCACACCTCGCCGAAGGAAACCACGACGTTTCCCGGGCTCGGCAGCAGCGTCTCCCGGATACCGGTCGCCCAGACGATCGACTGCCACAGGATCAAGAACGCGATGAAGCTCAGCAGGCCCGTCATCTTCGGGCCAACCGACCGGCCGGCCCAAGGGGTCCGAGTTGCGACTGTGGTGGTCGCCTCCGCCGTGCTCACCTCAGGTTCTCGCCTTGGTCTCTACCGGCGGAAGTCCCGGTTGCGGGCGAGGATCCTTGGCCAGAAGGCTCCAGACTCGGTCGCGCAATTCGACGTACTCGGACAGGTGGCGGATCTCCCTGCCCGAGCGGGGCCGCGGGATGGAAACCGGAAGTATCTCTTTGACACGACCGGGGCGGTCGGTGATCACGATGATGCGGTCGCCCAGAGTGATGGCCTCATCGACGCTGTGCGTGATGAACACGATTGTCTGCCCGGTGGCCTTGATGATGCGAGCGACCTCGTCCTGCATGAGCTCACGCGTGATCGCATCTACGGCCGCGAACGGCTCGTCCATCAAAAGAATGCTCGGCTCGGTCACGAGTGCTCGTGCTAGACCAACCCGTTGCCGCATCCCACCGGATAGCTCGCGCGGATAAGCGTCCTCGAAGCCCGTTAGACCTACGAGCTCAATGTAGCGCGCCACCTTCTCGTCGGTTCCGTCATCTACGCGGCGCTGCAACTCGAGACCCATGCGCACGTTCGTCTTGACGGTGCGCCAGGGCATCAGCGCGTAGTCCTGGAATACAACCGAGCGGTCGCGGCCCGGCCCCGTGACCTGTTTGCCGCTCACCCGAAGCTCCCCCGCCGCAGGAAACCAGAGCCCGGCCACACAGTTCAGAAACGTGCTCTTTCCACACCCGCTGGGGCCGACGATGGTGACGAACTCCCCGGCTCTGATGTCGACGCTGAAGTCCTCGAGGGCTACGAGCGTGTCCTTTTGGCGGGTGCGCTCGTATTCGACCCGCACCCCCCGGGCCGAGATCGCCGCCGCCTTCGAAGTTGCCTCTGGTGTCATCAATCCCCCCAGGCGCCCGGCATACTCTCGGGGGCGCAATCGTTTGCAGGTACTGTAGGAAGTCCCATCCGGCCAGTCAAGTCGGCGCGCGGGATCGGTACTTTTGGGACCAACCACCGAAGGGAGAGCAACGTGAAGATCGTTAGATACACCGACGGAGGCCCACCTTCCTGGGGGGTACTCGAGAACCAGGAAGTCAGAGCCTCGCAGGGTCAGCCGTTCGTCGATCTCGTCGCGGGCGATGTCGTCGGATCACTCGACCAGGTCCAGCTCCTGGCCCCCGTCGTGCCGACCAAGGTCATGTGCGTGGGTCGTAACTACCGCGAGCACGCCGCGGAACTGGGAAACCCGGTGCCGGACGAACCCTTGTTGTTCCTAAAGCCTCCGTCCGCGATCGTGGGCACCGGTCACGATGTCATCTATCCAGAGCTGTCCGGCAGGGTGGATCACGAGGCTGAGTTGATAATCGTCATTGGGCGAACTGCCGAGCGCGTGTCGAGCGCCGACGCCATGTCGGTGGTTGGTGGTTACACCTGCGGCAACGACGTGACGGCGCGAGACATCCAAAAGAGCGACGGACAGTGGACGCGCGGCAAGGGATGGCACACCTTCTGCCCGTTGGGACCCTGGGTCGAGACCGACTACGACCCCTCGGATGTGCGCGTCTCCTGCACCGTAAACGGAGACGTCCGTCAGGACGGCCAGACCAGGGACATGATTTTCGACATCCCATTTCTCATCGAGTACATAACCCGGTTCACGAGACTCGAGGTCGGAGACGTCATCATGACCGGCACTCCCGAAGGAGTGGGGCCAGTCAACGTGGGAGACACCATGTCGGTCGAGGTCGAGGGGCTCGGAACTCTGAGCAACACGGTGGTTGCCGAAGCATGACCGAATAGTTCACACGCGCACGCGTAAGGGGGGCGCCACTCGGCGCCCCCCAGTAGCGTCGGTCTGTTAGATCTCGTCCGACGAGGGGTTCTGCTCCAACCCCAGCTTCTCTTGCACCTCCCACAGGCAGTCGAAGTCGGCGTGCTCCTTCCAGTCGAAGCCTTCCGAGACGTTGCCGTTGTCGATCATGTCCTGGTTCCAAGCCTCGAACGCATCCGCCGGGGCTCCCCCGTCCATAGCCCAGTTTCCTTCGATCTCGCTGGCCCACTCGGCCAGGTCTCCCTCGGCCGGCGAGAGGCTGTTCTCGGCGTTCTCCCCCAGCTCGATGGCTTCATCCTGGTTGTCGGTGTAATCCTCGCCCTCGCCGATCCATTGCTTCGCGGCGATGCGGCCCTCCAGGTACGCGCAGACAGCCCCCTTGTCCTCCGTCAGGAAGTCCTCGGTGACGACCCAGACCTCTTGCGGCGAGTCAACGAACTCCTGATAGATCATCTCCCCTCCGGCTTCATCCAGAGGAATCAGGTGACGAGGCTGGAGTACGGCCACGTCGATCTGGCCCGCGATCAGAGCCGTAAGTCGCTCGTCGGAGCTGCCGGCAATCGGGACCCACTCCATGCTTTCAGGATCCACTCCCATGTCCTCGAGAGATTTCTCTCCGACTGTGATGTTCCTGTCCCCGGTAGGGCCTCCGCTGATCTTGAGCCCCTCGAGGTTGTCGGGGTCGACTCCCTCGCGGACCCCGATGAACCATGCCTCGGTGTCTTTCTCGACGCCCACAATCTTGAGCGGAACGCTGCCCTCGTCCAGCGCCGACCAGATGACGTCACTCTCACCCTGGGCCACCCAAACGTCTCCGCTCAGCAGTCCTGGAATGTACTCATCGGTGGCGAAGACGTCCGCCGGCTCCTCGAAGCCGAGTTCGGGCCAGTACTTCTCATCCGCGACCACCCACGCGAGGTTGTTCATGTAGTCGTCGGTGTCGATCGCGAGCTGAACCTGTTCGACCTGCGGTGCTGGGGTCTCGCCTCCGCTTTCAGCACCACCGCCCCCGCCGTCGTCGTCGTCCCCACACGCTGCGGCGACCAACGCCAACGCCAGAATCACGTACAGCAACCGATGCTTCACGCTTTCTCCCTCCACTCGGCCAACCCTCTACTGGCTTCCTTTAACTTCACTTCTCGTATCTGTGAGTCTTTGGTTTCGCGTCAAGCGCGCGCCTCCTCGATGACTTCGTCGATCAAGACGGCTGCGCCTCGACGCTCCGATGATTCGAGGGCGGCACGGACCACCGCCAGGGCGCGAACGGCCTCATTCGTCCCCACCTCCACAGCAGCATCCCCTCGGATCGCGAGCGCGAACTCGTCGAGCTGCTCGCGGAACATGTCGCTCGGCGGAAGTTCGACAGTCTGCCGTTCTGACTCCCCGTAGAACTGCGACCGAAGGGTGCTGTACTTGTCGGCGAGGTGGGATTCGTCCCAGTGCGTGAAGTCGAGGTCGTAGAACAAGTTCGCCTTCGTGCCGAGCACGTTCATCGAGTAGACTCCTGGCGACGCCCAGCCACATCCGAGATAACCGAGAACCCCGTTCGCGAACTCGCAGATGACCATCACCGCATCGGGCACCTCCGACTTCGTGTACAGCTTCTTGACGTTTGCGTTCACGGAAACGACGGGGCCAAGCAGGAACTGCAGGTTGTCTGCATGATGCACGCCAAGCTGAATGAGCGTTCCCCCGGGTGACTTGGACGCGTAATACCGCCACGTGTCCTCGGTTAGCTCGAGACCGCGCTCGTTGGAGAAGTTGGTCTCGACGAGTGAGATCTCACCGAGCTTGTCCTCGTCCAGCCACCTCTTCATCGTCCTGTGACCGGCGAGCCGGCGAGCACTGTGACCGACTGCGAAAACGAGACCCGTAGACCGAACCGCCGCCTCGATCGCCATCGCGTCCTCGAGCGTGTGCGCTATGGGTTTGTCGACGTATACGCCCTTGCCTGCTTCGAGTGCCTGGATTGCCACGTCGCGATGCGTGTCGTTAGGCGTGGTTATGACGACACCATCGAGCTCGGGGTCCGCAAGGAGCTCTTCGTAGGTCGACGCGCTGCGCTCTATCCCGAACTCCTCCTGAAACGCCCTGCGTTTGTCCTCGCTCCGCGAGAAGCAACTTGCGAGCTCGACTACATCGCCGCGTTGGGCCCCCCTTGCGAGAACGCGCGCCCACCGGCCCAGTCCCACCGGAGCCAGTTTGACCTTGTCACCCATTGGCTGCCCCCTCTTGGCCTGTGCTTACGATCATGTCCTCGAGCTCCTCGATGTTCCTGTTGAGGTCGGGATGGGGGAAAAAACAGATGAGCTCCATGGCCGTGCCGGAATCGGGCACGGTTGCGTGGGGAACACCGATCGGAACGAGAGCCGTATCTCCTTGTTCGAACCGTCGCTCGACGCCCTCCTCCCACAGGATGCCGCGACCCTTCGTGACGTGCAGCAACTCGGCGCTCTTGGGGTGACGGTGAGCCCAACGGACCGACCTGCCCGAAAGACGAACGATCCTCACGGTGAAATCGACGCCGGCGCCGGCGAACGGATCCGCGGACTCTCGGCCCGGCCGAGCTTCGAATCGCAGAGCCTCGCGCTCGATGATCATCGGGCCCCCTCGAGTGCTTCTATGGCGTCCAACTGCCGGGCGATGTCGTCGACGACTGCCGAGGGAAACGTCGCGGCGCGCTCCGGTGTAGCCCACGTCGGGTCCCCGTACCAGCCCTCGGCCGCGATCTCACTCACGTCGGTCACGAAGCCGTAAACCTCCTTGGACCTGCGCATTGCGTCCTTGGCCTCGGCCCCCGGCGGGCGGGAAGGCTTGCCCGCACGTTCGAGCTTCAACAGGGAGGGATCGTAGGCCATGACCGCCATGGTCTCGATGCTCCCGCCGTGGGTCAGGCTCCCTCCATCGTCCGAGTAGATGCGCTGGGCCACGTAGCACGCCTGAGCAACGAACACCCGCGTGCCGGTCTCCTCCTGCAGATCCGTGGCAACCGCGTCCAGAGATGGCGTGTTGATCTCGTGCCAGTTGACGAAGATGAGCGTTTTCGTGCCCATCTCGATCAACTGAGCTGCACACATCGATCAGAAGCGCTTCGAAGGTCTGCCGGCGAAGCGTGACGGTCCCGGGGTGACCCGCGTGAATCGGGGTGACGCCGTAGGGACAGAATGGCGCGTGGAGGCCACCGATCCGACGGGCCAGCTCGATTGCGACAAGGTCGGCCGCCATCGTGTCCGTCCCGCAGGGGAGGTGCGGCCCGTGCTGCTCGATGCTGCCGAATGGAAGCACCGCGATCGGCCGGTCGTCGATGAGCTTGCGCACGTCCGGACTCGTCAAGTCGTAGAGCGAGGTCATGTTGGCAACGCCTGCTCGGCGGGTCGTGCGACAACGTGGAGAGGAGCACGGCCTTGAAGAATGCGGCCGGCCTCGTGTGCGGCCTTCGCGCGTAGATCACGTTCCGACTCCTCCGTGTACCAGGCCATGTGAGGCGTTAGGAGCACCCTGTCCCCGACATCGTCGAAGCGCCGGCCGGGAGGTTCCTCCGGGTAAACGTCGAGTGCTGCGAATCCCGGAGCTCCGTGCATGAGCCCCGCCTCGAGCGCATCCGGGTCGACCAGCGAACCTCGAGCGGTATTCACGAGGATGGAACGAGGTTTCATTAGTCCGATCTCGCGCGCGCCCATGCAGTGCAGAGCCATCCGCGTTGCCTGGTGCGTGCAAGGTGACGATGTCCGAGGTGGTGATCAACTCCTCGAACGTCACTGAGCGAAGTTCCGGCCGCACGCTGGTGGGATTCAGGTGCGCGTCGAACGCAATCAGGTTGAAGCCGAAGGGGTGCAGCATCTCTGCCACGCGCTGTCCTATGCGGCCGAATCCAACGATCCCGACGGTGAGACTTTCGGGAGCCTGCAGCGGACGAAGTTCGGCGAACCCCCATCGGTGGGACTTGACGATGTGATCCGCCTGAGGCAACCGACGAAGGGCAGCGAGCATGAGACTGACGCAGTGCAGCGCGACGGCGTGGGTTCCGTAGTCGGGCACGTTTGCCACCCACATGCCTGCCCGCGCGGCAGCTTCCACGTCGATCGTCTCGACGCCAACCCCGTAGCGGACGATGCCGATGCACGTAAGGCGATCGATGGTGCCTGCATCGAAACGGGGGCCCGATCCGGCGAGCACGACGGTGGCGCCCGCGGCCTGTTCGGCAATCGCGTCGCGACTCCTCCCATCGCCCGACACCAGGGATGCGCCGAACGGGCGAAGGATCGACTCCTCGATCCGGAAGTCCGGGTAGCGCGTTCCTAGGATGGCGACGGTGGGCGCGTGGGTCACGCGCATCCTCCTGGGTCGACGTGGCAGCAATCGTTTGCAGTATTCGAGCCACCCGTGTCATTGTCAAGGGCTCAAGCGGTCGATAACCGGAGGCCGGTCGGGCTCAGCCCTTAGGCTCTGAGCACCGCAGGGCGCCTCGAGGACCGCCCGGCCGACGTGGATCGGTGAGGGGGAAGTGGCTACGACGGCAGTGACGCTGAGAGAGGTCGCCCGGCGGGCTGGAGTTCACGCCGGAACCGCCTCGCGCGCCCTCAACCCCCAGACGAGGTCCCTGGTGAACGCCGCCACGGCCAGCAAGGTGATCGCTGCAGCCGAGGAGCTGGGTTACCGGCCGAATCCCATGGCGCGCGGGCTGAAGACGAATCGCTCGTTCACGATCGGCGTGTTGGTCCCCGACCTGACGAATCCCCTTTTCCCTCCCATCGTGCGCGGAATCGAAGACGAGCTAGCCACGGAGGGCTACACCGCCCTTCTTGCGAACTCCGACAACGACCGGGACAAGGAGCGCCTGCATTTCGAAACCATGAAGGACCGCCAGGTCGAGGGCTTCATCATGGCGACCGCCGAGTTGGATCATCCGCTCATCGAGGATGCGATTGCGGCCGATGTGCCGATCGTGCTAGTCAACCGCACTGTCGACAGCGGCAGGGCGTTCGCGGTGATCAACGACGATCGAATGGGCACCGCACTCGCGGTCAACCACCTCGTCGATCTTGGACACACGCGTATCGCGCACATCGTCGGTCCCGAGCGCTACTCGACCGGCAAGTCCCGTTACCGAGGGTTCATCGCCGCAATGAAGGCCGCCGGGCTCAAGTCCGACCGCAAGCTGATTCGCTTCACCAGGACCTTCGTGGAGAGCGAGGGAGCCCGTGTGTTCAAACAGCTTCTCGAGAACGATTCCAAGGATTTGACCGCCGTCGTAGCAGGCAACGATCTCCTCGCGCTCGGATGCTACGACGCCCTGGCCGAGGCGGGGTTGAGCTGCCCTCAGGACGTTTCGATAGTGGGTTTCAACGACATTCCGTTCCTCGACAAGCTCAAGCCGCCGCTGACAACTATTCGCATCCCCCACTACGAGCTCGGCAAGCGGGCCGCAGCGCTCGTGCTCAAGCGGTTGCGCGACCCGCACCTCGAGCCGGAAACGATCCAGCTCGATCCGACGCTCATCGTGCGGGGTTCTACCGCGCGGCCCGCCGGCGTCTGATTTCCAGCGCGGCGAGACCCAGACACCCAACGAGCGCAGGCACCGCCATTGTCAAGCCGGCGGCCCGGATTCCGATGGTTGCCGCGATCGTGCCGTCCACGAGACTTGCGATCGGCCTGGCCCCATGGAAGGACACGCTCCACAACCCCATCGTTCGTCCTCGATGCTCGTCGGCAAGGTCGAGCTGCAGAAGGCTCGTGGCAGCCGACACGGACGAGAGGTAGCCGAAACCTCCGACGAACAATGCCACTATTCCGACGAGCGCGGTGCTCGACAGAGCGAATGCCCCGATCCCGAGAGACAGAAGCCCGAGCGTCACCACCAAGAGACGCTGGCTCGGATGCCATCTGCCCGTCACCAATACGGCGGCGAGCACCGCGCCGGCTCCGAACGCGCCGACGAGAAATCCCGTGAAAGTGTCGGGCCTCGAGTACACGTCGGTTGCGAACGAGGGAGTGAGCGTGTTCACGGGGTCCGCGGTCAGCGATACGAGACCGACAACCACCAGGGGTATCCATAGTTCGCTGCGCGCACGCACCATGCGCGCGCTATCCCGTAGCCTCGGCCGCTCTGAGGGAGTGACCTGTGCGGTGAGGGGTGTGACCGACAGCATCGCGACGATCAGCGCGACATAGGAAAGCGCGTTGATCGCGAGAGCTGTTGGAATGTTCCACTGGGCGATAACGAACACGCCGGCAATCGGCCCCAGTGCGCGTGAGAGGTTGAATGTCACAGCATTGAGTGCGATAGCAGCCGGCAGTTCGGCACGGCTTACGAGCGATGGGACTATCGCCTGCAGGGCAGGGGTAGAGAGAGCGGTCGTAACTCCGAGCGCCAGTGCGATTGCTATGACGGCATACGCGCTCGGTTGTCCAATCGCCGCCATGACCGCAAGCGCCGCAGCCAACCCTGCCGCGAATATCTGCATCACGATGACGAGTCGCCTGCGGTCGAACCTGTCCGCCGCGGTGCCCGCGACGGGGGCCAGGAACAACACCGCGGCGAACTGCGAAAAGTTCACGACTCCGACAAGGAACGGTGATCCGGTCAACCGGTAGACGAGCAGCACCTGCGCGATGTTTTGGAACCAAGTCCCGGAGTTCGAGGCCAGGTTTCCCACGAAGTATGGCCAGAAGTTGCGGTTCGCGAGGACGCGTCCCACTCCAGGCTGCGAGGTCGTGCTCTTTGAAGAGCTCACGCGATGCGTAGGAATCCGCGCTCGTAGTCGTGCAGGCGCTCGGCGCCCTCGTTCGTCACCAGGACTAACTCTCCCGTCTGGACCCCAGCACGTTCGTCGAGCGTCACTACGTTCGGTTGGACAACGATGGTCATACCCGCCTCGAACACGAAATCCGGAACCGGTTCGAGCGCGCGGCTCTTGCTTCCAAGGATCGGAGGCAGGTACCCGCCGACGAATCCGTGCACGAGATCGTCCCGGGTAGTGAAGCCCGCATCTTCGATAACGGCACTCGCTTCCACGACCTCCTGAGCTGTTGTTCCCGGCCCGAGGCACTCGAGTATTGCGTCGAACGCCGCATCGGCGGCCGCATGCAGCTCCCGATACAGACCTACGGGATCGCCCGCCACTGAGAACGTGCGCAACAGCTGACCCGGATGATCCCAGAACGATGCGCTGATCTCGCTCGTTAGGACGTCTCCCTCAGCCAGGCTCCGCGTCGACGGCCACTGAGTGGGGACGCTCACCATCGATGCTTCCATCGGGGTCATGCCGAAGTAGTGGATGTGCGTCGCGCCGCCTCTGCCGACATATGCGCGCTCGACGAGGTTGCCGAGCTCCCGCTCCGTCATGCCTGGGCGGGCTTCGGTCTGCAGTGCTCGCATCGCATCGTCCGTCAGAGCCGTGCCGACGCGCAGCCACTCCAGCTCCTCCGCGGACTTGATGCTCCGTAGCCGTGTGTACTCCGGTGTGAGGTCGACAACCTCCCGCGCGAAATCAACCAGCCGGCGATGCCCTGCATATCCAAGGGGCCCTACGAACCCCACCCTCTTGTCTCGCGCCCCTCGACGTTCGAGCTCACCGACGGCGTTCTCGAACGTCTCGCCCGCCCAGCGAACCTCGGCCTCGGTTGCAAGCAATTTCGCAAGAGGAACGTGGTTGTAGAAGTGAACCAGCAGGACATCGCTTTCGCCGGGTGTCATCACGACGAGCGCCTCCCGGGTCACCGGCCATCGGGTCAACCAACCCACCGCGGTTCCAAAACGATTCGCGCCGTAGACGATCAGGTGACTTACCTCACGCTCCGCCATGAGCCGCTCCAACGCAGCACGGCGCGCTTGCATCTCTGCAACGCTGAAGCGCGGGTAAGGCTCGCTGAAGGGTCCGTAGCTTGACATGGATGCCCGCAGGGTAATAATTCTCGCAAACGATTGCAATTGCCCTGACCTGCACCGACACGTACCGGGAGGCGTCATCGACGAGCGTGTGAGTAGCGCGATCGCGCACTGGAAGCCTCGCTTCACCGCGAACGGCGTCGTCCCCGCGGACTTCGAGAAGATCACCGCCCCCCTCGAGGAATGGGAGGACTGGTGCTCGGCGTGGTCGATCGAGGCGAGCGAGCACGAGTCACTGGGTCGAGCTGCTCTCCGACTGGGACGAACTGATTCAGCTGGTGCTCATCTCGCCCGCGCAGCCGTCTACTTTCACTTTGCGAAGTTCGTCTTCGTGGAGGATCTCGACCAGATGAAGACCGCGCACATGAACGCGGTGCGCTGCTTGAACGATGCTCTCCCCCACCTCGATCCACCCGGCCAGCGGCACGAGATACCGTTCGAGAACGCTGCACTCGTGGGAGTGCTTCGACGACCGCACACGGACGGACCTTGTCCCGCCGTCGTCCTGATTCCCGGCCTGGATTCGGCCAAGGAGGAATTCGGAGCAACCGAAGCGCTGTTTCTCGAACGAGGACTGGCTACCTTTTCCGTCGACGGACCCGGGCAGGGCGAAGCCGAGTACGACCTCCCGATCCGAGGCGACTGGGAGATCCCAGGCGGAGCGATCGTCGACTACCTCGCCGGCCTCGAGGGCATCGACGCCGAGCGGATCGGGATCTGGGGTGTGAGCCTCGGCGGTTACTACGCGCCCCGGGCCGCGAGCGGTTTGGACTCGGTCGCGGCCTGTATTGCGCTCGCCGGTCCTTACAACTTCGGAGTCATCTGGGACGAGCTCCCGGATCTGACGCGCGCGGCCTTTCGCGTGCGATCGGGCTCAACGACCGACCAGGAGGCACGCGACCGTGCGCTCGAGCTCTCGCTCGATAGACAGAGCGGGACGCATCAAGGCGCCCCTGCAGGTAGTCATGGGCAAGCGGGATCGCCTCATTCCCTGGGAACATGCAAAGCGACTCGCCGAAGAAGCCGGTGGGCCGGTGGACTTCGTCCTGCTCGACGACGGCAACCACGGTTGCGCGAACGTGCCCCACAAGCACCGTTACCTGAGTGCGGACTGGATGGCCGAGCAGCTGGGAACCTGACGCACGGTTTGCCGCGCTACTTGGTTGCGGCGGCTCCCTCGCCCTTGGCGCTCGCAGCCACAGCGTCGGTCGTAGCGCGATTGAGCGGAGACTGCGTCTCGCGCGTTGTCGGAAGCGGTCCGGTCGCGGTGTAGTAGCGCTGACCCGCGACCATCAGCTGCTCGGCGGGAAACCGAGTGATGACCTCGCACCCGTCAGCAGTCACAACGAGCTGTTCCTCGATGCGGGCCGCGGACCATCCATCGGCCGCGGGCCAGAAGGTCTCGAGCGCGAACACCATTCCCTCCTCGATGGGCTCGGGATGATCGAGAGAGACGAGCCGGCTGAACACGGGCTTCTCCCAGATCGACATGCCAACTCCGTGTCCGAACTGCAGAGCAAACGCGGCCTCCTCGTTCGGGAAGCCGAAGTCCTCCGCCTTGGGCCACACCTCGACTACGTCGGCCGTGGTCACCCCCGGTTTGATGAGGGCGATCGCCTCGTCGAGCATCTCCCGGCATCGGACGTATGCGTCGACCTGGGCTTGCGACGCGCTTCCGATCGCGAAGGTTCGGTAGTAGCAGGTCTTGTAACCCATGTAGCTGTGCAGGATGTCGAAGTAGGCCGGGTCGCCCGGCCGCAACACACGGTCGGTGTAAACGTGTGGATGCGGATTGCAGCGCTCTCCCGAGATCGCGTTGACTCCCTCGACGAACTCGGAGCCGAGATCGTAAAGAACCTTGTTCACCAACGAGACGCATTCATTCTCTTTCATCCCCGGTCGCATGACTCGGTAGAGCTCCTCGTAGGCCGCGTCCACCATCATGCAGGCCGTGTTCAAAAGAGTGACCTCGTCCTCGGTCTTGATGACGCGGGCCTTCTGCATCAGCTGCTGGCCGTCGACGACCTCGATGCCCTCGGCCTGGAGAGCAAAGAGCACGGGAAGCTCGATTGCATCAACCCCGACGGGCTCGTCCATGAGACCGCGTTCTTCTAGCTCGATACGAATCTTCTTCGCAACATCCTCAGCACGGCCCGACTCCGGTGACATTGCCCCGCGCAGCGTGGAGATGCCGGCGCGCGACCTGTCGCCCAGCCACGGGTTGTAGAGCTGATGGTGCCGCGCGGCCGAGCCGAAGTCCCACATGATGGGCTCGTCCCCTCGGGGAAGAAGACAGAACCGGTTGAGCTTGTCCTGAGCCCAGGTCCCGATGTGGGTCGCGGTGATGTAGCGGATGTTGTTCATGTCGAAGCACAACAGCGCCCCGCACTCGGATCCTTTGAGGACCTCTTTCGCGCGGTCGAGCCGCTGCGTGCGCAGCCGGCCCATGTCGACCCGTTCCTCCCAGTCGACGTTCATCAACCCAAAGGTCTTGAGGCCCATGTGACTCCCTCGCTCGTCCCTCAGAGTAAGCCCGCGGGCGTGTCATCACCCGCGCCGCAATCGTTTGCAGCATCCCGCCCGAGGCGGGGTGTGTCAAGCCATGCCGGGCTCAAGTGAGCTTGTTGCGCAGGAGGTCGTTGACCATCCTGGGGTTGGCCTGGCCCTTCGTCTTCTTCATCACCTGACCGACCAGGAAACCGATGGTGCCGAGGTTCCCGGAGCGAACCTTGTCGGCCGCCTCCTCGTTCTCGGCGATGACCTCCTCCACGACCGCCTCGAGCGCGCCGGTGTCGCTCAGCTGCTCGAGCCCTTTCTCCTTCGCGATCGCCTCTGCGTCCTTGCCGGTCGCGAACATCTCGGCAAGAACGGTCTTGGCCTGCTTTCCTGAGATCGTGTTGGCGTCGACAAGCCTTACGAGCCCCGCGAGTTGCTCCGGCGCGATCTTCGAATCCGTGAGCTCGATCGACGCCTCGTTCACCAAGCCGTAGAGGTCCGCCATGATCCAGTTCGCGATCTTCTTGGCGTCGCCGCCGTAGGCACCGGCGGCCGCCTCGAACCAATCGGCAATCGCCTTCGATGACGTGAGCACCTCGATGTCCTTCGTTCCGAGGCCGTACTCGGTCTCGAAGCGAGTTCGCCGGGCAACTGGCGTCTCCCCCAGCGACGAGGCGACGCGCTCGATCCAGTCGGCCCCCGGCTCGAACGGGACGAGGTCGGGCTCAGGGAAGTAGCGGTAGTCGCTCGATCCCTCTTTGGTGCGCCCCGGCGAGGTCGTCGAGGTCTTCTCATCGAAATGACGGGTCTCCTGAACGAGTTGCTCGCCGGCCTCGAGCGCCTCTGCGCTGCCTTCGCTCCTCGTACTCCAGCGCGCGCCCGACGCTTCGCACCGAGTTCATGTTCTTGACCTCGACCTTCGTTCCGTGCTCGGTTTCACCCTTGCGTCGGACCGAGATGTTCGCGTCGACCCGCAGAGAACCCTCTTCCATCCGAACGTCGCTGACACCGAGGCCGTCGAGCAACGTGCGGAGGTCGGACACGAACGCGCGCGCTTCCTCAGCAGAGTGGATGTCGGGCTCGCTGACAATCTCGACCAGCGGGGTTCCCGCTCGATTGAAGTCTTCGAGGCTGTAGGCCGAATCGTGGATGCGACCGGCACCGCCCATGTGGAGGGACTTTCCCGTGTCCTCCTCGAGATGGACGCGCGTGATGCCCACGGTCGTCGTTCCCCACTCGCCGGAGATGTCCACGTGCCCCCCGTAACACAACGGAAGGTCGTATTGGCTTATCTGATAGTCCTTGGGCATGTCCGGATAGAAGTAGTTCTTGCGGTGAAAGAGCGACTGCTCGGCGATCTTGCAGTTCAGCGCGAGCCCGATCTTGATGGTGTACTCGACCGCTTTTTCGTTCGCCACCGGAAGCGACCCAGGGAGGCCCAGGCACACGGGACAGGTGCGAGTGTTCGGCTCTCCTCCGAAATCCACCTTGCACCCGCAGAACATCTTGGATGCCGTCGCCAGTTCGACGTGAATCTCGAGTCCGCAGGTCGTCTCGAAAAGCTCATCTGTCGTTGTACTCATATGGACGGCCTCCCTTCATCCGAGCCGGCCCACCCGAGGTCCTGCTCGAACGCGTACGCCGCTCTGAACATGGTGGCCTCGTCGAGCGCCTTCGCGATCAGTTGGAGCCCGACCGGAAGACCATCGTCAGGAGACGTTCCGCACGGCACGCTGATCGCCGCATTCCCCGCGAGGTTCACCGGTACTGTGAAGACATCGTTCAGATACATCGACAGCGGGTCGGCGGTCTTGGCTCCGAACTCGAAGGCGGTGGACGGTGAGGTCGGTGTAGCTATGAGGTCGACGTCCGCGTAGACACGCTCGAGGTCCCTGATGGTCAGAGTCCGCACGCGCTGGGCCTTCCCGTAGTAGGCGTCGTAGTAGCCGGCGCTGAGCGCGTAGGTACCGAGCATGATGCGCCGCTTCACCTCGTCCCCGAAACCTTCGGCGCGCGTGCGCGACGTCATCGACACGACATCGGGACCATCTACACGCAGGCCGTAACGAACCGCGTCGTAGCGCGCGAGATTGCTCGAGCACTCCGCCGGTGCCACGAGGTAATAGGCCGAGATCCCGAACTCGAAGCTCGGCAGGCTCACCTCGACGAGTTCGGCCCCCAGTTTCTCGAGTCGCTGGTAGGCCTCCCTCACCCGGCTCTTGACGCCCGGATCGGTGCCCTCCGCCTCCTCGAACTCCCTCACGATGCCAATGCGCAAGCCCTCGATCCCGCTCTCGATCGCGCCGAGATAGTCGGGGATCGGCTCGGGGATCGAAGTCGAGTCCATCGGATCGTGGCCGCCTGCGATCTGGAGAAAGGCCGCTGCATCGGTGACCGTACGTGTGAGGGGTCCCGGCTGATCAAGGGACGAAGCGAACGCGATCACCCCGTAGCGACTGACTCGCCCGTAGGTTGGCTTGACCCCGACAAGCCCGCAGAGCGAGGCAGGCTGGCGCACCGAGCCACCGGTGTCGGTACCCCACGACCACGGTGTTCCACCGGCCGCGACCAGGGCGGCCGAGCCCCCCGACGACCCGCCGGGGACCGTGCTCGTGTTCCACGGATTCCGCGACGGTCCGTATCCGGAGTTCTCCGTTGATGAGCCCATCGCGAACTCGTCCATGTTGAGCTTTCCCTGCAGCGGCAGCCCCGCCGCCGTGCAGCGCTCGACCAGCGTTCCGTTGTAGGAGGGGACCCATCCCTCGAGGATGCGGGACCCCGAGGTGGTCGGCACTCCCTTCGTGACGAAGAGGTCCTTGTGCGCCGTCGGGATGCCGTCGAAGCGCGATCTCGTTTCGCCGGATGCACGGCGCTCGTCTGATGCGCGCGCTCCCTCGAGCAGCCGCTCGTCGGTTCGATGGAGAAAGGCGTGCAGCTTGCCGTCGACCTCGTCGGCCCGCCGGATAAGTGCCTCTGCGAGCTCAACGGCAGACACCTCTTTACGGTCGAGAAGCCCTGCGAGCTCGGTGGCACTGGTCCAGTGGAGTTCGGTCATGGTGACTCGTCCTCGAGAATGCTCGGCACCTTGAAGCGTCCATCCTCGACCTCGGGGGCACCCGACAATGCCTGTTCCTGGGATAGCGACGGCCGCGTCTCGTCCCGTCGCATCACGTTGCGGATGGGTATCGCGTGGCTTGTGGGCTCGACCTCGTCGAGGTCGAGGGCCTGGATCTTGGCGGCGTGCTCCAGGATCTTCCCGAGCTCCGAGGTCATTCGCTCCCGCTCGCCGTCGGTCAAATCGAGGCGGGCAAGGCGCGCCACATGGTCAACGGTCGCTCTATCGATATCCATAGACCCTGCATCCTAAAGGGGAGACTTGGCCGCCCGTGGGGCGGTGCCGAGCCTTGTTCCTTCGCTGGCCCAGCGAACGATCGCCGAAGCCCAAGAGACTTGGCCGCCCGAAGGCGGGTGCCGAGCCTTTTCCCTCGGCGAGGTGCAGCGAAGCTTCGCCGAAGCCCAGAGGCGCAAGGCTCTGGTCGTGTGCCCCCTTGCTTGCTACCTTTCAGCCATGGGTTTCCCTAAAGAACTCCTCGCCGAGCACGAAGATTCTGCAATTCTTTGACCTGCACTTATGTTGCTCACTTTATAAAAGATGCAGGTCAGAGGCCTTTTCAGCATTTTCCATCAAATTTGTTTGTAGAAAAACGGCCGCGCGTTTTACGCAAGATTTACGCAGACGCGAAGAAAAGTGGGCCGGATGCTCGGGCAAGGAGCACCACCCGCAAAATCGAGCTTCAGCGAAAACCCTAGGACTAAGTACAGGAGCGCGCCCTCTCAATCGTTAGCTCGCGCCCATCGTGCGCGCGAATCCCCGCAATCTGAAACGGCTCGTAAGTCTACGAAGATGACCCAACCCGACAGCGCTGGCTGATCACCAGAAGGCAGTGGCGGAATGCGTCGGGGGATGCACTCGGTAACCTTTTCGACTTTTGGGCTTGAGGTGACCTTGTGTTTTTACGAGCCACTCGCACGAAGTGGCCGGGCAGCCCTCGGCTTCGACTCTCCGTGGAACTGAGTCCCTTGCCCTGACCCCTCCGATGGGATCTAGTTCCCTTCATTCTTCTTGTTCGTGGGCTTGTCGATTGCAGTGTCTGTTGCCTGCTCGGTATGGGCACAATTAGGAGTGGTTGCGTTGCTGTCATCCGAAGGTTCAGTGTCGGGTGAAGGCGGTGACGGCATGTATTGGATCACCCCCATGCGGCGGAGTCGACCCACCCGAACCAGCTCGCCGGTCAGATGGCCGAGCAGCACCCTAGCTTCCAGGATATTCCTACTCCCCGGATCATTCTTTGGGACTTATCGCTGACGAGTCCGAAAGATAAGCTGAAGGGCAAGGCGGCTGGAAGGCAAGACCATGTCGAGGACCTTTGCGAAGTGCTTAGGCACACTTCGAGAGTGTCCACGCGATGGAGGAAAACTCGTCTGCGGGAGCTCAGAATCAATCCTGATGCACACCGAGTTTCCCAGATGCGCGTGCTGGAACGTTTCGTCGAGGAAAAGCCGAGCTCGAAGCGGCGAGAACTCACCCTACTTCTTATGTTGCATGGTCTTCACGAGCGCAACCATGTTCAAGAGTGTGGTCGACCAGGCTAAAGCCGAGCAGTCTAGCAATGATGCGCGCGACTGCCTTGTGAATATGCAACTAGGAGTTCGCTTTTTAGGAGTTGCTCGTGCGTGTAACTGACCGCGCGATCCAGGTCCACACTGACATCTCGACCAAGTTCCGCCTCCAGACTGCGTCCACGATGGCGCGCTGGTGGGAGGGTAACAAGGTCACACATCCGGTCGGCAAATGAAGAGCTTCGTTTCGCGCAACGCTTCGCTTCTCTACCTCGGGGTCGGAGGCCTGGCGCTGCTCGCCTACTATGCGGTCCCCGCCGTGCGGGGAAACGGGGTGTTGTTCAACCTCATCGGGTTGTCCTCGTCGGTCGCGATCCTAATCGGTGTCCGCAAGAACAAGCCGGCGAGCAGGATTGCCTGGCAGCTGTTCGCTTTGGGTCAGCTTCTGTTCGTTACCGGCGACGCCTTCTACTACGGCTACAACGCCCTCTTCGGGGCGGACGTACCGTTTCCCTCGCTGGGAGATCTCTTTTACCTGTCGGTTTATCCCGCGCTGATCGCGGGACTCCTTATCATCATCCGGCGCCGAAGCCCGGAGGGGAACCGAGCGAGTCTTATCGACGCGCTCATCCTTACGCTCGGGCTCGCGGTCGTCGCATGGACCTTCCTGATGGCCCCTTATGCGCACGATGCTTCGTTGACTCTGCCCGAGAAGCTGGTGTCGATCGCCTATCCATTGATGGACGTTTGCCTCCTTGCGGTGGCGATTCGCTTGGCGGTCGACGGCGGACTCAGGCGCCCTGCGTTGCGCATGATGGTCCTGAGCGTCCTGGCACTGTTCACCACGGATGCGATTCTCGGAGTGTTGACGCTCCAAGGCGGATACAACGAGGGTGGGTTCCTCGATGCAGGATGGGCCGCCTACTACTTGCTCTGGGGCGCCGCTGCGCTTCACGTATCCATGAGGGAACTGGACGCTCCCGTGCTGCAATACGGCTCGACGCTCACGTGGGGCCGCCTTGGCTTGCTGACCGTGGCTTCACTTACGGTCCCGGGAGTGCGCCTCGTGCAGTTCTTGCGTGGTGCAAGCATCGACGAGCTGGCGCTCATAGGCGCCTCGGTGGGTGTTTTCTCCCTAGTGATTGCTCGGATGTCGGGGCTGCTGAATCATAGTGAGCGGGCCGCCCGCCGTGAGCGTTCCCTGCGTGAGGCGGCACGCAATCTTGTGAGCGCGAGCCGTCGCGACGAGGTGGTCGAGGCAACGATCGACTCATTGCACTCACTGGTAACCGACGCAGACATACGCGTTGCGACGCTCACCCACAACGGTGAGCTGCAGGTGTGCGCCCGTATCGGTGATGAGGTCCAGCGCTGGCCGCTGCAGGCCTCAGCGCTCACCTCACTGGACGCCGACGCCCTTCGTTCCCGGGGATTGATCGAGGTCGAGGTCGAGGAGGTGGACCTGGGCGACGGACTCCGCATCGACCCCAAACACAAGCTCGTAATCTTTCCGCTGTTCGTCCGCCAACAGCTCCGAGGTCTCGTATTCGTCGCGACACAGACGCGCATCGCTCCGGAGATGCTGTCTGCGCTGCAGACGTTCTCGGTGCAGGCGGCACTTGCCCTCGAGAGTGCGATCCTCTCCGAGGAGATGCACCAGCGCGAGAGCGAACAACGGCTCAGTTCCCTTGTACAGCACTCGAGTGATCTCATCGTCGTGATCGAGCAAGACACCACCGTTAAGTACGTCAGCCCCTCGGTGAAACGCATCCTCGGTTACGAGGTCGAAGAGTTAAACGGCGCCCGGTTCGCCGACTACGTGCATTTGCAGGACGTCGATGCGCTCAGCGCGATCATCGAGCGACCCGAAGTCATGCAACCCACCTCCGATGCGTTTGAATGTCGGTTCCGTCACGCCAACGGCAGCAAGCTCCACTTCGAGATCCTGCTCACGAATCTCATGGACCTAAAGAATGTCAACGGCATCGTGCTAAACGCTCGCGACGTCTCCGAGCATAGGGCTTTCGAGTCGCAGCTACGTCATCAAGCGTTCCATGATCCCATCACCAAGCTCGCCAATCGGGCACTGTTCACCAATCGCGTCGAGCATGCAATTGCGCGCATGACACGAGACACTGGCGGAATTACGGTGCTATTCATCGATCTCGACGAATTCAAAGTCATCAACGACAGCCTGGGACATGCAGCCGGCGATGACGTCCTGTTTGATGTCGGCAGGCGGCTGCTGCGGTGCGTGCGGACAATGGACACCGTGGCGCGCTTCGGTGGCGACGAATTCGCAGTGCTGCTGGAGGATTCCTACAAGGAGTGGGAGCTCGCGGAGGTTGCTGAGCGCATCCTAGAATCACTTCGCGGCGCGATCGTCATCGACAACAGTGAAGTCTTCATCAGCGCCAGTATGGGCATAGCCGTGCTTGAGGCTGAGGACGCGATGACCTCGACGGCCGACGAGCTGCTGCGCAACGCGGACGTAGCGATGTACGTGGCGAAGCGGAAAGGCGAAGGTGGCTACTGCGTGTTCGAGCCCGAGATGCACGCTAAGGTCGTTTCTCGCCTGGAGCTCAAAGGCGCGCTGCAGAGGGCGATCGAGAGGGACGAGCTTGAGCTCTACTATCAGCCGATCGTGACCCTCGACCCACAGCGGGTAGTGGGCTTCGAGGCCCTTGTGCGGTGGCACCATCCCGAGCGCGGCCTGATTCTTCCAGGAGCCTTCATTCCCGTTGCCGAGGAGACCGAGCTCATCAACCAGCTCGGCGGATGGGTGCTAACCGACGCCTGTCATCACGCGTGCTCCCTGCAAGACCTGTTCCCGTTGAGCCCACCGCTGATGATGAACGTCAATCTCTCCGTCAAGCAGCTGCAGAGCCAGTCGCTGATCGAGGATGTGCGTGCGGCCCTCCAAGAGTCTGGGTTCGAGCCGTCGCGTCTCACGCTCGAGATCACCGAGAACGTGCTCGTGACCAACACCGATGCCACCATCTTGAAGCTGCACTCCTTAAAGGAGCTTGGAATCAAGCTGGCGGTGGACGATTTTGGCACCGGCTACTCATCACTCAGTTATCTCAGCCGGTTCCCAGTCGACGCACTGAAGATCGACCGCTCGTTCGTGACCGACGTAAGCAACGATGTCGAGAGCTCCGCGCTCGCGGCTGTGATCGTCAAGATCGGCGAAACACTAAAGCTGGACACGATTGCCGAGGGGATCGAGACGAAGGAACAACTCGCCCATCTGCAAAGTCTCGGGTGCGAACTTGGGCAGGGCTATCTGTTCGCTCGTCCCATGGCTCTCGACAAGACCGTGGAGTTCTTGAGGCCGTTATTTGCAGCGTCCGACGCCGCTGCCGAGTAGTTGTCTGTGTAATCATTTGGTCGGGCACTCAGCGTTCACGCCAGGGATGGGGCGACCTTTCGCCCAGCTAGGTTTAGCTACGCCTTTGGGCAAGGCGCACGCAAAACGGAGGGCTCGTGTGGCCCCGGCTTTTGTGACTGGGACTACCTCATCAGCGATACGTTGATCGCCTCAAGACCCTTGGAGTTGAGACGCGACTGGTATGTGACCATCGCGTCGATCGGCAGCGTCCTGATGTCGTCGCCCACGATGCTGCGCTGGTGCACGAAAAGATCATCTGTGCCGTCATTCGGGACGATCCAGCCGTACCCCTTGGACTGGTCAAAGGACTTAACGGTGCCAGCTTTCAAAAGGAAAACACCTCCCTTACCTGATGAACGAAGGTCAGAGAGGCGCTTGTATTACCCAGACTCGATTTCAACGCTCGGGTTGATCGTGCTTCTGTGAACAGTCTATCACCGAGGGCAAGAGCGACCTTTGGTACCGACTCAAAACCTCGGTCACAGTGACCAAACGCAAACTTCCATCAGCGCCTGTCAGGTTTGGTCTGACAATCATTGGTAAGAGGTCTAGCCATTGGCAATAGGTCGTGAACGACCGGAAAGTGGCGCTCCGCGAAGGTGCGTGACGCGATGGAAACTCGGGGACTTACTTGTCGATTCGAGGCGGGACAGAGAGAGTTGCCGATGTCGATCGTTTACCCAGGTTTTGGTTCCTTGGGTCGCCGATGAGGGCGAGGTTTTAAGGCTGGCGCAGATACGAATCCTGCCGATGGCATAAGAAAAACGGTCTGTGTGTAAATCAGCGGGCTTCAAACGCGTTAGACCGATGAAAAGAACACCTTCTAGCTTCGCAAACGCTCTGGAGGGCGAACTGTTGGCGGAGGATGGTCTCGTATTCGGCTACGACTTCAGGATCGCCCTCACCGTCGTGCCTATGGACCGCAAGTCTAATCGGTTGAGATAAGCGGGCCGAGGCGGATTACCTACACCAGAGAGGGATGGAAAAGATGGACTGGGAAGTCAGTCTGTCGATAGAGATTGAACCGATCGAAGTGTGACGATCATCCAACGTCGAGGCTCGACAACGCGGTGCTGCTGTCTCCTCGGACTGCCCCTCCGCGCGCTCCGATAGGTAGATTTGACTACCACCCGGATGGCCCGTTCGAGTCATCTTCTATCTTGGAGAATAAAGACCTCAATACGACCATGAGGCGTGCCGAAGTTGCTGTGATGGCGCAAAGAACGTCTTTGGAACCATCCAATCCATCTCGACCGCGGCGATCGGGATCATCGACCTCGCCTCGCACTTGGCTGGATCGCTGGCTTGAGACGTGTGGGGACTTGGCGCGCCTAAGTGAGTCACACCCCATGCTCGACGCCGTTATCGACGCGATTGACGGGCGCATGATCTCGATCGACGGTCACTGGCTTGCCGATTTTGCGTCGTGTAACTACCTGGGGTTTGACCTCGATGAAGAGATCATTGCCTCTATCCCCGAGACGATCGACCAATGGGGTACGCACCCCAGCTGGTCTCGGCTTTTGGGGAGCCCGGCTCTCTACGAGGAGATTGAGCATCGAACGGCCAATCTTCTTGGCTGCGAAGACACCCTGGTACTGCCGACGATTACGCACATCCATATGTCGGTGATTTCTTTGCTGGCAGGCTCTGGCACCCTCTTTCTTGACAGTCGCGCTCACAAGACTATCTATGACGGAGCGCAGTTCGCCCGCCACCATGGTGCCACTATCAAACGGTATCGGCACGACGACCCGCAGAACCTCGAGCAACTCCTTCGCGCAGACACGGGCAGCCCGCGGCTCATATGTATGGACGGCGTAAATTCCATGACCGGCAACGCACCAAATATTCGCAAGTTCGCCCGCCTGGCACGTGAGTACGATGCGTTGCTCTACATCGATGACGCGCACGGCTTTGGGGTTATCGGGGAGCGTTCCAACGAGGAAACTTCGCCTTACGGCATGCGAGGCAACTCGATCGTCCGGCACTACGGCGAAAGCTATGACAACGTCATCCTCGTTGGTGGTTTCTCGAAGTCGTACTCCTCGCTCTTGGCGTTCATCACCTGTCCCACCCGGCTCAAGAGCATGCTGAAGGTGGCGGCCCCACCGTATCTGTACTCGGGACCTTCTCCGATAGCGTCGCTCGCAACCGTTCTGGCCGGATTCGACGTCAATGACCAGAGGGGTGACACGATCCGTGCGGACCTCCATCGCAAGACGGGGCGGGTTCTTGAGGCGCTGTCCGAACTAGAGATTTCGACCCCCAACCAGTCCGGGCTGCCGATTATCGAGATCCCGCTTTCGAAGCACGAGGACGTCGACGAGGTCGGCCGTTTCCTTTTCGACCGGGGGATCTACACGACTATCGCTGCCTACCCGCTGGTGCCGAAGGCCGAGGTTGGCTTCCGCATCCAGGTGACGGCCGCAAACGACGACGAGCAAATCAGCAAGCTGATCGAGGTCCTAACTGACCTTTCGACCAAGTTCCGCCTCCAGACTGCGTCCACGATGGCGCGCTGGTGGGAGGGTAACAAGGTCACACATCCGGTCGGCAAATGAAGAGCTTCGTTTCGCGCAACGCTTCGCTTCTCTACCTCGGGGTCGGAGGCCTGGCGCTGCTCGCCTACTATGCGGTCCCCGCCGTGCGGGGAAACGGGGTGTTGTTCAACCTCATCGGGTTGTCCTCGTCGGTCGCGATCCTAATCGGTGTCCGCAAGAACAAGCCGGCGAGCAGGATTGCCTGGCAGCTGTTCGCTTTGGGTCAGCTTCTGTTCGTTACCGGCGACGCCTTCTACTACGGCTACAACGCCCTCTTCGGGGCGGACGTACCGTTTCCCTCGCTGGGAGATCTCTTTTACCTGTCGGTTTATCCCGCGCTGATCGCGGGACTCCTTATCATCATCCGGCGCCGAAGCCCGGAGGGGAACCGAGCGAGTCTTATCGACGCGCTCATCCTTACGCTCGGGCTCGCGGTCGTCGCATGGACCTTCCTGATGGCCCCTTATGCGCACGATGCTTCGCTGACTCTGCTCGAGAAACTGGTGTCGATCGCCTATCCATTGATGGACGTTTGCCTCCTTGCGGTGGCGATTCGCTTGGCGGTCGACGGCGGACTCAGGCGCCCTGCGTTGCGCATGATGGTCCTGAGCGTCCTGGCACTGCTCACGACGGATGCGATTCTCGGGCTATTGACGCTGCAAGGCGGATACAACGAGGGTGGGTTCCTCGATGCAGGATGGGCCGCCTACTACTTGCTCTGGGGCGCCGCTGCGCTTCACGCATCCATGAGGGAACTGGACGCTCCGGTACTGCAACAGGGCTCGAGGCTCACGTGGGGCCGCCTTGGCTTGCTGACCGCGGCAGCGCTCATGGCCTCCGGCGTGCGTATCGTCCAACTAGTGCGTGGTGAAAGCGTCGACGAGCTGGTGCTCATCGGTGCCTCGGCGGGTGTTTTCTCCCTAGTGATCGCTCGGATGTCAGGGCTGCTGAATCATAGTGAGCGGGCCGCCCGCCGCGAGCGTTCCCTGCGTGAAGCAGCACGCAATCTTGTGAGCGCGAGCCGTCGCGACGAGGTGGTCGAGGCAACGATCGACTCATTGCACTCACTGGTAACCGACGCAGACATACGCGTGGCAACGCTCACCCACAACGGTGAGCTGCAAGTGTGTGCCCGTGTGGAGGACGAGGTCCAGCGCTGGCCCCTTCGGGCAACAGAGCTCATTTCACTAGATGCCGATGCGCTTCGGTCCGGGGGTTTGCTCGAGGTCGACCTGAATGAGGTGGAGCTGCGCCAGGGGCTTCGCCTCGACGCCGAGCACATGCTCGTAATCTTTCCGCTGTTCGTCCGCCAACAGCTCCGAGGTCTCGTTTTCGTCGCGACTCAGACGCGCATCGCTCCGGAGATGCTGTCTGCACTGCAGACGTTCTCGGTGCAGGCGGCACTTGCCCTCGAGAGTGCGATCCTCTCCGAAGAGATGCACCTACGCGATAGCGAGCGGCGCTTCAGTTCACTAGTCCAGCACTCGAGCGACCTGATCTTAGTGATCGAGCCCGACAGCACCGTGAAGTACGTCAGCCCCTCGGTGCAGCGGATCCTCGGCTACGAGGTCGAAGAGATAAACGGCTCCCGGTTCGCCGATTACGTACATGTGCAGGACGTCGATCGCGCCCTGAGCGCCATCATCGAGCGACCAGAAGTCATGCAGCCCACCTCCGATGCATTTGAATGTCGGTTCCGTCACGCAAACGGCACGTGGCTCCACTTCGAGATCCTTCTCACCAACCTCATGGACGTCGAGAATGTCAGCGGCATGGTGCTCAATGCTCGCGACGTCTCAGAACGCAAGGCGTTCGAGTCGCAGTTGCGTCACCAGGCGTTCCATGATCCCGTCACCGACCTCGCCAACCGGGCGCTGTTCACCGACCGCGTAGAGCATGCCCTTGCACGCATGACTCGCGACGCAGGCGGTCTCGCAGTACTGTTCATCGACCTTGACGAGTTCAAGGTCATCAACGACAGTTTGGGTCACGCAGCCGGCGATAATGTGCTGCTTGATGTTGGCAAGCGACTGGTGCAATGCGTGCGGACCATGGACACCGTGGCTCGATTCGGTGGCGATGAGTTCGCGGTGCTGCTGGAGGACACTTACCAAGAACAGGAACTCGCCGAAGTTGCTGACCGCATCCTGCAATCACTTCACAGCGCAATGGTCATCGACGACAACGAGGTCTTCATCGGTGCGAGCATGGGTATCGCCGTGCTCGCCGCTGAGGATGCGCTGACGTCGGCAGCCGACGAGTTGCTGCGTAATGCTGACGTTGCCATGTATTCAGCGAAGCGCGAAGGCAAAGGCGGCTATTGCGTATTCGAGCCCGAGATGCATGCCAACGTCCTCCACCGCCTCGAGCTCAAAGGGGCTCTGCAAAGGGCGATCGAGCGGGACGAGCTCGAACTCTACTATCAGCCAATCATGAGCCTCAGCCCCCTCCGGGTTGCTGGTTTCGAGGCTCTGGTGCGGTGGCACCATCCCGAGCGCGGTCTGATTCTCCCCGGCGACTTTATTCCCCTCGCCGAGGAAACCGGGCTCATCAACTCGCTCGGCGGATGGGTTCTGACCCAGGCCTGTCGTCACGTCCGGTTCCTACAGGACCTGTTCCCATCGAACCCACCGCTGACGATGAGTGTCAATCTTTCGGTCCTGCAGCTGCAGAGTCCGACGCTGATAGATGACGTGAGCGTGGCTCTCGAAGAGTCTGGATTCGAGCCGTCGTGCCTGACTCTTGAGATAACCGAGAGTGTCCTAGTGACGGACACCGACGCCACCATCCTGAAGCTGCACGCTCTCAAGGAACTCGGAATCAAGCTCGCGGTCGACGACTTCGGCACTGGCTATTCATCACTCAGTTATCTCAGCCGGTTCCCGGTCGACGCATTGAAGATCGACCGCTCATTCGTGACCGGCATCGAAAAAGATGTCGAGGGTTCCGCGCTCGCGGCTGCGATCATCAAGATCGGCGAGACACTAAAGCTGGACACGATTGCTGAGGGGGTCGAGACAAACGACCAACTCGCCTGTCTGGAGCGTCTCGGATGCGTGTTAGCGCAGGGTTACCTGTTCGCTCGACCCATGGACCTCGACAAGACAGTGGAGCTCTTGTCGCCGCTGTTTGCAGCGTCCGACATCCCCACCGAGTAAGCGTGCACAACTCCTACGAGGGCCTCGATCGGCCGGGCGGCTTTAATAGCTCGGGCCTTCTGGCTCCGCTCAAGGAGCGCAACTTCAGGCTCTTGTGGACCGGCATGACCGTGTCGCTCTTAGGCGACGGCATCACACTGCTCACGCTCGCTTGGGCCGCTTACGAGCTCACCGACTCACCTATCGGGCTCTCCATGGTGATGCTTGCAATGACCATTCCGCACGTCGCACTACTGCTGTTCGGTGGTGTTGCAAGCGACCGGTTGCAGAGACGGTACGTGATGCTTGTTTCCGATCTCGTGCGGGGCGTCGTGGTAGGCACGATCGGCTTCCTGGCTCTGGCGGACGCGTTGACCATCCCCAAGCTAGCGGCGCTGGCAGCACTCTACGGTGCCGGCTCCGCGTTCTTCGGACCGTCGTTTGACGCCATCGTGCCCGAAATCGTGCCAGCATCACAGCTTGGGCAGGCGAACTCCCTCGATCAATTAGTTAAACCGCTTGCACTGCGAATGGCGGGGCCGGCCCTCGGTGGATGGTTGATCGCGATCGGTGGTACCGGTGTCGCGTTCTTGGTGGACGCGGCGACGTTCGGTGTTTCTGCGATTGCGCTCATGCTGTTGCGGACGCCCAAGAAGTCGCAGGTGCGGGAGAGGGCCTCGGTCCTAACCGACATGAAGGTGGGCCTTACGTACGTGCGTTCTGAAGTCTGGCTGTGGGGCACGTTCGGAGCTGCGGCTCTCGCCTATCTCCTGTTCATGGGGCCGGTCGAGGTCCTGCTTCCGCATATCGTGAAAGTCGAACTGGGTGGTTCTGCCGGCGCGCTGGGACTTGTGTTCGCTCTCGGAGGCCTAGGGTCGGTTGGCGCCGCTATATGGGTGGGTCGTCACGGCCTTCCGCGACGGATCGTGACCCTGATCTATGTGTGTTGGACACTCTCGACGCTTGCGATCGCTGGTTACGGGCTCGGCGAATCGCTGTGGCAACTCATCATCCCGTGCATCGCGTTCAACGCACTCGAGTCCGTCGGCACCATTGGGTGGATGACGTTAAAGCAGCGCCACGTGCCTCCGGAGCTCCTGGGGAGGGTTTCAAGCCTCGACTGGCTGATCTCCATCGGCCTCGTGCCCCTTTCCTTCGCTCTTACGGGTCCGGCTGCGGCGCTGTTCGGCGAGCGCATGACGCTTATCGGAGCGGGGGTTCTTGGAGCACTCGTGACCTTGGCTGCCTTCTTCCTCCCCGGTATGCGAGAACCGGAGCTTCGCGAGGCTCGATTCGGACTGGCTAACGATGCGGGCCTAGGGAATCCTGAATCGGTGCCCTTGTCTTAGCTAGGGCTACCCAACGTGCATCTACCGACACATTCAGCAGGCGGCCACCTAGGGACACCTGAGAGCGGGTCCCGAGGCGACGGCCGCAGGCTAACTGTTCTGGGGCGACTACTGAACGCAATCCCTAAAGAGTTCCTCTCCAGGGTCGACAACCTCCATAGAGGTAGAAAACTCTTCCTATGACCTCTTGGGATCGAATGGTCGACAAAGTTCGCCGTCTTGATCTCTCATCTCACTATCAACCATCGCTAGCCCATGAGGACTACGAGGTTGCGTTCGTGTTCGTGCCCTTTGAACCTGGACTGCTCGCCTGGGATGGCCGCGGCTCGGCGTCAAGAGGACTGGGAACTCCCGTATCCAAAGGGTCGAGATGGCTGAACTCAACTACTGCCCCGTCTGCGGCAACGTCAGGAACGCCGATGGTGGTTGTTACATGTGCGGTCTGCATCCTAAAGAGACCGAAGGCCCTCACATGGTCAATATGTGTCCCTACTGTCTAGCCTCGGGCACGCGCATGGCGAAGCTGCTCGAGTTCCGGGCCCAGGTCAAAGCATCCGAGGATGAGCATGATCAATAGGATTCTTCAATGGTGGTATCCAAAGCCACCTTAGGCAGCTCGAGCTGGTAAACGGGCTCGACGACGCGCCATCTGCGGAACCCGAGATCGTGGCGAAACGTAAGGTACATGTCGCCTCGTCACCAACGATATGCCGACGAGAACTTGGGTAGCTCGGTCGGAACCGCCCCTGCTGGATGCAGAATGACGACATGAAACGACGTACTAGCTTGAACGAAAGCTGAGACAGTCTGACCGCAGTGGAGCGAGCAGGGCTTGAGCCGTTTCGATTTCATGATCTTCGGCATACCGCTGTCGCCCAGCCTTAAGCGGGCGGAAACCTTTACGGTTTTCGAGAATGCTTGGTCAAGCGAACATCAGCATTGCATCAGATACCTGCGGCCACCTTTCGGACGCCCGTGGAGACGTCCTGGCCGACGCTATTCAACAAAATGCAGAATTTTTTACGCAAGACAATGATTCAGGCAAGGTTGTCGGCATCAATCGAAGCCGCAATATAGGGGCCTGACCAGGGCAATAGGATAACTTTCAGTTATGGCCTTCCCACGAGAACTTCTCGCCGAGCACGAAGAACTGATTTTCGAGAAGCGGCCCCACTGGGTCGCGCTGGTCCCGGCCGTGCTGTGGACCATCGGCCTTTTGATTGCTCTGCTGCTCGGCTACAGGGCGTTGGATGCGATCTTCGACGACGGCGCAACAACCTCCAAGAGCGTTTTTGCCGTGGTCGTCACCGGTCTCTGGTTGTTCCTTGCGGTCAAGGCCTACTTCCAGTGGCGGTTCACGCTCTTCGTCCTGACGACCGACCGGCTCATCACCCGCTCTGGAGTGATCGCCAAGCACTCGAAGGAGATTCCTCTCGAGCGCATCAACGACGTGACCTTCACTCAGTCGGTCGTCGAGCGAATGCTCGGTGCCGGCGACCTCCTCCTCGACTCCTCGGGCGACCTCGGGCCTGCTCGAATCACGGCCGTCCAGAAGCCGGAGGAGGTCCAGCTGATCATCTACAAGGAGACCGAGAAGAACGAGAACCGGATGAGGACTCCCCAGGTCCTTCAGACCCACAGGGAGCCGACGATCCCCGAGCAGATCGAGGCACTCGCCCGGCTCAAGGAACAGGGCACGCTCAGCGACGAGGAGTTCGAGGCCAAGAAGAGTGAACTGCTCGGCCGCATGTAGCGACGAAGAACTGGCCAAGCCTCTGGTCGTCGGAAGTCCGCGACTGTAAGGTTCGAAGCCGGGGGGGCAGGGTAGCTCCGCAGAATGGAGGGGAGAGTTCGCTCTCCCCTTTTTCGTGCCGGCTTTTTTTACGGCGGCTCACGTCGGAGGTGGCCGACTCTCCTTTATCGTGCAGCCATGGACTTTGCGATCCCCAACGAATACCGAGAGCTGACTCGCAATCTCACCGATTTCGTCGATCGCGAGCTACGGCCCCTGGAGGTCTCGGAGCTCGATCCCGAGCGCGACGACATCCCGGTGGAGCTGAGGGACAGGGTTCGCAGGCGATCTGCCGAGCTTGGTTTCTATGCGGCCGACTTCCCCGAGGATCTCGGCGGCAGCGGTCTCCCGCAGCTCGGCATGGTGCTGCTACGAGAGGGCGCCGCACGAACCGGCTGCCGTCTCGCGGCCTTCGCCACCTATGGCCCAGAGGGCCCGACCGGCGTGCTCTTGTCGGGAACGGACGAGCAGAAGAAGAAATACCTGGCCCCCCTAATAAGCGCGCGAACTTCGATGTGCTTTGCATTGACGGAACCCGATGCCGGCTCGGATGCGCAGAACATCTCAACGACGGCGACGCGAGACGGCGACGAGTGGATCCTCAACGGCACCAAGCACTTCATCACCAACGGCAAGCACGCTGACTACGCCCTGGTGTTCGCGGCAAACGACCGAGCCAAGAAAGCACAAGGTGGGATCACCGCGTTCATAGTCGAGGCTGGCACTCCCGGGTTCGAAGTGGGACGCGCCCAGATCGGCATGGTCGAGGGCGAAGGTCAATACGAGCTCGTCTTCGACAACTGCCGCGTGGCGGATGAACAGATCCTCGGGGGGCCCGAGAACGTGGGCATGGGTTTCTACGCGGCCATGCAGTTCCTCGCCATGGGCCGGCTGTCGATCGGCGCGATATGCAACGGCATCGCCGAGTACTGCGTGGGGCTCGGCATCGATTACGCGAATCAGCGCAAGGCGTTCGATCGCCCGATTGGCAAGAACCAGTACGTCCAGGGCCACATCGTCGACTCCCTCGTCGAGATCAAAGCCTCCAAGCTGATGACCTACGAGTGCGCGTGGCGCTACGACCAGGGCGAGCCGGTCGTCCAGGAGTCTTCGATGGTGAAGCTTTACTCGGCCGAGATGGTCAATCGGGTCGTCGACCGCATGATCCAGGTACACGGGGGCATGGGATGGATGCGCGACCTGCCGCTCGAACGCATCTACAGGCTCGTGAGAATCTTCACGCTCGTCGAGGGCACTAGCGAGATCCAGAAGTACATCATCGCCAAGTCGGTCGGGCTCTGACGAATCACGGGGGCCCGGTTGGGTAGGGACGGAAACTGACGGCATACCGAACCGAGAGGGGAAGACACATCGTGGCTCAGCTTCCAGACGGACTGAAAATCACCTGGCTAGGGCATGCAACGTTTCTGATCGAGACCCCGGCCGGGAAAAGGCTGATGATCGATGCCTTCACGGCCAGCAACCCCAAGTGTCCGGACGAGTTGAAGAACCCCGGGAAGCTCGATGCCATCCTGCTGACTCACGGTCACGCCGACCACACCGGCGATTGCATCGAGCTTGCGGCCAACGGCGGTGACCCCGAGGTCGTAGCGATCAACGAAGTTGCCGGCTGGTTCGAATCACAGGGCGTAAAGAACACGGTGGGCTTCAACAAAGGCGGAACGTATGAGGTTGCGGGGGTCAAGGTCCACATGACCGACGCCAAGCACTCGTCTTCGATGCCCGATGGATCGTACGGGGGAGAGCCCGCCGGACTCGTGCTCGAGTTCGAGGACGGCTTCCGCATTTACCACGCTGGTGACACCTCCGTCTTCGGCGACATGGCGTTGATCGGAAAGCTGTTGAAGCCGGACCTTGCACTGTTGCCTATCGGCGATCACTACACGATGGGCCCGGCATCCGCCGCCGAGGCGATCCGGCTGCTCGGAGTAAAGACGGTCGTCGGCATGCACTACGGGACCTTTCCAATACTGACGGGCACACCCGAGCAACTTCGCAAGGAAGCGAGCGATGTCCAGGGTCTCGAGGTCATCGAACTGCAGCCCGGAGAGACGATCGGCTAGATACCGGTTTGGGCTAAAGGTTGAGGGCCGCACTCATCGTCAGGTAGGTCCCTAGCGCCGCGATCGTAGCCGCAGAAAGAATCGGCAGGATTGTGTTCGCATCGCGTGCCGAAACGCCGCGCCATGATCGCCCTCGCTCGGACGACGATATCCCAAGCAGCGTCAGGGCTCCCGCGAGGCCGACGCTGAAGGCAGCAACGAGCGTGAGTCCGAAGGCGACGCGACCAAGCGCAACCGAGCCGAGTAGCACGACCAGTGCACTCGGTGAAGGCAGAAGTCCTCCAGACAACGCGATCGCGCCCAGACCGCGCCATGACGTCACCGAAACCCCCGGAGGAAGCTCGCTCGGAGCGTGGGTGTGATAGCCGAATCCGTGATCGTGACCGTCCTGAACGATCTCGGGGCCGCCCGCTCCAACCAGGACGCGATCGTGCCGGCGCTCATGAACGTGTGAGTGGTCACTTGCTTGCTCGTGGTGGTGGACGTGCGCCGCCTCGCAACGCGGGCCCTGAGACGGACTCGAAGCAGCCACGCCCCCAGCGCCAGCACCACGACTCCCGATACAAGCGACAGCCAGGGGTACACCGCATCGGCCGGAAAGATGGCCGCCGCCCACAGCGTAAGCAGCCCCAACGCGACCACCGACAGTGTGTGCATCGCGGAAACGGCCACTCCGACAAATAGCGCGTCCCGCATCCGCCCCTCGGCCCCCATCAGGTAGGCGGCCATCACGGTCTTTCCATGGCCCGGACCGAGGGCGTGCACCGCGCCGAAGCCCAGTGCGAGCAACAACGCAACGAAAAAGAACCCAGGCGTCAGCTCACGTTCAATGAGGGAAGTGAACGATCCTGCGAACAGATCCGATTCGTGTGTGAGAGCGCGCGCCTCTGGCGCGGTCTCAGTCGCACCCGGCGCCAGTTCGGCTTGCGCCTCGGTTTGGTTCAACGGGCTGGACAGCTCGTCGGATGGATAGGTTCGCAGCTCGTCGGAGGAGCTCCGCGACGGCACGTTCGATTCCGCAACCCCCTGACCTCCGGTTGGGTAGACGATGATCTCCTTCCATCCCAGTCGGTGGCCAAAATTGTCGTCGGTGTAAACGAGCTCGGCCCGGTCGGACGAAAGCTCCCCCACCCAGTCGAGTTCGATGCGCATGACGTCGAGTGGCCCCTCACCGGGCAAGAGCTCGGCCGACGAGCGTTCGAGATCCAGCGCAACAGGCTCGCCGTCGATCGCGAGATCGAGCCGCGACAGCAATTGCGGGCCCAGGTCGTTCGCGTAGGCGTCGAGCTCTTGCTGCTCGACGGCCTCCCCCGGCGATATTCCGAGCTCCTGGATCGTGGGGATCTCGGCCAAGTCGACGACGTAGTGGACCGTCACCTCGTTGCGCCCGACCTCGATCCCGCTGAACTGATTGATCGTGAAGTTCCCGAGGGGATGAGCCGATGCGGGGGTCTGGAGCGGCCCACAGCAAACTCAGAGCGACAAGAGCGAGAACCGCGGCGCGTGCGATGAGCCTCATCGCGACGTCTCCAGGTCCTCGAGCACCTTCATTGCAACCGGTGCGTGGCGGAAGGAGAAGTGGGGGTTGATTTCGAGTGCGGCGGAGAGATGTTCGATTGCCTCAACTCGTTGCCCGAGCCGGGCCGCGATCATCCCCGCGTGCCATCGAAACAGTGCGCTCCTCGTCCCCAGACGAAGGGCCTCCGTCGAGTATCTGCTTCGCAGTCTCGTAGTCGCCGTTCGCGTAGAGGGCCCAGGCCAGCGCATCGGCCACATGGATGCTTCGTCGTCGTTGGTACTCAGCGCGAGCGACTCTAAGCGCCTGCTTGGGACGGCCGTGTTCTGCGTCGAACAACGACTGTTCGAGATCGACGTTCACGCCGTTGGAGCGGTAGAGGTCGGTGATGGCGGCCGTCAGCTCGTACTGCGCCATTGCTTCGGCCGGTCGACCGGCGGCTCCGAGCATGTCACCGAGCAGGGCTGAGGTACTCACCGAAGGGCTGGCGTCGCGTCACTCGCTTCAGGCGACGAATTGCCGGTTCGAGCTCACCCGTCGCGGCCTGACCTTCGCGAGACCGACCTCCGGCAATACCGATACCGGATCGAGACTGGCACCCTCACCGTAGAAGGCACGTGCTCTGTGATTGTCGCCCGAGTTGAAGAAGAGCTCTCCGAGCTGATACGCCGCCCATGCCTTGTCGCTCGCGTCTCCCGCCGCGCTGTATGCCAGCCTCATTGCCTGAATCGCCCCGCTCGTGTCGCCTCTTAGTTCGCGCGCGTAGCTCACCCGGGCGTAGGACGAGAGGTCGGGGCGGAGGTCGATCATGCTCTGAAACTCCCGTTCGGCCTCTTTGTAACGCCCTAGCTCGAGATACGCGTCTCCGAGAATCCCGCGCACCTGTGCGTTGTGTGGGTTGAACTCCCTTGGCCCGGCCGCCCCATTCGAGTGCTCCCTGAAAATCGTGCCGGGCTAAATCGAGCACACCCAGGCCGACCATGGCCTCGAAGTTCTCCCTGGGCTGGATCTCGAATGAGCGGCGCAGCACGGCTTGAGCCTTCGGGTAGAAACTCGGGTCGGTGGAGATGCGCGCCTTCTGGATGTAGGCGAGACCGAGCGTTGCCAGGCCGCGAGCGTCGTCGGGCTCTGATCGCAAACCCTGTTGCAGCGAATCGATCGTGGCGTCGAGATCGCCGGCCGCGGCCGCGGGGGCCAGCAGAGAGCCGGCCCCCGACGGATTACGCGGCGATCCGGACGCGGGGTCGACTAGGCGAGACCGCAGACCGACACGGGGCCGAGGGGCCGAGCGCCGGCCACGAACAGCACGAGTGCAATGCTCGTCGCCGCCGCAACTCTGGCCACCCTGCTGGTCATCACCACTCCGTCCGCTCAGCCCTAGTTGTGTGGGTTGGCGTCGGACCCGGCAGTGGGCAACGACACGTACGGGAACGAGTCGCCGAAGCCGAAGTCGTTTGCATCGACCCCGTCACCCAGGTCGTTCGGTTGTCCGACAAGCTCGCCCATGACTACCTGCAACGAGATGTCGATCACGTCGTCCGCAAGACGACGGCCGTTCGGATAGCCGGCGATGTCGCCGTCGATGACCCCTAGCCTCGAGTATTCGGCGCACTCGGTCGGCTCGCACGGGGGAATCGACATGTTCAGCCGGATCATCTCGCTCGGCCTTACCTTGTCTGGCTTATTCAAGCCATCGACGCCCGTCAAGAACACTGAGACGAGGTCGTCGCGTGGTGGTTCCGGAGCCTCGAGTCCCGTGGCGTCACCGTAGATCGCTTCGATGAGGTTCGGAAGCTCGGGGTCTGTGACGTACTCTCCGAACTGCGCGTCGTCTTTGGGCTCCGACGCGTTCCACGCGTCCTTGTCCTTCAGCGGTATGACGACCTCGTTCACGAGCGGCATGCCGAGGCGAGACACCTGACGGAAGTTGTTGGTGACGCGCTTTCCCTTCCACGTCTTTTTTACGTCCAGACTCTTGCGTGATGCCGTGCTCCACACGCCAACGATCGGGTTCTCTTCGGCGTCACTTCCGTCGGCCAGCAGGTCCTTGGGGACCTGCAATGCAAGTGTGTTGACGTTGAAGCCGGCAAGCGTGTCGTCGCCAACCTCGCTGAGGTCGGCCCCGTACAGAAGGTCGAAGACTCTGAGGTCGAGGAAGAACGGGTCGTCGGCCTGTCCCGCGAACGCACTTCCTCCGCCTCGCAGGTCGACGATGCCCTCATCGCGCAGCGCAGCGTAGTCTGGCATCGAAGCCTCGCCGACGTTGCTAGGCACCGCTATGGCGTCGTCGACAAGCGTTTTGGTCTTGGTTTTCTTTCCGCTGTTGTCGATCAGCGTCACGTCGTAGGTCTGAAACACGTTGAGGTTCTCGTCGGTTAGCGAGTCCACTGGGCCGTTGTTGAAGAGAAAGGTGTCTCCGTTGCGGCGTTTGTTGGTGAACTCGAACCGGAATGTGAGGTCCGACCGCGCGTCGTGATCGTTGTCGACCTTGATGCTGTAGCGCCCGCTCTTCTTGGCAGCGAACGGGTAGAAGTTCGGCCCGCCGGCCGGTTCCTCGAAGGGAACGAAGTTGCTGACAAGAGTCACCGTGTCCGGATCGTCTGGAGAGACGAACGCATAAACGTCGGTGTTGTCCACTTGAGGATCCGCAGAGATAAGCGGAGCCTCTCGATGGCTCGATGCATCGCTGGAGCCGGGTCCGAAGGTTCCCAGAGCGAGGGCGGTAACCAGAACCGCTCCGATGGAAACGAGAACGAACCGACGTCTCAGAGATGAGCCACCTACATCGGTAGTCATAAGCTAACCTCCCAAGCCGTGCCGCTCCCCATAGGAGCAGCGACGCAACTCGTTCGGTAGCTCGCCTCGCTAGGGATTGCTCGAAGTCGAATTGCAATGCCTTGCAATTACCTCGAAGGTTTTCCTACTGCTTGGACGACTCCGCGTCATCGTCTTGTTCGGTGAGCAGATCGGCTGCCGAGATCGCGGCGGCCCAGCCCTGTTCGGGATCCTCGATGGCCAGCCGCAGCAACCAGCCACCCGTTGACGAACCGCCCTTCGACTCGTCGGCCGGTCGATCGCTCGGGGCGTCTGCGACCTGCTTCAACCGGAGGGGAGTCCTCCTCCCACCGGTAGAAGTTGAGCTCCTCCAGCCCGTCTTCCAGCTCGTCGAAATCCGGGGGCCACGAAAGGTCGGTGATCAGTGCTCCGGTGTACAACGACGTGAACCGGCCAAGAGCAGCTCCCCTTCGCCTGCCGTGAGCACCGCCGCTCGAGGCCGCCCACGCCATGCGTTGCAACGCCTCCTTTGTCGTCAATGTGCCGATGCGAAACTCGTCGGCGGACAAACAGGAGGCGGCCGCGACCGCGTCCCCCTCCACCACGACAGCCTTCGCTACCCCGTTGGATTCTGTGAGCCAGGGTGTCACGAGCTCGAGAAGGGCCTCCGTCAGCTCCGGCTCATCGAGCTCATCGGTCGGGCGTGACTCCACGGGTGCCATGCGACTCGCGGGGATCCCACGGCTCGGTGACTTCGACGGATTGCTTGTGATACTTCGCGAGACAGTAGGTCGGCTCGAAGTTAAGGAGCTCGACGGGCAACTCGAGGACCTCGGGATGGGCCCGGTCGTCACCACCAAGCTTCTCCGAACGAACGACGCACTCCTGGGCCACATACGCCGCCACAACGTCCGATTCGAGATGGTCGGCAAGAGCGTGCCAGGTATGCGACGAAGCTGCTACCTCTGTGAGGGGGCCGAGCACGAAGCGCGACGGATCGGCTTCCGAGAACACTTCCCGCGTAGTCTCCCGGCGCCTCGAGTGCGAGCCGGTAGTCGATGTGGTCTGCAATCGGCCACAACTGCTTTCCGCGCTCCAGAGCCTCTTCGCACATGTCGGCGAGGTCGACGAGCCGTCCCCAATCTCGATCCTCGCAGAGCCCGTCGACCGCGCGCAGCAGCGCGTTGAGGTCGGCGGCCTCCACGAGTTCTGCGAGATCGGACATGCGCCTCTCCTTATTTGGTGATCGACCTCAACCATCGCCAAAAAAGCGAGATTACTTCCTGAGAGGCAAAACGACCTGAGGTCCGGAACTAATCGACCTTGTCGAGCGAATCCGGCTTGTGTGCCTCTTCCTCGCCCGTCTCGGTGGCAACGACGTAGCGCGGATCGTCCTCGGAGGCATCGATGTCCTGGTCCTTGATCCTCGTGCGGCCTGTCAATTTCTTCTTGACCACGCCTCTGGCCTTGCCCCGTGGACTGTCGTACTCGACCGTGTCTCCGATCCGAAAAGTCTTCGGCATGACTCTCTCCTTCCTCTTCGTGGCCCTCTAGGCGAGCCGGTTCGCGATTCTGACGGCCGCGCGACGAGCGATGCCGTAGATGGTCAGCATCGGGTTTACCCCGGATGCGGTTGGAAACGCAGATGCGTCGACAACGAACAGATTCTCCACCTCGTGCGATTGATTGTCAGCATCGATGGCTGAAATCGACGGATCTGTGCCCATTCGACACGAACCCATCTGGTGATACGACGCAAGAGTGGCAGCGCCCCCTCCGTATCCCAGTCTCTTTGTGTCCTGCGCCCACTTCTCGTAGGCCCCCGGCACACCCGGCATGTACGAGGGTCCGTGCCTGTGCAACGAATAGACCTTGCGAGCTCCCGCGGCCTCGATGACCCGAGCTGCACGAGCCACCCCCTCGGCGATCCGGCGCTCGTCGTCTGCAGCCAGCCGGTAGTCGATCCTCGGTCGTCCGTCACGACCGATCTTGACGCGTCCCGCGGTGGTGTCGCGCGGCAGCACGGCGCAGAACCCCACCTTGCTGTAGTGCTGCATCAGTGTGCGATGGTGCTCGGAGGAGTTCCAGCTCAAGGCCATCGACCAGGAACCGGGGTGGACGGGGACGGTCTCGAGCATCGGCCCCCAACCTCCGTCCCAGTCACGAAAGCTCGTTGGAATAGCGGGCCTGCAAGGTCCCCTCCCAGATTCGGATGTCCTCGTCGAAGATCCCCCACGCCGCGGTCCCCGGATGCAGGTGGAGGTTGTGTCCCACCTGACCGCCGAGCTTCGAGCGCAAGAGAAGCGCCGGCGTTTCGATCGCTCCGCCGGCGGCGATCACCGCGCGCGAGTCGATGGTGAGCCGGTGGTGACCGACCGACCCGACAACACCGGTGGCACGTCCATCAGCGATCGTGACTCTGTCGATTTCGGCTCCAACGACCAGCCGCGCGCCGGCATCGAACGCATCCTGCAGGTAGACGCGCACAGTTGACTGCTTTGCACCAACGCGACAACCGAAACCGCAATAGCCACAATGCTCGTCTTGAGTGCAACCACGGACGGCGCGCGGCATCATGTCAACGTGCCAACCGAGTTGCTTGAGCCCAACCTCAACGATCTCGTCCCGCTTTCCGGCGGCGGAGGAATTGGTATTCACGTTGATGCGCTCTGCGGCGGCATCGAGATGTTGATCGAACTCCCCAGTGACGAAGTCCTCGATACCTGAGACATCGCGCCACTGTTCGAGAACATATTGTGGCGTCTTGAACGATGTTGTGTAGTTCACGACGGTTCCGCCACCGAGTGTCGAGCCGGCGAGGATCAGCACGCCCAGATCGGTTGTCGTCAGGGTCGCCCCGTAAAGGAACATCTCGCGCATCGACGGTCCCTCGTTGTGATGGAAGTCGCTCTCGTTTCGATAGCTGCCCTTCTCGACGACGATGACGTCGAGCCCGGCTTGCGCGAGGCCGGCAGCGACGCAACCTCCACCAGCTCCCGACCCGACGACAACAACGTCGCATGACAGCCTCTCGTCGGAGGTGATGACCAGGGGCTCGAGGGTCTTGGTCTCAGCCGGAGGATCACCAAGAGGGCCGGGGTAACCGAGCTTCTTCCAGACCGGTCCTTCGTAGCTGTAAAGCGCTTGCGC
>CAVQLH010000003.1:0-83650 GCA_963713315.1 uncultured Actinomycetes bacterium | reverse complement strand
ATTCGAACCTGCGCACCTCGCTCCGGAGGCGAGTGCTCTATCCCCTGAGCTACGGGGGCCCAGGCGACTGACTTTACGGCATACGCAATCGCGACTCCGTTTCAACTTTGGGTGGAAAAGCATCCAGGGCTGGGCGTGAAAGGCTAGGCTCCACACGTCATGTCCGCCCAACGAATCCTCATTTGTGATGACGACCCAGTAATCCTGCGCTTGCTGCAGGTCAACCTCGAGCTTGAAGGCTATGAGGTCCTCCTCGCCCACGACGGCGAAGAGGCTTACGATGTTGCCTCGAACGAGAATCCCGATCTCGTGATCCTCGACATCATGATGCCTCGTATGGACGGCTATCAGGCTGTCCAGGCACTAAAAGGGGACGTGAACACATCAGCGATCCCGGTCGTCTTCCTGTCGGCCAAGGCCCAGCAGTCGGACATCGATCGCGGGTTGCGTCATGGGGTTTCCGACTACCTCACAAAGCCCTTTGACCCAGGTGAGCTTCTCGAGATCGTGAAGCGCCTCATCTAGCAACGGCCCCGAGGGACCGAGCGTCACCCACCTACCAACCACTGGGCGACAATGGACCCGCGATGATTACGAAGACGTTGGCCGACCTCGTCACCCAGGCCCTCGAGAAGCTGGGCACAGAAGGTGTGCTCTCGCTGGCGAACGCACCGGACGTGGTGTTCGAGCGGCCGAAGCGACGCGAGCACGGAGATTGGGCGACGAACGTTGCTCTGGCCGCCGCCAAGGGCAAGGGCAACCCGCGCGCGATAGCGGAGTCAATCGTCGAGCGTCTGCCGGCAAACGATGTCATCGATCGAGTCGAGGTGGCCGGGCCCGGCTTCCTCAACTTCCACCTGGCCCCCTCGTGGCTCCACGATGTCGTTCGCCGGGCCGCGGAACCGGACTCCGGCTTCGGGAGACATCGTGCCGGTGAGGGCCAATCCATCAATGTCGAGTACGTGTCGTCGAACCCCACGGGGCCGATCAACGTAGTGAGCGGCCGCCACGCGGCGGTCGGAGACGCACTGTCGAACCTGCTCGAGTCCGTGGGTTACTCGGTCACACGTGAGTTCTACTGGAACGACATGGGTCGCCAGATCGAGCTCTTCGGAGCTTCGATCGCGGTCCGTTACCTTCAGCTATTCGGCATGGAGGCCGACGTTCCCGACGACGGCTACCGAGGCGACTACGTCATCGAGATAGCGCGTGGCGTCGCCGATGAGGTGGGCGACAAGTATCTGAAAGCAGATCCCGCCGAGCGAGACCGTGCTATGCGCGAGCTCGGCTTGTCGAAGATGCTCGAGTCCGCCAAGGGCTCTCTCGCCCGTTTCGGCACATCCTTAGCCGTCTGGACGGCCGAGAGCTCTCTCTACGAGTCCGGCGCGGTGGAGGCGGGCATCGAAACCCTGCGGCGAGAGGGGTGGACGTACGAAGCCGATGGAGCGCTGTTCTTCAAGTCGAGTGAGCTTGGTGATGACAAGGACAGGGTGCTCGTGCGGTCGAACGGGCAGCCAACGTACTTCGCCGGTGACGTCGCATACGTTCGGCACAAGTTCGAGCGTGGTTTCGACGCGCTCATCTATTTGTGGGGGGCGGATCATCACGGCTCCGTGCCTCGCTTTATGGCAGCGGTTGAGGCACTGGGTTTCCAGCGTAAGAGCGTCGAGGTTGAGATCATCCAGATGGTTTCCCTGTTGGAGGCCGGCGAAGCAGTGCGCGCCTCGAAGCGCGCAGGCGTCATTGTCAGGCTCGATGAGCTTGTCGATGAAGTGGGAGCCGACGCCGCTCGCTACACTTTCTTGACTCGATCGATCGACGCGCCCCTTGAATTCGATATCGCGCTCGCGAAGGAACAGGCTCCCGAGAACCCGGTGTTCTACGTCCAGTACGCGCATGCCCGCATCTCCTCGATCTTGAGAAAAGCTTCGGACGGTGGCATCGAGACAACGGTTCCCGACGCTCCTCTCGGATTGCTGACGCACCCCTCGGAGGATGCCTTGATGAGGAAGCTGGATTCATATGAAGAGGTCGTTCTTGAGGCCGCGGAGAGGCGTGCTCCGCAGAGAGTCGCCCGCTACGTAGAGGAACTCGCATCGACATTCTCAGGGTTCTATCGGGACTGCCAGGTGCTCACCGACGATGAACGCCTTTCGCATGCGCGCTTGGCTCTCTGCGTCGCTACCAGAACCGTCTTAGCCGACGGCCTTCGCTTGCTGGGCGTTAGTGCACCGGAGCGTATGTAAATGAGATTCGTGCAGGTAGACGTTTTCTCCGATGCCGCGTATCGGGGAAACCCGCTTGCCGTCTTCCCGGAGGCGGGCACGTTGACCACGAGTCAAATGCAGGCGATCGCGTCCGAGATGAACCTCTCCGAAACGACCTTCGTGACCACCTACTCTCGGGACTTCTACGAAGTTCGGATCTTCACGCCCAGCGAGGAAGTGGATTTTGCCGGTCATCCGACGCTCGGGACTTCGTGGGTCCTCCGACAACAGAAGTTCCTCGGCTCGGACGAGCTCATCCAACGTTCGCGCGCCGGTGACACACGCGTCCGAGTGGAGGGAGACAGAGTGTGGTTCGTCCGAACCGGTTCGAGTGGGCCCGACGAGGACGAGAGACTGCAGGACTACTCGATCTGGTTGGCGCGCGGGCTGGAGCTTCAGGATGGCGACGTTGGCCTCGAGGCAAGAGAGCTTGGACGCCCCGGCTTCCTACGCCCTGCGTTCGCCGATACCGGTCTTCGACACTTGATGGTTCCCGTGCGGAACCTCGAAGCTCTTGGTTCGGCACGACCAAACCCCTCCAACCTTCCGGACGTTCGACCCGGCGGCTATTATTGCTTCACCGCCGTGCAGGCCGGTCGCATCAGAGCGCGGGGCTTTTTTCCTGGACTGGGCATCGAGGAGGATCCGGCGACCGGTTCGGCAGCGGCTGATCTCGGTGTGTACCTGGCCGATCGCATCGGGCCGATTGACGCCGAGATCGTCCAGGGGGTCGAGATGGGGCGTCTGTCACGCCTCCTCATGCAAGCGACCCCTGGCAAAGTGAGCGTTGGTGGATCGTGCCACCATGTGTTCAACGGGACTCTGGCGGAGCTCCCCCCTAAGTGAGTTTCGAGCGGCTGCGCTCGATCCTTCCGACCACCGCCGCCCGATCGGCTGACGGTCACCTCGTTATCGGTGGCTGCGATGTGGTGAAGCTAGTCGAGCGGTTCGGAACTCCATTGATGGTGATGGATCGCACGACCATCGAGTCCAACGCCGCCAAGGTGGTCGCCGAGGTAGAGGATGCGTCGCGCGTGTTCTACGCGGGAAAGTCGTTTCTTTGCATTGCGATGTGCCAGTTGATCGACGGACTGGGAATGGGCATCGATGTCTGCACCGGCGGAGAGCTCGAGACCGCCCTGCGAGCGGGTTTTCCCGGTGAAAGGATCCTCTTTCATGGCAACAACAAGTCTGCGGACGAGCTCGAGACTGCGCGCGCCGCTGGGGTAGGCCGCATCGTCGTCGACTCGTTCGACGAGATCCAGCGACTCAGCGGCGCGGAGATGTCGACGAAACTGCTTGTGCGAGTCACGCCGGGCGTGGAAGCCCAAACGCATCAGTACGTGAGGACCGGTCAGGAAGACTCCAAGTTCGGATTCCCGCTGACCGACGGTGTCGCCCTCGAGGGGGTACGACGTGCGCTAGAGGTGCCCGGCTGTACCTTCGTGGGACTTCACGCACACATCGGATCGCAGATCTTCGATCTCGGTGGATTCGATCTCGCCATCAAGCGCATCAGTGACTTCGCAGCGCAGGTGCTGGACGAGTTCGGCACGGCCATAACAGAGGTCAACATGGGCGGCGGGTTCGGGATCAAGTATGTCGAGTGGGAGGATCCGCTTCCTCTTCAGGATGTCGCTCGGGGGATCGTGCAGAACGTAAAGAAAGAGTTCAAGAAGCGATCTCTTGACGAACCCGATGTCTTCCTCGAGCCGGGTCGATGCATCGCGGGTCCCGCGGGTCTGACCGCTTACACGGTAGGAACCGTGAAAGAGCGCTCGGGAGGGAGAAAGTTCGCGTCGGTCGACGGGGGAATGAGCGACAACGTCAGGCCGGCGCTCTATGGGTCGAGCCATGAGGCGCTGCTTGCCAATCGTGTCGATGCGAAGGATGACGGTGCCATCTCGATCGCAGGCAAGCATTGCGAATCTGGAGACGTGATCATCCACGATGCGAAGTTGCCCGCAAACCTCAGTGTGGGTGATCTCGTGTGCGTAACTGCAACCGGCGCCTACAACTACTCGATGGCCTCCAACTACAACCGAACGCCGCGTCCGCCGGTGATCCTGGTTGCCGACGGCAACGCGACGGAGATAGTGCGGCGGGAGACCATCGAGGACATCCTCCAGCTGGACGCTCCACTTCCGAACTGAATGGCCGCCGGACTCGATGTCCTGACCAAACGACCGGTGGCCGTCGCGGTCGCCGGCGCGGTTTTCATTGCCACGTCGGGCGTTCTCGTCCGAGCGGCGGATGCCTCTCCGTCGACTGTGGCGGTGTTCCGCTGTCTTTACGCGCTGCCACTATTGTGGCTCTTTTCCGCCACCGAGGACCGTCGCCTCGGCCCCCGTCCTCGCCACGACCGCATGTTTGCCGGGATCGCGGGGTTGTGTCTTGCCGTCGACCTGGTCCTGTGGCACTACACGATCGACGCGGTGGGGGCGGGACTTGCGACGGTTCTGGGAAACCTTCAAGTCCTCATCGTGGGTTTCGTCGCCTGGCTGATCTTCAAGGAGAGGCTCGACCGTCACATCCTCATCGCCCTTCCGATCGTCCTCATCGGAGTCGTGCTGATATCCGGGTTCATCGGATCGGGAGCGTATGGCGACGACCCGGTTCTCGGTGTCGTCTTCGGCGCGCTGGCATCGACCGCCTATGCAGGGTTCCTACTCACCCTTAGACACGGCTCATCGGATCTCCGACGCGTGGCGGGGCCGCTATTCGACGCGACGTTGGCGGCGGCACTCGGATCCGTCGTCATCGGGCTCGTTATCGGGGACCTCGACCCCGTTCCGTCGTGGCCTTCGCACGGCTGGCTGGGTCTCCTGGCGCTCAGCTCTCAGGTCATCGGATGGTTGCTGATCACGATCTCACTCCCTCGCCTCGCGGCGGCGCTTACCTCCATGCTTCTCCTGCTTCAGCCCGTAGGAGCGCTCGGTCTCGGCGCACTCATCTATGACGAAGCCCCTTCCATGCTTCAGATCTCGGGGGTCGTGCTGATTCTCGCGGGAGTCGTCTTCTCGGCGAGTGGACGGAGATGGTCCAAGGACGCGCCAGCGCCCGAGGTCGCTGCGGACTAGCGAAGAAGCCGGGACATCCGTCTGTCGGCCAGAATCCTTCCCCGAGGTTTGGCAAGTGGGGCAGTAGGTCACTTCGCGGGAGTTGAACGACACGCGTCTCATCGTGTCCCCACAACGAGGGCAAGGCTGGCCATGACGATTGTGGATCGTGAAGCGGTCGCCCATCTTGGCCGGCAGTCCACCGACGCGTTTCCGTTCTCGATCGGTGGCCTCGTGCAACACCGCCACAGTGGAGTCGTAGAGGAGACGTCTCTCCGAGTCGCTCAACTTCGCCAGTGCTCCAAAAGGATGGAGTTGGGCGGCGTGAAGGATGTCGTCCGCGAATCCACGGCCGATCCCAGCGACGACTCTCTGATCGCGGAGGAAGGTGTGAAGCTGTCGCTTGTCCTCACCTGCGAGTAGCACCGCTTCGAACTCAGGTGTGTCTGGCTCGGGACCCAGGCCGGCGAGCGGGCCTTCGGCGTCCGGCGCGACGATCCAGCAGGCGGCCTTGCGTTCGGTCCCGAACTCCTTGATTAGGACGCTCGCAGTCTCCCCCTCGAAGGTCATCCGTGCCACGGCGCCTTTCGGGCGGGTCTTCTTGGCGGGTTCCTCGATGTCCACTCGCCCACTTTGAGATAGGTGGATAAGGGCACGGGCAACACCGAAGTCAAACGACAGATACTTCCCGCGTCGACTTACCGACGCCAGCTCTTTGCCCACCAGGTCAAAGGGAGCTGGTTCGACGGTCTTGAGTGCGGAGAACTGCAGAACGTCGAAGGAACGGAGGGCATTGCCGTTCAAAGTGTCGTCCAGACGTTCGACCAACGCCTGCAGTTCGGGAAGCTCAGGCATATACGAAGTCTAGTGGCGAGCTAGGTCGGACGAACGCCCTCGGTGAGCTCCTGCCAGCAATGAGCGGTGAGCTCGGGAATCGTTCTGTCGTCGTCACTCCGGAGCGAGATGGCGACGGCGAGCACGTGCACGCCGAAGCCCGCAAGTAGGTGACACCGAGTTTGGTCGCTATCACCGGGGCGGTGCATCAGCTCTTCGGTCAAAGCGAGACGCCAATTCTGCAACTCGATGGCGGCGCGTTCGGCGAGTGTGCGCGCCGACCGCGCTAGCTGAGATCGCAGCTGCAGTTCCTCGCGCTCCCCTTCGAGCACCTCGGAGAAGGCTATGAGAGCGGCGCGCAATGCGACCGCATTCGTTTCGCTCGGAGGTCGTTCGGATAACAGCCGGCGCAGCGCCTCTAGATGTCGAGGTGCGTCCTGAAAGACGACGTCTTCCTTGGTGTCAAAGTACCGAAAGAAGGTGCGCGGCGACATGCTTGCGAGATGAGCGATGTCGTTAACAGTTGTTGCATCGAAACCATTGTCTTGAAACAACCTCAGGGCGGCGTCGGTCAGGGCCGCGCGGGCCGCTTGCTTCTTGCGTTCCCTGACCCCCACCTCAGAAGTCATAGTCTGAGCCTACGCCTATCAAGGCAACCAAAACGCTCCTCTTGCACACACATTTTGGCTTGATAGCGTTAGCCCTCTTGTGGGGGTTCGGTAGCAAATCGTGCGAATGACAAAGGACAGGTCCGGGGTGAGCGAGGCCATACAGGTCGGATTTCTGGGATGCGGAGTGGTCGGCGGAGCCGCGGCGCGCATCATTGCAGAGCACGCGCGCTCTCTCGAGGAGAGATGCGGCGCCCGGATCGAGATCAAACGCATCGCGGTTCGCAGTCTGACTAAGGACCGAGTAGTAACTCTTCCCGGCGAAACATTCACCACCGACCCAACGGAGGTTGTAGAAGATCCCGATGTCCATATCGTCGTCGAGGCCATGGGCGGCATCGAACCCGCGTTGGACCTGATTCTGGCTGCCATCAAGAATGGCAAGCATGTAGTGACGGCGAACAAGGAACTGATGTCGACCATGGGCCGCGATGTCCTGGAGGCCGCGGAGAGCGCAGGTGTCGATGTGCTGTTCGAGGCGGCGGTCGGAGGCGGCATTCCGATCATCAGGCCGATCAAAGAGTCGCTCGCGGGCGATCGCATTCGGCGCGTCATGGGTATCGTCAACGGCACCACGAACTACATCCTCACGCGCATGTCAGAACGGGGCGAGGGGTTCGCCGAAGCATTGAGTGAGGCCGAGGCGCTGGGATACACGGAGCTCGACCCGAGTTCGGACATCGAAGGCTTCGATGCTGCACAGAAAACCGCCATCCTGTCGTCCATCGCGTTCAACGCTCAGGTCGTCGCCGGCGATGTTCATCGTGAGGGCATCGCACGCGTGAGCGCTCAGGACATCTCGGCGGCGCACGATTTGGGCTACGAGATCAAGTTGCTGTCGGTTTCCGAGATCACAGACGGAGCCATTGCCGCGCGCGTTCACCCCGCGATGATTCCTCGAACCCACCCGCTCGCGAACGTGCGCGATGTGTTCAATGCGATCTTCGTCGAAGGCGAGGAGTCGGGCGAGTTGATGTTCTTCGGACGCGGCGCAGGAGGTGGACCCACCGGTTCCGCGGTCGTCGGAGATGTCGCCGAGGTCGCCCGGCACATCGTCAGCGGAGGAACGTCGATCGGGTGGACCCACAGACAGCGCGCCCGCATCATGCCCCTGGATAGCGTGCTCGTCCGCTACTACATGGTCCTTTCCGTGCGGGATGAGCCCGGAGTCCTCTCCGCTGTTGCCGGAGTGTTCGCCGACCACGGAGTCTCGATAGCCAGCGTCCGGCAGGAGGGATCGGGGGTCGAAGCGACTCTCGCTCTAATCACCCATGCCGGGACGGAAGGCGAGCACCGTAAGACCTTTCAGGATCTCGAGGCGATGGAAGTGGTCAAGGGGATCGACTCGCGCTTCCGTGTGCTGGGCACCGAAGAGCTATGAGCGCCGCTGGCCCGCTTACCGTTGCCGGCAAGCGCGGGCTCATCGATCGCTGGCGAGAGCATCTGCCCGTCACGGACGACACCCCGATCGTCACCCTGGACGAAGGCGACACTCCTCTCGTCTACTCCGAGCGGCTGTCTGCCGAGATCGGAGCAGACGTGTGGCTCAAATACGAGGGTCTCAACCCGACGGGCTCTTTCAAGGACAGAGGTATGACGCTTGCCATCTCGAAAGCTCTGGAAGAGAAGACCTCTGCTGTCGTGTGCGCCTCCACCGGCAACACAAGCGCATCGGCGGCGGCCTATGCGGCGCGGGCCGGACTTGTATGCGCCGTGCTCATCCCCGAAGGAAACGTCGCTCTGGGCAAGCTCGCGCAAGCCTTGGTGCACGGCGCGCGCGTTATCGAGATCGAGGGAAACTTCGACGTGGCGCTCGAGCTTACGAAGAAGATGACTCAGAGCCATCCCGTCACCATCGTGAACTCGGTCAATCCCTTTCGCATCGAGGGTCAGAAAACCGCAGCTTTTGAGATCGTCGAGGCTCTCGGACGGACACCGGATATCCACGTGATGCCGGTGGGTAATGCCGGCAACATCACCGCCTACTGGCGGGGCTACAACGAGGCGCTCGACGAGCGATGGATCGACTCCTTGCCACGAATGCACGGGTTTCAGGCCGAGGGCGCGAATCCAATAGTGCGCGGAGAGGCGGTGGCTGATCCCAGGACGATCGCGACCGCGATTCGCATCGGCAATCCGGCTTCCTGGAAGGGGGCAACCGATGCAGCGGCCGCTTCTCGGGGATCGATCGATTCGGTGCGCGACAAGGAGATCCTCGAGGCCTATCGTTCGTTGGCTCAGGAGGGAATCTTCGTGGAGCTCGCCTCGGCCGCGAGCCTCGCGGGTCTCCGTCAGATGAAGGAGGCTGGAGTCGTACCCGGAGGCTCCACCGTCGTCTGCGTCCTCACGGGGCACGGCCTGAAGGACCCGGACTGGGCCATAGCGGGTGCTCCTCAGCCTCGCAAGGTGCCGGCGGAGATCGGTTCCATTCTCGAGCACCTTGATCTGGCTTAACTGATGAACGATCGAACAAGGCAGGTCGAGGAGAGGACGAACGTCATTGCGCTGGTTGCGCTTGCGCTCGGGGTGTTGGGCTTCCTCGTCATTCCCTTCCTCGGATCGATCGCAGGCCTCATCTTCGGGCTTCGAGCCAAGCGTTCGATCGATGCCTCGGAGGGCAAGGAAGGGGGTCGGGAACTGGCGGTTGCGGCCGTGGTCTTAAGCTCTGTCGGGCTCGCGGTGTGGAGCGGCCTGTTGCTCTTCGGATTCGGGATCGACGCTCTGCGTTCCATCTTCTAGAAACGGACTACTGATGACCAACGAACCTCAACCACCGGGCGACTCGATCGCCTCCACCCCGGCGTCGCTCTACCCGCCGAGTCCTCCCTCGTCGCCGCCGAGTGGTCCCGAGACCTATGTGGAGACGCACGCACCCAATTTCTGCCCTGCCTGCGCGACGGAGATGCCAAGCGAGGCATTCGTCTGCCGGATGTGCCGCTTCGACAATCGCAGCGGGACCTTCGCCGGCGCGCGCCCTCGTACGAATGGACTTGCGGTCGCGTCGCTAACGATGGGGCTAATAGCCTTGATGATCTTTCCGCTTATCCCACTGTCGGCGCTGGCAGGTTTGCTTGCGCTCGTTATGGGAGGGGCAGCGAACAGGCAGATCAAGAAGTCCGAAGGGGCGATGTCTGGAGCCGAAATGGCGCGCTTCGGCTTGTTACTGGGCCTGATAGCGGTGCTGGTGGCGCTGGGCCTGTCGATTGCTGCTTACCTGCTGGACATCGAAGTGATCAACGTCGACCTATCGACTTGACCCCGGGCTGCAAGGGCCGCGCGAGCATGTCATTCTTCTTCGAAGATCGATCTAAGGGGCCGCCACAATGTCCGCATCAGTAAAGGTTCGAGTACCGGCAACAGTGGCCAATCTAGGTCCGGGCTTCGACGCGCTTGGCGTTGCGATCCGCATGCACCTCGAAATCGATATCGAGCCTCGTCGGGATTCCGTCGAGATCATGGTCGAGGGCGAGGGGGCCGAACAGCTCCCCGCCGACGACACGAATCTCGTGGTTCATTCGATGAACATGTTCTTCGATCACGTGGGGAGACGGCCATCGGGCTATGCCGTGCGCGTGAAGAACCCCATTCCACTGGGCGCCGGCCTCGGTTCGTCTGCCGCCGCAGTGGTCGGTGGCATCATCGCAGCGCGCTCGTTAACCAACAGGACCGTGTCACAGATCGAGACCATGCATCTCGCCAACGAGCTCGAGGGACACCCCGACAACATTTTGCCGGCGCTTCTCGGGGGCCTGGTGGTTTGCTACAAGTCCAGTGAGGGCGGTGAGCTTCGCCACTACCGGACGGAACCGTCCGACAGGCTCGTGCCCATTGTCGCCGTCCCGCGTGAGGGTTATTCGACAACGGAGGCACGCAAGGCGCTGCCCTCCGATGTCGCCTTTTCGGACGCTCAGTTCACGGCCTCACGCGCAGCGCTTCTGGTCGCGGCTATGACCCAGGGCGCAGGAGCGGACGTGCTTGCGGAGGCAATGAACGACCGGTTGCACGAGCCTCACCGGTTGAAGCTGATGCCCGAAACCTTCGCCGTCCACTCCGAACTCCGCAAGGCAGGACTTGCGGTCGCGCTCGCGGGTGCGGGACCGTCGCTGTTGGTGGTCGTCCCGCGCCCCGAGACCAAGACCCGCGCCGAACAGGTACGGAGAGTCTGCCGCGCTCGAGAAGCGGGATGGCGAGTCTTCGTCAGCGAATGGGAGCTATCCGGAGCAACGACGGTCCCGTAGCGAATCTGGCCCTCAGCTGTTGCTCGTCAACCTGTCTTTCATCGAGGGTTTCTCGGTCGTTGTCTGACCCTCAGCCGTGCGTGTGCTTGTCTGAGAGGACACCGGTGAAGCAGATGTCGTCGTAGAGCGGCTCACCACCGGTTCGTTCGGCTGGGTCGTCGTCCCCGAAGGAGCCGCGGCCTGAGTTGTCTCGACTCGTCTCCGCTCATCGGCCCGCTCTGATAGGCGGCGACGTTCCTCCGCGGCCCGAACGTCATCGTGAGGCTGCTCACTGGCTCCCAAGTGCTTCTCGGCGACACGGCGTTCCAGCTTGGTGTGCCATCTCGCTCCGAGCATTCCCCCGATGATGGAACCAAGGAACATTGCGACCAGCACAGCGATGCCGATCCCGGTGCCTATGTCCACCAGGTTGCTGTTTTCGATCGGCAGGCGCACGTTGTCCAGCGGATTGTTGAGCTCGGCCTCCGCCCCCAGAGCCGAGGCAACGGCACCGACGGCGAGCAACACCAGAACGGCGACGATGGGAACCAGCAACCCATTGAGGAAGCCGGCACCCCTGCCCATGCGTCCCGCGGTGTATCCGCCCCACATGTAGGCGAACAGCCAGGCGATGACGAGAACGACACCGGTTACGGCGCCCGCCGTAACGGCATCCTCACCGGACACGTTCGAGACCTCATCGATGGTGTCGGTGGCAGCCAATATGCCGCCGGCCAGAGCGAGCAAGAGGGTGAGCGCGCCGAAAGCCACGACGACTCCCGTAAAGATCGCTCCGAACGACACCCCGCCCCTCGCGAGCGGCATCCGTTCCTCGTTTACCGCACGCGCGCGAACGTCGTCTTTCTTGTTGCCGAACATCTGGACCCCCTGACGAATAACTACACTTAGCTTCTTGTTGTCCCCATCTCAAAGGCGTCCTAACTTTTTCTGTGGGAAGGAAATCCCAATTCGCTGCGTTGTCGTAATCGACGGAGAGCACTACCCACCCGTAGTGGAAGGGGCCCTCGAGGCATATAGGGCGGCCGGCCACGAGATTCTGGGTGCGGTCATGGCCGGCGGAACCGAGAAGATCGGCCCTGAGGGGATCACCTCGATCGGAAACACCAAGGTGCGTGCATCCGCCGACCCGAGGGCGACCCTCGCCCAGGCCATCATCGACCTGAAGCCGGAGTTGATTCTCGACCTCTCCGATGAGCCGGTGCTCGACAATCGTCGCCGCCTCGAGATGGCCGCGGTGGCCCTGTGGCACGAAGTGCCCTATCGGGGCGCCGACTTCCGCTTCTGGCCCCCTCGCCGCCCCGCGCTCGCCGAACCAAGCCGTCCATGGCGATCATCGGGACGGGGAAGCGGACCGGCAAGACCGCGATCGCCGGCTATGCGGCCAGGACGCTAAATGCCTCCAGCCTGAGCCCCATTGTCGTCGCCATGGGTCGGGGGGGCCCCGAGGAGCCCGAGGTCCTGCGTGGGGATCAGATCGAGCTCACCCCTTCGGACCTCATCAAGCTGGCGGAGGCGGGCCGCCACGCTGCGTCCGATTACATCGAGGACGCTCTTTTGGCTCGAGTGCCAACCGTCGGGTGCAGACGGTGTGGTGGTGGGCTGGCCGGTGGAGTCGAGATTACGAACGTGCCCGAGGGCGTGGCCTTCGCAAACGAGCTCGAAGGGAATTTCATCCTTCTCGAGGGCTCGGGGGCCTCGATTCCTCCCGCAAGGGCAGACGTAACCGGTCTGGTGGTTCCCGCAAATGTGCCCCTCGAGTACCTGATTGGGTATATGGGCCCCTACAAGATGTTGCTTGCGGACTTCGTGGTGGTTACAATGTGTGAGAACCCCTTCGGGTCCCCCTCCCAGATCTCTTCGATCTCCGATGTACTCGATAAAGCATGGCGTAACCCGGGTCTCGGGGACGGTACGGGTGAGGCGCTCAAGGTGGTTCGCACCGTATTTCGGCCTACCCCTGTCCGCAGCATCGAAGGAGCGGATGTTTTCGTAGCCACCACTGCTCCCGTCGCGGCGGGAGAGGCTCTAACCAGGCACTTGGAAAACGAGCACCGAGCCACGGTGGTCGGGATCTCTCACTCGCTATCAAACAGAGGAAAGCTACAGGCAGAGCTGGAAGGAATTGCGGGAAAAGCCGACGTTTTGTTGTGCGAGATCAAGGCGGCGGCTGTTGATGTGGCAACCAGGCGAGCTCTCGATGCCGGTCTGGACGTCGTTTACATGGACAACGTTCCGGTTGGGATCGACGGTGACGACCCTGCCCACGTCATCGAATGGGGGGCGCGTCTCGCGGGCGCACGATTTGAGGCGCTGAGTCGCTGACCGAGCGACGAGGCACGAGGAAAGATCGTGATGAAGGAACCAAGACGCAAGCAAATAGTCATCGCGGAAAGCGAGCACGGGCTCCCGTACTCGAAGGGATTGACTGCGTCCTCATTGATGATGACGGGCCTCGGGCCGGCACGCTCCTACCAGGTGGCGAACAAGATCGAACAGGAGATGGTGGCCGGCGGCCTGGAGCAGGTGAGCCAGGAGCAGCTCGTCGACATCACACTCAAGGTTCTGAGACGGGAGGCCGGCGACGAGTATGCGGAGGCCTTCATCAAATGGCAGTCCGTTGCCGAGCTCGATGTTCCGCTCATCATTCTGATCGGCGGAGCGACGGGGGTGGGGAAGTCGACGGTTGCGACCCAGCTTGCGTCTCGTCTCGGGATCACCAGAGTCGTATCCACCGACGCAGTGAGGGAGATTCTGAGAAGCGCCTTCACGCCCGAGATGTTTCCCACGCTTTACTCATCGAGCTTTGAAGCCGATAAGGCGGTACGGCAGCCTATTCCGCATTCCGGGGACAAGCTCATCATCGGCTTCCGCGAGCAGGCGGCGGCTGTGGCCGTTGGGGCGCAGGCGTTGATCAGCCGGGCAATCGCCGAGGGCACGGACCTGATTCTGGAGGGAGCACACCTCGTTCCGGGTTTTATCGAATCTCTCGACGAGATCGATCACGACCGTGCAGTTGTGGTTTCGCTTCTTATCAGCGTCGATGACGAGAAGCTTCACCGAAGTCATTTCTTCAGACGGAATACAGACACCAAACACAGGAGCGAGCAGAGATATCTCGCTAACTTCAAGAAAATCAGAAGGATTCAGAAATACATGGTGACATCAGCAATGATGCGCGGGGTGCCGATCATCTCGCACTACGACCTCGACCGGACTCTGTCTGAGACGATCAGTCACGTCGTCGCCCAGGCATTGAAGACGGTCGAGGCGGGCAAGGCTGCGGCCGATGCCGAAGCCGACGACGAGGGTCTGTTGAATCGCGCCGTCGGCGTTATCGACCGCGAAAGAGAGGGGAGCGGTTCACATGAAGCTGTTTCTTGACACGGCGAATCTTGACGAGATCCGTGAGGGAGTTCGCTGGGGAGTACTCGGTGGAGTGACGACCAACCCCACCCTCATAGGCAAAGAGAGCTCGGACTTCCTGCCGCGAGTCAAGGAGATCTGTTCCATCGTCGATGGCGATGTCTCGATCGAGACGGTCGGCGACGACACGGACAAATTGGTTAGTCAGGGGCAGAGAGATCGCACAGATCGCCGACAACGCAGTGGTAAAGATAGCCACGACCCCCAATGGACTTGCCGCAACGCGCGCCCTATCCGACGAGGGCATCAAAGTGAACATGACGCTGAACTTCAGCGCGACACAGGCGATTCTGACAGCCGAGGCGGGCGCGTACATCGTGTCTCCTTTCTTAGGTAGGCTTGATGACATTGCAACGGACGGCCTTCGGCTTCTGTCCGATATCTGCGAGGTCTACGCTGTTCAGGGTTATACGACCAAGGTTCTAGCCGCGAGCCTGCGTCATCCCCTCCACGTCGTAGAAGCAGCCAGATTAGGTGCGGACATCGCAACGATGCCGTTCAAGGTTTTTGAATCACTTGTGAAACATCCGCTGACCGACGCGGGGTTCAAGCGTTTCTCCGATGACTGGAGAGATGCCATGCCCCACCTCGGTGAGCTACTTCCATCAATGCAGGAGGCCTAAGTGGCTGACACACTGGATCGATCGGTACTCGAATCCAAAGCGGTTACCGAACTCAAACAAATTGCCAAGTCTCTCGACCTCAAGGTCACGGGGCTGAAGAAGGCAGACATCATCGACAAGATCGCAACCTCGGCCAACGGGCAAAGGAGCTCGAGAACCTCGAGCCCGCCCAAGCAAGGCAACGGCTCGAAGTCGCCTAGCGCGAGCCGGGAGCAGTCGAGCGACCGCAAGCGAGAGCAGGCCCCTCCACTCAGTGGCGGAGATCAGAGCGCAACGGCCGCGACCGATCAGAGCAAGTCGGGCCCCCGCGACCAGAGCCAGGGTCGTGGAAGTAACGACGGCCAGGGACAGCGAGGGTCGAACGACAACCGGGAACCCGGAATGCGCGATGAGGGTGCAACCGACGAGCGGGACACTGGCCAGGGTGGCGGCGGCCGCTCGGACCGAAATAGGGGACGTTCGCCGAAGGGTCGCGACAACCGCAACCGTCCGCGCGAAAAGGCAGAGCCGCAGGGCGCAGGCCGGCGTCGCCGGCGTCGTCGAGGCGGCGGAGGGCGGCGGGCAGCCCTTCATGCGCGAGGAGAGCTGGGAAGAGCTCGAGGCCGAGGACGATCCAAACGCCGAGATTCGAACGGGGATTCTGGATCTCCTCCCCGAGGGCTACGGCTTTCTTCGCACGAGCGGCTACGTCCCTGGTGACAAGGATGTCTACGTCTCGGCCTCTCAGGTCAGGCGCTTTCGCCTGCGCAAGGGAGACGAGCTCACCGGCTCGGTGCGTTCGCCGAAGGACTCGGAGAAGTATCAGGCCCTGCTGAAGATCCACAAGATCAACGGAGAGGATCCCGATCGGACGCACAATCGTCCGCGTTTCGGCGATCTGACTCCGCTTGTATCCGCAGGACCGGTTGATGCTCGAGCACCCCGACGACCCGCGCGCCGTGACGGCCCGGATCATCGATCTCGTTGCTCCGATCGGTAAGGGACAGCGCGGAATGATCGTGAGCCCGCCGAAGGCCGGGAAGACGACCGTGCTGCAGCAGATCGCCAACGCCGTGCGGAAGAACAACCCCGAGGTTCACCTGATCGTGCTTCTCGTCGACGAGCGACCCGAAGAGGTCACCGACATGCAGAGAAGCGTCGACGGGGCCGAGGTCATCTACTCGACCTTCGACCGCCCGTCGGACGATCACATCCAGGTCACCGAGCTGACGCTCGAGCGGTGCAAGCGACTCGTCGAGATGGGCCGCGACGTCATGGTCGTGCTCGACGGAATCACACGTCTGAGCCGTGCCTACAACCTGGCGACGCCCGCCTCCGGCCGCATTCTGTCCGGTGGTGTCGACTCGACGGCCCTCTATCCGCCGAAGCGCTTCTTCGGTGCTGCTCGAAACATCGAGCACGGTGGGTCCCTGACTGTCCTGGCAACCGCTCTCGTCGAGACCGGCTCCCGCATGGACGAGGTCATCTTCGAGGAGTTCAAGGGCACCGGTAACTGGGAGCTCAAGCTTGATCGCAAGATGTCGGAGAAGAGGATCTTCCCCGCCATCGATATCCAGGCGTCGGGAACACGTAAGGAGGAGCTGCTGTTCAAGCCTGAGGAGCTTCAGATCGTATGGAGGCTCCGTCGAGTGCTTCACGGACTCGAAGGCGGTGGGGCGTTGGAGCTACTGATCGACAAGATGAAGTCGACGGCGAGCAACGCCCAGTTCCTGCGTGAGATCGCCAAGGTTCCCGTCAAGGGCGACTAGCCCGGGTTCCGAAGAGTGCTCTTAGGTTTGGGTTTACCCGAGTGGCTGACTATTATCGGACTGCTCGGCGGACTGATACTGACTTTCTACGTGATGGCCAGGGCATCGATTGCCTACGAAGCCAAGCGCCGTCAGCGAGCGGAGAAGGGCTCCGAGGGGTCCCACGGCCAGGATGAGATGAAAGTGAAAGACGCAGAGGAAGAGAGCAGACCATGAAGACCGAGATTCACCCAGAGTACGTCGAGACCCAGGTCACCTGCTCGTGCGGCAACACGTTTGTCACTCGCAGCACCAAGGGCGAGTTGCACGTCGAGCTGTGCAACCAGTGCCACCCCTTCTACACGGGCAAGCAGAAGCTCGTTGACACCGGGGGCAGGGTCGAGCGCTTCAATCGGAAGTACGCGAAGCGCCACCAGGCGACAACAGCTCCCGCAGCAGAGCCGGCCTCCCCGGAGACCCCGGAGACCCCGGCAGCACCGGAGGCACCCGAATCAAGCGATGCCGGCTAGCTCGTTCGTCAATTGATGAATAGGGACCGTTGACGCGGATGGCCGACGAGACTACTGACCGTCCGCGTCGTGTCCCTGAGCCGGATTCAAGGGAGCGCGTAGCGCACCACGCCGATCGTGTGACGACCACAAGCGAGGACACGCGCCCCGTCCCTCAATCGGGGGCCAGGCCGTGCTCGAGGGCGTGATGATGCGAGGCCCGGTCTCGTGGTCGGTCGCCTGCCGCAAGCCCGACAAGACCATCGCCGTCGAGAAACACGCTCTTCCCGGTGTTGCCGAACGTCACAGATGGCTGAAGTGGCCACTTGTGCGCGGCGTATGGGTGTTGGGTGAGTCGCTTGGAATTGGGATCAAAGCGCTGATGATCTCGGCCAACCACTCCCTCGAGGAGGAAGAGGAGCTGACCGACAAGCAACTCGGGTGGTCACTCGGCACGGCCATGGTTTTGTTCTCGGCCGTGTTCATTGCACTTCCGGTATTGGGGGCTCGCTCTAGTCGACAACTTCATCGGCGGCGACGACTCCGATCATCCTCTGTTGTTCAACCTGATCGAGGGCGCTTTCCGCCTTGGGATGTTCGTGGGCTACCTGTTCCTTATCAGCCTATTCAAGGACATCAGACGGGTCTTTCAGTATCACGGCGCCGAGCACAAGACGATCTACGCGTACGAGAACGGTGACCCGCTCGATCCCGCTCTGATCGACCGTAAGTACTCGACGCTGCATGTTCGTTGCGGAACGAACTTCCTCTTCATCGTTTTGTTCCTGACTATCGTGGCCCACTTCTTCATGGACCTCGGGCTGATGGGGGCCGGGCTCCTTCCTCGGATCGCGATCAGGATCGCAGCCATTCCAGTTCTTGCCGGCTTCTCCTATGAGGCCATCAAGCTTGCGAGTCGCAACGAGGACTCGCTGTTCTTCAAGATCTCGATGCTTCCCGGGTTGGCGCTTCAACGCATCACCACGAAGCCCCCGACGCTCGATCAGATCGAGGTCGCGATCGTAGCGATGCAGGCCGTCGCCGCCGACATCGACTCACCCGATAAGGCGGAGGAAGGCCCAGAGGCTCCGGTCTCCTGAGCAGCTCGACAGCTCGGTCGTACTATGGCGTCATGACCTCCGGCTACGAATGCGTGGCCATGCTGCGCGAGGAGTGGAGCATCTTGAGCTCCCTATGCGAGTCACTCAACGGTGAGCAGTGGCGCGCGGATACCGATTGTCCGGGCTGGACCGTCAAGGATCAGCTGAGCCATCTCGTCGGAATCGAGCGCTGGTTACTCGGTCACTCGCCTGTAGACCACAACCCACCGCCCGCCGACCACATCAAGAATCCTCTCGGCGAGAGAAATGAAGCCGAGGTAGATAGCCGTCGTACCCTCGAGCCCGAGGACGTTCTTGCCGAGTTTCGAGCGGTCACTCATGAGAGACAGCGAGTACTCGATGGCATGTCGGACACCGACTTCTCACAGCCGACGTGGACTCCCACAGGCGAGGGCACGGTTAAGGAACTGATGGCGTTTCGGATCGTCGACACTTGGGTTCACGAGCAGGACATCCGGCGAGCAACCGGTCAGCGCGGGCACCTTGGCGGGATGATCCCCGACTACGTCTTCGAGCGGCTACTGCTGGGAATGCCCAAGGTGATCGGCAAGGATGCAGGCGCGCCTGAGGGTTCGGTCGTAGCGTGGAACATCGGCGGGGTAGATGATGGGGACCGCGCCATTCGGGTGGAAGATGGCAGGGCAGCGATACTGGATTCCGTCCCTGCCGAGGTGGACGTCCGCTTGGTGATGGACCTCGAGACGTTCGTATGCCTGACTTGTGGCCGCTGGCCACCGGAGCGAACCATCCGCGTCGGACTAGTCGAGATAGACGGCGACCGAGAGCTTGGAATTCGTGTTGTGAGCTCGATGAACATCCTTTTCTAAGGAGAGAAGTTGCAGTTACCAGAAACAAAACTGAAGGAGATCGAGAGTCGCTTCGAGGAGGTCGAGCGATCGCTTGCCGACGCGTGGCCGGACGAGCTCAGGAGCCTCGGTAAGGAGCACTCGGAGCTTCGCGAGACCGTTGAAATGTGGCGGTCCTACAGACGTGCGGCGGACGATCTCGAGTCGGCGAAGGCCATGTTGTCGGGGAGCAAGGGCGAGGAGCGCGATTACCTCCTCGAAGAGATGACCCAACACCAGAAGACGGTCGATGAGCTTGGTGAGAAGTTGATAGAGGTCCTGACGCCCAAGGACCCGAACGACGAACGCGATGTGATCATCGAGATTCGGGCCGGTGCCGGAGGAGACGAGGCCGGACTCTTCGCCGCCGAGTTGTTTCGGATGTATCAGCGTTACGCCGAAGAGCACCGCTACAAGACGGAGGTGCTGACGTCGAGCGAGTCAGGAATCGGTGGCTTCAAAGAGAGCACGTTCGCCGTTAAAGGCAAGGGGGCATACAGCCGGCTGAAGTTCGAGGGAGGCACGCACCGGGTTCAGCGGGTCCCGACAACCGAGTCCTCAGGCCGCATCCATACCTCGACTGTGGGAGTGGTCGTCCTGCCGGAGGCCGAGGAAGTCGACGTTCAGATCGATCCGAAGGACCTCAAGATCGATGTGTTTCGGTCCAGCGGACCGGGAGGACAGAGCGTGAACACAACCGACTCTGCGGTTCGCATCAAGCATCTCCCATCGGGCATCGAGGTTGCGTGTCAGGACGAGAAGTCACAACTCCAGAACAAGGCCAAGGCTCTGCGGATCCTGCGGGCGCGCCTGCTCCAGGCGGAGCAGGACAAAGCGGCTGCTGCACAGGCGGAGGCTCGGCAGGCTCAGGTTCGCACCGCGGACCGCTCCGAAAAGATCCGGACCTACAACTTCCACGAGAATCGCGTGACCGACCATCGCATCGGGATGACGTCATATCGACTGAGCGAGATCCTCAACGGGGACCTCGACGAGTTCATCGATGCGCTCACCGCGTCTCTAAGGGCCAGTGACGTCCCGGCCTGAGTTGCGCTCCCGAATAGCTGATCTTCTGGCGACGGCCGAGGTCGACGTCGGACCCCGCGAGGCCGACTGGTTGCTGGAGGCGGCCGAGCGCCGCGCCCCGGGGGACCAGGTCGAGCGCATCGCTTTGGAGCTTGCCGGACGGCGCGCGAAAGGAGAGCCGCTTCAGTACGTGATCGGAACAGCAGCCTTTCGGCACCTCGAGCTGACCGTGGGACCGGGTGTGCTCGTTCCTCGCCCCGAGACCGAGGTGCTCGTCGAGCGAGCTCTGGATCGTCTGCCCCAAGATGGAGCCGTTGTCGACGTGGGCACGGGTTCGGGCGCGATCGCATTGGCGATCAGGCACGAGCGTCCGGACGCGCGCGTCTGGGCGACGGACGATTCCGAGGAGGCACTGCGCTACGCGCGCGACAACAGGGCGCGGCTCGACCTCGACGTCGAGGTTCTACGAGGGAGCCTGTTCGAGCCTCTTCCCGGTTCGATGCGCGGTGACTTCGACGTCATCGTGGCCAATCCACCCTACGTATCGGAAACCGAAACCCATCTCGTGGGACAAGACGTGCTCGAGCACGAGCCCGACCACGCGGTGTTCGGAGGGCGCGATGGCCTTCGCATCGTTACCACCCTTGTGAGCGAGGCCCTGCCGTGGCTGCGACCCGGCGGTTGGCTGGTGTGCGAGATCGGCCACGGACAATCGGAGGCCGTTGTCAAATTGTTCGAAGGTGCCGGCTTCATCCATTCGGGTGTCCACAGAGACCTGGCCGGATGGGACCGCATTGTCGAGGGACGCAAGCCGGAGCAATGAGCGACGAGTTCGAGGCTGCATCGGCGGCCGTCAGAAGGGGCCTCCTGGTCGTCCTGCCGACCGACACGATCTATGGGATCGGGGCACTGCCACGTTCGCACGGAGGAGTCGCGGGAATCTTCGAGGCCAAGGGTCGCCCGATGGACAAGCCGATACCAGTGCTTGCCGCGAACGCAGAAGACCTTTACGACGTCGTCGTCTTCGATGAGCGGGCACGCGCCGTCGCTGCGGCCCTGTGGCCCGGCCCCCTTTCGATTGTGCTTCCTCGCCAGCCCGATTGGCCCTACGACCTTGGAGGGAATGAGGAGACCATCGCCGTGCGTGTGACTCGAAACGAGGTGGCACGACGATTGCTGGAACGGACGGGCCCGCTGGCCGTCACCAGCGCGAATCTCTCGGGTGATCCCCCCGCGATGAATGTGGACGAAGCGCGCTCTGCGCTGGGAGACCGCGTTGCGGTCTATCTCGACGGGGGCCCATGCTCGGACGAGCCGTCAAGCGTCGTATCGCTCGTCGGTGAGGTGCAGCTGCTGCGCGAGGGCTCGGTATCCCTCGAGCAGGTTCAGAACGTGATCGAGTAGATGTCCGAGTACTTGCCCTTGAGGTAGTCGAGCAAGGGTTTTGCGGTTGGCTGTTCGCCCAGGACCTTCGTTGCCAGATCCTTGGCGTCGAGCATGTGACCCTTGCTGTGAATGTTGGTTCGCAACCACTCGAGCAACTGCGAAGTCTCACCCTTGCGGAATCTTTCGTCGAACCCGCCGAGATCCTTCTTTGCCTTGTCGAAAAGTGCGGCCGAGTAGATCGTTCCAAGGGAGTAGGTCGGGAAGTACCCCTGCATCCCACCTGCCCAATGCATGTCCTGGAGCACTCCGTCGGCGTCGTTCTCCGGGCGGATTCCCAGATGCTGCTCCATCTTGTCGTTCCACGCCTCGGGTAGTTCGGCGACCTCGAGCTCGTCGCGAAACAGCGCGAGCTCGAGCTCGAATCGCATCACGATGTGCAGGTTGTAAGTGAGCTCGTCGGCCTCGACTCGAATCATGGAGCGCTCGGGGTAGTTCACTCCCTCGAAGAACTCGTCGGGCGTGACCGAGCCGAGTTCGGTCTCGAACAGCTTCTTCAACTCGGGCAGCATGAATGCGGAAAAGTCGCGGCTTCGGCCGACCTGGTTCTCCCACATGCGCGATTGCGACTCGTGCATGCCCAGCGATGCGTATCCCCCTACCGGTAGGTCCTGCCACTGCTCGGGGAATCCCTGGTCGTAGAGCGCGTGCCCGGTCTCGTGCAGAGTCGCGTAGATGGAGGAGGGGAGATCCGATTCGCTGTACCTGGTGGTCTGCCGGATGTCGCCCTGGCCCACCATGATTGTGAACGGATGAGGCGAAGTGTCGAGCCGGCCCGCCTCGGCATCGAAGCCGATATGGCGGGTCAGCCACTGGCTGAAGCGCTGCTGTTTGTCGACCTCGTAGCTGCGCGAGAGGAACTCGGGCTCGGGCTTTCTTGCCTCGAGCACTTCGTCGACGATCGGCCTGAGTCCCTCGACGAGCTCCTCGAACATCGCCTCGACTTCGACAGAGGTCATCCCGGGCTCGTAAAGGTCGAGGAGCGCGTCGTATCGCTCCACCTCGTAGCCGATGGCGTCAGCCTGTTGCTTCTTGAGCTCCACGACCTTCTTCAGATGAGGCTCGAACATTGCGAAGTCGGATGCGGGTCTCGCCTCGGTCCAGACTTGGTAGGCGATGTTTGTCGTCTCTGTGAGCTCGCGGACCAGATCGGTTGGGACCTTGGTCTCCCGGTCGAACTCGCGGCGTAGCAGCTGCACACTTCGCTTCCGAATGTCGTCCAGAGATTCATCGCCCTCTAATTCGCCGAGCAGTTCGCCGATTGCTGGGTCGGTGAGACGGTTGTGCATGATCTCGCCGAGCGTCGCCGAAGCACGCGCGCGACTCGCCCCGCCCTTGAGGGGCATGAGCACCGCCTGGTCCCACTCGACCAGGCTGGCGATCCCGTAAAGATCGGTGAGTTCCTCCATCCGCTTTACGAGCTTGTTCCACGCGTCGGTCATCTAGCTGCCTCTCATTTCCATTCCGGGTCGTCGAGCAGGTGCCGAGACTAACTCGCCCTGCTGGCTGTTCCCGCCGATCGCTCCGTCCACCGTCCGGCGATCGTCGAGACGATCGCTAGCCTCCATTTCGTGTAACGCTCCACTCATGAAGGTTCTCTTCGTCTGCACGGGCAACCTGTGTCGCTCCCCGATGGCCGAGGTGCTGCTGAGAGACGAGCTTCGGCGCCGTGGCTGCACGGGCGTCGATGTGGTGTCCTCTGGAACCTGGGGGATAGACGGATCTCCCGCCACGCCCGAAGCCGTGCAGGCGGTCGGGGAGCTCGACGTCGATCTGAGTAGCCATCGGGCTCGCTCCATCGACGTCGACGAAGTGAGATCCGCGGACATCGTGGTCGCCATGACGAGTGTCCACGTACGAGAGATCACCCAGATGGTTCCAGGCGCGGAGGAAAAGATCGTGCTTCTCAAGCACCTGGGGGCGATTGAGGTGGCCACTCCTCTTGCCGCTGACCCGGGCGGGGCTCAACGACTCGAGGCCCTGCTCGGAGGTCGAAGGCCGGAATTGGTACGCGCTCACGATGTCGACGACCCGATGGGCATGGACGTGAGCCGCTACCGTCGAACAGTGGCCGAATTACGTGACGGCATTGCACACCTGGCGAACGTGATCTGTGGACCGGGTCCGAGCTCGAGCCGCCCGCCTGACCACCCCTAGAGCCGCGACCCCGATTGCCGTCTGCCCTAGGATGCGAATGTGCGCATCGCCCTTGGGTCAGACCACGCTGGATACGAGCTGAAGACGGTCGTGGCCAAACACCTGGCGGATGCGGGCCACGAGGTGACCGACCTCGGGACCGATTCAGACGAGTCGGTCGACTATCCGGCCTTCTGTGCTGCGGCCGCGAGGTCGGTCGTGGCCGGCGACGCGGACTTCGGGATTGTGTTCGGAGGAAGCGGTCAGGGTGAGCAGATCGCCGCGAACAAGATCCACGGAGCACGTGCCGCGCTGTGCTCGAGTGAGTTCATGGCCCGGCTCGCCCGTGAGCACAACGACGCTAACGTTCTGTCGCTGGGGGGCAGAGTGCTCGGTGACGAACTGGCCCTGGCGGTGGTAGACGTGTTCTTGGCGACCGACTTCGAAGGGGGCCGCCATGCCCGACGCGTCGGGCAGATAGCCGATCTAGAACGCGAGGAATGCAGCGAGAGCGCGAATCAAGAGAGTGAGGACTGAAGTGAGTGACCCGGGTTGGTCTGATTGGGCGGCGGTGGCCAAGATCGATCCTCAGGCGGCCGACGCGATTCTTGCGGAGGTCAACAGGGAGAACACAAAGATCGAGCTCATCGCGTCCGAGAACTTCGCATCCCCAGCCGTGCTGGCCGCGCTCGGCTCCCCGCTGACGAACAAATACGCTGAGGGCTACCCGGGCCGGCGTTACTACGGGGGCTGCGAGTTCGTCGACGTCGTCGAGGAGCTCGCCATCGAGAGGGCCAAGGAGATCTTCGGTGCCGAGCACGTGAACGTGCAGCCGCACGCGGGGGCCCAGGCCAATGCCGCGGCGTACTTTGCGTTTCTCGAGCCGGGAGACACCTTCATGGGCATGGAGCTTGCTCACGGAGGGCATCTCACGCACGGATCACCGGTGAACTTCACGGGCAAGATGTTCAACGTTGTTTCCTACGGAGTGCGCGAATCCGATGAGCTCATCGACTACGACGAGGTGCGAGACATCGCTAAACGGGAGCGCCCCAAGGCCATCATCGGAGGAGCGACCGCCTATTCGAGACCCTGGGACTTCAAGACTGCTCCGTGACATTGCGGACGAAGTCGGAGCGGTTTTCATTGTCGACGCGGCCCACTTCGCGGGTCTCGTTGCCGGGGGAGCGCACGACAATCCGGTCGAGTACGCAGACGTCGTCACGTGCACTACGCACAAGACTCTGCGCGGCCCCCGCGGCGCCATGATCATGTGTCGCGAGGAACATGCCAAGGCGATCGACAAGAGTGTCTTTCCCGGCTGGCAGGGCGGCCCACTCATGCACTCCATCGCCGCAAAGGCGGTCGCGTTTGCAGAGGCGCTCAGCGATGAATTCAAAGACTACGCAGCTCAGGTCGTGGCAAATGCCCGAACCATGGCGGCGACGCTCACCGATGAGGGGCTCAGGATCGTTTCCGGCGGCACCGACAATCATCTGATGCTCGTCGATCTGAGGCCGGTTTCGCTCACCGGTAAGGAGGCCGAGGCTCGACTCGATGCAGTCGGGATCACCGTCAACAAGAATGCGATTCCGTACGACCCGGAGAAGCCGTTCGTAGCATCGGGGATTCGGGTGGGGACTCCGGCAATGACTACTTGTGGGATGAAGGAGGAGGAGACGGCCGAGGTTGCTCGGCTCATCGCTCGAACGTTAAAGGACGATTCACCCTCGGTTGCCGACGAGGTCCGAGCGGGAGTGTCGGACCTGACCAACCGTTTCCGTCCCTACCCAAACGTTCCGCGGTCTGCCCTAGCGCACCCCGCCGTTCACTAGGAGCTCACTACTTGATCCCTTACCTGGTGGTTGGCGTCTGCGCCCTCACCATTACCTTCATGGTGACGCCCATAGTGCGCTGGGGCGCGATGCGAATGGGGGCGGTCGATCGGCCGAACGACCGCAAGGTCCACGCTCATCCGACACCCACTCTCGGTGGCCTCGCCATGGCCGTCGGGATCCTCGGGGCCGGCGCACTCGCGTTCTTCATGCCGGAGTTCAGAGAGAAGTTCGTGGACAGCTCCGAACTGCTCGGCATCGGTGCAGGAGCGCTTGTCATCTTCTTCCTAGGAGCAGTGGACGACCTTCACGATCTTCCTGCTCCGGTGAAGCTCGCAGGTCAGATCTTCGCCTCCGGGCATCGTCTTTCTCTCCGGTGTCCAGATGCGATTCCTTTTGTTGCCCGGCGGTGACGTTCTCGCCCTATCCGATGACGTCTCGGTGCTGCTCACCATTACTTGGCTGGTGGCGATGATCAATGCCATCAACCTCGTGGACGGGCTCGACGGGCTCGCGGCCGGGATCGTTGCGATCGCGGCCGCATCGTTCTTCGTCTACACCTTCAACCTCGAGAGCGGCGGATTCATTGTTTCTCAGTCGTCTGCACCACTCGTCGCCATCATCACCGTCGGGGTAACCCTGGGCTTCCTCCGTCACAACTTCTTTCCGGCGAAGATCTTCATGGGTGATTCTGGGAGCATGCTGCTCGGCCTTGTCCTGGGGGGCGCCACCGTCGCGGGGATTGGTTCGCAGGGAGTCGGAGTATCGACAGTCGCGGCAAACCCGACTTCTCAGGTGTTCCTGGCGTACTTCCCCTTGTTCATCCCACTGGCCGTCATCGCCATCCCCCTGGCCGACGCGCTATTTGCAATCATTCGCCGAGCGCGGAAACGAAGAAGCGTCTTTCACGCCGACAAGGAGCATCTGCATCACCGGCTGATGGACCTTGGTCACGGCCATCGCCAGGCCGTGATCGTCATGTACATCTGGTCGGCGTTGGCCGCGGGGGCGGGGCTTGCGTTCTCGTTCCTCGATAGCTCCGAAGTCATCTTCGCCCTGCCGATCGCTGTTGCCGCGATCGTGCTCTACACGATCTTCCCGGTTCTCACCAAGGCGATTCAGGAGCGAACGAAACCGAGCTGAGAGCGGGACGTTCTCGATGATCCCTCCTTTTGTGCGGTCCCGCCGAGCCGGTCCCGCGGGGTTCCGCGGTGAAGTTTTGGGGTATCAAATCATGGGTTTCGGCCGGTTGAACATATGGGGCCGATGGGGTACCTTGTGAAAACATTCACAAGAATGCCAAGCAGCTGAGAGGGTTAGGATGCCGCTCCCGAGCGCGTCCGGCAGTTCTGAGTCTTATTCGGGCCTCGGCAAGTCCGGACATGGGTGTAGCCGAGAACGACAAGAACCAGGGGGTCGTCCCACATGAGCACTGAATCGCTGCAGCAGCATCGCGCCGTCGAGCTCGAGATGATGGGAAACATGGTCCGGCGAGGGCTGTGGCTGACTCCCGGCGTGGCTCTGATCGCAGCGGTTTTTGGGGGCCTCGAGGGGTTCCTGGCAGCCGTTGTGGGCCTCGCGCTGACGATCGTCAATCTCTGGTTCGGGGGTCGTGTGCTCGGAGGCTTGGCAGAAAACCGTCCCGATCTTCTCCTGGCGGGCGTTGTCCTTGTACTCCTCATCGCCTTCGCAGCGACGATTGGCGCGCTGGTCGCTCTCAAACAAGTAGATTTCATTGCCTTCCCATTGACGGCAATCATCTTTGCCGGCAGCCATCTCATCTTGGTGACCTGGGAAGCCGCCGACAGGTTCTTGAAGCCAGAGCCAATGCCAAGCAAGAAGCACGGATAAGGAGCTGATGCATGGAGATTGATGTCTTCCATCTCTTTCTCTGGGAGCCGATAGCGTTCGAAGGCACACCCTTCGAAATCAACCGCGTCGTGCTGCTGATGTTCTTGGCTGGGGCCGTAACCATCGGGTTCTTCCTGTTGGGGGCTCGCAAAAAGGCTTTGGTGCCCAAAGGCATTCAGTTCGTCGCTGAAGAGGGCTACCAATTCGTTCGCAACAAGATTGCGATCGACGTCATCGGGCCCGAGGGTGTCAAGTACACCCCGTTCTTAGCAACCCTCTTCTTCTTCATCTTCTTCTTGAATCTCATGGAGATCGTGCCTGGAGTGAACTTTCCGGTCACGAGTCGGTTAGCGATACCGGCAATTCTGGCGCTCACGACCTACGTCGTCTTCAACGTTGTGGGCATTCGGAAGCAGGGGCTCGTCGGCTACCTCAAAGGGACGCTGTTTCCGCCCGGCGTGCCCGGCTGGATCAAGCCCCTGCTGGCGGTCGTCGAGTTGCTTTCGGTCTTCATCATTCGACCGCTGACCCTCACGCTGCGACTGTTCGCCAACATGCTCGCAGGTCACGTTCTGCTAACGATCTTCTTCTTGTTCACGGAGGAGTTGATCTTTCATGGGGATCCGATCCAGTGGCCGCTCGGGGTCCTCACCTTCTTCGTTGCGGCGGTCCTCATTGTGTTCGAGTTCTTCGTGATCTCGATCCAGGCCTACATCTTTACGGTGCTTACCGCGTTCTACATCGCAGAGTCGATCCACGGCCATGGGGAAGAGGAGCACGACGAGAAAGAAGCGACTCAGAAGCCAGAAGCAATCAGAGAAACAGAACTAGCGTCCGCTTAGACACGAGACATCAAGCAAGAGGAGGAGACGAATGATCGAGCTCGCACAAGAGCAAATCTCGACCGGTGACGGGTTGAGCACCCTCGCCGCCGGGGTTGCGATCGGCGGCGCCGCGATCGGCGCGGGGGTCGGCATCGGGTTGGTGTTCTCGAACGCGATCCAAGCCATGGCTCGCCAGCCAGAGACGGCGGCCCAGACCCGCACGACGATGTTCCTTGGTTTCGCTCTCATCGAGGCCCTGGTCTTCATCACCTTCGTCCTCACCTTCATCATCTAGTCGCGGGAGGCTGATATTTCGTGTTGGTTGCATTAAGCCTGGCGCAGGCTGCAGAAGAGGAGAGGACAGGTCTCGACCTCATACTGCCGCCTTTGGCCGAACTCATCGGAGGCGCGCTCGCATTCGCGGTCGTCTTCTTCGTCTTAAACCGCATCGCGTTTCCTAAGATCCGCGAAATGATCAAGGTTCGTCAGGACACGATCCAGAGCGACCTCGAGGGCGCGGAAGCAGCCAAAGTCGAGGCGGAGGCTGCGCGCGACGAGTACAAGAACCAACTGGCAGAGTCCCGCAGCGAGGCCAACCGCATCATCGAGGAAGCTCGCCAGCAAGCGGAACAGGTCCGAAAGGACCTCGTCGCTAAGGCTGAGAAAGAGTCCGAGGCAATCCTCGCTCGAGCTCAGGAGCAGATCCAATCAGAGCAAGGCCGCGCCCTGTCCGAGCTCCAGACCACCATCTCGGAGATGTCGATCGAGCTTGCCGAGAAGGTCGTGGGTCGCACCATCGATGCGTCGACACAAAAGGAACTCGTCGACGCCTACATTCGTGACGTCGCGACGATGAGCCCTGACGGAGGTCGAAACAACTAATGGCCTCAGACGAGCTCATCAGAGGTTACGCGGAGGCCCTCTTCACCGTGGTCAAGACGGAGGGTGATATCGAGCGTGTGGAGGACGAGCTCTACCGGTTCGGCAAGCTGCTCGAGTCGAACAACGAGCTCAAGCAGGCTCTGTCCGCACCGAAGGTCGACCTCTCGGAGCGCGTCAAGGTCGTCGAGGAGCTGTTGGCGGACAAGGTGTCGCCCCACACGCTGGGGATGGTCGTCTTCGTCGTCGCGCAGGAGCGCGGACGCCAGTTGCCCGAAATTCTCGAGTCACTGAGCGAGCTCGCAGCGGAGGCACGCGCCGCGGTAGTCGCGGAGGTTCGAAGCGCCGCTCCTCTGGATGACAAGCAGGTGAAGGAGCTCGCCACGGCCTTGAGCAAGGCGACCAAGAAGAAGGTCGAAGTCAAGGTAATCGTCGACCCGTCGATCCTCGGCGGAATCGTTACGAAAATCGGAGACACAGTCATCGACGGCAGCGTGAAGCGCCGTCTGGAGCAATTGAAAGAGCAGGTGAACGCGTAGTGGCCGAACTCACGATCAGGCCGGAGGACATCACCTCCGCGCTGAAGCGTCACGTCGAGGGGTTCAAGCCGTCGACCGAGCGCGAAGAGGTTGGCCGAGTCGACGAGGTCGGGGACGGAATCGCACGCGTCAGCGGTCTCCCTGGCGTCATGGCCAACGAGATGCTCGAGTTCCAAGGCGGCATCGTCGGACTTGCGATGAACCTCGAGGAGCACATGATCGGTGCGGTCGTCCTCGGCGAGGCGAGTCACATCGAAGAGGGAAGCCCGGTCAAGCAGACGCACGAGATCCTCTCGGTCGGAGTAGGTGACGGTCTGCTGGGCCGCGTCGTCGACGGGCTCGGTAACCCGGTCGACGGGAAGGGGCCCATCAAGGTGGAGGCCCGTCGCCCGCTCGAAGTGCAGGCTCCGGGAGTGACCGCACGGCAACCGGTCAAGGAACCGTTGCAGACCGGCATCAAGGCCATCGACGCCATGACGGCCATCGGTCGTGGACAGCGTCAGCTCATCATTGGCGACCGCCAGACCGGCAAGACCGCAATTGCTATCGACGCGATCGTGAACCAGCGTGAGAACTGGGGAACCGAGAACGCAGTCAAGTGCATCTACGTCGCCGTCGGACAAAAGGCCTCCACTGTCGCCGAGGTTGTGAACGGGCTCCAGGAGCAGGGCGCAATGGAGTACACAACTGTCGTCAACGCCGCGGCCTCGGACCCGGCTGCGTTTCAGTTCCTCGCTCCCTACGCTGGCTGCGCCATGGGGCAGCACTGGATGGAAAAGGGCGAGCACGTTCTGATCATCTATGACGACCTGAGCAAGCAGGCCATCGCCTACAGGCAACTGTCGCTGCTGCTGCGTCGTCCACCGGGCCGCGAGGCTTACCCCGGAGACGTCTTCTACCTCCACAGCCGGCTGCTCGAGCGAGCAGCCAAACTGAACGACGAGAGGGGCGGCGGTTCAATGACCGCTCTGCCCATCATCGAGACCAAAGGTGGCGACGTCTCGGCCTACATCCCGACGAACGTCATCTCGATCACCGACGGGCAGATCTATTTGGAGTCGGACCTCTTCTTCTCCGGCGTTCGCCCGGCGATCAACGTGGGAATCTCGGTCTCCCGAGTCGGCGGTAACGCGCAGATCAAGGCAATGAAGGCCGTCGCCGGTCGTCTACGTCTCGACCTCGCCCAATACCGCGCCCTCGAGGCCTTCGCCGAGTTCGGTTCCGAGCTCGACAAAGCGAGCCAGGCTCAGCTCGAGCGTGGTGCCCGCGTCGTCGAGATCCTGAAGCAGAAGCAGTTCACGCCCTACACGGTCGAGGACCAGGTGCTGTCGATCTGGGCCGTTTCGAACGGCTACCTCGATGATCTCCCTGTCGAGAAGGTGCAGGACTTCGAGCGCAAGTTCCTCGACTTCATGCGAAGCCGCTACAGCCAGATCGGCGAGACGATTCGGGACACCGGCAAGCTCGAGGACGACACCACCGAGAAGCTGAAGTCGGCCGGAGACGAGTTCAAGCAGAGTTACCTGGACTCGGAAGATGTCGAGACCGTCGAAACAGTTGCCGCTGAAGAGGGCGTCCCCGAGACGTCTGAGTCGCCTGCGGCGGAGGGTGGCGAGGCCGGCTCGGCGGGATCGCCGGAGAAGTCTGATGCGTCGGCTCAACCAGGAACCGATGAGGACGCCGCCGAGGAGCAGGACGCCGAGGGGGCCAACAGGTAGATGGCGCAGCAGCTTCGAGCGATCAAGCGCCGGATCTCGAGCGTCAAGTCGACGCAGAAGATCACGAGCGCCATGGAGCTCATCGCATCATCACGTGTGGTCAAGGCTCAGCAACGAGTCGAGGCCGCGCGTCCCTACGCCGAGGAGATGCGCCGCCTCATGACCGCGGTTGCAGCCAACGCAGGCCAAGTCGATCATCCGCTGCTCAAGGAGCGCGAGGACGTCGACACGGTTGCCACGATCGTGGTGACCTCGGACAGAGGGCTTGCGGGTGCATACAACTCGAACGTCTTGAGGTTCGCCGAGCGAGGCATGGAGGAACACGGTCACGAGAACAGGCTCTACCTCGTCGGTAAGAAGGCCATCACGTACTTCAAGTTCAGGGGCTACGAGTTCGACGAAGCCAACACCTGGCAGGGAATCTCAGACCGACCAGGCATCGACGACGGACGCAATGTCGCCCGGGCCGTGACCAAGGCCTTCAGCGACGGTGACATCGACGAAGTCAGGCTCGTTTACACGAAGTATCACTCGGCTCTCACGCAGCGACCGACGGTCGTACAGCTGCTTCCTCTGCCCCAGGAGGAGCTCGAGGAGATGGCCCAGGAGTCCAGTCAACGGACGGCGGGGCCAAGCTACGAGTACGAACCTGCACCCGAAGACATCCTGGGGTTGCTCGTTCCTCGTTACGTCGAGGGCAACATCCTCCAGGGGCTTCTGGAGGCCGCAGCCTCGGAGCATGCCGCTCGGCGCCGAGCGATGAAGGCGGCAACCGACAACGCGGCGGACCTGATCGAGGATCTGACCCGGGGTTACAACCAAGCAAGACAGGCCGAGATCACCACCGAGATCATGGAGGTCATCGGTGGCGCCGAGGCCCTGTCGTCTGCAGGCAGAGAGTAGGAGACATATTTATGGCTGCAACTGAAGAGCGACTGTCCGAGCTAAAGACGAGCGAGGGCCGGCTTCTCGCGGTAACCGGTCCGGTCATCGAGGTCGAGTTCCCACCCGAACATCTGCCGGAGATCAATTATGCGTTGACGGTCGAGCGGACTCTTGCCGGAAAGACTGACACCATCACTGCCGAGGTAAGCCAGCACGTGGGCCACTCGATCGTACGCGCGGTGTGCCTCAAGAACATCGACGGGCTGGTCCGTGGAACAACCGTCATCAACACCGGGGCTCCAATCTCGGTCCCCGTCGGTAAGCCGGTGCTGGGCCACGTGTACAACGTTCTCGGCGAACCGGTGGACGACTCGACGCTTCCCGACGACGTGGTGCGCTGGCCGATCCATCGCAGCGCGCCGAAGTTCGAGGACCTCGAGCCAAAGACCGAAATGTTCGAGACCGGTATCAAGGTCATCGACCTTCTCGAGCCCTACGTGCAGGGCGGGAAGATCGGCATGTTCGGCGGAGCCGGTGTGGGCAAGACCGTGCTGATCCAGGAGATGATTCACCGCGTCGCTGAGCAGCACGGTGGTGTGTCCGTGTTCGCCGGCGTCGGTGAGCGCACGCGCGAGGGCAACGACCTCTGGCTCGAGATGTCCGAGGCCGGTGTGTTGGAGAAGACCGCTCTCGTCTTCGGGCAGATGGACGAGCCACCAGGCGTTCGTCTTCGAGTCGCTCTTTCCGCTTTGACTGTCGCCGAGTACTTCCGTGACGTCGAGCACCAGGACGTCCTGCTGTTCATCGACAACATTTTCCGTTTCGTTCAGGCGGGTTCTGAGGTGTCGACTTTGCTCGGCCGTATGCCATCTGCTGTTGGTTACCAGCCAACGCTTGCCGAGGAAATGGGTGAGTTGCAGGAGCGCATCACGTCGACGAAGGGCCGTTCCATCACGTCGCTGCAGGCCATCTACGTACCGGCAGACGACATCACCGACCCGGCGCCTCACACCACGTTCGCACACCTCGACGCGACGACCGTGCTCAGCCGGTCGATCTCGGAGCTCGGCATCTACCCGGCCGTCGATCCGCTCGACTCGACATCTCGCATCCTCGACCCCCGTTACGTCGGAGACGAACACTATGACGTCGCGATGCGCGTCCAGCAGATCCTGCAGCGCTACAACGACCTGCAGGACATCATTGCCATCCTGGGTGTCGACGAGCTCAGCGAGGAGGACAAGCTCACGGTGGCTCGCGCACGAAAGATCCAGCGCTTCTTGAGCCAGCCGTTCTTCGTGGCTGAGCAGTTCACGGGCATCGAGGGGAAGTACGTGCCGGTTGAGGAGACGGTTCAGAGCTTCAAGGCGATCTCCGAAGGTGAGTACGACACTCTTCCAGAGCAGGCCTTCTACATGGTCGGTGGAATTGCGGAGGCCGAGCAGCAGGCGAAGGAGCTCTCGAACTAGTGGCAACTCCCATGAACGTGTCGATCGTGTCCGCGGAGGAGGAGGTGTGGCGCGGCGAAGCGGAGATGGTCGTCGCTCGCTCGCCGGAGGGCGAGTTCGCCATCCTCTTCGGCCACGTCCCTTTCCTTGCGGCGCTCGTTCCCGGACGGGTTTCGATCGTGTCGGCAAACGAACGGTCCGACTTTTTCGTCGCGGGCGGTTTCCTAGAAGCTTCGCGCTCGGATGAGGGTGAAGATAGTCACGACTATCACGTCATAGTTCTGGCGGACGATGCCGAGGACCTCAGCCAGATCGACGCAACCGAGGCACGTCGTCGCCTGGAGGAGGCCCGTGCAGAGGCCTCCGGGGAGAGTGATGAGAGAGCCGAGGCGCGCATGCGAATAGAGATGGCACGCGTTGAGCTGGCCGAGTCTGGGCGCGGATCGCAGAATTGACCAGCCGCACGGGGCAATGACGGAGGAACCACAGGGCCTGAGAAACCGCGTCTTCTGCTCCTCTTGCGGTTCCTCGGCGACCAGGCGTCAAGAGTTGGCGCCCCTGGGTTGGCAAGAGATGCCCGATACCAACGGCCGTCAGATATCGCTCTGCCCTGAATGCGTGCGCCGCAACCTGTGGCTGATCGAAGCACGTCTTGACATCGATCCGGGGTCGGGCTTCTAACCGAAGTCTTCGCGGACAAGTGTCGTGCTCTTGTCATTGATCCCACGTCCTGCGATGTTTTTCGTTGGTGGATTGCGTGGGAATGCAGATAGATAGAAATGTGGAACATAGAAATTTGAAGCAAAGTCGCGCTGGACTAGACGAGGAGGATGCATGGCCGAGGAAGATCGGAATCAAGAGAGTCCGGGCCTCATCGAGAGAGCCCGAGAGAACGTCGCGGAAGCAGAAGACATCGTTTCGGGAGTAGTCGCTCCTCCTCCCGGTGATGAGGGCTTGATCGCAGGTGCTCGGCGTGCCGCTGCGGGGACCGTCGGAGTCGTGGCCGAGGTGACCCGTCCTGAGGCCGGACCCGTCACCGAGGAAATCAAGGAGTCCGTCGCGGAAGTGAAGAAGACAGCCAACCGCAGGACGGGCCAGAAGAAGCGCGCGGTGCGAAAGAAGACGACCGCCGCGAAGAAGACAGTCCGAAAGAAGACGACCGCCGCGAAGAAAACGGCCCGCAAGAAGACCGAAGCCGGAAGAAAAGCACGGCTCGCAAGAAGACCGCAAGCCGCAAGAAGGCAACAGGCCGCAAGAAGGCAACAGGCCGTAAGAAGGCAACAGGCCGTAAGAAGGCAACAGGCCGTAAGAAGGCAACAGGCCGTAAGAAGGCAACAGGCCGTAAGAAGGCAACAGGCCGTAAGAAGGCAACAGGCCGTAAGAAGGCAACAGGCCGCAAGAAGGCAACAGGCCGTAAGAAGGCAACAGGCCGCAAGAAGGCAACAGGCCGTAAGAAGGCAACAGGCCGTAAGAAGGCAACAGGCCGTAAGAAGGCAACAGGCCGCAAGAAGGCAACAGGTCGCAAGAAGGCAACAGGGAGGAAGAGCACGGCTCGCAAGAAGTCAACGGCTCGGAGAAGCTCGGGCCGCAGGCGATAGCCTCACGCTCACGTTTGTTCCTGGCGCATATTCGGGAGCTTCAAGGCCGCAGCACTAGACTGACATTGTGAAGTCCTATGTAGTCCAGGGCCCCAGCCGCCTCGAGGGCGAGGTTCGAATCAGCGGGGCCAAGAACTCAACGCTCAAGCTCATGGCGGCCGCGCTCATGGTTCCCGATGTGGTCGTGCTCGAGCGCGTGCCTCAGATCACAGATGTCGAGCTGATGTCGGATGTGCTTCGCCGGCTCGGCGTCACGGTTCAGCGCGAGGACGGAAGCCTTGTCATCGATTCGTCCGGGGAGATTTCCGAGGAAGCTCCCTACGAGCTGGTCACGAAGATGCGCGCCTCGATTCAGGTGCTCGGCCCCCTTCTTGCGCGGCTTGGTCATGCACGAGTCGCCATGCCGGGCGGGGACGCGATCGGATCACGTCCGATCGACATGCATCTGCTGGGTCTCGAACGGATGGGAGCGAAGTTCACCACCGAGCACGGCTACGTCGAGGGTTATTGCGGCCGGCTGCAGGGGGTCAACACGCTGCTGGAGTTCCCCTCCGTAGGAGCAACCGAGAACATCCTGATGGCGGCCGTGCTGGCCGAGGGCAGATCGGTGATCGAGAACGCAGCCCGAGAGCCAGAGATCCAGGATCTGTGCGCCTTCCTCAACAAGGCGGGCGCTCGCATCGGTGGAGTGGGAACACCGACGATTACCGTGGACGGTGTCGACGAACTTCATTCGGTCAAACACACGATCGTGCCTGACCGAGTCGAAGCTGGAACGTACGCAATTGCCGCGGTAGCCACGCGCGGAGACATCACGTTGGTCGATTGCGAGCCGTCGCATCTCGAGCTGCCGCTGCTCAAGCTCGAAGATGCGGGGGCCGAGGTCACGAGAGGCGAGGGACGGGTTCGCGTCCGCATGGACCGGCGACCGACCACGCTCGATCTGGTCACCTTGCCGTTCCCCGGATTCCCCACCGACCTTCAGCCTCCGATGATGGTTCTGCTGAGCCAGGCTCGGGGCTCGTCGATTCTGACAGAGAACGTCTTCGAAGCCAGGTTCCTGTTCGTCGACGAGCTCAACCGGATGGGCGCGCATATCAGAGTCGAGGGCCATCACGCAGTCATCCGTGGCGTCGAGCAGTTGTCCGGAGCCCCCGTGCGTTCACCAGATATCCGCGCGGGGGCAGCTCTGGTTGTGGGCGGTCTCTGCGCCGACGGTCAGACAAGGGTCTATGACGCAGGACATATCGAGCGCGGCTACGAGCGTTTCGTCGACAAGCTCACCGGCCTGGGAGCCGACATCTCCCTAGAGTCCGCCTAGGCCGCCAAGGCGGCCACAATGTTCTTATGCGGGGTCTGTTTCGTACCTTTGCGCTGATGCTCGTGGCTCTGGTGGTCGCGAGTCCGCTCACGACGTCCACTGCACAGACAAAGAAGGAGACGACGACCCGGCTCGTGCGCGGCACGGTGCGCCTGCTGCCCGTGGGCGGTCAGCCGACGGCGATCGCAGGGCTCGGCTCGTATCTCGGCGGGGTGAAGCTGACCGCGGCCTCCGATGGCATCGTCGTCGCCAATCGCCTGCCGCTCGAGCGGTACCTGTTGGGACTTGCCGAGGTCCCTCCCGACTGGCCGGACGAGGCACTTAAGGCTCAAGCGGTCGCCGCACGCACCTACGCGCTCAACACGCTCGCCGGAGGTCCCGCTGGAGCTGCGGCGACCTACGGTTTCGACATCTGCGCCACGGTCGAGTGTCAGGTCTTCTCGGGGGCCGAGATCCTGCAGCAGTCGGACGGCCAGAGGTGGGCGAACGCGGTCCGCGCCACCGCGGGCGAGGCGGTCCTGTACGAAGGACGGCCGATCCTCGCCCGCTATCACTCTGTCTCCGGGGGCCAGACCTTCGACAACGAGCAAATCTTCCCGAGCGAGGGATCTTTTCCCTACCTGAAGGGCGTGTCGAGCACGACGGAAGAGGCGTCCCCTCTCGACAGGTGGAGTGTTGAGTTCACGCCCGATGATCTGCAGCAGATTCTCGAGCGGTCAGGGAGTTGGAGTCCGGCTCAGGGGCGGCTCCAGGGCGCGCAGACTGTCGCGTCGCGCGAGGGACTTCACTATCCCGATGTCGTTCTGCTCGGCACAAAGCTCAAGCTTCGTATGACTGCTGAGGAATTGAGGGTGATCGTGCGGGAACACGCACCGGCGGCCTTTCCCGGCAAGTATCCGTCGTTCGCTTTCACTTCCTCGGGCAGGCTTCCCGAGACGTTCCCCTCGAACCGCCTCAGCATCGGCACGCAAGATGGTGTGATCCGGGTGAGGGGACGCGGCTGGGGGCATGGTGTCGGGATGTCACAGTGGGGAGCTCACGGCCTGGCGACGAGGGGAGCCTCGTACCAGCAGATCCTCGATCACTACTACACCGGGGTTTCGCTTGGCGAGGTGCGCGACCCCGGCCCCCTCGACGTCGGCATCGCGTGGGGGACGAGATCCCTGCGGCTTACCGGAGCCCTCGAGCTGATCGGGGAGGGCGGCAGAACCCTGATCGACGCGTCGGTCGGCACGTGGACCGTCCGCTACAACGGGACCGGAGCGATGTCCGTGACTCCTCCGGCCGGAAGCGACAAGCCTCTCAGCGTCCGTCTGCTCGATTCCCCCAACGAGATCCCCGCGGGCGAGGCCGCCTGGCTGACCGTAGCCCTCTCCCGGCCCGCAAGGGTCGTTCCTGTGACCGCCGGAGGGGACACCCCCACGGATCCTCTGAAGGATGCCGGGACGGTTCAGAACGCCGGCCGAAGACGTGTCCCATGGCTCGCACCGCTCCGGCCTGGACGATACGAGGTCCACGTGGAGGCCTCGTCGGGGCTCTCGACGAAACGTACCGAGCCGGTCCAGATCTCCGTAACCGAACGCACCGATTCGGAGGCTCCGACGAGCGAAAGGGGTGTCGAAACGGTCTCTGGTGACCCCGATGAACCGGCCGCCCCATGGGGTTTGTTGCTGATCGCACTCGTTTTCGCAGCCGCCGGGGTGTTTGCTGTAAAGGTTACGATGAAGAGGTGAGCAAGACGGCGACGGTCGTAGAGCAAATCAACGAAGCCTTGGAGCTGATCCGGCCGGCGATCCAGATGGATGGCGGAGACATAACGCTCGAAGGGGTCGAAGGAGGCACCGTGACGGTGCGCCTCTTCGGAACCTGCGAGAGTTGCCCCATCTCTCCAGTGACCCTCAAGCACGGGGTCGAGCGCCTTCTCAAAGAGCGCGTCGAAGGCGTCACCGAAGTCGTCGCAATCGAGAGCTAGGGGGCCCGGTTGGGTCGCGTCCCAGACCTAGTCGCACGCGCCCAGCAGGGCGAGCGGCGCGCCATCGCACGACTCATCTCTCTCGTCGAGGACGGAGGAGAGGACCTCGCCGAGGTGATGCACGAGCTCTACCCTCACACTGGTCGCGCCTACACGATCGGCATCACAGGAGCTCCGGGGTCGGGCAAGTCCACCCTCACCGAGCGCCTCGTTGCGCGTATAAGGGCGGACGAGCGAAGCGTCGGAGTGCTGGCGATCGATCCGTCGAGTCCCTTCTCTGGCGGGGCCCTGCTCGGCGACCGCGTGCGCATGCAGAACCACGCGCTTGACCCCGAGGTTTTCATTCGCTCGATGGCGACGCGCGGGCACCTCGGCGGTCTCTCGCTGGCAACACCGGAAGCGGTGCGCGTCCTCGACGCTGTGGGCGTAGAGATCATCATCATCGAAACCGTAGGGGTCGGGCAGGCCGAGGTCGAGATCACCGATGCCTGCGATACGACGCTTGTGGTCCTCAATCCCGGATGGGGTGACGCGGTGCAGACCGCCAAGGCCGGACTAATGGAGATCGCCGATGTCTTCGTGGTCAACAAAGCCGACCGTCCCGGCGCGCGCGACACGGTCCGCGAGATCAAACAGATGCTCGACATGTCCGACGCGGACCGCAAGCCGGAGGTCGTGCAGACAGTGGCCATCAAAGGCGAGGGCTTCGATGATCTCTGGACGGCGATCGGAAAACACCGCGCCTACCAGGAGGAAAAGGGTCTGCTCGAGGCGCGCCGCCACAGGCGTATCGAACGCGAGATCAAGGAGATCGTCGCCGAGCGCTACCGGCTTCGAATCGAGACCGAGGGGGCCGATGAGCTTGCTCGCCTCACCAAGGACGTACTCGAGCGGAGATGCAACCCGTATCAGGCCGCCGACCGGCTAGTCGAGACCCTCTAGGCTTCGGCAGAGCTTCGCTGCGCCTCGCCGAGCGAGAGGCCGGTATCCGCCCCACGGGCGGACAAGTCACTTAGGTCACGAACTTCGTCACCTTCTCGAGCCAGATCTCCGGCTGGGAGCGATGGATGGAATGACCGCCGTCGATGACGTGATGCTCGTTGTCGCCTAGAGCCTCGATGAAATCTGCCCTCTCCTTGCCGACGAGGGCCGAGCTGTCCACCTCGGCCCCGAACGACTCAGAGCCGTCTAAGCCAAGCAGAGCCAGGAGCGGCAATTCGAGCGGGGCGACGAGGCCCGCCAGGTCCCAACTGAGATCCTGCGTCGCCGTGGCTCTGACGAGCGCCTCGCCGTCGCACAGAAGCAATCCCTCGACGGCCTCCTGTACGTCGCGTTCGTGCCATCGGGGGTTCTGACGGGCCCAGTTTGCGGCGAATTCGGCGCGATCCACTGCGGACTCCCTCGAAATTGGCCGTCATCAACGCGGCCAGCAGCTGCCGGTCGACAGTCGTCATTCCCGGCGGCTCCTCGATGACGGCGCAGCCCGCAAGAGAACGGTCCAGATTGAGGGCGCTGAGGCACGCGATCGCTCCGAGCGAGTGACCGACGAGCAGTTCCACGCCAGTCCCGGTGGCTTCGAGCAGATCGGCGCCGAGCTCTTCGAGGTGCACGGTCGTACCGGCGCGCGGGCTGTGTCCATGTCCCCTGAGGTCCACGGCGGTCACGGCCCACCCGCGCTGCGCGAGTGCCGGTCCGATCCGCCACCAAGTGTTCGACCACGCCGTGATGCCGTGGACGAGGACGGCTCGGGGCCCAGATTCACCCCAGTGCCGGGTTGCCAGCTTTGCCATCCGCCCACCATAAAGAACTCAGTCTTGCAAGTTAGCGCCCGGTTTAGACTCACTCCATGCCCGATGACCTGCAAAGACGCTGGCGCGAGAAGTACGAGAAGGCAAAGATGCGCGATGACGTGGACTTCGACACGCTCTCGAGCGTGGAGGTGGAGCCTCTCTACGGCCCGGATCAACCGGATCCCGAAATCGGGGTTCCCGGGGAGTACCCGTTCACACGGGGCATCTACCCGAGCGGATACCGCGGACGGCTGTGGACCAAGCGGCAGTTCGCAGGGTTCGGCGGCCCCCACGACACCAACGAGCGTTACAAGTTCCTGATCGACCAGGGCCAGACCGGCCTGAGCGTCGCGTTCGACATGCCGACGTTGATGGGCCGTGACTCGGACGAACCACACTCGGAGGGTGAGGTTGGGCGCTGCGGCGTGGCCGTCGACAGCCTCGCTGACATGGAGATCCTGTTCGGCGATATCGATCTCGAGGGGATCACGACCTCGATGACGATCTCCGGCCCGGCCCCCATGCTCTTCGCCATGTATCTCGCCGCGGCGATAAAGCAGGGTGCGAGCATCTCCAAGCTCGGCGGCACCTGCCAGACCGACATACTCAAGGAGTACATCGCTCAGAAGGAATGGCTCTTTCCGCCCGAGCCCCATCTCCGCCTGACCGGCGACATGATGGAGTTCTGCACTGAAGAGGTCCCCAGGTACTACCCGTTGTCCATCTCCGGCTATCACATTCGCGAAGCGGGGAGCACGGCGGTGCAGGAGCTCGCGTTCACGATCGCCTCGGGTTTCGCGCACATCGAGCTTGGACTTCGAAGGGGCATGGACATCGACAGCTTCGCCCCGGGCCTGAGCTTCTTCTTCAACTCGCATGTCGATTTCTTCGAGGAGATCGCCAAGTTCCGCGCGGCGCGCAGGATCTGGGCCCGGTGGCTCAAGGAGCGCTACGGTGCGAAGGTCGAGCGCTCCTGGATGCTCAAATTCCACACGCAGACCGCGGGCGTTTCACTCACGGCACAACAGCCCTACAACAACGTCGTTCGCACGGCGACCGAGGCACTTGCTGCAGTCCTTGGTGGAACGCAGAGCCTGCACACCAACTCGCTCGACGAGGTGCTTGCCCTTCCGAGTGAGGAGGCCGTGGAGATAGCGCTCCGCACCCAGCAGGTCATCGCTTACGAGACCGGCGTGGCGAACACAATCGATCCTCTCGGAGGCTCGTGGTTCGTCGAGGAGCTGACGACCAAGACCGAGGACGCGGCCGAGGAGTACTTCGCCAAGATCGAAGCCATGGGCGACGGCTCAATTCTCGACGGCATGCTCGCCGGCATCGAGGAGGGCTACTTCCAACAGGAGATTGCCGATGCGGCCTTCCACTACCAGCAACTCCTCGAGAAGGGCAAGAAGGTCATCGTCGGGGTCAATCGCTTCACGCAGACTCGTCAAGAGATGCCGGACGTGTTGATGATCGATTCCGAGATGGAGGAGCGTCAGAAGAAGGCGGTCGCTGAGGTTCGGGCCAATCGCGACGAGGACAAAGCGCAGGCATCCATTCAGGCACTGCGGGATATGGCGCACAACGAGTCCCAGAACTCCATCCCGGTACTCGTCGAAGCAGCGCAGGCCTACGTGACCCTCGGCGAGATGACTCAGGCGCTCAAAGACGAGTGGGGCGTCTACACCGAACCGCCTCGCTTCTAACCCGTCGCGTCGGAGCCTCGGATCGCGGCTACAACAGACGAGTAGTCGTAGCCGCCGAAGCCGCGCTCGTAGGCGCGGGCGATCCATTCCTTTGCCCCCGGTATCAACTTCAGATCGACGTTCCTTTTCGTCGCGTGCTCGTCGGCAAGACGCATGTCCTTCAGCATGAGCTCGAGCTTGAAGCTGGGCGTGTAGTTGTTGCTCTCGATCTTGTCGATCTTGCGTTTCATAGCGGGCCCCAAAGGCGACACGAGCAAGCCTGCGATCGCGTTGTCCTGAGCCAGCCCGAGCGCGTCGGCGAGCGCGAGTGTCTCTCCCGTGAGGCTCATCAGCCCAGCGAGCGCCGAGTTGGCCACTAACTTCATCGCCTGACCCGAGCCAAGGGGGCCCATGTGCATCGGCTTGCCGATTGGCTCAAGGACCCGACTCCAACGTTCGAAGGCGTGGTCCGTGCCCCCAATGAACAGCTTGAGCGATCCGTCCTTGGCGTTGCTCACGCTGCCCAGCACGGGCGCGTCCACGAGTTCGACACCCTCAGGCAGCCGCGAGCGAAGTTGTTTGACGTAGTCCTGGCCCACCGTGGACATGTCGATCAGGGTGCCGTAACCGTCCAGGCCTGCGAGCGCGCCATCGGTCCCGAGGATGACCTCATCGACTGCATCGGGCGTCGCAAGCATCGTGATCGTCGCGTCGGCTCCTCGAACCGCGCCGGCGGGTGTGCCCGCGATCGTCGCCCTGCCCTCGAACGCCTCGGCCTTCGCCCTCGAGCGATTCCATACGGTGAGATCGTTGCCGGCTTCGATCAACAGGGAGGCCATCGGTGTCCCCATTGCTCCGAGTCCGAGCCAAGCGAGCTTGGCCATGTCTGCTCCTTCCTGTTATCAGATTGAGCGATCCATCAAGTCCGGTTGGCCAGCCACTCGCCGAGGGGGAGCTTCACGCCGAGCGCCGAGAAGTCGCCGTCGTCGCGAATGGCCTCGGCCGCCTGCACGAACCCGTTCACGGCCGTCCAGGCCAGGCTTCCTCCGACACTTATCCGCCGGGCGCCCGCGCCGGCGATGTCCGCAAAGGAGAGTCCTGGACGCGCGAGGACGTTGACCGGCTTGGACACCGCTTGGCAAACCGCGCGGATGTCATCGCCGCTGGTGAGGCCGGGCGCGTAGAGAACGTCGGCCCCCGCGGCGTCGAACGCCTGCAGCCGTTTGATCGTGTCGTCGAGATCGGGGTTATCGCGAATGTGGTTCTCGGCCCGGGCCGTGAGCGTGAAGGGAAAGTTCAGCTTCGATGCGGCCTCTACGGCGGCAACGACTCGCTCGACTGCAAGGTCTAGTTCGTAGAGATAGCCGTCGGGGTCGTAGTCCTCGATCGATCCTCCGACCGCGCCGGTCTTCGCGATGCGGGTGATGGCCTCAGACACGCTGGCGGGCTCGGCCCCGAAGCCGTTCTCGAGATCCACTGAGAGCGGACGGTCCGTCACGCGGTCGAGCGCCGCGGCATGCTCGACCACCTCATCGAGAGTGACGCTTCCGTCCAGTCGCCCGAGTGTGAACGCTAGGCCCGAGCTGGTGGTGGCGAGCGCCTTGAATCCCATCGCAGCCAAGACCCGGGCGGAACCGGCATCCCAGGGGTTGGGGATGACGAAGGTCTGGTAGTGAAGCGCGCGAAATGTCTCGGCTTTCTCTTGCTGTGTAGTCATGATCTCCACTCCTTTTAGATGCCTCGCCCGCCCCGAATGATCCGATAGCCGAGCACACCTGCCGCCAATGCGAGCGCTATCGCCAGGATCGCGCCGGCGCTTTCGAGACCGCTCGAGGGTGGTGCTTGAATGACGCTGGGACTGGGTGAGGGACTTACCCCTGTCGAGGGAGTGGGGGTTTGGGTCACTCGTCGCCTATCAGTGGCATCGGTGGGGGAGTCCAGTCGAGCCATGGATCGGGCCCCGGCGACGCGGCAAGCCCTGCGTCGGACAACCGGTGCAGGAACAGCCGGATGATGCGCGCCGTCACTCCCCAGATGACGTGACCGTTCCAAACCCAGGCCTCGGTGGGGTAGCTGCGACCCTCGTGCTCGAATCCGGGTTCGGCGCGGGTCGTGTCGTCGAGCTCGGACAGCGGCACCCAGAGAACCTCCGCGACCTCGGCTGGGTTGGGCCTGAGCTCGGGACGTTTCTCGATGAAACCGACTACCGGCGTGACGTTGTAACCCGTGACGAAGGTTGGAAAGGTGTCCAGCTCACCCACGACGTCGACGTCATCGGGATCGAGCGCGATCTCCTCGTGCGCCTCCCTCAGCGCGGTGTGGGTCGCACTAACGTCTCCGGGGTCGATCGATCCTCCAGGGAACGAGATCTGGCCCTTGTGACTCGGGAGAGTGTCCGTTCGGACGGTGAAGATGAGCGCGGGCTCATCGCGCTCGACCACCGGAATCAAGACGGCGGCGTCTCTGGCCCCCTTTTGCGCCTCGCGGCGAGGAGACCTCGTGTTCAGGGCGGACCGCAGGCGGTGCTCGAATCTCTCGGACATCGAGCCATGCTATTGGTTCGAGGCGAGTCGGCTTATGAGGGGAGCCGAGAGCAACACGGCCACGATCCGCAACAGGTGAAACCCCACTACCAGTGCGGCGTTCGCCTGTGTCTCGGACGTTAGTGCCCCCATCTGGACCAGGCCGCCGGGCGACGTTGCAAGCACTGCGGTGACGGGATCCATCACTCCGAACTTCCACAGCATCCAAGCCAGCACCCAACCGGTGATCAGAAAGCAGGCGATTACCAGAACGAGGGGGGCGATGTTGTTGGTCAGCGTTGCGATCAGCTGCTTGTTGAACCGGGAGCCGAGGTCCCACCCGATGATTATGAGCGCTCCTACTCGCAGGGCGCCCGGCATGTTCGGAGCTTCGTGGCCGAGCAGCTTGATCGCCGCGATCGCGACCATGGCCCCGATGAGCGCTCCGGCGGGAAAGTTCAAGCGGTCGAGCAGGAGTCCAGCGCCGACTGCCGCGACAATAGACGTCACATAGATCATTCGAGCTCCTCTCGGGGGCTTCATCGCAAGACGAGTAGGTCGCGCTCATCCACGACCGGTTCGGTGCCGGATGCTGCAGCAGCCTCCAGCCGGAGACGCTCTATTCCCTGCTCGAACTCATCGTCGTCGATGAGGGTCAACGTCGAGCTCGCGCGTACCGCGATCCTCTCGTAGTAGGCACTCAAATTGGGGGCCACGATCTCGGGAATCGAGTGAAGCGCCTCGACCTCGAATCCGGCGGTGGTGAAGACCTCGGCCGTGGACTCGACTGTGGGCCAGCGGCCGGCCGCGATGTTCTGGGCTGAGGGGAAGTAGCGGAGCCAGCGGACGCCATCGAGCCTGTCGCCGAAACCGCTGCGGATGAGAACTCGTCCTCCAGCTTGGAGCACTCGCCGGAGCTCGCGCGCGCACCGAGCTCGGTCGCGAACATGGTGCAGTACCGTCGAGAGCCACGCGCAGTCGCACGTGCGGTCCGCGAGAGGTATGTGTTCGGCCTCTCCGCCGAGATACGAAACGCGCCCGGCGACTTTTTCGAGCGCTTTCTGCCGCATGGCTCTTGATGGTTCCACGCCGACGACGCTGACGTCGAACCAGGCAGCCAGCGCCTCCGCGAAGATCCCCGTGCCCGAGCCGAGATCGAGAACTCGAAGATTCTCTCCCTCGAGATATTCGGTGAGCACCACTCGAAGCTCCGCGAGCTGATCGAGCGAGAAGGTACGTCCGCGGTCATAAACCCGTGCCATCGATTCGTAGTCGGTCCTTGGGCTCACCGCGGTGGGCCCCCGCAGAGCTTCACGATGGCTCCGAGATCGTCTTGCCGCTCGAGGTCCCAGCACATCTCAGCCACACGGCGGGCATCATCGTTACTCAGACTCTCCGCCGCGAGGTCAAGGAACTTGGCTTCGATTTCGTCATCGGTCATGGGGTGATCCGGCGTTCCTTTGTTGTGCGAGATGCTGCGGACCAACGACCGGCCGTCGCCCAACTTCACCGTTACGGTGGCGGCATCCTTGGCGAGTCCGTCGTCGACCACGATCGATACCTTGCCTCTCATCGCGTCGATTACGGGATCGTGCACTCGCTCATCGGTGAACTGACGGACACTCGCGGCGCCGTCCACTGCAGCTACCGCGGCACAGTGGTAGATGCTGAACTTCCCCTCCAGTCCGGTTGCCGGTTTGTTCTTCGCAGTTACCCACGAGACGTAGTCGTTCACCGTTGCCTCGATGGATGAGATGTCCTCGGGCGAGAAGTCGTGCTCTTTCCTCAGATCGAGCACCGCTTCGATCGTCGGGTGAGTTAGCGACCCGCAGGCGTAGGGTTTGAAACCGTCCTCGAGCAGCGTCCAGGACTCGCCGAGCCCACTAGTCGCGAGCCTCGGGTCGGGGTCAGGCGACATCACCGAGAGGAACCCGTGCTTGGCCTCGAGGATCGAGCTCGAACCGTCGAAGCCCTCGGCCGCGAGGAATGCGGCCAGCAACCCGTCCATCGCTGCCTTGCCGGGATGAAGCGCCTTACCCATGCTGCCGTAGACGCCCTTTAGCCCGGCGGCCTGCGTTCCCGCCGCACCGAGAGCGCTCGCGGTGGACTCGGCCGACAGATCCAGCAGCCGGGCCGCGGCCGCGGCGGCGCCGAAGTGTCCGACGGTGCCCGTGACGTGCCAGCCTGCCTCGTAGTGGGCCGGGCCGGCGGCGAGAGCGATCCTGACCTCGGTTTCAAACCCGGCGACGAACGCGGCGATTGCTTTGGCACCGTCAACTTGATTGCGCTCCGAGAGACCCATCACGACCGGCCACACCGGCGCGCTCCCGTGCACCGTGGTGCGCGCCGGGTTGAACGTGTCGTCGTAGTCGAGGACGTGAGACATGTAGCCGTTGGTCAGCGCCGCGTGGAGCAGACCCGTGCGGCGGCCGCAGCCGATCACCGTCGCCTGGGGAGTCCCGGCGATGTCGTCTGCCACGGCGAGAAACACCTCGACGGAAGGATCGGCCGAGCCCGCCAGGGCCACGCCGAGCCAGTCCATCAGGCAGCGCTTCGCCTGATGGACGACGGCTTCGGGCAGACGCTCGGTGTTGAGACCGACTATGAAGTCGGATAGAGCTGCGGTCGCACCCAAGTGATCAGTTTTCGATCAGCAAGCCGACCTCGTCAAGCTTCTCCCGCACGAGCTCTTCCTGATCCGCCAGGAACTCGCCCCACTCATCGCCCACTCGAAGCTCGGTGACGACTCCGTTCTTCTCGGCAAAGGTCTTCCAGGTCTCGGTCTCGAGCAGTTCCGAAAAGGCGTCCTGATAGAACTGAAGAGCACCCTCCGGCATTTCGGGTGGCGCCATGATTCCGCGTATCTGGGGCACCAGCTCGGTGGAGAAGCCCTCGTCCTCGGTCGTTGGAGCATCCGGGTAAATGGGAGATGGCTCGGGGCTGATGGTTGCGATGATCTCGAGCTTGCCCGCCTCGACCTGTGCAGTGAAGTCCTGCGCGCTTCCGAACATCATGTCGGCATCCCCATTCAACAGGGCCGCAATGCGTTGGCCGACTTCCTCGAAGGACAGGAATTGCCACTCCGTTCCCGCCTCAGTCGCAAGCGCTTTCCCGTTGAGCGCGCCGACCTCGGTGGTCGAACCCCCGGCTTGGACCAGATCTCCTGGTTGCTCTACTGCGGCATCGACGAAGTCGCTCAGCGACTTGTATGGAGAGTCGGCCGCAACCGCCATCACCTCGGGCTCGGTGATCAGTCCTGCGACGGGTGTCAAGTCGGTGACCTTGGTCTCGGCTCCCTCGATGGTGAGTGGGGTGGTGAGCCACGTCGTTGTCATGGCGGAGATGATGTTGTCTTCGCCGGCCTCCCCGAGCAGGTACGACATCGCTCCCGCTCCCTCTCCCGCCTCTTCGTTCCGAACCGGCCAGTTCGACGAGATGATCTCTTCTTCTCTCATCATCGAGATGAGGTCGCGCGCAAAGATGTCGCTTCCACCGCCCGGCCCCGTGTGTACCAGGAATTCCACGTCGGAGGGCTCTGTGGCCTCTCCTCCGCCTCCTTCGGAATCGCCGTCCGAGTCTCTCTCCAAACCGCAGCCGGCGGCGAACGCGAGCAACAACCCGCACAGCAACATTGCAAATGCTCGTCGGTAACGCATGCGAACCTCCTCCAGATAGGTGCTCGTTCTCTCTTGTCGTCTTGACATGGGGCTCACCCTTTGCTTGATCGCTGCCCTCGCTTGCTCACTCATCTGCATCCGCTGTGACGAGCTCCTTGCGCCACTGCGGAATCAGTGCAGGCCCGATGGCAATCACCAGCGTTAGGACAAGGAACACGACGCTCCACGGGCGAGTGAAGAAGATCGTGAGGTCGCCCTGCGAGATGATCAGCGACCTGCGTACCGCTTGCTCGAACAGGGGCCCGAGCACGAAGGCGAGGACCAGTGGAGCCGTCGGTAGATCGATCTTGCGCATCACGTAACCGAGAAGCCCCGCAGCGACCAGCAACCCGACGTCGAACATGGAGTTGTTGATGCTGTACACCCCGACGACGGAGATGATGACGATCGCCGGATACATGATGTAGTAGGGGATCCTCAAGATGCTTGCGAATACCGGCACCAGTGGGAGGTTGAGCATCACCAGGATGACGTTGCCGATGTACATGCTGGCGATGATCGGCCACACGACGTCCGGGTTCTCGGTGAAGAACAACGGACCCGGCTGAAGGCCGTAGAGGAATAGCGCGCCGAGCATGATCGCAGTGGTTGCAGAACCGGGAATCCCGAGTGTCAGCAGCGGCACGAAGGCACCCGCGGTCGCCGAGTTGTTTGCGGCCTCGGGAGCGGCGACTCCGGCAATGGCTCCCTTTCCGAACTCCTCGGGATGCCGGGAGAACCGCTTGGCGAGCGTATAGCTCACGAAGGACGCTACGGTCGAACCAGCACCTGGAAGGACGCCCAGGAAGAACCCGACTACCGATCCCTGGGCGATTGCTCCTGCAGAGTCCTTGAAGTCCTTCTTGCTCGGGAACAACTCTTTGAGCTTCGACGGGACCGTGAACAGCTGGTGCCCGGTCTCCTCCTCGACGTTCACCATTACCTCACCAAGCGCGAAGAGACCGATGCTCAGTGCCACGAACTCCACCCCGTTGGACAGCTCGACCTGGCCCATCGTGAAGCGAGTCGATCCCGAAAAGAGATCGAGCCCGATGGTCGAGAGCAGGAAACCGAGCAGACCCGAGATCACGGCCTTGATCTTCGATCGGCCGGCCAGCAGTACCACGAGGCTCAGACCGAGCAGCATGAGGCTCGCGTACTCCGGCGGTCCGAAGATGACGGCGAGTTCAGCCACCAGGGGCGCCATGAACGTGAGAGCGATCAGACCGAGGGTTCCGGCGATGAAGGATCCGATCGCTGCTATTCCCAGTGCGGGCCCGGCTCGGCCCTGCCGGGCCATCTGGTATCCGTCAATGGCCGTAACGACCGAAGCATCTTCGCCGGGGATGTTTAGGAGGATCGACGTGGTCGACCCTCCGTACTTTGCTCCGTAGTAGATACCGGCCATCATGATGAGGCCGGTGGCGGGATCGAGGTTGACCGAGAGAGGCAAGAGAATCGCGATCGTCGCAGGGGGGCCGAGGCCGGGAAGAACACCGACGAGGGTGCCCGCCGTTACGCCGAAGAACGCCCAGAAGAGATTGGTAGGAGTGAGGGCGGCCGCGAAGCCATCCATTAGTCCGGTTAGTGCTTCAGACATGTTCGTCCCCCAGATTCGACGCTCGGTTGTTGGGTGGCGCCAGCTCGACCGATGGCATTCGCATCAGATCCCGAACACTCCCGTTGGAAATTCGACTCCGAGTAGCACGACGAACAACAGGTAGGCGAGCAACGGAATGAGAATCACCGCGGCGATGCCGGCAATGTGCCTCTTGCGTTCCAGACCCAGGATGAGAGCCGCTGCCAGAAAAAGCATCGACAGAATGAAACCGAGGACCGGAACCAGCAGGACCGCTACGAGAACCGCGAGCCACACGCTCAGCGAGCGCTTGACCTGAGCGCGTGTCGGCGCTTCGAACTCTTCCTCCGAGTCCTTGCGCCCGACGAAGCTGGTAACGGTCAGGATCGAGCCTGCAATCGCAAGGGCTATTGCTAGCAAGGTTGGAAAGAATCCCGGCCCCGGTACGCTGTCCACGTAAAAGTCGAGCTGCAGACTCTGAACCAGAACGAAAAGAGCGAGTGCAACAAAGATCGCTCCAATGCCCATGTCGACCTGATGCAGGCTGTACCTCTTCATGCCGCTTCCCTTCGGTCAGACCGCGAGCAGCTCGTGGAGTTTTCCCACGTGCTCGAGGTCGTCCAGTCGCCAGATGACGTCTGCGGCCTGCCGGGCTCGGTCGTGATCGATTGCGAGTTCGGCACACTCGAAGAACTTGGCTTCCAGTTGCTCGCGCGTCATCGGCTTTTTCGGGTGGCCTGTTGCGAAGGACTCGACCTTTTCGAGCACTCGACCGTCCTTGAGCTTGATGACGATTCGAGTGTCCATGTGCTCGAAGCCGCGCGCGTCGATCTCCTCGTCGACGACGTGTCGGCACTTCTTCATCAGCTCCTGGACCTCGGGGTCGAGCACCACCTTGTCCGTGAACTCTTCTATGCCGACCTTGCGTCGCAGGATCGCGATGGCAAGAAAGAACGGGAAGGAGAACTTCGCTTCGAGCGAGGTCTGGGGGAGCGGGTAGATCAAAGCGTTCGTAGTCGCGGAGTTCGTGCCGGCGACCGCCTCCTCGACGTCCTCGGGACGAACGTCGTGCTCTCGGACCAGATCCAGCACCGCGTCCTGGCCTGGGTGCGAGAGGGATCCCGAGGGGTAGGGCTTGATCGAAACGCCTGGGTCCTCGAAGAAGAAGGGCGAGCCGAGCTTGCCCTCGATGCGCGCCGGCTCGTAGCCGTCGCTTGACGCCTCGTACATGCCTCGCTTGGCCTCGAGGATGGTGCGAGCGGCCGTGAATCCGTCGGCGGCCAAACGGGCTGCGAAAACGCCCGCCTGCGCGGCCTGTCCGGCGTGCAATGGCTTCGTCATGGTCCCGAAGTTCTCGCGGTACCCACCAGACAGAGCTGCAGCAATGCCGAGGCAGAAGAGTGTCTGCTCCTCCGATAAGTCGAGCAGCTTGGCCGCTCCGGCTGCCGCGCCGATCGCTCCGAAGGTTCCCGTCGAGTGAAAGCCCTTCTGGTAGTGGCGTGGGTTGGACGCATCCGAGGTCCGGCAGGCCACTTCGACTCCGGCCACGTAAGCGGTGAGGAGGTCGCGCCCGGATGATCCGATCAACTCCCCGATAGAAGAAACGGCTCCGAGCACGGGGGTAGTTGGATGCGTCAGAAGTCCGTAGACACTGGCGGGGTTTGTCGAAAGCTGCGTGTCGTCGTAATCCATCGCATGCATGGAGAGGCCATTGACCAGCGCAGCGAGTTCAGCCGAGGAACGCATTGGTGTTCCGAAGACGACGACCTCGGCGGCGCAGCCGACTCGTTGTGCGTAGCGCCGAAGGATCTCGTGTCCTTCTTCGGCATTGCCGCTCAGCGCGAGCCCGTAACCGTCGAGGATGTGTTCGATCGCGGTCCGCCGTACACCCTCTGGAATGTCGTCGTAGTCGAGGTTGCGTGCGAAGTCTGCGACGTATTGCGTGAGAGACATGGTCATCCCTTCTCGGTGGTCTGCTCTGGTTCGACGGTCGTGCACAGCTCGGCGACGGCTTCGCCGACCTCCTCGGTCGAGGCGGTGCCCCCGACGTCGGGAGTGAGGTACTTGGCTTCTACGAGAGCCTGTTCGACGGCCGCGTCGATGCGACGAGCCGTTCGCAGGAGTCGTGGGTCTAAGTGCTTCGAGTAAAGCCAATCGATCAGCATCTGGGCAGAGAGGATCATGGCGTAGGGGTTGGCAACCAACCGTCCGGCTATTTCGGGGGCTGAACCGTGGGTTGCCTGTGCCATCGCACGGTCGTCACCGGCACTGAGCCCGGCGGCGAGTCCTAGGCCCCCTACAAGACCGGCCGTCAGGTCCGAAAGAATGTCGCCGAACATGTTCGTGCACAGGACGACGTCGAATTTCTGCGGGCGCATTACGAGGTGCAGCGCAGCGGTATCGACCTGATGGTCGTTCAGTTCGACGTCTGGGTAGTCCTCGGCGACTCTCTCGACGGTTTCCATGAACAGCCCGTCGGTCAGCTTGAACACGCTTCGTTTGTGGATGGCTGTGACGAGCATCTTGTCGTTGCGCCGGCGCGCGGCGTCGAAGGCGGCGCGCGCGATTCGCTCGGATTGGCGTTTGGTGATCACGCGCACGCTGAACGCGCTGTCCTCGGTCGGTTGGAACTCCCCGCTTCCCGCGATCATGTTGCGATCCGGTTGAAACCCCTCGTTGTTCTCGCGCACGACCAGGATGTCGACGTCAGAATGGAGATGGGGGAGGGACGGACGGGACCGAGCAGGTCGCAGATTTGCGAAGAGGTCGAAGTGCTTACGGATGATCGGGTGCGGATTGATGCACTCCGGCCGGCCCTTCGGATAGGCCGCGTGCCCTATGGGGCCGAGGATGAAGCCGTCCATCTCGCCGAGCGCGCCGAGCGTCTCTTCGGGCAGGGTGTGCCCGTTCGCCAGGTAGCTGGACCAGCCCACGGGAAGCTCGTGGAACTCGAGCTCGAGGCCGGGCTCCCGGCTGGCGGCCGACCGCAGGACCGCGACGGCCTGAGGAACGATCTCGGGGCCGATATCGTCCCCGAGCATCACTCCGATGTGGAATCTCGTCTGCGTTCCAGACACGTTGACCCCCCAGGGTGTTCGCACTCACGGGATTGCTACCCCGTTTCACTAGGCGGAACACCGTTCTACTCCATGCAAGTTAGGACGAAATGCCCGTAGCGTCAAGAAATGTCCGGCTTGGGGAACGTTTGTTCGGGTATTGATGGGCCTGGAACGGGGTCAGTCTCCGGTGAAACCAAGGCGAGCCGAGATGGACCGTGCGGCCTCTTGAGCGAGGGGGACGAACTCGAGGAGGCGCTTGCGCCCCACGCGGCTGCTTGGTCCCGTCACACTCAGGGCGGCGATGACCGCGCCCGTGTGGTTCGAGATCGGCACTGCGACAGTCGAGATCCCCTCGATCCGCTCTTGAAACGAGAAGGCGTAGCCGTTTTTCTTCGCATTTGCTAACTCCTTGCGGAGTTTGGCCGGGTCGGTGATGGTGTGGCTGGTCGCCGCTTCGAGCTTCCCGGCCAAGATTCGCTCCTGCAGTTCCACATCCGCATGGGCGAGCATGACCTTGCCTGGAGCCCCTTGGTAGATAGGGATGGGAACGCCGATCTCGCGGTACGTGCGGCGAAGCGGCTGGCGGCTCTCGACTTGATCGAGAACCGTTCGAGTGAACGGACCGAGCGGCGTGTGCAGCCCCACCGTCTCGTCGCACTTGTCGCGCAACTCGGTCATGACCACCTTCGCGACATCCTGGAGATTGACGTTCGAGAAGGCGATCTCGGCAAGACGGAGCAAATGGGGGCCGAGCGCGTAATTTCGGCTGCCGGGAACCTGTTGAACGAGCTCGTGGCGGCGAAGAGTGGACAGGAGCCGGTGAACGGTGCTGCGGCTGAGCCCCGTAATGCGCGCGATCTCGGACACTCCCAGCTCGGGCCGGTCCGGCGTGAAGGCATCGAGGATGGCCACGGCGCGGTCGAATGTCTGCACGGTCTTCTGTCCGCCGTTCTGCACAGTGGAATGCCTTCCCGTGTGGTAGTCGTCTCCGGGTGTGCATATCATACGAACGTCGTTGACCATTTGTCCGTTTCGAGTCCAGATCAGGCGGTGCCGTGAGCACGAACGAGCAAGCGGGAGACCGGCAGCGAGTCGCGCTGGTGACCGGAGGCGGGCGCAACATCGGTCGTGCGATCGCGCTCGAGCTGGGCTCGGCCGGTCTCGACGTCGGTCTCCTGGTGCGCTCCGATCTCGAGACGGCCGAGGGTGTTGCCGACGAGTTGCGGGCCCAGGGGCGGCGATCGCTGGCCCTTGCCGCCGACGTTCGGGATGATTCCGAAGTAGCGGAAGCAGTGGATCGATTGCGTTCGGATCTGGGCCCTCCGACCGTGCTGATTCACGCAGCGGCTCGCCGCACGGAGACCTCGTTCCTAGAGATCTCTCACGAGGAATGGCGAGAGATCATCGACATCGTCGTCGACGGAGCCTTCGTTTGCAGTCAAGAGGTTCTCCCAGACATGCTTGCTGCGGGCTGGGGCAGGATCGTGATGATCGGGGGACTGTCGGGCCAAACGGGGGCCGTGCAGAGAGCCCACGTCGTGACGGCTAAGGCCGCGCTGGTAGGGCTGACCAAAGCGCTTGCTCTCGAGTTCGCCGAGAGGAACATCACCGTCAACACGGTTTCACCGGGAATGATCGACACGGTGCGGACCGGAGCCGAGCCGAAGCACCATGACGAACGCCGAATACCTGTCGGCCGTCTGGGCAAGCCACGAGAGGTCGCCGCCGCGGTTCGCTTTCTCGTTTCCGACGAAGCGGCTTTCATCACCGGCCAGACCGTGAACGTGAACGGCGGATTGTTCAATCAGTGAGTCACATACAGCGCGGAGGAAGCAGATGACCGAGCGAATTCGAATCGCCTGTATCCCCGGCGACGGCGTGGGTTCCGAAGTCGTCACGGAGGCGCGCCGAGCGCTGGAAGCCGCGGCGAAGGTCCATGGCGGACTCACCTTCGAGTACGAGGACTTTCCATGGAGCTGCAAGTACTACCTCGAGCACGGCACGATGATGCCCGATGACGCTCTCGACACTCTCAGCAACTTCGACACCATCCTGTTGGGAGCGGTCGGATGGCCAGGAGTTCCCGATCACGTCAGTTTGTGGGGGCTCCTCATTCCCATTCGCCGTCATTTTCAGCAATACGTGAATCTCAGGCCGGTCAAACTCCTACGTGGAATGCAGAGCCCTCTGCGCGACCAGGAGCCCGGAGACATCGATTTCCTCGTCGTGCGCGAGAACTCCGAGGGTGAGTACTCGGATGTCGGCGGTCGCATTCACTCGGGGACCGATTTCGAAGCAGCGATGCAAGTGAACTACTTCTCACGGATGGGTGTCGATCGAGCGGTGCGGTACGCATTCGAACTTGCGGTCTCTCAGGGTCGCAAGGAGGTCCTCGGGGCGACGAAGTCGAACGGCATCGTCTACAGCATGCCGTTCTGGGACGAGGTCTTCGACGAGGTCGGCCGGGACTATCCCTCTATTGAATCGAAGCTGGTTCTTGCCGACGCGCTCGCGGCCTTTTTCGTGACGCGTCCGCACACGATGGATGTCGTGGTCGCATCGAACCTGCTCGGCGACATCCTCACCGATATCGGTGGAGCGATCATGGGCAGCATCGGAGTCGCTCCTGCGGCGAATCTCAATCCCGACCGAACCGCCCCGTCCATGTTCGAGCCGGTGCACGGCTCGGCTCCCGACATCGCGGGCCAGGGCATATCGAATCCGATCGGACAGATCTGGACGGCGAAGATGCTGCTCGATTTCTACGACATGACCGACCTGGGCGACCGGGTGATGGACGCGATCGAGGCAACACTCGTCCAGGGCATCAAGACACCGGACCTCGGAGGAAAAGCCCGAACGACCGAGGTCGGCGACGCAATCGTCGACCACATCCTTAACGGATAGCACCGTTGGGCGAAGCGCGAAGGGCGCGCGCACGTTCGTTCGGGGACACTGCACAAGATTACGAACGCGGACGCGCTCTTTATCCGGAGGAAGCGGTGCGGTGGCTCGTGGACGGGGCGACCCGGGTAGTCGATCTCGGAGCGGGAACCGGAAAGCTGACGGGAGCGCTGTCGGACTACGCGACCGAGGTCGTCGCACTCGAGCCTCAGCACGAGATGCTGCTACACCTGAGACGCGCGGCCCCCTCGGCCCTCGCCGCGTGCTCTATCGCTGAGTCTCTGCCGGTGCGCTCGGGGTGGGCGGATGCGGTGGTGGTTGCCCAGGCTTTTCACTGGTTCGATCAGCAGCGATCTGTCCCTGAGATCCGCCGGATCCTGTCGCCAACCGGGCGGTTCGGCCTCATCTGGAACGTCCGCGATGAGTCGATCGATTGGGTAGCCGAGTTGGCTCGAATCGCAGGTCCCGAGAACTCGATGGAAACGCGTGCGCGGCTCGGCCGGTTTCCCGGCTTCGAGCCCTTCGAGCATCAGATCTGGCGCACCACCCAGAAGATGGACAAAGACATGCTGCTCGCCCACATCAAGTCGCGCAGCAACGTCGCAACCTTGACCGGCAACGCCCAGCAGCAAGTGCTCGATGACGTCGCTCGACTCTGCGACGCGCACCCCGCGTTGCGAGGACAAGAGACCTTCGAGTTGCCCTACGAGACCCACGCGTACCGCGCCCGCTCGGCGGCGGACTGAACTGCATCAGCGTCGAGCCGGGTCCTCTTTCTTCGTCCACGGTCGAGACCGCGGCAACCAGCGCGGAACGGCCTCGCGGTACTCGTCGTATTCGGCTCCGTAACGACGGCTGAGAGTTGGCTCCTCGTAGAGGTGCACGAAGGAAGCGACTGCGGCGGTGACCAGAGCCGCCCAGACCACAAGCACCGGTTGGCCCAGCAACATCGCCTGTCCGAGAATCGTCGCGACTACCGCCAGGTACATGGGGTTGCGTACGTAGCGATAGAGGCCACCTACGACGAGATGCTCGGTCGGCGCGACGGGGGCCGGGCGTGCCGAGACCTTCAACAACGAATCGGACGAACGCTCCAACCAGCGCACCTGCTCCGGCCGCGAGCAGGAACAAGCCAAGCAAACGAAGCGAGGACGAGGTATCGCCCCGACGGACCTCCCAGTCCGTAAGCAACCAGGGGACCAGGCCGGCAACGACACCGGGAGCAAGCGCGAAGAACAAAGAGGTGCCGACAAGCGGCCTTCGACTTTCGCACTCCCAGCCTCCCAGCCAAAACGCTCGGAGCTTCATTGAATCACCGTGGCCGTGCTTGTCTAGCTCACCCCAGCCGCCTCGAGGCACAGATCCAGGGCGCTCGGTACTCCAGGGAACGAGGGCTCGCGCGGCCCCAGGATGCGCTCCCGAATGTCGTCTCTGAGCCTCGGTTTGAGCACCTCGTAGTCCCGCCCGTCGGGTCTCACGAAGACCATCTCCCCACTGGGTTTCCCCCGGATGTCCCAGCCGCCCTCGTGGACCAACTGGTGATGGAAGCTGCAGAGCAGAACCAGGTTGTCGAGATCGGTCGGCCCCTCGCGCGTCCAGTGCCTCACGTGATGCGTATGGAGGCGTCGTCTTCGCTCGCAGCCGGGAAAGCGACAGAATCCATCTCGCTTGACCACCAGCCGCCTGAGCCAGGGCGGCGGAGTCCGGGTCTTGCGCCCCACCCCGATCGACTTCCCGTCTTGGCTGGTCACCACTTGGATCGAGGCCTCGCAGGCCAAGCGGCGAACCGTCTCCGGAGCGAGCTCGCAGCCACCCTCGAGTGCCGCGCCACCTTCGTCGCTCACCAGCGCGGCGGCCTCGACGTGGACCACGATCGTGGCCCGGTCCGGATCCGCGTCCGTGGCGATGTGGGTGGCGGCCAGCTCGACCAGCGCGTCGGCCCCGCGCCGCTCGGCCTTGTCGTAGGTCCCGTCGGGCAGCTTGGGGATCTGCTCGACCAACCGGCTAAGCGCCTTGTCGACCGCCGCTCCCTGCTCGGCAGGCAGTTTCCCCTTGAGGTTCAAAAAGCGCTGGTCCCGGTCCCACCACCACAGGAGTGAACGCCGCGAGTGATCCTTGTCGGCTTCCTCGGAAGTGACCCGCCGCGCCGCCCGCCGCCACGCTCTGAGCTGTTCGACGTGCATCCCGCGCGCCCGCTCGGCCCATTCGGCGTCGCCGTCGGGACCCACGAAGTCGACCAGGATGCAGACCTGGGAGTAGCTCAACGAGCCGTCGTCGAGTCCCGCCGCGATCCGAGGCAGTTCGGCGAGCGCCTGGGCGACCTCGACGAGCTTGCGCGCCTCGGCGCGCGCCACCCGGCAGCGCCAGGTGACCCACTCCACGAGGTTGGGCGAGCCGTCGACCTGCCAGACCCCGGACTCGTCGGCCGCACGAATGAGTTTCAGTATCTCGGCATCGACGGTCGCCCTCAGTGCCGAGAGCTGCTCGATTGCGTCGGTCTGCTGACCGTGCAGGCCATCGTTGGACACCGCGTTGGACACCTCAACCATGCCCTCAATCTAGTGAGGAGGTGTGACAAGTTTCGGTCCGTTTGGGGCCGGTTCGCGGAGATTCTTGAAATCTTTCGTGCTTCCTCGTTCGCTCACGCGTGGCTCAATCAGGCCGAGGAAGGTCCTTCTCATAGCGATGTGCCGCGAGCGGGACGGATCCACCTTCTATTGGAGCCTGATGCTCGAAGATCCCCGCATCTCGCCATCCGTTGCGCGCGTAGAAGCGCCTGGCGCGGGTGTTGCCGGCGACGACTGCAAGCCATGCCAGATCGAACCGTTCGCCGATCTCGCTCTCGGCATGCCGGAGCAATGCAGCAGCCACACCACTGCCCCGAGCGACCTCGGCCACGTAGATCTGTTCGAGCTCGTCGTTATGAACCATGACGAAGCCGGCCACGTCCGACCCGATGGTAGCCACAGTGGTGCGGTCGAGAAGGGCCGGAACCCTCGCACGGAAATCGACGAGCCGGCGATGCAATAAGAGCGCCTCGGGAACCTGCCCCAGATGGCCCTCCGGCCACCCGCTGTGCCACACCGTCGCGATGGCATCGGTGTCGTCGGGGGTTGCCGCCCGAAGCCTCGGCCCAAGTGGCTCAGCGTTGGGGAGAGAACCTGGCGACTGTGTCACCCGACACTCATTGTTCTCTGGCGACAGTGCTGAAGTGGGGTGGTTGGACTTCAGGCCCCCAGTTTCGCGAGGTGCTTGTAGAGGGCTCTTGCAGATGCCTCGCCGAGGCGAAGGCTCTCGAGCCTGAAGCTCTCGTCAGGCGCGTGGAAGTTGTCATCGGCGAGAGTGAAACCGCTGAGGATCGTCGGGATTCCCCGTTCGGCAAAAGCAGTCAGAACGGGGATCGAGCCCCCGGAACGGATGAGCGCAGGTGTCGTTCCGCAGGCTTCGGTGAGTGCCTCGGCGCCGAGCCTCAATGCCGGGTCGGCGGGGTCGAAGACCGCCGCGTCGTTCCCGTGCCATGTGATTTCCACATCGGCCCCGGGAGGCGCAGCTTCCCGGATGAAGGTTTCGAGCGCAGCACCCATGTCTGCGGCGCTCTGTTCGGGGGCCAGACGCATCGACAGCTTGGCGTTCGCGGTTGCGGGGATGATCGTGCGCGATTGGACCGCGTCGCCCCCGGCGATTCCGTTGACGTCGATCGAGGCGTCGGCCCAGTTCTGCTCGTAGTAGTTCTCGGCCGAGCGCTCGTCGATGGGCGTGGCACCTACCTGCTCGAACAACTCCGCGGCGCTGGGCAATTGTGCCCATGCCTTGCGCTCGTCCTCCGCGGGCTCGATGAGACCCACCCGCAGCTCTTCGCGCAGCTTGCCGTCCGGACCCGGCAACACTGCGTTGAGCATCTCGTTCAGCGCGTGGGTGGCGTTGAGCACGGTGCCGCCGTAGAGGCCCGAGTGCAGATTGCCTCGGGCGGTCCGCACGTCCACCGACATTGCAACCATTCCTCTCACCCCGAGAGTGATGGAGGGCGTCGATTCATCGAGCATCCCGCTGTCGAACACGATCGCGACATCGGCGCCTCGCTTGTCGGCCATGACCCAGTCGCCGACGCTGTCGCCGCCGACCTCCTCCTCGCCCTCGACGAGAATGCGCACGTTTACGGGCAACTCGTCGTTCTGTGCGAGCTCGCACGCGACGTACAGCAATGGGAAGAAGTTGCCCTTGTCATCGGCCGCGCCGCGCGCGTAGAGCCTGTCGTTTCGAATCTCGGGCTCGAACGGATGCGTCGTCCACTCATCGATCGGGTCAGCGCTCTGCACGTCGTAGTGGCCGTAGATCAGGACGGTGGGTGCATTCGGACGGTTGGCCTTTAGCTCGCCGACAACGAGTGGGTACAGGTCGGTGGCAACGATCTCCGCCTCTCCACCCGCGGTGGTGATGTAGTTGCGCGCCCATTCGGCCGCTTTTTGCAGGTCCTGTGGATTGCCTCCACCCGAGGAGATCGACGGGATTCGCAGCCATTCGATTAGTTGGTCGAGCAGTTTGTCTGGCACGCAGGTTCCTCCTGATTGATCGATTACTGCGTGGCATACGCTATCGAACGATCTTTCAAACCAATGACAGGGGGAATCGTGGCCCAAGAGGTCCAGGGAGTCGTGTCACGCGCCAAGGGCGAGCCGGTCGAGCTCACCACCATCGTGGTGCCCGACCCGGGGCCTGGCGAGGCGATCATCGATATCCAGGCCTGCGGCGTGTGCCACACGGACCTCCACTACAAAGTCGGCGCGATCAACGACGACTTCCCCTTCCTGCTGGGTCACGAGGCCGCCGGCGTCGTCGAGTCCGTGGGGGAGGGAGTGACCGATGTGACTCCCGGCGATTTCGTGATTCTTAACTGGCGGGCCCCCTGCGGCGACTGCCGAGCGTGCCGGCGGGGCCGGCCCTGGCACTGCTTCGGTTCGCTGAACGCCGAGCAACCGATGACCCTGAAGGACGGAACGCCTTTGAGTCCCGCGCTCGGCATCGGTGCGTTTGCCGAGAAGTCCCTCGTCGCAGCCGGCCAGGCAGTGCCGGTGAACGACAAGGCGCCACCGGACGCCGCCGGACTCCTCGGCTGTGGCGTCATGGCCGGAATCGGCGCAGCAATCCACACGGGCAACGTCGCCCCGGGTGATTCTGTTGCCGTCTTCGGTTGTGGTGGTGTTGGCGATGCCGCGATCCTCGGAGCCCAGCTCGCCGGCGCGACCACGATCATCGGTGTGGACCTCGATGACAGGAAGCTCGAATGGGCGACGGACTTCGGCGCGACACATACGGTCAATGCGTCGAGCAGCGATCCTGTAGAAGCAATCAAGGAACTGACTAACGGCTTCGGTGTCGACGTCGCGATCGAGGCTGTTGGTCATCCCGAGGTGATGAAACAGGCGTTCTTCTCGCGAGACCTCGCTGGCACTCTCGTCCAGGTGGGAGTTCCCGACCCGGCGATGACAGTCGAGTTGCCCATGATCGAGTTCTTCGGCCGCGGCGGTGCGCTCAAGCCTTCTTGGTACGGCGACTGTCTTCCGACGCGCGACTTCCCGATGCTCATCGATCTCTACCTGCAAGGGCGGCTGGATCTCGACCGGTTCGTAAGCGAGCGCATCAAGCTCGACGAGATCGAGGACGCCTTCGGCAAGATGGAGAAGGGCGACGTGCTGCGTTCGGTGGTTGTGTTCTAGCGATCGTCTCGACGATCGCGCCAGAAAGGAAATCGTGAAGATCGAGAAGGTTGTCACCAAGGGAGTGTTCAGTCTCGACGGTGAGGACTTCGACGTCGAGGACAACATCTGGATCGTCGGCGACGCAAAGGAATGCATCGTCATCGATGCAGCCCATGAGGCTGACCCGATCGTCGAGCTTGTCGGCGGCCGGAGCGTGCGGATGATTCTCTGCACTCACGCTCACAACGACCACATCAACGCGATTGGCGAGTTGCAGCCTCAGTTAAATGCGCCCGTCGCACTTCATCCTGCGGATGAGCAGCTGTGGAAGCACGTCTATCCGGATAGGCGGTGGGACGAGGACCTCAAGGACGGAGAGCTCATCACTGTCGGCGGCGCGCGCCTGCAGATTCTGCACACTCCCGGTCACACACCCGGAGGCGTCTCTATCTACGACGGGGATGGCAACGTGTTCGTGGGGGACACATTGTTCCAGGGCGGCCCCGGAGCGACCGGGCGCTCGTTCTCGAGTTTCCCGACGATCATCCAGTCGATACGCACCCGCTTGCTCACCTTGCCGAGCGAGACCGTTGTCTATCCCGGGCACGGGGACACCACAACTATCGGAGCCGAGGCCCCGCAGCTCGACGAATGGATTGAGCGGGGCTACTGACCTCTCACACGAAATAGGTTAAGTCCGAACACATCGACGATTCTCTGGAGGCCGTGCGTGGGCGAGTTCGTGAACTATGAGGTGTCCGACAATGGTGTTGCCACTCTCAGGTTGGACAGGCCGAAGGTCAATGCTCTCAACGAGCAGGTCGCAACCGAGATCGGCGAGGCGGTTGACGCCCTCGCCGAGGACGAGAGCGCGCGAGCTGTTGTCGTCTGGGGCGGCGAGCGAGTCTTCGCGGCAGGGGCCGACATCAAGGAGATGGCGTCGCGGGACACGCCCACGATGTATCGCTACATAGGCAAGTTCCAAAACGCCTACACGCGGCTCGAGCAACTGCCGCAGGTCACCATCGCCGCGATTACCGGGTATGCCCTCGGCGGAGGCTGCGAACTGGCCCTTGCCTGTGACCTGCGCATCTGCGCCGAGGACTCGAACCTGGGGCAACCGGAGATCCTCCTGGGCGTCATGCCGGGAGCCGGAGGAAGCCAGAGATTGCCGCGCCTCGTCGGAGTGGGACGGGCCAAGGAGCTCATCTACTCCGGACGTTTCGTCGCCGCGGAGGAGGCCCTCGCCATTGGCCTGGTCAACGAGGTCGTCGCTCCGGACAGGGTCTACGAGCGGGCGCTCGAGGTCGCGGCAGGCTATGCCGCAGGACCGGCGGTGGCGCTGATGGCGGCGAAGCAGGTCATCCAGGCCGGCGTAGAGGTGGACATGGCCACGGGCCTGCTGCTCGAACGCCAGGCGTTCGCATCGTTGTTCTCGACTGAGGATCAAAGAATCGGGATGGAATCGTTTGCCGAGAAGGGGCCTGGAAAGGCAAAGTTCACAGGCCACTGAGATGAACGGCACGAGCAATTTACGGATCCTCGTCACCGGAGCGACTGGCTACATCGCGTCGCGCCTCCTGCCCCGCCTGGTAGAGGCGGGTTGTTCCGTGCGCGCGACATCGCGCAAGCCCGACGATATTGGCAGAAGGCATCCCGGTGTGGAGGCGATTCCTTCCGATCTGCAGGACGAGTCCTCTCTCGAGAAAGTGCTGACTGACATCGATGTCGCCTACTACCTGGTGCACTCGATGGGCTCGAAGGGCTTCGCCGGCATGGACAAGAAGGCTGCCGAGAACTTCGCGCGTGCCGCGGCGGCCGCGGAGGTGAAACGGATCGTCTATCTCGGAGGCCTGGGCTCGCACGACGACACGCTGTCTCAACATCTCGAATCGCGCCACGAGGTCGGCCGCATCCTCGCCGAGGGAACGGTCCCGGTATTGGAGTTTCGCGCTGCGATCGTGATCGGCTCGGGTTCGGTTGCGTTCGAGATGTTGCGCCACCTGACCGAGAGACTGCCGGTGATGATCGCCCCCCGTTGGCTCGCGACACGCATCCAGCCGATCGGGGAGTGGGATCTGACGAGCTATTTGATGGCCGGAGCCACTGCCGACTTGGAACGCAATCACGTTGTCGAAGTCGGGGGTCGCGACGCACTGACCTACAAACAGATGATCCTCGAGTATGCGTCCGTGCGCGGCTTGAGGCGCGTCATCATCGGCGTTCCCGTGCTGACGCCCCGGCTCAGCTCGTACTGGGTCAACCTCGTCACCCCCGTGAAGTCGTCCATCTCGCAGCCGTTGATCGACGGGCTGCGAAACGAGGTCGTCGTCGAGGACGACTCGGCGAAGAGAATCTGGCCCGAGATTGAACCCGTCGGCTACAGAGAGGCGGTCGAGCAGGCGATGCGCCGCCAGATCGGGTTCCTCGATACGCCGGCCGATCCGGAGCTGAAACCTCCTCCCGGCTCACTCGACGGGATGTTGTTCGATACGCGGCGCGCTGTCTCGGGGGTCGAGGAGGAGAGGCTTGGTCGGGAGATAGCCGGCATCGGCGGCAACGCAGGCTGGTACCCGCTCAGATGGGCATGGTGGATCCGAGCGCGAATCGACGACGCGGTCGGTGGCGCGGGACTGCGTTGGGAACGACCCGAGGGTCCGTTGCGCGTGGGGCAGAGGGTCGACTGGTGGACGGTGGAGGACACCGGGCCCGACAGATTGCTGCTCAAGGCCGAGATGAAGGTCCCAGGTGAAGCCTGGGTCGAGTTCAGGGTTGTCGATGCGGATCCTGGGTCAGAGCTACGGCAGACCGCCTACTTCCGTCCCCGGGGACTTCTCGGTCGCCTTTACTGGTGGGGTCTGTGGCCTTTTCACATCTCGATCTTCAGTTTGATGGCCAAGCGTCTCGCACGCAGAGCCGAGTTCGGAGGAAGCGGCAGAAAGTACACGCGGCAATGGTTTCGTGAGAAGGTCGGTCGCCCAAAGCGGCCAAGGTGACGTCCGGCGCAGATAGGAGATTCAGTGACAAGCGAGTTGCACGCGGTAACGGTTGACGCGGCCGACCCTCGCCGCCTTGCGGAGTTCTGGGGCGCCTTGCTCGGCTACAAAGTCGTCTACGACTCTCCGGAGGAAGTGGCGATCCAGAAGCCGGACGAAAGCGGCCCCGAGGTCCTCTTCGGGAAGAACGCCGACACCAAGTCCGTCAAGAACCGGATTCACTTCGACTTGAGTCCGAGCGACCAGGAAGCGGAGGTCGAACGCGCTCTGTCCCTCGGTGCCACGCACGTCGACATCGGGCAGGCGGACGATCCTGAGGTCACTTGGACGGTCCTTGCAGACCCAGAGGGCAACGAGTTCTGCATCCTGAGGCCCCGCCCGGACTGAATTCACCTGCATCATCCTCGAGCCCTTCGGGTAGAGTGCTTGCTATTGCAAGCACTTTCTAGGCGGGAAGTCAGTCAGAAAATGGAAAGGAAGGCATCTTGAACATCGCGGTGTGCGTGAAACACATCCCGGATCCGAACCTCCCCGGCGAACTCGACGGCGAGCGCCTTAAGCGCGAGGGCGTGCAGGGCGTCCTCGACCCGGGCGATGAGTTCGGAGTGGAGGCAGGACTGCAGCTGAAGGAGGCCCACGGGGGAGAGGTAACACTCGTCTCGATGGGTCCGGCCTCCGCTCTGGAGGCGGTGCGCAGGGGTCTGTCGATGGGGGCCGACAAGGGCGTGCTCGTGACCGACGACGCCTTGCGCGGCGCCGATGCGCTGACGACCGCCCGAGTGCTCGCGGCTGCCATCACCAAAGCCGGCGATTTCGACCTCGTGATCGCGGGCGTCGAATCGACCGACGGGTACACCGGGACGATGCCGTCGAGCCTCGCGGAGTTCCTCGGGCTGCCTCAGCTCACTTTCGTCAAGAGTCTCGAGGGGGCCGAGGGTTCGATCAAGGTGAACCGTCAGACGGCCGAGGGCTACCACATCGTGGAGTCGCCGCTGCCCGCACTTATCTCGGTAACCGCGGGAGTAAACGAACCCCGCTACGCGAGCTTCAAAGGGATCATGGCCGCGAAGAAAAAGCCTGTCGAGCAGTGGTCGCTTGCGGACCTCGATCTGTCGAGTGACGACGTGACCGTCAATCAGAGCGTGTCCAACGTCGGCAGGGCCGAAGAGCGTAAGGCTGGCGAGGTGGTCGAGGACGATGGTTCGGGCGCTGCCCGCATCGCCGACTTCCTCAAGGAAGCGAAGGTGATCTAGTGATCGTCTCGACGATCGCTAAGGAGGAAATCTGACGTGGCAAAGGTTTGGATTTTCGCAGAGGTTCACAACGGCAAGGTCGATTCCACCGCCCTCGAGATCCTCACGCGCGCGCGCGACCTCGAGGGGGCCGAGGTCGAGGCGGTGGCGCTGGGACCTGGGGCGACCGAGGCGGCCGGTCCGCTTGGCGAGCATGGTGCCTCGAGGGTCTTCGCTAGTGACGACGATGTCTACGGTGACTTCGTCGCGCAGCCAGCGACCGAGGCGCTCTACCAACTGGTCCAGGAACACTCGCCAGAGTTGGTGCTTTTCGCTGCCAACTACGACTCGCGTGACATCGCCGGCAGGCTGAGCGCGAAGACCGGATCGACCCTCATGAGCAACGTGAGCGCCATCCAAGACCTCAACACCGCTCAACACGCGATGTTCGGTGGCACCACGCTGGTCGACGTCAAGCTCGAGGGCTCGCCCAAGCTAGTGCTCGTCAGGCCCAAGTCATTCGAGGCATCCCCGTCCGGGGGCCAGGCTGAGATCGTCCCAGTCGAGGTGGCCATCGGGGACGAGCTCAAGAAGGCCAAGCGGCTCGAGCGACACGAGGAGGCGACCACGGGCCCCAAGCTCGAGGAGGCGCCTGTTGTCATATCCGGCGGCCGGGGTCTCCAGGACCCAGGAAACTTCGAACTGCTCGATCAGCTCGCTTCGACGATCGGCAACACCGCCGTCGGGGCTACGCGCGCGGTTGTCGATTCCGGATGGGTGCCCTACGCCATGCAAATCGGTCAAACCGGGACGACCGTCAAGCCGAACGTCTATATCGCGTTCGGTATCTCGGGTGCCACCCAGCACCTCGTTGGAATGAAGGGTGCGAAGAAGATTGTTGCAGTCAACAAAGACGAGGAAGCGCCCATCTTTCAGATCGCAGACCTAGGTATCGTGGGAGATGCACTGAAGATTCTGCCTCAGCTGATCGAAGAGGTGAAATCCCGAAAGGGATAGGAGACGACGAATCCGTTGGGAATCGGCGACAAGTGGCGCAATCTCTTCAATAAGAAAAGGGGCCCCGAGCTCCGGACCCTGAACGAGTGGGTGGCGGGACACAGGGGAGTGGAAGGCTATATCGAGCCTCGAACCACGACCAATCCGACAACGCTGCTACTCGTCGACCGCGATGGTGACCACGCCAGGGCGCCCGTCCGCGACCCTCAGCAGGGCCGCAAGTTCTGCGAACGCCACGGCATCCCCGTTTACGACGCTCAGGTCATCGGCTATCCGAAACGGATGAGGGACTTCGAGCAACGCAGAGCCAGGGGGCCGGATGCGGATTTCGACAAGGAGATCGCCGACCTCGAGCGACGCCTCAGGGAGGCCCCGGGCGACGGACCCAACAACTAAGGCGGCGTGCCCGCCTGTGGCCGGCGTGTATCGTTGCGGCGCCTTTCGCGGGTGCTGGCCAATTTCGTCGAAAGACTCGACTGGCGCTGCACTCGCGGTCAAGGCTGATGAAAGGGAATTGACGACATGAGGGTTCTGATCTGCGGAGTGGACGGCTATCTTGGCTGGTCGCTCGCACGACATCTCGCCGCTCGCGGACATGAGATCGCGGGCATCGATGATTACTCACGCCGCCGCTGGGTCGCCGAAATGAGCTCGGACAGCGCGCTGCCCATCGCTTCGATGACCGATCGACTTCATGTGTTCAAAGAGACTCTCGGTCGCGAGCTGCTCTTCACGGAGGGAGATCTCAAGGACTACTCGATCGTGGAGCGAGTGTTCCGTGAATTCGAGCCTGAGGCTGTCGTGCATCTCGGTGAGTGTCCCTCGGCTCCCTATTCGATGATCGACGTCCACCATGCCACCGAGGTTCACAACAACAACGTGGGGTCGACCTTCAACCTGCTCTTCGCACTGCGCGACCTGGCCCCGGAGGCGCACCTGCTGAAGCTTGGCACCATGGGTGAGTACGGAACACCGAACGTTGCAATTCCTGAGGGATTCTTCGAGATCGAGTACCGCGGAAGGCCCGACAAACTCCCGTTTCCACGTCAGGCCAACTCCTTTTATCACTGGAGCAAAGTGTCGGGCTCGAACCACGTGATGTTCGCAAGCAAGATCTGGGGTCTGCCTGCGACCGACGTGATGCAGGGAGTTGTCTTTGGGACCCGCATCGACAAGAGCGACGACGACGAGCGGCTTCTCACACGCCTTGACTTCGATCAGTGCTTCGGCACGGCGATCAACCGGTTCAGCTGCCAGGCTGTCATCGGGCATCCCCTGACCCTGTTCGGCAAAGGTGGGCAGAAGCGAGGCTTCTTGCCGTTGCGAGACTCGATGCAGTGTCTGACTCTCGCACTCGAGAACCCACCAGAGCACGGCGAGTACCGCGTCTTCAACCAATTTGAAGAGGTGTACAACCTGACGCAGCTAGCGCTCAAGGTACAGAGGGCGGCGGCGGGCCTGGGAATGGAGGTCGAGGTTCGCAGCGTCGAAAATCCACGCACGGAGCTCGAGGATCACTTCTACGAGCCCGATCATCACAACCTGCTGAACCTTGGTTACAAGCCCACCCATACCGTCGAGACCGAGATCACATTCATGCTCGAGGACCTCCAGAAGTATTCCGACCGCATCGAGATGCACAGGGATGTCTTCATGCCGGACGTTCGCTGGGACGGCGGGCGCGCGAAGAGCAAGTTCATCTAGACGAACCTGAATTCTCCGTATGATCGCCGGATGTCTCGGACAGAATCCGTCGAGGGTCGACCGACGAGCGACGATCACCACACCGACGCGGGACCGAGAGAAACCTTAGTTTCTATCCGGCGTGGCGTGACGAGCCACTGGCCGTTTCTCGTAGTTCTGTCGCTTGGTGCGATCCTCAGAATCGTTGCGATGGTTGGGTACCAGCCCATCTTGATGCTTCAGCGCGACACCTACACCTACCTTTCCCTTGCGCTTCGCATGGATGTTTCGGGGTTTAGACCCTCGCTTTATCCGATGCTCATCAAACCGCTCGCCGAGTTGGGAAACCTTCAACTACTTTCACTTGTCCAGCACCTTGCGGGCCTCGCCGTTGCGGTCATGTTCTACATGCTCATGCGACGACTCGGTGTTTCGGCGGTGGTTGCGGCACTCGGTACGGTCCCGGTGCTACTCGACGGCTACATGATCAACATCGAGCACTACTTGCTCACAGAAGCCTTCTTCAATCTTTTCGTTGCGACCGCCCTGATGCTGATCGCCTATCCACATCGGCCGTCCGTATTGGGGGTGGGGGCGAGCGGCTTCATGATCGGACTCGGTATGTTGTTGCGCTTTGTGGGGGCCGTGATTCTCGTACCTGCATTTCTGTACGTGCTCCTCCGGCGCTATGGTGCTGCCAGAGCCGTTGCCCTCATCGCGGGCTTTGCGATACCCCTTGCTGCCTACGGCCTCTATTTCTCGTCGCAGACGGGAGGCTCCTTCGGAGTTACCAACAGCAACGGTCTCTTCCTGTACGGGCGGGTTGTGGAGTTTGCCGACTGCGACGAGGTCGAGGTTCCTGAGGAACTGCAGGAGTACTGTCCCACCGGGCCGATCGATTCCGAAACAAAGGGGCTCTTCACTTCTGGGCTTCCGATCAAAGAGGTGCAGGAGGATCCTCAGGGAAATTCCAAGCTTCTTCGTTTCTCTCGTCGAATGATCCTGGCGAAACCCGATGCCTACGCGGGCGCCGTCCTCTCGGACTTCGCTCGTTACTTCGAGCCCAAGGATCCGGAGTCCCAGGAACCAAACGTCAAGCGCTGGCGTTTTGTTCGAACTCTCGAGGAAGCGGATCCACACCCGTTCGTGCGCGAGAACCGCGGGGCGCCACCCCCCGAAAGTGGGATCTCAACCGAATTCACCATCAACGAGGACGTCGCGGCGTTTCTTCGGTCGTATCAGAACGTCGTCTATACGTACGGTCCGCTCCTAGCGCTGCTGTTGATCGCCGGATTGGCCGGTGGACTACTCGCCCGGCGATTGGAGATCGAGGGCCGCTCCCTCGGGCCGGAATGCTGGCTCTTCTCGCTCGGGGCTCTGTTTCTTCTGATTGGACCCACCATGCTGGCGGTGTATCACTTCCGCTATGTACTTGCGGCTATCCCGCTGGCGGGGGTGGCGGGCGCGCTCGGGTTCACGGTTCTGAGGCGGCGGTTCCTTCCAGAGAAAGCTCGCCTATCCGAGCCAGGTGCGCAGCAATGAGCGTGTGTAGCCGAAGCCATACTTGAAAAACGGGGGCTTCTTGGTGGTGCCCGCAGCCCTTTCCCGGAAGGTGCAGGGCACCTCTCGAACTCTCATCCCGAGCTTCGCTGCTGCGACGGTTACCTCGCTGGCATGGAATTGGTTTTCGCGGAAGCGGAGTTCCCTCAAAGCTTCTGGTGTGAAGGCACGAAAACCACTTGCGGGATCCGTGATCGGCCTCCGTGCGAGCACCGAGGTGATCCACGCGAAGAGCTTCACGCCTTGCTGGCGCCCCTTGATGGGACTTTCGTAGTTGCCCAGGATGCGGGACCCGTGCACTACATCGGCCTCGCCATCTAGGATCGGTTTGACGAGCTGAGGCAACTCGAGCGGGTCGTACTGCCCGTCGGCGTCCAGAGTGGCTACGACACTGGCTCCCCGTAGCAGAGCAATGCGATAGCCGAGAGCAACAGCGGCCCCTTGTCCGCGCCGGAGATCCCGACGCACAACGAACGCCCCATGCTTGCGCGCGACGCTCTCGGTCTCATCGGTCGAGCCGTCGGACACCACAACGCATTCGACCTCGAGACCATGAACCTCATGAGGAACTTCGGCGAGGACGTCCGGGAGGCTCGTTGCCTCGTTGAGCGCAGGGATCACGACGGCAAGCTTGCCCGTGCCCTTGGGGTTTACCTCTGGGCCGAACTCTTCGCCGAACTTACGCGCTGCAAGACGATCGGCGAGGTCGCCAAGGGTCCGCTCGAGTCTGTCGGTACCTGCGAAAGCTCGTAGGAGCAGAATGAACACCAGGATGTTGGAGAGAACGAGGACGCCGATGACGCGGCGGGCGTCGCCAGGCGGAAACCCCAGCTCTCTCAGCACCGGGTCGACCGAGCTTGGGGCGACTGCGACGAACCCCAGGGCCAGGCCGATGCCAGCCATGATGAGGGCGTCCGGCAGTCGCAGGGAGCGCCGGCTGAAGCCCCGCGCCGCTAGGATGACCAGCATCGCGGCGACGGCGAAGCCTAGAAAACGCAGAACGATCATTTGTCCTCCACGGGAGAAGGTCGCGCGGATCTGCTCCCTGACGAATAGTTGCTAGGAGATGAATCTATATGAGTGACGTCCAGAGTGTGTTGATTACGGGGGGTTGCGGCTTCATAGGCGCCAACCTGGCAAGGCTACTCCGAGATCGGACGGATTGGTCCGTGCGGATCGTGGACGACATGCGGACAGGGAAGCCCGAGATGGTCGAGGGGCTGGCGGACGTGCACCAGGGTGATGTAGCGGATCCCGCCGTGCTGAAAGAGGTGCTGAAGGATATCGATGCCGTCGTCCACCTGGCTAGCGAGACGGGTGTGGCCCCCTCATTGGAGAATCCGGTGCGCGATTTCGAGGGCAACGCCATGACTACCTTCCGGGTTCTGGAGGGCTGTCGTCAGATGGGAGTGGAGCGTTTCGTTTTCGCCTCTTCGGGAGCCGCGGTTGGCGATGTGACCCCGCCAATTCACGAGAACATCGTTCCTCGACCGCTTTCGCCATATGGAGCAGGGAAGCTGGTAGGGGAGGCCTACTGCCAGGCCTACGCAGGCTCGTTCGGGCTCAACACGGTCGCGTTGCGCTTCTCGAACGTTTACGGCCCTCTCTCTGCTCACAAATCGAAAAACGCCGTTCCGGCCTTCATCACTCTGGCGCTGAAGCAAGAGGATCTGCACATCTATGGTGACGGTACTCAGACGCGCGACTTCATCTACGTCGAGGATCTCTGTGACGGAATCCTTCGAAGCGTGACCGCGGATGACGTCGCCGGAGAAGTGTTCCAACTTGGGACCAGTGTCGAGACCTCGATCCTCGAGATTGCCGAGATCATTCGGGCCGCGGTGCAGGCCGACGTCGAAATTCATTTCGAGCCACGTCGCGCAGGAGAGGTCTACAAGAGTCGCGTCGACATCTCAAAAGCGACGCGCCTGCTGGGCTTCAATCCAACGATTGACGTCAAGGAAGGGCTTGCCCGAACCGCTGACTGGTACCGGGAGCACCTCGCGCTCTAGGCTCGTACGGTACTTGTCCACGCCCGACTGTCGTTCCAGAGCGTGAGCTTCTCTTAGCTTAGGCTTCGGCCAGTTGCCGGACGGAGTTCGACAGAGATCGTGAGGGAGGGAGGCGAGGATCAAAGGACTTGTGCTATCAGGCGGGGCCGGAACCCGCCTACGACCGATCACTCACACGAGCGCCAAACAGCTCGTGCCAGTTGGTAATCGCCCGATCCTCGACTTCGGCCTGACTGCGATCGCGGAGACGGGTATCAGCGACGTTGGTATCGTCGTAGGTGAAACACATGCCGAGATCGAGGCCTATGTCGGTGACGGTTCCCGGTTTGGCATCTCAGTCACGTATATCCACCAGCCGGCGCCTCTTGGGTTAGCCCATGCAGTGCTAACGGCCGAATCGTTTCTAGGCGACGACCCCTTTGTTATGTACCTGGGTGACAATCTGATCGCCGGGGGGATACAGGAGTTCGTTCACCAGTTCGCAACGCGACGGCCTTCCGCACAAATCCTGCTTGCCCGAGTCCGCGACCCCGAACGATTCGGTGTAGCCGAGCTCGACGACGTCGGCAACGTGCGGCGGTTACTAGAGAAGCCACTCGATCCACCCAGTGATCTCGCTCTTGTGGGCGTGTACATGTTCTCGTCTCGGATTATGGAGGCGGCTCGCTCCATCAAACCCAGCGAACGAGGTGAGCTGGAGATCACCGACGCGATCCAGTGGATGATTGATGCCGGCGACGAGGTTCACTCGCAGGTCATCGACGGCTGGTGGAAGGACACCGGTCAAGTGGTCGATCTGCTGGAAGCAAACCGAATCGTGCTGGACACGTTGGAGCCAAAGCTCAGTGGCAGCGTGGACGCGGAGTCAGAGGTGCAGGGACGAGTGGTCATCGAAGAGGGAGCAACTCTGATCAACAGCTACGTACGGGGGCCGGCGACGATCGGTCGGGGAACGCGGTTGGTGAACACATTCATCGGTCCCTATACATCGGTGGGGCACGAGTGTGTGTTAACCGACTGCGAAGTGGAACATTCGATCATTCTGGAGCAGTGCACGATCCACGGGATTCTTCGAATCGAGGACTCGCTCATTGGTAAGGAGGTGCAGGTGGCGCCTTCGGCAGGAAAGCCGCGTGCCTACCGCCTAGTACTAGGTGACCACAGCAGGGTGGGTCTTCTGTAAATGCGCTTGTTCGTGACGGGTGGCGCGGGATTTATCGGATCCAATTTCGTCCGGTGGGTGCTGGCCAATCATGAGGCAGTGCGCGTTACCAACTACGACGCGCTGACCTACGCCGGAAATCTGGCCAATCTCCGGGATGTTGAGAATGACCCGCGCTACACATTCGTCCGTGGCGATATCTGTGACGCGCAAAGTCTGGCCGAGCACATGTCCGGCCATGACGCCGTGGTGAATTTTGCGGCCGCGTCACATGTCGACCGATCAATTGAAGAGACGACACAGTTTGTTCGGACGAACGTTCTCGGCGCGACAACCCTGTTTGATGCCGCACTTCGGCTGGGGGTACCTAGGTTCTTGCACATCTCCACCGACGAGGCTTATGGCACCATCGAAGACCCAGACGTCTTTCATGAGGGCGACGAGCTCAAGCCGAACAACCCCTATTCGGCGACGAAGGCTTCGGCCGACCTATTGGCACGCGCCTATCGGGTGACGCACGACTATCCCATCACAATCTCGCGAACGTCGAACACATTCGGCCCCTTTCATTTCCCGGAGAAGGTCATCCCCCTGTTCATCACGAACCTGATGGACGGGTTAAAGGTCCCTGTTTATGGTGACGGACGTCACGTCCGCGACTGGACGTATGTGGTGGATAACGTACGCGCGCAGTGGTTGGTGCTTACCGAAGGTCAGCCAGGCGAGATCTACAACATCGGTGCAGGGAACGAGATGTCCAACCGTGACATGACCTACAGGCTTCTTGATCGCTACGGGTATCGCGGCTCGAAAGCGGAGGAGATGGTCGAGTCGGTCGCGGATCGGCCGGGGCATGACCTTCGTTACGCGATCGATCCGGGCCGCGTGAGGGCCCTCGGCTGGAAGCCGGAGTTCACGTTCGACGACGCGTTGGATGAGACCATTGCCTGGTACCGGGCGAACGAATGGTGGTGGAGGCCACTGAAGGAACAGGGGGCGAGTCAGCGGCGAGGGCTTGGACGGACGGGCTAGTCGACCATGGTCAGCTCGGGATCCTTGGACAACCCCACCTACTGGTGGTATCTGGCGAGGACGCGACTCCTGCGAGTTGTGCTCGGTGCTTACGTTCCTGCGGATGGACGCATCTTGGACGTTGGGAGCGCGGACGGACCGAGCGTGGACTGGCTGGGAGACCGGCTGGCCGTCGACATTGACCCTCGGGGACTGCATCCGGGTGGTGTCAACGCTGCCATTGAAGCCCTGCCCTTTCCCAACGATCGCTTCGATGTGGTGAGCGCGTTCGATGTCGTCGAACACTGTGAGGATGAAGCCCGGGCGCTTTCGGAGCTGCGTCGCGTCACCAGGCCCGGCGGCGTCGTGATGCTCTCTGTTCCTGCTTACCAGTGGATGTGGAGCGGCTTCGATGTGCGAGCGGGACATTACCGGCGGTACACGCGTCCCCGGCTAAGTCGCGCCACAAAGACAGTTGGCCTGAAGGTCGAGCGGACTACCTACGTCTTTGCGTCAACACTGCCGTTCTTCCTCTTGGTTCGGATGCTCACAAAGTGGAAGGGAAGCATCGGCACTCACGTACGACCCCTTCCTTCCTTCGTGGAACGAGTACTCCTTACCCTGTCGAGGGTCGACGAGATGTTCCTTCATCGCTGGAACCTTCCCATTGGTTCCTCAGTTGTCATGCTCGCTAGAAAGCCATCTCCATGAGCGGTGCTAAACGCTGAGCATGGAAGCCTCCGCCTGAGTCAGAGGCTACGATGCCACCCGTGCCAGAAGAGCCGATCCGCTTCAACCAGCCATCTATTGAGGGCCGCGAGCTGGAGTACATCCGCGCGTCTGTAGAGCAGGGCCATATATCCTCATCCGGTCCGTTTGGTGATCGGGCCAAGAAGATGCTGGTGGAGGAAACCGGCGCTTTAGAGGTGTTGATGACCACGTCGTGCACGGCGGCGCTCGAGCTGGCCGCGATGCTTCTGGATTTCAAGCCTGGTGACACTGTTGTGGTCCCGTCGTTCACGTTTACATCAACCGCGCTCGCGTTTGCTCGCGAGGGAGCGCGGATCATCTTCTGTGACATCGAACCCGACACGCTGGGGATCGATCCCGGCCATCTCGCTTCGGTGATGGACGAGTCAGTCCGAGCAATTGTGCCCGTTCACTATGCGGGCGTCGCTGGTGACATCGAAGGACTGCAGGACGTCCTCAAGTTATGGCGGGATGTCGACCTAGTCGAGGACAACGCGCACGGTCTCTTTGGTCAATGGCGCGGGCGGCCGCTGGGAAGCTTGGGACGGTTCGCAACATTGAGCTTCCACGAAACCAAGAACTTCGTGTGCGGAGAGGGCGGCGCGCTGCTGCTCAACGATCAACGAGATGTTGACCGGTCACACGTGCTGTACGACAAGGGCACAAACCGCCGCGCCTTCTTCCAGGGCCAGGTGGATAAGTACTCGTGGAAAGACACCGGATCGTCGTTCGGGCTGGCAGATTCCTTGGCCGCCTATCTGTGGGCTCAGCTCGAACAGCGCGAGGTCATCATGAACAAGCGGCGCGCTGTATGGGATAGATACCTCACATTGCTCGAGCCGCACTCGGCCGAGCACGGATTCCGATTGCCTGTAGTTCCGGACGACTGCCTTCAGGCGTATCACATGTTCTATCTGCTGCTGCCGGACAACGACACGCGCAATCGCGTCTTGGACCACATGCGTGCAGCAGGGGTGCATCCGACCTTCCACTACGTTCCGCTTCACAGCTCGGAAGGGGGGCGGAAGTTCGCAGCCAAACCCGCGCACTGCCCAGTGACCGACGACGTCAGTGGACGTTTGTTACGACTGCCGTTCTATAACAACCTCCGTCCCGCGGATTCAGAGCGAGTTGTGGCTACATTCCTAGAGGCGATCGGCTCGTAGCGTCCGTTTCAAGTGTGGCAGGCGCCCGAAGTCCGCGCAGCGGCGCGGCCAGGAGCAAGGCGAACGCGGTGACCTGCGCTGCCGCGAACGCGGTTGCGACGCGGTAAGTCGGAGACTGCGGGCTGGCCACGAGGATCACGGCCACCACAAGTACGGCCCCCAGCCATGCCCTGTTGACGAAACGAGATGTGCCGACAGCAAGCATCAGCAGCATCAGGACGAGGTTGCCTACGGCAAAGGCTGTCCCAGCGCCGATCAGGGCAAGAGTCTGCCAATCGAGCACGACGTCGGGGCCGAATACAAAGCGAAGAACGGGATCGACGACCGTCGCCCCCGCCAGGAACGCCAGGCCCGCAGCCACGAGTACGGCCACCAAAGTCCAACTGCGGCCCTTTCGCAGACGCCGGTCATCGCCTGTCAGGGCTGCTCGGCTGAGGGCCGAGGTCAGCTGAGGTGCTATACCGAGCGCCATCAGGTAGGGCGCACGCCACAACGCGAGCGCTAAGAACAACGACGTCACCTGCTGCGGTGTGCCGCCCATTACGGCTAGAGCAACGGGACCACCAGTAAGGACAACTTGGGCGATCAGCGAGCCTGCGGCCAGGCCTGATGCCAGCGCAAGCGGGGAAGCGATCGAATCGGCTTCGGATCCGTTCCGGCCGTCGAATCGAAGGCTCGATGGCCACAGGAATCCCGAGAACGGACCCGCCACCAGGGCAAATCCGAAAGCTACGGCCCCCCCGCCGGCGAGGACCACGACGACTCCCAGGGCAACCCGCAGCAGGTTGTCGGCCGCCATCGACAGCCCCGTCGCCACGTAACGCTCGCGCCCGGCGAGCCCCCCACGCACCAACCCTGAAAAGGCTGCTCCAGCAGTAATCGCTGCCACCATGGCCGGGTAGACCAGCGAAGAGTCGTGGAACAACACATCCCGAGCCAGGTATGCCAGGAGAGCGCTCAACGCCGACACCACGGCTGTTCCGATCCAAATGCGCTTCTGTGACCGCGCAAGAGTCCCCTCGGCCCCCTCGGTTAGAAGCCGGATGGTCCAGTGCTGTAGGGGAAACGTAAGGATCGCCGCCGTCATCACCCAGTAGGTCCAGAGGACCGACACGGGGGCTGCCTGGCTTGCCCCCAGAGTGCGGGTGGCCATGGCGAAGAAGGCGTAGGCGAGGAACCCGCCGACCACCGTTCCGGCGGCCAGAGCGCCCGTTTGCTTGAAGACGCGCATCCGCACGATCAACCTTCCTGCTTACTCGTATGGAGTTCCCCTGGATCCCGCATCCGCCAGCGAGCTCCAAGTGGAAGTCGGACGCGCTCGACCCTCATTCGCCAAGGTCCTGAGCTTCTGCGATAGCCTATCCCGGCGTGCAACCCACCTGCCCGTTCCCGACGGTACCCGGTAGCTATGTCCGATAGCGCTCGTTCAACTTCCAAACAGATGAACGCCGACCGGCTCGAGGATCAAGTCGAGCATGCGCCGAGCCTCGTGAATGAGGCGATCGTGGATCGCACCCAATTCACCTACTCAGTTGTGATCTCTGTCTTCAACAGTGAAGCCATCGTGGGCGACACCGTCGACGGAGTCGTTCGATTCTTCGAAGACGAAAATTTGAAGTTCGAGCTCGTTCTCGTCAACGACGGCAGCAGGGACGGCAGTTGGGAGATCGTGAAGCAGCGCGCCCTGATGAACCCCAACATCGTGGCTTTGAACCTGCTACATAACTCCGGCCAGCACAACGCCAACCTTGCCGGGTTTAGGGAAGCTACGGGCGACTACGTCATCACGATGGACGATGATCTGCAGAACCCGCCCGACCAGATCGGAAAGCTAGTCGATGAGGCGATGAAGGGCAGGGACGTCGTCTTCGGGAAATTCGATCAGAAACATGCGGCCGGTCACCGCATTCTCGGCAGCAGAGTGATCGGCTTGATCAATCGCCGGATTTTCGGGCAGCCGCCCGATCTCACCGTCTCAAATTTCCGCATCCTCCGTCGCGACGTTGTCGACCGGATCTGCGCATCGAGGATCTCTTACCCCTACATCACGGGGCAGGCGCTGCTGTACTCGAGGAACCGAGCCAACGTGTCCGTTCGACACGATCCGCGCCCCGCTGGAAAAAGCTCCTACAGCACGCTCCGGCTCGCTCGTCTGGTCGCAACCATTCTGTTCAGCTATTCATCGTTTCCGTTGCGACTGGCAGCGTTCTTTGGGTTTGTGGTTTCGGGCCTCTCGTTTCTCATAGGTACGTTCTATCTGCTGCGTGGTGCGTTTTCGGACTCGCATGTGGAAGGTTGGACCTCACTGATCGTGCTGCTGGCATTTTTCAACGGAGTGACGATCGCATTGCTATCGATGCTCGGCGAATACGTCGTGCGAACGCTCAACTCAGTCAGCGCACACGAGCCGTACCACGTTGTGGAGCGGGTTGGTGAATGACCACCTATGTCCTAATCGTTGGCGCGCAGCGGTGCGGAACGACCTACTTGTACCGGCTGCTCCATGAACACCCCGAGATCGCGATGGCACAACCCGCTCGTCCAGAGCCAAAGTTCTTCCTGGATGCCGAGAGGAGCAAGAAGGGCCTGGCCTGGTACGAAGCTACCTACTTCGCCGGGGCGGAAAGTCTGCCGGTCCACGGGGAGAAAAGCACTAGCTATATCGAGTCCGCAGAGGCGGCAGAGCGCGCCGCTGCCATAGTCCCGGGTGCCCGCGCGCTGGTAATGCTCCGCGATCCAATCGAACGGGCGATTTCCAACTGGCGTTTCAGCACCGAGTCGGGTACGGAGACGCGCCCCCTCGAACAGGCTCTGGCCGATAACCTCGAACGAGCTCAGCCCTGGGATCGGACGAGGTTCTCAGTCTCTCCATTCGCCTACCTCGAGCGTGGGCGGTACGTCGAGTACCTAACGCCATGGCAGCGTTCGTTCCCCGGACAGCTGCACGTGATGTTCCTGGAAGAATTCGCAGGTAACGCCGGCGCTGTCGCTCGCTTGTACGAGACAATTGGCGTCGATCCGAAGTTTCAGCCCCCCAGCTTAAAGATGAGAGTCAATGCCGCAGAAACAATTGCCTCCGGCGTCGGTCGGTCGTTGGTGCCACGTTTGCACGACTACTTCAAAGAAAGCAACGAACGGCTACGAGACAATCTCGGACGCGAATTGCCCTGGGCGTAGTAGTTGATGCCGCCGAGCGAGTCGATGCAGGTCAGGCACTCAGGGGATGCCTCGACGCTTTAGGAACCCGAGTGACCGCGTTTCACGCAGAGATACTCGAACGCGTCGGGGGCTCGGACTGGGATGATCAAGCGGTTCAAGAAGTGCACCCGCTCGAAGAACTTGTCGCGCACTCCGTGGCTCACCTGCGAGAGCAGCACGAAGAGAAGACGCTCGATGCTGGCATAGGGTCGGTCGCGCCGACGAGCCACCAGGTCGAAGCCGGCTTCGTCGATAAGCCGGCGCAGTGTGCGGTCGTTGTGGATCTGGCTCGTATTGGGAACGAGGATGTACCAGCGCGACCCGAACAAGCGGCCCCAGAGAGCCCTGTTGTCGTAGGTGTTGAAGGCCCAGACACCACCAGGCTTCAAGGCTGCGTGGAACTTTGCCATCACCGCTCGAGGATCGCGCAAGATGGTCATGACCCCCCAGGACGCGATGACGTCGTAGGTCGCATCATCCAAGTCGATGTCTTCGATAGAGCCGGCGGTGACCGGGACGCCCCAACGGTCCGAAGCGTATGCGGCCATCGGGCTGGAGAGCTCGATGCCCTCGGCTTCGAAACCGGCGTTCTTGGCCTCGGCCAGAAAGAAGCCGGCTGCCGAAGCGACCTCGAGTAGTTGTGGGCCGGGAGCGTGCTCCTGGAGACGTTCGATACGCCCTCGTGCCGTCCGGCGAAGATAGCTTTCGCCGCTGAGGAACGAGTAGTAGTTCATGTTTTCCTCGCGGCCCTCGAAGAACTCCTCGGAGTCGTAGAGGTTCCGAAGCGAGTCGGTCGTCAAGCGAGGATTGGCATAGAGGGTTTCGCAGTTCGAGCAGACGCCGAAGCACAGGTCGAGGTCCTGAAAGGTCTTCCGCAAGTTCCGGCTGGTCTTCCGCTCGCCGCATACCGGGCAGGCGGTGGGCTCAAACTCGAGGGCTCCGAGTGGTTGGAACTTCGGCGCACCTCCGTCTGGCTCGTTGACGATGTCACCCTCCCTTCACGTGGACTTGGGTAAACAACGGGCAAGGCTACCCTCCCCCTCGAGCATTCGATCTCCCGGGTTTCGCAACCAACGGAAGCGCGATAGCGTCGGCTCGGGCCAGGGCCATGCCTTGCCTCTTGAGCGAATGCTGGGGATGAACCGAGTGGCGGAGGGCGAGGGCTGGAGCTGTCAAATGCGAGGCGCCAGGCGCTATCGAGGCCAGCCCATCATTGAGCTGCATGACTCGGAGGTGACGTGAGTTCGACCACGGAGAAGGGGGCATGGTGGACCCGTATCGACTGGCTTGTTGTCCTCCTTGGCGTCGTCGCTACGGTCGTCTACTTTCTCCATGGATTCGAAGGCGCTCTTAACCGGGATCGCGCGATCTACAGCTATGCCGGGCAGCAGGTGGCCGAAGGAGTTCCCCCCTATCTCGGCATTCTGAATCGAGCCGGCCCGCTGGCGCATGTCATACCGGGGATAGGCGTCGCCGCAGCGCGCGCCGGCGGGTTCGAGGATCTTCTCGGTATCAGGCTGCTGTTCATGGTCTTCTCGATTGCAAGCGTGTGTGTGGTCTATCTGCTCGCGCGCGATTTGTTCAACTCGCGTCTGGCGGGACTCGTCGCGGCCACGGCCTTCCTGAGCTTCTATGGGTTCATCGAGTACGCAACATACGGGCCTCGGGAGAAGACACCGATGGTGTTCTTCCTGCTTTGCACATTCTGGGCCCTAGTGAAGCGGCGATGGTTGATCGCTGGAATCTGCGTGAGCCTCGCAGCACTCATCTGGCAGCCGTCCTTCTTGGTCGGGCTGACCGCAGCAGGTTTCTCGCTAATTGGCTTGCGTTCTGGAGAGCGCATGCGGTCCATGGGCCGTTTCCTGTTAGGAGGCTTGATTCCGGCAGCAGTTTTCGTCGTTTACTTCATCGCTGTGGGCGCACTTAAGGAGTTCTTCGATGCCTACCTGCTGATAAACGCCAGGTACACGACGCCCGCTCCGCTGCTGGACGACTGGGCCAAGAGGTGGATGCTGATGCACCAGGGGTACGGCATCACCCTGTGGGTGATCATGGCGGGCTTGGCAGCGCTTCCGATCCTTAGCATTGCTCTCATAGTTCGCGGAAAGTGGAGAGCTCCGGAGCACATCCCCTTTGTTGCTTTCGCAGCCGCGAGCTTCGTTGGTATCGCATGGTGCTTTCGCGACTTCAACTCATGGCCAGATGCTTTCGTCCTACTACCGCTCGCCGCCATAGGAGTCGGCGGGATCGCCAAAGAGATCACCGCCCGCTTGCCCGCAAAAGCCGCCCTTGCGCTTGTTCTCGTATGGGTGGTCGCCGCCGGTGCGGTCGCTGTGAACTACTCGATAACGAGACGCAACCACGGTCTTGCAGCTCGAGCGCGATTCAGTCACCGCGATTGTCGGCCAATTCTCCTTTGATCCAACGATGCTTTCGATCGGAGCACCGCAACCGCTGGTCCTTTCCCGTATCAGGAACCCAACCCGTCATCAGACGTTCGTGCGCGGTCTGGATCAGTACGTCGACGACACATGGCCGGGTGGACTCGAAGGCTTCGGCGAGTGGGTAGGACGTCAAGAGCCGACGATCATCGCCTTGAGTCGCCAGGTTCCCGAATGGCTGCGCCCCACCATCAAGAAGGACTACCTGAACGCCGGGCGTGGGCCAAGCTGGACCTGGTACCTGCATCGATCGGCTGTTTCGGACCTTCGCAACGGAGGGACGCCTTGACCTGCGGCCTCAGCCTCCCGCGGGCATGACCCACGGTAAAGCCCTGCCTATGTCCGGCGGCTCAACGTAGCGAGTCTTAGCTCTTCGGCGCCTTCTCCAATTGGCCCTCGGTCCAGCTGTGGCTGGGATAGAGGAGATCGGTGTCCACGTTGGCGGTGTGGTCGCGCACGGTCCCCAGAAGACTGTCGATAAGGGTCTCGGACAATAGGTGCGGCTGCAAACCCAGGTCCAGCAACTTCGTGTGCTTGGCGTTGTAGTAGTGCTCCTCGAGCTCCACCCGGGGGTTGGGAACGTTCTCGATCATCGGCTCCCATCCCATCTTGCGAGCTCCGTCGGCAACCATCTCTGCTAGTTCGAGAACCGTGAACTGCTCGGTGAACTGGTTGAAGACGCGGAACTCGCCCGAGTCGGCCGGATTGTCGATCGCGAGCTCGACGCAGGCGAGGGTGTCGCGGATGTCGAGGAAGCCTCGCGTTTGGCCACCCTTCCCGTAAACGGTCAGGGGATGATCGATGGCGGCTTGCACGCAGTAACGGTTGAGAACGGTTCCCCACACGTCGTCGTAGTCGAAGCGCGTGGCGAGGTCCGGATGCAACTCGGTCTCTTCGGTGTGAACTCCGTAAACAACTCCCTGGTTCAAGTCTGTTGCGCGAAGTCCCCAGACACGACAAACGAACTCGATGTTGTGACTGTCGTGCACCTTGGACAGGTGGTAGAAGGAGCCGGGCTTCTTCGGAAACTGCATGATGTCTTTGCGCCCGTTGTGATTGATCTCGATGAAGCCCTCTTCGATATCGATGTTCGGAGTCCCGTACTCGCCCATTGTTCCCAGCTTGACAAGGTGCGATTCAGGAGCGAGGTCTCTCATCGCGTAGATGACGTTTAACGTTCCGACAACATTGTTGACCTGAGTCAGAACCGCGTGACGTCGGGACAGCATCGAGAAGGGAGCGGCCCGGTGTTCACCGTAGTGAACGATGGCCTCTGGATCGGTTTTCTGGAAGACCGATTCTAAGAATTCCCAATCGCAGATGTCTCCGACCATCATTTCGATTGATTTCTTGCCGATCTCGTCCCACTTTCGTACGCGCTCACGCAGGGACTTGATCGGGACTAGGGATGCAGATCCGATCTCGTCGTCCCAAAGTCGGCGGTGAAAACTGTCGACTACCGTGACGTCGTGGCCCCTGTTTGCGAGGTGCATCGCCGTCGGCCATCCGAGGTACCCGTCGCCGCCCAGAATCAGAATTCTCATAAGAATGTCTCCAATAAAAATCGGGGGTGTCGGGGCGGGAGCATACTGCCGATTCGCCCTCGCGAGACGCATTTGAGCTGCCTCCAAAGGGCAGAAAAACGGCGAAGCTACCCGCTCTAGATCTCTTGGAGCCCTTCGGCGCGGAGGGCGACTTGGAAGTCGTGGGCGCTGGTGGCGGCATCCTTTGCGTCATCCAGT
>CAVQLH010000002.1:0-304239 GCA_963713315.1 uncultured Actinomycetes bacterium | reverse complement strand
ACGCTATGAGTCGCCCGGAACCGGCCGGGCGGCAGGCCGTAGGTGGCGCTGAAGGCGCGGCTGAAGTGCGCCGCGTCCTCGAATCCCCACCGCCTCGCGACCGCCTCAACCGGCACGCCGAGCAGCGCTGGATCCAGGAGGTCTTTGCGGCTTCGCTCGAGCCGGCATCGTCTGATCGACTCGGCCACAGTGGCCTCCTGTGATTCGAAGAGCCTGTGGAGCTGGCGCAGCGAGATGTGATGCGCGGTAGCGATGCTGCGCGGCGACAACTCGGGGTCGGCCAGCCGCTCTTCGATATGAGTGCGGATGCGAAGCAGCAGCGCTCGCTGCTCGGTGTCGGATGAGACCCGGTTGCCGCCGAGCTGCGAACCGAGCGCAACCGCCAGGAGGTCGATCACAGCAGTGCCCAGTCGAGCCCCACCTTCGGCATCGTGATCGTCGAGTTGACTGGGAAGCTGGCGCGCGAGAGACGATACGAGTGCACCGGCCCCCTTATCGCCCGGAATCCTCGTGACCGTCAGGCGTTCGACGTCCTTCTGAGCAAGAGGCAGTACCGCACGAGGGAACAGCAACTTGACCATCCCGCCCGGCGTGTGCTGGGCGTCGCCCCGGCGCGACGGGTCGATGAGCGAAAATCGCCTGGGCCGAGCGTCGCTCGGCGACCACAAGCCTCGATCCTCATGATGCCGCGCTTGATGACCATCATCTGATAGACGCCGGGATCCAATCGGTCGATGAGCTTCGGCGTTCGCGCACAACGGACGCCGGCATTCGACATCGCCTCCATGACGTGACTGCGCCGATCTCCCCGACCATTACTCGGACTCTGCGCTCCTCACGATTTCCCTCGAGCCGGACATCGATGGGAAGTGTGGAGTCCAAGAGATCTGCATCCCGTCGAACCGTGTGGCTAAGGGCTCGGCCTTGGATTCATAGACGATCGTCATCGGTGACAACCTCCAGCGAACGACTGCGCAAGCCGGAGAGGATAACCGCACTCGCGGATAACCAATCCCTGCCAAGCGCTCGGCCCGTGAAGGCTGCGCGAGGATCCTTGAATGGCGACCTTCGAGGACGTTCGCGCACTGTCATTGGAGCTTCCCGCAGTCGAGGAGAGCACCTCCTACGGCACACCTGCGTTCAAGGTGCGCAAGAAGCTGTTCGCGCGACTGCGAGAGGAGGGCGACATCCTCGTGATCAGAGTGGATCGCGATGAGCGTGCCGCCCTGATCGAATCGGAGCCCGAGATCTACTCCATGACTCCTCACTACGAGAACTACGGTTTCGTGCTCGTGCGCCTAGAAGCTGTGGAACGCGATGAGCTGCGCGAGATACTGATCGAATCGTGGCGTCTCGCCGCCCCCAGAAAACTGCACGACGAGCTCGGTGACTAGGAGCTCGCGACCGGATAGCCCTCTTTTTCGATTACGGCAGCAATAGCACTGCGATTGATCAGATTCTCGTCGTAGTCGACAATCGTCGTCTTGCCGTCAACGTTCACCTGAGCGCTCCGCACACCATCGAGCGGCCTGAGCGCTCTCTCGATTGCACTCTTGCAATGCTCGCACGAAACATCGGGCACTTTGAAGCTTTCCTGCATCGAATCTCCTCGGTACCGGGCGGAAGTAGTTTGTTCCTCTGAGGCTAACGCGCAATCAAGACCTTTTGGGAGGATCCAACGTGGAGCTTGGAATGGTAGGTCTCGGAAAGATGGGCGCCAGCATGACTCTGCGCCTATGCCGAGGTGGGCACCACGTCGTCATCTTCGATGTGAACCCCGACGCGGTCTCGAGCGTGACCGAGCTGACGGCCAACGCAACGAGAACAAACTCCCTCGAGGATCTCGTAAGCAAGCTCGAACCCCCGCGAGCCGTCTGGGTCATGGTCCCTTCGGGCGAGATCACCGACTCGACCATCGACGCTCTGTCCGAATATCTCGACGAGGGCGACATCATCATCGACGGTGGGAACTCCCGCTACACCCACTCCATGGATCACGCCGCCGCCCTCAAGAAGGAGGGCATCGGGTTCGTTGACTCCGGAACCTCCGGGGGCATCTGGGGGCTCGAGGAGGGGTTCTGCCTGATGATCGGCGCCGAGCCGGCCGATTACGAACGGCTGGAACCGATCTTTGCAACGCTCGCCCCGGCCGACGGCTACGCGCGCGTGGGCTCGCCGGGGGCGGGTCACTTCACGAAGATGGTCCACAACGGGATCGAGTACGCGTTGATGGAGGCCTACGGAGAGGGCTTCGACATCCTTGCCAAGCAGCGATTTCGATCTGAAGGTGGACGAGATCGCCGAGGTGTGGCGACATGGAAGTGTTGTGCGTTCCTGGCTGCTCGATCTGGCTGCGAGCGCGCTCGAGAAGGATCCTGGGTTAGAGCGCATCTCCGGAGTCGTGGAGGATTCCGGCGAGGGTCGCTGGACGGTTGAGACCGCCATCGACCAGGGGACTCCGGCCCCCGCCATTGCGACTGCGCTGTTCAATCGCTTCGCCTCGCGCCGGGAGGACACCTTTTCCAACCGGATGATCGCGGCGCTCAGACACGAGTTCGGAGGGCACGCCGTCCAGCCGAGGGAGCGCTAGCGCGCACGCGACCGCCACTCCCCCGTCGTGGCTGATGGAAACCGGGACTTCGTCGCTGCGTCCCTCGACGCGCGCGTAGGGTTCGCCGCCCGGCCCCCGTGTGATCTCGATGCGCCTGGCCCACGCGTTGAGGGGGCCGAGGCGCAGCGCCTTGATGACGGCCTCTTTAGCCGCCATCGTTCCGGCGAACCGCGTCACCGGATCGGTCTTGCCGTTGCAGTAGGTGCGTTCGGCCTCAGTGAACAGGCGCGCCTCGAGCGACGGCATTCGTTCTAGGGCCGCCGCCAGGCGCGCCACATCCACCACGTCGATACCGATCACGAGACAGGCAAGGAAGTCCCACCGTCAACCACGATGGTTTGTCCCGGTGATCATCGACGAGACCTGTCGAGGCCGGTGAACGCAAGGACTGCGTTCTGTCCGCCGAACCCAAACGAGTTGGACACAGCGACATCGATGTCTAGCTTGCGCGGACCCTCGGTCACGTAATCAAGGTCGCAGTCGGGGTCGGCGGTCTCGTAGTTCGAGGTGCCCGGAGCAACGCCGCGCGTGATTGCAAGTGCGCAGATAGCCGCTTCCACCGCACCGGCCGCACCGAGCAGGTGCCCCATCTGTGACTTCGTCGATGACACGGCGATCTTCTTCGCCTCGTTACCGAACGCCGAGTTGATCGCAATGGTCTCGACGCGGTCGTTGTAAGGAGTCGAGGTTCCATGTGCGTTGATGTAATCCACCTCGTCCGGCTCGACTCCCGCGTCCGCCAGAGCATTGCGTATCGCGATGACAGCTCCGGCCCCCTCGGGATCCGGCTGGGTAACGTGATACGCGTCGGCCGAGGCTCCATAGCCGGCGAGCGTGCACAGGATCGGAGCGCCGCGCTTCTCGGCACCCTCGCGTGTCTCGAGCACCAGAACTCCGGCCCCTTCACCGAACACGAATCCATCACGGTCGGCGTCGAATGGCCTGCTTGCGTGCTCGGGATCATCGTTGCGCGTCGACAAGGCCTGCATGCGGCAGAAGGCCGCTACCGATAGCGGAGTGATCGCTGCTTCGGTCCCGCCGGCCAGCATCACGTCGGCGACGCCGTCCTTGATTGCGCGGTAGGCCTCGCCGAGTGCATGAGCACCTGTTGCGCATGCGGACGATGGGGCGTAGTTGATCCCCTTGAGGCCGTGCTTCATAGCGATCGCCGCCGCGGCAGCGTTCGGCATCAGCTTGGGAACCGTGAAAGGACTTACAGCCCGCGGCCCCCGCTCGAGAAACAGTTCCTTCTCTCGCTCGATAGTTCCGATGCCACCGATACCCGAGCCGACGATGACGCCCACTCGTTCGGGTGGCGCGTCGAACGATTCGATCTCGGCATGCTCGACCGCCAATCGCGCAGCCGCCACCGCCAGGTGGGTGAAGCGGTCGTTCCGGCCTACTTCGCGCCGGTCGATGAAGTCGGCCGCGTCGAAGTCACTGACCTCGGCGGCGATGCTCACCGGCAGCTTGCCTGGGTCGAATTGCGTAAGTGCACCGACCCCGGAACGACCGGCCATCAGCGAGTCCCACATCGCTTCGACGCCGATTCCTATGGGCGTGACGGCGCCAATGCCCGTGATGACTACTTCTCTGCGGTCGTTCGATGTAGAGCGTTGATTCATGTTCCGACAGACACCTTCTTATCGATGAGCACCACGGCGTCCTTCACCGTCGCGAGGTCGGTGAGCTCCTCGTCCGGGATCTCGATGTCGTACTGCTGCTCGAGTGCGAGTGTCAGCTCGACGGTGTCGAGCGAGTCGAGACCCAAGTCTCCGGCCAGGTCGGCCTCCAACTTGATGTCGTCGCTCTCGATTCCACGACCCTCGAGGTGCTCCTTGATGACCGAGAAGATCTCCTGCTCTTTCTCAGACACTGTGCCTCCTTCTTGGTTGATTGCTACTGCCTTCCTTGCTTCCTTGCTTCCTATTGATAGCGACCCACGCCCGCTAGGCCGTCAGGCCGCCGTCCACCGGGTAGACCACGCCCATGATGTAGCTCGCTTTGTCGGAGCAAAGCCACGACACGAGCGAAGCGACGTCCTCGGGCGTGCCGATGCGCTTGGCGGGGACCCGCCCCTGGATGGCCTCGACCTGCTTGTCGTTGAGATTCGACGTCAGGTCCGTCGCGATGAGGCCGGGGGCAACGGCGTTTATCGATATACCTTTCCCCGCTACCTCCGCCGCAATCGTCTTCGTCAAACCGATAACTCCCGCCTTCGCCGCCGAGTAGTTCGCCTGACCGGGACTTGCGTGCATTCCCGAGATCGACGTGATGTTGACGATCCGACCCTTCCGCGCCTTCAGCATGGGGCGCAGGGCCCGACGGGTACAGGCAAAGGTTCCGAAGAGGTTCGTATCGATGACCTCGGCGCCAGGCTTCGTCCTTCATACCGAGGGCAAGTCCGTCCGCTCGTACGCCCGCATTGTTGACCAGGGCCACGACCGGCCCGAGACGCTCTTCGATCTCGGTGAACATTGCGTCGACTTTCTCCGAGTCGGACACGTCCGCTTGGACCGTGATCGCGTTGCCTCCGGCGGCTTCGATCGACTTGACGGTGTCCTTCGCGGCACCCTCGTTGCTGATGAAGTTGACCGCGACCGCGTATCCATCGGCCGCGAGTGCCTCGGCGATCGCTCGGCCGATGCCGCGCGAGCCGCCGGTTACCAGTGCGACTTCAGACATGAATCGCCTCTCTCTGGACTTCGCTGCGCGTTGTCGGAGAGGGGATTCGCCAGCGGATCAAGCCTGCTCCCCAGGCGAAGCCCGCACCGAACGCCGTCAACACGACGTCGTCGCCATCCTGGAGTCGCCCGTCGTTCATAGCCTCACTCAGTGCAAGGGGAATTGAAGCGGACGACGTGTTTCCGTAGTGATCGATGTTGATGATCACCTTGTCCACGGGCCACTCCAGCCTTCTTGCGACGGCCTCGAGGATCCGGGCGTTGGCCTGATGCGCAACGAGCCACGTCTTTTCCGGTTTCAGGCCTTCGGAGGCGATGGTTTCGTTCACCGCGCTCGTCATTCCGGCAACCGCGGCTTTGTAGACCTCACGCCCGTTCATCTGAATGTAGGGGCTGTCCTGCGGTACGCACAGCAACTCGGGATTGGACCCGTCCGTGCGCAGCACGAAACGACCGATCTCGGTCGGAGCATCGATGCCCTCGATGATCGCCGCCCCTGCTCCGTCTCCAAACAGGATGCTGGAACGGCGGTCGTTGCGGTCGGCGTAGCGGCTCAGCACATCGGCGCCGACAACGAGAACTCTGTTTGCGGAACCGGACTCGACAAGAGCCTTCGCCTGCGCAAGAGCAAAAAGAAACCCCGAACAACCCGCGCCGATGTCGAAGGCGGCGGCATTCGACGCGCCGATAGCCTCCTGGATCAAACAGGCCGTCGCAGGGAACTGAAGGTCCGGGGAAATAGTGGCGGTTACGATCGAGTCGAGATCCTCCGGCTTCAGCCCGGCGTGATCGATTGCACGCTTCGCTGCGACCGCACCTAGCGACGAGCTGGTTTCGGCGTCGCCAACGACGTGACGACTGCGAATGCCGGTGCGTCCGAAGATCCACTCCTCACTGACGCTGAGTCGCTCGGCGAGCTCGTCGTTCTTGAGCTCGCCCTCAGGGACGTGCACACCGATCCCGGTGATGGTTGAGCCCCTCATCGACCTCGCACCCAGAACAGCGCTTCGCCGGAACGCACGGGCTGCCCGCTAACGGCGAGCATTCCCATCATCCAGCCTCGGTGTGGCGACGTAACGGGCCTCCGCTCGTCGTTCACCAGGACTTCGCCGACCGCTTGGCCCGCGTCGACCCACTCTCCCTCGGTCGTAAAGACCTCGGGCGGGAGCGGGTAGAAGCGCCCCGCGCACGGGGCGACGATGACCTTCTCCTCGATCTGCGTGACCTCGGGGGCCGGTGCGAAATCTTCGAGTATTGCCGCGTCAGGCACCAACGGGCACCTCCTTTTTCTTCAGATTGCGGGTGATGCGGGTCGCGAGACCCGCCACGACTTTCCCAGGACCGAAGTCCACGAAGTCGCGTGCTCCTTGAGACCAGAGGAACTCCACGCTCTCTCTCCACCTCACTGGATGGGTCAACTGAGTTACGAGTAGCTCTCTGATCTCGTCGGGCGACCCGTAGGGCCTCCCCGTAACGTTCGAGATGACAGGCACCTCGGGTTGGCGAAAGTCAACCGAGGTGAGCACTTGTCGCAGGTCGTCGGCCGCCGCTGCCACGCCCTCGGTATGGAATGGACCAGATACCTCGAGCAGCACGGAGCGCGCTCCTGCTTCGCTCACCAGTGTAGCCGCCTTCTCGAGTCCTTCCTCCGGACCCGCGAGAACGACTTGGTCGGGAGCGTTGTCGTTGGCAACTTGCACCCCCGCCTTCTCAGCGATGGCCGCGGCCGCGTCGACGCCCATGCCGAGAACCGCCACCATCGATCCGGGCGCGTTCTTGCTTGCGGCGTTCATTGCCTCTCCTCGAACGCTCACGATCTTGAGAGCGTCGGTGAAGCTCAGCGCGCCCCCGCGACCAAAGCCGAGTATTCGCCGAGGCTGTGCCCCGCGTAGAAGTCAAAATGTGCGTCGGCATCGCGCCACGACCGAACGCTCGCGACGAAGATCGCCGGCTGAGCCAGTTCGGTGGCGAGAAGCGCCCCCTTGCGGCGAGCCGTGATCTTGACGCGGCGACGAAGCGGATACCCGAGCGTCATTTGCGCTTCGGTTATCAGCGAATCGTCTTCCGGCAACCCTTCGAGCACGGTGGCCGCCGGGATCCCTTGCCCCGGAAAGAGTCCAGCTCTCACTTGATTGTTTCCTCCTCTTTGGTTTCCATCTGTTTGCGTAATCTGCAGCGCGCACGGTGCAACAAGATGCGCACGGCCCCCTTCGTTCTCTGGGTGATGTTTGCGATCTCGTCTATCGAGTGTTCCTTCATGTAGCGGAGCACCACTGCCTCTCGTTGCGCGTCCGGCAACTCCGCAACCCGCTTCCAGACGAGATCCCGCTCCTCACCGATGACGACCTGGGCCGGGGGTGTCGGAACCGGGTCCTCGACGTCGGGAACCACCTCGAGCACCACGGCGCTGCGACCCTTCTGGCTGTGCCAGGTCGAAACCGCATTGCGGGCGATGCCGTAGAGCCAGGATCGGTAGCTGCCCTCTCCCCGCCACTCATCCGCTTTGTGAAGCGCCTTGAAGAAGACGTGAGCCGTGATGTCCTCCGCGACATCATCGCTCGGCGTCCGGGCACGCACAACGCGAAATACGACGCATTCATAGCGCCGGTAGAGTTCCGCGAACGCCTCGAAGTCCTCAGGGGCGAGCGCGGCAAGTGTTTCGTCGTCAACTTCGTGAATAATCACGTCGTCAACGGCGCGAATCTCCATTACCTGCACGAACCTCCCTGCCAGTGTGCGTGCGGATTTGTTGCGACGTTCACTACACAAGACTCGATTCCCGCTGATCCGTTACCGAAGAAACAGCCTTCTAGCCATGTTTCTGGAGAAAAATCGGGAACTCCCTGACCCGCCAGTCAACTGAGCAGGACTTCTCCGAACGCCTAGTCAAGAAATGGGCAAAGCCCCCGAACGCTCGGTCAAGAGCTTGTGAGCTTGCTCTGACTAGGCCTGCGATCGCTCTGGCCCCCGATAGTGGGACGATTGGACGCATGAAACAGCCGACGGTCGCCCCGGACGTCGAGCGCGATTCCGAACTCGATGAAGTCACCGAAGCCGACCGGCCCTGGCTTGTCATCGTGTGGAACGACCCCATCAATCTGATGACGTACGTCACTTATGTCTTTCAGAAGCTATTCGGATACTCGTTTGAAAAGGCGCACAAGTTAATGCTCGATGTCCACTACAAGGGCAGGGCAGTCGTATCGAGCGGGCCGCGCGAGAAAGCCGAGATGGATTGTTTCCGTCTGCATGGTTACGGACTCTGGGCAACGCTGAGCAAGAGTGAGTGACATCTCCTTGAAGCTGAATGTCGCCGAGGCGTCAGTCCTCCGCGACCTCGTCGAGCAGATGCGCGCTCTTTTCATGGAGTCCGATGCATCCGATCCGGTTCGGAAGCGGCTGTTTCCCGACGCATACGAAGAGGAAAAGGACGCGGCCGCCTATCGCGAGATGACGGGTGGCGACCTCAGCGCGGCCAAGCTCGAGGCACTCGATCGAGTTTCCGAATCACTTGGGCAGAAAGGATCGGCGAAAATCAAACTCGGCGATGAAGATGCCGAGGCATGGATACGCTCTCTCACCGACATGCGCCTCGCAATCGGCACTCGTCTCGAAGTGACCGAGATCATGATGGACTTCGAGCCCGATCAGAGCGATCCGAGATTCGCTCCTCTGCAGACCCTGCACTGGCTCGGATGGTTGCAGGAACGAATTCTGGAGCAAATGGTTCCTTGATGGAGCCGATCGGAGATTCACAGGAGGCAGGATGGCGAAGCTGAAAGCCGGAGATGACGCACCCGACTTCGAGGCCGAAGACGGGGATGGGAAGACGTGGAGGTTGAGCGACCTTCGAGGCAAGAAGGTCATCCTCTACTTCTATCCCGCAGACGACACTCCCGGATGCACGCGTGAGGCATGTGATTTCCGCGACTCTCAAAGTGTCTTCACCGATTCCGGTTATGTCGTTCTGGGTGCCAGTCCCCAGGGTGCCGAGTCGCATCAAGCGTTCACGTCCAAGTACCAGCTCAATTTTCCACTGCTCGTGGACGAGGACATGTCTCTTGCCAAGAAGTACGGAACCGCGGGTGTCTTTGGAAAGTTCGAGAACATCCCCTTGACGGTGCAGCGATGCACATTCGTCATCGACGAGAACGGCAAGCTCGAGCAGGCTCTCTACGGCGTCAGCTCACGCTCGCACGTGGACGATCTGAAGGAGTCCCTTATCTAAGGGTTCGGGTTGTAGCCCCCGGGCGGCGGGGGTTGAGGGGGTGCCCCGTAGCTCTGCTGCGTGGATTCGTCATACCTAATGGGATACGCCGCAACCGGGACCACCAGAGTCTGAACCGCCTTGTCATGCAGGCACTGGTTCTCCCTGTCCCACAGCATCCAGAGATGGTCGAGCAACCCCCAGAACCAAGCCACCACAGGGATGTAGCTCGGGAGGCTGCGAACTGCGTTGCGAGCCAGAGCCCGCCCGTACCCGATCGAGCCGCCATTGTCCTGACGGATCACCCTGATGCTGAGCGCCTTCTTGCCAAGTGTCTGGCCCGAGGGGCTGCCCTCCATAAGCGTGAAGTACGACAAAGAAACCGCGAGGGCAACCACCGAGTACAGGATGCCGCTCCCAGGGCCATAGGGCTGGAACCCTTCCTGGTCACCGATGTCATCGAATCCACCCGAGCAGCCCGAAAACGATGAGGTACGGAATGGTCACGATGATGATGTCCAAGATGTAGGCAGCCAGCCGCTGACCGAAATTGGCGCGGGGCCCGCTTGGGCCACTCTGGTACGGGTTCTGTGGCGGTGGCTGTCCGTACTCATTCTGTTGCTGGGGGTACTGCGGGTAGCCACCGGGCGGAGGCTGGCCCTGCGGCGGATGCTGGGGCCACTGTGGTTGCTGAGGCTGACCTTCTCCTGGGTACCCCTGCTGGTGTGGGTTGCCCGTCCTGTGGCGGTTGCCCGTTAGTCATGACTCTCCTCTGTTCGTGGCGCTGGAACTCTAGAGTTGATTGCGGAGAATCTCAATGTCGTCGGCTATGCCAGTCCACGGCGTTTCACAGATTACGACCGAGGACTTGCATGCCTTGACCATATCGATGAGGACGTCGAGCTCGATGATGCCGTCTTCGAAGTTAGCGTGACGATCCCGTCCGCTTCCGGCGGCATCGCGGGAACTGTTTGCATGGACTAGATCGATCTTGCCGGTGGCTGCGAGCAGGTTCTCGACCACCTTGTCGAGTTCCTCTCCCCCGGCATGCGCGTGACATGTATCGAAGCAGAAACATGGATCGAACTCTCCGATGTGCTCCCACAGACGTGCGATGACGTCTGCTCGTCGCCCCATGGCATTGTCACCGCCCGCGGTGTTCTCGATCAGAATCGGAAGTGCGTCGTCGTCCAACTCCTCGAAGACCTTTCGCCAGCGAATGAACCCTTTGTCGATGTCGTCTTCGGCATGACCGGCATGCACGATCACTCCAGCGGCACCGATCTCGGCCGAGCGTTCGAGCGTGTTGGCCAGGATCTTGCGCGATGGAATTCTGATTCGATTGTTTGGAGACGCAACGTTGATGAGGTAAGGCGCATGCACGTAGATCGGGATATCCGACGCCTTGAGCTCCTCCGCGTCCGGGCGCGAAGGAGGCTTCTTGAACGACTGCGGTGGGCCGACGAACATCTGGATCGCGGCTGCGCCGACCGATTCGGCTTGCTCGATGGGTTTGTCGTCGGGAACGTGCGCTCCAATGATCATGGCTCGATTATCTCCGTGCCCGAGCGTGCCTCCGCCAAACGAGTCAGATGGTCGAGCGCCGTGCGCTGCATCCGGCGCAGACGCCGGCGGAGAAGAAACCCGAGGACGCGCCCCGAGATGCCGGTGGGAGCCTCGGTGACGATCGTGGCCCGCACGAGACACTCGTCGCCGCGCGGCTCCACCTGATAGCTCACCCTCATCCGAACGCCGACCAGGACGTCCTCAACGAGGCCGTCGTCCGGCTACCTCTTCGATGGCAGCCTGGCCCGCGACACCAAACCCGAGGAGATCGGCATGGCCCCTGACGACATCTCCTACCTGAACTCGCTCCGGGCCGACGGTGGCCACGATCTCCGGCTGCCATTGGGGCCATCGAGATGCATCGAGCAACTGCCGGATGACCACATCCGGACTGCACTTCGCTACCTGCTCGGCGCCCACCTGGAAGGTCGTGCGCGCGGATCGAGATTGAGACACGCCGGAATCCTACGGGGATGCCACACGTAACTCGGAGGTAATCTTCGGCCATGTCCACGCCTCGACTTGCCGCTGCGGCCGGAAGTGTCCCTGGAGCCGAGGCAGCCGCCAACGTCGCGCGCGCTGGAGGCAACGCCGTCGATGCCTGCCTCGCGGCGTCCATCATGGCCTGGGTGGCAGAGCCCTTCTTCGGGTCCATCGGCGGGTCGGGGTTCGTGCTCGTGAGATCCCCGTCGCAGGAGATCCAGATCTTCGACGGGAACACGGCCATGCCCCACACTCGTCCCGCCGAGCCCGGACAGGGACTGCAACGCGTGTATTTCCCCGAGTACGCCGACGGCATGTACACGGGGATCGGGGGCGGCTCGGTCGGGGTTCCCGGCATCCTCGCCGCAGTACACCGGGCTTGGGAGCTTCACGGAAACATCGAATGGGAGGCGCTCTTTGCAGACGCAATCGCCGCCGCAAGAGACGGACTTCCGATGTCGAAGACGGCGTCGTATTACCTCTCGGTCACCTGGGACCCCGTGTGGTCCAAGTACCCCAGCGCGTCCAGCATCTTTGGCCCAGAGGGTGAGCCGTTGTCCGAGGGCGAGACGCTGGTTCAATCCGAGCTCGCGGAATCTCTCGAGCTCGTAGCGCAGCGGGGGCCAGACGTCTTTTACAAGGGCGAACTCGCCGAGGTCATCGCATCAGAGATTCAGAACGACGGAGGCTTCATGACCGTCGACGATCTCAGTCGCTGCGAGCCTCTCGTTCGTCAGGCGCTCATCTCGGAGGTGTGGGGATGGCGCGTCGATACCAACCCCCCGCCGGCGGTGGGCGGGGCGGTGCTGGTCCACATGCTGGCCCTGCTGCACTCGGCCGATCTGGGAAATCCGGTGGAGCGCTTGCGCGCCATTGTGGAGGCTCAGCGAATGGCAACTGGTTACCGACGCGAGCGCTATGGAGATCCAACAGGCATCGCGTCCGCCTTCCAGGAGGCGATCGACGCGCTCGCCGGTGGGCGGAAGCACTCGGGAGACAGCATCAGTCGCCTCACCGAGCGCGGATTCCGATCCAAGGACACCACCCACGGGTCCGCCGCCGACTCGGACGGCTACGTCTGCTCGATCACCGAGTCGAACGGCTACGGCGCGGGACTGGTGGTCAACGGGATGATGCTGAACAATTCGCTCGGCGAAGAGGAACTGAACCCCCTGGGAGTTCACGGTCTTACTCCGGGCTCCCGCTGTCACTCGAACATGGCTCCCACCATCGCTTCGGGGCCCGGCCTGGTTGTCGGACTTGGATCACCGGGAGCGGATCGCATCGTTGGTGCGATCGCGCAGACGCTCATGCGCATGGCGGTGGACGGTGACTCCTTGGAGGACGCTGTGGCCGCACCGAGGGCTCACCTCGACCCGCGTCCCGAGGGCGAGACGTTGTGCTTCGAGCCTGGGCTGCCCGGCGAGGAGCTCGACTTCGAGCCGCGTCCCTACGACGACATCCACATGTTCTTCGGAGCCGTTCAGGCCGCCTCGGTTGCAGACGACGGCACTGTCGACGCGGTGCACGACCCTCGCCGCTCGGGCGGCCACGTCTTGATCTGAAGTCAAGGCATACTCTCTGCCGAGGGGTGTGTGACGGTGAGCGAGGAGGAACCGCATGGCACGGCTGTTCTCGATCAAACCGGGCATCACGCTAAAGGGCAGGACCTTCAAGGGTCTAAGAGGGCTCTCCGGTAAACCTCTGCATCCCCCACTGACCGATATCCCTGTCGCCGCTTACGTGCTTGCCATTGTGTTCGATCTCATCTCGTACTTCTCGTCCGGCGAACTCGCCGAGAACATGTACAACGCCGCAACCTACGTGCTCATCGCAGGAGTCATCGTTTCTATTCCGACGAGCATCACGGGTTTCTGGGACTGGTGGAAGTCGACCCAGGCGCACACCCAGGCGTGGCGTACGGCCAACTGGCACATGGCAGTCATGGTGACGGTGACGACCCTCGTGATCATCAATCTGCTGACACGGGGCCTCGAGGACGGGAGCGTCAACACGATTGGGTTGGTGTTGTCGCTTGTCGCCGGGGGTCTGGTTGCGTTCGGAGCGACCTACGGAGGGTCGCTGGTGTTCGACTACGGCTTCAACGTCGAGACCTCAGGCGACCACCCGGTGTGGCACGAGTCGGAAGAGGACGTGTTTCCGGGCCACGATAAGTAGAGGCTAGACAGCGAAGCGGATGTTGAGGCAGTCCCCTTCCTTTACCTCGTAGTCCTTGCCCTCGACCCTGAGGTGACCCTGGGACTTGGCATCGCTCCACGATCCCGCGGCAACGATCTCGTCGTAGTGGGCGACCTCCGCGCGAATGAAGCCGCGCTCCAGATCCGAATGAATGACACCTGCGGCTTCGGGCGCTTTCGCGCCGCGCCTCACCTCCCAGGCCCTCGTCTCGTCCTCGCCGGTGGTGAGAAAGGTGATGAGGTCCAGCGCCCGGTATGAGGCTCGGATCACCTTGCCGAGTCCAGGCTCCTCGACCCCGAAACCGGCGAGCAGGTCGCGTGCTTCGGTGTCGTCCATCCCCGCGACCTCGGCCTCCAGGGATGCGCTCACTGCTAGCGCCCCCTCTATGCCGCCACTTGCCTCGTCCCCTGCACCCTCTTCCACGTTGGCGACGATGATCCAAGGCTTGAGGGTGAGTGCACCGAAACCCCGGAGAAACTTCAACTCGTTGTCGTCCCACTTCTCTTCACGGAGCGAGCGCTCGGAGTCGAGCAGAGCGTGAGCACGCCCGAGGATGTCGACCTCCCTTTGAGCTTCCGTAGACGAGCGCGCTTTCTTTCTCCCCTTTTCCAGCGCGGACTCGATGCTTGCGAGGTCCGCCAGCAGAAGTTCTGCGTGCACCGACGAGAGCTCGCCACTCGGATCCGAGTCGGGTCCGTACGCGCGAAGCACGATGCACAGGGCATCGGTCTGACGGAACTCGGCGATGCCCTGAGCGGTCAGTCCACCCGGCACGTCGACGAAACGCACCTTGGCGTGGACCGTCTTCTTCGAGCCCTCGAGGTCAGTGAGCACCTTCAGGCGCTCGTCGGGTACGTCGACCACTGCCTGATTGGAGCGGCCCCCTGCCGATCCCGAATTCGTAAGGGCCGTGAACAATGTCGTCTTGCCGGCATAAGGAACTCCGACGATTCCTACGTCTTTCATCGGCGCTCAGGGTAGCGTCCCACTTCATGGACACAGGACTCAGCGGCAAGGGCGTTCTGGTCACCGGAGGAGGCGGCGGAATCGGTTCCGCGGTCGCACGCACCTTCGCTGCCGAGGGAGCACGCGTCGGTGTCCACTACCGGTCGAGCAAAGAGAGGGCCGAGGAGCTTGCAGCCGACATCGGCGGGCATGCGCTGCAGGCCGACCTGACCGTCGAATCGGAGGCGGATGACCTCGTTCCCGCAGCCGTTGCCGCACTCGGCCGACTGGACGTTCTCGTCGCCAATGCGGGCGACTGGCCGAGCGAGGATGCGCCCGTATGGGAGATGTCCTACGAACGATGGCGGCGCTACCTAACGGCGAACCTGGACAGCGTCTTTTTGTCCTGCCGGGCCTTCTTGCGTCACGTGGAGCAGACGGGCGAGGGGAACATCGTCATCGTCGCCTCGACAGCCGGAATCTTCGGCGAGGCGGGACATAGCGACTACGCGTCCGCCAAGGGAGCACTGGTCTCGGGTTTCCTCAAGAGCCTAAAGAACGAGATCGTGCGAATCGCGCCCCTCGGCCGGGTCAACGCGGTCGCACCGGGGTGGACGGCGACCGACATGACGCGTGACTTCGTCTCGGACCGGGACTTCGTGTCGAAGATCACGCGGACCATGGCACTGGACAAGCTCGGAGCCGCCGGCGATGTGGCACGCACGATTGTGGCGCTGGCCTCGGACAACATCTCGGGCCACGTAAGTGGCGAGGTCGTAACGGTCGCCGGGGGCATGGAGGGTCGAGTGCTCCGCGAGTAGGCGGCCGCATCATCTTCGTCCTGGCCATGGTTTGTATCTCTCGCGGAAACGCCCGATCCCCTGGTGATGACTGCGGTGACCGAGGGGCACCAGGAGCACCAGTGGCACCGGGATCTCGGGAGTTTTTCGTAGAGGGGTCCTCTCCCGAAAAGTTGCTGGTCCTAGAGAATGCTGGCCCCCAGGGCGCTGGCGACCAGTTCCACCGCGAGATCACCTGTCTGATTGGCGTTGTCGAGGATCGGGTTGACCTCGACGACCTCCATCGACGAGATGACCCCCGCCTCGGCCAGGAGCTCCATGGCCAGGTGCGCTTCGCGGAAGCTCAGGCCCCCACGCACAGGCGTGCCGACGCCCGGCGCGATCTCCGGATCGCAGACATCGAGATCGAGTGACAGATGCACGAAGCCGGGTCCCCCGACCACCACGAGCGCCTCGTGCATCACCGACGCGAGTCCTCTTCGGTCGATGTCGGCCATAGTCAGAACAGCAAGGCCCTTCTCGCGCACGAGCCGTTTCTCGCCCTCGTCAAGTTGGCGCACGCCGACTATCGCCACTCGCCCTGGATCCACCCAGGGGGCCTGATCGAAACCATCGATTGTGAAGTCGCACGCACCCAGAGCCGCTGCGAGAGGCATCCCGTGAACGTTTCCCGACGGAGAGGTGGCCGGCGTGTTCAGGTCACCGTGCGCGTCGATCCAGAGCACCCCTCCGGGCCCGTGAACCGAGTGAAGACCGGCGAGGCTCCCCATCGCGATCGAATGATCCCCGCCCAAGACCAGCGGCACTGCGCCCGACTGGGCCGAGTTCGCCACGTCCTTGGCGATCAGCGCGCACGAGCCGAGAATGGCGGGGAGATAGCGGGCGCTTTCATCACGCTCGCTGGCGAGCTCTGGAATCTCGGCCCTGGCGTCGCCATGGTCCTGCACCTTGATGCCCATCGTTTCGAGCCGCTCGGAGAGGCCGGAGTAGCGAATGGCGCTCGGACCCATGTCGACGCCTCGCCGTTCCTGGCCTAGGTCGAGTGGGGCACCGATGATTCCGACCTCTTTGTTCCCTTGCTCTGGGTTCATGGTCTTCAATGGTGGCATGACAAACACGACGAGGGGAACCGCAATCATAACGGGAGCATCAAGCGGCATCGGGGCCGCTACCGCCATCCGACTGGCAAAGGAAGGGTTTCATGTCGTTGTCGGGGCGCGCAGAATCGAAAAGCTCGAGGAGGTAGCAGAGGCGAGCGGCGGGCGGGCTCTGCCACTCGACGTCACGGACGAGTCTTCTGTGCGGGCTTTCGCCGAGGCCATCGACGAAGTGGACGTGCTCGTCAACAACGCGGGGCTTGCGTCCGGGCTTCAACCCTTCGACGAGCTCGAAGAGGACCGCGTTCAGTTGATGCTGCAGACGAACGTGATGGGGCTGTTGAGGACCACGCTGGCCTTGATGACGAAACTCGAAGCGGGCGAGGGAGGACACATCGTCAACGTGGGATCGATCGCTGGCTTCGAGGTCTATCCGGGGGGCGGGGGATACACGGCCTCGAAGCACGCGGTACGAGCAATCAGCAAGTCGATGCGGATAGATCTACTGGGCCGGCCAATTCGGATCACCGAGATCTTCCCGGGCATGGTGGAAACCGAGTTTTCGACAGTTCGCTTCGATGGCGACTCCGACAAGGCGGCCAAGGTGTACGAGGGGATGAAGCCCCTGACGGGAGACGACGTCGCGGACTGCATCGCCTGGGCGGTAACGCGCCCGCGTCATGTGGACATCGACGAGATAGTCGTTCGTCCCATTGCTCAAGCGAATGCAACCATGGTTGCCCGCAAGGGCTGACCGGGGGGAGAGAGTAGGGTTCGGCCCAATGAATGGGCGCGCGAAGCTGTGGGGTCTCGGGCTAGTTGCTCTCCTACTGCTGGGTGCATGCAATAGCGGGCAGTCGAGTGATGACTTCGTGGCCGAGGCCAACGAAGTTTGCGCGGACGCCGAAGCCGCCCTCGAGGACCTCGAAGGTGGCGCGCTCGCCAACCAAGATCTGAGCGAGATCACCGATGCAGCTTCCGAGCAGCTCAATAACCTCGTAGACGACCTTGGTGGCCTGACCCCGCCCGACGAGCTTTCCGACGACTTCGATTCGATGATCGAGGGTCTCGAGGGGGCGATAGAGAACGTCGACTCCCTGTCGTCGGCCGTCGAGGGCATCCAGGCCGGAGACCAGCCGGACGAAGGGACCCTGCAAGAGGTGCAGGAGATTTCGGAAAGCATGGCCTCCAACCTCGACCAGGCAAGCGAGGCTGCTCGCGAGATGGATCTGGAGGATTGCGGCCAGACCACCGATGGAGCCGGCGGCTAGAGCCCGCTCTCTCCCCCGGATGACCCTCGCTCCACCGGCATCGGACCCACCAGAGGCGGCCGTCCACACACTCCCTTCCCGCTCAGGGACGCAAACAGTAGGTTTGTAGCCGTTCAGCTACGAATTAGGCATCTATGGAACTGCTGGGTTCATGAAAGGGATGGAGTATGGCCACGAGAAGCACCCGGGCCTCAAAAGCCAAGTCCACTCAAAAGAAGACGGCGACGGCACGCGCGGCTAAAGGCACCTCAGCTGCGGACGGGATGGGCGCCAGCACCGAACAGCTAGAAGAGCTCCTCGTTGCGCTGGAGGCCCTCAGGGATGGGGACTTCAGCGCACGCCTCAACACCCGGCGCCGGGGCCTGGTCGGCGAGATCGCCAGTGTCCTGAACACGGTCCTCGATACGAGCAATCGGATGACCAAGGAGCTCTCCCGCGTGAGCCGGGTCATCGGTCGCGAGGGCAGGATGACCGAGCGCTTCAAGCTCCCCGGCGCGAGGGGCGGCTGGCTAGAGCGAGCCGATTCGATCAACTCGCTCATCGACGACCTCCGAAGGCCGACGACAGAGGTCGCGCGCGTGATCACGGCCGTGGCCGAGGGGGATCTCTCCCAGAAGATGGCGCTCGAGATCGAGGGGCAGCCGGTCAAGGGCGAGTTCCTCCGCATCGGAACCTCGGTCAACTCGATGGTGGATCAACTCAGCTCCTTCGCCGACGAGGTGACACGAGTCGCGCGCGAAGTCGGCACCGAGGGCATCCTCGGGGGTCAAGCCAAGGTGAAGGGTGTTTCCGGGACGTGGAAGGACCTCACGGACTCGGTCAACTTCATGGCGAGCAACCTGACCAGTCAGGTGAGAAACATCTCGTACGTCGCAACGGCAGTAGCCGAGGGTGACCTCTCCCAGAAGATCACCGTCGAGGCGAAGGGCGAGGTCGCTGCGCTCGCCGACACCATCAACACGATGACGGACCAGCTCAGCGCGTTCGCCGACGAGGTGACACGAGTTGCCCGCGAGGTTGGAACTGAAGGCAAACTCGGGGGCCAGGCCCAAGTTAGGGGCGTATCGGGGACGTGGAAGGACCTCACCGACAACGTCAACTTCATGGCCTCGAACCTGACCAGCCAGGTGCGGAGTATCGCATCGGTCGCGACGGCAGTTGCCCAGGGCGACCTGACCCAACAGATCACTGTCGAGGCCAAAGGCGAGGTCGCCGCGCTCGCCAAGACGATCAACACGATGGTCGAACAGCTGTCGAGTTTCGCCGATGAGGTCACGCGTGTGGCCCGCGAGGTCGGAACTGAAGGAAAGCTCGGAGGCCAGGCGAAGGTCGAAGGCATATCGGGGACATGGAAAGACCTGACCGACAACGTCAACATGATGGCCGGGAACCTGACCGCTCAGGTCCGGGACATCGCCGGCATCACCACCGCCGTGGCAAATGGTGACTTGACTCAAAAGATCACCGTCGACGTCAAGGGCGAGATGCTGGAACTCAAGAACACGATCAACGTCATGGTCGATCAACTCTCGAGCTTCGCCGACGAGGTCACGCGCGTTGCTCGCGAGGTCGGCACCGAGGGCCGGCTGGGCGGGCAGGCAGAGGTCAAGGGTGTTTCGGGCACGTGGCGCGACCTGACCCAGAACGTGAACCTCATGGCATCGAACCTGACGGGACAGGTCCGAAACATCAGTCAGGTTGCGACCTCGATCGCGCGCGGCGACCTCAGCCAGCGCATCACAGTCGAAGCCAAAGGCGAGGTCGCAACGCTCGCCGAGACCATCAACTCGATGACCGACACTCTCCGGCAGTTCGCCGACGAGGTCATCCGAGTTGCTCGCGAGGTTGGTACGGACGGCATCCTCGGCGGTCAGGCTCGAGTCGAGGGTGTCGCAGGTACATGGAAGGACCTGACCGACTCCGTCAACTTCATGGCCGGAAATCTCACCAGCCAGGTGCGGAGTATCAGCCAGGTCGCGACCGCGGTCGCCGAGGGAGACCTGGGTCAGAAAATCACGGTGGAAGCGCGCGGCGAGGTCGCGACGCTTGCAGACACCATCAACACGATGACCAACACACTGCGTGCATTTGCCGATGAGGTGACCCGTGTCGCACAAGAGGTTGGAACCGAGGGAAAGCTCGGGGGTCAGGCGAGGGTCGAGGGTGTCGCCGGAACCTGGAAGAACCTCACCGACTCCGTCAACTTCATGGCCTCGAACCTCACCGACCAGGTGCGCAATGTGGCTCAGGTCACGACCGCGGTCGCCAATGGCGATCTGAGTCAGAAGATCACTGTTGACGTCAAGGGCGAGATGCTCGAGCTCAAGCAGACCATCAACACCATGGTCGATCAGCTCAGCTCGTTTGCCGATGAGGTGACACGCGTAGCACGCGAGGTCGGCACCGAGGGGAAGCTTGGAGGCCAGGCTCAGGTTCGCGGCGTGTCGGGAACGTGGGAAGACCTGACTCAGAACGTGAACTTCATGGCCTCGAATCTCACGGGACAGGTCCGAAACATCGCTCAGGTGGCAACGGCGGTGGCGCGAGGTGACCTCAGCCAGAAGATCACGGTCGATGCCAAGGGCGAGATTCTCGAGCTCAAGCAGACGCTCAACACCATGGTCGATCAGCTCAGCTCTTTCGCCGATGAGGTCACCCGCGTGGCGCGTGAGGTCGGAACCGATGGAAAGCTCGGGGGCCAGGCTCAGGTGAAGGGGGTCGCCGGGACCTGGAAGGACCTCACGGACTCCGTGAACGGCATGGGTTCGAACCTGACCGCCCAGGTGCGCGACATCGCACAGGTCACGACGGCGGTTGCCAACGGCGATCTCACGCAGAAGATTTCGGTGAACGTCAAGGGCGAGATGCTCGAGTTGAAGCGAACGATCAACACGATGGTCGATCAACTGAGCTCATTTGCAGACGAGGTCACCCGAGTGGCCCGCGAGGTCGGGACGGAGGGCAAGCTCGGCGGGCAGGCCAGGGTGGAGGGCGTGTCCGGAACCTGGAAGGACCTGACCGAGAACGTCAACCAGCTCGCCGGAAACCTGACAACTCAGGTCCGCGCAATCGCCGAGGTGTCGAAGGCCGTGACCGAGGGTGACCTCACACGTCGCATCGATGTCGAGGCCAAGGGCGAAGTCGGTGCCCTGGCCGACACGATCAACAAGATGACCGACACATTGCGTGAGACGACGCGCGTAAATCAGGAACAGGACTGGCTCAAGACGAACCTAGCCAACATCCAGCGCTTGATGCAGGGTCAGCGCAATCTGCAGTTGGTGTCGCAGCTGATCATGTCCGAGCTGACGCCAACCGTCACGGCACAGCACGGAGCCTTCTTCCTCACCGACGCAGACGAGGAGAAGAAGCCAGTGCTGAAGCTCATCGCCAGCTACGGGTACAAAGCGAGAAAGTCGGTCGCCAACCGGTTCAAGATCGGTGAGGGGCTTGTTGGGCAATGTGCTCTCGAAAAGAAGCCAATCCTCTTATCGGAAGCCCCGTCCGACTACATCAAAGTGTCATCCGGGTTGGGTCATGTTGCGCCGGTCAACATCATCGTCATCCCGGTCCTGTTCGAGGACAGCGTTCTCGGCGTCATCGAGCTCGGTTCGGTCAAACCGTTCAGCGAAATCGATCAGCAGTTCCTGGAGCAACTAATCGAGGTAATCGGCGTCGTGATCAACTCGATCATCGCCAACATGCGGACCGAGGAGCTGCTGCTCCAGTCGCAGCGGTTGACCGAGGAGCTCCAGAGTCAATCTGAGGAACTCCAGAGCCAGCAGGAGGAGTTGAAGCGCTCCAACTCCGAGCTCGAGGCACAGGCCCAGTCACTCAAGGCTTCCGAGGAACTGCTTCAGACTCAGCAGGAGGAGTTGCAGCAAACGAACGAAGAGTTGCAGGAAAAGGCCGCACAACTCGCCGAGCAGAACCGGAACATCGAGATCAAGAACCGCGAGATCGAACAGGCTCGGTCATCCCTCGAGGAGAAGGCGCAGCAGCTAGCGCTTTCGAGCAAGTACAAGAGCGAGTTCCTCGCAAACATGAGCCACGAGCTCAGAACTCCGCTCAACAGCCTCTTGATCCTGGCCAAGCTGCTAGCGGACAACTCCGAGAACAATCTGTCGGACAAGCAGGTGGAGTTTGCCCGGACGATTCACACTGCTGGGTCCGACCTGCTGGCACTCATCAGCGACATCCTCGACCTCACCAAGATCGAGGCAGGAAAGATGGATGTCCACCCGCACGCCATCAACTTCGTCGAGATCAAGGAATACGTCGAGCAATCGTTCAACGCGGTGGCCCAGGACGGGGGCTTGAACCTGATCGTTGATATCGGCGAGGACATGCCCGAGACGATCCTCACCGATCAGCAGAGACTGCAGCAGGTGATCAAGAACCTTCTGTCGAACGCGATCAAGTTCACAGATGACGGTGAAGTGAGATTGAGCATGCACCTCGCCCCATCAGGCCAGACGTTCTTGAACGAAGCCCTGAATCGAGCAGAGCAGGTCATCGCCTTCTCGGTCTCGGACACTGGGATCGGAGTGCCTGCGGACAAGCTCCGACTCATCTTCGAGGCCTTCCAGCAGGCGGACGGCACGACAAGCCGCAGATATGGGGGCACTGGACTCGGTCTCTCCATCAGCCGTGAGATCGCGGTTCTACTCGGCGGTGAGATACGTGTGGAGTCTGTACAGAACGAGGGCAGCACCTTCACGCTGTTCCTGCCACTGCGCTACGAAGCGGTCTCACAGGAAGCACGGGCGAACACCGAGGTCGTGGTAGTCGATGCTCCGAAGGGTTCGGTGGCCGCAATCACGGCCCCACCCGAGCCGGCGATCACACAACTCGAAGACCTCGTGCCCGAGGTCCTTGCCGAACCGGATCCGGACATGCTCGCCGCGGGCATCGATGATGACCGGGCAAACATCGCTCCAGGTGATCGCACGTTGCTGGTCATCCAGAGCGATACCAAATTCGCCAAGCTTGCTCTCGAGGCCGGGCGCGCCGCGGGTTATCGGGTGATCCTGACTGCTCGCGGAGAGACCGGGGCAGTCCTTGCGAGGGAGATCCGCCCCGACGCGATTGTCTTGGACACCGTATTGCCCGTCACCGGTGGGTTGACGCTCCTACAACATCTCAAGAGGGACTCGAACAGCCGGCACATTCCGGTGTTGATGATCTCGGATGAGGACCAGCGCCACGAGGCCCTCAAGGCCGGTGCGTTCGGATACCTCAAGAAGCCGGTGAAGAAAAACGACCTGGCACAGCAGATCGTTGGAATGACGGAATTCATCGAGCGGCCGGCTCGCACTCTGATGATCGTCGAGGATGACGACACCGAGCGCGGAAGCATGGTCGAGCTCATCGGTGCAGAAGAAACCGACGTCAATGTCGTCGACGTCGGTTCCAGCGAGGAGGCCCTGAAGGAGCTCGAGAAGCGTGAGATCGACTGCATGGTGCTCGACCTGAAGCTTCCGGACACAACGGGCTTCGCACTTCTCGAGAAGATTAAGAAGGATGACAGGTTCAGGGATCTTCCGGTGATCATCTACACCGGCAAGGACCTAACCCGGCGCGAGGAGACGAGGCTCCGAAAGTACGCTCAGTCCATCATTGTCAAAGACGTCAGCTCGCCAGAGCGACTGCTCGACGAAACCTCGCTGTTCCTCCACCGGGTCGAGGCTCGCATGCCAGCCGAACAGCGACGCATGATGGAACAACTCCACAGCGCCGACGTCGTCTTTCAGGACAAGAAGATTCTCGTGGTCGACGACGATGTTCGCAATGTCTTTGCGCTTACGAGCGCCCTCGAGAGCCGGGGAATGGCTGTGGTGTTTGCCGAGAATGGCAGAGAGGGGCTCGAGACCTTAAAGAAGAACCCCGACGTCGACCTGGTCCTGATGGACATCATGATGCCGGAGATGGATGGCTACGAAACGATGCGAGTGGTCCGCCGGATGCCCGACCACGAGTCCCTGCCGATCATCGCGCTTACAGCGAAAGCGATGAAAGGTGACCGCGAGAAATCAATCACAGCAGGAGCCAGTGACTACATCAAGAAGCCGGTCGATATGGATCAGCTCCTCTCCTTGATGCGTGTGTGGCTCTACGAATAGAAGAGGTAGAAGCACTGCTGGCACAGGGAGAATCCGAACCAGCTAAGAGGAATGATCTCGAAACCCTCGAGATCGACCTTGTGCTGGAGGCGATCTATCAACAGTACGGATACGACTTTCGAGACTACGCGCGCGGTTCAATAAAGAGGCGCCTGTGGCGGCGAGTCTACGCGGAGGGCCTTGAATCCATCTCTGGGCTGCAGGAACGCGTCCTACACGACCAAGATGCGATGGACCGGCTCTTGAAGGATCTTTCGATAAACGTGACATCGATGTTTCGAGATCCAGAGTTCTTCGTAGCGCTCCGGCGGAAGGTCGCCCCTATGTTGCGAACCTATCCCTTCATCCGAATATGGAACGCCGGATGTTCGACGGGTGAGGAAACGTATTCTCTTGCGATCTTGCTGCACGAGGAGGGGCTACTCGACAGAACGAAGATCTATGCCACCGACATCAATGAATCCGTGCTCAACCTTGCCAAGCAAGCGGTTTTCCCACTCGACAAGATGCGCGACTACACCGAGAACTACATCGCGGGCGGCGGCAAGACTGCATTCAGTGAGTATTACGTGGCTGACCAACAGGGAGCGCGGTTTTCCGATTCACTCGCATCAAACATCATCTTTGCTCAGCACAATCTCGCATCGGACCGTTCCTTCAATGAGTTCCAGATGATCATCTGCCGTAACGTGATGATCTACTTCGACCGTCCGCTGCAGGAGCGAGTGCACGATCTCTTCTATTCGAGTTTGGGGATGTCCGGAGTCCTGGCGCTCGGACGCAAGGAATCGATCAAGTTCACTCGGAATGCCTCGGCCTACGAAGAGATCGACGCGGACGAGAAGCTCTACAAGCGGGTGCGTTGATGCCCACCGGGAATCAACCCCCGTTCGGTCTTGGTGATCGTGGGGGCGTCCTGGGGCGGGCTGGATGCCCTCAGCTGGGTGCTCGAAGGACTGCCCGCCGATTTCCCAACTCCCATCGTGGTCGCCCAGCACCGCTCAATCGATTCATCCGATGTCATGGTCCGCATGGTTCAGAGTCACTCGGCCCTGGCCATCTCGGAGGCCTCCGACAAGGACGCCATCGAGCCGGGCCATGTCTACATCGCTCCCCCCGACTATCACCTCCTCGTTGAACCGGGAAACCTGGCTCTATCCACCGACGAGTTCGTGCATCACAGTCGCCCCTCTATCGACGTTGCATTCGAGTCGGCGGCCGACGCGTACTCCGACCGCCTCGTGGGGGTAATACTTACTGGGGCGAATGAAGATGGGTCGGCAGGCCTCAAGAGGATTAGGGACGCGGGCGGAGTAACGGTGGTGCAGGACCCGACCACAGCGGCAAGGCCAGAGATGCCTTCGGCAGCCATGGCCGCGGTGACCGGTGCAAGGGTTCTGCCCCTTCGCAAGATTGCGCCGTTTCTTGTCGAGATATGTGGATGACGAAGAACCGAAAGGTACGAGAGCAGACGTGAACTCGGAGCCGAAGTGCAGCATCCTTCTGGTGGACGACAGACCGGAGAATCTGCTCGCGCTCGAGGCCGTCCTGGCCCCCCTCAATCAGAACCTCGTCGCCGCCGAGTCGGGCGAGGAGGCCCTCAAGCATCTCCTCGACCAAGAGTTCGCCCTCATCTTGATGGACGTCCAGATGCCGGGGATGGACGGCTTCGAGACCGCTCTTCAGATCAAGGAGCGCGCGAAGACGAAGGACGTCCCGATAATCTTCATCACCGCGATCAGTCAGGAACCCCACCACGCGCTGCGCGGGTACTCGGCGGGGGCGGTCGATTACCTCTTCAAGCCTTTCGACCCCTGGGCCTTGAGGACCAAGGTCGGGATCTTCATCCAGCTTCACAACAAGACCAAGAGGTTGCAGAGGCATGACGTGATCGGGAAGCGCATCGAGGAAACGGCCGCCAAACTGAAGGCCTCTCTCGACGGTGAATCGAACGCGGAGGAGTCGGCCACCCTGGCGGCTCGTCTAGAAGAGCTTGCGAAGCAACTTCCCCACTGAGAGGGGCGCCTAGGAGATGGGGTCAGCGTTGGGGGGACTGGAGCAGGTCGCAGAGATTCTGCACCCGAACACGCTGAGGCAGCTTCGAAACGCCGGTGCGCTCGGGCCGAAAAGCCCGCTGGCCGTGGGGGCCGCACTGCCCTGGCTGATCGGGCGTGGGCCATCTCTCGCCATCCTGTGTACACATGAACGCGTTGACAGTCGGCAACAAACCGGCAATCCACGACTCACGAGGAAGCATCTCGTGGAGCGATCTGAACAAACGAGTGAATCAAGTCGTCAACGCTCTGGGCGCGGTGGGTGTCGAGCCGGGCGACCACGTTGGCCTCCTGCAGCGGAACGGACGCGAGATGGTCGAGGTCACCCTTGCCTGTCAACGACTCGGCGTGGTGGCGTGCCCCCTCAACACCTGGGCAAAACCGACCGAGCTCCAGGCGACGATTCGCAACTCACATCCCGTGGTGCTCTTCTATGACACCGCGCACTCCGACATCGTGGAGCAATGCGCGCCGGATGACATTCCCCTGATCGCTGTGGGTGCCGCCGACCAGGGAATGCCCGAATCGGCAGCGTACGAGGCTCTGTTAGCGGAACACGACACCCACCTCCCCGCCCCGTTCGTCAGACGGAGGGGCACACCAAAGGTAATCATTCAGACCTCGGGAACAACTGGTACGCCCAAAGCTGCAGCGCGCGATGCGGCCGCATCCGGGCTCGGTGTGCTGGCCAACCTCCTTCAGGTAGTGCCGTACCGCAGAGACGACGTCGTCTACTGCCCCGCTCCGCTGTTTCATTCGTTCGGTCTCGCGACGTTCACCTTCGCCACGGCTCTGGGTGCGACGCTGGTGCTTCCCGAGAGATTCGACCCCGAGGGCTCGCTCGAGCTCATCGACCGGCACCGCTGCACCGCTGCCTCATTCGTGCCGGTGATGGTCCGCCGGATGGTGTCGTTGCCGGACGACGTCAAGGAAAGGTACGACTTGTCGAGTCTCCGCATCGTCATGGCGAGCGGATCCGTTCTCGGCCAGGACGTTCGCCGCAGCGCAACCGAGCTCTTCGGTTCGGTGTTGTACGACCTCTACGGCTCGACCGAGGCAGGGTGGGTCGCGATTGCGACACCCGACGACATGCTCAAGGAGAAACACACAGTGGGCCGACCCGTGCCGGGAATAGAGGTGCGCGTGATGGGCGGCGACGATGAGCCGCTTGGTGCTGGAGAGACTGGTGAGATCTACATCCGCAGCAAGGTGATGTTCGAGGGCTACATCTCGGGAGAATCCACCAAGGACACCTCCGACGGATGGATGTCTATTGGGGACCTGGGGCACATCGATGACGAAGGCTTCCTCTTTATCGAGGGCCGGGCCGATGACATGGTGGTGGTCGGTGGCGAGAACGTCTACCCGGTCGAGGTCGAGGAGGTCATCGAAGCTCTCGGCGGTGTCGACGAAGTTGCTGTTGTCGGAGTTCCTGACGACGAGTACGGGCAGATCCTTGCCGCCTTCGTGGTGGGGACGAGCAACACCCGAGGACATCACTGCCGCGTGCAAGAAGGAGCTTGCTTCATACAAAGTTCCGCGCAAGATCCACGTCCTGGATGAGCTTCCACGCAATGCGACCGGCAAGGTTCTCAAGCGAGACCTCATAAGTCGGCACAAGCCGGCAAGGCATGACCTTCGCCGTCGAGATCTGGCCATCGAACAACTACGCGACCAAGGCATCCCAATGGATCGCCGAGCGAATGCCCAGCGCGGGTCTCTGGTCCTGACGGGTGGAGGCACCGCCGGACTGGTCTACCCGGAGTTGCAGCTCGACCTATCCGGTTTTGACATCTTCTTCTCGGACGAACGCTGTGTTCCTCCGGACCACGAGGCCAGCAACTTCGCCCTCGCTCAACGGCTGTTGCTCGCTCGATGCAGACCCGCCAGGGTGCACAGAATGCGCGGCGAGGACCCACCCATCGAAGCGGCACGTGCCTATCACGATGAGCTCGTTCCAGCCATCGAGCGCGGCTTCAACCTCATGGTCCTCGGCATGGGCGACGACAACCACATCGCGGCTCTGTTTCCCAACTCCCCTGCTCTGATCAACCCGGACGCGCTTTGCCTCACCGTCGACCGCCCGGATGGTTTGAAGGGCCTGACGATGACCCCGCCGGCCCTCGTTGCCGCACGGACAGTCGTGCTGATCGTGACCGGTGAAACTAAAGCGGAGGCGGTCAAGCGGGCGGTCGAGAGCGATGACGAGCCACTGAGCTGTCCGGTTCGGCTCCTGGCGAGTCACCCCGACACAACCTTCCTGCTGGACGAAAGCGCAGCCTCTCTCCTCTGACTTGGGTTTTAACTGGAGGGAAACCGCTGTGAAACACATCTGAAACAGAACGGCCTCAGCCTGACGTCAGATCACTCGTCGGTCCTGCAGCGTGGCACGACCTCAATCGTTTCTGCTGGGCCGCGCGTTCGCGGCCAGGAAGGGAGCTGGCGCATGGATACGGGGGATACCGCCTTCGTCCTGGTTTCTTCGGCACTCGTCATGTTCATGACGCCGGGACTCGCCTTGTTCTACGGAGGGATGGTGCGGGCGAAAAATGTGCTCAGCACCGTCATGCACTCGATGTTCGCCCTGGGGCTCGTCTCGGTTCTGTGGGTAGTGGTGGGCTACACGCTGGCCTTCGGACCCGACAAGGGCGGCCTTATCGGGGGGTTCGACTTCCTCGGATTCGCCGGAGTCGGTCAGGAACCGAACGCGGACCTGGCCGCAACGATTCCTCATGTGCTGTTTGCCCTCTTCCAGATGATGTTCGCCATCATCACGCCGGCGCTCATCACAGGCGCTTTCGCCGAGCGCATGAAGTTCTCGGGGTACGTGCTCTTCACGACGCTCTGGCTAGTCATCGTTTACGCCCCCGTCGCTCACTGGGTCTGGGCTCCCGGAGGTTGGATCAGAGAGCTAGGAGCGCTTGACTTCGCCGGCGGCACTGTCGTGCACATCAACGCCGGTATCGCCGCGCTGGCGGCGGCGATCATCGTCGGGAAGCGCAGAGGATTCGGCAAGGAGGCGATGGTTCCCCACAACCTCACGATGACGATGCTGGGAACCGGCATCCTGTGGTTCGGGTGGTTTGGGTTCAATGCCGGAAGCGCCTTAGGAGCCAACGGGCTCGCCGCGTCGGCCTTCCTCGCCACGAACCTGGGTGCCGCAGCCGGCGCATGTGGATGGGCGCTGCTCGAGGTACGTCGGGACAAACGGCCGACGACGCTCGGAGTCGCTTCAGGCGCAGTTGCCGGTCTTGTAGCGATAACGCCAGCCGCAGGCTTCGTTGGTCCCCTGTCGGCGATCGCGATCGGTCTCATCGCCGGAGTCGTGTGCTCTGGAGCCATTGGTCTGAAGTACCGCTTCGGCTACGACGACTCGCTGGACGTGGTCGGCGTGCACCTGGTCGGCGGAATGATCGGCGCACTTCTGACGGGAGTCTTCGCCGATACCGCCATCAACTCAGCGGGAACCGACGGACTGTTGTTCGGCGGCGGGTTCGAGCTTCTGGGAACACAGGTCGTCGCCGTCACCGCAACAATCGCCTTCTCGCTCGTCGTGAGCCTTGGGATCCTCAAGTTCGTGGAGGCGACAGTAGGTCTGAGAGTCACCGAAGAGGAAGAGCTCGGCGGTGTCGACCTCGCCCTCCATGCAGAGGTCGGCTACGCACTCGCAGAGGGAGGCAGCACCATCACCCTGGCTGAGCCCCAGGAAAAGAGCTCGTCGCCGGCGCCGGCTCGCGTTGCGCAAAGGAGTGAGGCCTGATGAAGTCCGTCATCGCAGTCATCAAGCCGTTCAAGCTCGACGATGTGAAGGAAGCCCTCGCAGACGTGGGGATCACCGGAATGACAGTCACCGAAGTGCGCGGTCACGGACGTCAGAAGGGGCACACCGAGGTCTACCGAGGCGCCGAGTACACGGTCGACTTCGTGCCGAAGACCCGCATCGAGGTGGTCGTCGCAGACGACCATACTGAGCAAGTCATCAAGGCCATCGTCGAGGCAGCCCGCACGGGCTCCATCGGCGACGGCAAGGTGTGGGTCAGTCCGGTCGAGCAGGTAACAAGGATCCGAACTGGAGATCGCGGCGCAGACGCTCTCTGAGCTGAGGGTCGCTCAGCCGGCTCCTCTGAGTCAGGGTGCCGCTGTAGCCCTGCAGCGCGCGGCCGATATGGACCGCGCGCTGCAGGCGCTTGCGGAGGACACGATCGCGGTCCACGACTCGGTCGCCGTCATCGCAGTGGGAGGGTACGGGAGAGGTCATCTCTCTCCCTACTCGGACATCGACCTGCTGATTCTCTCGGCTGGAGGCGAAGCCGATGTCGACAGGCAACGCTTACGCGCCTTCACGTATGCCATCTGGGATGCAGGATGGCAGGTCGGCCACGCACTTCGTTCGCCGCGTCAGGCCGTGGAGTTCGCGTCCAAAGACCTGCCCACGGCCACATCGATATTGACCTCGAGGCTGATCGCGGGATACCTCGGCGTGTTCGAAGACTTCCTTGCTCGCCGCGACCGATGGCTGGAGCGAAGGCAACGCTCATTGATGACACGGGTGGTCGATTCCACGCGGCTTCGTCACCGTAATGCCGAGCGAGCCGGGTGGGCACTCGCACCGGATCTGAAGGAGGACATCGGCGGTCTACGCGACGCCCACACGCTCGGTTGGATGGAGGCCATAGCCGGCTCCTCGGAGTTCGGCCCCAGTCTCGAACGCCAGGCGGGAGTTCTTCTCGCCGCTCGCGAGGGACTCCACGCAACGCTTCGCCGGAAGTCCGACAAGCTGCACATCGAGCTCCAGCCGGAAGTTGCACGCCGCTTGGGGTTCGAATCCGGCGATGGTACGGACGCAATGATGACCGACGTGCACGCCTCTGCAAGAGACATCGAATACACGCTCACGCTTGCAATGGAGGACCTGTCTCACAGAATCCTTGGAGGGCCCCGCCGGTCGGGACGCAGCGCGGTCATCGCATCGAAGGTTCGCCTCGAGGACAACATGCTGCGTTTTGTCGGCGACGATGTGGATGTCGTCGCATCACTCAAGCTTCTGGCCGCGCACGCCGCCACGGGCCACCGGATCGAACACGATGCGCTTCGCAGGATGGCGCTCGCCTTCGAACACGCAGAACCCGGTCCAGTGGACCGAGGACCAGAGGACAGCGTTCTTCGACCTGCTTGGCGGCCGTTTCGGACCCGGCGCTCTCGAGCTCTTGGAACATCTTCGGGGCTGGGATGTCCTGGTCCCCGAGTGGTCACTGATACGCGGGCGGCCACAGCACGACCCGTACCATCGCTACACGGTCGACGGTCACTCGTTCGTGGCCATCGGCGAGCTGACGCAGTGCCTTGCAGAGCCGGTGCCGGCCAACCACGCGCAGGTAATCGGCGACTTGTCGACGCTCTACCTTGCGACCCTGTTGCACGACATAGGAAAGGGCTCGGGGCACGAGCACAGCATCGAAGGCGCGTCGAATCGCCGCCGATGTAGCTCGCAGGATGGGCATGGACGAGGTCGAAACTCAAGAGGTCACCGATCTCGTGAGACATCATCTGCTTCTTCCAGACACGGCCACGAGGCGCGACCTCGACGACGGCTCCGTCATCAAGGCCGTGGTTGCGAAAGCACAGGATGCACGCCGACTCAGACAGCTCTATCTCCTCGCGATCGCCGACGGCCGCGCCACGGGTCCCCACGCCTGGAACGAATGGAAAGCGTCCCTTGTAGCCGACCTAGTGAATCGGGCGCTTCTCGCGTTCGAAACCGGTGAGGTTCCGCTCGATCGTGGCGTCGCTGAAGCCGCTCGCAAGCTCGATGCCTTCGAACCCGCGCTCGCTGGACGGTCTCTGAGCGTGCTAGCTTCGCTTCCTCCCTCGTACCTGGCCTCGACGCCGGTGCCGGACATGGCGGACGAGATCAAGCTGCTGGCGACCGGAGTGCGTCCCGGTCAGCTTCACAGCCGGCTGGCCGTTGGCTCTGAACCCGAGCAGAGCATTCTTACGGTTTGCGTGGCCGACCGTCCCGGGACGCTCGCGCGAATCACCGGCGTGCTCGCTCTCAATCGCATCGACGTTCTCGGTGCGAACGCGTACACGACGAGCGACGGTCTTGCCCTTGCGCGAGTGACCATCGCAACTCCGAGCCCGGCCACCGCGGAGGGCTGTTTAGCGGACCTCGAGGCGGCCTTCTCCGGTCATCTGGCCGTGGACGCGCGCATGCGCTCGAAGGTGAGCGACTACGGCACCGGAATCGACGTGGTCCCGGACATCCGTGTCCTGCACGACGCATCTACGGCATCGACGGTCGTGGAGGTGAGGGGGCCGAACGTGCTTGGTCTGCTCTACTCCATCGCTGCGGGCCTGGCCGACCTCGATCTCGACATCCACGTGGCCAAGATCGATACGCTGGGCAACCGTGTCGTTGACGTCTTCTACGTCCGCTCGCAGTGGGGCTCTAAGCTATCGGCCGGGCAGACGAAGGAGGTGCCCCGGGCCATACGTCACCGGGTACAGAGCCTCTTTGGGGAGCCGCAAGGGGTGGAGTAACGCCACCGATAGCTGGGTACTGAGGGTCAGATGTCTCAAAAAGAGGTCGGCGGACGCCTGGTCTCCGGTCGCTACTCACTCGAGGTGCCCCTGGGCAGCGGCGGCATGGGGACCGTGTGGGCGGCCGAGGACACGCTGCTGAAACGCCGTGTGGCGGTCAAACAAGTCAAGCTCCCACCTTCGATCCCCGTGGCCGAGCGAGATGCCATCAAGGCACGCGCAACGCGGGAGGCAAGAGCTGCCGCGCAGCTCAGTCATCCGAGCGTCGTCACGATCTTCGATGTACTCGAGGACGACGGGACCTACATCGTCATGGAGCTCGTAGAGGCTCCAACCCTGGCCGAGACCGTTCGGACGAACGGACCACTCGGGTACCGCGAGGCCGCTCGGATTGGTCTCGAGCTTCTGGACGCTCTTGTCGCGGCCCACTCCAAGGGGATCATCCACCGAGACGTGAAACCGGGAAACGTGATGTGCCCTCCGAACGGGCACACGAAGCTCGCTGACTTCGGCATCGCCTCGTTGAAGGGCGACCCCAAGATCACGACCACGGGGATGATCATGGGATCGCCCTCGTTCATGGCTCCAGAACAGGCGACCAGCGGCGCAACCGGACCGGCTACGGATCTGTGGTCATTGGGCGCGACGCTCTATTTCGCAACGGAGGGTGTGGCTCCTTTCGACAGAGGCCAGCCCATACCAACCCTCGCGGCAGTCGTGCACGACGATGCTCCGACGCCTCAGGGAGCCGGCGCGCTCGGCCCCGTCATAGCCGTGCTGATGAGCAAGGAACCCGCGGAACGCCCCGACCCCGCCGAGCTCCGCCGCATGCTGACGGATGTCCTCGAGGACCGGCACGCGGATCTCGACACTCAGGCCCACGTGATTCCGGCACCCGAGGTTGAGACTGTCCCGCGGACCGAACCAGACGCCGAGCCGGAGCCTGTGCCTGCGGCGCGTCCTGCCAGCGACCGGCGCGGCCGGGGCGTACTCATCGCTCTCGGAGTAGCGGCCCTGCTGGTAGCTGGAGGGCTAGTCGCATTCAACCTTCTTGACGATGAGACGCCAGGGGGAACGCCCCGCGCCGAGCAGAACGGGAATGGGGGCGGCAAGCAGAAGATTCCGGCGGCCAGGAGCCTCCGGACATCGGTCCCACCGAGACCTTCCAGGCGGGCAATACGGGCTACGGCGTTGATGTTCCCGGCCGACTGGGAGGAGCGCATCCAGGCCGAGAACAGAATCGATCTCGTCGATCCCGAAACCGGCGACTATCTCCGAGTCGAATGGACCGACGAGCCAGGTGCCGACGCCCTCGCAGCGTGGGAGGACCAAGCATCGTCCTTTGCCACGTCACACGAGGACTACGAAGAGCTTCAACTCGAAGAAGTCCAATTCCAGGACTCACCGACCGCCGCGATGTGGGAGTACAGATGGTCCGAGGGAGGAACACAACTGCACGCCTACAATCTCGGCTTCGTTACGGCGGACCGTGAGTACGGATTTGCACTCAACTTCGTAGCCGACGAAACCAACTGGGAGGCGGTGCAACCGCTCTGGAAAAACTTCACGCGCACCTTCGGCCCCAATTAACAACGCTAGTTAACAACACTTGTTAACAGCCACCTTGGTGAAACCTAATCCTCTAGACGCACGGTAAACCTCGCATGTAGCCCAATCGCGACATCGAAAAACTCTTTCGCCCAATACACGCCTGAGATCACCCTACGAAACAAGTCGTGCACAGCCACTTGGGTCAACCCTCTAAAGGGATTTGCGTTCAATGCCGATTTACAACTTGAACGTCAAACCAGTTGAGGATGTGAAACCCAAGTGCGCAAGATACTCACAATTCTGATCGCGAGCGTTGTTTTCGCCGCACTCATACCTGCTACGTCTGCTACGAGTGCAACCTGTTGGAACTACACCGACAAGGAGCGCTCTTTTTCAAAGCGAATCAACGAATCGCGCGACAATCATCACGTCGGTCGCCTGAAGCTTGACCCCCAGCTTTCCAGGGTTGCGATGAAGCAGACGAAGTCGATGATCGACAAGAACAAGCTGTATCACACGCCTAATCTCGGAAGCCGCGTCACACGCTGGACGATGCTTGCCGAGAACGTTGGCTACGGCCATACTGTCCGCTCATTGCACAAGATGTTTATGGATTCGTCAGGGCACAGGACGAACATTCTCAACCGCCAGTACGAGTACGTCGGTGTTGGCGCAAAGGAAGCCCACGGATGGCTCTGGGTCACCGTCGTGTTCCAGGCAGCGAGAAACCCAGGCACGAAGCCTGTCCATGCCCAAATGCTGAAGTGGTAGGGCTCTAGTCGACGACTAGGTACTTCGAACCGCTGTAGCCCCTCTCATGCGCTCCGTCACCCGGCATCTTGGCGGCGACTCTGTATCGCGTTCCGCTCTTGCGAGTGATCAAGAGAAACGAATCAGAGAAGCCGCCGGACACGTCGAGCGTCGGCCACCTTTTGGCGACCTCGGCGTAGCTGCCTTTGGCGGAGCGCTTGAGCAGGCGGATTCGAACTCTTCCACCGGTATGCGCGGGACTAACCTGGCCCCCGACAACCACCCGCTTTTCGGTGGAGCTGTAGTGGTACAGACCCGTCGAGTCGGAGTCCCGATCACTCGGCGCCATTGTTACGGCGTGCTTCACGTTCGCGTGAACGACTCGGCTGTCTGAACCCCAGTAGGCCGCGTTCGTTGAAAACGACGCAGACAGGGCGACCTTCTTGTGGGGTGTGAGTGTCGATGAGAACTCACCAAGCGTGCCCGTGGTCACGGTGGCGTCAACCTTCCACTGGCCTCCTATGTACTTTCGGTACAGCGTCACCTTTCGATTCGCCAGCGGTTGTCCAGTCACGTCGGCAAGGACTCCACTCGCCTTCACCGAGCGGCCGTATCGCACGCTGTCCGAGGACGTCGCGAGGTTGAGCCGGGTGTCGGATTCGGCCCTCGCCCATCATGGCCTTGACCTTCCGCCTGAGAGTCGGAAGCCACTCGTACACCTTGTTGCCGGGGCATGCCGTTTGACCCGCATCCCGGTGACCGCCGATCACTCGCATCGTGCGTCCATTGAAGGAATGAGTGCCTGTCGGGTTCAAACCATGCCGATCTGCCTCCCAGGCAAGCATCGCCTTGAGCGACTGCTTCATGGCCACGGGTGGTCCGATGGATGTGAAGTTGCCCATGAGACTGATCCCGACGCTTCCTGAGTTGAATCCGGCAACGTGTGCACCGGCGACGACATAGTCCCGGTAATCCTCGGAGTCGTGCGGTTCCTGCGCAGCGTAACGGCTGCGCCCAACGACCCTCATAGATCGTGCCGCTCCAGTCGATGACGAAGTTGTAGCCGAGGTCGCACCAGCCGCGACTTTGTGTGTGGTAGGCGTAGATGGCTCGCATCGTGGCCGCACCGTTGTAGTCGTAGTTCGAGCCGGCAGTGTGATGAACGAAAATCTGTTGGAGGGGATGAAAGCTTCTCTTGCAGCCCCCGGTCGAACGCTTCAGAGTCTCATCCGCGCCCCACTCGGCACGCGTCACGATAGGCGGCGCGCCGGACTCGGACTGAGCCGCGCTCTCGAGGACTACTTCACGCTTCGGTCCGTCGACGGTGTTGAAGGACTCCATGGTTACCGGACCCATCCACTCGTCGCTGCCCCTTCTCCCCGCCTTCAGTTGCTTGCGGTATTCGACCTGTGCGGGCTCGGTCGACCTCGACCAGACCGGTGAAACGAGTGTCTCCCATCTCCATGTCGTGGGCCATAGGTGCGACTCGCCACTTCGAGGTGCGTCCCGCGCCGATCGATTGTGCGATAGGCCACCCCCGAGCCGTGGCTCCCTTCCCAAGTGAAGGCGATGTGCGTGGGTTCGATTGTCAGCGACACTCGTCCTCGTGCGCCGTCGAAGGTCACGCTCCGCATGAGCGTCTCGGGCACTCGAATCGTCTGTGGAGACGCAGCCGAGACCTCGGCCAGCGAGGCCGCAGTCAAGCAGACCACCATCACGGCCCTGACCGGCACGGCGAGGCGCGCGCGCTTTGTTTCATTCATTGAAGAGCCCTTCCGCAGGAAGGGCAAACCTTAGCGGCGGCCCCCGGACCACGCCAGAGTTGTTCGCGACTTTTGGCTCATGTGCCAATTCTCGTCCGTCCCAGACCAGCCGTACTTACGTCAAAAAGAGGTTTGACACTCTTATAGGAGTGCTATAAGAGTTACAACTCATGAACATAATCGAGCCGACCACGGCAGATCCTCCAACCTCCGAAGTCTCTTCGGCCCCCTCCACCACCTCACCCGCGGCCATGCCTCGGTCGAGGAGGGCTCTGAGGATGGCGGGCTGGACCGCTCGTCTGCTGTTCGCCTTGTTCCTGTTCGTCGGCGCCCTTCAGCTGATGCGACTGGGGGCCGCCAGCCTAGACATCCTGCAAACTGGCGGTTTCCTCGTGCGAAACCCCGGCTCGACGCTCGGACTGGGCTGGCTTGGGGCCTTGCTTGTCTTGTCAGGATCTCCGATCGCTGCGACATCATTGACCCTGGTGGCTGCCGGCGAGCAAGTCGCCGATGGCGCCCAACGATTCACCGAGATGCAGGGCTTCACGATGCTGACCGGCTCGCGCCTGGGGGCCGCTTTCGTCGTCCTTCTGACCGCCGCCATCTACAGCTTCAGGACAACCAAGGGAGACCGAAGGAAGCCGTTGTCGGTTGCGGTGATGGCACTCTGCACGACGGCGCTCATCTACGTGCCCTCTGCGATCATCGGGGGCCTTCTTTTGAATTGGGGACCGTTCAGCAGCTTGGAACTTCAATTCCCGGCGCAGTTCTCGGACATCATCGACCTGGTCTACGGACCGTTGCTCGATCGCATCGAGAGCTGGCCCTCGGCGATTCTCTTCTTCGGCGGCCTCGGCATTCTCCTGCTCTCGTTCAAGGCGATCGATTCGGTTCTTCCTCAGATGGACGAAGGAGGCATGGAAGGCTCCCGAATGGCCTGGCTCAAGCGCAAGTGGCCGATGTTCGGACTCGGCTGCCTTGTCGCCCTGGTCACGATGTCCGTCTCGGTCGCCCTGACTCTGCTGGTTCCCCTCGTCGCCAAGGGCTACGCCAAGCGCGAGCACATCCTTCCCTACATCATGGGAGCGAATATCACCACGTTGGGGGACACCATGCTCGCGGCATTTGCCTTGGACTCGCCGGCGACCGTTCGAATCGTGCTGGCCCAGGTGATCGCCTCAACAATAGTGAGCGTCATCATCCTTACCTTCTTCTATCCGCAGGTCCGCACCTTGATCTGGCGCTTCCAGCGCCGGATGATCAAGAATCGCGTGTGGCTTGCGGGCTTCACGGCGGCTCTCTTCATCGTCCCGATCGCGATAATCGCCATCTCGGGCATGGCCGGCTGAGCATGGCCGACCGAGAGAGCGGGCCCCGGCAGGTGACTCTCAAGATTCCGAGGCCCCTTTACGAGCAGCTCCAGCAGGTCATCGAGGATTCAGGCTTTCACTCGGTTACCGAGTTCGCGACCTACGTGCTTCGGGACCTCGTGTCTCACCACCGTCGCGGTGAACCACTCCCGGATCCCGCCGAGGGTGGTGCGACGGCAGCGGTGAAGGCCGCTCAGGACGACGTCGAACCACTGAACCCGGACGAGATCGAAGCCATCCGGCAAAGACTCCAGTCTTTGGGCTACCTCTAGCCGACGCCTCCCTCAAACCCCTCAATTCCGCCGTTAGAACGGGTACACTGCGCCGAACCGGCGTGCGTTCAGGCGTTCGTGGTGGCAGTTCGGCCAGCGGAGAGCGTCGCGCCTCGGACCGGGTTGGAAGGGCCGGTCAAGCTTGAGGGAAGAAGGGCATGGGGGAACAAGAGACTTCAAATGGGCACCTAGTTGAGCTGAAGGACGTCCACAAAAGCTTTGGCACCAACGTGGTTCTCGACGGCATAGATCTGATGGTCAAACGAGGCGAGGCGATTGTGATCGCTGGCCCGTCCGGTTCGGGCAAGTCCACGATGCTCCGATGCGTGAACGCTCTCGAGACCATCGACTCCGGCGAGATCAACTTCGACGGCCGGTCGATCTCGAAGGCGGGGAAGGACATCTACAAGCTCCGAGCCGAAATCGGAATGGTGTTTCAATCCTTCAACTTGTTTCCGCACAAGACCGTGATCGACAACATCACTTTAGGACCGGTGGAGATTCAAAATCTCTCCAAAGAAGAGGCCAGGGACAGAGCCAAGAAGTTACTCGACCGTGTAGGGATTCCGGAAAAGGCGGACTCACATCCGAGCGACCTCTCGGGCGGTCAGCAGCAACGGGTCGCAATCGCACGAGCTTTGGCGATGGAGCCCAAGCTCATGCTTTTCGACGAGCCCACGTCGGCGCTCGACCCTGAGATGATCCGTGAGGTCCTCGACGTCATGCGGGACCTTGCCAATGGCGGCATGACGATGCTCGTCGTGACCCACGAGATGGGGTTCGCACGCGAGGTTTGTGACCAAGTCGTCTTCATCGATGAAGGGAAGATCGTCGAACAGGCTCCGCCGGACGAGTTCTTCAACCACACCAAGAGTGACCGAGCTAAGGATTTCGTCGACAAGATCATTCACCACTAGAAATTGTCGGGTAGAGAGCTGCCTGAAAGCGGCTCAGGAAGGGGAGGATAGATGCGAGGTAACAAGCGACTGTGGATCATCGCGTTGATGATGATTCTGGCATTGGTCGCCGCTGCATGCGGCGACGATGATGGAGAAGACGGCGACGCCGGGGACGCAACCGGTGGTGAGACCGAAGAAGAAGCCTATGAGGCCCCAGCGGGCACTCCGATGGCCGATTGGCAGGAGGAGGGCTCCATCACGATCGGTGTCAAGTTCGACGTTCCGCCTTTTGGGTTCGAGAACCCGCAGTCAGGTGAGGTCGAGGGTTTCGACGTCGACATGGGGAACTACATCGCCGACAAGCTCGGAGTCGAAGTCGAGTTCATCGAGGCGATCTCCGACAACCGGATTCCATTCCTCGCGGACGGGACCGCGGACCTGATTCTGTCGACGATGACAATCACCACGGACCGCGACGCGGAGATCGACTTCAGCCGGCCCTACTACGTCGCACAAGGCCGCATCCTCGTGCCGGAGGGCTCGGACATCCAGGGCGTCGACGATTTGGGTCAGGGCACTACCGTTTGCACCGCACTTGGCTCGACGTACGAGGGGACGCTTGGAGAGCAGGCTCCCGACGCGAAGCTCGATCTCGTCGACGCGTACTCAGAGTGCTTCGAGAAGATCCAGAACGGTTCCGTCGACGCGGTTTCGACCGACGACGTCATCCTCACGGGGATGGTCATTCAGGACGACAGCCTGCAAATCGTCGGTGAGCCGCTGACGACCGAGCCCTACGGTGTCGGCGTTGCAAACGACGAAACCGAGGCCGCAGATTTCCTGAGTGAGACGGTCGAAGAATCCTTCGATGACGGCACTTGGGACGAGCTCTACGAGGAGTGGGTCGGCCAGTACACGGGCGAAGACCCTCAGCACCCAAGCGAGCTCACGCTCGAAGACGCATACGAGCTCTTCCCGTGCGTCGAGACCTGCTAGGGGTTTGAGCAAACGAACGGACTGAGGACCGGAACTTAGTTGGACCGGCTACTGCCGATTCTCACCAACAACCTCGACATCTACGTGTCGGGGTTGTTGGTGACTCTGTGGCTTGTCAGCATCTCCTTCGTGGTGGCCATGGTCGTGGGGACGCTGATTGCGTCTTTTCGCATCGCGCCTGCGAAGCCGCTCAACTGGATCGGAGGTTTCTACGTCGAGACCTTCCGCAACATCCCGTTGCTGGTGCTCTCCATCATCTTCTCGGCGGGGTTCATCCGGGCGGGGCTTCCACTCGGGAAGATGACTTCCGGCAGCGCCGCCCTCGGCCTCTATACCGCCGCTTACATCGCAGAGGCGATCCGGTCGGGAGTGAGCGCGGTGAGCAAGGGGCAGATCGAGGCTTCGCTCAGCCTCGGCTTCACCTACAGGCAGACGATGCGGCAGATCATCCTTCCCCAGGCCTTCCGAACCGTGATCCCGCCAATTGGGAACCTGATCATCGCGATGATCAAGAACTCCGCCATCGTCGCAGGTTCGATTATCGCACTGGACGACATCCTCCAGGGTGCTCGGCTCATCAACAGCCGGACCTTCGCCACGAATGAATCGTTCTTTTGGGCCGGCGTCGGCTACCTGCTACTCACGATCCCGGCGACCATCATCGTGCGAAGGCTCGAAACGCGCTTCGCGATCAAGCGGTAGGCATGGGTTACCTCTTCGATCCGGCCAACTGGGAATGGATCTTCGCGGGGCGGAACTTCATGTTCCTGCTCGAGCGCTTTCTGAACAACATCATCATTGCGCTGATAGTCATGGCCTTCTCGCTGATTCTCGGTCTCGTCATCGTGTTGCTGCGCATCTCGAAGAACAAGTTCATATCGACAAGCGACGGGAATCTGGATCGACATCTGGCGCAACCTGCCGGTTCTGCTGATCATCCTCTACTTCGGCCTGGCCCTGCCTCAGGAGGTCAAAGAGTTCTGGGTTGACATCGCTCCCAGCTTCCTGCCTGAACAGATAAAGGACTCGGGACAGGTCGTTGCCAGCATCATTGCTCTGACCATCTACAACTCCGCCGTCATCGCCGAGATCTTCCGAGCGGGAATCCAGTCGCTGGAACGCGGGCAGGGCGAGGCGGCTGCCGCTCTTGGTCTCCCCTATTGGAAAGCGATGAGGATCGTTATCCTGCCGCAGGGGCTCCGGCGCATGGTCCCGGCAACAGTGGGTCAACTGATCACGTTGACGAAGGACACGAGCCTGGTCAGCATTCTCGCAATTCAGGAGCTCGTCTCCGCGGGGTCGATCGTCAACAACACCAGCGGAAGCCCGTTCGGTGGAACGGGAGTTCCGGCCCCCATTCTCCAGGTCTACATCGTGGTGGGTGCGATGTTCGTCGTGTTCAACCTCTCGCTCTCGCTTCTTTCTCGCCGCCTCGAGGTGCGCGAGCGCAAGCGAACCGGTCAAGTCGAGACGGTCACGGGTCTCGAGGACCAGGTCGCGATCAAACAAGCCTGAGCGCGAGCAGGCTGCCAGCTTTGGGCGCCAACCTCATCTACTCTGTCGCCTATGCCTGGTAAGCAGTTCGTCCTTTGTCTCTGCGCGTCCATGGTGCTCCTGCCCCTCGCGTGCGTTCCACCCGAAGACGATGTGGAAGACGTCATCTCGTACAGCCGCGAGACCACGATGGGTCAGCTTCAGCGTGAGGGCGAGATGACGATCGCGCTCCCCGATGATCTCGGGCCGTTCAGCTCGCTCGGTGACGACGGGGAACCTGAGGGGTTCGTGGCCGAGCTCGCCTTAGAGATAGTTGCCGATCTGGGGATCGAGGCCACCTACGTTCCCGCTTCCGGGGAGGAGGCCCTGGAGCTCGTAAAGGAGGGGGAGGTGGACCTCGCCTTCCCGATCCTTGGGATCACTGAGGCCCTGGCGCGGCAGAACACCCTTTCGGACCCTTACTGGATCGCGCACAAGCGGCTACTGGTGCCGGCCGCGTCGGAAGTCGAGAGCGCGGCGGACCTCGAGGGTGATGGCGAGGTTTGCCAGTACGAGGAAGAGCAGACGCGCACGGACATCGCGGAGATGTTCAGCGGCATCCAACGGACCGACGTCTCGGATTTCCGGCATGCGCCGATGAGCTTCAGAACGGCGCCGCGGCCGCCACTGCACCGGACATCTACCTGATGGTCCTCGCCGACGAGCTCGACGACTACGAGATCCGCGGCGAGCAACTGAGCAGCGCCGGTTACGGCGCGGCGCTGCCCGAAGATGCCACGGACATGAGGTCCTTCGTCAACACCGTTCTCACCGACCTCAAGTCGGAGGGCCGGTGGCTCACCTTCTACGAGGAGTGGCTCGCACCCGTCGCCGGTCGCACGGACGTCAACGCCCCCGACCTAAGTCTCGAGGAGGCTGCGACGCTCTGGCCACGCGACTTGTAGTATTCGCTCTTACTACGGGTAGTGGTAGACGTTGCCCGGATTCCGCTTGTAGTGAAAGATGTGCATCACGTAGATGCTTCCGCCTCGGCGCTCGACCCCGACTCCCATGTGCCTCCACGGGCCAAGAATGTTCCTACGATGAGCACTCGAACTCTTGAACGCCTTGAAGAGACTTTTGCAACCTCCGCCCACTCCCACGTTCTGTCCCAGTCGTCGCCAGCGTGTGACCGTGCTGCCAAGATTGTTGTCGTGATAGATGGATCGGTTCTTCGCCATCCCTCGCGCATGACGGCGAGCAACGTAACCAAGTTGTTTGTCGCGATTCAAACCGCGTCTTGCCTCTGTGGTGGCGCATGGTGTTGATCCTTTTCATGAAACAGCGCTCACTTCTTGAGAACGAGTACGTCCCGATTGGCTCGGTTTCCGAGAGTGAGGGACTCGGTGTCGAGGGCAGAACGCTCATCGTCGCCACCGCCGCCCCTAGGATCACAGCAAGGTGAACTCTGGGCACGGTTGCACCGCGAAACTGTCGCATCATGACTCCTTCCAGTCTGTTTGCACGAGACTCCCGCGACGAAGTCAGTGAGAACGACTATCACCTTTTGCGAATGCGCGCCCAGGAAATGACAACCCTGCGTAGCCGGGCAAGGACTTCTTGCGAGAAGTAGCAGGTCAAGAGACTGGAAAAAAACTTGAGTGAGTATGGACATCGGGACTGGTCTCGTAGACTCTGTCAACCATGGCCTCGGGGGACAGCAACTCCACGCGTACCGTTCTCATCGTCGACGATGACGAGGAAATTCGTCACGCATTAAGACTGCTGTGCGAATCCGAAGACATGGATGTGGTTGGAGAAGCATCGAATGGCGTCGAAGCTGTTCCCATAGCACTTCACAAACAGCCGGACTTCGTCATCCTTGACTACAAGCTCCCCCGCCTCGATGGCGAGGGTGCTGCCGAGATACTCCGAGCCGTCATCCCCGAGACCAAGATCGTCGCCTTCTCGGCAATGCTCAACAAGCAACCCCACTGGGCGGACGCGTACCTGAACAAGGATCGCATCGCAGAGCTCATGCCTCTGCTGCGCACATTCATCCGGTAGCCTTGGAACATGGCTAAAGAATCTTCATTTGACGTCGTGTCCGAAGTCGATATGCAGGAGGTGCGTAACGCAGTCGACCAGGCGCGCCGCGAGATCTCTCAGCGCTATGACTTCAAAGGGACCGATTCGAGCATTGACCTCGCGGAAGAGGGCGGAGCTCAGATACTCCGCGTCCAGTCCAATGCCGAGGCCAAGGTCAAGGACACGGTCAAGGTGCTCGAGGAGAAGCTCGTCAAGCGCAAGATCGCGCTCAAGGCACTGTCACACGGGAAGATCGAGCAGGCCGCCGGAGGGACCGCGCGTCAGGCTCTGACGCTGAACCAGGGCATCGCGACGGAGAAAGCCAAGGAGATCGTCAAGGTCGTGAAAGAGATGAAGGTCAAGGCTCAGGGTTCCATTCAAGGTGACCAGGTCAGGATCTCCTCGAAGTCGAGAGACACGCTGCAGGACATCATGGAGGCCCTGAAGGAACGAGACTTCGGCATCCCGCTGCAATTCACGAACTACCGCTAACCCGCTCTCGCGCCCTAGGGCGTCAGGTCTAGCAGGGCCTCTACCTCTTGGATCGATTGGGCCGGGGACTTGTGGAGCACCGTCGTCATTCCCGCTTCCTGCGCCACCTTCAGATGGCCCGGATGGTCGTCCACGAAAACGCACGCTGCCGCTTCCAGCCCCAGCTTTTCGATGGTCAGCTTGAAGATGTCCGGATCCGGCTTGCGGAGGCCGACTTCGCCGGAGATCATCACGACGTCGAACAGCTCCCTGATGCGATCGATCGGATAGAGCCCCATCCCCCAGGAGTTCGACAGCAGGGCGGTCTTGTACCCACCGGACTTGGAGCGCTCCACGAGCTCGAACATGTCCTCCTCGAGGTCGAGCGCCTCGAAAAGCCCGGCTACGAGGCCGTCGTGCTCAACGTGCACGCCCGAGTACTCCTCGAGTCGGGCGGCGAAAGCAACGGAGAAGTCGGCTTCAGAGAGTCGGCCCGTTTCGAAATCGGTAACCAGATCGTCTTCGTCCCCCATGTACGCGCTGAGCGCAGCTCTCACCAGGTCCTGTAGCTCGATCCCCTTTGACATCGCGAACGCAGCCATCGCGTTCTGGAGGGAAGTCGTCATGACTCCGCCGAAGTCGATGACGAGTGCTTTGTACTTGCTCATGGCGTGGACCCGGCCGCGATCGCCAGGCCTCGGCGAGCTAGAGCAGGGACGTCTCTCTCCATGCGCGCGAAGAAGGGGTCGTCGGTCATCCCCGCGAGGTGACGCGCGTAGGAACCCTCGAGCAGAATCGCCAGCTTCCAAGTCGCGAGGACCCTGTACCAGTCGAGAGCCGCTGCGTCTCTGGACGTTCGCTCCTCGTACCGGCGAATCAGCTGGTCGCGCGTGCTGAACCCGTCCTGCCTCGTCACGCTGTTGAGATCGGCAAGGACGTCGTCGTTGCCCTCACCGGCCTCGAGCCAAAACGAAGCCATCCAGCCAAGGTCTGCCAAGGGATCGCCGAGCGTCGACATCTCCCAGTCAAGAATCGTTACGAGTGATGGCGCGTCGTCCTTGAACATCACGTTGTCGAGCTTGTAGTCACCGTGGACGAGCGTTGCAGCGGGTGAATCGGGACGGTTGTCGCCGAGCCACTCCCCTAGCCGCTCTAGGTCGGGAAGCGGTCGGGTCATGGGGAGGGTCAACTCGAGTTGGCCGCTCCATCTTCTGAGCTGGCGATCGAGATAGCCCTCTTTCTTTCCAAAGTCGCCGAGTCCGCAGGCGTCGATTTCGACATCGTGAATCTCGGCCAGCGCGTCGATCATCTCCTCACCGAGTCGCGCTCTCCGCTTCGAGTCAAGCCACTCCGGAAGTTCGGAACGAACGACGAATCCACGAACGCGTTCCATCAGATAGAAGGGTGCGCCGATTACCGCCTCGTCCGAGCACATGAGGATTGTGCGTGGTGACCTGACCTCGGTCGAGCCCAGCGCGTGAAGGACACGGTACTCGCGAGATACATCATGCGCCGTCGGCAGAAACGCACCGCTTGGTGGTCGTCGCAGGACCAACTCATCGTTTCCATAGCGCAGGAAGAAGGTCTCGTTCGAGTGGCCTGCCTGATGCCTCCGCACCGATAACTCGGCCGGCGTTCCGAAGTGCTCGTCCAGATAGCTCTTGAGGGCCACCTCGTCAACGAGCGGCGGGAGCTTGGCTCGCGATTGCGTCAAGCGAGTCCCCCGGTTGCGCCTTTCGTCGAACCGCCGCTCGCCGCCGCCTTCAATACGTTCCGTGCGATAACCATGCGATGGACCTCACTCGGACCGTCGTAGATTCGAGCCGCGCGGGCATCCCGGTAGAAGCGCTCGAGTGGCAAGTCGCCCGAGTAGCCGAGAGAACCGTGAATCTGCAGTGCTCGGTCGACGATCCGGTTGAGGATCTCGCTGACATACACCTTTGACATCGAGACCTCCTGGCGGTACTCGTCGCCTCGTTCGATCAAGTAGGCCGCATGAAGAACCATCAACCGGCTTGCGTACAATTCGATTGCCGAGTCCGCCAGCCAGTTCTGAACGGTTTGGCGTTTGGCCAGCGGCTCCCCGAAGGTCTCACGGGTAAGTGCGCGCTCGGCAGCGAGATCGAGCGAGCGCTGAGCTACTCCAATCCAGCGCATGCAATGGGCCAGACGAGCAGGCCCGAGCCGCACCTGAGCCAGTCTGTAGCCTCCCCCCAGCTCGCCGAGCAACGCGTCGGCACCAACCCGACAGTCTTCGAGGGCGACCTCGCAATGTCCGCCAGGTAACGACGTTCCCATCACCGGAACCTCGCGCACCACCCTCCACCCGGGAGTCTCGGCGTCCACGAGGAAGAGCGAGAAGGCGTTTCTGTCTCCCTCGTCGCCGGTTCGTGCGACAACGATGGCAAATGCGGCTCCAGCGGCACCCGAAATGAACCACTTCTCCCCGTTGATGACCCAACCGTCTCCGTCCTTCGAGGCTGTCGTCTCCAACCCCATCGGATCGGCTCCGGCCGCCTGCTCGGTCATCGCGAAGCAGGACCGCGCTCTGCCCTCGGCGAGCGGCCTGAGGTAGCGCTCGAGTTGCTCTGGTGTGGCGGAGTGCAAGAGGAGGTGCATGTTCCCCTCGTCGGGAGCCATCGCATTGAGGCCCAGCGATGCAAGCCCCGAGACGCCGCACTCCTGGGAAACGATCGCCATGCCGAGTGGACCGAGCCCCAGGCCTCCCCACTCTGGCGGAAGGTGGGGGTTGAAGAGCTTGCGCTCCTTGGCTTCCGCACGCAACCGGGCTACCACTTCATCGAAGCGGTCGCCCTCGACCTCGACGTCCGAGCCGAGCTCGAGCTCGGCGGGTATCGCGACGTCCCGGACGAACGCGGCTACCTCTTTCTGCACGGCGGAGATCTCGGCCGGCAATTGGAAATCGATCATCGAGTCGCTCCTCTAAGAAGATTCACAACGCTACTTGAGCTTTGGAGTGAGCCGGTGTCCTTGTACCCTCACAAGGATGTGGTCTCGTCGGCCGATCGTACTTCTGAGCGTTGGATGCTCGCTCGTGGTCGTCGCCGGGTGCGCGCCTCAGCCCGTGAACTCTCAGGGCGACGACATCAAGGGCCTCTACGACCTGTTCACGGTCGCGGCAGCCGTAATCTTCGTCCTTGTCGCGGGACTCATCGGCTGGAGCATCCTGCGCTATCGCGCCAGACCAGGTGACAACGATCTGCCCGATCAATTCCATTCAAACGCGAAACTCGAAGTTCTCTGGTTTGCCATCCCGACGATGATTGTCATCGGACTCTTCATCTCGTCGGCAGTGGTGCTGGACAGAGTCAATGACGAGGTTGACGACCCGCTTGTCATCGGTGCCGACGCTTTTCAGTGGGGCTGGAGGTTCACCTACGAGGACGAGGGTGTCTCGGTGATCAGCCGTCCCGATGATCCGGCTGCCATCTCGGTGCCGGTGGACCAGCCGATCACCTTCGTTATTACGTCAAACGACGTCGTGCACTCCTTTTACATCACCGAGTTCCTGCTGAAGCGGGACGCGGTTCCGGGCAGGGCCAACCGGCTGCCCATCACTATCGAGGAGGAGGGCACCTACGGGGGCCGCTGCGCCGAGTTCTGCGGCCTTCTGCACTACGACATGCCGTTCACCATCAACGCGGTTCAGGAAGACGAGTACGAGTTGTGGCTTGACGAGCAGGCAGGCGATCAGAGCGCGCAGGAGCAGACCGATGGATAGAGAGACCGGATATGGCGACGGTTGACTCGACGCTACCGAAGGCGCCCAACGAATTGGAGCGCAAGGGATTTCTCGATTTCGCGACCACTACCGATCACAAGAAGATCGGCATCCTGTACATCTTCACGTCGATGTTCTTCTTCCTGCTCGCCGGCGTGCTGGCCCTATTCATGAGGGCCGAGCTCACAGAGCCGGGTCTTCAGATCCTGGATAACCAGACCTACAACGAGTTCTTCACGATGCACGGCACCGCGATGATGCTCTTCTTCATCGTTCCGCTCGCTCTGGGTTTCGCCAACTACTTCATCCCGCTTCACATCGGCGCGCCGGACGTTGCCTATCCGCGCGTGAATGCGTTGACGTACTGGTTGTTTCTGCTCGGCGGCCTTACGGCGTTCTCTGGATTCTTCACCTCGGGCGGCGCGGCCAGCTTTGGTTGGACGGGCTACGTCCCCCTTGCCGACAGCACCTACTCCCCAGGGGCGGGGGGCGACCTCTGGGTTATCGGACTGGCTCTGTCGGGCATCTCGGGGACGCTTGGAGCGGTCAACTTCGTCGCCACGATCTTCGGAATGCGGGCCCCGGGAATGACGATGTTCCGCCTCCCCATCTTCGTCTGGAACATGCTCGTGGTCAGCGCATTGATCCTGTTTACGTTTCCGGTACTGACAGCTGCGCTCGCGATGCTTTTTATCGACCGCAACTTCGGAGGCGGCTTCTTCGACCCTTCGCAAGGCGGCGACCCGATTCTCTGGCAGCATCTCTTCTGGTTCTTCGGTCACCCCGAGGTCTACATCGCGATCCTCCCGTTCTTCGGAGTCATCACCGAGATCATTCCGGTGTTCTCGCGTAAGCCCCTGTTCGGCTACCGGGGGTTCGTCCTGGCAACTCTCCTCATCGGGGCCTACAGCTTCTCGGTCTGGGCACACCACATGTTCACGACGGGGGCGGTGGACGGACCCTTCTTCTCGGCGACCTCGATGCTCATCGCAGTTCCGACCGGAATCAAGTTCTTCAACTGGATCTCGACCATGTGGCGGGGCCAGATCCGGTTCGCCTCCCCCATGCTGTTCGCACTTGGCTTCCTGTTCATGTTCCTGATGGGCGGAGTTACCGGCGTCTTCCTGGCCGCTCCACCGATCGACTTTGCGACACATGACACCTACTACGTCGTCGCGCACTTTCACTACGTGCTGTTCGGGGGAAGTGTCTTCGCCGTGTTTGCCGGGCTGTACTACTGGGGGCCGAAGATTTGGGGACGAATGTTCGACGAGCGGCTTGCGAAGGTCCACTTCTGGCTCATGCTGATCGGCTTCAACATGACCTTCTTTCCGATGCATCAGTTGGGACTGGACGGGATGCCGAGGCGTTACGCGGACTACGCCGAAGGGTCCGGCTGGCAGCCGCTCAACGTTCTGGCCACCGTAGGCTCGTTCATCATGGCGTTGTCGATCCTTGTCTTCCTGATCAACTTCATCAAGACCATGCGGTCCGGGGCCCCCGCCGGCGACGATCCCTGGGACGGAAACACACTCGAGTGGGCGACGTCATCGCCGCCGCCGCATCACAATTTCACCAGGATGCCCCGCATCCGGTCGGAGCGCCCCGTCTTCGACGAGAAGTACGCAGCCGTGCTCGAAGCACGGGCAGAGCCGGACGACACAGAGACCAGGAGGAACACGGAGGACCGCCGTGGCTGAGGAGATCCGGTTCTTCCTACGCACCGCCATCTACACGTTGACAATCACCGTCATCTACTGGTTTCTGAGCTACGAGATCGCCGGCTCTGCATTGCTGCTGTCGCTGGGGCTGTCGGCGATCTTCTTCGTCGTGGTGGGCTTCGTGATGATCCGACACGCCAAAGAGGACCCGGTGCCCGATAACACCCGCCCGGCTAACGTGGTTCAACGCACACTCGGCTTCGACGAGCCCGAGGGTGAAACCGTCAGGCCCCCCCTAGCTCTGGAGGACGACCCGATTCCCTCATCGAGCATCTGGCCGCTCGCGACTGCGATCGCCGCTCTCTTCCTGGGACTCGGTCTGATCTATGGAGGCTGGATCTGGGGCCCTGGCATCGGAATAGCGATTGTGGCTCTATGGGGCTGGGTGACTCAGCTCTACGACTGAGGCCCCAGTCCTAGGGCACCTCTTCGAAGCCGCCCTCCGCGTTGCGTCGCAACCTCGTTCCCTTCTTGCGGCGGGCGGGCCGAGCCCCGGATGACTGCAGCTCGGTGCACACCTTGTAGGTGATGAATCCGCCCAGAACCGGAACGACGAAGAGCGCGATGCGGAGGAACCAGACCATCGCCTCTATCGGCACGTTGAAGGTCAACGCCAAGACATCGTTACCTCCGGCGATTGTGAGCAGCGTAACGTAGAGGATGCCGCCCACCCCGATGGCGCTGCGCGCGGGCCTGTCGCGCGGGTTGTCGAGAATGTTGTGCATCGCATAATCCTTCGTTACTCGTTGTTCGATAAACGGCCACAACGCGAGGATCGTGAAGCCGATCCCGGGGATGACCACCGCCGGGATGAACATCGAGGGAATCGTGACGCCGAATATCGTGGGTTCGACTGCGGGGAACAGCCGGATCGCTCCCTCGAGCCAGCCGACGTACCAGTCGGGTTGACTCGGCGCACTAACGGCGGAAGCGTCAAAAGGACCGTAGCTCCACACCGCGTTGATCTGGACCAGCCCACCCAGAAGCGCCAGTGCCGCCCCGGTCAGCAGCATGAGGCCGAACGACTTGAAGAACTGCTGGGGCCAAAATGCCTTGCCAACCACGTTGCGTTCGGTCCGGCCTTTGCCTGCGAACTGTGAATGCTTCTGTCGCCAGAGTATGCCGAGGTGCGCGCCGATCAGGCCGATGATCAACGCCGGCAACAACATCACGTGCAACACGAACAACCTGGAGATGATCCCCTCGGTCGGAAACTCGCCCCCGAACACGAGGAAACCGAGATACGGGCCCACGAACGGGAATCGAGATCACTGCCGAGTAGGCGATTCGGAGGCCGGTTCCCGACAAGAGATCGTCGGGCAGCGAGTAGCCGGTGAAGCCCATCCCGATGGCGAGCACGAGCAACGTGACGCCGACCATCCAATTGATCTCACGCGGCTTTCGAAACGCTCCCGTGAAGAACACCCTCACCATGTGCGCAACGATGGATGCGACGAACACAAGCGCCGCCCAGTGATGGATCTGACGCATGACCAGTCCTGCTCGCACTTCGTAACTGAGACGGAGCACCGACTCGTAGGCCGCCGACATCTCTCGTCCTTGCAGGGGTTCGTAAGGACCGTCGTAGACAACCGGCGCGGCGTCGGGTCGATAGAACAGCGTTAGGTACGTCCCGGTGAGAAGCAGAATGATGAAGCAGAAGAGCGCGATCTCTCCGAGCAGGAACGACCAATGGTCGGGAAAGACCTTCCTGAGGCCCTTGCGCGCCCAATGCGCCACGCCTAGTCGCTGATCGATCCACTTCAGCATCGAGCGTTCGCCCTCATTCTCGCTCCATGTTCCAGAAGCTCGGTCCGACGGGCTCCTGGAAGTCGCTCGTTGCGACGAGGAAGCCGGCCTCGTCCACCTCCATGGGAAGTTGAGGCAGGGGCCTGGCCGCCGGACCGAACACGGGCGTGCATCCGGTGGTCACGTCGAAGGTGGACTGGTGGCAGGGGCACAAAAGCTGCTTGGCCTCGGCGCGATACAGGCCCACGGGACAGCCCGCGTGGGTGCAGATCTTCGAGAACGCGATGCACCCTTCAGGGACCCACTCGTCTCGCCCCTCGGGGAGATCGAGAAGCTCTGGCTCGATCTTGATGACAACTGTCTGCGAGTCGGCCTCTCCCTCGAACCCCGAGGGGAAGACCGTCTTGATCCCATTGAGGGGGATATCGTCGGGTCGCTGGGGGCTGCCGAACCGGTCGACGATCCGCGCTCCCGGGGTCCACTTCGTTTTCTCGAGACTCTGGCCGGGCCGGGGGCCGAGGGACAGAGCCGGTATCGCGAGGGCCGCGCCGAGGGCCGAGCTTGCTCCCATCGCCAGGCGCAAGAGCATGCCCCTTCTCGTAACGGCATCCTGGCCCACCATGTCCTCGGTCTGCTCGACGGTCGATTCACTCGACTCGAGCAGGTCGTGCTCCTCGACGACAGTCGGCACGTCCATCAGCCGGGTTGCCCATCCAATCACCCCGAGACCCATTCCTCCGAGAGCAAGACCGAGGAGAACCCCCTCGACCTGGGCCGATTCACCGAAGAAGTAGTAGGCGACCAACCCGAGGGAACCCAGCATCGAGACGACGAACGAGGCGTAGATCCAGCGCGTCGGCCTCACGCGGCATCCTCCGGTTCGTCTGGCCTCTTCGATCCGATGAACCTGCAGATGAGAAGCAGCGATCCAAGACCGACAACCCAGGCCACGAACCCCTCGGGAACCGGACCGATCCCGCCGATATCGGCGCCACCGGGTCGGGGCTCATCTCTGAGGTAATCGATGAAGTTGACGAGATCGTTCACCTGACCGTCGGTGAAGTCGAAAGGCGGCATCTGGCCGGGGCCCGTGATCATTGCCTCGGCTATCTGGACGTCCGACGCGGCCGAGAGGCTGGGGGCCAAAGCCTCGTTGCCCACGGCTCCACCCGCTGCCGTGGCTCCGTGGCATGCTGCGCAATTCTCGATGAACAGCGCCTGGCCGTTCACCAGATTCGCGTTCTCGAGATCGATCTCCGGTATCTCGGGACCCTCGCCGAAGTTGCCGACGTATTCGACGAGAGCCTCGATCTGTTCGTCGCTGAACGCCGGATCCTTGCGAACCGTCTGACCGCTGTTCGCCAGTGGCATCCTGCCCGTCCTGAGCTGAAAATCCGCCGAGGCCTCGCCGACTCCCGCCAGAGAGGGCCCGTTGCTGCTCCCCTGTCCATCGACGCCGTGGCAAGTCGAACACGAGGCTTCGAACAACTCCTGTCCGTCCACTGCCTCGGTTTGATTCGCGGTTGCCATCCCGGTGGCAATCTCGGCCGCTGTGTGCGGGTAACCGTCGCGGGCGGTCGCCTCACCGGTGAGGCTAGAGCGCTGCAACAAGCGCCGTTGCTACGAGCAACCAGGTCCTAACCACCGCCCGTCACCCACAGTCGCCAGATCATCGCCAGCATCAGTCCCGAACCGGCCGCGAGGGCACCGGCGCGGGCTTTGGGTGGAGCTTCCAAGGCGAAGGTTGCAGCGAGAGGGATGGCCGCGAGCGCGACGACACCATAGAGAATGTGTAGCGATTCGGCGGGTCTCTGTCCGCTTGCGTAAAGCAGAGCGCCGAGGGCGAGCTGTGCGGCCGTGATGCCGATCACACCGATTCTCAACCTCATCAAGATGCCGCCGTGCGCTCCGGTGCGAGCGGAGTAGAGAGCGAACACGAAGAAGATCGCCACAGCCACCAGCACGATCACGGATCCAATTGCGTGCGCCTGGCTCATCGCGCACAACCCTATCCGCTGGTGTATCCCACGAGGGTGTTAGACGGGCCGTTGCCCTCAGCGATGCGAGCACTCTCCAAGCCGTCTACAATCCGCATCCAAGCCGGAACCACACAACGAGTCCCGGGCCTCGATGCCGGCGGTGGTGGCGATCAAGGAGGAACGCTGTGGCGAACGAAGTCAGGGCCTACATTCTGATTCAAACGGTGACCAACTCCGCCCATGTAGCACGCGAGATACGAGATCTCGAGGGCGTCATCTCCTCGGACGACGTGTCCGGCCCTTACGACGTCATCGTTCAGATCGCAGCCGACAGCATGGATGAGCTTGGAAAAACAGTTGTGAACAAGATCCAAGCAGTCGAGGGGATCTCCCGGACACTCACCTGTCCGATGGTGCAGTTCTAAGGACTACGACCCTCGCCTGATTCGCGGAGCGTCGAGAGACGCGTTCAATGATCCCGAGCGGAAACCCCCCAGATCCACGGTCACGTAGGTGAAGCCGAGGCCTTTGAGCTTGCGTTCGATGGTGGCTCGTTGCTCGGTGACGCGCTCGATGGCCTCCGGTGGCACCTCGATGCGAGCGAGATCTCCGTGGTCGCGCACTCTTAGCACCTCGAAGCCGAGGCCTCTGAGGACCTCCTCGGCCCTGTCTATGCGCCGCAGTCCGTCGCTCGTCACTCGGACACCGTAGGCGAAGCGCGAAGCCAGGCAAGGCGATGCCGGCTTCTCCGCAGTCGGCAGTCCTCTCGCCGCACTGAGCGTTCGCACGTCGGATTTGGTCAGACCCGCCTCCGCCAGCGGAGTACGCACCGACCTCTCGCCGGCGGCCCGGAGGCCGGGGCGGTAGTCGGTTAGGTCGTCGAGATTCGTCCCGGTGGCGATTGTTGCCTTCATCTCGTCGGCCAGCGGAAAGAGGACGTCGAACAGCTCGGTCTTGCACCAGTAGCAGCGGTCCCCCGAATTCCGTGCGTACTCGTCACGATCCACCTCGTGGGTGTCCACCGTCCTGTGGTTCCAGCCGAAGCTGAGGGCCAGCTCGGTGGCGGCAACGAGCTCCCGGCCGGCCAGGGAGGGTGAAACGGCAGTGACTGCCACGGCATTGGAGCCGAGCCTCTCGTGAGCGGTTGCGGCGAGCAAGGCTGAATCGACTCCCCCCGAGTAGGCGACGACCACTCGCTCGAGGTCGGTCAATATGGCGGCGAGGCGTCCGTCCTTCGCCATCAGCGTTGGATTCATTACAGCCATCTTCTCAGCACGGCGGCATAGTTTTGAGAATCCGCGGATAACTTGATCTCAGATGGAGTCTCCAATCCTTTTCGTTCAAACCAACTCGTTCGGGGAGTTTGCACGTGAGCCGATCCTTACGGTCGCGTGCGTACTGCTCATAGTCGTGTCGATCGCGTGGATCGTCGTCTCGCGCATGATTGTGCGCCAGCTGAAGCGCTACGACAAGGCGGTAACTCGGCCCAAACGAGGGCGGCCAAAAGGAGGGCATCCCACACGGCGGACCAAGCAAGTGTGGGACCAAGGTCCCGACTCGAGGCGAATGCCTTAGTCTCGAAGAGCCGACAGCGTCGGAATCTCGGGGGGTTCAGATGTCCAAGTACAGACGCTACAAGCCGTCGACCTACGAAGACATGGTGGCTGGCTTCGAATGGTCCGTTCCCGATCGCTACAACATCGCGACGGACACGGTAGACAAGCATGAAGAAGACCGCCTGGCGATGCTGTGGGAGGACTGGCAGGGCAACGAGCGGCGTCTGACATTCGGTGATTTCAAGAAGCTTTCGAACAAGATCGCCAACGTTCTTGCGTCACACGAAGTGGCCAGAGGCGACCGGGTTGCGGTCATGCTCCCCTCGGTTCCTGAGACCGCCGCGACTTTCATCGCCGTTTACAAGCTCGGTGGAATCCTGTTGTCACTGTCTCAGCTCTACGGCGATGACGGCATTGCTCACCGGCTCGACGACTCACAGGCCAAGGTTCTCGTCACCGATGCGAAGAACCGCCCTCGCCTGGAAGGGATGCGTGATCGCGTCCCGTCCCTGGAGCGAGTGTTCGTTCTCAACGCGGGCTCGGAGATTCGAGATGGAGACGTCGATTTCGACAAGGTTGTGGCGGCTTCGTCGGAAGACTTCACGGTGGCCGACACCGCTGCTGACGATCCCGCGCAGCTTTACTACTCGTCCGGCACGACGGGGGCGGCCAAGGGAATCCTTCACGCGCACCGCTACCTCCTGGCGCACAACGAGTTCGAGGTCTGTCACGACGTGAGAGACGACGAGCTCTTCCACTCCACAGGCGAGTGGGCGTGGATCGCCGGAATCGTCCCCGGGCTTCTCGGGCCGTGGCGTTTCGGAACGCCGGTAGCGGTGTTCCAAAGGGCGGGTGGTGCCTACGATCCCGCGCAGACCTTCTACCTCTTGGAGAAGTACGAGGTCGGCAACATGTTCACGACGCCGACCGCGCTAAGGGCGATGACTCAGCTGAAGGACCCGGGCTCGCAGTACAGCCTCAAGTTGAGAATCTGCTGCTCGGCCGGCGAACCGCTAAACCCAGAGGTCATTAGATGGTTCGAGCAGCAGTTCGGCATTCCGGTGCTCGACTACTACGGTCTGACCGAAAGCTATCCCCTGTGTGGCAACTTCCCGACCGTAGAAGTACGTCCCGGCTCCATGGGGAAGCCTCTCCCCGGTTGGGATGTGCAGCTGTTGGAGGTCGGCACCGAGGAGCCTGTCCCGACAGGCGAGGCGGGCGAGATCTGCCTGAGGGCGCGTTCGAACCCTCACTACCCGATCGGCTACTGGAACAGGCCCGAGGACACGGACAAGGTGTTCGGTGGAGCGTTTTTCCACACCAACGACATGGGGCGGCTGGACGAGGACGGATACGTTTGGTACGAGGGCCGGGCCGACGACGTGATCATCTCGGCCGGCTACCGCATCGGTCCCTTCGAGGTCGAATCAGCGATCCTGGAACTCGAGGAGTGCGTTGAGGCGGCTGCCGTCGCGTCCCCCGAAACCAGACGTGGATTCATCGTGAAGGCGTTCGTGCGACTGGCGGAGGGAGTGGAACCCTCTGAGGAGCTGGCCGAAAGGATCAAAGCTCACGTACGCGAGAGCTACGCCGCGTACGCATACCCGCGCGAGGTCGAGTTCGTGGACGACCTGCCCAAGACCCTGACGGGCAAGATCCGGCGCATCGAGCTGCGCGAAGCCGAGGCACGCAAAAAGTAACTGAGATCACCAACCGTCGGCAAGCCGTGCAGCACCAGCGACGACGAACCCGCTACTCGATGTAGCCGAGATCCTTTAGATGCGAGGACACCGCCTCCGCCTCTTCCTCGGAGAACTCGCCTCCGACTCGCCTGTCTCCCACTGCGCTCGATAATTTCACGGGATGCTCCGACAACCACGACGCGTCGAACGCCTCGGTGACGACGCGCCCGTCGAGACCCTGAGGCACGCCCTGCTCGAGCAGCGCGAGGGCGGTGGGGCAAACATCCTGCAGACTGAGCTCGCTGCCCGAGCCGTTCGCTATGTGCGGTCCTGCCCCGACGAAAATGCCAAGGGGGCGGTGGTCCGAGGACCACGGCACGTCGACGCCCGATAGGGGGGCCGGAGGAATCACGTCTTCATCGGATTCCACCCGTCCCGGAGCGACCCGGTATCCGGCCGACCAGGTATCGAGCATCAGATCCGGCCCCATCTCGGCCACAATGCCCGAGTAAAGCTCGGCACGGGTTCTCACTCCCGAAAACACGGAAGCTCTAGTCCGAGGATCCGTGATGCCCAGCAGAGCCTCTTTCAGTTCGGCCAACAGCGCGGACGCATCCGCAGGCTCTACCACTCCCTGCGGTTCCCGGCCCTTCAGGTTCAGCCAAATGTCCGAATGGACGCCGAAAAAAACCTTCGTCGTGGACCAATCGAACGACGAGAGCTGACCGGCAAGGGACGATGAAAAAGTCTTCCGTGCCAACCCGGGTGCCAGTCGCTTCGCGAACCGTCGCACCGAAGGCGGGAGCTTCCAAACGAGCTTTGCAAGACTCGCCTTACGCTTCTCCGCGAGCGAGGCGTAACCATTGCGAACAAGCCAGCCTCCAAGATTCACGTCACCATTGAGTGGACCGGCTCCGTGGTCGCTTACGACGAGCACATCCGCGTCGGGAAACGCTTCGATGATCTTCCCAGTCGCGAAGTCCATTGCCTCGTAGACCTCGTCGACAGTGCCGGCAAGCTCGTGATCTGTCCCGCGAAACTGCCAGAAGAAGTGCTGAGCCCGGTCCACGTGCGGCCATACCGCAACAAGACAGTCTGCACGTGCTTCCTCGATCGCCCAGATGATGGCCTCGGCCTGCGTTCGCAAACCTCGAATCAAGATCGTCGCGAAAGCGCTTGGAGCGTCGAATGCGGGGCTCGGTCCAAAAGGTCATCGAGTGGCCACCGCTTCTCCAGCTCATCTTGGAAATACGGCTGGTTCACAGAAACGGGCGCCAGGATTAGCTCCGTAGCCGGAGACCATTTGCCCGTCGATCGGTGAAGGGGGAAACGCCATTGGCACATTCCAAACAAGGTGACGAACCCCCTGGGTCATCTCCCACAGGATCGGCGAGCGGCGGTCTCTCGATGAGAAGTAGCGGTATTCATACGCGCCGGGGGCCCGGTACCAGGAGCCAAAGATTCCGTGAGCGCCGGGATTGCGCCCTGTGAAAGCACAGGTCCAAGCGCTGTCCGTCATGGGAGGCCACGTAGAGCGCAGGGGCGCCCGCCATCCCCTGTCGCGCATGGCTCTCAGGTTCGGAAGGCGGCCGCCCTCCATTAACGGGTCGGCGACGTCGAATGTCGCCGAGTCCCAGCCGAGGATGATGGTTCTGGGAGCCACCTAAGGTGTCGGAGTGACCTGCGGGAAGGTACTCGGCGACTCGGTGTCCTCGGGCGTCGGGAAGGGCTCTGGGGGTCAGGGGACTCGGTCACCCCGGGGTCGGTGTCCGTGGGCGACGGCGGCTGCTTGCCGTTGGTTCCGTAAGCGCACCTTCGTTCGGAGCCCTGTCTATGCAGACCCTGCGGCAGTTGTGACCTATGAACAGGGTCTTGATGAACCACCGGTAGGTGACCTGCGCCTTGTCGCCGGTGTTCAGCTTGTTCAGTGGCACTCGCACAGTCACGCTGAACTTTGTCTCTGCGCCAAACGGCGATGCTGCCGACGTTGCGATCCGGACTCTTCGTCCGGTCTCGCCATAGCGTTCCTTTCATCTTCGAGCCGTTGGAGCTGGCGAGCACGTAGTAGTCGAAGTGACTGTCGCTAAAGGTGTCGAGGTAAACCAGGAAGAACCCACGGTCGCGCAATAGTTTCGTCTTGGTTCTCGAGGAGGCGATGATCTTCCACGCCGGATTAGGGGTCTCACCAGACGTCTTGACCTCGCGGATGTCGAGGCGGCCCCTCACATCGTTGCCGTCCTTGCTGTCCTGATGAGTTGCTTGCGCAAACATTGTGGACAGAGAAGCGACCGCAACGAGGATCACGAGAACGATGGCAACTCGCGCCCTCACGAATGATTCCCCTTGCTTGGCTTCGTCCTCGTGTTCGTCATGTCCAACAGTCCCGTGGTCATCCATACGATCAGGCCCCCGGCGAGAAGCACCAGCCCGAGGGGCAACAAATCGGATCCCTGCAGTGAGTCGAGGCGGTCGATCAGTCCTGCGTCGCCGGACAACACCAGCACGGCCGCAGGGAGCCCGAGTACCGCATTGCGTATCAGCATCAAGCGATAGTCGTGTTCGGTGCTCCCGCCGAAGCACCCGCATGGAAGTCTATCTCCCTTGATGGCCCGCGCTCTCAGGACGACGATGGAGAAACTTGCGAGGAGAGCAAGAATCAACGCGCCGGCTACCTCGATCGGCCCCGTCAGGGTCAAGACAACCGCCACGGCTTCGAGGGCGGGTGTGCCCCAGAGGGCGGCTCGCTCCAGCCCACCGGGCAAACCGTAGCCGCGAAGCGCGCTACGCCAGCGCTGGTAGCTAGCGAGTTTCGATAAGGCGGCCCAGGCGAACGCGATCGCGAGGGTCAACGCCGAGACAAAGGTCAACGGTTCTGTCATGGGAGACTGCATCCTACGGGTAACCTTCCGCGATAGGACTGGCCGGCGCCGCCACAGCGCGCACGGAGGTCGAATTCATCGGAGGTAGATGGCGTTGTCCGGCTGGTGGGCGGTTTCTTATGCGGCCCTGTGGCTCCTCGTGGGCGTTCTATGCATCGTCGTCGTCGCCCTGGCGCGCCAGATCGGCACCCTTCATCTGCGGTTAGGCCCACGCGGCGCGCTCGAAATGGATGACGAGGGCCCTGCGCTTGGCGAGGGACTTCCCCCGATCGATGGCCAGGACCTGGAAGGAAACGCCGTGACGATAGGGGGCTTGGGGGCTCCCCAGTTCCTGCTGTTCGTGTCGCCTGGCTGCATGGTGTGCGAGCAGGTGATGCCCTCGGTCGGTGCAGTAGCGGACGCGACGGGCAAGCAGCCCCTGGTGCTGACCGACCTCGATGAGGTCGAAACTCGTTTAGCGTTTCAACATAAGCGAGTGGCGGCACCCATTGTGGCGTCGGGCGACAGCTTCAGAACGTACGAGGTCCCAGGCACTCCCTACGTGGTAGTGCTCGACGCTCATGGCGTGGTTCAAGCCAAGGGCACGGTCAACAACTTGGAACAGATGGAGGGACTCATCGAAACGGCTCAGCGACGTGAACGCGAGATGGGTGAGGGAAGGCGAGCAAGTTGAGAATTGAGAACGCAGCAATGCACGCGTCCACACTGCTTGCCGAGCGGAGCAGCCGTCGCTCGTTCATTGGGAAACTTGGTCAGGGAGTAGTCGCGCTGGCGGGTGGCGCAACTGGTCGCCGCCGCACTGAAACCAGAGAACGCCGAGGCGTATCACATCTGCGGGCACACCTACACGACTGCGTCGTGTCCGCATCCGTTCAATCCAAATAGTCGCGTCGACAAGTACGGCTTTCCGCTACACCCGCATCACGGTTACCCGGTCGACGACAAGTGGTCAGATCTACACCAAGCCCAGCCAGAAGCGCACTCGTATGTGCGAAGACGTTGTGCGCAAGCGGTATCCGTCGGTTGACAAGCCAAGGCAGGGTGGCGGTTGGTCACGTTGCTGCGGCGGGCGGATACGCACCATCTACGACTGTTGTGCGTATACCAGGCGGCGCATAAATGGGGACGCCGCGGTCACCGGATACTGCTACCGGGGCAAGAAGGTCTTCTGCATTGGCTATCGCGACCTAAACACGAGTTGCTAGCGACACCCTTCCTCGTCGTGGTCGTCGGCGCATCGGTGGTTGCGGGCGCATCCACGCTGTTTGGTCCCTGAGGCCTGTCGATGGTTGAGACCATCACTCCCGTGGTTCACGGGGGCCGGAAGAAGGCGTATTGGACATCTGTTGCGCTGCACGCTCTTGGCGCAACACTGGCGGCAGCCATCTTTGGACTCATCCTGGGAGGACTCGGCGACCTGACCCACGCTCCATGGGGGCGAGTCGGCGCCATCGTCGTCGCAGTGGTCGCGACCATGTATGCGGTGCGGGAAGCGTTCGGGCTCCGAATCCCCCTTCCCGATCGCCACGCTCAGGTGCCTCAGTGGTGGCGCGATTTCTTCTCCGCGCCGATGTCTTCTTTCCTCTATGGGGCTGGCCTCGGCATTGGGTTCTTCACGTTCCTTAGGTTCGGCACCTACGTTGCCGTTTGCGCCGCGGCATTCTTGATCGGCGATCCTGTGATCGGGATGCTGCTCTGTGTGCCCTTCGGGCTCACCCGGGGCCTCACGGTGATCCTCACGGTCAAAGCAACCGAGCCGGGAGACGCAGGGGCACTGGTCGACGTTCTGGACCACTGGGGCTCGACCCCCTGGCCCCGTTTGCTGAACGCTCTCGCCCTCGGCTGTGTGGCCGTGGCCGCATTCCTGGTGATCTAACGCCGGCCATCGTCCCAGCCGGCCCGCCATTTGCCATCCCCGCACCCCGACGCTATCTTTAGCACTCAGCAGGTTTGAGTGCTAAAAACCATTCAGATTCGTCTCTCAGGAGGTTGCCAGTGACCAAGATCCTCGCCTACGACGCCGAGGCGCGCCGCGCTCTCGAGCGTGGGATGAACCAGCTCGCCGATGCCGTCAAGGTGACCCTCGGGCCCAAGGGTCGCAACGTCGTGCTCGAGAAGAAGTGGGGCGCTCCCACGATTACGAACGATGGCGTGTCGATCGCCAAGGACATCGAGCTCGAGGATCCCATCGAGAGGATCGGGGCCGAGCTCGTCAAAGAGGTCGCCAAGAAGACCGACGACGTCGCCGGTGACGGAACCACCACCGCCACCGTTTTGGCTCAGGCGATGGTGCGCGAGGGGCTTCGCAATGTTGCGGCCGGGGCAAACCCGATCGCCCTCAAGCGTGGCATCGAAAAGGGCGTCGAGGCCGTCGTCGAGTCAATCAGGTCATCTGCCCGCGAGGTGGGCGGCCGCGACCAGATCGCTCAGGTCGCAACCATCTCCGGAAACAACGACCCAGAGATCGGCGAGACCATCGCCGAGGCCATGGACAAGGTCGGCAAGGACGGAGTCATCACCGTCGAGGAGTCGAACACCTTCGGACTCGAGCTCGAGCTCGTTGAGGGAATGCGACTCGACAAGGGTTACATCAGCCCCTACTTCGTGACGGACGCCGAGCGCATGGAGGCCGTCCTCGAGGACGTTTACATCCTCATCGCGAACCAGAAGATCTCTTCGGTCAAGGACCTGCTTCCCGTGCTCGAGAAGGTGAGTCAGTCGGGCAAGCCACTCTTGATCATCGCCGAGGACGTCGAGGGCGAGGCACTCGCCACGCTCGTCGTCAACAAGCTCAAGGGAACCTTCAAGGCCGCTTCGGTAAAGGCCCCTGGATTCGGTGACCGGCGTAAGGCCATGCTGCAGGACATCGCGATCCTGACCGGCGGACAGGTAGTCAGCGAAGAGATCGGCCTCAAGCTCGACAGCGTCTCTCTCGACATGCTGGGCCGTGCGCGCAAGGTGGTCGTAGGCAAGGACGACACGACCGTCGTCGAGGGCTCGGGTGCCGCCGATGACATCACCGGCCGAATCAACCAGATCAAGGCCGAGATCGAGCGAAGCGACTCGGATTACGACAGCGAGAAGCTTCAGGAGCGTCTCGCCAAGTTGGCCGGCGGTGTTGCCGTCATCAAGGTCGGCGCAGCGACAGAGGTCGAGCTCAAAGAGAAGAAGCACCGCATCGAGGATGCCGTTCAGACCGCCAAAGCCGCAGTCGAGGAGGGCATCGTCCCCGGCGGTGGGGTGACTCTGCTGCACGCCCAGGAGGCGATCGAGAAGCTGACGTTGGAAGGCGACGAGCTGACAGGCGCTCGCATCGTCCAGGCTGCGCTCGAAGAGCCGATCAAGGTCATCGCGACGAACGCGGGACTCGAGGGAGGCGTGGTCGTCGAGAAGATTCGAGGCCTCGGCCCCGGAGAGGGCCTGAACGCCGCAACCGGCGAGTACACCGACCTGCTTGCGGCCGGGGTGCTAGACCCGGCAAAGGTGACGCGCTCGGCGACGCAGAACGCGGCCTCGATCGCAGCACTGTTCCTCACCACAGAGGCTGTCGTGGCCGACAAGCCCGAGAAAGAGGGCGCACCGGCAATGCCCGGCGGCGACATGGACTTCTAGACCGCCAATTCAACAACAAAGAAAGGCCCCCGGCGCGCCGGGGGCCTTTCCTTGTTCGGATCTAGATGCGAGGCCCTGGCCGCTGGCAGGGTCGGTGCCCGGCGCAGGGTGTGCGTCCTGGCCCGTCGCCGGCTGCGGGCATCCCTGCCCGAACCGCCTCGAGCTGGGCGGCGAACGCAAGGCCGAAGAAGACCGCCAGCGACGTTAGGAGAGCCCACAGCAGAAGCCCGATGATTCCGGCCAGCGGGCCGTAGGTCTCACCAAAGGATTTGGAGACCGTGAGATACAGAGTCAGGAGACCCGTGAACACCAACCAAGAGACGATCGTGACGGCGGCCCCGGAAGCAAGCCATGACATCGAGGGTTGACGTCGTCGCGGTGCAATCTTGAACAGCAAAGCAAAACCCGCCAACACCAACACCAGCACCACGGGCCAGCGGGCGATTTGCCAGATGGTCAGTGCTGTGTCGCTCCACCCCGTAGCTGCTCCAGCCTCCTCCACGGCGGAACCCGCGACGAACAGTACGAACGCCACGAGGAAGAGCACGCCGACGGTCAGCGCGAGGAGGAAAGCTGTCGCGTACTTTCTGAGCGTTGGACGGTCACTCTCAATGCCGTAGATGCGATTCGCGCCGCGCTCGATCTGACCCATCGCGCTGGTCGCGGCTATCAGCGCGGCGGCTAGCCCGACAGCGATGGCCGTTGCCGAATCATCCGCTGCATCAGACCCTTGACGGAAGGCCTGCGTGAGGATCTCGCCGGCGGGACCCGGTGCGATTCCCTGAAGGGTCTCCTGGATGAGACTCCTGAGATTCTCCTGGTCGAGATCGACGGTCAATCCGACTATGGCAATGAGGGCAGGGAAAGCGGTGAGAACGATCTGAAACGCAAGCGCGCGAGAGTGGCTGAAGCCATCGCCCTCTCGGAACCTTTCGAATGAGTCGCGCGCCAAACGACCCCGGCCCACTCTCTTGAGAGTGTCTCGTGCATCGTCACCCTCGAGATCGAAGGTCGGCGGGACTGTCGTGGCGGTGCTCATCTGTGTGAGGCTCCTAATTCGGTCATATCTGGCTAAATGACCCATAGACGGGGTGGCCGTTCTCGTCGGCAGTTACCCCCGCGGCAGGCAGGAAAACTCGTGGGGGTGGAAGAGCAGATTCGCAGCCCCCTCCCCTCAAGGCTCGACATGAATCAGCCGTTGTCAAAGAGTGAGCATTCTTAGCCGAAATCAGCGCGAAACCACCGGAATCGGCAAGCGTAAAGCCGCCCTGCGCGTCGGCGCGCTCTTCGTCGCGGTTCTGGTGCTCCCCAACCTCCTTCTGTTCCTCCTCAGAACGACGCCGAGCCTCGACTTCCTTCTCGACTCACCGAGCTTCCACCTGATTGTGGTCTCGGCCATCTCCTTTTGTGCACTGGTCGTTGCCGTTGCGGCCGCCGTCGCTTCGCTTCGCTCGCGCAAGCCCACATTGGTCTTCATTGCCCTGGGCTGTCTCTCGGTCGAGCATCTTCATGCTTGCGCACGGTGTGTCGACTCCAGGTCTCGGTTTCGGCGACGGCGTCAACATCTGGTTCCACCGCTTTCCGATAATCGCTATCGCGGGTTTCGCCATCTTCCTGACGGTGGCCACGGGTCGAAACAATCGGCTCACGCGCCTCATCGGCAGGAGACCTCGATCTGCGCTACTGGTCCCCGCGCTTCTCATGCTCGCCGTGGGAGTCGGCGCCGTTGCCATGCCGACTCACGCCGAGGAGCAGCACGAATACTCCGAAGGGGAGGGGTCCTACGGCGAAGGATCTTACGAAGAGGACGATGCGTACGGAGCTCACGGGGAAGCCACATGAAAGCGGGTCCAACGAGTACTCGGACCACCCAGACGACACAGCCTACGGAAGCGATGATGGCGTGACCAACCACGCACCGGGGCTCGGCTATCTATCACAGGGATACGGCGATCGAACGAGCTTCGAGCTTTTCCTGATGATTGGGGTGGCGATCACCGGGGGGCTGATGCTGCTTTTTGCTGCTCGGCACTACTGGCGAAGGTGGCTCTACAACAAGGATGCTCTCGAGTTCTCGTTGCTCCTTGCGTGCCTGCTTTCATTGGACGCGATCGTTGCGGTGATCTTCGGTACCCCCGGTCGCGTGTCGTGGTTCGACTACCACGTGTACCTACTTGCCGGGTTCGGTGCAGCCGCCTTCGCCGTGATGCTCGGCTACCGGCGCTCGCGTGGGGTCGCCGCGACGATGCACAGCCTTACCCTTACCGAGACGGTCGACCAAGTGTTCAACGGCTCCCCCGAAGCTCTTCGGGTGCTCATCGGTGCGGTCGAGGCCAGGGACCTCTACACGCAGGGCCACTCCCATCGCGTTGCCGAGATGTCCGCCCGAATCGGTCTCGAGATAGGACTCAGCGCCGATCAGGTCCGCGTCCTGGTCCAGGGAGCCATCATTCACGACATCGGCAAAATCGGAATGCCCGACAGCGTTCTCAACAAAGAGGGTCCGCTGACGCGCGACGAACGAAAGTTGATCGAGGAGCATCCCGTCGTTGGCTGGGATATCGCCAAGCGGATCGTCTCGCTCCGTTCGGCTCTGCCGGTGATTCGCCATCATCACGAACGCATCGACGGGCTCGGCTATCCCGATCGGCTCGAAGGTGACATCATTCCCTTCTACGCACGCATCGTCGCGGTTGCCGACGTATGGGACGCGCTTACCTCGACCCGTTCCTATCGTGAAGCATGGACCGAGGAGCGGGCGTTGCGAGTCATGCTCGAGGGCCGTGGAACTCAGTTCGATCCCAAGTGCTTGGACGCATTCATCGCCCTCATGCAGAAAGCCAATCGTCAACCAGAGGTGCTCGAAGAGGCGCTCGGCTAGAGCCTGCCGGCATCGATGATGCGTTGCAGGAAGCGCTGAGCCCGCCGATTCTTGGGTTCGGTGAACATTTGCTCCGGAGCGCCCTCCTCCGCGATACGACCCTCGTCCAAGAAGCAGACTCTCTGCGCGATGTCGTGTGCGAAACCCATCTCGTGCGTTGCGATAAGCATGGTCATCCCATCGGATGCGAGCTCGCGGATGACGTTCAGGACCTCGGCCACGAGCTCTGGATCGAGCGCGCTCGTGACCTCGTCGAACAACATGAGCTGAGGCCGCATCGCTAGCGCTCTCACGATGGCCACGCGCTGCTGCTGCCCGCCCGAGAGCCTGTCGGGGAAATCGTCGCGCTTGTCGGCAAGGCCGAAGCGATCGAGGAGCTCGTCCGCACGCTGCTCCGCATCCGACTGACTCAGCTTCAAGGCCTGACGGGGGCCAAGCGTGATGTTGCGCAAGACCGTCATGTGCGGAAAGAGATTGAAGGCTTGAAAGACGATCCCGATGCGCTGCCTGACGCGGTTCACGTCCACTTGAGGCGCGGTGATCTCCTCGCCTTGCACCACGATTCGCCCGGAGTCCACGGGTTCGACGAGATTCACGCACTTGAGCAGCGTCGATTTTCCGGAGCCGGATGCCCCGATCAAGCAGACGACCTCGTGGTGGGCGACCTCAAGATCGACATCGATGAGCACCCGGTTATCACCGAAGGACTTGTTGACGCGTTTCAAAGTCAGAGCGGACTCGGTCATCGCACTCCCCCCGTGGCTGCTCGGCGAGCTCGGTCTCGTGCGATCAAACGATCCGTGAAGCGAGCGAGCGGAATCGTCACCAGGACGAACAGCAACGAGGCCACGATGTAGGGCGCGTAGTTGAAGTTCTCCGCGCTGTAGATGAACGCGGCGCGGGCAGCCTCGATCGGTCCGAGTACCGAGATCAGCGCAGTGTCCTTCTGCAGGCCGATGAAGTCGTTGAGCAGCGGGGGAATCACGCGTCTGATGGCCTGAGGCAGCACGACGAACCGAAGAGACTGCCAGCGCGTCAGTCCAAGAGATCGTGCAGCGGCCACTTGGCTCTCGTGCACCGAATCGATCCCGGCGCGGTAGACCTCGGCGACGTAGGCCGAGTAGACGAGGATCAGGGCAACAGTTCCGTAGACGACCGGCGATTGGTTCGAGAAGAACTGCAGGCCGAGCCCCGGAACACCGAATCCGATCATGTAGATGAGCAGGATGAGCGGCACTCCTCGGAAGAAGTCCACGTAGCCGACCGCGACCAAGTCGAAAGGGGAAGAACACCGGACCGGGGATGCTTCGCACCACCGCGATGAGCAACGCAAACACGAGGATGACGACCTCGGCGACCACAAAGATCTGGACGTTCAGCCAGAACGCCCCCAGCACCGAAGGTGAGGTCGCCGTCCCCTTAAGAGACTGAACCATGTCGTCGACTGAGAAGAATCGCTCACCGACGAGCTGCGCTCCGGGGCTGAGCGCAACGAGCAGCACGAGCGCCCCGAAGAAGACGATCGTGCTGGCTGTCGACACCAGGACGCCCCGGCCCCCGAGCATGCGCGAGCCGCGCGAGGAGACGACGGGAGCGGCGCTGTCCGGGTCGACCTCGCTACGAGGGCCGCTTCCTCCGATGCTCACCTATCTTGGTCAGCTGAACTCTGGAACGCCCAGGTAGTCCTGCAGCCACTCATCTTGCAACCCCTGCAGCGTGCCGTCGGACTCCATCTCCCCAAGCACCTGGTTGACGCAGTCGACGAGTGGGCTGCCCTTCTCGAACAGCAGCCCGAACTCTTCCTCACCCGCGGACTGACCCACGACCTCTGATCCCTTGATCTCGAAATCGCGCAAGTAGACGGTCGTCACGACATCTGTGAAGAAACCGTCGATCTGGCCGCTGCCGAGGGCGGACTTTAAGTCGTTCGTCGTATCGAACACCTGCACCTGGTTCGTCGGTTGAATCTCGGTATTGATGAATGCAAGACTCGTCGTGCCGACCTGCGCGCCAAGCTTGTAGTCCTTTAACTCCTCGAGGGTGGTCGCCTCCGTGATGGGGTCCCCTTCGGGGGCAAGCAGTCCCTGGTTGTTCTGGAAGTACCCGTCCGAGAAGTCCACTGCCTCTGCTCGTTCGGGTGTGATCGTGATCTGGTTGATGTCGAAGTCGTAGTTCTTGGCTCCCGGCGCGTAGGACTTGTTGAATGGCTCTACGACCCAGGTGATGTCGAGACCCATACGATCTGCGATCTCATTCGCGACCTCGCCCTCGTAGCCGGAGTAGTTCTTCGGAGAGCCCTCGAACCACGGCGGGTAGGCAGGCCGGTCGGTGGCAACTGTCAGGACGCCCTCTTCGAAGAGGGGCGGATTCTCTAAGTCGCACGACTCCTCGGCCGCTTCCGATTCACCGTCGTCTCTGGCTACCGGAGGCAGTCGGGTCGGACGAATCCTCGGCGCAGGCACCCAGAAAGAGACCGAAGATGAGAAACGCCAGAAGGATTCTGCGCATGTGCTCTCCCGCTTGGTACGTGAACGAAGCGCTGCCCTTGCGCTCCGCTCCAGGCCAGTAGTCGTTCGACTCTAGCTGTTGCCTGCCTTTGTATCGTGGCCGGAGGCATAGAAAAGGGGCCCCCGGCGGGGGCCCATCTATGCCAAAGCGGACGATTTCGGTTACCGGGTCTCCCGGTGCGCCGTGTGCGAGCGGCACCAGCGACAGTACTTCTTGAGCTCGACGCGGTCGCGGCTGTTGTGACGGTTCTTTTCTGTGATGTAGTTGCGCCGCTTGCACGACGTGCACTCGAGCGTCACATGGACGCGGCGATCGGTGGCCACTGCGGTTCACCTCATAAGTGGGGGGTGGGAACCGAGCGATTATAGCCGCCTCGCGGGGCGGGCTCGGCCGGACCGCAGACTTTAGGAGGTGGCTTGCGCCTCGAGCTTGTTGAAGCGTCGGTTCCTGCGGCTCATCCAAGAGCGCATGTTGCGGATGATAGGAGTCTCGTTCTCGGGGCCCCAGCTCATCCGGTGAGGCGGGGCGAACGAGGCGATGGGGTCGTTGCCCTCGAATCCCCCGTCCTCGAGCACTGTCCAGACGTTGTTCGCATGCTGCCGCGGAGGCGGCGGAGGTGGAGGGGTGTGGGCGGGACGCGTGGGAGCAGAAGGCTTAGGGGTTGCCGAGCGGGGCGGGCCAGTAACGCGTGGCCCAGCCGGCAGGAACCGCCGAAATCGTCGACCTCGGCCTCGCAGATATGACAGTAGGAAAGTGACATCTCTTTGTACCTCCACGGTCTTTATCGGCCTTCTGGGGGCGGAAGTTGAGTCTTTTGGACCGCGGATCCAGGCGGGGTTGGGGGCCCAGGGGAGTTCGAGGATTTGGGAGATCGACAGGGGTTCCCGCGGGAACCCCTGAAGTAGTAGCGGCGGGTGGACTCGAACCACCGACTCAGCGATTATGAGCCGCTTGCTCTGCCCCTGAGCTACGCCGCCCCGGGTTCTCTAGAGACTTAACGTCGGGCTACCGAAAACCTTTCCTGAGCCCCGTCACAGAATCGAACTGTGGACCTTCTCCTTACCATGGAGACGCTCTGCCGACTGAGCTAACGGGGCCGATGATCGTGCGACAACCGAGGATACATGGTCTCCATAGAGCCCAACTGATAGAGGAAGTCAAGCCGTTGCCGCCTTCCGGCAGCGCCATCTCCGAGCTGACAACCTGTCCCTCAAGACCGTGTGCGGCCTCGTCGCTGATGGTCCCGCGGGCGCGGCATCACGCGGGGTCGGGCATCCCGCTTGTAAGGGTCTCTCGACGTGCCTCGAGGTCGACGGCGCCCCAATCCGGTCGGGTGCCGTCCGCGTCCACCAGGTCGTATTCGCGCATGAGGTCCCACGAGCCGAGGCACTGACCGGCGAAGCGATCCCGGTCGGGGTCGGCCGCCATGGCGGCGATCCCGCGACCGAGCAGGTGCGGCGTCTCGGAGTGGGAGAAGTAGGGGACTCGCTCGGCCGCCTCGCGCCACGTCTCCTCCGTGACGCCGAAATGGTCGAGCATCGATTCTGACCGCAGCCATCCTGGCGTGACTGTCAGGGCCGTGGCACCGTGCGGCTGGAGCTCGTGCGCGAGCGCTTCGCCCATCCGGACGACTGCCGTCTTGACGAGGTCGTAAGGCATGTTCGTGCGATAGGGCACGTCGCGCTCTCCGTCGCCCACTTCGACCACTAGGCCGCCCGCACCCTCGAGCATGAGCGGAATCGCGAAGTGACTGGTGATCAGGTGCGTCTCGATGCCGTTGCGCAAGACGCCGAGGGTCGCGTCGAGCGGATGTTCCCACAACGACTTCCCCCACTGAACGAATGGATCCCCGCCCCAGACGTCGTTGACCAGGATGTCGAGCCGAGCGTGGTCGCTGCGGATGCGTCTCACTAGCGCGCTGACGTCGTCAGCGTCAGCGTGGTCGCAGCGAACGGCGACGCCTTCGCCGCCGGCGGCCGTGACGAACTCGGCCGTGTCCTCGATTGTCTCCGGGCGGTCCATCGGTGAGCGGCCGCCCCGTGTTGATCGGCCAGTGCCATAGACGGTGGCGCCGAGCGCTCCAAGTTCGATGGCAATGGCGCGACCGCAGCCGCGCGTGGCGCCAGCGACCAGGGCGACCCTGTCTGCCAGGGGGTGATCTTCGGTTGGCATGCCCTCAGCATAGGCAAATGGACGTTTACCAATACCTTGGGCTTCCTTTAACCGAAGCGTGTGGTGGGACTCAGCCGAGGTCGGCGCCCATCACCACATCTCGACCCACCAGGTGAATCGTTGGATCCCGCAGCTTGAGTCCCGATGCCACCTCGGAGATGCCCAAGTCACCAACCGCTTCGACTCCGCGCCCCAGAACGCTGGGCGCGATCGATACCACGAGCCGATCGGCAAGTCCTCGGGATGCTAGAAGCGACGTGATTACTCTCGCTCCACCCTCGACCAGAATCGATTCGATCCCCCGCCCCCGGAGATAGTGAAGCGCCTCACCGAGCTCCACCATGTCGTCTCCCTGGGAGAGAACGACGATCTCAGCCCCTCTCCTCGTCAACTCACGCCGTCTTTGCGGCTCCGAGCGCTCCGTGGTGAGAACAACGGTGGTGCCTTCCTCGGTTAGCACCTTTGCCTCGGCCGGCATTCGCAGCCTGGAATCGAGAATGATCCTGATGGGGGATGCGCCTGACACCAGCCGGACGGTCAACTGAGGGTCGTCGTTGATGACAGTTCCTATGCCGGCCATAACGGCATCGCAATGCGCGCGCATTGAGTGAGACATCTTTCGCTCCGCCTCGGAACTGATCCATCGGGAATCTCCGACAGAGGTCGCAATACGCCCGTCCAGGCTTTGGGCGTACTTGACGACGACGTAAGGCCGGTCGTCCCGCGCCCGTATAGGTCCAAGAAGCTTTCGAATGTCAACCGGAGTCGTCTCGAGTGCCTTCGGAGAGACGAGCGAGCCATTGTGTCCGAGCCGGTTCCGCTTTGTGTTCAGATAGTTGGAGTTTCGGATGTGAGGGGCGACGGTCAACGGCTGAATCTCTTCGACGCTTATCCCATGGTGCAGCAGTGCCTCTACCTTCTTGGGGTTATTGGTCATCAATTTGATGCTGTTTACGCCCAAGACATCCAGCACTTCGGCGGCGTCTTCGTAACTCCTGAGGTCAACGGGGAACCCCAAGTGCAGATTGGCATCAACAGTGTCCGAGCCCTGATCTTGCGCAACGTAGGCGCGCAACTTGTTGACCAGGCCAATGCCCCGCCCCTCGTGGCCGGTCGCGTAGACGAGTACTCCCCTGCCCTCTGCGGCGATACGTTTCAATGCCTCCCGGAGTTGGACCCCGCAGTCGCACCGCAGAGAACCGAAAACATCTCCGGTAAGGCATTCGGAATGGACGCGGGTGAGCATCGGCCCGGCGCCGTCCACCGATCCCTTCGTCAGCGCCAAGTAGACGTTTCCGGACGAACATTCAAAGGCGCGCGCTTCGAACGGCCCAAAGGGCGTCGGAAGTGGGACTCGTGCCACCTCGGTGACCATCACACGCCTCGCTTTCCCGTGACCACGACGCATGAAACCAGTTTGCGGTTCTTCGTCGGTTAGTTTCGTGAGGTGCTAACAACCGCGGTCCAGTTCAGCGCACCCAGGGCTGTGGAGCTGATCGATATCGAGCTGCCCGCCCCCGTCGAGGGGCAAGCGTTAGTGAGCTCGCTTTATTCAGGAATCTCTGGGGGGACGGAGATGCTCGCCTACCGCGGCGAGATCGATCCCGGCTTGTCACTTGACGAAAGCATCGGTGCTCTCTCAGGGACCTTTTCCTGGCCATTTCAATACGGCTACAGCGTCGTAGGGAGGATCGAGGAGTCGCTGTGCTCTCTCCAACCAGGGGCGATGGTGTTCTGCTTCCACCCACATCAAGCGCACCTCTTGGCCGAGCAAGACGAGATGTTCGATGTAAGTGGTGTCGATCCACGCGTCGCCACGTTACTACCACTCGTTGAAACCGCTCTTCAGATATCACTCGACGCGGGTTCCGTCGCACACCAGCCTGTCGTCGTTATGGGTTTGGGAGCGGTCGGCATCCTGACAGCAGCCCTACTGCAGCGGGCCGGCGCGATGGTGCTGGCGGCCGACCCCCTCCCCTGGCGCAGAGCCGTCGCCCAGTCGTTCTCTATAACGAGCCTCGACCCAAGGGAGCTAAAGACTCATGTGGATGACCTAACCGAAGGTCAAGGAACCACCCTGATCGTCGAAGTCAGCGGAAATCCCGAGGCCTTATCGGAAGCCCTCGAGCTCGCGGCCCACGAGGGCACTGTGCTGGTGGCCTCTTGGTTTGGAACCAAACCCGTACCATTGCCACTCGGCGGAGCCTTCCATCGCCGTCGCCTGACCCTGAGAAGCACGCAGGTATCGACCATTCCGGCGCGGCTCACTGCCGAGTGGACGAAGAAAAGACGCATGGAAGCGGCCCTGAGTCTAATTAAGGAGCTCCCGTTGGACCTTTTAGCGACACACGAGTTTCCACTTCCCCAGGTCTCTCGTGCATTCCGGGCCGTGGATTCCTCGATTGAAGGTTTGATCCATGCGGCAATCACCTACCAGGAGGTCTGAACGTGTTCGAGGTCGGGCTGTCGACCACTTTCAAGGCGTGGCACGTGATGCCCGGCATGGAAGGACCTGAGGGCGAGCTGCACGAACACGACTACAGGCTAGAGGTGGTGGCAGCGCGTCGTGCGCTCGATGAACGCGGGATGGTGTGCGATCTCGATGTTCTGGAAAGAGCCATGCTCGATACGGTCAACATCGTTGAGGGCAAGGACCTCGAGATGATTCGACCGCCTGAACAGGAGGCTGTCACGGTCGAGGTGCTCGCGCGCTGGAGCCACGCTGGAGTCGTCAGCCGACTGGAGAGTGGAGCGATCGAAAGGCTTTCGGTTCGGGTTTGGGAATCGCCGGTTGCGTTCGGTGGCTACTCGGCTCCGCCCGAACCTTAGGGCAAGATCTAATGCCCGCCGACGCACACCTCCTTGAAGAAGATTGCGAGTGACACTCCTGCGCGTAGCTCTCGTTACCCTCGGCGATCCAGCTGCTCTCACTGGTGGTTATCTCTATCACCGGCGCATGGCCGTGGCGGCAACCACGAATAACGCGGCCCTCTCCTTCGTTTCGTTTCCCGATCGGCGTTTCCCATTGCCGGCGCTTGCCGGGCCCACCGTAGCGGGGCAGGTTCGCGAACAGCGTCCCGATGTCGTGGCCATCGACAGCATCGCCGCGGCTTTCGCCGCTCCCTGGCTGGGGCGATTCCCTGGCCCTCTCGCGGCGATCATTCACCAAAGCCCCGGAGGTATCGGACATGGTCCCGTCCGAAAGCTTATCCAGCGCAAACTCGACGTGGTCGTCTATCGGCGTTGCGATCGAATCATGGTCGCGAGCGAAACGCTGATAGACGAGTTGATGAAAGACGGAGTCAAGCCGGAGACGATCGTGTTCGTGGCACCGGGTCGAGACGTGGCGGCGACTAAGGATGACGCGCTCGATCTCAGACGAGGACGAGAGTCGGCCGCGCTCTGTGTCGCCAACTGGAGCGAGCACAAAGGCATCGTGGAGCTGCTGCGAGCGTTCACGATGGTTCCGGAGCCCCTCTGCACTCTTCATCTGGTCGGTGATGAGGACGTCGATCCCCGATACACGGCGAGGGTTGGAAAACTTCTGGCGCGCCGAGATCTGGCCGAGAAGGTGGTTAAACACGGTCCCCTACCCTCCGAGGAAACAGGGGCGATGTATCGCGCCGCCGACATGTTCGTTCTGCCGAGCATGCGAGAGGCATATGGAACCGTCTATGGGGAAGCGATGGCCGCCGGTCTTCCAGTCGTGGGATGGAACCTCGGCAACCTCGCACATCTGGCAAGGCAGGAACGCGATGGCTTTCTTCTCGAACCGGGTGATGTTGCCGGGCTGACACGGGCGATCATGACACTGAGCCAAGACGGGAAGCTGCGCGACCGAATGTCTCACTCCGCCAGAGAGCGCGCCGACTCCTTTCCCACTTGGAACGAGAGCGCGGCTTTGTTCTTCTCGGTGCTCAGGGCTTTGGTGGAAACTACGAAGAGGTGATCTCGTAGATGTTGCCGTCGGGTCCGCGGAAGTGGGCCCATCGGAACTCGCCCTCAGATTGTGTAGGTTCCATGAATTCGATCCCCGCGGCTTCCAGTTCAGAGCGAGCTTCATTGATGTCGGTAACCGCAAAACCGACCGCCGGCCCGGTAGTCATGAAGTCATGCCCTGATTCGTCCATGGCGAAGACCTCGACCTTGTCTCCACGTGGTGTCTTGAACGAGACGAAGCCCGGTTGCTCGTCGTACCGCTCGATTCCCATCACCTCGCCGAAGAATCGAGTCATTCCATCGAAGCTTTCCGTACGGGTGCCCACCCACGAAAGACCGGTAACCTCCATGTCGCCTCCTAACACGACGGGATCTCGGTAGAACTTCATTCGATCGGCGCATCGGGTCGCCGAACGTCTTAATAATCGACCAGCCATCTCGCTGCCAACCTCGGGCTCCGGCCCGGCCGGGCCGTATCAATACGCGACCGTCCGAGGTCGCCCCTGTTCTACCCACCACGCGATTAGAGACCTTTCCCCGAATGCCCTCCAGGCCCTGCGCCGATGTCTGTAACCGGTTAAGATGGTTACATGGTCGCCGAGCCAGCCACAGGTCAGTGGTTCGAGGCTGCCGATGGGCAGCGCTGGTGGTTTGACTCCGGCTCGATCGTGTTCGACTTCGCATACACGGGTGGTTTCGGCGGTCCGCCGGAGTGGGAGCACTGGCACGGCCCGGCGGACGTGGTCCGGTGGTGGCGAGAGCGGTTCGGTGTCGACGTGCCGGTCGGCGACGTGGCCTACCGGCGCGCGCGGAAGCTGCGCGGAGCAATCGCCGGGGCCGTGGTGGCAGTCGCGCACGATCTGCAGATCCCCGCGGGTGACGCCGCGACGATCGACCGTTTTGCCGCGGTGTCTGACCTGCCGCCCCAGCTCGGCGCACCGATCTCCCCCACGTCCGACCGGCTGCTCGCCACGATCGGGCGCGACGCGGTGGTCTCGCTCAGCCACCCGGACCGCATCCGAACCTGCGCGGCCGGCGACTGCGGCGTCATGTACCTGGACACCTCCCGCTCCGGATCGCGCACATGGTGCTCGATGAGCCGGTGCGGCAACCGGCACAAGGTCCGCGAACTCCGCGCACGGCGCGCGGCTAGCTCAAAGGAGAGGTGAGATGAGCATCAGCCACCTGAACCCGTCCACGCTGCACACCAATCCCGCGTTCTCGCAAGGGGTGCGCATCGACGGCGGGACCCTGCTCGTGGTCGGGGGCCAGAACGGTACCGATGCCGCCGGCAACATCGTCTCGGACGACCTCGGCGAGCAGAGGGTGCAGGCGTTCCGAAACGTGCTTACGGTGCTCGCCGAAGCGGACGCCGATCAGCGCCACGTCGCGAAGCTGTCGATCTACCTGCAGGCGGGTGAGGACGTGACCGCTGGCTACCAGGCGGCTGCCGCTGTGTGGGGACAGAACCCGACCGCGATCACCGTGCTGCAGGTCGCTGGGCTCGCCCGCCCCAACGCGCTCGTTGAGATCGACGCGCTGAGCGATGCTGCCGGAGCAAGACGTCTGAGGGGGTGTGTCGTACGCGCCAGCCGATGCCCGACAACAACCAGCGCCGCCGAGCCATTAGTCTACGCGCCGGTACATCGGGAAATCTGGGCGGCGCACTCGATCGGCGTTGTCCTGGTCGGCTTGCCCAGGACCGCCCACAAGTCCCTAAGGGTGCTCAGGAATCGGAAGGCCGGACCACTGGTCCGGCCTTCCGAACTCCGCGCGCGGCCCCAGCGGCTACTTCCTTAAATCGAACTGGACCACCGCGTCGGCGATCAGCGGGTGCTTGACCCTGAGCTCATAGCGACCTTGCGTGAGATCCTGCCCGGCGTTGAACTGACTGCGCTTGGTGGACAAGTTGAACATGTAGGCGTCGCCGATGTGCCGCATCGTGTTGCCACTGTCGGCGGCGCTCGAGGAGATAACTTCGTTTACCGAACCATCTGCGCTGCCAATCTTCCTGAGGTGAACAGTGGGACTGAGAGTCGTCACCTGATCGCCATTGCAGTCGAAGATCTGAAGCTTCACGGGAATCGTGCTGCCGATCTTGAAGTTGCTCGAACCGTTCATGTTGATTGGCTGCCCGAACCCGCTCGCACTGTACAGAAACGACACGTTGCTAGTGCCACCGGCAGAGTCGCCTCCGCCGTCACCATCGTTGACCGTCGCGATCAGCGCGTAACTGCCGGCACTGTAGGTGTGGGTCACCGTCACTGTACGACCCGAGATGGACGTTGAACCTCCGTCGCCCCAGTTGATCGTGCCCGTGATCGGATCATGTGTCTGATCTGCGGGATCGTCGACCGCGAAACTAACGGTGACGACGTTGCTCGCGCACGCCACAACGCCCGATCCGGTGATGGTGAAGTTCTCGATTGAGGGTCACTGTCGGCTTGAGGTTGGTTACGTTCAGGGCGAACGTCGTGGAAGTCGTCGTGGTCCCGTCGTCGGCGGTGATCGTGACGGTCTGGGACTGATCGGGCCCATCGGTAGTGGGGTTGGACCAGGCCCACGTACCGGAGGCGTTGGTGCCGGACTTAACGATTGTCCCAACCGAGGCAGACAAAGTTACCGTGTCACCGGCGTTTGGATCGGACCACGTACCGCTGTTGCTTGCAGTCTGGCCCTCGCCGACCGTCACAGATGCATTGTCTTTCGCAACAACCGGGGCTGAGTTGGCCGGAGCAGTCAAATAGTTGGCGACGAAGTCCTTGCTGCCACTCTGAAATCCCTGTACACAGATGACACTCGGCGAGAGCACCGTGAAGCTTCCGGCCGCACCGGTCCAGTTGGAGAAGGAGCCCCCACTCGAAGAAGTCGCCGAGGCTGCGAGCTTCAGCGACTCGCTGCTCCCAACACCGGCGGTGAATTGCTGAGTTCCGTTGAGCGTGACCGCTGTGGGCCCACTCTTGATGGTCCCGGAACAGTTTGCACCCGATTGATAAAGGGTCTCAGTTAGCGTCCATGTTGTCCCCGTGGCGATGTTCGCGGAGATCTTTGCATTCCCATCGGTAAACGTAGTGGTCGCCGTTCCCGAAGCAGGCCCTGTGGCCGTGACCGCATAGACCGCAACGAAGTGGTCCGGCAGGTTGAACTGGTCGGTGATGTTCCCGGCGTCGTCTGCCGCTACGTCGGAGTCTCGGGTCCATGTCTTGCCCTGATCGTCGTTGACGTTTAGGTGCACCAGCTCCCCCGGCTGCCAGTTCGAACCACTGAGCGTGACGGTTTCGCCGGGTGCGTAGTCGACCTTGTCGCTCGAGATCGTGGGCGCCAGGGAGGCCGCGGGTTCGGCCCTGGCGCTGGACGCCGAAACCACCAGGAGGAAGATGGACGCCGCGACGGCGGCTGCTAGTAGCCGACTGGGCATTCCGGCCAGTCCTCTTATCTCGAGTTCAAACCGACGCATTAGTTCCTCCGTATCGCGGGCTTCCACCTGCGGTCTGTGGTGCGCCGGTTTGCTATCCCGCTGACGCGGGCTTGCTTCGCTATGAGAATCGCCGACTACTGCATCCTATGGAGCAGGAAATTCATGGCAAATACGCACTAATGGCAAGAGGGGAAAATCTTCCTCGAAGACCGGGGATCAAAATTTCGACAGGAAAGCCCAGGGGTACTGCCTAACTGCTCTGGTTGAGTCGCAAGACTCACCACGGGATCACGGACGGCTCGCGGGCACAACAGGCGTAGTCGTACTCCCATCCGCCTTCCGACATGTCCGCGGTGACCGATCGTCACCCTCTTGTATATGTTCGCCCCACATTGTTCCCAGTCGGGGGTCGCTGACCTAATCGCGTCAGGGCGGCGCTCTCCAAAGAGGCAGGCCGTTGACTCTTCGTGTTCGGCGCACGGCCGCAGTGATCGGCGCCGTTGCCCTCGCCGCTGCGCTCACCATCCCGACGGTCGCCCCGGCGCAGGCTACCCAGGCGAAGTCCGCCTTCGAGCCGACGATCGTCGTGGAAGACGGCGTGACCCAACCGGCGTTCGGATACGCCGACGCCATCCGTGAGCACGTGTGGGTCGACGCGGACTTCGATAGCGATCGTGACGGGAGCAACGACGTTGTCGCGGTCGACATCATCCGGCCGACCACGACCGAGCAGGGCCTGGATGTCCCTGTCATCATCGACGACAGCCCTTACTTCACGACTCTCGGCCACGGCAACGAGGGTGAGCTCAAGGCCGATGTTGACGGGCGACGGCCTGCTCGACCGCTGGCCCCTTTTCTACGACAACTATTTCGTGCCCCGTGGCTACGCCGTAGCGCTCGTCGACATGACCGGTACGGCCGGCTCGACCGGCTGTCCGACGATACAGGGCGCGAACGAGAACGCCTCCGGCCCGATGGTGATCGATTGGCTCAACGGACGCCGAACTGCTCGAGATGCGAGTGGGCAGACCGTCACGGTCGACTGGCACAACGGCAAGTCGGCGATGATCGGCAAGTCATTCGACGGAGCCTTGGCGATGGCCGGAGCAGTGTCTGGTGTCGACGGACTGGCAACAGTCGTCCCCATCGCCGGCCCTTACAACTATTACGACTACACGCGCAGCAACGGCATCGTCATCCGCGGAAACAACTATTTGCTGTCGTTGGCGGATGCCATCACGGACGACGACCCCGAACGTCAGGAGCGGTGCGAGCCGGTCTGGGACGAGATCGCGGCAAACGATGGGGACGAACACGGTGACTACACGCCGTTCTGGCACGAGCGCGACTACCTGAAGGACGCCGGTGACATCGAGTCCAGTGTCTTCCTCGTGCACGGCCTACAGGAAGAGAACGTCCACGCCGACCACTTCAGCAAGTTCTGGAGAGCTCCGGGAACACAACGTTGCCCGGAAGCTGTGGATCGGCCGCATAGGCCACATCGAACCGTTCGACTTCCGTCGTGCGGAGTGGGTGCACACACTCCATAGGTGGTTCGACTATTGGCTCCATGGGGTCGAGAACGGGATCATGAATGAGCCGAAAGTCGATGTGCAGAGCTCGACCGGAGGCTGGGAGCAGTCCGCGGACTGGCCGATACCTGGTACCGAGGACGTCAACGTTCGCTTCCACGCCGGCGATGAGGGTGCCGGGTCGCTGGCGCTCACGCCGGCCAAGGGCTCGCTCAGATCCAGTCGTTCGTCGACGATCCGAACCAGTTCGAGTCGGCAATGATAGACAACCCGGATCAGCCGAGCGCAAATCGCCTCGTCTTTCTCTCGGAGCCACTCGAAGAAGAACTCCGGATCTCGGGCACGCCCGAAATCAAACTGAGTGCAGCGTCCAGCCTCGACGAGGCCTTCTTCGGCGCGATTCTCGTCGAGTACGGACCGAGCACGCAGAACAGCCGAACCGGCGACGGAATCCAACAGACGACGTTGCCCGAAGAGTGCTACGGCCTATCGAGCCAACACGACGACGGGTGCTACCGCCCGGTCGCGTACCGGCCGACCCAGGTAACGCAATGGCGAGTGACTAAGGGAATCCTCGACGGACAGAACCGCAACTCGTTAGCTGAGGCGACGCCGATGGTCCCCGACATGATGCACAAGATCGACTTCCCGCTTCTACCGAACGACTTCGCGTTCTCCCCCGGCAATCGTATCGGTGTCGTCGTGGTCGGGAGCTACAGGAGCTACTCGGCAGCCCGTCTCCCTTCGCGCCCCACGATCTCCGTCGACCTGAATGAACAGTCGTATCACCTTGCCCATCTTCGGCGGCCATCAGGCCGCCCGACGGGCCGGAATCCCGCTCCACTAGCCAATCCCGCCCGCCATCTCAATCAGGGTTTCCAGACGGTGGGTCTGAAGAACGACAGAGATTCGATGGTGCCTGCGACAGGCGTAGCGGGAGGCTCCTCGCTTTTCCGACATGTGCGTTATGACTGTTGATGTGGCTCCTGCGTACGTTCGACACTCAATCGCTTCGTCGAGCGTGGCCGGTTCCCTCATCCGCGAGGGCAGGCGTTTGCAAGGAGGCAAGCCGATGACCCTACGTGTGCGCCGCATGGCGGCGGCTCTCTCTGTTGGCGCGTTAGTCGCCTCGGCTCTTGTCTCCTCGAGCACTGTCGAGGCGGCGCCTCAGGAGGTCGGCCCGATCTTCGTAAACGGGCAGGCTCAGATCGTTCCCGAGTTCGCGGACCCCAGTACCTGGATCCGTCAGCAACTCTGGGTCGAGACCGAATTCGACACCGACGGCGACGGCGAACTCGACCGGATGCACGTAGACGTCACACGGCCGGCCCAGACCGACGGGGACCTCGATGTTCCCGTCGTCTACGAGACGAGCCCGTATTACGCAGGTACGGCGTCCACCCAGAGTCAGTACTTCTGGAACGTCAACCACGAACTGGGCCAACCACCCCCACCCCGCACGTCTCCTCCGGCAATACCCCACAACCCAGGCCGTACCTTCGTTTCGAACAGCGAGGTCAACACCTGGGTACCGCGCGGCTTTGCTGTGGTTCACTCCGACTCACCGGGCACCGGCTTGTCTGAAGGATGCCCGACTGTCGGCGCTCCCAACGAGTCGCTTGCACCCAAGGGGGTAATCGATTGGCTCAACGGCCGAGCCAAGGGCTTCACCTCGGTCGACGGTGACGACAGGGTGAGGGCCCACTGGTCAACCGGCAAGGTGGGCATGACCGGCACCTCCTACAACGGCACGCTCCCACTGGCAGCGGCTACCACCGGCGTGAAGGGCCTCGAGGCAATCATCCCGATCGCGCCAAACACCTCCTACTACCACTACTACCGTTCCAACGGCCTGGTGCGGAACCCAGGTGGCTGGGTCGGAGAGGACATCGACTACCTGTTCGACTACATCAGCAGCGGATACCCGGACACACGTCAATACTGCATCGACAACATCCGCATCGGAGAGATGAACGCCTTCCAGGACCGGACGACCGGCGACTACAGCGAGTTCTGGGCAGGGCGCGACTACCTGAACTCCATCAAGAAGGTCAAGGCCGCGACCCTCATGGCGCACGCGTTCAACGATTGGAACGTCGTCCCCGAGCACAGCGTGAGGATCCTCGAGGCACTGCAGAAGCGGAACGTGGACGTTCAGTCCTACTTCCACCAGGGCGGCCACGGTGGTGCTCCTCCGCTATGGATGAGAAACCGATGGTTCTCTCGGTACCTCTACGGCGTAAAGAACGATGTCGAAAAAGACCCGAAGGCGTGGGTTGCGCGCGAAACTGCAGCCTGCCCGGCAATTACCGCCAAGTCCACCACCGTGGTCGGCGAGCACGTCAACACCAACGTCCTAACCGTTGCCGATGCAAGCGAGTTCCCGCCGGGTTTCACCCTGACCATTCCGCAGACAAACGCTAATGGCACGATCACCACCACGACCCGGGTGATCAACTCGGTTCCCAACTCGACCACCCTCGAACTGGCCTCGGCCGTCGCGACTGCCACCGGTCAGCGGGTCGTGGACGGCGCGACCGTCAACATTGCCTGCAGCGCAGCAAACCCGACGCCGTATGGCGACTACCCGAATCCGGCAGCGGAGAATGTGTCCCTGGAAATAAAGGAGGGCGGCAACGCTACCGGCGGGATGACCTCGTTGGCGAGGCCCGGCTCGGGTACTGAGACGCTCGTCGACGACGTCTCCTGTCAGCCGGGAACACTGGCTCAGGCGGAGACCTCACCGAACAGGCTGCTCTACTCGACACCTACGCTCAGCGCGCCGTTGCACCTGTCCGGCAGCCCATCCGTCACGGTCCGGCTGGCGTCGAGCAAGCCGGCAGCCAACCTGTCCGTATGGCTGGTTCACCTGCCGTGGACGCCCGCAGTTGCCTGCACCTCGACCTCCATCAATACGACCAATGTCGTGACGAGAGGCTGGGCCGACCCGCAGAACCACAGCTCCCTCACCGACGGACAGCCGCTAGTGCCCGGCGAGTTCTACGACGTGACCTTCGACCTGCAGCCGACCGACAAGGTGGTCCAGCCGGGTCAGCGTCTCGGATTGATGATCCTCTCGAGCGACCGGCTCTTCACGCTGCGGCCCCAGCCGGGAACCGAGCTGACAGTCGACCTCGGCGGCACCTCCCTGGACCTGCCGGTGGTCGGGGGGCCACTGGCGATGGGCGTCTGCGCCGAGCCCGACGATCGTCCAAGGGTCGTGATTGGAAGCGTCGACAGCGGGGTTCCGAATCGGGCCCTGGCCGGCATCTGCACCATTAACGACCACATCCTGGACACCGAGACATGGGATAGCCACGGGCAGTTCATTGACCACGTGAGCGAGATCGCGCAGCTGTTGAAGAAAGAAGGTGTGATCACGGGGAACGAGCGCGGGGCGATCCTCAAGGCCGCAGCCCAATCTGGAGTGGGAGAGGGGTAACCGGCCCGTACATCAAGCAGCTGGTCATATCCGTACTCGATTTGTTGAGTAATCTCCCTTTTCGTAGGACAGGTGTCGATCGGGATAGTAAAGTCTGCGCGCACAGCGCCTCGTATTTGACCTTTCCGACCCGGCCCTCAACGCATCCTCGAGGTGTGGACGATGAACGATGACCTCCAGCGTCTCGTCGACTCCCTGGCGACTCGACTCGGGCGCTCGCTCGTCCTCGAGGATCGCCAGCAGCGCATGGTCGTCTACAGCCAGCATCGCGAGCCAATAGACGAAGTGCGCCGCGAGTCGATCCTGAGGCGTGAAACGACACCAGAGGTCATCGGGTGGTTTCGCAAGATGGGCATTCACGAGGCGACGGAGCCCACGCGCCTGGCTGGCAACGAGGACCTCAACATGCTCCCTCGGGTATGCATCCCGATCCGTCACCGTGGGCTCCTCCTCGGCTTCCTCTGGTTCATCGATCCCGATGACTCAATGACGGACGCTGAGATCCAGACCGCAGTAACAGTGGGTCACGACTTCGCTCTTGCGCTCTACCGGGAAAACTTGTCCCGCGAGCTCGCCCAACAGCGAGAGAACGAAGCCCTGAGGAACCTCCTCATTACGGAGCCTGCGGCCCGAGCCCACGCGGCCAGGGAACTCATTGACGGAGGCCACTTCGCCCAGTCGGAATCAGTTGTGGCGATGGTCGCCATGCCCATCCGGGAACCTGGGGTTGAGCCCGACGAATCGCTTCGCAGCGCAATCGAACACGGACTCACCGGTGTCCGGCGTTTGCTCGGGCCCAGGGAGAGTCTGCATTTGGTTCGCTTCGACCACGGGCTGCTCATCGTCCTCAGCCAACCCCACACAGGGGTGGCAAGCGTGACCTGCGCCGAAGAGCTCCTCAGGTCTGTGTCGTCTACCGCCGGCAAGGAGGCCGGCGTGGAGAGAATCGTTGTTGGCGTCGGCTCCACCGCCCCCCGACTCGAGGGAATCAAGGAGTCCTACGAACAGGCGCGGCTCGCCGCACTGGTCGCAAATCAGCTCCCGAGCGCGGGACCGGTCGCGAACTGGGACGAGCTCGGCGTCTACCGGGCCCTCGTACAGCTCTCGAAGGACGAGATCGGCAGCGCACCTATTCATTCGGGGCTCAACCGCCTGCTCGACGGCGAGTCAACCGCGCCGCTCGTTGAAACGCTCGAGACTTACCTCGACTCTGCGGGCAACGCTCAGAAAACCGCCGAGCTCCTGTTCCTCCACCGCACGACGCTCTATTACAGGCTGAAGCGAATCAGCGAACTGACGGGGGCGAACCTTCAGGACGGCAACGATCGACTGGCGCTGCATCTTGGCCTTAAGCTCGCCCGGCTCACCGGTCGACGATGAGCTAAACCCCAGGAACCTTGGGTCCTGTGACCCTAGAGGACGGCTGTCTCCATGACGAGGTCGCGCTCTGCGAAACGCGACGGCCGCAGTGGCCGAAGATCGAACGTCGTGCAGGCACCGTTGGTGATGATCTCCGCAACTGCGCGACCGGCGGCCGGCGAGTGCATGATGCCGTGCCCCCCGAAGCCGGCACAGATAACGAAACGCTCTATCTCGGCGGCCGGACCCACGATCGAATGGTGGTCTTCAGTTTCTGGATAGAGCCCCGCCCAAGATTGCTTCGGATCGATAGGAAGGTTCTCGAGAAACGGAAACCTGTGCCCGACGCGTTCGGCGATGTCCTCCAAGAACCTCGGATCGACCGAGACGTCCCAGCCCGGAGGGTCGTGTGGGTCGGAATAAGCGATCACGTACCCACCCCCTACTTCCCGCCGCACGAGCACTCCGGTGTCTAGATCGACGCACATGGGAATCAACTTCGCACCTTCGTGGTGATCCTGAACATATGTGAGGTTGCGTCGTACAGGGTCGACGGGCACTTGCACACCAGCGAGCCGGCCCACCGAGCGGGCGTGCGCTCCGGCAGCATTCACGATCCAGTCCGCCATCACGTCGAAGCGGGAAGTCCTCACAAGAAACCGATCGCCTCGAGGTTCGATCGACGCTACGGCGGCGGAGGTGTGAATCTCGGCGCCGACCTCATGAGCAGCATGCTTGAGTGCCTGGACGAGACCGTAGGGGTCGAGGAACCCGTCGCGCTCATGAAAGGTGGCAGCTTTCAGCCCTTCCTGCCTCACGAATGGGAGGCGTTCGAGTACCTCTGACGAAGACAACCACTTGGTGGGCACCCCGCGGTCGCGTTGCAACGTGCAGGCTGCCTCCAGCTCGCGTGCACCGCGCTCGGTTCCCGCCATCAGAAGGTAGCCCGTCTGATGAAACGATAGGTGGCTCCCGTTGTCTGAGTGCAGTTTCTCGAACTCTCCAATGGAATGGAGAGAGAAGTCGATATTCACCGCCGTGGTGAATTGCGCGCGCACTCCACCGTTGGCCCGTGACGACGAGCCTGCCCCCAGGCTTGCCTCTTTCTCTAAGGTTACGACTCGTCTTACGCCCAGTCGCTTGAGCTCGCGAGCACAGGAGAGTCCGATCACTCCTCCGCCGATTACCGCGACGTCGCAGTCGAGCATCGGAGTGCTCAAGTCCTGGCCCCGATCATCGTCCACAACTCCTTGAGGTCCAGACGTCTCAAAGCGAGGGCCGAAGAGGCGCGCACTGCCCTATCTCTCAGTGAGGTCACGGAGGCCTCCCAAGCGGTCATCTCTCATCACTTTCAGCTAGACGCTGGTCGGCCGAGGGGTTCCCGACGAAACCCGCCGTGACAGCCCGAGGTCTGGCTCGAAAGGTACCAATCGCCTTGGCGTCCCGTCTTGAGCGACCTGTTGGAATAAGAGCAGCGGGGGCCGACACATTGTCGAAAACTGGGGGTGCCCGGCCGATGCAACCACCGCTCGACGCAAAAGGGCAACTTTCCTACATCAGTCGGACGACCGTATGCTCAGCCGTTCGTAGGATCGGGCTGACCAAGGTTCGCGGGTGCCCGCTGTGCGACGGGATGGGCGCTTGAGCCACTACAGAGGGGGAGATTGACCATGTCCGCAGATGCGCGGGATCTCGGCTCACGATCGATTGGCCGACAACGACACTCGCGAAGGAGATGGAGGACCGCGGCGCTTGCGGTAGGGGCGCTGCTGGCCGGGCTCCTGCCCTCGGTCGGAATGCCGGCGAAAGCACAACAGGTCGGCGACGTAACCGTCGTGCCGATCCAGGTCACGGGACCTGCGAGCGAACGACTGAACCTGATCGTCATGTGCGACGGCTATCAAGCGGACGAAATGCAAAAGTGTCGAGACGACGTAGACAGGAACCAGAACGTGCAGTGGTCGGTGGAACCTTTCCGCAGCTACCGCAACTACTTCAACGTCTACCGAGTCGAGATCGTCTCTGAGGACTCTGGCGTTCGATGCGACCCCGACGACAACGCCAATCCCAACAACGACCTCAAGGACACCGCGCTGCGTCTGTGGTACTCGGACGGCTGCACCAACCCGCTCGCACGCGGTATCACCTACGGCCCCGCACCAGCCGGGAGCCCGGCGGGAACACCCAACGGCAACACGGCTCGCACCAACATTCTCAACACCTACGTTGCGCCACTGCTCGGAATCCCCGCGAACTCTCAGAACCTTCAGACCCTGGCGATCTCCAATACCTTCACCTACGGTGGCATCGGCGGGACGCATGCGACCACTTCAGGAGGCAGTCCGCAGGGCCCGCTGATCTCCCTGCACGAGCTCGGACACTCGCTCGGGCAGATGGCCGACGAGTACCCCTACTCTTCGCGCGACGTCGTCAAGCCCTGCTACACCGGCGGCGAGCCCGGCTCGTTTCATCACACCATCTACACCGACACTCAGCAGATGACCAACGACCAGCACAAATGGTGGCGCTGGATGGGAGAGGAGAGTTTGTCGGGCGGCACCATCGGGCTGCACGAAGGCGGAAGCACCTTCCCCTGTGGCGTACGCCGTCCCAGCGAGCACTCGATCATGAGGTGGATCGGCTTCCACTTCGACCAGATCGGGCGCGAGCACATGACCTATCGGATCACCGGGCGCAGAAACGCTAACGCAATGGCGTTATCACACACACCGACGGGCGAGGTCGGTTCCGAAGATGTGGTGTGGGTTGAGACGCAGCATCCGAAATACCACGAGCTCGACGTCACCTGGGCCATCGACGGCGCCACGGTCGCGGGCACCAATAACAGCCGCAACCTCGACCTTGCGGCGCTCGACGTCGATGCCGGCGATGTCGTGAGCGTGACGGTCCGAGACTTGACGGAGAACGTGCGCGATCCCGCGTTCAAGAACGGACCGAGGATGACGCAGACGCGCTCGTGGACGGTGGGCGCACCGCTTCCAGCATCGGCGGTGGACGCCGCATTCACACTGTCGACTCAGACCGATAAGCCGGTTGGTGGCGAGGATGTTGTTTACGTCGAGACCACGCACCCCACCGACCGCGTATTGGATGTGACCTGGCGGTTGGACGGGCAAGTCGTTTCCAACCCGAACAACAGTCGCAACTTCAATCTCAGCCAGCTGAACCTGTCGTCCGGAACCCACGAGCTCAGCGCCACTGTTACCGATCCCGCGAACCCGAGTGGGGCATCCGAGACGCGCTCTTGGACGGTGGACAACGAGTTGCCGACCGCGCCCAGGGAACTGTCCGAACCACTAACGACACTGGCGGGAGACACGGAGCACAACGTCTACTTCGGAGAGTTCACCATGGGGCTCGAGCCGCAGGACGATGAAGAGGGCTTCGTCGTCGGCGAGTTCCGTCTCAATGGGGACGGCTGGTTCAACTACTTCGGCTTCCCCGACCAGCCCTTCGGGACTCCATTCAAGTTCGCCCACTCGGGCACTGTGGTAAAAGCTCTGACCTACGGGAACCTCGGCACAGGTGGTCTCTCCAAAGCTGCATTCGAACAGTCCTTTCCCGACTTCGAGCCCGGGTACGGGACCCACAAAGTCGAACACCGAGCTATTGACGCGTCGAGCAACATCGGCAACGCCGACGAGTTCAAGGCAACCGTGCTCCCCGGAGAGTCTCCCGCGTGCACGACCACCCTGTCCGGCAAGCAGACGAGGCTGGTCGTGGGGAGCGGAGTCACGTGTCTCGAGGATGCCAGTGTCACGGGCGGAATCAGAGTTCGCCCCGGTGCCTCGCTGGTCTCATCGCACAGCACGATCAATGGCGCACTCGAGGCCAAGGGGGCAGAGGTCGTGCAGCTATTCGGCGGAAGCGTCAACGGCGGGGTCACGATTACCGAGACAACCGGCGACGTGACCATCGCGGGCACGATCTTCAACGGTGAGCTGGTACTGCTCGACAACGAAGTTGGCGACTACGGGGTTGTGCTCGCCGGCAACACGGTTAAGGATCTGCTGTCCTGCAGCGGCAACAGCCCCGAGGTCACCGATATGGGGGCTCCGAACTCGTTGAGGGGTGGCAAGTCGGGCCAGTGCGCGGGTCTCTGAACGTTCTCCTCTAAAACCGGGTGGGATGGCCGCGGGGCCATCCCACCTACGGGAGATCTCCTGGTCTCTACAGGCTGATTGTTCGTTGGCCAGCCCTTGCTGCCATCGAGTGCTAGAACTGATCGCGGCCCGTGACGTGCCCTCGCAGCACAGCTCCCGTGTTGCAGGCGCAATGCAACAGTGCGGCAGCGCGCGGTGATCTCTCGCGCACGAGGCCGAGACCAGCCCAGAAAGCCGCGAGGCCCAGGACTCGGCGCGCCCGCCCGTCAATGGCGACGTGCTTGAGTGCGAATAGGGCCGCAGTTGTAGCGATCCCGAAGGTGGGTTCGACTTTCGTCCCCCAGACCTTTTCCTCCGTCAGGGGTACGACGATCCCAAGAGCGAGAAGGTCGAGGACCAGGCCGTCGGAAGGCGCCGCCCTTTCGGAGTCTCCGAGGATCCGGCGTCCCAGGGAGTACCCGAACAGGCTCAACCCGAGGCCGATCACCGTTCTCGTCAAATCATTGTTCCCTGCCTCCTCTCGCGGAGTCCCGCCGCGAGGATCTCCGCTCGACGGGCCCGAAACGAGGGCCATGGCCCCGTAGCTCACGATCCACGCCTGAGCTCGGGAGGGCACCACCGCGCGGGCCACCGCCTCCGCGCCGGCAACGCCGGCCGCCCATGTGAGCGCCCGCTTCACTTCCTGTCTGCCCGCCGGTCGGAGGGGACCGGACTTGGCGGTTCGCCTGAAGGGCGATCAACGAACGATCCGAATCGCTTCATCATCGAGTCGACTCCGTTGCCCCACAGCGGGCCACCGCTCTCGTACCGATAGGTCGCGAGCCAGCCACCGGTCGTGGTCCCTTTGCGATTCGCCCACTTCCAGAACTCGAGATGGACCGGCATATGAGCGAAACGGCGGGCCAGTCGCTCCTCCGTCCACCACGTCGTGAGTCCGACGGTGAAGGGAAGTGCGTACCAGAGCCGGTGGGCGACGTAGCCATCGGCCCCTGTTAGTTCCCGCCGCAACGCAGGCCAATGGCGTATTACCCACCACAATGCCCGCGGTCCCCGGAGCTCGTTGGCTCCATCGATCAGAAATAGCGTCCTGTCGCTCATCGCATCCTCCACAACAGCCCGACGAGCCCGGCGTCCCGCCGCGACCGCTCCAGAAGCCGGGCACCTCTTGTACGTGTCTCGTCGTAAAGATCGATGCGCACGCGCCTTGCTACCCGCTCTCCGTCGATCGCGCGCAGAAGGTAAGCCACAGCGATGGCACCGAAGAGCGTCGAAGTCATTGCCAACTGGGGGAAGCCGCGCGAGGCGTCGCTTCTCCGCGCTCGAAGCTCGGCGAAAATCTCCCGGGGAAGCGCGCGCGGTGGAACGAGGGCGCGCAGTACACGATCGGACGTGAAGGGTTCGGAGACCCGGCCTCGGAAGGGTTCACTTACTTCGTCGTAGTCGAAGAGTTCGACGAACTGAGTGGCCGCTATGTCGTACGCGGTCAATACCTTGAGCCCCAGCTGACATGCAGCCTCATGGAGCGCGACCTTCGCGAGCACACCATCACCTGTGGTCACGTCCACCGCATCGACGACGACATCGCCGCTCCTCAACCGTCCGGCTATTGTCGCGGCTGAAACGCCGTCCTCGTGCACCTCTACCTCAGCGAACGGGTTCACCGCGACTATCCGGTCGCGAGTGGCCGACGCTTTGTTCTCGCCGATGTCTGTGAGAACCGCATCTTGGCGGTTGAGGTTGTTGAGCTCGTAGTGTCCGGGGTCGAGGAGAACGAAGCGCTCGGCTCCGCTGCGCACCAACGGCATGACGCACGCCCCCCCGGTGGATCCGCACCCGGCGACGACGAATCGAGTGCCGCGCAGGCGCTGCTGACTGCCCTGACTTATGAGTCCTTGGTTTCGCTCGACCAACGCCGCGTAGAAGTCTTCATGCTCGGTGGGTACGGACAGGTCAACGAGCTCAGTCATACAACGACTCGGTTGTCGTCTCGAAGATGCTCTGGCGTGTCCTCCAGAGGTCCTCGAAGTGTTCGGCGGTCGTAACAATCGCTCGGACCGGCGTGGTCGCCTCGAGGCTCTCCAGGCCGTCCATGAACGCGGCGTGGGGAAAGTACGCGACCTCCGGACCGAGGCCCGCGAGATGCGCCGTCGCACCAGCGGGTGATACGGCAAGGGCCTGCACGAAACCATCGACGATCCAGAACGCCTCGTCTTTGGGCAGATTCTGGCCGGGACCCAGCGTCTTCGCCCGCCAGGGGATGCGGCCGGCCTTTGCTGATTCCCACAGAGCGCTCGACACATCTTGGCTGGATGCAGCAGTCAACGCCTCCTTCGGGTAGTCGCACTCCTCCGGAGGGGAGAGCGGTCGTTTGAGCGAGGACTCTTTCACGCGCACGAACTGGCGGAGCGCCAAGAGCCTGGTCATCGCTTCTTCGTCGGACCGGTCCAGTGCAAGGTCGATATCGGCCCACCGGATGTAAGTGGTGTTGTCGATATCTGATGGAGCGGCCACGAACGGAGCGGTCGCGTTGTCTCGGTATCGAGGACGCAATGCGTGGCCCTCGGGAAGGTCGACCTGATGGGGAGCGAACGTCGCCACCGGCACGAAGAAATACCGCAGGCTCTTGAGGGCGACCTCGGGATCGAGGTCACCAGTGACGAGCCGCACGTTCTGCTGGAGACGGGGATGACGGGCGAGGCGGGCGACGACAAGGCCGAGCTCGAACGGAGCGCGCAGGCACGACGGATCGTCCGGGCGTCTCTGGTCCTTGACGAAACGGGCGAGCTCCCAACAGCTCCCGAGAGTGATGTCGTCGACGTTCCTGATGCTCTTCTGCCAACCCCGTCCGTGAATCTCCTCACAGGGAAAGCTGGGCCGGTCGGTAGCGGAGTAGGGCACGGCGGCACCCTCGTCGGTGAGTATGGGTTGTTTGAGGGTCAGGTAGGCGCACAGCCCGCCGTCGGGGTCAATCGCCATCCCGTGGACGTCTCCGTCGTGGACGTCGGCGCGCGGCTCCCGAATCATGTCCTCTCGAGCGACGACCGTTGGGTCGTAGAAGCCAGTCAACAGATACTGGCCGAGTCTCCAAGCGCGAATTGCATCGAGCGCCGCAGACGGAAGATGGGTGGTCCGAGCTACGACAATGCCCACCCCACGACGATGTGGCCTTTCGAGCATGAGGCCGGGGATTCCGAAGAGGATCCTGAAGTCGTAGTTGGACGCGGCGAAGGCGCGCTCGGCCAGCGCGGCTGTCGGCGATGCCTCGGTATCGCTGGAAACCGTCATCACTGTCCTATCGGTCGCTCACCTAGTCGGGTTGACACCACCCAAGGACTACGATCACGAATTCAAGCCGATCGTTACAGGGGCGCAATGGGCTGGAGGATCAGCTAATGGAGTAGCCGGCAGCGGTCTACGAACTCGCCGTCTCTTACCCTTGCTGCTAACCAGACGAGCCTGGCGCGAAGTCCCAAATGATGTGGTCTATCGAACCTCGCGAGGATCTCTGCAAGGTCCGGTGGAGCCACTCGATCTTCACTACGAGATTGCATCCTTCTACTCCCATCATTTGGAGTCTTTAATCTGCATGGGGCGCGGCAACAGTTACAGCTGGCACACAGCAGCGAGGAGGGCAGTTGGTCACGAGGACCGTTGGGACAATTGACCAGCACTCGGGTCTGCGCATACGGGGTCGGGTTCGCGCATCAAGTGTCGTTGTGCGAGGCACAACCTACACGGGAATGGCTGCTATCTGACAAGCTTTGAGTGATGGCCGACGATCTGACGGAGCTAGTTCTCCACGATGCAGCCGCATGGCGAGCCTGGCTACGCGAACACCATGCAAGCCAACCCGAAGCGTGGTTGGTGCTTGCCAAGAAAGGCACGACCGAACCGACAAGCCTCCGGTACGACCAAGCGCTCGAAGAAGCGCTGTGCCACGGCTGGATCGACGGTCAGGCGCGACGCCGGGACGAGGCCACTTACCGGCAGCGCTTCACGCCCCGCAGCAAGAAAAGTTCCTGGTCGCAACGCAATGTCGGCATCGTCACACGCCTAACGGACGAGGGCCGGATGCAGCCGGCGGGTCTCGCGGAAGTCGAGCGCGCCAAGGCCGATGGTCGCTGGGACGCTGCCTACGCCGGCCAAGCCAGTATCGAGATGCCGCCCGAGCTCGCCGAAGCATTGAGCCTCGAGCCCAGAGCTCAAGCAATGTTCGACATCCTCACCAGCCAGAACCGCTACGCGATCCTTTACCGGATCCATGGGGCCAAACGCCCCGAAACCCGGGCCCGTAACATCGAGAAGTTCGTCGCCATGCTCGCACGCGGCGACACGATCTATCCCCAAAAGCGCAGACTCGAGAACTGACCAGCGGCCCGCCGACCTACGGCGCAGCCACTGTCCGAGCCATCTCAGATCGTCAGCAGACCCGTCAGGTACATGACTGCGAGGCCGGCCATGAACCCGATCGCGCCAAGGGGAGTGGCAAAGGCTCTTCCTTCGTCCATGCTGCGAACGAGCCGCCAGACGACTTGCGCAATGGCTCCCGCGGCGACTCCGAATGCGAGGGCGGCCCAGGCCGGAGAGAACGCAAAGCCCCCCAGCCACGCGCCGGCGATCGCGGGAGCTCCTGCCAGCGCTCCGAGTGCGACAAAGTGCTTAATCGGCGGACGTTTCGCGCCGTCCCGCCCAAGTGGGGAGACGATTGCGAGCCCTTCGGTCGTGTTGTGCAATGCGAAACCAAGGATCAAGAAGGTTCCGAGCGCGGCCTCACCGGCGGCGAGCGCTGCTCCGACCGCGAGGCCCTCCCCCATGTTGTGCAATCCGATGCCAGCCGCGATGAGGTACGCGAGCTGGAGACCTCCGAGTGTCCCTTCGCCACCTTTACGTTCGAGGGCGGCTTCGAGCGTGCCCAATGCGAGCACGGCGACTGCGACGCCGATGAAGAACAGCGACAGCCCGTCCAAGACGGCAGGAGCCTCCGAAGACAGTTCGAGACCTTCGGCGATCGTGTCGACGAGCAGGAACGCAAGGAGGCCAACGGTGAAAGCGAGGAAGAATCCAATCCAACGTTTGGAGGCGCGGCTCAACGCGGGGAACCACAGAATTCCAATCGCTACCGGAATGACCCCGATATAGATGCCGAGCAACGCGTAAAGCCCCAGCGTGGACAAGTCGATCGGTGGAGTCAACGCGGCGGCCTCGACCTCGTGCTCGATGGTCACACCCGTCGCGGTCACGAGAGCGATGTTGACGGGGAGCCCTTCCTCCCACGGATAAGCGATGTGAAGGTCCGCCGACTCGAGTCGTCCTAGAGTCTGATCCTCCATGGTGAAGCCCCAGTAGGAGTCGTTGATCAATACCTGAGCGACAGTGACTTCGTCGGGACCATCATTTCGCAGTTGCAAGTCGATGGTGCCTTCGTCGAAGACCACTCGCTCAAACGCAACCGCCTCGACGGGCGGAATGTCATCCACACGAGCGGTCGGTTTGAGTACGAAAAAGGCGGCGATCAACAGAGCGACAAGGGCCAGTGGTCCCGAGCCACGAAACCCACCGCGTCAGGTTCATCGATCGAGCAGTAGACGTTGCCACTAGCGCGTCACCCGGAAGAAGCTCATCCAGCCCAGGTCGGTGAACTCGGTTTGATGAGCATGAAACATGAAGTCGCCCGGCTCGTCATAGGTGAACTCGAGCATGTGTCGCTCCGCTTGAATCATCGAAACGATGTCAGTGAACTCGTCGGGTTCCAACGAGGTTCCAGTCCTGTAGAGATTGAAGAAGTTCGCATGCAAGTGGATGGAGTTGAGCGGATCGAACTCGGTAATGTTCACCACATGAAGTCGCTGTAACTCGCCGGCAGTAATCGGGATGGGATCGACCGCGTAGGTGAACGCAACGGTATTGGCCGCATAGATCTCGTTCTCGCCATCGAAGTTCGTGTCGAACGCGTTCATGACGATGACCATCTCGTGCGCATCGGGTCGTCCCTTGCGCGGGTCGACGATGAATGCGCCGTACAACCCTCTTTGGATGTGCTGCGCGAGAGGCATTGAATGGCAGTGGTAGAGATGCGTTCCGAAGGGCTCGGCGACGAAATCGTAAGTGAAGTTGGATCCCGCCGCCGCCTCGCCGTGACCCGGCACACCATCCATCTCAGCGGAATGAAACCCATGGAAGTGAAGCGTGTGCGGATGTTCTGTGGGGTTTAGGAGCGTGATCCTGACTCGGTCGCCTTCGGTAGCTCGAATGGTGGGCCCGGGAACGCGACCGTTGTATGTCCACGCAGGGAAGAAGACGCCGGGGGCGACCTCGATCTCCTTGTTGATGACCTCGAATTCGTACTCGTGCACTGTGCGCCCGGTGGAATCCTTCGAGACAGCCCCCTCATCGAAGTCCGTCAAGATCTCCATCGGGTCGAAGCCGTTCCGCTCGTGGTTGACTCGCCCGATCGTCCCGTGCACACCGGTCCCGCCATTGGCCGGCCCCTGAGCCGAGTGTGAACCGTGCTGGGAACCCTCTTGGGCAAGCGCTTGTCCGTTTAGAATTCCGGCGCCGCCAAGCGCGCCGGCGACCCCAACTCGCTGGAGGAAACGGCGCCTGTCTATGCGACCCATATCCGCTCCGCCACCTCTCTCGAAAGTGCGAATGTCTCCTCGCCACCGTTGCCGACTCGCAGAAAGATCGGGCCCCCGAAGGGGCCGCGGTTCGTGATCTGAATAGACACGCCCGGGGCAATGCCGATCTCGGCGAGATACCGCAGAACCTCGGGGTGCTCGTCCGAGACGCGCACGACGTTGACGGGGATGTTCTCCGGCACTCCCCACAACGCACTTCCGCCCGCCGAGGTCATCTGGAGATCCCGGCTGGGAATCGGGTGACCGTGAGGATCCGTAGCGGGATCTCCCAGGCTGGCAGCGATTCGTTCTTCGAGGTCCTCGGACAAGACGTGCTCCAGAACCTCGGCTTCGGCGTGAACCCGGTCCCAGGGGACGCCCAGGGTCGTCGAGAGGAATGTCTCGAGAAGCCGGTGGTGACGGATGACCTCGAGCGCTGCCTCACGGCCACGCTCGCTCAGCCGGGCACCCTTGTACGGAGAATGCTCAACCATCCCAGCCTCGGCCAGCTTCTTGAGCATGTTGGTGGCAGAGGCCGCGGTTACCCCGAGGCGCTGGGCGACGGCGCTCGTAGAGACCGCCTGAGGGGCGCGATCGTCAGTCCCGAGGTGCTCGCCCTCGAGGTAGAGCGCCTTGAGGTAGTCCTGGGCGGCGGGCGAGCTTTGAACAGACATAAGGGGGGAGTTTAGTCCCGACTAAAGATAAAGGCAAATGTGGCTGAACTCTGCCTCTTTATCAGCCGAGAGAAAGTGTTCTCTCCCCTACATCTCGGCTCCCTCCGAGGAGGGCGGGATGTTCTGATTGAGCCGAAAGAGGTTGGTCGGATCGTAGCGGTGCTTGACGGCCTTCAGCCGCTCCCAGGTCGAACCCGGGTAGGCCGCACGGATCCGCTCCTCGCCCTCGTCATTGAGAAAGTTGACATATCCGCTCGTATCGCCCTTGTTGATAGCCGTCGCGAATTCCTCGCTCCACGCTTCGTGCTTCTCGCGCTCCTCGGGATTCTCGAAGATCGCTGCGACATTCACCATGATCTTGCGCCCACGGTGAGCGAACGCCGTAGCGTCATCGGGCACACGAGCCATCGCCCCACCAAGCACGCGTAGCTGCGCGGCCCTCATCATTGCGGTCGAGGACTGCAACCGCTCCATGATGATGTCCACGGCCTCGTGATCGATGGCGTCGACGAACATCGTGCGGACCGCGGCCACGGGGTGGAAGTCCTCCTCGGGCGGGTAGATCTCGGGGTACGTCATCGGCCGCACCATGTCGGCGATTGGCGTGGCCAGCGCCCGGAACGGAGCCATTGCACGCTCGCCTGCCTCCGCGTCTCCGGCGTAGGCCATGATGGCCATTACGACAAGCTTGCCGTGGTACTCCTCCGGCAGGAACGGCATCGGCGGCGCCGACATGACGTTGGCGATGGTCGAAAGCTCCTCCGGGCGCGGCTTCGGCCTCGGCCATGAACGAGTGGATGACTTCGTGCGTGGCCGGCAAGAACAAGAACCCGCCAACGAACTGATCCACCTGGTGAAGTCTGAACTTGTAGCGGGTCACCACTCCGAAGTTTCCGCCACCGCCCCGGATCGCCCAGAAGAGATCGGGGTGATTGTCGGCGTCCACGAGCACGCAGTTCGCCGTCGGCGGTCACGATCTCCGCCGCCAGCAGGTCGTCGATGGTGAGCCCGTACTTGCGCACCAGGTACCCGACTCCTCCGCCGAGCGTGATCCCGCCGATCCCCACCGAAGCGGTGTCGCCGAAACCGGTCGCAAGCCCGTGAGCCCCCACCGCGTTCGTGTATTCGCCTGCGGTCAACCCCGTCTCGGCCCACGCGGTGCGACCCTCGACGTCGATCTGCAGGTCCTTCATGCCCGCCAGGTCGAGCACAATCCCGCCCTCGGAGACTCCGTAGATGCTGTGACCGCCGCTTCTGACGGCCAGCTCAAGCCCGCTATCGCGAGCGAGCGACACGACACGTGAGACGTCGGTCGCATTTGCGGGCCGGACGATGACCGCCGGCCTTCGATCGATACCACCGGGAAAGATCGTGCGCGCCACGTCGTATCCGTCGTCGTCCGGAGCGATCACTTGGCCGAGGAGGTCTGCGCGCAGCTGAGGGATGGATACAGAGGTGGTCTGCGGTGCGGAGGAAGGCACGAGCGGCTCCTTTGCTCTCGAGCGAACCCACTTGGTCCACTTCTACGGTCTTAGGGACTGACCGCCGAGGCGAAACTCATCGAATCTCCGCTCTACGGATTTCTTGGATCAGCCGATTCAGGCCCACGATGAGTTTTCGCCCGACCATTTGTCTAAAGTGGCAGGCACCTTGAATATTCCAGCCCGATGACGAAAGGGTCCAAAACCGTGACCGTCAGTGACGCACCCGAGCGACCAGACGAAACCCATCAGGGGCCGGGCCTCTCCCCGGCGCCTGGACTTGAGGAGCTCGTGACCGCGGTTCGCGCGGTTGTGAACAAGCACGCCGACTGGCGGGAGACGGCCCGGCTCGTCGCCGACGAGTTGTGTGGTCACCTGCCGTCACCCGAGATCCTCACCGCAGAGCAACGGGTCGGCGACCCTGAGACCCATCAAAGCCACCTTCTCCACGCCGAGCCGGACGGAACCTTCTCGATCGTCGGACTCGTCTGGCGCCCAGGGCAGGTTACGCCGATCCACGACCACGTGACCTGGTGCGTGTTCGGAGTCCTGCAGGGCGTCGAGTACGAGGAGATATTCACTCTCGACGAAAAGGGCGAGCGCCTGGTTCAGGCGGGAGACAGCTCGAACGACACCGGCGATGTCAGTGGTTTCGCCCCGCCCGGCGACATTCACCGCGTCCGCAACTCGGGGGACGAAACCGCCATCTCACTGCACATCTATGGGACCGACGTCTCTCGGATCGGCTCGAGCGTACGCCGGTACTACGACCTGCCTGTAGTGCCAGCCTGATCGCATTTTCCGAAGCCGCAATCGCTCCGGTCATTGGACGCGCACTCCTTTCGCAGGGGGCGTTCGAGCCTCTCGCTTTCGATTTTCGAGTTCCTGCGATAAGTACTTCACGTGGATGACCAACCACTGAACCCGGAGTTACCAGACGGGGTCGACGGTGATGAATACATGCGGATCCGGGGACTGATGCGGGTCTCTGTATTGAGCGTGGGAAGAGGAAGAGGTATCGATCCCTGGGACGTGGTCGACGAAGCCTGGAGCTCGATGGCGGCCAAGAACTTCGAGCGGCAAGGTCCCTTCCGTCCGTTTGCAATCAGAGTCGCAAAGAATAAAGCGATCGACGCACTCCGACGGGCCGAGGTGAAGAGGATCGGGCCCCCGTTGGACGCCCCGATCTACCGGGAAGACGGTGAAGAGATCACCAGGAAGGATCTGCTTCTCGGTTCCGAGGGTGCAGACGTCGACTACTTCGAGGACCGCGAGGAGATCGAGAAGGTCGAGCTTCTCTCACTCGTCGAGGAGGCACTCCATGAGGTTCTGACACCAACCGAGCGAAAGGTGTTTCTCGAGGTCCAGTACAACGAGAAGAGCAGAGCCGCAGTGGGGCGCGAGCTCGTCCCGCCGGTAACCGGCCAGAGGGTGGGGCAGATCATCGCGACGGCCACCATCAAGATCCGCAGGCATCTCAAGAGTCACGGCCGACTAGCAGACGAATCATTAGACGCAGCACCAAGCGAAGGAGGTGAGGACGATGGCTGAGATCAATGACCGCCTCGAGGAAGCGCTTGCCGCGTACCTCGACCATGCTGAGATGGGCGGCCCTCAGCCCGACGTCAGCCACCTCAGCCCCTCGGAGAAGCAGGAACTCGAGGAATTGGTCCGCATCCTCGACCTGACCGGGGGCGTAGCGCTAGGGCTTGGGCGCGAAGAAGAGGGGGCCGAGCAAACCCCCGCCCCCGATGATCGCGCCGAAACCCACCGCAGGTTCCGACTCTTCCGAGCTGGGCGACAGTGTGCTGGCGCAGCTTCGAGAGGCCCTGGCCCCCGAGGTCCGCATCACACCTGAAGCAACCGCGTTCGTCACGCAACTCGGAGGAGTGCCGGTTCTTGGGGGATGGCTCGTCGGAACGTTCGGCGGACGGGTGCGCGTGTGGCTCCTTGATGCGGTCGCCGAGGAGCTCAAGGAGAACGATGGCTGCCTGGACGATGCGGGTCGCGTGTTTCGCATGCTGCCGGACACCGCCGCGATCGCCATCGTGGGCAGGGATTCGATGTGTCTGCTCGTCGAGCCCGAAGACTGCGCTCCTCACATCCAGAACCCCGGAGGGACGTTGGTCGGTCGTCGTTTCCGTCGTCCCGTCCAGCAGGTGGGCGAGGCAGTGGCGGCCTTCCTACACGAGCTGATCCCCTATTGGGATGAGGTTCCATCCTTCGACGAGGAGCGAAGCATCAGTGTCGACGTTCCGACGATCGCGCAGCAGGCTGCCGAGGACGCCGTCGAGACCCAGCGAGACATCGGCGAGCGTGCACGCAAGACAAACCCCAAGAAGGAAGCGCTCCTGGGACTTGGTGAGCGAGAGTCCGCCGCTCTGGCGAAGATCGCGGCCGATCTCTACGACGGCAAACTCGATCCTGACGAAGTTGTGGCTCAACTCGAAAAACTGGTGAAGCCCCGATGATTCAACGACTTCAGCTTCAGAACTGGCGTGCTTACGACAATCTCGATCTCGAGTTTGGTCCGGGAGCCACCTACGTCGTTGCGTCGAACGGTATCGGGAAGACGTCCCTCATCATGGGAGCCGCCTGGGGACTCCTCGGTGACGCGTCCGAAGTGAACGCAGCCGAACAGATTCGCGGAGATGCCGAAAGCGCGACCGTGCAAGTCGACGTGCGCCTTCCCTCCGGTGACAGCCTGTCCATATCAAGATCGGTCGACAGGCGAGGACGCGTGGAGTTGAGTGCGGAAGTTGGCGAGACGGTCATCACGGAACAGGATGAGCTCGACGAGCTTCTCGCAACGGAGTCTGGCGCCGATGTCCGGGTGCTGGCTCAGCTGACGTTCATGATCCACGGCGGATCACTGGAGACCGCTCACGGAGAGTTCCAGCTCCAGGATCACCTGGCGTCGGTGTTCGGGGTTACTCCATTGTTCAAAGCAGCCGCTGCTGCGGAGGCCACCGCCCGCGCCGCGGCCAGCACTCTTCGCAAACTGAAGACGGCGCAGCGCACCGAGAAACACAAGCGCGACGAACTCGTTGCCGAGATGCAGACTCTGGATCAGAACGCTGGCGTCAGCTCACGAGGAGCGAGGAGCAGCCCTCGCCGCGATGAACGAGGTAGGCGAGCGGCTTCAACTTGCCGACCAGTGGATGCGATACCGGGCCTCCCTCGAGGATCGCAACGAGAAGCTCGACTCGATCGCCGGTGAGGCCGCCGAGCTCCTCGACAAGCCGGTCACATCCGAGGATGTCACCGAGTTGCTGGAGCGAGCCGAACGAGAGCTCGAGGAGTCGATCTCCTCCGCCGACGGCAAGGCTGCATCGGCTCGTGGTCAAGCCGATCTCATCGAGAATGCGATGTCTCAGCTGGGAGAGTCGGAGGCGGTCTGTCCTACGTGCTTGCGCCCGCTGTCCCAACACGACGCGGACGAGGCCGCCAAGGAGCACAAGAAGCATCTTGCGGACCTGGCTGCAGCCATGGCGGAGGCGCAAGATGCCGCGGACAAGAGCAAGAGCGCGCTAAACGATTTGAGAGAGCTTCTGGTGCAGATCCGAGCGTTGCCAATCCCTGCAAAACCAGACTCGGACGGCGACATCGATGTGGAAGCGCTGCTGGAGGAGGCCGAACAAGCGAGAGACAAGGTTCAGGAGCTCGATCAGTCGATCGCAACCCACACCGCGTCGAAGCAGATGTTGGAGACGACGCTGGCGACCATTGACGAGGACGAGCGACGGATCCAAGAACAGGTGGCGCTCTATCGCGAGGAAGGTGTGGCGCTCGCCGCGCAGGAGGCGTTCACGGCTGCAGGAAGCGCGATCACCAAGGAGTTCATCGAACCTCTCGTCGGGGAGGTCTCGATGCGCTGGAAGCGGATCTTCGGGACCGGCGGCTTGAGCCTCAGCCCTGATGGAACGATCTCGCGGGAAGTGGGCGGCCGCATGCTCGGCTTCGAATCTCTCAGCGGAGGCGAGAAGGTTTGGGCTCAGCTCTTGACCCGGCTTCTCGTCTCCGGCGCATCAACTCGTGCCCCCTTTGTGTGGCTGGACGAGCCTCTCGAGCATCTCGATCCACGGCTCAGGAAAGTCGTTGCTGGAACCCTGGCGAAGGCTGCTTCCGGCGCCGGCCTCCGTCAGGTCATTGTCACGACCTACGAGAGCGAGCTTGCCCTCCAGCTCATGGAAGACGTCCCATCCGCTTCGCTCGTCTACGTGACCACCTCGAGGTAGGTGCCTCAGCAAACGCGCTTTCGATTCCGCCCCGACATCGATGGATGTCTTAGAAAGCGCAAACGGGATCGACCTGAGGGAGGTTCGCATGAGCGAAAGCACGGCAGTCGCCGAACGAGAGCGCGTCGAGCGAATCCGGCGAGCTGGGACTCCGGCTCGAGGAGTACAGGGTGGAGCTGACCGCCTACTCCTATCGGATGCTGGGATCAGCGTTCGAGGCCGAAGACGCTGTGCAAGAGACCCTGGTGCGGGCGTGGCTCAGCTTCGATCGTTTCGAAGGCCGCTCCGCCCTGCGCTCGTGGCTCTATCGCATCGCAACCAACGTGTGCCTCGACATGCTCAGCGGCAGCCAGAGGCGCGCCCGGCCCATGGATCTCGGTTCCTCCCAGGCGGCCGATTCACTCATCGGCGACGCCCGGCCCGAGGCGACCTGGATCGAGCCGGTGCCCGACGGCAGCGTCATTGCTTCCGATGGCGACCCTGCCGAGGTTGCCGAGGCCCGCGAGAGCATCCGGCTGGCCTTCATCGCCGCACTTCAACACCTGCCGCCCAAGCAACGCGCGGTGTTGATCCTCAGAGAGGTGCTGCGCTGGAAGGCCGACGAGGTTGCCGACTTGCTCGACAGCACTGTCGCCTCGGTCAACAGCGCCCTGCAGCGGGCCCGTGCCACACTCGCTGCCCAAGAAGTCAATGCAGGCGAGACCCTGGAGCCCCTCGACGAGGATCAGCGGCTGCTGCTGGCTCGCTACATGCAGGCCTTCGAACGCTACGACCTCGACTCGCTCACCTCGCTGCTTCATGAGGAAGCCACCCTGTCCATGCCACCGTACGAGCTGTGGGTCGAGGGGCCGGCGGAGATTCGCCGCTGGCTTCTCGGCCACGGCATCGGCTGCCGCGGGTCTCGTCTGGTCGCGACCGTGGCCAACGGTTCGCCGGCCTTCGGTCAGTACCGCCCGAGCCAACGCGGCGGCTACGAGCCCTGGGCGCTGCAGGTAATCGAGGTGTCAGCCGGAAAAATCACCGGGATCAACTCGTTCCTCGACACCGATAACCTCTTTCCCCTCTTCGGTCTCCCGCCACGTCTCTGGCCCCCCGCTCAGCTGCACAGTGTCGGTCAGCCCCAGAAGGGCAAGCAGGTCCCTTAGCTCATCGCAGGCATCGCGCAGCCGGATCTGGCCCCCGAATCGACGGGCGGTCAGTTGCAGCCGCGCCAGGGCGCCGACCGTTGCGACATCCGGGTGGGCGAGTTCGCTCACATCACAGATGACCAGGGGAGCCCGGTTCCGCTCGAGCAGCGAGCGCAGCCGGGCACAGAGCCACTCGGTGTCGGTATGGGTTATCGGACCGCAGAGGACCAAGACGAGCGCGCCCGGCTCGGGTGCGGATCCGAGCGCGCTCACGGCCTTCAGCGGGGGTTCGCGACGACCAGCCATGAAGCTCCTTTTTGCGGTTTTCCTATTTAGACCGCTTGCCGGAGCAAAACTCATCGCCCTCCCCCGCCCGCAAATTGAGCGAGGCGTCGGGGGCCCGGGTGAACCGAAAGCCCCTTCCGGAGCCTCTGCAGCGATTAGTTCCGGGTGCCTCACTCGTCTAACCATCAAGAGCGAAACAAGAGAAGCATTCGCCGAACTCACCAGCCGCAGCTTCATCGGTGGGCATCTTTGAAGGGCATAGCGATGAGACACGATGCTAGGAATCTGGGCACACCCCGACGACGAGGTATTCGTCTCCGGAGGTCTGCTGGCAGACGCCGCTCGCCGCGGCGACCGCGTCGTTTGCATCCACATGACAAGTGGTGAGGCGGGGCTCAGCTTCGGAAACCCGAGCACGCCAACAACGCTGGGAGACATCCGTCGACAAGAGTTGGAAGCCTCGCTCGCGTGGCTAGGGGTAGAGGAGCAGCGCTTCTTCGGATATCCGGACGGCCGTCTGTCTCAGATTCCCGACGACAACGCCATCGCACGCATCCATGACGCTCTCGTCGAGTTGCAACCGGACGAGATCGTGAGCTTCGGCCGCGACGGCTTCACCGGTCACCCCGATCACAAGGTGCTGTCCGCCTGGGTGCAGGCAGCAACCGACTTGTGGAACCAGTCGGGAGCTCGACTCAACGAGGTGGTCATGTCCACCGGATGGAGAGATGCGTTCGTGCCGGCCCTCAACGAGTTCGATGTCTTTTGGCCGGGGCACCCCTCCGCGCACGCAAAGCCCGATGTCACCCTCGAGCTCGACGAGGAGCTAGTCGACGCGAAACTCGAGGCGTTGCGCGCGCATGCGAGTCAGATGACACACCTCTTCGATGCGTACGGGGACAACTTCATGCGAGCCCTGGCCTCCAAAGAGAGCTTCCGATTGTCCGAACTAGTCGATCGCGCCGACGCTTGGTCCTTGGAGACGAACTCGATCCGTGCCAACGAGATCAGTTCCGTCCGCAGCACATTGAGCCTGGTGTGAAGGCAGACAGGGAGATGCACATGGACCTGAAGGAACGGCAACGGACGAGCTTGGCCAGCTGCAGGGTTAGCCCCGGTGCGGACGTCACCTTCATCACCCAGAAGACATGGGTTGCAGTCTCGAACATGGCACACGCCACCGACTTCTACGAGAGAAAGTTGGGTCTCGCTGCCACCGAGGACGAGCCCGACGGGAGCAGGGTCTATGCCTGCGGGGGTGGCACCTCGCTGCATCTCCATGCGTCACGAGCTCTCGCAGGGAGGGCGGCCTCGACACTGGCCACGTGGTACGTGGCCGATCTCGAACAAGTGGTGGGCGCGCTCGCATCAAATGGTGTGGTCTTCGAGCAGTACGACGAACCAGCGATCAAGACCGACGCCGCGGGAATCGCAGCGACGAGCGACGGCAAGATCGCCTGGTTCAAGGACCCCGACGGAAACACGTTCGCTGTCGAGGAGTAACAGCAACTGCTCCGCGCCGAATGGGGTTCGTCACTGTGAGTCAAGAGCCCTGCACTGTATGACTAGCTTCTACGCCGCGCCTTTCCGCTCTTTGGAACACAGCCGTCGTGTGGGAACGCGCATGTTCCACAAAGCTGCCACGAGGCGGCCCGACTCGGTTCTCGCACGTCCATCGCCGCCCGCCCATGGATGGTGCCGGGCGGGCGGCGACCACTAGGTCAGACGCTGATGCGGCAGGCCCACCCGTAGGCCTCGTCCGGCACGAACTCTTGACGAACCTGCTCGGCTACGTCTGCGGACAACCGTGGCGCAAGTACTTCCTGGTGGGACTCCGCGGCGGCCTCGCCCTCGGGAGCGAGCTTGATGATGTCCACGCCTCGTCCGTGGTCAGCAACGTAGACGTAGCCCTTGTAGAAGTAAGAGGCCCAGGACCGGCCGTCGTCGGGACGGAAGTAGCCGACCTGAATGGGATCTGTCGGATCCGAGACGTCGAGGAAGCGGGTGCCCTGGGCGTACCACGAATACACGACCAGGTCGTCCTGGATCTGGAAGTAGTGCGCCGAGCAGTCTCCGCTGGCGGAGCTGCCCTCCTTGTTTGCGACGCTCCAGGTTGCCACCGTCTTCAGGCGGAACGGAGCCTGCGGCGTGGACCGCCAGGCCTGGCCGTCGTAGGAGCCGTCGAGGCTCGCAATGGCGAAGACCCCATCGTCCTCGCAACCCGGCAGGAAGCTCTCCTCGGTCGCGTACAGCAACTCGCCCTTCTCGTAGTCGCTGTTCGGCGTGCTCAGCGGCCGCTCGGAGTTGTGCATGAACCGGGAAGCTACGGCCGACTCCTCGAGTCCCCCACCCGCATAGGGAACAGGATCCGAAGGACTTGCCTTCCGGCGCACGTTTTCAACCGGATCCCAGCGTCGACCCTGCGTGTAGTAACCGCGCACGCCACCGGCCCCCGAGACCCACGCGATTCCCTTCTCGTCAACCTGGACATCGTGCGAGTAATCGGTTCTGCCATCGTTGCGGCCCGTGTCGATCGGGTCTGGGAAGGTCGTGGGGTGGCGAGGGTTGCGGATGTCGGTGACCCAGATAGGACGGCCACCCCAGTCGGCCGGCATGTCGGACCTTCGTGCGGGCCCGCCGGTCCACAGGTATTTGCAGTCGTTCACGCAGGTCGAGGTGTGCCCGGCCGGCAGCTCGTGGAAGGTGATGAGCTCGAGATCATCTGGATCCCTGGCGTCGACGATGTAGACGCCTGAGACCGAGTTCGGATCCGAGGTGGTTCCGTTGTAGGCGCGAGGGTCTCGAGCCAGGAACACCCTCCTCCGCTTGACGTCGAGGTCCATGTCCTCGTTCTGCCAGTACGTGCCACTTACGTCTCCGGGGAGCATCAGCACGTCGTTCCCCAGGTGGTCCAAGAGCTCGGGGCTCGTGGGTTCGGTGACGTCATAGGTCATCAAACCGAAACGGCCGGTAACGAACATCACGTCCCGGCCCCCATAGCGCATGAAGTTGATCGCCGTTGACTCGGTCGGTTCGGGCAGGTTCGCCACGAACTCCACGTTCTTGATCGCTCCGGCCGGTGGCTCCGCGGCTCGGGTCGTGGTTATCGGCGCAATCAACGCCATCACGAGGACCAGCAGGACCGTTCGACGCATCAGAACCCCCTCCATTGGGCGATCGGCGATTTCTTATACCAACCCGAATATTCGGTGTCAAAACGGTCGCTCAGCTTCCATGCCAGTCAGACGTGGTCACCGGGCTCGGGGACTGGATTTCCCGTCCGCGGGACCGATGAGTTTCGGGTGGTCAGCGGGTCTAACTACGAAAGAAGGGAGGCTGAGATGCACCCGGAAATGATGCAAGCGTTGAACGAACAGCACATCCAGGAGCTTCACCGTGAGGCCGCTCGTCGTCGTTCTGCGCACCCCCGCAACTCGATCCGCCGACTCAAAGGACGAGCACCGCGGCCAGCGGCCGTCACGCAGGCGAATCGCCCACGGGAGACCTGGACTCATGCGTAGACAGCTGGAGCAAGTCCGGCCCAGAGCGCGCCCGTCGACTCGTTTAGAGCCGGATCCACCCAAGCCCACCACGTGGACGAGTCAACCACCCGACGAAGTTGCGGCGCTGTTGTCGCGCATCGAAAGTCTCATAGGTCTCCGGGGGTGAGCTGAACTTGGCTACATATGTTTTGATTCACGGCGCTGCAGACAGCGGATGGTACTGGCACCTGCTGGAAGCCGAGTTGCGTGAGCTTGGCCATGACGTGGTCGCCGTAGATCTTCCCTGTGACGACGACTCCGCCGGGTTGTCCGAGTACACCGACACGGTCGTCGACGCCATCGGCACTCGCACGAACCTCATTGTGGTCGCCCAATCATTTGGTGGGTTCACCGCACCACTCGTGTGTGAGCGCGTGCCTACAGATTTGTTGGTGATGCTGGCGGGGATGGTTCCCTCTCCTGGAGAGCGCCCGGGAGACTGGTGGACGAACACCGGCTACGAATCACCCCAGCAAGACGACGAACTGACCGGGGACGACGCGGTCATCGACACCTTCCTTCACGACGTGCCTTACGAGCTCGCAGTGGAGGCGCTCAAGAGAGGCCGGGATCAATCGGGCACGCCGATGGAGAAGCCGTGGCCCCTGGAAAAGTGGCCCGACGTGCCGACGAGATTCCTGTTGTGTCGCGACGATCGCTTTTTCCCAGCCGAGTTCATGCGGCGGGTTGCACGCGACCGCTTGGGTGCTACCGCAGACGAGATCGACGGCAGCCACTGTGTCGCACTCAGCCGCCCGAAGGAACTGGCCGAGCGTCTGGAGGCCTACCGGGCCGAGCTGTAGAAGTCGATCGCTGCCTCGCGACTGGCTATTCGTCCCGGGCAGGAGACTCCTTGTAAAGCTCGTCGAGTTCCGCGTCGAGTACGCCGGTGTCGACGTCACCCGGCCAGCCGCGGAGAGCCTTGCCGCCGGGCGCGATCAGCACTACGAGCGGTGCCTCCTCGGCCGCGTAGTTGAGCCAGACGCCCTCGGCGCCGACAGCGATCGGATAGCCGAGTTGTTGGTCTTCGGCAAACTCGCGCGCGCCTTGGATGTCGCCCTCGCGCACAACTGCGAGCATCGAGACCGCACCATCATGTTCGTTGACGACCTCGGCGACCTCGCGATGAACCCTCGCGCACTCGTTGCACCCGCTGGCGGTGAACACCAGTAACAGCGGCCTGTCGTCCCAGAGATCACTCGCGGTCATGGACGTCCCGTCGAGCAGTTCTGCAGAAAAGTCTGGCGCCGCGAATGCGTTGCTCGGTGACTTTCGGAAAGAGACGTCCTTGGGAAGGGACCCCGGCAGATCGTCGGCGCCCCCGTGAATCGTTGCGTCGGTTTCGGCACCGGCATCGCCACCGGTGCATCCAGCGGCCAGGACAACTAACGCGAGGGCGGTAACGACGAGTGAAGCGAGAAACCTCGCTCCCCTCGCGCTACCGCCCCCTCTCGTCATCAGTAGCTATCCCTAGTTCAGGGCCTGGTGTCCTTCAACTTCACGCTACAAAGCCTCTTCGTCGACTGATCCGGATCGGTCTCGGACGTGGCCGTGAGCGTTACGACCGTCACCTTGTTCCCTCCCGGGGTATAGACCGCATGAACCGGAACCTCGATCGTCTCGCCGGCTTTGGCGAAGGCGAGCGCGTTGGGAAGAGTGACCTCCCAGTTGTTCACGCGTGATCTCGCCGACAGGCGATAGATGTCGGAGTCGAAGATGCCTTCACCAGCTTCGCCGGTGTTGGTGAGCGGGAAATTGCATGTAGCCATGGAATCCGCTACCTGCGGCGTCGTGTACTCCCGTCCGAGTCGCACTCCGCGCTCGTAGGGTCCCGCACCGTCAAAGCGACGTACGCCGATGTCGTAGTAGAGCACACCGTCTTCATCCCGGTGGGTGTCGAGTATGTAGAAGTGCAGGCGGTTGAAGTTGTCGATGTATTCGTACTCGCTACCGGAGTTTGTGCCGGCGTGGAAGGTTGCGTCGTTCAGTTGGCGAGGATCTCCACGGACAACCGCGACAGGCGTGCCGTCGGGCCGGTAGAAGTCGATCATGCCGATGTCCTGTGGGTTCGGGTCGATAATCCAAACCCGCGGGGTGCCGCTGTTGCGGCTCTTCGACAGCAAGACACCGTGGCCGGGCGTGTACGAGTCGTTCCCCACCCGGTCCACGACCTCCATACGGTAATGGAGATAGCCGGTTCCCGGACAGTAGAACGGGTCGAGTCCCTGGTTGGCGCACGTGCCGGCCAGGTCCCCGCCTTCACCGAAGTTGACGGTTAATCCGACAAGATCGTCCTCGGGAACGTCCGAGCGAGCCTTCACACTCAACACCGCAACACCCTGGTTGGCGAGATTGTTGCGCTCGATGGTGACTTGCTCGTCGCTTTCGAGAACCCCGAGCTGGTTCTTGAAGTGCAGCAGGTGATGGGGGCCAAGACCAGAGCCACCCTGATTAGGAACCTGCCAGCTGTTATGCGTACCGCCCGGTCCGTTGAACGTTCCGCGGCTCATCATCTCCCAGTAGCCGGTGAAGTTGCGTTGGTTGTCGGCAAACGGGTTGTTGTAGTTGTCCGGCAAGCCGAGGATGTGACTGAACTCGTGCGCGTACACGCTCTGGCCCGAGCTCTCGGCTTGAGTCGAACTTCTCGGCGGACTTGTGGATGCGTTCGGCCAGTGGTTCGCCGCCGCTCGCCACGAGGTCCATGGGACGTATCGGGTGGCCGCATAGTTCGTCATTGGTTCCCCGAGCTGGTTCAGAACGACGCCATTCTCGGCTCCGGGGGGCCCGAGGGACGCAGGTACGTCCTCCGGATTCTCGAAGAGCATCTCCCCGAACTCTTGCCAGGTCGATGACTCGTCGTGACCCGCGCTGACGTAGAAGACGAAGTCGTATCCACAGTTAGAGATTCCACTGGAGCCCGGCCCGGCGGGACAGCCAATGTCGGTACGCCAAAGGCGATTGCTGTCGGTGCGCAGGTTCTTACCGCAGGTGTCGCCCTGCGGGCAGTACCTGGCGGCGGGCGAGTTGAACGAGCCGTCCGGGATGCCGTACTCGTGCAGCTTCCCCGGCAGCGTGTAAGGCCCGAATGTGTCGATGCTGACTCCGAGCCGACCGTGCGAGTCCTCCATCCAGTAGCCGTGAATGGTCTGACCACCGTTGTACTGATTCGGGACGGTCAGGTACTCGTCCATCCATTGGCGGACGTTCGTCACGGGCGACCATCCGGGCTGCGGGTTGCCGAACGGGTGCGTTCCAGCCGGCTGGCTGATCAAGAACGGTTGGTCGGAGAAGTCTCCGAGGACCACCGCTCCCCTGAACTGATTCTCGCTTCCCGGAACGGCGTCGGTCTGCCACTCGTCCGGCCGAACCTGCGTGTAGTCGGCCCAGGTCAAGGTCCCCTGGTCTACCCAGTTCTGCTTGTCGATGGGCTGGAGCAGCGGATGATCGCTGACGTCCTCGGCCGTTTGCGCGGCCACCGGTGCACCTCTGGCCGTGGCCAGCAACATCAAGGCCGCCACTACAGCGATGCTGCGGATAAGCCATCCGCGCGCACTCAGACGCGCTTCGTGTGTTCCTCCAGTCATACGCTCCCTCTCACGATCGGATAGGACGATCAACGGGAGGGTTCGTCCGCGAGACGCCTCGAGGCATGTCTGGCTCGTGGACGCCGAAGTCAAAGCAGGAAGGAACACCCCCGACGGAACAAGGAATGCGGGCGGTCAGCCCCACGAAACCGCGGTGCCCCTCCTTCCCCCCGTCGAGCCCCACGGGGCACACGCGTGGGACCCCAAAAATGGAAAAACGATTCCAGTAAGGCCCGTATTTTGGGCCTCATATCCCAAGAAAGTCAACAATCAGGCGTCGCAATCGGGATCCGTTTGACCCCCTGGCCCCCGTCAGTCGTCGAAGGCCGCCAGGTCGAATTGTCGGAGGCGTTCGGGGGCGGCGAGCCGGTTAGGTCGAGTTGCTGGGGCCGTTGATCGCGTTTCCGTCATATAGGTGACGAACGAAGCTATGTCGATTTGACCGGCATGCTCCGACGCAGGGTCTGCCGCACCGGGGGTTGATCACCAGGAATCGCGCGGGCATGGGTTGCGCACACCATGCCCTTGTACCGACGGGCCAGGAGCAGAATCACCGAGGCGGACGTCAGGCTGCTTAGTTGGAGAAGCATGAACACCAGGTCGCCGCGCTGCACCGCAAGGAGACCGACGAGGAAACCACTGGCGAGCCACATGGTCCACGCACGGCTACTAACACCCGCCGAGCAGTGTTCGCGGGCCAGGTGGGTTACCTGAGGCACATAGGCACCGACCGAGATCGCGATCCCAATGACGCCGAGGATCTCAAACATGGGAACCACCAGCCCTGGAGTGACTCTTCAGATCGGCACGTTTGGACTCAAGTGTTCCGACTAGGTCATCGAAGCTCTTGGAGAAAATGGCGGCACCTTGCTCTTCGAGACTTCGACCGACGTCGGTCATGCTGACCCCGATTGTCTCGAGCCGCTCTAGCACCATCCCGGCATCGTCTGATGATTCGTCGATCGAGCGAGTAACGGTCCCGTGATCCTCGAAGGCCGCGATGGTTGCTTCCGGCAGCGTGTTGATGCTGTCGGGTCCGATGAGGCGGTCGACATAGAGAGTGTCCGGATAAGACTCGTTCTTTGTCGACGTGGATGCCCATAGCGGACGTTGCACCCTGGCTCCACGTGCGGCAAGTTCTTGCCAGCGTGGCCCGCTGAAGCTCCGTCGAAACATTTGATATGCAGCCTTCGCTTGAGCGATAGCAGCCTTGCCTCTCAGGGCGAGCGCTTCGGGAGTGCCGATGGCCTCTAAGCGCCGATCGACCTCGGTGTCGACCCGGCTCACGAAAAACGAAGCGACGCTATGCACCGAGTCGAGGTCCCCTTTGCGGGTCTCGAGCCCGGACAGATACGCCTCAATGACTTCCTCGTAGCGCTCGAGGCTGAAGATCAGAGTGATGTTGATGTTGCGCCCCTCGGCGATCATCTGCTGGATCGCGGGCACTCCCTGCGGGGTCGCTGGGATCTTTACGAACAGGTTGGGAGCAGCGATGCGTTCGTGCAGTTCCCGAGCCGCCACGACTGAACCTGCTGTGTCGTGAGCCAATTCAGGAGCGAGCTCAATGGAAACGAAGCCATCGCCTCCTCTGCTCTCGTCGTAGATGGAGTGGAGCGCCGCGAGCGTCTCGTGGATGTCGTCGATCACCATTGCCCAGTAGGCGTCGGTGACGTTTGTCCCAGCTTGGATGAGGCTTTTGAACTGCCCGTCGTAGTCGCTGGACGCGCTGATCGCCTTCGCGAAGATGGTCGGGTTTGTCGTCACACCCCGAATGCCGGCGGCGACCAAACGCTCCAGCTCGCCTCGCAGAAGGTGTCCTCGTGTCAGGTTGTCGAGCCAAGGGCTCTGCCCTTGTTCTTCGAAAAGCTGCTGCAGCTTGGTCATCATCGCCTCAACTTTCAGTCGCCGAGGAGTAGCAGCGAGCTGATTTCGATCGGCGCCGGTGGCATTTCCTAACGCAAACTATTCTTAGCGTTATGTCCACTTTCACGCCTGTGAGGGAACTCTGTCAAGCACAAAGGACAAAGAAGCACTGGCAGAATCCCCTCTTCAGGCGCACACAATCATCTGCGACCATAAGAGTTTGTGTTATAACTCGAGGATGCTTGGAAGACTTCGCGAGGACGTTGGTGCTATCGCTGCGCTGCAGGACGACCTTCGAAGACGCATGTACGTCTTCATAAGGGCCAAGGGAAGTCCGGTTTCGCGTGACGAAGCCGCCGAGCAAGTCGGGATCTCTCGAAAGCTCGCTGCCTTCCACCTCGACAAGCTCATCGAACGTGGCCTGCTCAAGGCCCACTACGCCCGTCCGCCCGGCAGCCAAGGTGGCCGCGGGGCGGGCAGGAGTTCAAAACTCTATGAGCCCTCCGACCTCGAGGTCGATGTCTCGATCCCTGAGAGGCGCTACGACATCATGGGCGAGATCATGCTCGCCGCCCTCACCGAGAACTCCAGGGAACCAAATATCGAGGTGGCTAAGCGGGTCGCCTACGACAAAGGCCAAGCCATCGGTGACAAGGTCAAAACCGAATTGCGTCTGCGCCCACCGGGTTCTGATAGAGCACTCGCTGTTGCTGAAGAAACCCTCGCCGGCTATGGATACGAGCCGTATCGCTCGGGTGACGAGACGATCTCATTGCGCAACTGCCCATTTCATAACCTCTCGCGCCGCGCCCCTGAGTTTGTGTGTGTCCTGAACCGTGAGTTCATCGACGGGTTCCTACGTGGTCTCGGGAATGAGAGCGTGGAAGCAGCCTTGACGCCAACTTCTGTGGAGTGCTGCGTGAAGCTGAAAGCGAACCGCCACTGACAGCTGGCGACGACTCCCCTTCTTTTTGTCGGACCCCGGGAATGATGTGTGGCTCGGCCCTGTTCTAAGACTAAGAGCTATTAGTCTTATTCCTGGAGATGGGGCGCTTCGTGCCAGAAGTCACCGCCAATGTGGAATTGCAGGTGAGGGTGCACCCGGGGGACGACCCGGGGGCCTTAGAGCGAGTGATCGCAGCTGAGGGCCGAAGAGCAGCCAGGGAGCTCTACCTGCGAATCGTCGAAGCGATGGACGAGCAAGCGCTCGCCACTACCAAAGGTGCGCGCCAGCGGCGTGAGCCCCGGTGGGTTGCGACTCTCTTCGGACGGGTGCGGATCCTTCGCTACCGTGTCAATAACGAAACAGAAAGCTTCCATCCCCTCGATCGAGTCATGGACCTTCGCCGCAGCGAAGCTTCGCAGGCGGTGCGCAACTTGATCATCGAGCTTGCGGGGAGACTCTCGAACCGAGGCGTCGCGCAAGTGATCACGGAAATCACAGGAGAGACCTTTACCTATCAGCACGTGCACAGGGTCCTTCGCGAGCGCGGAGAGTGAACTGCGGAAATCGGAACAGCCGGAAGCGTCTCAAACTTTGCAAGTCGCTTGGGGGTCGACCCTAGTTTCAAGGACAATTCGGCGAAGACGTCTCCGCGTGACGCGGCGAGCCCGCGGTCATTAGGAAGGAGACCAACGGGAGGAGGAAGTTATGGCGGAGCCCACTTTGTATGAACGACTCGGTGGAATCTACGCCATCGCGGCTGTGGTGGATCACTTCAGCGACCAACTGCTGAAGAACCCGAAGGTGGTCGAAGCTAACCCTGAGCTGAAGGAATGGCACACCTCCACATTTGCCGGACGGTTGCAGGGACTCAAGTTCCTGAGGACATTGTGGGTCGCCTCGGTGGCCGGAGGTCCCTTTCAATACACAGCCAGGGAACTCCGCGACGCGCACTTCGACTTGAAGATTCCACCTGAAGTGTTCGACGAAGTCGATGCAGAGCTTGGCCGCACCCTTGATCACTTCAATGTGCCCGAGCGTGAGAAGGGTGAAGTCTTGGCCGCCTTCGGCGGCTGGAAGCCAGAAGTAACCGCCGGTTCTCAGAAAGGGGCAGTCAACTGGCGCCGTTGGCGCTGAGCTGATGCGCGAGACGGCGCCCGTCGACCCGATGTCGCCGGGTCAACGGGCAAGGAATCGGTGAAGGGACCAATTGACTACTTGGAACCCTTCAGCACGGTCAGCCGCTCTCTGTACTCCTCCTCCGCGATCTCGCCACGTGCATAGCGCTCGGCAAGGACGCCCTCAGCGGATTGGCCCTGGTGCCACCGGCCCCCGTTGCGACGGCCACGGACGAAAAAGAAGATCACGGTTCCCCAGAGAAGCAGCCAGAAGATTGGGAAGATCGGCCACCAACCACCAGGCCCCCATCCCGCGCCATTGGCGAGAACTTCTCCTGCCATCGTCATCATGATCATCGACCTCCTTGATCGAGTCGGCCGTTTCGGCCGCTTATCCAACAGGTCCAATGGTCGCGAGACGAAGGCGCGAAGTCGTCAGCTCAACGGCTGCACTTCGGGTACCTCGTACGGCGCAGACAGTGCGGGATCGGGTACCGCCGCAGCGGTAGGCCGCCGCCAACCAGAAATTGTCTCCGTTCAGCTCTTCGTGCGAGCGTCGCTCCCAGGAGCGTCTGACACGGGCATGACAGTTGTCCGACAGTTGTCCGACAGTTGTCTGACAGTTGTCTGACGCTCTCGGGAAGAGCACCCTGTGCGGGCCTGGGGAGGTCGTTGACAGACATTCTGGGACCTAGGTGACACCGTTCCGGATGCATCTGCGACAGCGTTCCGGACGCATGGGTCCCCCTTCGCGCCTAGAGCCAGCCGGGGCGCGTGAGACCGGACTCGTAGGCCAGCACCACCATCTGGGCCCGGTCCCTGACGCCAAGCTTGACCATGGCGCGGCTGACATGAGTCTTTGCAGTCGCGGGACTTACGAAGAGTCGCTCGGCGATCTCTGCGTTCGTGAGGCCCTCGGCAACAAGCGCCATGACCTCGCGCTCCCTCTCGGTGAGGGCATCGAGCTCAACCGTTTGACGCGGTTGCCTCGAGCGCGCGGCGAACTCCGTCACGAGTCTCTTGGTCACTCCCGGAGACAGCAGCGCGTCGCCTGCAGCGACGGCACGGACCGCGTGCACGAGCTCGGCTGGCTCGGTGTTCTTTACGAGAAAGCCGCTTGCACCAACCCGCAGAGCCTCGAAAACGTATTCGTCGAGATCGAAGGTAGTGAGGATCACGATGCGAACCGCCTTCAAGGCATCATCCGCAACGATGAGCCGGGTTGCTTCTAGTCCATCCATGCCCGGCATGCGTATGTCCATCAGCACCACGTCGGGCGCATGCTCCCGCGACAGACGCACGGCTTGCTCGCCGTCGTCGGCTTCTCCGACGACCTCGATGTCCTCCTGTGCGTCCAACAACGCGCGGAACCCGGCGCGCACGAGGGCCTGGTCGTCTGCGAGCAACACCCGGATCATCCCGTCTCCTTCGATCCGTCTTCATTCAGAGGAAGTCGGGCGACAACGCTAAAGCCCCCGCCGCTTCGAGGGCCGGCCTTCACTTCTCCGCCCAGGGCTGCCGCGCGCTCCCTCATCCCCCGGATTCCCCTTCCGCCCCCCGAGAGTGTCGCCGGCATTCCCCGGCCGTCATCATCTACCTGAACGGTCAGAGCGTTCTCCAGGTAGCCGACCTGAACGGTTGCGTGCGCCCCGCCTGCATGGCGCGTGACGTTCGTAAGCGCCTCTTGCACGATCCGAAATGCGGCGAGATCCACCTCCGCCGGCAGTGGGCGAGGCACTCCTTCGACGCGTTTGCTGACAGAAAGACCTGCTGCTTGTGTCCTCGCGACGAGGTCGTCTATGCGAGCAAGCCCCAAGGTGGGCGAGCGTGGTGGATCTTCGTAGCCTCGTCGCAGCACGTCGAGCACGGACCGCAGCTCGCTCAGCGCTTCGTTGCTCGCGTCCTTTATGGCTGCGAGAGCGGTGCGGGCCTGCTCAGGTCGTTCGTCGATGAGGTGCAAGGCGACTCCGGCCTGGACGTTGATCAGCGAGATGTTGTGAGCCAGAACGTCGTGGAGCTCACGGGCAATTTGAAGCCGTTCTTCGCTCGCACGCCTGCGCGCCTCTTCACCGTGGGCACGAGCGGACTCGATGGCCTGCTCTCGGCGGCCACGGGCCACCTCGGCCACTGTAAGGAGCACCAGCAGCCACGCACCGAGGCCCAGCGCCGCAGCCCATCCCGGAGCCTCCTCGACGCCCAAGAAGTAAGGCAGCCAGAGGAAAGAGAAGTACCCGACGACCAATGAGACTGCCGCGGCGACCCGGTGCCCGGACATCACCGCGCTCACGAATGCGACGATCAGAGCCAGGAAGATCGGCCCTCTCGGATAGTCCAGCAAGAGGTAGCCGAGGGTGGTCGCGAGCACGAAGCCCAGCACGGCAACCGGGTAGCGGCGTCTAAGTAGGAGTGCGGCCGGCCCCGCAACCAAAAGCAGGACACCAAGTACGTCCAGGTCACCATGCTCCGGCTGACCAAACGCCGCGAAGCGCGTTCCGATGACCTGGATCACTCCCACCACGAGCGGCAACAGGAAGCTAGGGCCGCGCGGCGGGAAGCTCCGATGTCTTCCCCATTGCGATTCGTTGACAGTCACGCACCACACGCTAAAGCCCGACCGAGCCGGTGTCATCGCCCCGAGGGACTCCCCTCGACTACTCCACGGGGAGTACGCAAGGGCTAACACTGCTCGCAGGTCCCCGCCTATTCGCCACCGAGAGGTAGTCGAAGGTGCGCGCCCTACCCCGCTCGCCGCAGGCGAAGTGTCGCCTCTGACCTGACGACTCCAGGTACTCGGATCCCTAGCGTGGTTCGTGACAAGAGGTCCACTACGAGGAGGCAAGAACATGGCGGTCAGCGGGCAGGTTCTCGACAACCCGGTCAGCGGCGAGCGGATCACGTTTCGCAAGACGCGGGCCGACACCAACGGCGAACTACTCACCATCGACCTCGAGCTGTCCCCCGACGGCCATGTGCCAGGCGCCCACGTTCACCCCGGGCAGGAGGAGCGCTTCGAGGTCTTGAGCGGAGTCATGAAATTCAAGCGAGGCCTAAAGACGGTCGTTGCGCGCGCGGGCGACGTCGTCGTGGTTCCGCCCGGCACGATCCATCGCTTCAGTAACGGCGGTTCCGAGCCCGCGCGTGTGCGGGTTGAAGTTCGGCCCGCGCTTCGGATGGAGGAGTTGTTCGAAACCACTGCGGCCCTTGCTCGTGAGGGTCGCACCGACAAAAGAGGGATGCCCCGTCCCCTCGACCTTGCGCTGTTCATGAGCGCGTTCGAAGCCGAGGTCAGGGCCCCCTTCGCGCCCTCAAGCGCAATGCGCGCGCTGATGGCCCCTCTCTCGTTGCTGGCTAGACGCAGAGGTCTCGACGCTCGCTATCGGAGGCCGATCGCTCGTGCGCCGCAGGCGCGTCGCGATTCATGGCGACCGCGTGCTCGATCCCTACGCAGTGCCTGACCGGAAAGGGGACAAAACTGTGAACGATTACGCGATCGAAACCCACGACATCACCAAACGCTACGGTGACGACGTCGCGGTGGACCACTTGAACCTGCGTGTGCGCAGGGGCGAGGTCTATGGATTCCTTGGCCCGAACGGCGCGGGCAAGACGACAACCCTGCGAATGCTTTTGGGCTTAGCGAAACCAACCTCGGGAGGTGCTCTGGTTCTCGGCGGACGCCCCGGCTCGTCCGAGAGCATCGCCGGCATCGGAGCTCTCGTAGAGGCTCCCGGTCTCTATCCGTTCCTTTCTGGCCGGGACAACCTGCGCGTGCTGGCGAAGCATGCCGGCGTGCCGAGGCAACGCATCGACGTGGTTCTCGACGAGGTCGGGCTCCTCGACAGGGCCAAGGATCGCTTCGCCACCTACTCGCAGGGAATGAAACAGCGCCTCGGCGTTGCCGCTGCACTGCTCAAGGATCCCGAGCTTCTGATCCTCGATGAGCCGACGAACGGGCTCGACCCTGCAGGGATGGCCGAGATGCGGACCTTCATCCGCGGTCTCGGCGGGGAGCGGCGCACGGTGCTCCTGTCGAGCCACCTCATGGCCGAGGTCGAGCAAATCTGCGACCGGGCGGGCGTCATCAGCCGGGGTGCGCTCGTCAAAGAGGGCACTGTGGACGAGCTTCGGGGAGGGGACGCTCTCCGAGTGGTCGCCGAGCCTCAGGAGCAGGCCCGCCTGCTTATCGAAGGGTTCGCGGAAGTCGAGGCCGTCGCAAACGTCGACGGAGGCCTGCGCGTCACGACGGATCCGTCGGGAGCATCTGCGATCAACCGACGTCTCGTCGAGGCCGGGGTTGCGGTTTCAGAGCTCGGCCCGGACCGGGCTTCCCTCGAAGAGGTCTTTCTCGAACTGACACGCTATGGAACGGAGGATGAGTAATGGGAGGCATCGCCGCAGAGCTACTGGTTCTACGCAAACGAACGAGCACCTGGATCCTCTTGGGGGTCTGGATCCTGCTCGGGATGATGTTCGCTTACCTTCTCCCCTACCTCACGCTCAGGGGAGGCGCGGACGGTCCGACGCAAACACCGCTGACGGCACTGTTGCCTGAAAGTCTCACGGGCCAACTCCTCGGTGGGTTCCCCTTCTTCGGCGGGGTGATCGCCTTGATGCTGGGCGTCCTGGCAATCGGCAGCGACTACTCGTGGGACACCTTGAAAACCTTGTTGATTCAACGGTCGGGTCGCCTGCGGGTGCTCTCGGCAAAGCTGGTCGCGCTCGCGGTCGGGCTGGTGCCCTTCGTCCTCGGGATCTTCGCCGCGGGAGCCGTTGCAAGCTATGCCATCGCCGGAGCTGAGGGTGCAGCAATCGAATGGCCGTCCGCCTGGGATCTCGTTCGAGCGCTTGCCGCAGGCTGGCTCGTCCTTGCGGCCTGGGCGGCGTTCGGTGTTCTCCTCGCGGTGCTGTCGCGCGGAACCTCACTAGCCATCGGAATGGGCATCCTCTATACGTTCGTAATCGAGGGCCTGCTCGCCGCGCTCGCCGGCGAAGTGAGCTGGCTTGGTTCCTTCGTGGAATACTCCCTGCGCGCCAACGCCTATTCACTGGTAACGGCGTTCGGCGTACCGACCGAGGCGCTCACTGACAACGGTCCGGGCTCGTTCTTCGGCCCATTTGTGGACGGCAGCCAGGCCGTACTGGTGCTCGGCGCATTTCTGGCAGTGTTTCTGTCGCTGTCGGCGTTCCTGGTTCGCAGGCGAGACGTGGGCTGAACGCACGCGAACTGGAAGGAACGATGAGTGAGAGGTGGTGAATCCTGATTGGCAAGCCCGGCGCAGGCCACTTCCGATAGCGGTTCCTGGCTGCGAGCACGCATAGATCGTGTCCCACCAATAGCCATCGATGCTGCTCTCGTCATTGTTGTCGGGGCAGCGATCTCGATCACGATCTCCGCTGCGGCGGAGCCGGGGACGCGCGAACCCGATGCACTGGCGTACGGGCTCGGACTGCTGATGGCGACCCTCCTCTTCGGCCGGCACCGCTGGCCGTTGGGAGTCTTCTTCGGGACGGCGTTCCTTCTCACGGTCTACTACTACTTGAACTACCCAGGCTTCGTCCCCGCCGTGCCGCTCGCGGTGCCGCTCTACACGGCCACCGTCGCGGGGAGATACATTGCGCCGTTCCTCGTCAGCCTGCTGTGGGTCATCGGACCACTCCTTTACCGCTTGTTCGCCGATCCCGAACCGGTGCCCCGGGTCGTCAACGACTCGCTGAGGGATGCAGCGTTCTTCGCGGCGATCGTGCTGTTGGGCATTGCCGTCCGGGGTCGGCGGGCGTACGCAGCCGAGGTGGCCGATCGATTGCAACGCGCCGAGGACGAAAGCGAGCGCGTCGCGCAGGAGCTCAGAGTGGCTCGGCTCGTGCAAGAACAATTCCTGCCGGCCGAGGTTCCCAACCTCGCAGGCTGGCAAGTCGTTGCCTTTTATCGGTCGGCGCGCGAGGTCGGTGGCGACTTCTACAGCTTCATCGACCTCCCCACCGGGGAGCTGGGCGTTGCGATCGGAGACGTCACCGACAAGGGCGCGCCCGCCGCGCTGGTGATGGCTACGACACAGGGGTTGCTGGGGGCCGAGGCCCCCAGGGTCAACTCCCCGTCGGACGTTCTCGAGAGGGTGAACGAGGTTCTCGTCCTCAACACACCGGAGAAGATGTTCGTTACATGCCTTTACATCGTGCTCGATCCGGCGACGGGCAGGCTCCAGTTCGCCAACGCCGGGCACAACCTCCCCTACATGTCGACCGACAACGGGGTGGTCGATCTCAGGGCAACCGGAATGCCCCTCGGTCTCATGCCTGCCTCCGGCTACGAGTTGAAGGACGCGACCGTGCCACCCGGCACGCGTGTGCTTCTGCACAGCGATGGTCTCGCCGAAGCGCACAATCAGAGTGGCGAGATGTTCGGCTTTCCCCGGGTGATCGAGGTAATCCAGAACTGCCCGCGCGCCGATGACCTGATCGACGCGCTCCTAGCCGAGCTCGAAAGCTTCACCGGTGCTGACTGGGAACAGGAAGATGACATCACACTGGTGACGCTGGAGCGACTGGCTACCTAAGCCGTGTCGTTTACTTGCTCGACAACCAGGGGTCCGGGAGGTCCAGGTACTTGGGCTCCCCGTCGGAGATTGCCTGGTACTCGGCCATGAACTCCTGGAATCCCTCGAGCGTTTCCATCTCTTTCTCCTGGGCGCGTGCCTCCGCCTCAGACGTGAAGTAGATAGTGCTCGTAAAGCGTCCGTTCTGCGGGTGCCAGGCGGTGACTCCTCCGATTACGTCGGGTCGCGCCTCTGTCATCCCATCCTGCATCTTGGCGTCGAGCTCCCTCGACTTGGCAATATCGGTGACCTTGCCCTGGATCACCTGAACGAAGCCGGCGTCGTCGGAACCCCCATCGTTCATCACGTCCACCTCGGTGCAGTCGTGGAACAGCGGGTCGCTCAGATACTGCGAGGTCTCCTCCCACCAGGCACTCTGCGCGGAGCTGTCACTGTTGGCGCGAGCGGCCTCTTCACTCTCGAAGCGGGCCACTGCGATGAACTCACCGTCGGGGGTGACTCCTGCGGTGCTACCCAAAAAGCCCTTCACGGACGGCTTGATCTCCTGGTCCCATCTCTCCCACTGCTTCTTCAGACCCGCTGCATCCTTCGCGCGGCCCTGGATCACTTGAACGAACATGCGTTCCTCCTTCATCGGGTCCCTTTGTTCTACTCCCTTCAACGCGTGCGTCAACATGCGTCGACTAGCCGCCGGTGTGTCGCGGGGGGAGGATTAGAAGAGTGCGCCGGGCGGACGGCGCGGCCTGCATTGACCGCGCCGTCCGTCCCGGACAGATATTCGCTAGCGGCTCGAGGCTCGCTTGTACTGCCGAGTCGATAGCGGCACGAAGATCGCCAGGATGATGACGATCCAGATGACCGAGTACGCCACCGGATTCTGCAACGACCAGACATCGGGAACCGGAACGTTCCCCGTGTTCCCGAATGCCTCGCGCACCGCCTGCGCCACGGACGAGATTGGGTTCCACTCTGCGAACGTCTGGAGTACGGGGGGCAAGGTGTTGATGTCTACGAACGTGTTGGCGATGAACGTCAGCGGAAAGATGAACATGAACGAGGCGTTGTTGATGACCTCAACGCTCGAAACCTTGAGTCCGAAGTAGGCCATGATCCACGAGAACGCGTAGGCAAAGACCAACAGGAGCAGGAAGCCGCTGATGGCGTCGAGCGCGTCCGTCCGGATCCGCCAGCCCACGACCAAGCCGGTCAAGGACATCACGAAAATCGATGCGGAGTTGTAGGCGATATCGCTTCCCGTACGACCCGCGAGGACGGCGGTGCGTGACATGGGCAACGACCTGAAGCGATCGATGATGCCCTTGGTCATGTCCTCGGCCAGCCCGGCTCCCGTGTAGGTCGAGCCGAAGATCACCGTCTGGACGAAGACTCCCGCAATCAGATACTCACGATAGGTCGTCCCTTCGATTCCGATCGAGCCGCCGAACACGTAGCCGAACAGCAACACGAACATGATCGGCGACATGAGAGTCCAGATCAGGAGCTCGGGGATCCGCTTGATCTTGATCAGGTTGCGCTTCGCGACCACTCCACTGTCGGCGAAGGCGAGTGCGACTTGGTTCATCGAACGGCCTCCTTCTCTCTCGTCTCTTTCTGGTCGCCCGCGTCCTTCTCATCGCCGTTCTCTGCGACCTCCTCGGCAACGTGTCCGGTGAGCGACAGGAAGACGTCGTCGAGCGTGGGGCGCCGCAGTCCGATATCGGCCACGGAGATGTTTGCGTCGGCGAGCCTCTGCAGGATTTGCCTGAGAACGTCCACGCCGCCGGTGACCGCCACGGTCAGCTTGCGGGTCTGCTGGTCGACCTGAATCTCGTCTCCCGCGCAGAAGTTGGCGAGAATCGTATGCGCAGGTGCCATGTCGTCGGAGCTCGCAAGCACCGTCTCGACCCGCTCGCCGCCCACCTGGGCCTTCAATTCGTCGGCGGTTCCGTGAGCGATCTTGTGACCTCGGTCGATTACGACGATGTCGTCGGCCAACCGCTCGGCCTCCTCCATGTACTGGGTCGTAAGCAGAACCGTCGATCCACCTCGCACGAGCTCCTGGATCGTCCCCCACATCTGAACGCGACTACGAGGGTCGAGTCCCGTCGTCGGCTCGTCGAGGAAGATGACCTCTGGCTTTGCGACGAGGGCTGCGGCGAGGTCGAGGCGACGCCGCATTCCTCCAGAGTAGGTCTTCGCGGGGCGATCGGCGGCTTCCTCCAGATCGAATCGATCCAGCAACTCCCGCGCACGCTCCCGGGATGGCTTCTTTCCGAGATGGTAGAGACGTCCAACCATGTCGAGATTCTCGAAACCGGTCAGGTGCTCGTCGACCGCGGCGTTTTGCCCACTGAGGCCGATACGTTTGCGAACCTCATCCTGCTGGGCGAGAACATCGAGTCCTGCGACCTCGACCTCGCCCTCATCCGGAATCAGCAGTGTCGTGAGGATCCTGACAGCAGTCGTCTTTCCGGCGCCGTTAGGACCCAGCAGCCCCAGAACCGTTCCCTTGGGAACATTCAGATCGAGGCCGTCGAGGGCGACGACGTCGCCGTATTTCTTAACCAGACCCTTGGTACGAATCATGTCGGTCAATGGCCTTCCCTTTCTCTTGACGTACCTCTTGACGTGATCTCCTGATAAGACTGCCGGGCCTGGTGAAACTCATCGGCCCTCCAGGATTTCCTTGCTCCGCTCCCCAGAAAAATGTGAGACCCATAGTCCCAACGAAGCAGAGGGAGCGCTATTTCACGAACGGGGATATTAGGTGAAAAAAAGCGCGGGGCCCAGCGACCATCGCACATCCCCTCCCTCCAGAGCGTATATGCCGCAACGGGGGCCTGATGAGGAATCATCGGTCAAAGCCCCGAGTCGAGGTTGTCGTTAACTACAACGGTGACGAAAACGCCGTCAGACTCGGTCCGCCTCCGCCGGATGGTCGGTGCGAGACACGACCCGGTCGTAGTTGAGTCGCAGGAGGGCGATGACGTCTAGGACGTCGGCTTCGCTCTCGATCCCGCGCGCCGCTGGACCCGGCTTCCCGGGAAACACTGGGTGATCGACGACCCGGCCCTGCTCCCTCAACGACACTCCCAGCTCCTTTGGGAAGAAGAAGTGGGCTACGAAATCGCCGTGGAGGTGGCCGATCTCCCGGCGGCCGACTTTGAAGGCGAACTCGCCGCGGCTACCCGGCCCCGCCTCGACGCCCGGCCATGAGGTGACCTCCTCGGTTATCCGCTCGCTTGCCGTCTGTGGTGCGGTTCATCGGAATCTCCTTATTGGCTGGGGTGTAGCGAATCTCGAGCCTATAAGTTCAAGTGAACTTGAAGTCAAGCCCAGTTCGTGTTTCGCTTGGCTCGTGCCGTTCTTGATGACCATCGGAGAGGTTTCACGCCGAAGTGGCGTCGCCTCCTCTGCCCTCCGCTATTACGAGGAGCGCGGACTGATCGCTTCCGAGCGGGCGGGCTCGGGTCACCGCCGCTTTCCCCGATCCGTGCTCCGGCGGATCGCCTTCATCGTGTTCGCCCAGCGCATCGGGCTGACGCTCGAGGAGATCGGGGCGGAGCTCACCAAGCTTCCTCCGGGTCGAGTCCCGGATCGGGACGACTGGGCGCACCTGTCGAGCAACTGGACTGCGAGGGTGGACGAACGGATCGCCGAGCTCGAGCGGCTGCGCGCCGGCCTGACGGAGTGCATCGGCTGCGGCTGCCTCTCTCTCGACCGCTGCCGGCTGTCGAACCCCGGCGACCGAGCGGCGGGACTGGGTCCGGGCCCCCGCTACTGGATCGGAGATCGCCCTCCGGCCTGACCAGTTGGGAAAGGATGAGAGATTCACCCTGACGGGTTCGGCCTCCGCATGTACCACTCGGTGAACTCCGAGCAGCGTCCGTCGTCGTCGAATCGCAGGATGAAGCAATTGTCGTAGATCCTGACCTCATCCCCATCCTTGTAGGTGCTGGTGCCGGTAGCGATCGCCATGTCGCCGGCGACCATGAGGGGCTCGTAAGAGCCTTCGTAGGTGCCCTCGGCGTCCCGTTCCTCGAGCCACGATGCGACGACCGTCGCACGCCCTCGTTCTGGCTCGTCGTAGGGGTGGTACCGGTAGGAAACGTCCTCGCTGAAGAGATCGCCGATGATCTTCGGATCGTAGCTTTGCCAAGCGTCTTGATAAGCGGTCAGCCACTCAGATACTCGCTTTTCGTCCAACTCCAACCTCCTACCGACTCGTCGCAGGCAGTGCCGGCACACGAATCTGAGTAATGTACAAAAACTACTTGACTCCTTACCGCATCCCATCTACTGTAAGGACCAACAGCATCTTAGTCCCTTACAGAGACAGAGGGAGGCGAAAACCCGTGGAATTTCTCGTAATCGCAGCGGCCTTCGGGCTGCTCGACTCCCTGGCCGCAGGTCTGGGGACTGACAGTCGTGACGGCGACGACTGGATCCAACACCGAAGCGTTTGAGCGAGCCAGAACCGACCGCGTCCTATGAGGCGCGGTCGGTTCTGTCTTTGGGCTTGTCCTTGCGAATCCCGAAGTGACGCGTCTCCCGCTCCATGCACTGGTCCTCGATGTACTCGAGCCCCGCTTCCTCGGCAATGGCACGAGCCTCGTCCGACGTGATCCCGAGTTGAAGCCACAGGACCTTGGCGCCTACCTCGACGGCTTGGCGGGCAATATCAGGGGCCTCTTCTGAGGGTCTGAAGACCTGCACGATGTCGACCGGTTCGTCGACGTCCAGCAAGCTGGGGAAGGATCTCACACCGAGGATCTCGGAGGCGTTTGGGTTTACAGGAATGACGTGGAACCCGATCGACTTCAGGTGGTGTGGCACACCACCTGACGGTTTGTCGATGTCGGCTGAGGCTCCGACGGTGGCCACGGAACGTGAGCGTTCCAGTATTTCTCGAACATCGGCGATGGGACTCACTCCATTCGTTGAACGATCTCCCGTCCGGACGAGACGAGGTTGGGTGCCTCTACTTCAACCCGGTGAGTCAACCACTATTTCGACGAGCACTCCGTCGGGAACCATCACAGCGCACATCGATCGCTCTCTCACAGAGCGGGCGGCCACAAGAGAGGCCGCCTGCTCTGGAGTTGCCCGCGCTTCAGTCAGCCGCTTCGATTCCGGTGACTGTCAGGTTCCTGAGTCTGCCGATGTTGTCGAACGAGCCGAATCCGACACGTCCTGAATCGAACGTCGTATCCGTCGCCGTCATCAACGGCTTCTTGGAACCATCGACGTACACCGCGATCTCGCCGGTGTCGGCGCAGTGACGGAGCTTCACCTGGTGCCATTCCTCGTCGGTGACCGCTGGCGGCGCGCCCACCACTCCGTTCCACTGGTGCTCGATTCGCAATCGGTCGGCGTTGTTCACCACGAAGATGCCGTTGTGCGGGTAGATCGTGTTGTCCTGAGAGAGATGTGCGTAGTAGAACTCGGTATCCGAGCGATATCCGAACACGATGATGACATCTCGGTTGCTCACACTCGTCGGCGTGTCCAAGCGCACCTCGGCGTTGATCTCAACCGATTCCCACTGAGGTCCTCTCGTCAGAACGGCGTACTCGAACGGTCTGCGAGGACCGGGACGCTGCTCCCCCGCCTCGGCGAGAATCACTTGATCCCCTGGGAAGTCCCACTTGTCGGGAGTGATTGCGGCCCAGTTGCTCGCGGGCATCACTTTGTTGACCTTGGTCTTGCCGGTGTCGCACTGCGCGAACGTCGGCTTGGCGGTTGTCGCCCTGTTGTACTGCGCTCGTACCTCTCCGGGAGAAACTGCCTTGTCGAGGAACATCAAGCTGTCCATTCGACAGTTGCACGGGTTCGTCTCCCGATCGTTCTGCGGGAAGCTTCCTCCGATCTTGATGCCGCGCGGGTCGGTGGCCGAGGTCCGATGCGGTCCGGGGCCCGCGACGCCCCATGGATCGCCGGCGACGGTGTAAAAGCCGTCGATTGGCTCCCCGTTTTTGTAGAGCGCCATCGTGCCCTTGTCGAAATCAAAGGTGGCGGTGAGAAAGACCCACTCGTTGGGCGGGAGCAGAGTCTGCCAGTCCTCGCTTGCAGCAAACGTCTGTGACGCGCTCCCGTCGATGCGCCGTCCGAGGGCCACGAGTCGCAACTCTCCGTTCACGTTGATCAGTTCCAGAAGAGCCCGAACAGCATGCCCGTCGGAATCGCCGGTGAGGACTCCTGCCAAGCCGATCGCGTTGTAGAAATCATTTGGATTGGACGTGTTGGAGTTCGGACTCGGACCGGGGCCCGTCATCTTGACCCAACCCATGACCGTCGTCTCCTGAACGCTATTGAACGCGTTCAGAGATGGGACGCCGGTTGGCGAGTAGATGCCGGTTTTCCAATCGTCGTTGCCGGCTGTCGTGGGATTGACCTGCTGCAGCTGAACCGAGGTATCGCTTGCAGGATAGGCGCCCTCCGCCACCCGCATCGACGGACCGCCATTGATGAGCTCGATGTCCGTTCCGGAAAGGCCCTGGTCCTGTTCCAGGGCCGCGTTGTCCTCGACCGGGTGCTCGAAGTCGTAGTAGGCGACAAGGTTGGGCTTGAGACTGGGGTGGACGTCGGCCTGACGCGGTGACCGTTCGGCGTCGACGACCTTCCAAATCTTCCCGTTGGCCTTCGAAAGGAGGTAGAGCTCGCCCTCGCTGTCGGTGCCGAAGCGCAGGTCGACACGATCGTCGCCGGCGAGGTCCTGCATCGTGACCCTCTGGTCCGAGGTGTCGTACAACTCGAGCTCGTAGATCTTGGCAAGGCCCTTGCCGCGTTGCATCTGGTTCGCTTGCGTGTACCAGATCCGACCGTTCACGTCGTCTCCGAAGACGTACTTACCGCGGAGCTTGACTGCATCATCGCCGCGGTACACGAAGCCTCCGATGACCGCGTCGCCCGAATCGTCACACCGAGCCTGGCCCGGTGCGCGATCGTGGTCGTAGGCAGCAACTGGATACGTGTAACCGAACTCCTCATCGTTCGCAGGCAACGCATAGACGCTGCAGGTCGGGTCCCCTTCCTTGACCACGAACGGGCCCTCGCGTTCGGTCCAACCGAAGTTGTCGCCCGCGTGTACCTCGTAGATCGACTCGATGTTGTGCTCACCGATGTTGCCGACGAACATCCGGTGACGCCCCTTCGGATCCCAGCTGAAGCGGTGTGGGTTACGCAATCCGTAGGCGTAGATTTCGCCGAGTGCACCCGGTGTGTCCACGAAGGGGTTGTCGTCGGGGATCCCGTACTCGCCTGTCGCACCATCGGTGCCCTGGGGATCGATCCGGAAGATCTTTCCTTGGGGCATCGCGAGATTCTGCGGATCGCCGGAGGCGACACCCCTGCCACCGTCACCGACCGAGACGTACAGCAGACCGTAGTCGTCGTCTCCCCGCCGGGCCGTGGGGTTGAAGCCGATCTGCTGGAAGCCGTGGATGAAACTCGTGAAGCCGAGTCGGAGCATCTCCTGCTGAGTTCCGGTGAAGGTGTTGGCCTCGGGATCGTCAGCGGTCCACTCTGTCAGCACGCCATGGTGCGAAGGATTGGGCTGAGACGGAAGGTCGGGCGTCTCGGTCTGGAGTGCCCCAAGCGCTTCGGTGTGGACCGAGTAGAACTTGCCGTTGTCTTCGAACTCGGGATGGAAGGCGACGAAGCCGAATCCCGATCCGAGGCCACGGCCCGACCAGAAGTCGGGAGCGAACGTCGCTCCGACGTCCAGGTACGGAGTGGGACTCCCGTTGTGGACGAAATAGAGCTTGCCGTTGAGATCCGGCACGGCCATACGTCCCGATCCGTCGGGCAGCTCGTCGATGAAGTTGATGCGCGCCTGACGCATCAGCCGCGGGTCTGTCGGTGCCGGAGTGGGCTCGGACTTGGGGAAGGTAGCGACCTCCTCGAGCGTCAGCCCGAGGCCCGACGGCTCGGGTTGCTCGGGGATCGGATCGAGGATCGGAACGTCCTCCTGGGCAGGCGCCTGTGGTGGCACAAGGAGGGCCACCACCAGAGCCAGAATCAGGGAAAAGACGAACGTCCTGCGGCGTGTGCCGGCCGACACGAGCGTGGGATCCCCCCGCTTTCGCAAATCGCCCTATGAAATCGCTTTCTGAAACCGCTTTCTGAAACCGATTTCTATCGCGACTAGTTAGATCTAGTCAACCCGGGAAGAACAGGGCTCGGGAAAGAACGGGGAGGAGGGGCCACGGGCCGGTCGCGGGAGAGTCAAAACCGGGCATCAAGGGGGAAGCTGGGTTAGGGATCGGGTTCCTGGGGCCGCTCACGTCGGTGTCGCAGCCCAAACCCTGAATCCGGATACGTTTGTGGCCTGGCAACCGCCTAGCGGTACTGAGAACAAAAAGGTGCCCGGGACCCAGCGAGAGCGGGCAGATAAAGCCGAACACGCTCCAATTCACCCCCTCGATGCCGGGTTTGCCTTTCCCGGATCCTTTAGGGGACAGCCTCCTCGACGGGCGCCTCGTCGAACTGTGTCCGGTAAAGCTCCTCGTAGCGCCCGCCGGCCCCCAGCAACTCGAGATGGGTTCCGCGCTCTACGATCTTGCCTTCCTCGACAACCAAGATGAGGTCGGCAGCCCGGATGGTCGAGAGCCGGTGTGCGATGACCACTGCTGTTCGCCCGGTGAGTGCTTCTCGCAGGGCAGCTTGAACGGCGGCCTCCGACGTCGAGTCAAGGTGCGCGGTGGCTTCGTCGAGTATCACGACGCGCGGACGAGCGAGCAGCAGACGCGCGATCGTCAAGCGCTGACGCTCGCCGCCCGAAAGGCGGTACCCGCGTTCTCCAACGATCGTGTCCAATCCATCGGGAAGCGTGCGAACGACCGCTTCGAGGCGCGCTCGCCTGAGGGCATCCCACAATTCGTCTTCCGTCGCCTCGGGACTCGCCAGCAACAGGTTGGCACGCACCGAGTCGTGGAACAGGTGACCATCCTGAGTGACCATCCCGAGCGTCTCGCGGAGCGATTCGCTCGTGAGGTCACGGACGTCGACACCGGACAACTTCACGGCTCCACCCTCGACGTCGTAGAGCCGCGGCACCAATTGCGCGATCGTCGACTTTCCCGCTCCCGACGAGCCAACCAAAGCCACGATCTGATCGGGTTCCACGCTAAATGAGATGTCGTGAATCACTTCGACTCCACCGCGTTTGTCCAGAAGCGCAACTTCCTCGAGTGAGGCGAGCGAGACCTTGTCCGCCGACGGATATCCGAATCGAACGTTCTCGAAGCGCACGGAAACCGGACCATCGGGCACCTTTACGGCGTCCGGCTTCTCAACGATGAGAGGCTTGAGATCCAGCACTTCGAATACTCGCTCGAAGCTCACCAACGCGCTCATCACCTCGACGCGGGCGCTCGCAAGTGCGGTCAGCGGGGCGTAGAGGCGAGTCAATAGAAGGGCCAGTGCGACCACATCGCCCGGGTTCAAATCCCCCCGCAGCGCATAGAAACCACCGAGCCCGTAAACGAGAGCAAGGGCAAGAGCGGATACCAAGGTGAGCGCCGTGACGAAAACCCATTGCACCATCGCCGTGCTCACTCCGATATCCCGGACACGTCCGGCACGTTCGGCGAACTCGGCAGACTCGACTGCGGGACGGCCAAAGAGCTTGACCAAAGTCGCGCCGGGAGCAGAGAAACGCTCGGTCGCCTGAGTACTCATCACCGCATTGTGGTTCGCGGCCTCTCGCTCGAGTCGGGCAAGGCGTGAGCCCATGCGCCGGGCCGGGAGCACGAACACGGGCAGCAACAGGAGAGCGAGCAGCGTGACCTGCCATGAGATTCCAACCATCATTATGAGGGTGAGCACGAGCATTACGACGTTCCCTACAACTCCCGAGAGTGTGTCGCTGAACGCTCGTTGTGCACCGATGACGTCGTTGTTCAGTCGGCTGACCAGCGCTCCAGTTCGCGTGCGTGTGAAGAAGGCGATTGGCATCCGCTGTACGTGATCGAACACCGCAGTCCGAAGATCGAGGATCAGTCCCTCGCCGATGGTCGCTGAAAGCCAGCGCGTGACTAGCCCAATCCCGGCTTCGGCAACTGCGATGACGGCGATCAGCATGGCAAGACGGATCACGACATTCTGGTCGGCCCCCTCAACGATCGCGTCCACAACTCGGCCCGCGAGAACCGGAGTTGCCACCGCAAGAAACGCAGTGACTACGCTAAGAATGAGGAACGCGACCAGTTTCCGCCGATGTGGGCGCGCAAAGGCTGCGATTCGTCGCATTGTTGCCTTCGAGAACGGCCTTTTGTCTTGCTGCGCGTTCATCGCGTGGTACATCGACATCCACGCGGTGACTTCCATGTCCATCGGGATTCCTCCTGGTTCCGTTCATCGAAGGGCAGAGGCTCATTTACTCACAACGCCCTGGCTTTACAGTTCGTGGAGCTATGTTAGGCAACCCTAATCTTGCAGCTTCGGGAAACCCGCTACAGCTTCGACCGCTCCCGCGGCGTCCGGCCAGGGCGCGCGCGGACGTCCCCGCGGAGCCGTGCGTGGCCAGATCATCTCGTAAGCAGAGCCATCTTTGTGCTGGACCCTGATGACCAGATCGAGACCCTTGTCGGACTTGGACGCAATGATGTTGAAGTCGCGCGGCTCGAGCTCGTCACCTTGCTTGTTAGTCACTCGGACAAAGTCGAAGACCCGCTCGTTCTGGAGAATGTCTCCCGTGACCGCGTAGTCCCCCGTGTACCCCGTGCACGATCCATCGCGAAACACGGTCGGCTCGCCACCTGGGACTTGCGCACCGAAGAGATGCAGACACTCTTCGGTCAGACCCGCTACGTCGATATCGAAGTCGGTGATTCCGGCTTTCGGATAGTCGCCCTCTTCCGATTCGCCCGCCCCCGTCTTCCAGATGATGGAGTCGCTTCGAAGCGTGAGTCCGTCGAAGAGATGGTTCGAGCCGTAGGCACCTTGAATAAACGACGCGTGATTGTTGTACAGCGTGGTCTCGTCGGACAACTCCAACAGAGTGTGATTGTTCCACCTATAGATGCCTCGCCGGTTGTTGTGGCTGACAATGTTCTCGGTCGCCCACACGCCGTCGCCCTTGCTACCCCACTGGAACCCGGCAGTGGTCGTCGAGAACTCGTCGGGAACCGTTGCGGCGGCCACGGAATCCACGATGCGATTGGAGCCCGGGATCAATGAATCTCCGAGGAAGAATGAGCTTCCTCTGACGTCGGAGGCGAGCGCCCTGTCCCACAACGTCCCATCGGTGTGCGAGTCCGTTTCCTCTTCGGGCGGATCCCACCAATAGGCGGCTCCGTCGACGTCGTAGGCAACAGTGTCCTTGAACGTGATGTCGTTGGACATTTGCGGAACGTACCCCCGGGCCGGTGCGTGTTGGACCACCGTCCCCTCGACGACCGTGCCTTCACCTCCGTGGTTGTGGTGCCAGTGAAGTGCCCATCTCCCAGTGATCGGACCCTCGTCCGGAGCGATCTCCGATGCATCGCACTCGCAACGGGGGCCGAGGTGTTCAAAGGAAGCGAACTTGATGGTGCTTGGCTCGTTCGACCGAATGAAGACGTGCGAGTTCCCCTCGGGAGTTCCCGCGATCACTCGTTGCGCGTGAGGTTGAATACCTCCGCACCCGGCACGTCCGGGTAAGCCTGAGGAACTGGGTCTCCCATGCTCCAGGGCCGTGACTGGAAGTCCTCGACCTCCGTGGGAGTGATTCGAAGCTCGTCCGTCGGCTGCCAGCCAACAGCCTGGTCGGGCTCCCGCGTCCAACCGGTTCGGTGCGCACCCTCAAGATCGAGTGAGCCGTTTCCCATGACCCAAAGACCGGGATCGGTATCGAGAATCGGGTCCTCTATCGATTCGGGCCTCAAACCCGCTCCCTCGAAACCGCTCTCATCGACGTTCTCGAAGACGACCTTGTGCACTATCTCCGGGCCCGCGGGCCTCATCTTCAGCAATCCCTCGACCAGGACCGACCCGTTCTCGATGTGGAGTATCGAGTCTCGGTCCGGGTCGAATTCACACCTGGCGCCGGATGGAATGTGCAGCTCATCTACGGATACGTCCCCGCTTACGCAGTAGGGCTCGCGGCGCGTGAGCTCGTCCGGCGCCGGCTTCGAGCGAAGGTTCAGGAACAACAACGCTCCAGCAAGCAAAGCAATCGCAGCGATTGTGATGAGTAGGTAAGGACGACGCATCCACCCACGCTAAGGGCGTTCCCAAGGCTAAGTAAGTAACTTGGGCTCGTGCGCTAGAGAAGTGCGGGTGTGGGAAATGGGGCAGCCTCAACCTCGATCTCGGTCATTCTCGAGACGTACGCCCGGTAGTGGTGCCGTGCCTCGCCGTGCCTGCCGCAAGACGTCAGCGCGGACACCAACTCGAGGTTCGCCCCCTCGTCATACGGGTCGCGCTCGAGTAGGCGAAGAAAGTGAGGGATCCCAGCCTCATGGTCTCGTGCCGCCACCGCCGCTCTCGCAAGCGCGGAGGCAACCGCGATGTAGGCGGCGCGTGCCTCTTCGCGAAGCGGAACCGACCAGTCCTCGTAGAGATCCTCCTCGAGGAAGTCCCCCGCGTAGGTCGCCTCCGCGGCCACGAGCAATTCGTGGGCCTCATTAACTCGGCCCTGTCGCTCGAGGTCAAGTCCTGCATCCGCGTCCGCCAAGAACTCCTCGACGTCGACCGATACCGAGGCAAGATTGAGAGCCACTGAGTCCTTGTCGGAGATGATGAATCGCTCGGGGGAGAAGAGCTTGTCGGGATCGAGTGCGGTGCGCACGATGGACAGGGCCACAGAAAGACGGTTGGCCAGCTTCCCTGGATCCTTCTCCGGCCACAGGAGCTCTGCCAGCAGATCGCGCGGAGCAGGTCGTCCTCTTCGGGCAACCAGGAGCTTGAGAAGGTCGCGCGCCTTCTTCGATTGCCATTCGGCGGCGGGCACCGGTCGCCCGTTTCTGAGTACCGCGAAGCCTCCGAGCGAACGGATCTGTACAGGCGCAACGTCGGAACGAGGGAGACACGCGAGCACACCCGCGGCTGGTGCCTGCATGCGCACACCCAGTCCGGTCAGCCGGCGTTCGGCGTGCGCCGCAAGAGCGCGAGCGTCGGGCCCTGCCTGAAGCCGGCCCAGTGCTAGCTCGATTGCGGCCGCGCCCAGCTCGTCGTGGATCTCTCGCCGGATGGACAACGCCTCCTCCAGACGAGTCAGCTTGGTCTGGGGATCCGATGAAGCGAAAACCTGTAGCTCGAGCAGCTCGGCTAGGCGGGGACGATCCCGCGTTCCTCGTGAGAACTCGGCCGCGCCCTCAGCGATCTGCGCGGCCTTCTCCCTGTCCCCGCGGGCCAGTGCGACCCATCCCTGTGCAAGCAGTGAACCAAGGTGGTCGAATCCGGGACCGAGCGAGACGGCTCGATCCGCCAGCTTCGAAGCCTCCTCTGGTTCGTCTCCCACCAGAACCCGAGCCAGTCCCGCGAGAGCGGGTGTCAATACCTGGCGGTCGCCGGATCTCTCTGCGAGCTCGATGGCCTCCTCGTAACTGGATCGGGCGAGGGTTAGATCACCGCGCGCCCGATAGATCTCGCCCAGGTTTCTGAGTGGGTGCCCGACGTCGAGCGACCCAAGCTCCCGATAGACGGAAACAGCTCTCTTGTTGTCCGCGATTGCTTCATCCACCTGCCCGAGATGAAACCGAACCGATGCGCGGTTGGACAGTCCCAGCCCCAGAAAGTAAGTGAAGCCGGTGAGCTCGGCGAGTCCCGTCGCGGTCTCGAGCTCGGCGAGCGCCTCTTCGTAGCGTCCTTCGTCATCGAGATGAGAGCCGCGGTTCGTCCTGATTCGAATCAGCTGCAGGACATCGTTCGCCCGTTCCGCGTAATCCAGGGCCAAACGGTAGTGCCGGTCCCCCTCTCTCCGATCGCCCTCCAGCGCAGAGGCGAGCATCGCAAGCACTGTGTGGACGGCTGCGAGAGCCTGCGGGTCGCCGGAGATCTCCGCAGCCTCGCTCGCCCTCGTCACTGCATCTCTGCAGTCCTCCGCGTCTCCTTTTGCCCAGTGCGCGGCCGCGTTCCACGCGAGAAGAAGGGCCTCGTCCCGGGGAGCCGTGCCTTCAACTCGTCCCCGTGCGTAGACCATGAGCGCCTCATTGATGTCGGCTCGAAGGTAGTGCAACAGACCCATCCTCCAAGCGAGCCCAGGTGAGAGGAGAGACTCGCTGTTCGCCGCACGCCCGTAACAAGCAAGAGCACCAGTCCAGTCGCCGCGAATCTGGCGGGCCTCTCCCGCGAGTTGCTCGAGCGTCGGAGTCCTGCAGTCACCCGACAGGAGATCCGTCGCCCAGATGAGGCGATCTGCGTGACCCGAACGAAGCATCTCGTCGCCTCGCTCCTCGAGGATGCGAGTGATTCCTGATCGATCCCCAGCTGCATTCAGAGACCCGATTGCAGAATCGAGGTCGCTGCTCGCCTCGAACCAGTCGGCGGCGCGCACATGAAGCGTTCGAGTTTCCTCAGGACTCAGAGGCCAGTGTCCAAGCACAATTCACGCACGAGTGAGTGGAGAACGAACCATTCGCCAGAGTCGCTTTCGAACGCACCAACAATCCGCGCGCAGCAAGCTCCCAAACGGTCTCCGTCGTGTTCGCAATGCCAACCGCCTCGCACAGCTCGGGTGTGGAATCGCTCGATTAGCGCAACCCGCATGAGCGGCGGCCTGACGCTCGGGCGCTCCCGAGGGAAGACCTCGGCGGCGAGATTGCAACCAAAGAGCCGCCGGGGCGACGCAAACCTTCGAGAACCACTCGAGGCGATCGGCCGGCGAACCTTGGAAGGCCTCGGCGGCAAGTCGCACTGCCGCGGGCCACCCGTGCGTGAGTGCATGTCGTTCGCGGGCGAGGTCTCCGTCGAAGTGGCCGGACAGATCTTGCAGCAATGCTTCAACCTCGTCTTGCGAGAGGCAAGGGCAAGGCATCTATGTCGAGCACTTGCCCGCGTCCGCGCATACGTTCGATCGGAAAGGTGGTTGAGCTCGGGACGATAGGACGATGTGACAATGCTCGGCGCGTGACGGCACAGCGCCTCTATCAGGTGAGCTGAGTCCGTCTGGGCGCTGAGCTCGTGCAGGTCGTCCAGAACCAGTACGAGGTCTTCAACTTCCTCGAGCGCCCCGCCGACCTGACCGGCGAGTGCCTCGACCTGACTCTCCGCGCCTTCGTCGGCTCCGAAAGACCCTTGAAGAGCCGCGTCGAGATCTGTGAAAAGGTCCGGTACCTTCACGCGAAGAATCGACCACCCGCGCGCCAGGGTCGCCGGGGATTCATCGGTCTCGTCAATCGTGTACCAGCAACCCTCCAGATCGCTGAGCCAGGGCCCGAGAAGCGTGGACTTCCCGAACCCGGCGCCTGCCACGACCGTCGTCAGGCGATGGTCCCGCGCTCTCTCCAGGCGCTGTGCCAGTGAGGGGCGCTCGAGAAACGTCGCAGGGCGGCGAGAGGAAGGAGCTTGGAAGCGCGAGTCATTGCACACCAAGTTCGTCAAACGATTGCGCCAAACAAAGGCAGCATTGAGAACCTGACACACACCGCTCCTAGGACGAAGGCGAGACCGTGATGCACCTATGCAAGCATCCAGGATAAGGAGTGCTCGATTGCCTATAGCTGCCTAGAGGAGTCGCTTCGAAACCGTCCATCAGTTCGCCGAGCGATTCAAAGACCGCCACAGCGCCCGCGTCCCGCAGCTCGGCTTCGGAGAACCCGCCGGTCAGGACGCCAATCGTCGGGACGCCCGCACGCTCCGCAGCCTCGCAGTCGAACGTCGAGTCGCCCACCATGACGGCAATTTCTGCCTCGACTTTCTTCATAGCGGCCACGACGAGATCGGGGGCCGGCTTCGTCGATTCGACGTCGGCGGAGCTCGTCCATGCGTCCGACAGGCCGCGTGCCTCGAGCATGTCGAGATAGTGGTCCAACTCCTCCTGCTTGGCAGAGCTGGCGAGGACGACCTTGTGATCCCGTTCCTTTAGGAACTCGATCAGTTCTCGGGCGCCATCCATTAGCTCTACCTCGTCGATGAGCTCCGCGTAGAGCGTCTTCTCGGCCGCTCGAATGTCGTCACCGAGCTGGTCCTCGACCTCGTCTCCGGCGACTGCTCGAACGAGCTGGTCTCCACCCATGCCGAGGTGGCGATGGATGCGCCATACCGGGCGAATCACGGCATGGATCCGCAGAGCCCGGCACCACGCGATAACGTGCTGGTAGTTGGTATCGACCAAGGTGCCGTCGACATCCAGAACGGCTGCTGGAGGCATGGCCATTGTCCTTCCTTCGAGTAGACAACCGGTTTCCCACTGGAGTCTCGCCTAATCCATAATCCGAGCAGGGCCGTTTTCGATTCATCTGGACAAAGCTGGGAAGAGCGAAAACAAGGATGAAATGCGGCGGATGAGGACGGAAATCCAAGCCTGAAGGAGGCGTCGAACCTCATGCACTTGACTCGTGAGGACATTCGAGCGTTGCTCTCCGAGGATCACGACACGGTCGTCTCCATCTACATCTCAACCGAGCCCAAGGCGTATCGCTCGGAACAAAACTCGCTCCGCTTTCGCTCCGCCCTCAATGAGACAACGAGGAAACTGGAGAAGCGTGGTCTTCGTCGCATGGACGTTCACGCATTGATCTCACCTCTGCGTGACCTGCTCGATGACGAGCAGTTCTGGCTTCATCAGGAGAAGGGACTTGGACTCTTTCGATCGGACTCCCGCTTGGAGACTGTCAGGCTCCACTTCGAGCCGACCGAAAGCGTCCGGGTTGCCAACGCACCCTACGTCGTTCCGCTTCTCGAAGGACTCGAAACCGAAGAACGGCACGCTCTTCTCGCGGTCAGCAGGAACTCGATCCGGTTATTCCTGTGCACCAATCAAGCCATCGAAGAAATCGACATCAGTGATCTGAGGATGCCGCGCAGTCTGGCCGAGTCCATGCGCTACGACGACCTGCAGAAACCTGAAACGTTGAACCATCCCATCACCGGTCCGGGGCGAGCAGTCCCGCGACGCCTTCCGCAGGCCGAGGGGACCGCAGGCACGGGTTCCACGGCCATGGTGAGAGCGACGTCAGGGAGAAGACCTACGTTGCGGCATTTCTGCACCAGGTCGATGCTGCCCTGCACAGACGCCTCCACGATCTCGGGTCTCCGCCGCTGATCCTTGCCGCCGTTGACTACGTCTCGGCCATCTATCGAGGCGTCAGCAAGTACGACCGACTGACAAGCGCATCGATCGAGGGAAACCCCGACGAGCTACGAGCCGAGGATCTTCACCAGCAAGCAAAACCGATCTTCGAAGCTCGGAGGAAAGCCAAGGTTGACGATGCGCGCTCCCGATTCCACGAGCTTGCCGCCCGCGGCCTTGCGACCGCCCGCCTCCCGGAGGTCGTCGATGCAGCCGATGTCGGTCGCGTCGACACCTTGTTGGTGAAGCGAGGCGCGTCGGCTTGGGGACGGCTGGACCCTGCATCCCGCGAAGTGACGATCGCCGAGATCACTCAGGAGGAACCGAACTTGGACGATCTGTTGGACCTTGCCTCGCGCCGGACTCTGGCAAGTCACGGGACGGTCATCGTGCTCGACCCCGACATCATGATCGGCGACCATGCGTCCGCGGCAGCCACCCTCCGCTACTGACCTGTTCATGTTCGGGGCCGCGACCCGTTGACCTGGAGGAGATCTGCCGATGGCCAAAGTTGAGGCGAACGTCTCGATGTCGCTGGACGGCTTCGTCACAGGCCCCAACCTCGATCGGTACCCCGGCCTGGGCGAGGGAGGTGAAATCCTGCATGCCTGGACCGGTGAGAGCCGGGCCATGGACTTCGCCATGGGAGAGGAGCGCCAGATAGCGGTGTCGATCATCACCAGCCGGAAGGTGTACGACGAGACCGAAGGCTGGCGCGCGGAAGACGGGTTCTACCGGATGCCGGTGTTCGTGGTCACCCATCGCCCGCACGACGTGGTCGTGAGGGGCGAGACCACGTTCACGTTTGTCACCGAGGGCATCAAGCACGCCATCGATCAGGCGATCGTGGCCGCTGGGGACAAGCTGGTGCACATCATGGGCGGCGCCAGCATCATCCAGCAGGCGCTTGCCGCCGGGCTGGTCGACGAGCTGTTCCTGCACGTCGCCCCGGTAATCTTGAACAGCGGTACCCCGTTGTTCGATCACCTGGGCGGTCCGATCCGACTGGAGCGAGCCGAGTGATCGAGTCTCTCCACGCCACTCACCTTCGGTACCGGATCCTGAAGTAAGCGTAGGTCAAGCCCGCTCGATCCTTCATTCCGCGAAGATGAACCGATGGGATACCCAGGACACGCGCGCTGTGGACTTGCCCACGTTGCAAACGGCAGTTCGCCAACAAGAACCAGACACATTCTTGCGGGCGCTTTGAGCTCGATGAGCTGTTCGTGGAAGCCGACGAGACCGTAAGGCGGCTGTTCGAGCTCTTTGCTGAAGCGGTTCGGGCCAACGGAGAGGTCACGATGATCCCCGAGAAGACACGAGTCGCGTTCCAGGTTCGAATGAGCTTCGCCGCCGTAGTGCCCCGGCGTAGTTGGCTCGATGGGCACCTCGTCCTCGCTCAGACGGTGTCCGAGCCTTGGGTCCGCAAGGTCGATGTCATATCAGCACGCAACCAAGTGCATCACTTCAGGCTTCGAGAGCCATCGGATCTCACCCCTGCTTTGAAAGCACGTCTAAGCGACGCGTACGCAGTAGGCGAACAAAAACACCTGTAGACGGAGGGGCCGGCAGCGGGTCCGCCGGGCCGCGTAGGCCGACTGGCGCTCGTGCGTGCCCTCGGCGAACTCCTCGATCGTCTTATCACAGAAAGCCTCGAGATCGTCGGGCTTGCGGCTGGTCGTGAGCCCGCTGTCGACGACGACCTCTTTGTCGACCCACTCGGCCCCCGCGTTGCGGAGATCCGTTTGCAGACTGGGCCACCAGGTCACGGTTCGGCCGCTAACGACGTCGGCTTCGATGAGCGTCCACGGAGCGTGGCAGATCGCCGAGACCGGCTTGTGCTCCTCGAAGAACGACCGAATGAAGCTGACCGCCTCCGCGTTTGTTCGCAGGAAGTCGGGATTGGCTACTCCGCCGGGAAGTACAAGTCCGTCGTACTCGGACGTGCTCGGCCTCCGACACCGTCTTGTCCACGGTGAACGTGTCGGCCTTGTCCAGATGATTGAATCCCTGGATCTCGCCGGACTCAACCGAGACAAGCTCAACCTCGGCCCCCGCGTCCTTCACGGCTTTCCACGGCTCCGTTAGCTCGATCTGCTCGACGCCGTCAGCCGCCAGGAATGCGACTCTCTTGCCGTCTAGTGCTCCTGCCATGCTCATCACCCTTTTCGATGGTCCAACTTGGTCTAATTCGCGCGCTACCCGGAAGGGCTGTCCCTTAACAGCGGTTTGCCGAAATGAGGGCTCGGGAGCAGACTTGGAGGCACGTAACCGCGTGCGGAGGTACTAGTGACCGAGCTCTCCCGATCGTGTTTCTTTGGGGTCCTGGGGCTGGACCTGCTCTTCATCTGGGTGATCGCAGAAGTCGGCGGGTGGGCGGGGTTCGCCCTGCTGTTCGTGGGAGTGCTCATTCTCGGAGCGTGCGCTTTCAAATGGGGCGCGGATTCGCGCGATGGTCGCAACTGGACCAACGGAGGGATGACTGCTGGTACGAAAGAGGCGATCGACCACGAGTTCGTGAATGATCAGATCTCGCGGCTCGAACGTCAGTTCTGAGCGGAGAGCTGAGCTTCCTCATCCAGGGTCGATATGACCTCGTCGTAAAGGATGGCGGCTTCCTCGGGAGAGTTCGAGATGCAAACTGCACCGACCTTCCCGAAGGCTTGCAATGCTCCCAGAAGATGCAGGGTCGCCCCGTACCCCTGGCACGGTTGAATGCGATCCCCTTCCGCTCGAGTGCATCGATCGCGCGCTTCGGAGTGAGGCTCCGGTAGTTCTCGGACTTGAGATTGTCCGACGCTAGATAGCTCTTCGGTTGCCCACTTGCGATCAGCTCGCCGGTGGTCTCATCGAGCCGGCCTCCCGTGACCATGCGCGTCATGAGGAAAGGATGAGTTGTACCTCCCATCCTCAGATTGATCTCACCGAGATTCAGGACGTACCCACCGTCACCGGGCAAGCCGACGAAGTCGATGCCAAAGGACCCGATCACGCCGACCGAAGCAAGGACCTTGGCCACGGCCAGCCCGTGCTCCATGATCTCCTTGCGATACTCGGGCTGCGCCGGAAAGCGGCATCCCAGGTAGACCTGATCGTCCGGTCCTCCCAGAATCTGATCGTGCGTGGAAACGATCTCCACTTCCCCTCCGGGCACAACCCGAAGTTGCACGCTTGGAGAGATGAGCTTCCGATGCCGGGCGAGCTGTTCGACAATTGCCCCCTCGGCGGCGACCTTGTTCGAGTAGGTGGACCATGTTTCATCCGAGGCACAGAACACTGTGGGTGTGGCCGGCAGGGGCGAAGCGAGGTCGGCCAGTTCGATCACCGCGTTCCCCTGCCCTGAGAATCCATTGTTCAGCTTGATCACTGCGGCCTCGAGTCCAGGCACGGTGGTTTGGAGGTCATGTATCGCCTCTTCGAGCTCGGTCACAGAGAAAAGATCCTCGTGGCCGGGTAGTACCGGAACATTCGCATCACGGGCGACGTGTCTCGATCCACTCTTCGATCCCAGCGCAGCCGCTTCGGGAGTTGGACCGTAGAGCGGAGTTTGAATTCGCTCCGATATCGCGCGCTCCCACGGACTGACGTTGAACGTCAGGATGTAGGCATCCTCGCGACCCTCGATTGTCCCTTTGAGCTCCTTTAAGAGAGTGTCGTCCTCCAACAGCTTCGCCGACAGAGCGCGTGGTCTCGGATCGCCCAGGTGAAGCATTTGCAATCGTTCTCGAGCCTCCTCGGGTTTATCGAGAAAGGAGAGGTAGTAGTCCACAATCGCTTCGTCAACCGGCTCCGAGGTCACGCAGACGATGCGCAAGTCAGGATTGTGCAGCCAGAGAAGGACGAAGAGCATGCGCTCTTCGTAGTGGTTGATCCCAACGATCTTCCGCAGCTCTGAGTCGTCGAAGCTGATCGATGGGATTACCACGATCGTTCCGCTCTCTAGCGCCTCCAGCCCACGGCCCTGCATGCGCTCCACGAAAGCCCGCTGTCTACGGTCGAACTCGGTGCTCTGCTCGGTCATCGGCATCGCTCCATCTTGCCCCCTCTGAGGGGTCACGTCGCCATAACCACCCGGCTGGGGTAAAGAGAGGGCATGAGGGCTGACGCATGAGGGCAACCGACCTGCCGATGATCGCTACCTGGATCAGAGAGGCGCAGCGTGTAACGGTCCTGACGGGAGCGGGCATCTCGACGGACTCTGGCATTCCCGATTTCCGGGGGCCGAATGGTGTCTGGACGAAGGATCCCGAGGCCGAACGCCTGTCGCATATCCGGCACTACATGGACGATGCAGAAGTACGGGCGCTTGTCTGGAAGAAGCGCCTGGAACATCCTGCTTGGGGGGCCAGGCCCAACCCAGGGCATAGAGCCCTTGCCGATCTCGAGCGAAAAGGCCACCTTCACACTCTCGTCACACAGAACATCGATGGACTGCACCAGCTCGCGGGTACTTCTGAAGACATCCTCATCGAGATACACGGAACCATCAGGGAAGTCATGTGCATGCATTGCGATGACCGGGCTCCCATGCAGCTGGCACTCGACCGTGTGCGTGCCGGAGAAACCGATCCGCCGTGCCGTACCTGTGGCGGAATCCTCAAGTCCGCGACCATCTCCTTCGGCCAGAGTCTCGATCCGGAAGATCTCGAGCGTGCGTCAGATGAGGCCGGAAGAAGTGACCTCTTCCTGGCACTTGGCACATCGCTTGGGGTCTATCCTGTTGCATACCTCCCGGCTCGGACCCTGGAGAACGGGGGCCGGCTGGTGATCGTCAACGCCGAGCCCACACCCTTCGACCGGCACGCAGCCGTCGTCAACGCGCCCTTAGCCGAGGTCCTGCCGGAGCTCGTGCGATTGGTCTGAGTCCGCCAACATCGGGCTGGTTACGAGCGGACCAGCTGCCATCGAAAGCAGGACCAGACTCCACAACCGACCTTTGGTTACGTCGTAGTCCTCGAGAAGTGTCCGCCATGACTTCCGAGCAATGAAGTGACCGAATCCGAACTCGAAAAGAACCGTTAAGAACGTCCAGGTCCCTCCGATTTGCACGGCCGCGCGGTGAGAACCAATTGGCCAGCGTCGTTGGAGTCCGCGCATATAGAGCATGAGCAACAGGATGAGTGTTCCTGTGGAGACCTGACTGGCTGTGCGGTCGCTCAGCCGCTTGCGGAAGATGACCTCGCGGAGCGATCCGTTCACCACTCCTACTACGGCACCTCCAAGCCACGCGAGCACCCAGGGCCGAAAAGGGTTCAACTCGGAACCAGCTTCAGTCACGGAATGCGGCTCACTGTCGTTGGTCTCGATCCCTAGATCTCCAGCCTGGATTCCTCCAGGTCAAGATCACGTTCCACTCGTCGCATGACCTCGCTGCTGATCGCGCCCTCGTTTCGAAGGCGGACGAGGGCCTCACGCTGTGCCGTCAGCAGCTCGTGCGTCAGTCGTTGGTAAGCCTGTGTTCGGTCCTCGTAACCATCGTCCTCGACCAAGCCACCCTGAGCGGCAAACCTTTTGGCCCGGTATTTGTATAAACCTCGCATTCGCTCGATCGTGTCCGGCATGGTCCAGTCTTCTTCCGCGAGTTCATCGAGTCTTGCCAGTGCCGCTTTTGCTGCCCCGACGCGCGCTTGCAGTTCTTCTCGTAAATCCTCATCGTCCTGGTCGCTCTTCACGAACCGGCGGATCACGAGAGGAAGCGAGAGTCCCTGAACGACGAGAGTGACGAGAATCACGATGAAAGCGAGAAAGATGATCAGGTCTCGGTCGGGGAAACCCCCCTTCACCAGCGCCTTCGATCGGTAATGCCAGGGCCGCTGCCAGCGACACGGCCCCGCGCATTCCGCTCCAGCCAACAACGAATCGCTCGCCGGGGCCGACTCTCCGAGCGACCTGACTGGTTCGACGATCCAGCACTCTGATCAGGTAAGGGACCGTAAACATCCACACGATTCGAACCACGATCACGGCACCAGTTACGAGAGCCGCGAGCCCAATTAGCGTGCCGACCCCATAGTCGTCGGTCACCGCGCTGAGGATGGGTGGGAGCTGCAAACCAATCAGTATGAAAAGCGCGGCGTTGAGAAGATAGACGAACACCTCCCAGAACGAGAACCCAAGCAATCGGGTCTCCGCGGATGCGACCGCGGGTGCGTGCCAGCCCACATAGAGTCCGGCGGTCACCGCGGCAAGCACTCCGGAGACGCCGAGTTGCTCGGCAGGCAGGTAGGCGACGTAGCCGGTGACGAGCGTGACCACGATCTCAACGGGGGGATCGTCCAGCCTTGTGCGGATCCACGTAATCGCCCAGCCCACGACGAGTCCCACAACCACGCCACCGCCCGCGCTGGCCACGAAACGCAAACCGGCTTGCCAGTAGACGAACGTCCCACCGGCAACGACACTCACGGCGATTCGGTAGGCGACGAGCGCGGTCGCATCGTTTACGAGACTCTCGCCCTCGAGCACGGTGATGAGGCGACGGGGCAGTCCGGTTCGCCTTGCGACTGTCGTTGCGGCCAAAGGATCGGTGGGTGAGACGATCGCGCCGAGAGCAAAGGCCGCGGCCCAGGTCAGGCCCCCGGCAACATGCCCGATCGTGGCGACGACGACCAACGTCGCCAGAACAAGACCGACGGCGAGCATGGTGATCGCGCGTGCATTTGCCCTGAGGTCGCGGTGAGAGGAAAAGAAGGCCGCGTGGTACAGGAGAGGCGGCAGGAAGAGAACGAGAACGATCTCGGGCGGTAACTCGATATCGGGGAGACCGGGGACGAACCCGAGCGCCAGCCCGCCGATTACGAGCAGGATGGGATACGGCACGCCGATGGCCCCCGCGAGGACGCTGAGCGCGGCGGTCGCCACCACTAACACCAGGAACAACAACTCGGATCCGTGCATCAAGAACCTCTATCGCGTTCGGGGTGCGAGCATCCCACAAGTGTTCAACCGAACCAGTTGCTACAAAGACCCCGGCGCCGGGGTCTAAGTTGTGGTGGCGGGAGGAGGATTCGAACCTCCGTAGGCTGAGCCGACGACTTTACAGGCCGCTCCCTTTGGCCACTCGGGCATCCCGCCGATGAAATCGCGCAGCCATTCAGGCGCTGCGCCCAGTGAGAATAACGGGTCGACCGGTCGGTACGGTTCCCTACTTCGGGCTCGTGTCCCTGGTGGTCCCGGCTTCCTCGAGGATGGCGTCGAGCTGGTTGCTTGCATCCGAGGGGTCATCGAACTCCTCGGCGGTCGTACCGAGGTCCGCCGCGTACGGGTCGAACCCGCCCGCATAGAGATTGTTCGACAGAGCCGCCATCAGAGCACTCTGCGCCACACCGAACGCGCCCGTCGAGGGCGAGCCGGTTGAACCAAGCAAAGCCCCCGAGCCGTCCTCGAGGGTGGAAAGGTCGGGCATAAAGCTGTCACCGAAGCGCCGAGCGAGCGTCAGACTCTCGATCTCTCGTACGCGCTCGTCCTGCGCCTTCGTGACGGAGCTTCCCGCTCGTCGCTCGGCCTGGTTGAGCCACTTGATAAGAGTTGAGTGCGGGTTACGGGCGTTGCCCGAAGTGTCGTAGTAACCGAAATGCACATGGCTGGGCGTGCTGACGGCGTTGCCCGTGTTGCCGCAATATCCGATGATGTCGCCGGCTTGCACTGTGCTGCCGGATGGGAACTCCTCATTATTGAAATCGCTCAAGTGGGCGAAGTACCAGTAGCTGCCGTCCGAGCGGAAGAGCCGGGCGACCATTCCGCCGAGCCCTCCGTCGCCGTAGTTGACGGTAGCCGGTCTCAGTCGCGAGCACGGGGTCGCCGTAACTGCAAAAAACGTCCTGGCCCTCGTGCGTGCGAACGATAGGGCCTGGTCCGTAGCGTGGCGCACCCCAAGTGTCGGTCCAGGCAGCCTTGCCTCCGATGATGAAGGGGGCGTAGACCTCGCGCACGATTCTCTCGAGGGGCACGCCGAGAGCTCGAAGCTCGTTAGCCACCGCGACGAGGTTGTCGGTCGTGTAGGACCCGCCCGCGGGGACGTACGTGCCCTTGGTTGGGGGCGGAATGGGCACCGTGCCGTGGCCGCCTCCGGGCTCGCTGTCCGCACCAGGCTTATTGGGGTCGTTGCGGGCCGGTTTGGATCCTCCGCCTCCGGTGTCACCGCCACCGGTGCCCCTCACCTGGACCGCCATCGTCTCCGCCTCCGCCCCGTGCCACCACCACCTCCTCCGCCACGCCCGGATCGGGAAGCGGGTCGGGATCGGGCTCTGGCTCGGGATCGGGCTCGGGTGGCTTCGGCAGAATCGGCGAAAGCGAGATCGAGGGGGTGGGAATCGGGAGCTCGATCTGCCCGATCTTGTGATTTGCCGCCTGAACGTCGGCCATGACCACCCTCGAGGCGGGGCGCGGCAGAAGAATCGAGCCGAACATGACTATGACGAGCCCGATGACGAGCCGTGCGCTTGCTTTCACTGCCCCATTAACCCCACTTGTCGCGGTTTTCACTGCCTAACGCAGGACACGCCCGGCATCGACGGAGTCCCCCCATAAACCCTATGGCGCATCCTTTCCCAAGTTTCTCCCTCCAATACCAAAACCCTTCCCCAGGCGCTCGCCAGGTGCAACGGGCGTAGCCTGAAGGCCGCTCTCTGGTCGAAACCGGCGTTGGTGATGGTGCCAGAGGCTCGGCGACGGGATGCGCTAGCGTCGGGTCGTGTCCGCGACGGGGATCCTGCTTGCCGCCGGTCTCGGCGAAAGACTGCGCCCGCTTACCGAGTCGATACCCAAGCCCGCTCTGCCCCTGCTCGACCTTCCCCTGGGGGCCTGGGGCCTGTGCAACCTTCTCGAGGCCACGAGCGACGTGGTCGTCAACGCCAGCTACTCGAGCGAGACCGTATTCGGTGCCTTGGCCCCCTACGGCGAGTTCGAGACTCTCGAAGAGGGCCACGAGCCCTGGGGGACGGGCGGCACGCTTGCAGCCCTTCGAGAACGCATCCCGGACACCGCAATGGTCTGCAACGGCGACGCCTTGACTGATGTCTCCGCGGCGCGCCTTCTGGCCGAGCACCGGCGAACCGGCGCGTTGGCGACCGTCGCGGTGCGTGGCGTCGACAGTGGGGCCGACCTTTTCGTCGAGGATGGCAGGGCGACCGGATTCATCGACCGGCGATCCGATCCCCACGCAACGGGGGCCAGATACCTGGGGATTGCTGCCTTCGAAGCCCGCACTCTCGCAAGTCTTCCCGACACGCGCCCGGCGGGCCTCGCGGAGTCATTGCTTCGCCCGCTTGCTGAGAGCGGAGAAGTCCACGTCTATGAGTCGAGCGGATACGCGCTCGATGTCGGAACGGTCTCGCGCTACCTCGAGGCATCACTCGACCTCCTCGAGGGTCGCGGCCCCTCAAGTCCGCGTCCCCCTCCTGGAGAGCTCGTCGAGGTCGAGGGTGGCCGCGCTTACCTCGGGATCGACGTCTCCGCGGATGAGGAGTCGGTCGGTCCCGGGGCGATCATTCTGGCCGGAGCCGCGCTTCACGAGCGCTCGTTCGTCTCGAACGCGATCGTGTGGCCCGACGAGGAGGTGCCGAGGGGCGAACGTGTGACGGACGGGGTGTGGGCGCGCGGCGAGCTTGTCGCGGCGTCCCGTTAGAAGATCGAGCTGTCGGCGAGATCGGTCAGCAACGATGGATAGATGAGTAAGCCAACGAGCACCGCAGCCGCCAGCCCCATGGCCGCCGTAATCAGGTACGGAACCTCCACGGGCTCGTCGATCTCTGGAGTCTCGAAGAACATCTTCTTGATGACCGCCAGGTAGTACCACGCTGCGATCACGGTGTTGACCCCCATGACTATCGCGAGCCAGTAGACCTCGGCCTCGATGGTCGCCGCGAATACGAACAGCTTGGCAATGAGGCCCGCCATCGGTGGCGCCCCCGCTAGCGAGATCAGGAACCCACCGAAGAGAAGGGCCAACGCTGGGCTTCGTTGCCACAAGCCGGCGTAGTCGGAGATGAAGTACGTCCCACCCCGCCGAGCGAACGCAACGGCCGCGGCAAAGGCGCCGAGGTCCATGATTCCGTAGATGGCCAGGTAGATGACGGCCGCGGCGAAAGCCTGCTCGTTCGCCGCCTGGTCTCCGGGATTGGTACCGATCAGCGCGAGGCACACGAGGATGTACCCCGACTGCGCGATCCCTGAGTAGGCGAGCAGCCGAATGATGTGCTGCTGTCTCAGTGCGATGAGGTTCCCGACGGTCATCGTCAGGGCGGCGAGAACCCCGAACACCGGGGCCCACGTGTCGGCGACGGTGGGAAAGGCCTTGAACATGAGGACCAACAACCCGACGAAGCCCCCGATCTTGGACGCCGTCGACAGAAAGGCAGCAACCGGTGAGGGCGCGCCCTCGTAGGTGTCGGGAGCCCAGAAGTGGAATGGCACCGCCGAGATCTTGAAGCCGAAGCCAACCACCACGAAGAACACGCTGAGAACGATGATGGGCTGGTCGGCCGATCCGATCGACGAACGGATCTCGGTCAAAAGCGTCGAGCCGGTCACTCCGTAGACGAGCGACATGCCGTAGAGCATGATCGCCGAGGACAACACGCTGAACAGGAAGAACTTGAGAGCGCCCTCGTTCGATCTGGCATCGCCCTTCCTTAGAGCAACCATGACGATGCCTGGGATGCTGATCAACTCGAGTGCGATGAACAACGAGATCAGATCGCGCGCGCTCGCAATGACGAGGCCGCCGAATAGCGAGCACAGCAGGAGAAAGTAGTACTCACCCTGGTAGTAGGAGCCCGCGCGGAAGTAATGGAAGCTGATCGCGAGAATGATGAGGCCAAGAACGCAGAACAGGGCCTTGAACAGCAGCGAGAACGTGTCGACTTCGAACGTTCCAGCCAGCGTCGTCGTTTCGGTATTGATCAGCGACACCACCGCCGCCAACGTGCCGATGATCCCTGCCGCCGACAGCGGCATTGCTATCCACCGCGCGTCTCGGGGAAGGAACAGGTCCGCCACCAGCACGATGCAGGCAGCGCTCGCCATCACGAGCTCGGGAGCGAGCGCGTGCCAGTCCACGCTCGGCTGAGTCACGGATTGGGCGAGAAGGGTGTTCACCTACGCTCCGAAGATCCCGGCCAGAGAACCGACTGCATCAGCGGTCACATTCGTCAGCAGGGCCGGGTAGAAACCGGCCACGATAATTAGTAGGAGAAGAGGCGCCCATGCGTACCACTCGAGACGCTGGACATCGAAGATTCCCTTGCCTGCAGCGAACTTGTCGGGCACGGTGCCGAGGTTGACCCTCTGGACCGTCCACAGGAGATACCCCGCCGTCAGAACCGTCCCGATGCCGCCGATGACCATGAGCACACGGAACAACTCGACGCTTAGCTCCGGAGCCGGTTGATACGCACCAAGAAGGGCGAGCATCTCGCCCCAGAATCCGGCGAGTCCCGGAAGGCCCAGAGATGCGATGGCCGCGTACGAGAAAACGGTGCCGAACTGCGGTATCTGTTTGAGCACTCCTCCCAGCTCGGAGATCTCCCGTGTGTGGTAGCGCTCGTGAATCGAACCGGCGAGGAAGAAGAGCATCCCTGTGATGAGCCCGTGAGCCACCATCCCGAAGACGGCTCCGTTGATTCCCGTATCCGTAAGAGTCGCGATGCCGAGCATCACGAAGCCCATGTGACCGACCGACGAGAACGCGATGAGACGTTTGAGGTCGGTCTGCGCGAAGCAACAGAGCGAACCCCAGATGATGCCGATCACGGCCAGGACTCCGATCAGTGGTGCGAACGTCACCGCCGCATCGGGAAGGATCGGCAACGCGATTCGGATGAAGCCGTAGGTTCCCATCTTCAGGAGCACGGCGGCCAGTAGCACAGAGCCCACGGTCGGGGCCTCTGTATGGGCGTCCGGCAACCAGGTGTGGAACGGCCACATGGGTACCTTGATCGCGAAGCCCAGGAACAAGCCGAGAAACACGAGATTCTGGAACAACTCGCTCGCGCCGCTCGTGCTGTCTTGCAAGGCGATCATGTCAAACGTCTCGTTCCCCGAGTTGATCCAGAGGGCAAGGAAACCCAGCAGCATGAAAATCGACCCGAACAACGTGTACAGGAAGAACTTGACGCTCGCGTAGTCCCGGTTGGGGCCACCCCAGATTCCGATCATGAAGTACATCGGCACGAGCACGAGCTCGAAGAAGATGAAGAACAGAATCAGGTCGAGAGCGACGAAGGTTCCGTTCATTCCGGTCTCGAGTAGGAGCACGAGCGCGAACAGCGCCTTCGGCTTACCGGGCTCGGGTATGTGCCACCACATGTAGATCATGCAGAGGAAACACACCAAGAGGCTCAACAGGAGCAGTGGCAAAGACATGCCGTCTACTCCCACGTGGTAGCGAGCCCCTATGGACTCGATCCATGTCGAGTTGACCTCTAGCTGTATCTGGTCGCTCGCGCCGTAGTCGAATCGCACCGCACAGATGACGCCCGCGATCAGTGCAAGGCCGGCAAAGGCGGTACCCGTGATCTTCACGAGGGCTTCCCGGTTAGGAAGGAACATCAAGACCAGCACACCCAGCGCGGGCAGGAACGTCGCGAGGGTCAGCCCCCAGTCGTCAACCCATGACATTGCCTCGAACCCCTTTCTAGACCAACGCGAAGACAGCTACGAAGATCGCTACGCCGGCGAAGAGCACCGCCGCATAGCGCTGGACGTTTCCTGACTGGATGTAGCGGAGCAGCCCACCCGAGAAATTGGTGAGACCTGCCGCACTGTTGACACCGAAATCGACGACGTTCTGGTCGCCCATGTACGTCACAGTGGCAGCGCCGATCGTGCCACGAGCCGTGCCATTGACGATTCCGTCGATGATGTGTTGGTTCGCCCAGTACATCGCGGCGGCGAGTGGATACTGGATCGGCTTCACGATCCCACCCAGGTAGAGATCATCGAGGTAGTACTTGTGCTCGGCGAAACCGTAGAGCCATCCGAACGAGCTCTTCCGGAAGTCGAACCTCCACTCGTTGCGGTAGAACCACTTGTAGGCGAAGAAGAAAGCGACAAGTGCTCCTCCTACCGTGATGACCGGAAGCACGATGTTGTAGAGCAGCTCGAACTCGTGCGCGACCTCGCCCTCGGCGAAGATCCAGTTCTTGAATGGTCCGATGACCGGGAAAGCCAAGGAACCCAACGACCAAAGTTAGACCCGCCAGTGTCCAGAGGGGACTCGTCATCGAGTTAGGACTCTCGTGGGGTTCGCCGTGTCCTCTGTAATCGCCCCAGAAGGTCTTGATGCACATGCGGGCCGTATAGAGAGCGGTGATGAACGCAGTCAGAATCGCCGAGCCAAAAACCAGCCAGGCCGTCGTCCGGGTTCCGTCGATCCCCGCTCGCAAAGCTCCGCCGATGATCTCGTCCTTCGAGAAGAACCCGGCGAGGGGAAAGATGCCGGCAAGTGCGAGGGAGCCGATGATGTAGGTCTTGAACGTCGCGGGCATGTACTTCCGAAGACCACCCATGTCGCTCATGTTGTTCGAGTGAACCGCGTGGATGACCGATCCCGCTCCCAGGAAGAGCAACGCCTTGAAGAACGCGTGCGTGAAGAGATGGAAGATGCCGGCGGTGAACATTCCGACCGACAGGCCCGCGAACATGTACGCGAGCTGGCTGATGGTCGAGTAGGCGAGCACTCTCTTGATGTCGTCCTGGATGAGCGCGAGGAATGCGGCGATGACCATGGTTATCGCAGCGATCACTCCCACGACTTCCAGCGGCACCCCACCGTTTGCGAACTCGAACACCGGATACATCCGAGCCACCAGGTAGATCCCCGCCACGACCATGGTGGCGGCGTGAATCAGTGCGCTGACCGGGGTGGGACCGGCCATCGCGTCCGGCAGCCAGACGTGGAGCGGGAACTGCGCCGACTTCCCGATCGCCCCGCAGAACAGCAGCAGCGCAGCGATCGTCAGGCTGGTTCCCGCGATCTCGCCCTCCTCAGCGAGGTGGTTGATCTCGGTGATGTTGAAGGTACCGGCGATGATGAACAGGGCGAAGATGCCGAACATGAAGCCGACGTCTCCTATGCGTGTCGTGATGAAGGCTTTGATCGCCGCCGACGAGTTCGGCTTTTCCTCCCAGTAGTGGCCGATCAGGAAGTAGGAGCAGACCCCGACGCCCTCCCAACCGACAAGCATCATCATGAGGTTGTCCGCGATGACGAGAAGCAACATCGACGCGGTGAACAAGGACAGCGCTGCGTAGAACCACGTGTAGCGCTCGTCGTCGTGCATGTAGCCGGTCGAGTAGATCTGCACCAGCAGCGAGATGAATGTAACGACGACGAACATCAATCCCGTGAGGAAGTCGTAGTTCATCCCGAAGGTCAGCTCGAATGTGTCGAGCTCGAACCAAACCCAGTGCTTCTCGACAACCCTGGCCCCCGTGACGAGGTCGATGAAACCTGCAAGTGAGAGCAGGAAAGCCACAGTGATCGCGACGAGGCCAGCACTGTGCCCCTTCCCGGGAAGCCTCTTGCCGAAGAAGAGGATCGCGAGGAAGGACACCGCCGGCAGCAGCGGTACGAGCCACATGAGATCGGGTAACAGGCCCGAGCGCGTTGCCTCGACTCCCTCGATCGTCTCGGCCGCTAGGAACAGCGCGTTCACGCCCTCACCACTTCATCAAGGACATCTCTTCGACATCCACACTTTGACGGTTTCGATAGATCAGAATCACGATCGCAAGCCCGACCCCGACCTCCGCTGCTGCGACGGCGATCACGAACAACGCGAACACCTGCCCCGGAAGCCCTGCCTCACCGAGCATTGCTGAGAATGCAACGAGGTTGATGTTCACCGCGTTGAGCATCAACTCGACGCTCAGCAGGACGAGAACCGCGTGCTGGCGTGCGAGTACTCCGTAGACGCCGATGCTGAAGAGGAAAGCCGACAGCACGAGAAAGTACGCGACCGGCATCAGCCTTCCACCTCCCCTTCGTCTCTGCGGGAGATCACGACCGCGCCCACGAGCGCGGCGAGAAGGAGCAACGAAACGATCTCGAACGGCAACACGTAGATCGAGAAGATCGCCTCACCGAGACTCTCAACCTTGGTGCCGGCGGTGCTGGTGAAATCGATCTCCTGACCTTCGAACGCTTCCACCATGATGAAACTCGTCACGGCGAATAGCAGCCCCGCGCAGATCGCGGCTATCAGTCGCTGGTTGTTGTCGAAGTTGGCACTGCCGATAGGCGCTTTCGTGAGCATGAGCCCGAAGAGCATGAGAACGACAACCGCGCCCACGTAGACGAGAACCTGAACCCATGCGACGAATTCGGCGTAGAGCAGCACGTAGATGGACGCCGCGCCGAGCAGCGTTGCGACCAGATAAAGAGCTGCGTGCACGACGTTGCGGGTGGTGACAACCCGGATTCCTGCGATCCCCATCATTACGAAGAGCGCCCAAAAGATGATCTGCAGATAGGTGTCGGCCATCAGTCGTTCGGACCTTTCGTTCCTTTTCTTGCTCTCATGCGGGCCGCCTTGGCAGCTGCGCGGTTGCCACTGCGTCGCTCGATCCCTTGGCGCGCTCCTCTTCGAGCACTCGCTCGAAGACCGCCTCGGGATCCTCGCCGTCGGAAGATGCCTCGGCCTGAGGAGCGGATGCCTCCGGCTTCTCCTCTTCGGCCGGCGCCCCCGACTTTCCTGCTTCGTCCGACTTCTCCTCTTCGGTCGGGGCGACCGGGCCCTGCTCGGGTTGTGGCTCGGCGGCCTCGGGAGCTCCCGACGGCTCGGGCGCAGGAGCGGCCTCCTGGGGGACGGCGGCCCTGGCTTGCGTCAACGCACGTTCTGCTTTGACCCGGGCGACCTTGGCCCGCGCCTCGGCAACCTGCGGCGACGAGCCCGCTTTGGTCTGCTCATCGAGCACCCGACCGTAGGCGTCCTCGGCAGCTTCGAGATCCTCGAGCTTCGGGGCCGGACGGGAGGGCGCAGGGGCGGGCGCCGGGGTCGAGGGAGTCTGGGTCACGGCTGTTGACTCCGGCGCGCTCGGAGTCTCGGTCTCGGCTTTGGCCTCGACCTCGGCCTGAGCCCCCTCCTGCTCGACGCTTCCCCTCGGAATCCCGCTTCACCTCGGGCTCGGCGGTCGGCTCGGCCGCCGAGTCCATCTGCTGCTCCTTGACCTCCTCGGCGAGCCCGGGGGCTTCCTTCGCGGTCTCGGGGGCCGGGCCCGTTGATGCGTCGGGTGCGCTCTCCGCCGGCCGGGCAGCCGTCGTCGCTGCCGTCCCTTCCTTCGGGGCGGTCTGGGCCTGCTCGGGCCGGGCCTCGGCGGCCGACGAAGTGACGTTTGCCGGACTCGCAGCCGTTGCAGGCTCCGTCGGAGTTGCGGTCGGAGCCGCGCTCGCGGCCGGGCGAGCGTTGGTGGGCTGACCCGGGATGTCGGCTCCATCCTCGAGCTCGATCGGAGGAAGCACCGTGGACATCCAATCCGACAGCTTCTCCTTCTCGTGCGTCAGCTGACGAATGTCGTACTCGGCGTACTCGAACTCGCGGCTCCAGAAAAGAGCGTCGTAAGGACAAACCTCGACGCAGATCCCGCAATACATGCAGAGCGCGTAGTCGATCGCAAAACGATCCAGCACGTTGCGCTTGCGCGGACGACCGCCTTCGCGCTTGGGAGGCAGGGTCTCTTTGTGCGAGTCGATGTAGATGCACCAGTCCGGGCACTCGCGTGCGCACAGCATGCACACCGTGCAGTTTTCTTCCTTGAGTGCGATCACCCCGCGAGTGCGGGGAGAAAGATCCTGCTTGACCTCCGGGTACTGGATGACATCGTTGCGCTTGACGAGGTGCTTGAGCAGCACCGCCATTCCTTTGAGCAGCCCGATTCCGAACCCGGGTCTGCGGGCCTTCTCGAGTCTCTGATCGACGTCTAGAGCCATTCGATCCCTCGCGTCATGGGCCGTAGAGAATCCACGCGCCGGTCACGAGGATCAGCACGAGGGATAGGGGGATGAGGAACTTCCACGCGAACTTCTGCAGCTGGTCCTCGCGCAACCGCGGAAACGAGAACCGGACCCACAACAGCAGAAAGACCATGAACGAGGTCTTGACGAAGAACCAAATCACCCCTGGGATGATGTCGAGAGGCCCCCAGGGAACGATCGGTTTGTACCCGCCGAGGAACAAGCGTCGTGCCGATCGCCGCGAACGCGATCATGTGGGCCGTCTCCGCGAAGAAGAACCCGAAGATGAAGCGCATACCCGTGTACTCGGTGAAGGGTCCGGTGATCAGCTCGGACTCGGCCACGGGCATGTCGAAGGGAGGAAGCGCCATCTCCGCCATGGCTCCCACAAGGAACAGGAGGAACAGCGCAAGGCCAAGCCCCGGCGGCCAGAAAATGAATGGCCAGTCCTGTGCCTCGACGATGCCGACCAGCGACAGCGTTCCCGCCAGCATGGCTATTGCTGCCGCGCTGAGCACGATCGGCAATTCGTAGGCGATGAGCTGCCCTGCCGAGCGGAGCGCACCGATCAACGCGTACTTGTTTGCGCTCGACCAGCCCGCCATGAGCACGCCGATGGAGCCAACCGAGCCGATTGCAAGCAGGAAGAACAGACCGACGTCGAGATCCTCGACGATGAGGCTCCGATCGATGGGGATCACGAGATAGAGAAGCAGGACGGGGACGAAGATGACCGCAGGGGCCAGCGAGAACACCCGCTTGTCCGCGCTCGCGGGAATGATGTCTTCCTTGTAGGCGAACTTGATTCCGTCGGCCAGAGTCTGGGCCCAGCCGTGCCACCCGCCCGCATACATGGGCCCGAGACGGTGCTGCATATGAGCCATCTCTTTGTGCAGCACGTATCCACCGACAAGGCGCCCACAGGCACGACGGTCAGGATGATCAATAGCTTGACCACGAGGATCTGCCAGTCCGTCAGGTTGATGTCGATCAACGGTCGACGTCCCCCAGAACGAAGAAGAAGGACCCAAGGATCGCGATCATGTCCGCGACGAGCGTGTTCTCGAGGGCATGAGGCAGCGCCGAAACGTTCGAGAACGACGGCGTTCGAATCTTGATCCGGTAAGGCCTCCGGCCCCCATCGGAGATGAGGTAGAAGCCGAGCTCTCCGAGCGGGTTCTCGGTGCGTATGTAGACCTCGCCCTTGGGCGCCTCGACGACTCGCGGCACCTTGCCCATGATCGGACCTGGAGGCAGCCCGGCGAGGGCTTGCTCGACGATCTTTGCCGACTCGATGATCTCGTGCAGCAGAACCCAGAAGCGGTCGAAGCAGTCGCCGTGCCTTCCACTGCAGACTTCGAAATCGAATTGGTCGTAGACGAGATAAGGCTCGTCTCGTCGCACGTCCATGTCGATTGATGATCCACGGCCAATAGGGCCCGAAACTCCGTACGAGTAAGCGACCTCTTTATCCAGCACACCGATGTCGATGGTGCGCTGTTTGAAGATCTCGTTCCCCGTCAGCAGATCCTCGTAGTCGGGCAGACGTTTGATGACTTTGCGAACCGACGCGAGGGCCATGTCGATAAAGCCCTTGGGCACGTCCTCCTTCAGTCCGCCTGGCCGGAAGAAGCCGAAATGCATGCGTCCGCCGGTAACGGTCTCCATCGCGTACTGGATGTCCTCGCGCTCGCGGAAGGCGTAGAAGGTCGGAGTAATGGCCCCGAGCTCTGCCGCAAAGGACTGAAAGAACATCAGGTGATTGAGGATGCGGTTCATCTCGGCCAGTGCAACGCGGAGATACTGCGCGCGCTCTGGCACCTCGATCTCCATGAGCTCCTCGAGCGCCAGGGCCAGCGGAAGCTCGTTGTTGATCCCCGACAGCCAGTCCATGCGGCTGATGAGATTCGTGATCTGCCGATAGTCGCGCTGCTCGACGAGCTTCTCGTAGCCTCGGTGCATGTAGCCGACGACGGGCTCGGCGCGCACGATGCGCTCGCCATCGATGGTTGCCAGCAACCGGAACACTCCGTGCGTCGCAGGGTGCTGGGGCCCGACGTTGAGCAGCATCTGCTCGGTGACGAGCCGCCCCTCCGATACCTCGTTCGCGAAGGCGCTGGAATCCTGCAGATTCTGGAGCTCCGGCTCCAACACCTTAGGTGTGTCGGCCACTACCGGCCCCCCGCCGCCGCGGCTTCGTCCGGATCCTTCGCCCCCGGCCAATCCTTAACGTAACTGCGCGCTGGGAGCTTGAAGGACTTGAGCATCGGGTGGCCCTCGAAGTCCTCCGACAGATAGAGCGTCGTGAGATTCGGGTGACCGGTGAAGTGGATTCCGAACATCTCGGCCGCCTCGCGCTCGTGCCACTCGGCGCCAATGAACACGCCGGTGATCGAGGGGCAGACAGGGACCTCGAAATCGAGAGGCACGTGCAGGTTCACATGCCAGATCTTTTCGGGGCTGTAGAGATGGACGAGCACCTCGAGGCCGCCTCTCTTGTTCTGCGATTCCGCCGAGCCGGCCTCGCGTTTGCTGTCGTCGTCGTACTTGTACGTCGAGCGATCGACGGCCGAGAGAAACGTGAAGAAACGGCAGCCCAGAGCGATGTCGTCACGCAGGATCCGCGCGACCTCCACGAACTTGCCGGGCTCGACGGTCAGATCCACATGCCCGAGATTCAGGTGAACGTCCGTAACGCGGTCGCCCAACGCGCCTTTGACGCGGTCGAGTGCGTCGCTCGGCTCGAGTCTCATCTAGACGCCCCCGGCAAGGCCCGGCTCTGGAATGTGCGGAATCACGGTGTCGTGCCCCGCCCACCGCGTGCTGACGTCCTCGGTCGAGATCTTCTGCTGGAGCCTGATGATGCCTTGCAGCAGGGCCTCGGGACGCGGCGGGCAGCCCGGGACGTACACGTCGACGGGAATGATCTGGTCGACGCCCTTGGTGACGGAGTAGCTGTCCCAGTAGGGGCCACCACAGTTCGCGCACGATCCCATCGAGACCACGTACTTCGGCTCGGGCATTTGATCGTAGACACGACGAATCGGCGCGGCCATCTTGTCGGTCACCGTGCCGGCGACGACCATCAGGTCTGCCTGCCGGGGCGAGGCCGGGAAGGGGATCACTCCGAACCGGATGAGGTCGAATTTCGTCGCGATCGCCGCGCCCATCTCGATGGCACAACACGCAAGCCCGAACTGGAGCATCCAGAGCGAGTACTGCCGGCTCCAGTTGAGGGCCCAGGAGACCGGCTTCGGAAGCTTGACCTTCTCGATCAGAGCCACTCGAGCACCCGCTTCCTGACCGCATAGAGCAAGGCAAGGGCCAGAATCCCGATGAAGATCACCATTTCGATGAACGCCTGGGTCCCGAGATCCTCGAAGACGGTCGCCCAGGGAAAGAGGAAGACGGCCTCGACGTCGAAGATCACGAACAGCAAGGCGAACACGTAATAGCGGACGTTCGCCTGCGCCCACCCGGTGCCGATCGGGTCGATACCCGATTCGTAGGTCAGGGTCTTTGCCCTGGTGGGGACGTTGGGCCTCAGCAGACGCGTGAGGGCGAGGGTGCCGAACACGAGAACGAGTCCGACTATGGCAAATATTCCGATAGTCACGTAGCTCCCGAAGTAACCCTCAGGCACTTGCTTGTCTCGCTCCCGTTCGCATCGATACCGTCAATCCGGTGCGCGCTGGTCCCAAGCCTCGACCGTGCGGCACTGAATGTGGGGAATCCAGTGGCCTCCCCCGGCTAACGCAATGGGTCCTCGCAGCCCGCATAAACGCAGGAAAGCCCCTGTTCACCTGCCGAAAACTATCACGCACAGGCCCCCGGCTAGGCGGATGGTTCGTTCGTTCGTGAATCAGAACAGGGCTCGCGAAGCTCTCTCGCTGGGTCAGATGTCGAAGCCCCTACCAGGAGGTCCGTTCTAGCGACGAAGGAGCATCGGTTGACGGGCGAAAGACCGCATTCCGTCGTTGAAGTCGATCTCGGGACGCCAGCCGAGCTCGCGGTGGGCTCTCTCCGGTGAGCCCGTCACGTGTCGGACGTCCCCAAGCCGGAAGTCACCGGTCACCTCGGGAGCGCGCCTGGGATCGAACGAGGCGGTGAGGGCGCCGGCCATCTCGGCGATGGTGTGCGGGTCGCCCGATGCAATGTTGTAGCAACCCTCGGCGCTGGCATCGCTCAGGGCGGCCACGTTCGCTCTCGCCACATCCTCTACGTGGACGAAGTCACGCAGCTGACGTCCATCCTCGAAAACCCTGGGGGAGTCGCCCCGCTCGAGCGACGATCGGAAAATGCTCGCGACACCCGCGTAGGGCGTGTCGCGTGGCATCCGGGGTCCATAGACGTTGTGGTAGCGGAGCGCGACGACCGAGGCCCCCGTTTCTCGCCCGAAGAGGAGCCCGAGGTGCTCCTGATGGAGCTTGGTCGCGGCGTACACGTTTCTCGGGTCGGGCGGCTGGCTCTCGGTGGTGGGCATGGGCGTCAGGGCTCGTCCGCATTGCAAGCAGGCCGGATCCCAACGACCGACATCGAGATCGTCGCGCGAACGGGGGCCGGGTTTCTGATCGCCGTGCACGCCACAGCGATATGCGCCCTCTCCGTAGACCACCATGCTGCTTGCAACGACAAGCCGGCCGGTGAAGCCCGTTGCGTGCAGAGCCGCAAGCAGCGCCGCGGTGCCGAGGTCGTTGTGGCTCACGTAGTCGGTGACGTCGGAGAAGTCCTGCCCGAGACCCACCATTGCCGCCTGATGGGAAACCGCCTCACAGCCGCACACGAGCACCTCGAGCGCCCCTACATCGCGGACATCGACCCGGTGGTAGGTCGCGGCTCCATTCAGGTAGGTGAGCTCGTGGCCATGCGCCTTCGGCAACAGGACGTCGACGACGACCACCTCATGACCGTCCTCCACGAGCGCGTCGACAACGTGAGAGCCGATGAAACCGGCCCCCCCGGTTACGAGAATCCTCATGAGGTATCGACCCGCATTGGTAAGCGGACGGTGAATTCACAGCCCCCATTGTCGTTGTGCACGCTGATGTCGCCGTGATGGGCCTCGACAATCCCTCGCGCGATTGCAAGCCCCAGTCCTCCCCTGCCATCGCTCGGTGTGCGAGCCGCCTGGCCCCGGAACGCGGCGTCGAAGACGCGCTCGACATCAGCCTCGGGGATGCCCCCACATTGGTCCGCCACCCTCACGTAAGCATGACTTCGATCGGCACCGGCCTCCACATGAACGAGCCCCTCGCTCGGCGTGTGCCGGATCGCGTTCTCTAGCAGGTTCCTAAGCACGCGGCCCATGTCTCGTGCAGAAAGGTCGAGCTCCGGAGATGTGCCGGTCAGCTGCCCTTCGAGCCGCACTCCCTTGGCCGATGCGAGGCTCGACGCGGACGACAGCGCGTCGGACACGAGATCGCCTAGGGACACTCGTTCAAGTTCGAGAATCAAGCTTCCCGCCGTGACGCGACTAGTTCGAAGAGGTCGTCGACGAGCCCCGAAAGACGATCAACTTCCGTTCGGATGGCGACGTGATACCGAGCGACAGTGCCCTCGTCGTTCACGACGCCGTCCTCGAGTGCCTCCGCCATGGCTCGAATCCCTGCAAGCGGAGTTCGCAGATCGTGGCTCACCCAAGCTACGAGCTCCCGCCGCGACGCCTCGAGTGCGCGTTCGCGCAGCTGAGCTTTCTGCAGACGCTCGGACATTTGGTCGAGCTCGTCCGCCAGGGCTGCGAACTCGGCGGGAGCGGGAGGCTTGACAGCCGGCGAGAAATCACCCTCGCCGATTCGCCTCGTCGCCGCGGACAATGAATGACGAGCATCCGAAATTAGATGGCCGAGTACGAGAGCCAGAGCGACGCCGATGGTGCCAGAGGCGACCAATACGACCGCCAGCGCGTTGAGATCGTGCTGCGAGATGAACATCGCGCGCGAGGCCACAAGCGCTCCCAGCGCCACCGCCGCGACGGCAGTAATGCATGCAATCGACGCGAGCACCGCGATCGACCGGCGCCGAAGCCGGTGAGTGACGAACACGCCGAGGAGTCCGGCGACGAGAGCTCCGAGTCCCGCATAGACGGCAAGTAGCAAGGAGTCCCGCAAGGGTAGATCGAGAGCAGCACCGGTGAGCGTCGTAGCAAGGGCACCTCCCACAAGGACTATCGGCAACCTGCGATTCATGAGTCGAACCTGTAGCCCAAGCCCCAGACCGTCGCGATGTGTCTGGGTTGGGCGGGATCGTCCTCGACCTTTTCTCGCAACCTCCGCACGTGCACCGTCACTGTCGACTTGTCACCGAAGGAGTATCCCCAAACTCGTTCGAGGAGCTCCTCGCGGTGAAGACACGCCGAGGATGCATCATCAAAAAGGCCAGCAGCTCGAACTCGCGGGATGTCAGCACCACGGATTTGCCCCCCACGGCAACCTCGTGAGCATCAAGACTCAAAGAGATGGCGCCGGCCTTCAGCTCACCCTGTGCGATCTGTGGAGCCAGTGTGCCGTTGGCTCGTCGCAACACTGACTTAACTCGAGCTGTCAGCTCGCGCGGGGAGAATGGCTTGGCCAGATAGTCGTCGGCACCGAGCTCCAGCCCCATGATCCGGTCGCTCTCGTCGCCGAGTGCAGTCAACATGATGATCGGCACAGCACTCTTGTTGCGAAGCTGCCGGCAGACCTCGAGCCCATCAATGCTCGGAAGCATGATGTCGAGGACGATCAGGTCGACGTTCTCGTCAAACCGACTGACCGCCTCCGCGCCATCTGCGATGACCTCGACGTGAAAACCCTCACGCTCGAGGTAGCGCTCGACGACCTCCGATACCGTCTCGTCATCCTCGACCAACAAGACGAGTGGCCTGTCGTTGGTCTCGGCCGAACCCACGCTCACCACGGTGTCCTCACTCCAGATTGGATCGCAAGCGCCACAAGCCCCTGCAGGGCAAGCATTCCACGGGCACGCCGTAAGTCGAAGGTCGCGCAGACCACCAGGATCCAGGGAACGAAGATCAACCAGATCCGCTCGACCTCCCCCTTGGACAGGCCGCTCAGATTTGCCGCAATCACTCCGGCGAGGGCCGCCCAGGTCAGCACCGCGGCCGGCGCTCGGGGCAGCCGAGCCAGTCCAATCGCCGTGGCTGGACCCAGAACGAGAGCGAATGCACCAAGGTTCGCGAGGCCGAACCAAGCCAACGGTCGCTGCGACGAAACCCCCGCCTCGTACCTCGCCACCGTGCCCGACAATCCCTCGAACCACCAGAAGCCCCCGGCCGCGAAGAGCAGCATGACTACGAGCACTCCAGCCAACGCGACCAGCAACGGGCGAAGGCTGCCTGTGCACCCAAGCGACGACGAGCGCCACCGGGGCGAGTGCGGCCGCCCCGTAGGAGAGAAAGAGGAGAAGACCGAGTACAACGCCACCCCCCAGCGCCAGGTAGTCCGACCTGCACTGCGCGCCGAGAGCGAGCAGTGCCATTCCCCACGCGCCGACTCCCATGAAGAACGCGTCGGCCGAGGTGGCGATCCAGATCGCGGCGGGCGACAGCACGAGGAAAGGGGCCAGGTTGCGCGCCGTGAATTCTCCCACCGTGGACTTCACCACCAGCAAGAGCGCGGCCGACGCCGAGGCTCCCGAGACGATCACGAGAACGGTTGCCCAGCTGGCCCCGCCCAGACCGACCCGCGCCAAACCCCAGAGAGTCAGAACCATCCCAGGAGGATGTCCTTGCACGTGTAGCGAGAAGGTCTCCAGTCGATCGACAAACGATTCGAGGAGATACCCCCGGCGAGTCGACTCGCCCGACCGAGGCAAGGTAGTCGTGAGGTCCTGTCAGCGGCGCGCTCAACGCATCGACCCCATCCAGCAACGCCAAGGACACAGCCCAGACCGCTGCCACGGTCGTCGTCACGACGAGCAGTAATCGCCATGGGAGGATTGCGGCGACTCGAGGGCCCCACCAGACGACAATGACGCCCACCGCCGCTGCAATAAGGGTTGCCGGTCCAAGCCGTATGTCGAACCTTCCGAACAGAGGTGGAGCAAGAAGGTTAGTTGCGAAGCTTTCGTTGATGATCCGTCCACCCACTGAAACACCGGCGATCAATACAACCCATGCGAACACCACCGTCGCGTCCCGGCGCGCAAACCTCGCGGGCTCGAGTTGGATCTCGATTTCGTGGCGCGAGTCGTCCAGTCGCACGTTCATAACCTCAGGGTACGGAGTCCCGACACTGAAAAGAGCACCTCGCGTACAGTGTTCAGCAACTCGTAATGACTTTTCGAGGCCTCAGCAGCGATGTCATCGGTAAGTTGCAGTAATGCCCGACGTAATCCTGCCAGTGCTCAACGAGGCAATGGCTATCCCGAAGGTTCTTGCGCGACTGCCGGACGGATTCGAGCCTCTGGTCGTTGACAACGGCTCGACAGATGATTCCGGTCGCATAGCAGAAGCGCTCGGGGCGCGGGTCGTGTGCCAACCTCTGACGGGTTTCGGGGCGGCATGCTGGGCGGGGCTCGTGGCGGCCCAATCTGAGGTCGTGGCATTCATGGACTGCGATGGGTCGCTCGATGCGGACGAGCTTCCCCGCGTTACCGATCCGATCGCGAACGACGACGTCGATCTGATGATCGGCATCCGGTGCCCTGAGAACGGCGCATGGCCGCTGCATGCTCGCGTCGCGAACCGCGCGCTCGCCCGGATTGTCAGCCGAAAGACGGGACTGACCGTGAGTGACCTGGGGCCGATGCGTGCAGCTCGGAGGAGCGAGCTTCTCGCACTCGATCTGCGGGACCGGCGATTCGGCTGGCCGCTGGAAATGGTGCTCAAGGGACACGCCGTGGGCTGGCGGATCGGTACAACCGACGTCACCTACGCTCGACGCGAGGGCCGCTCCAAGGTGACGGGGACCGCGCGCGGAACCTTGAGGACGATTGCGGATATGAGGCGGGTCCTTCGTCAAGCATGAGGTCTGTCGACACGGTCATCGTGATCGCCAAGGCCCCCGAGCCGGGACGCTGCAAGACGCGTCTCTCTCCGCCCTGCACCCCCGACCAGGCCGCGCTTCTCGCTGCAGCAGCATTGCAGGACACCCTCGAAGCCGTCGCCGGGAGTCGCGCCTGCCGGAGAGTGGTTGCTCTCGACGGAGATGTCGGGGATTGGCTGCCCTCGGGCTTCGAGGTCGTCGTCCAACGTGGCCGGGGATTGGACGAGCGACTCGGCGCCGCCTTCGTTGACGTTTCCGAACCCGCACTTCTCATCGGAATGGACACTCCTCAACTGACGGCGGCTCTGTTGAACGACTCTCTTGCGGCCCTCGAGAAGACGGACGCAGTGCTCGGTCACGCCGTCGACGGTGGATTCTGGGCCGTCGGACTCGTGAGGTCGTTTCCCTCGGCATTCGCCGGTGTGCCTATGAGCACCGCGTGGACCGGCGCAGCTCAACAGCGACGGCTCGAAGCACTCGGTCTGCGGGTGGCAACCCTGCCCATGATGAACGATGTCGACTACTTCTCCGACGCTATCGATGTTGCGACGCAGGCCGTGGATGGTCACTTCGCCGCGACCCTCAGAGGTCTCGATCTCGGCATGGAGAGGAGCGGGGTGTGACAGCTCAACTCGTGATGGATTACCCATTCGTGATGAAGCTCGAAGTCGATCGCTACATGTCGGCGCCCTCGCTTGCGGAGTACGACCTCCTGAGACGCGCACCGTCTCCGGTACTGGATGTCGGATGTGGACCGGGCCGCCACGTTCTGGCTCTGATCGAAAGTGGGCGTATCGCGCTCGGCGTGGACGTTGCTCCCAGTGCTGTGGACATCGCGGTTCGACGTGGAGCGCCAGTGCTACACCGCTCGATTTTCGAGCGCGTTCCGGCCGCGGGTCGTTGGGCCTCGGCGCTCCTGCTCGACGGAAATATCGGGATCGGTGGAAACTCCCACGCCCTGCTCGTTCGGCTGGGCGAGTTGTTGCGTCGGGACGGGTGCGTGCTGGCGGAGGTTGACGCACCTGGGATATCCACCCGAACACTAAGCGTCAGGATCGAATGTGGAGATCGCATCTCCTCGCCCATTCCGTGGGCGCGTGTAGGAGTTGACGACATTGCGGACGTTGCGTTCAGCGCGGGTTTCCGTCTCGAGGAGATCTGGTCGGCGGAAGAACGGTGGTTCGCCCATTTGAAGTGCCGATGAGAGCATTGCGGCGGCCCCAAAGAGGCCCCTTCAAAGACGGCGCGTTCACCAGTCCATTGCATTCACAACGAACCGCCGCTCTTCTCGGCATCGCTTTGGGGATCGCATTTACGATCTGCTTCCTGACGGGTGTGCTGAGTCACTTCATCCAACAACCGCCCTCGTGGTTTATCTGGCCCTCCCGTCCAGCAGGTCTTTACCGAGTGACTCAAGGCCTTCACGTCGCGACGGGGATCATTTCGATTCCGCTACTGCTCGGAAAGCTGTGGACCGTCTATCCGCGGTTGTGGCAATGGCCCCCACTCAAGAACCTGACCCATTTCGTCGAACGTGCTTCTCTGTTTCCCCTTGTGGCTGGAAGTGTGTTCCTACTTTTCAGCGGTATAGCGAACATCAGCCTCTGGTATCCGTGGCAGTTCTTCTTTCCAGCGGCCCACTACTGGGCCTCCTGGGTGACGATGGGGGCACTGATAGTGCACATCGGAGCCAAGGCGTCCATCGTTCGCGCCGAGCTGTCACGGCGCGACCCGGCGAGGCTCCAGGCAACCACGAGTGGAGCTCTCACCCGCCGGGGCTTTCTTGGAGTCATTGCGGCCACCGCGGGAGTCCTCACACTTACCACCGTTGGTCAAACGCTCACGCCGCTGAACCGGCTGGCGGTACTCGCGCCGAGGCGGCCGGACGTCGGACCACAGGGTTTCCCCGTAAACAAGTCGGCGTTCTCCGCCAAAGTCCTCGAGGTCGCGCGCGACCCTCGCTACTCGTTGAAGGTCAGTGGCCGGGTCGAGCGGGAGCTTAGCCTGGCACCCGATGAGCTTCGCTCCCTGCCACAGCACGAGGCGACACTTCCGATCTCCTGCGTCGAGGGCTGGAGTGCGACTGTCCGCTGGGAGGGGATCGCTGTCCGCGAGATTCTCGAGTTGGCGGGAGTCGGCACCGGACACTCGGTTCGAGTGGTGTCCCTTCAGCCCGATGGGCTCTACCGGGAATCGATGCTCAACTCCTCTCATGCCGACGATCCCGATACGCTCCTGGCTCTTCGCTGCAACGGCGGTGCACTTCACATAGATCACGGCTTTCCAGTGCGACTCGTCGGCCCCAATCGACCTGGCGTGATGCAAACGAAGTGGGTAAGTGAGTTGATCGTGCTATGACAACCTCGATCCGGAACCGTCGGTACTTCTGGGTCTGCGTTGCGCTTGGCTGGGTGGTCATGGGCTACGGAGTCTGGGGCCTGTTCGACAATGCATCCCGGACCAATCCTGACCATTGGATCCGATGGTTCACCGGCTCCTTGATCGTCCACGACCTAGTGGTTGCCCCTGTGACGTTTGCCGTCGGCGCGCTCGTGGTCGGCCGCATACCCCTGCGTTTTCGAGCCCCCTTCCAAAGTGGCCTGATCGCGAGCGCCATCATCGTTCTCACCAGCTGGCCGTTGGTGCGGGGCTACGGGTTGAGATCAGACAATCCAAGCGCCCTGCCCAACAACTACCTCGCCGGCATGGCTTTGGTGCTGGCGGTGGTGTGGTCGGCCGTTGCATTCATCGCCGTGCGGAGCTGGAGGCGTCGTATCTAAGAACGGCAAGGGCGAGCGCGTAGGATCGGGCCATGGAGCAGCCACGCCAACCCCCGCCGCAATTGCGGCCCGGGAGCCTTATGGTCTACAGGACTAAAGGACCTACTTCAGACCCCCGCTTGGCGGTGCTGCTGCTCTTGGAGCTGCTGATCTTCGGGGCCTTGTCGAGCATGCCCGACGAGGTGGATGACGCCTCCGTTGTTTGGGGTTCTCCTGCTCGCAGTCGTGTCCGCCTTCGTGCAGATCGCGCTCACCCTGGCCGCCTCGAGCCAAGAGCAACGCACCGCCGACGAGTGGGTCAAGCTGGCCTTCAGGCGGGGCGTGTTCTGGCGCTTGATCCTCACGTCGTTCGTCACGTTCGCCGCGATCCTTCTTGGTCTGCTCGCTCTCATAGTCGGCGGACTCGTCCTTGGAGGGATGCTGGGGCTGTCCCAAACTGCAGCGATCCAGGAGCGGGCCTGGCCTGTTCCGGCGCTAAGAAGCAGCGTGGCCCTGAGCCGCGGGCATCGAGTAACCATCGGCACGATCTTCGCGATCACCTTCATCGTGCCGAACGCCTTCGTTCAGGCGGGGACAGAGCTGCGGTGGGATCGAGAACTTGGGCTTGGGTGGGAGGCACTGGGCGCGGTTGGAACCGTGTCAACCCTCATCGGCGTCGTGGCTCTAGCGCGAGCCTACGTGTCGCTTGGCGGGAAGCCGACGGAAACGGTGCCGACGTCAGGATCGCTGAGCTGATTCGACCTATCCGGCGGAGAAGAAGAAGGTCGCTCGCTCCGCGAAGTCGATGAGTGGACTCCAGTAGAGCCCAAGCGCGACGGTTGCGACTGCCGCCAGAGCGATCACCCCCACTGCCAGGCCCCCGGACTCTGACGGCTCTCGCTTCGTCTCCCCTTCCTGCATGTACATGACGACGAGAACCCTCAGATAGAAGAACGCCGCAACCGCACTCGACAAAACGCCAACGACTACGAGCCACGAGTAGCCCGCCTCGACCGCCGCTCCAAAGACGACGAGTTTTCCCACGAAACCCACAGTCGCGGGCACTCCCGCAAGAGACAACAGGAACAGTGTCAGAGCGCCCGCCAGCAGAGGGCTGTCGTAGAAGAGACCGCGGAAGTCGTCCACTTTCGTGCGTCGCTCGTCCCGGCCCCCGAGGAACGCTATGACGGCAAACGCTCCCAGGACGGTTATGCCATAGGTCGCGAGGTAGAACAGCGAGCCCGACACTCCTCGGTCGTTGGTTGCGACGATGCCGGTCAAGACGAAGCCCGCGTGCGCGATTGACGAGTACGCGAGCAGACGTTTGAGGTCCTCCTGAACGATCGCAAGAACCGAGCCCACAACCATGGTGAGAACTGCGATCCCGAGCAACAGTGGACGCCAATCGGTCCGCAGAGGAAAGAGGATGGCGTCCAGCAAACGGATGAGGGCGGCGAACCCCGCGAGTTTCGTGGCCGCGGCCATGAATCCGGTAACCGGAGCAGGAGCCCCCTGATAAGCGTCGGGCGTCCACATATGGAAGGGAACCGCGGCGACCTTGAAGCCCAGGCCGACGATGAGGAGGCCCGTGGCGATGACGAGCAACGTGAAGTCACCGGCAGGAAGACTGATGAGGGTCGTAGCGATGCCCTGGATACTCGCTCCCTCGGCCGAGCTCCCATACATCTGCGTCGAGCCGATCGCCCCGTACACGAAAGCGATCCCGAGCAAGAAGAACGCCGACGAAAACGCTCCGAGCAAGAAATACTTCATCGCCGACTCCTGCCCGGTGAGCGATGTGCGGCGGAATCCAACCAATACGTACAGCGCAAGAGAGAAGGTCTCGAGCGCCAGGAAGACCATTATCAAGTCGGCGGCAGACGCCATCACCATCATGCCCGCAACCGAGAACAGAAGGAGCGCGTAAAACTCCGACTCCTCGATGCCGTCGCGGTGGAGATATCCACGTGACAGCCAGACGGTCAGGAGAGCGAAGACGGCAAGAGTGATCTTGACGAAAGTGGCAAAGCCATCCACCGCGATCATGTCTCCCATTTGCAGCTCGTTGGTGCCCCATGCCTGGGCGGCAAAGAAGATCGAAAGCCCAAGGGTGATCGTCGACAGCATCCAGAGGTGCCATTTGTTCGTGCCCTCTCCGATGATGGCATCGACGATCAGGATCAGGAGCGCGCCGATCACAAGCGCTATCTCCGGCGCGATTCCGAGGAGCTCGATGTCGGGGGGGTTAAGGCCCAACGGCTTCCTCCACCTGTCCGGGAATCATCGATGAGTCTCGTAGCTGCGTTACAACTTTCTCGGCAGCCGGCTCGATTCGCTCGAGGAATGGCTTTGGGTAGACCCCGATAAGGACGATCAGCGCCATCACGGGGGCCAGCATCAGCCACTCGCGCACGTTCACATCGGGCAGGTTCCTGTTGGCTTCGTTCGTCACCGGTCCGTGAAAAACGCGGCGGTAGGCCCACAGCAGATAGATCGCAGCTAGCACGACGCCGAAGGTCGCCGGAACGACCCACCAGCGATAACCGAAGAACGTGCCGAGCAGAATCAAGAACTCGCCGATGAACCCGTTAAGGCCGGGCAGTCCGATGGAGGACATCGTCACGAACAGAAAGACACCTGCAAGCACCGGCACCGACTTTGCCAGGCCCCCGTAGTCCGCGATCAGGCGAGTGTGGCGCCGGTCGTACAGCGCTCCCACGAGCATGAAAAGCGCGCCAGTCGAAAGACCATGGTTGATCATCTGAAGGATTCCGCCGCTCATTCCCTGGATCGTGCCAACGAACATTCCGAGCACGACGAATCCAAGGTGGGCGATCGATGAGTAGGCGACGAGTCGTTTCAGGTCCTTCTGCATGATCGCAACCAGAGCGCCGTAGACGATCCCGATGATCGCAAGCGTCATGACCAAGGGAACCAGCTCGCGCGCTGCATCGGGAAAGAGTGGAATCGCAAATCTGAGAAGTCCGTAGGTCCCCATCTTCAGCAGCACGGCGGCAAGAAGGATGGAGCCGGCGGTCGGTGCCTCCGTATGCGCGTCCGGAAGCCACGTATGCAGAGGGACGAGCGGAACCTTTACAGCGAAGGACGCAAAGAACCCGAGGAACAACAAGCGTTGAACGTCGAGAGCAAGCGGCGTTCCGAGCAGCTCCTGGTAGCTAAAGGTTGGCTCTCCGCCCACGGCGAAGTACATGTACAGAATCGCAACGAGCATCAGCAGAGATCCCGCCAGCGTGAACAGGAAGAACTTCATCGCAGCGTAGATGCGGTTTCCGTACCCCCACATTCCGATGAGGAGGTACATCGGTACGAGCGTGACCTCCCAGAACACATAGAACAGGAACATGTCGAGTGACGAGAACACGCCCAACATCCCTGTCTCGAGAGCCAGTAGAAAGATAAAGAACGGTTTACCCGCTCGGTTACCGACCACGAGGCCAGAACCGCGAGCGGCGTCAGGAATGTCGTGAGCAGCACCAGCCAAACGCTGATGCCGTCGACACCCGTGATGTAACCGATCCCCCATTCGGGAATCCATTGAGCGCTGCTGCCCAACTGAAAACCCGAGTCCCCTACGTCGAAGTTCGCAAGAATTCCCAGCGACACCAAGAACGTGACGACTGTTGCGGCCAGAGCGGCATAGCGAAGCACTGTCACGTTTTCCTTGGGCAGGAACCCGATCAAAATCGCGGAGACAAGGGGCAGGAAGATGACGACGTCGAGGAACGGGAAGTCAGACATCACGTAGCCACTCTGACGAACATGAACGACACGACGACAACGACTCCGAGCAGGAGAGCGACCGCGTAGTTGCGCACGTACCCCGTCTGCACGTGACGGCCATTGCGCGACGAGCTACCGACCACCCATGCGACGCCGTTCACTAGCCCATCGATGACGCGAGTGTCGAAGATAGCCGGCACAGAAGCTGGCAAAGGCCTTGCCCGGAGCCACGATTACCCGGTCGTACAGACGGTCCACATAGAACTTGTCACGCGCCGCGTTGACGAACCAGGGGGCGATGGCCGCCAGACGCTCGCGACGCGCGGCTCCTTCGCGCTTCAGGTAAAGGGCCCTGGCAACGAGGATGCCCGCGATCGCTACGGCCAGAGCCTCCAACGCCAGCACCCAGGCCATGAGTCCGTGAGGGACCTCTGGCTCTCCGAGAACCGGTTCGAGGAAATGCTCCAACGTGAGTACGCCTGGCAGGTTTATGAACCCTCCGACAACCGCCAGCAGTCCGAGGGGAACAAGCGCCGCTGCCATCGTCCGAGGCGCGTCGTGCACGTGCACCCCACTGGGCACTTTGAGGTCGCCCTCGAAAACGCGGAAGTACATGCGGGACATGTAGAACGCGGTCAGGGCGGCCGTCAGAAGTCCAAGCCCCCACAGCGTGTACTCATCGTGCTCCCACGCGACGGCCAGGATGGCGTCCTTGGACCAGAAGCCGGCGAACGGGAAGATTCCAGAGATTGCGAGCCAGCCGGCGGCAAACGTCAAGCCGACAACGGGCATCGCCTTTCTGAGACCGCCCATCTTTCGCATGTCCGTTTCGCCCGCGAGAGCGTGCATCACCGCCCCGGCCCCCAAGAACATCAGCGCCTTGAAGAACGCGTGAGTCACGAGGTGGAAGATTCCGATCGAATACCCAGCGACCCCGCTCGCGATGAACATGTAGCCGAGCTGGCTGATGGTCGAGTACGCGAGAACGCGTTTGATGTCGTACTCAAACGCCGCCATGAGTGCCGCCCAGAGCGCGGTCAGCGCGCCGATCCAGGCCACCACGGTCAGCGCGGTAGCTCCCCCGGCCTCGAAGAGAGGGCTGAAACGAACGACCACGTACACGCCCGCCGTCACCATCGTCGCTGCATGAATCAGAGCGGAGACTGGAGTCGGACCCTCCATGGCATCGGGAAGCCACACGTAGAGGGGAATCTGAGCGCTCTTTCCCGTAGCGCCTCCGAACAGCAACAGGGCACCCACGGTCGCGAGCGTCGCGCCCATCGTTGCTGCCCCTGCGTTGATGTCACTGACACTGAGGCTTCCGATCTCGTCCGCGATCAAGAAGATGCCGAGCAGAAACGAGAAGTCACCGATGCGGTTGACGATGAACGCCTTTTTCGCCGCCGCAGCGGCCGTCTCTCGTTCGAACCAGAATCCGATCAACAGATAGGAGCACAGTCCCACGCCCTCCCAGCCAACGAACAACAGGACGAGGTTGTCGGCCAGAACGAGAATGAGCATCGCCGCGCAGAACAGATTCAGGTATGCAAAGAAACGCGAGTATCGATCGTCTCCGTCCATGTAGCCGATGGAGTAGACGTGGATGAGCGCCCCCACCCCCGACACGACGAGCACCATCACGATGCTCAAAGGATCGAGAAGAAGCTCAGCGTTCGCTTGGAAGTCGCCGACGGTAATCCAGTCGAACAACTTGATGACGAACGAGCGCTCCTCGCTCTCTTCGCCGAGCATTCGAAAGAACAGGATCAACCCGCTCAGGAAGGAAAGACCAATCGCTGCCGAAGCGACGTAAGCAGACATCTTGCCCAGCCTCTTGCCGAAGAGCATGAGGAGGACGGCGCTCGCCAGAGGGACGCCGATGACGGCGGCGGCCAGGAACGAGAACCCGGATGGTGCGTTCACCGGATCACCACTTCAAGAGCCTGACGTTGTCGACGTCGAGAGATGCCCTTCGCCGAGCGATGAGCAGGATCAGAGCAAGGCCGACGACCACCTCGGCCGCGGCGACAACCAGCACGAAGAACACGAGCACCTGGCCCTCTAGATTTCCTTGCATGCGAGCGAACGTGACGAAGAACAGGTTCACCGCGTTGAGCATCAGCTCGATGAACATGAAGATGACGATCGCGTTACGACGAACCAGCACGCCCACGACTCCGATCGTGAACAGGAGTCCGGCCAGCGCGAGGAAGTAGCCCGGAGGGACCTCCGTCATACGGCCACCTCCTCCGTCTCCGGTTGCTGCTGCGCATCAGCCTCCTGCTTCGGAGACACCGAAGAGATCTGTCGGGCGAGCACCATCACGCCGACGACCGCCACGATCAGGAGCACCGACGTGATCTCGAACGGAAGAACGTATCGACCAAAGAGCACCCGTGCGATACCAAGGACATTGCCGGGGTCTGAGTTGACCTCCTGGATGGCCGCCTCCCCGCCGTTAACGAACGCAAGGTCCACCCCTTGCCAGGCAACGTAGAGAACCTGTGCGGCCAAGAGCACGCCCAGAGCTAGAGCCAGCGGTCGCTGGGCCTTCAGGGGCTCGTCGAGTGCCTCCCGGCGATCAACACCCAGCAGCATGATGACGAAGAGAAAGAGGACCATGATTGCGCCGGCATAGATGATGATCTGAACCGCCGCCACGAAGAAGGCGCCCTGGAGCAGAAACGCCACCGCGAGGCCGACCTGGCTGAGGACGAGGAACAACGCGACGTGCACCGCATTGCGAGCGAACAGCATCGCCATTCCAGCGCCCAGCGTCACGACGAACATGGCCCCGAAGACGACGATATCGAGGCTCACGAGGATGCTCCGTCTCGATCGACTTTCTGCTTGGTCATGCGGTCCGGGCTGTACTCGACCTTTGTCTCCCAGTGCCGCTTGATCGGCGTATCGATGATCAATTGCTCTTTGGTGTAGACGAGGTCATCGCGCGTCGTACCCGAGATCTCGTACTCGGTCGTCATCAACAACGCTTCAGTCGGGCAGGCCTCGACGCACAGGCCGCAGAAGATGCAGCGAAGGTAGTTGATCTGGTAGATCTGCGCGTACCGCTCTCCGGGAGAGAAGCGCGCCCCCGACTTGTTCTCGGCCCCCACCACGTAGATGGCGTCGGCGGGACAGGCCCCCGCGCACAGTTCGCAGCCGATGCACTTCTCGAGTCCATCGGGATGCCTGTCCAGGATGTGTCGTCCTTTGAACCGAGGCCAGGGTTGCCGACGTACTTCCGGGTAGGACAACGTCTCCTTACCTTTGAAGACATTGCGGATGACGACCTTCATGCCGGTCAAGATCTCAGGCAGTGCCACTCTTCACCCTCCGCTTCGGGTTCCGGCGCGAGCGTGGGCGCTCCGGCGTAACGATCTCCTTCAGCCTCGGATCGCCCTTTGCAACGATGAACAGAACCAGCAGGAACAGACCGCCGAACACGCCCAGTCGTATGTTCCGCAGCAGTTGCTCGTCGGCGCCTTCGGGATTGACGTTCACCACGGCGGTGACCATGATCCACAGAAGCCCGGCGGGAATCAGCCGCTTCCAACCAAGCCACATCAATCGGTCGTACCTCAGGCGAGGAAGAGTCGCCCGAAGCCAGATGAAGAGGTAGACGAAGGCGATCGTCTTTACGAGGAACCAGACAACGGGCCAGAGCCAAGGCAGGAACTCGTCGATGATCGGCCCGTTCCAGCCGCCGAAGAACAGCGTCACGGCCATGGCGGAAATGACGACGACATGGATGTACTCGCCGAGGAAGAACAACGCGAACCGAATCCCCGAGTATTCGGTGTGAAATCCGGCGATGAGTTCCGTCTCGGCCTCCGGGAGGTCGAACGGCGCCCGGTTGGTTTCGGCGATCCCGGCGATCATGAACAAGAGGAACGCCGGCCATTGCGACCAGATGTACCAGTTGGGGATGACCTCGAAGAACTCGGACAGCCGCTGCAGGAACGTACCGTCGAAGAGGTTGACCTCTCCCACCGAGCCGGCTTGGGCCGCAACGATTTCGACCGTCGAGAGACTGTTCGTGACTAAGACGATGGGAACCAGCGAAAGACCGAGCGCGATCTCGTAAGAGATGAGCTGTGCGGTCGAGCGAATGCCACCCAGCAGTGGGTACTTCGAGCCCGACGCCCAACCTGCTAGCACCACTCCGTAGACCCCGATCGAACCGGCTGCGAGGAAGAAGAGCAAACCGATGTTGAGGTCGCTGACTATGAAGTCGACCCGCTCACCGGCGACGGTGACGTGGTCGCCGAAGGGAATTACCGCAAAGGCCAGGAACGAGGGAACCGCCGCCATTATCGGAGCGAGCCCATAGGTCCACCGGTCCGCGTAGCGAGGTCGTACCTGCTCCTTGAAGAACAGCTTCATTCCGTCCGCCAGCGCTTGGAGAAGCCCGAACGGTCCCCATCGGTTCGGCCCGATGCGCGCCTGCATGTCCGCGATGACCTTGCGCTCGAACCACACGGTCATCAGGGTCGCAACGAGCAGAGCCACGAACGCAACGACGACCTTGACGATCGCAATGACTACCTGGGGACCTCCGATGAAGTCTGCGATCGCGCCCATCAACCCTCGCCTCTCGAAACGGTCACGCGAGGCGCCGGCGTCAGCGTGTTCGCCCGGAAATCACGCTGGTCGTAGGGGACGAAAACCGCTCCCCGTGCGATGTCGGCGATCCGCACCTCGAGGCGTGCCGCCGTCCCGTTCGCTCGAACGACCGCCTCGTCGCCTTCGGACAGGCCGAGATCCTTTCGCATCCTCCTCGTTCAATTCGACGAAGGCGGAAGACGCGAGATGACTGAGCGCTGTGGACTTGCTGACCATCGTCCCTTCGTCGTAGAGCAAGCGTCCGGTGTAGAGCACGAATCCATCAGTGTTCTCCTCTCCGGGCGTCGGAGCTGCATGTGGGAGATGTGCATCGTCGAGGGCCGGTCGCGCCCCGGTTGGCGTGTTCGCAAGGATTCCCGGACGCTGGCGCGCCTCGAAGCCGCGCAGCTCCCAGGACAACGGCCAGTTCTGGCCGGTCTGGAACGGCGTCCCCGATCGGTATCCCTTCGGATATTGGCCGCCGGGTCCCGCCACCACTCCTGCCGAATGAGTCGGATCGATCTCGTACCCGCTCTCGTAGTACGGAGCGGGGGTCGGTCCACGGGCCGCGAGCACGTCCTGTATCAATGTGTGCGTGAGTGCGCACGTTGCTCTTGATGTCATTCCAGACGTCATCGAAGGTGTGCCAGCCCCAGTCCGAACCAAGCTGGCGTGCGAGGCTTGCGCAGATTCGCCAAGGCTCGCGCGTGGCTCCGGGAGGAACCAGCAAAGGCTCCAACTTCTGGATGCGGCGTTCGAGGTTCGTGAAGGTTCCCTCGCGCTCCGCATATGCGGCGCTTGGAAGCACGATGTCCGATCGAGTAACCGTAGCTGTAGGAAAGAGCTCGACGGTAACGACGTGAGCCCCGCCCTGGAGAGCTCGCTCGGCAAGATCCGCGTCCGGGAAGTCGGCGATCACATCGGCGCCGAACAACAGCAGCGTGTCGAGCTCGCCGTCCGCGGCCGCTTGCAGGATCGCGCGTGTGTCCCTTCCCGGCTCCCCCGACATCTCGTGACCCGCGTCGAGCTCAGGGTGAACTCCCATATCCAGCAAGCCTTGCGAACCTGCATGCGGCGGGCACATCAGCAACTTTGCCTCCCGCGCAACTCCAAGTGTGGCCAGTGCCGCTAACCGTTTCGCGGTCGTCTCTACCAGGCGAGGACGGCCCCCAACAGATCACCAGCGGCTCGCCCAAGTCGTTACCGGCCGGGAATGACATGAGCCTGTTCACGGTATGAGCCTCATCACCCGCCTCGCTTCTCACCACGTGGGTGGCGAAGGCATCGAGCGACAGACGGCGGGGTGAAACGACTATCAGCTTGGCGTGGTGATCGATCACAGCTGCGCGCAGTTTCAGGTAAAGGACGGGCAGCGTTTCCTTAGGGTCCGGGCCGACCCAGACGATAGTCCGCGCCGTTGCGAGGTCGTTGATGGTGGCACTCGACCCCGCAGCCTGCGACAGCCCGCTACTCATAACGTCCGCGTAGGGTGCTCCGGCGTCGGTGACGCGTGAGTCCACATCGCGTGTCCCGATAACGTCCTTTGCAAGCTTGGCGATCGCCCAGGCGTCCTCAGTGGTGAGATGCCCGCCCGCGATGACTCCCACCCGGTCACCGCCCTTGAGGTTCTCCGCGACCTTCTCCAGAGCGTGCTCCCAGGTCACGTCCTGGAACTGGTCGTCCGAACCGCGCTCGAGCGGAGTCTTCAGGCGGTCTTCCGAGTCCACGTGGTGGTAGCCGAATCGGCCCTTGTCGCAGATCCAGAAGTCATTGACGTTCTCGTTCGGAAGCGCCTGGCAGCGAACCATCTTCTCGTAACGTGATTCGTTCGTGATTGGACAACCGACCGAGCAGTAGGAGCACACGCTGGGCGCGCTCTTGAGATCCCACGGTCGCGACACGAAGCGGTACGGCTTGCTCGTGAGAGCCCCAACCGGACATATCTGAATCGTGTTGCCCGAGAAGTAGCTATCGAAAGGCTCGTCGTTAAAGGTGAGGATCTGAGTGCCCGGCCCCCGGTCGACGAGTTGGATGAACGCGTCGCCGGCGATCTCGTCACTGAAACGGACGCAACGCCAGCAGAGCACGCAGCGCTCGCGATCGAGCACGACGAGATCCGAGATCTCGAGCGCCTTCTCGTACGTCCGCTTGGGTTCGGTGTAGCGCGAGGATCCCGGACCGTGTTTGTAGGTCTGATCCTGGAGGGGACACTCCCCACCGCGGTCACAGATGGGGCAGTCGAGCGGATGGTTGATCAGCAGGAACTCGAGCATTCCCTCCTGAGCGTCGACCGCGCTGGCCTCCTGAGTGTTCACGACCATTCCGTCCGCTACCGGTGTCGAGCAGGCCGGCTGAAGCTTGCGCTGTCCCTCGATCTGCACGAGACACATCCGGCACACCGCCACCGACTTCATCCCCGGGTGGTAGCAGAAGCGCGGAACGAACACGCCGAGCTCTTCGGCGACGTCGATCAAGTTACGGCCCGGTTCAGCCGAGACCTCCTGCCCGTTGATGGTCAGCGTGACCAAGTCGGCGGCGCTCAAGAACCTGTCTCCGAATCGGAGCCGATGCCTTCCGATGGCTGCGGGGTGACGCCGGCGTCTCCCAAACCGGTGTCACCGCTGCGCGCTCCTACGAGGGTGTGGTCCGTCTCGTAAGTACAGCGACCTTCATCGATGTGTGCCTGGAAGTCATCGCGGAACAACTGCAGGTTGCTGCGGACGGCCCACGCCGCAGTGTCCCCGAGTGGGCAGAAGCAGCGCCCGTCCATCCGGTTGCACATGTCGAGGAGAAGGTCGAGATCCTCCTGACGACCCTCGCCGTGCTCGATGCGCTCGAGCACCTTCACCTGCCACCAGGTGCCCTCCCGGCACGGAGTGCACTTCCCGCACGACTCGTGCTCGTAGAACTCCGCTGCGATGAGGGCATTCTTGACCATGCAGGTCGTGTGATCCATAAAGACAATCGCCCCCGAGCCAAGCATCGTGCCCTCGGCCTGGAGAGTCTCGAAATCCATTGCGATTTCGGTGGTCGTAAGCAGCGGCGCGCTGATTCCGCCCGGGATGACCGCCTTGAAGTCGTTGCCGTCCAACATCCCGCCGGCCAGCTCCAACACGTCGCTGAGCTTCGTTCCGAGCGGAACCTCGTAGTTGCCGGGCTTGTTCACGTGTCCCGATACCGAGAAGACCTTGACGCCCGGTGACTTCTCGGTCCCCCACTGCCGAAACCATTCGACTCCGTGGTTGAAGATGTGCGGGAGTGTCGACAGTGTCTCTGTGTTGTTCACCACCGTGGGCTGTCCGTAGAGTCCTTTCACCGCGGGAAACGGCGGCTTCAGGCGAGGTTGACCCCGGTGTCCCTCGAGCGAGTCGAGCAGAGCCGACTCCTCACCGCAGATGTACGCGCCGGCGCCCCGGTGAAGAACGACGTCGAAGTCGAACGAGGAACCGAAGATCCCCGTCCCGAGGTAGCCCTTGTCGTATGCGGAGCGGATCGCCTGGTCCATTCGCCGGGAACCGAGCGCGAACTCGCCACGACAGTAGATAAAGGCTTTCGAAGCACCCACGGCAAAGGCTGCGATCATCATCCCCTCGAGCAACTGGTGGGGATCCAGTTCGAACATCTCGCGATCCTTGAACGTGCCGGGCTCTCCCTCGTCGTGGTTGATCACGAGATACTTCGGAAAGATGTCCTTCGGGACAAACGACCATTTCATTCCGGTTGGGAACCCAGCGCCACCTCGTCCGCGCAAACCGGAGGCCTTGACCAGTTCCAGTGCATCCTCGGGATCCGATGTGCCCACCACTTCGCGAGCGGCCAGGTAGCCTCCGGAGTTCTCGTAGGCATCGAGCTTCCAGGGCTCGGCGATCTCGACTAGCCGCTTGCGCACGACGAGTGCCTGACTAGCCGCCATGGCTTCCCTCGTCGTCTCGGAGCTTGGGGCGGTCGCCCACCTTCATGTCCTCGGGTGGTGACTCGCCGCCGACGGTTCGAGCTTCGTGATCGCCTGCGGTACCGGGTAACCGTGCGCCGGCGAGTGCTGTCTCGTAGCTCACCTCGCGCTGAGTCATAAGGGCCTCACCGCGCGCGCTGGTCACCGTCTCGCCTCGCTCGATTCGATCGACAAGCTCGACCGCCCGCTCCGGTGTGACGTCGTAGAAATCCTCGTAGTTGATCTGCATCGTCGGAGCACCGTCGCAGGTGGCGAGGCACTCCGCCATCTCGAACTCGAACCTGCCATCGTCGGTCACAGCGCCCGGCTCGATCTCAAGACGCTCCTTGAGCGCGTTGATGACTTTGTAGGCTCCGCGATGAGCACACGAGACGTTCCGGCATACCGAGATCAGGTACTCGCCGGTTGGTTTCTTCTTGAGCATCGTGTAAAAGCTGCCCGATGCGAGGACCTCGGCGGGCGTCAGACCGAGCAGTTCGGCAACGTCCCGCATTCCCTGATCGGTGACGTGGCCCTCGATCCCTTGAACCAGAAAGAGCAGCGGCAGAACCGCAGAACGGGAGTTCGGGTACTTCGACACGATCGATGTCGCCGCCAGATAGTGCTGGTCCACAAGAACCTTCATGTTCTTCGAGGAGACCTCGGCCATCAGCGGTCGACTCCTCCCATGATCGGATCGAGCGATGCGATGCATACGATGAGATCGGCAACCAGGCCACCCTTGGCCATTACCGGCAGTGATTGAAGGTTGTAAAAGCTTGGGTCCCTGACGTGGCAGCGATACGGCGAGGTTCCCCCATCCGAAACCACGAAAACCCCGAGCTCACCGCGTGGTGACTCGACCGGGAAGTATGCCTCTCCCTCGGGGACCACGTATCCCTGTGTAACCAACTTGAAATGATGGATGACCGCCTCCATCGAGCGGTTCAATTCACTGCGAGGCGGCGGGGTCAGCTTCGGGTCCATGTTCTTGTAGTCGCCTTCGGGCATCTTCTCGACGATCTGCTCGAGCAATGCCACCGACTGCACCATCTCGGCCATCCGCACCTGATAGCGCGCGTAGACGTCACCCTGCTCCTGAGTCGGAACTTCGAAGCTGAGCTCGTCGTAAGCCTCGTAAGGAATGTCTCGCCGCAGGTCCCAGTCGATTCCTGATGCACGTGCGATCGGACCCGTCACACCGAACGTGTCGCACTCCTCGGCGGTGATGGTTCCCACCCCGCGCGTACGTTCGATGAAGATGGGGTTCTCTCCCAGTAGGTCCTGATACTCGTTGAGCCGGTTGGGCATGACTTCGAGAATGTTGTCCATCTGTTCCTGCCAGCCATCGGGCAGGTCCTCCCAGACACCGCCGGGAATGATGTATCCGTGGTTCATACGGAGGCCGGTGACCATCTCGAAGAAGTCAGTGATCATCTCGCGCTCGCGGAATCCGTAGAACATCGCCGACATGGCTCCCATGTCGAGTCCCTGGGTTCCGAACTGGACGAGATGAGAGGTCAGACGGTTGAGCTCCGACATGAGCATCCGGATGTACATCCCTCGTGGCGGCACCTCGATGTCGAGGAGCTTCTCGACAGCGCGCGAGTACGCATGCTCGTTGAAGAACGGGGAGAGGTAGTCCATCCTCGTCACGATGGTCACCGCACCGCGCCAGTTCTGGTCCTCGCACTCCTTCTCCATGCCGGTGTGGAGATACCCGATGATGGGCTTGCAGTGCGTCACGGTTTCACCGTCAAGTTCGAGCAACAACCGGAGCACACCATGCGTCGCCGGATGCACCGGACCCATGTTGATCGTCATGATCTCGTCGTCGGGATCGTAGGACTCTACGAACGCGCCCTGACCCTCGTCCTCGATGCGCTGGACGATCTCGTCGACCCGCGGATCGGTCTTACTCATCGTCACCGCCCTGCTTCATCTGCCCCAGTGCGTCGGTCTCGACCTCGGACTCTCCGAAGCTCGGCGCCTGGCCGGGCGTTTCGATCTGGAGGAACGGCTGGGGCTTGAAATCGATGACGATCTTGCCGACGTCGTAGTCCTTGCGAAGGGGATGGCCCTCCCAGTCGTCGGGCATGAGGATGCGCGTCAGGTCATCGTGGCCTTCGAAGGTGATGCCGTACATGTCATAGGTCTCTCGCTCGGCGAAGCCCGCTGTTCCCCAGACCTTGAGTGACGCTCGCAACCGTTGGCGGATCGCCCTCTGCTCCCACGTGAACCACCATGCGGCTCGCGTTCTCACGATTCAGCAGATGACACACGATCTCGAACCGAAGTCGCGCGTCCTCGTCGCGGGTGAGCCCGAGGCGATCCACACCGTGGAGATCGAGCAGCAACCAGCCTTCGTCGCGCAAATGAGGAGCGCGCTCGGCCCACTCCGCGGAGGACAACATCTCGTGGATCGCAGCCGTCACGAGACGGCAGCCCTTGTGCTGGTGTAGTCACCCTTGCTGATGCGATCGTGCAACAACATGATCCCGTCGATCAGCATCTCGGGCCGCGGGGGACATCCGGGAACGTAGACATCGACGGGCACGATCTGATCGACACCCTGCACGAGCCCGTAGTTGTTGAAGACGCCGCCGGTCGACGCGCAAGCGCCCATCGAGATGACCCACTTCGGTTCCGACATCTGGTCGTAGACCTGTCGCAGAACGGGGGCCATCTTCTGCGACACCCGCCCGGCAACGATCATCAAGTCGGCCTGGCGCGGAGAGGCGCTGAAACGTTCCATTCCGAAACGCGCGAGATCGTGGCGCGGCATCGTCGTCGCCATCATCTCGATCGCGCAGCAGGCGAGCCCAAAGGTCGCCGGCCACAACGATGACTTGCGAGCCCAGTTGACGAGCTTGTCCAAGTTGGTGGTGACGAAGTTTGCTCCGTAGTAGTCGCTCATTCCGCCCATTCGAGACCACCTCGCTTCCACACGTACACGTAGACGGCCACAAGGAGGCCGACGAAGACGCCCATCTCGACCAGCCCGAAGAGGGCGAGCTCCTCGTACGCGACCGCCCACGGGTAGAGAAAGACCGTCTCGATGTCGAAGATGATGAACAGCATCGCAACGAGGTAGAACTTCACCGGGAATCGTTCGGTCTCATGTGAAACCCTCCTCGGTCACGATGCCGCTCTCGTAGGGCTCGAGCTTGGCCGCCGTCCACTTCCTGGGGCCGAGCCTGGAGCTCACCCAGACAGAAACGACGGCGAAGCCCGTCGACAGGACCAGAAGAAACAGAATGGGAAGGTAAGCCGGCAAGCTCATCTTGTTTCCCCTTGCGGGCCGCGCTCGTCGAGACGACCGCTCATCCGTCTTAGGCGCTCGTCGAGACGACCGCTCATGGCTTGATCTCCGCGAGGAACTTGAGGGCCTTTAGACCCCTCTGCTCGTACGTCGTGGCCTTCGAATCTTCGAGGTTTGCGAGCATGGTGAATGCGAAACTCATGACGGCCTGGCTGTTCATCCCAATGGATACCAGCTTCTCCATGAGCCACGGGTACCCAATGAGCTTCACGAAACGCCTGCCCAGGCGATAGTAGGGACCGTAGATCGCCTTGAGCTCATCTGTGTATCCATCGAGGCTCGGTGAGTTTCCGTACCTCAGAGCGTCGTCGATGTGGCGTCCGGCGATCCGGCCGGTTTCGTAGGCGTACGCGATGCCCTCTCCGTTGCAGGGGTTGATGAAGCCCGCCGCATCCCCCGTCAGGAGAAAACCCGGGCCGTGAGGAGGCCGAACGCTTCCGCCCATGAACAGTCGTCCCGCCCGCGGCTTGCTGCACACGGTGCCGGCGTTTATGTCCCACTCCGGCGGCAGCTGCGCCACGAAGTCCCTCTGCAGGTCGTTGAGGTTCACCGACTTCCATTGTCCGTATGTCGAAAGCAGTCCGACGCCCGCATTGACGGTGCCATCTCCCACGGGAAACACCCACCCGTAGGCGGGAAGAGAATCCTTGCGGACACGAACGTCGAGATAGGCCTCGAACCATTCCGAGTCGTGCATCGGGGAGGTGAAGTACTGACGAATCGCGAGGCCCATCGGATAGCTCGGATCGCGGTCACGCGCCAGTGTGCGACTGAACTTGGTAGCGGACCCCTCGGCGGAAATGACGAAGTGCGCCCGCACCTCCTCGGTCTCACCGTCTCGTTTCGCCTTGAAGCCGCTGATGACGCCCTTGTCGAACACCGGGTCGGTAACCTGCGTTCCGAACAGAACCTTCGTTCCTTGCGCCTCCGCGTGGCCGAGCACGATGCTGTCGAGATCCTTACGGGGTTTCACCAACCCGTAGTTGCCCCAGTCATCCAGCAAAGGGAAGTCGAGCTCCAAGGTCTTCCCCGCCGCGTGGGCGCGGAGCCCTCGGACCCGTTCCCATGTGTCCAGCTCTTTTTGGAGACCCATGTCCTGCAGAACCTTGACGGCCCGCGGCGTCAGGCCATCGCCACAGGTCTTCTCGCGCGGAAATGTCTTCTTCTCGCAAACGAGGACGGAGTGACCGCGTGAAGACAGATAGTGCGCGGCCGCCGCTCCTGACGGCCCCCCTCCAACGATGGCGACGTCGACCTCGGTGGGCAACGGAGGCTACCTCTCCTCTTTCTGCGCTCGGACGCTGGACGTTGTGGAGCTTGTGAAAACTTTCACGAGCCTGGTCAATCCTAGTACGTCGTAGGAACTCCTGAACCCCAGAGACTTGCCTTGCCGAAGGAAGGAGTAGGCGCTAGCCCCCGCCTCCTCCGCCACCACCACCGCCGCCGCCGCCGCCCTCTTCCAAGACGAGCGTGCCGGTCATTGTGGTCGGGTGGAAGTCGCAGATGAACGGGTACTCGCCGGGCTCGTCGGGGGCCGTGAACTCGAAGTCCACGCTCTCGTCCGCGCCGGCCGTATCGCTGGTGAAAAGAGCAGACGCAGGGTCCGCAGGTGTCGTCTTCGGTCTCGTAGAAGGCGATGTTGTGATCGACCGAGTCCTGGTTCTCGAGAGTTCCGCTGACCGTCCCGCCGGCCTCGCCGGTGATCTCCTCGGTCTCGAATGCAGTGTTGACCGCGACTATGACGTTGTCTCCCCCTCCACCTTCCGGAGCCTCTCCCTCAACGGGTGCCCCTCCACCCTCTTCGGCGGACGAGGACTCGGTATCGTCGGTGTTGAGCGCAAGGAAGCCGATAACGAGCAGAGGAATCAACAGGTAGAGAACGGCCAGCGCTCCCGAGCTCGAGCTATCGCGCTGAGACGCGGCTGCGGCGGGGACGCCGGTCTTGACCACCTCATCGATGAGACGGCGACGTTCGTACATGGCCTGTTGTCCGTCCAGCTGCGCGGGACTTGCCACTCCATCCTCGGGCCGCATCCTGTTGCCGGTGGCGGTCCCGTGGCTGACGCCGGTGGTAGCGACGGGCTGCGTTGCCGTTGCCACTGCCGCCGGAGCACCTGCCGGCTGTTCGGCGGGCGCGGCGGGCGCCTGTTCGGCGGGCGCGGCGGCCGCCGGTTGCTCGGCGGGAGCCTCGGGTTCGGCCTCAGGTGCGGGGGCTTCCGCCGCAGGTTCTGCAGCGGTCTCCTCTTCGGCGGCTGGCTCCTCGGCGGCCGGCTCCTCAGCTACCGGCTCCTCCGCGGTCTCCTCTGCAGCAGGCTCTTCCTCTTCCTCGCCGCCTCCCGCTTCACCGCCTTCGTACTGTGGCTGCGATCCCGGCCACCACTTCGGCTCCTTGGGATGTGGCGATCCATGCTCGGCCCGAGAGCGTGCGGCCTTGGCGCGCCCCTCAGCGACCGGGGCGGCGCTGCCCTTCTGCTGCTCTTCGGCCAGCACTTCCTGATAAATCTGTTCTGGATCCACGGGTTGCTGGTTCTCCTAGGCGGTCGTGGCGTCTTTAGTCGGGCACAAATCTACATGGTCGAGGGCTGGGCTTCGGGCGGAGCTGCGCTGCGCCTCGCCGAGGGCAGGCTCGGAACCCCGCCCTGTGGGCGAGCAGGTCTGTGCGACCCGCGGTCGCGATGCCCGAGTCACTAGGCAAGCCTGTTGACCGCGAGATCGGCAAGCGCCAGCAACGCCGAGGCCGCCTCGGCGGGGATAGCAGCCGCCCTCACAATGGCGCGCGCCTCATCGGCGAGCTCGTATGCCAGTCGCTCAACCGAAGCCCGCGCTCCGGAGCTTTCCACGAGCGCTCGGAGCCGCTGGACCTCATCGGGCGTCAGGCCTGCCCCGCCCCAGCGTTCGACGAAAAAATCCCTGTCGGCTCACCGACAGTGCCGACGCGGCGCGGGCGAACAACAAGTTGCGTTTGCCCTCCCGGATGTCGGAGTCGACAGGCTTTCCCATCGATCTCGCCTCCCCAAAAGTACCGAGCAGGTCATCCCGAAACTGAAAGGCCTCTCCGAGCGGTTCACCCGCGGCCGAGAGGCTATCGATCACCTCGTCGGGCGCCCCTGCAAGAGACGCTCCGATGATCAGCGGTTTCTCTATCGAGTAGCGCCCACTCTTCAGCACCGCAATGCGACGAGCTTCGGCGTCGGTGATCGTCACATTCGATCCGGCAACAACGTCCAGGTACTGCCCCGCGATTACCTCCTGGCGCATCATCTGGTAGGCGTCCATCGCCCGGCTCATGGGTTCGGTCGGGAAGCCGGATTCGATCAAGCGGAAATCGGCGAGCACCAGAGCAAGGTCGCCAGCCAGAACGGCAACCGGAACTCCATGTAGTGCGTGAACCGTCCGAGTGCCCCGGCGTTCGTTTGATGCGTCCATGATGTCGTCGTGAACCAGCGCAAAGGTGTGAAGCAACTCGAGACTCGCCGCGACGCGCACGATGCGATCGTCGTGCACGGCCCCTCCGGCCCGGTACCCCCAGTAGCAAAAGGCGGGACGGAGCCGCTTGCCGCCTGCAGAGATCATGCGCCAAAGTTCCTCGATGAGTTTCGTGTTCTCGGGCAACTCGCGAGCGCGCAGGAACAGGAAGGACTCGAGATCCTCATCGACCGCTCGACGGAGTTCTTCGAGAGAGGGAGAGTAGGTGTGCGAAGTGGTTGGCATTGCGCCGCTACCCTAGACGGATGAAACTCAGACTCGTTCTCGGCGCGCTGGTCGCACTCTTGGTCCTCGGTGGCTGTAGCGACGACCCGGCCGAGGATGCGGGGCCGGCGCCCGAAGAGGTCACGGGCCCGGTGACCAAGGTCGACTCAGAGTCCCTCGGCGAGGTGACGAGCTTTGAGGTCACGCAAGAAGGCGAGGTCTACGTCGTGCTGATCGATCCCGAGATCAACTACGGATTCGCTCTCAGTCACATCAACGAGCACCTCGCGACGGGAGACCCGGTAAGAGTGGGGATCGACGAGCGAGACGGCCAGCTATACGCAACGGAGATAGCCGACGCCTGACGACTGACCACTCAGCGTAGACTAGTAGTTCGCTCAGGGCCTCGCGAAGCTCGTCGGCGCTCAGGACTCCCTCGTACTTCGCTGCAAGCTTGCCGTTGGCGTCGACCACGAACACCCATGGCTCGCTGGGGAGACCCCATTCCCTGACCGCCTTGATCGGCTTGAGGTTGTCGGGGTCGTCGAGATGGCTGTACGGCTCGACATGCAGATAGTTCACCTGCGGGTAGTCCGCCGAGGCGTCCTTGACGATGTCGAGCGTCGGCCCACACGTCGCGCTGGTACAGAACTTGGGGGTTGCGAAGGCCACCACGAACGGTGTCCCCTCCTTCAACGCTTCGTCAATGGACAGCTCGTAGAACTTGGGATCGGGGCTGTCATCGGTCGAGATCTCCGAAAGCGTCTTGGCATCGTCCGCCGTGAGCGTGTCCGAGGGGGGCACGGCCTCGCCAATCGACGGTGTAGACGAGTCCTCTCGCACGTCAAAGCTCGCAACCAGGCTTTCGTCCACTCCACCCCCGGAGAGGTCGACTTCCGCTCCCCATTCGCCCTCCGCCGAAAACTCCACATTGCCGACGTAAACGCCTCGTTTCCCCGGAACCGACTCGACATACTCGAAGTCTGCGCTGGTGGCCGGCTCAGACTCTGGACTCGGCGAGATCGAAGAAATCCACGCTCACCTCGATGTCGGGGTTGTTCACGGGGGCGTCGTTGGAGTCGAGTAGACCGATGATGAAGCGATTGCTTCCCACTGTCAGCTCGGAGCTCACGAAGACGGGATACACCTTGGCGTCGACGAAAGACTGCTGGAAGTCCCTGTTCTGCGACCCGGTGGCCAGGCCGCCCGGTTCGTCCGTATCTCCTCCGCACGCGCTCAAGAGAAGCAAAACGAGAGCAACGAAAACGAGCCTGGGGGTTCTCATGCGGGGCCAGACTAGCCCGCGTTGTCTCCTATGAAAGCGGCTAACATTGCGGTCGCATGACTGGCTTCAGACGACTTTCGATAATTTCGCTGTTCGCAACCCTCGTCCTCGTAGCAATCGGCGGTTTGGTGCGCGCAACACAATCCGGGCTCGGGTGTGGAGACGACTGGCCGCACTGCAACGGCCGTCTCGCCCCCGCCCTCGAGACGCGTGCCGAGATCATCGAGTTCTCTCACCGCTTCGCGGCCATGATCGTTGGCTTCATGGTGCTTGGACTTGCGATCCTTGCGTGGCGGCACTACCGGAACAACCCTCGGATTCTCCGTCCCACGCTGGGGGCACTCGCTCTCGTCATCTTTCAGGCGCTCCTCGGCGCGTTGGTGGTGATCCAGGAGCTGAAAGCGGAGACCGTCGTCATCCACCTCGTGGGGTCGATGAGCGTGCTCGCTCTGCTCATTTACATCATCGGCAATGTGAGTGCCGACCAGGGCAGACTGCGCGTCGAGGCGGACGCCACGATGAGCCGCCAAGCGGTAGTCGTGGCACTCAGCGTCCTCGCCCTTCTCATGGTCGGGTCGTACGTGAGCTCCTGGCCCGATCGTCCTCCTGCCTGGCCACTCATCGACGGGCAGCTAATTCCCGATCTGTCCAATACCGTCCTCCTGGCACATTTCGTTCACCGGGTGCTGGCGGTAGTGGTCGCCGTGCTCCTCTTCGTTTTCTGCATGCGCGTTATCAAGCAAAAGGAAAGCCACCCCTTGGCCTCCAGGTTCGCCCACGCGGCGCTCCGCCTTTTCGTCATCGAGATCCTCGTCGGAGCGGCGAACGTGTGGACCGACCTGAACGCGATCGTCGTGACCACGCACCTGCTTCTGGGGGGCCTGATCTGGTCGAGCCTGATCGCGCTGGCCGTAGTCACCAGGCCGGCGTTGGAAAGAGTTGCCGAGCGAAGAACGGTACGAACGAGCCCAGCCCTGGAGAGTCATTGATGCTCCGTCCCATATTCTTCACCGCAATGTGCTTCGGATGGGGTACCAAATGAGCCGCACCGAGTCCCTTCCTGTGGACGTCGGCCTGCGTAGTCCGGCCCCCGAATCCCCGGGCCCCCTCGCTTCCAGTCCAAAGGAGATCGTCCGCGCATACGTCGCGCTCACCAAGCCGCGCATCATCGAGTTGTTGTTGGTCACGACCGTGCCGGCAATGGTGCTGGCCGCGGACGGCTGGCCTTCCACTCTGTTGGTGCTGTACACGCTGATTGGTGGAACCCTGGCCGCGGGCGGAGCCAACGCCATCAACTGTTACGTCGATCGCGACATCGACGAAGTCATGGGGCGAACTCGAAAGAGACCTCTGCCCATGCACAAGGTCCCGGCGAACAACGCTCTCCTGTTCGGAATCCTTCTGGGTGTTGCCGCGTTCAGCTTTCTCGCGGTGGCCGTCAACACCCTCTCGGCCGTTCTCGCCACTTGTGCGCTGTTGTTCTACGTCTTCGTCTACACGCTCGGAATGAAACGCTCGACGCCGCAGAACATCGTCATCGGAGGAGCGGCGGGTGCAGTTCCGGTTCTGGTCGGATGGTCCGCCGTGACGGGAACGCTCGACCTCTCGGCCCTTGCCATGTTCGGCATCATCTTCTATTGGACTCCGCCCCACTTTTGGGCGCTCGCCATGAAGTACTCGGACGACTATGCCGCTGCGAAGGTCCCGATGATGCCAGTGGTCTACGGGGTCAAGGAGACAACCCGGCAAATCCTGCTCTACAGCTTCATGCTGTTCGCGATGTGTCTGGCGCTGTTCTCGGTGGCCCGCCTTGGCTTCATCTACCTGGGTAGCGCCATCGTTCTTAACGCCATTTTCATCGTTATGGCGGTGACCCTCTACCGCGATCCGGACACCAGGAAGGCTTGGTCGCTCTTCCGCTTCTCGATCCTCTACCTGGCGCTACTCTTCGCCGCGATCGCGGTCGACGTACTCGTCGCCTAGATAGCAGCCTCGTCCAGTCGTCTATCGAGGTGCCGCGTCGCCTGCTGTTCGTGGCGCATCCAGGCGAGCACCGCTAGCACCAAAGCGCCGATGAAGAGGAAATCTCCTGCGACCCACATGATGGTTCCGGCGAGTTGCTGATCAACGAGTGGCGTCGGCCCCCACGTCCGTTCGAGCGTGGCGTAGTGCTCGTAGAGCGGTTCGTTCGCCTGGTGTATCGCGACGCCGAGGAACGACTGCTGAGGCATCGCGAGAGCGAGGTAGGCGATGCGACCCGGCCACCCGAGCCGGCCTGCACCTGGGTCGAGGCCGATGACCGGCCACCAGAAGAGGCATGCTGCCGTGAGGTAGAGGAGGTGCTCGGCCATGTGCACCAGCTCGTTCTCGAGCGCCAGAGTCGTAGATCGAAGTGAAATGCGTGAGCCACATGACAAGGGCGAAAATGCTCCAGGCAACCGCGGGATGAGTCAAGAACCTCACCGGTCCCGAATGCAGCACCCGCAACAGAGATCGGCGCCTCGCCAGAGATGCCGCTCGTAGAGCGAGAGTCACCGGCGCGCCGAGCACGAGCAGGGGTGCGGCGACCATCGTCAGTAGCAGGTGTTGAGCCATGTGGACCCAGAACAGGGAACCCTCGTACACCGCAATAGGACTGGCGAGCGCAAGGCCGACGACCGCGAGACCGATGAGCCAATGAAGCCGGCGAACCGAGGGATAGGCGGGCACGCGGGCGTACGCGCGCAGGTACCACCATCCCGCCAGAGCGAGACCCAGCCACACGAGTGGTTCGAACGGCCACGCACCGAGCACCGACGCGCTGCTCGGTTCTGGTGCGACGTTGCCGTGAGCGAGGAGCATTACCTCCTCAGCATGCCAGCCTTTGTGGGCCGGCGGGCGCGGAGCTAGCCGCCGCCCTCGCCTTCGCACATACCGCCGCCGCCGCCGCCATTACCGCCCCCGCCCTCTTCAACGACGAGTGTTCCGGTCATGGTGCTGGGGTGGAAGTCGCAGAGGTAGGGATAGTCACCGGGTTCCTCGGGGGCCGTGAGCTCGAAGTCCACGCTCTCGCCTCCGGCGGCGGTATCGCTCGTGAAGAACGCTGCCGAGGGGTCGGAGGTGTCCCCCTCGCTCTCGTAGAAGGCGATGTTGTGATCGACGGAGTCCGCGTTCTCGAGCGTGCCCGAGTAGTCCTCGCCCGCTCCCACGGTGATCTCCTCGACATCGAAAGCAGTGTTCTGGGCCACCACCGTCGTGCCGCCCCCGGGTGCAGGAGCTTCGGTGCCGCCTCCCCCACCCGATTCTTCTTCCGCGCTCAGGAAACCCGTTTGGGCAACCGCGATACCGATCAGCAACGGATAGAGAACGACGGCAGCGAGCTCTGGCCAGCGCCTGCGCGCGGTATCTGGCCTCAGCGCATAGAAAGCGCAGGCGCCAAGCACGTTGGCGGCCATGACGAGCGCGAGCGTCGTCGCGGCGGCAGGCTCGAGTGACAGAAGGATGAGAGCAAAACCGACGGCAAGCAGACCGATTACGAGTAACGACACCAATGGCAGGACGACGGCGAGAGGAACCTTGAACCGGACCTCTCCCGACATTCCTGTTTGCGGTGGTGTCTCCTGGGCCATTCTCGCCTCTACCTCTTTGTCTCATTCATCGAAGACAACTGACTACTTCCTCATATCCCACACTTCAAGCTCGCGCTCGAAGTCGTCCCAGCTGACTGACTCGGTTTCCCCTCGCTCCTCGTGCGCGTTCCAGCGAAAGAAGATCACGGCGATGACGGTCCACAGTAGCAGGCCACCCCCAATCTTCATGATGAGCCCGGCGATCATCTGGTCGGTCGCAGGGCTCAATCCCCAGAGACGCGGAACCTCTTCGTAGTGCTTGTAGAGCACGCCATCGGAGAACGTCAAGAAGGACGCGGGAACCGTCGGAATGATCGACGTGAGAAAGAGATAGAACATCTTGGCGATCTCGCTCAGTCGCCCCAACTCGGGCAACGGCGACACCACGGGCCACCAGCCGATAATCGAAGCGACCAAGATGAACCCATGAACCGCACCGTGTCCCGCGTTGGACGAAGTCTGAAGCTCCACGATCGCAGGCCAGTGAATGAAGGCGATCATGAGATTGAAGAAGAGCAGCGCGAAAACCGGTTTGGTAACGACGCGCATGACTTTGAATCGAAGCCCGGTCCCGATGAGGGTGCGCAGCAACCACTTGGGGGTTCCCAGTAGCAGCAACGGTGGAACCACCAACATGAACGCAAGGTGCTGGATCATGTGGAAGCTGAATAGGTAACGCTCGGCTATGTCGTGGATGGGCCAGTCCGACGCAAACCACATGAGGATGATGGCCGAGTAGAAGGCGAAGACCTGTCCGGGTGTCGCCGGTTTCTCCGTCGGTTCCCCTGGTCGTTGCCGCTCGGCCACCTTTCGGGGGCCGAGGACGTTGACTGCCCACGCGTACCCGCCGGCGAGAAGAACTAGAGCGAGCCATATCTCGGGGTGTGGGTTCCAGGCCCACGGGTTAACCGCGGCCTCCGTGGTTGCCTGCGCGAGCAACATGACGCTAGCCGGGGGGTCCGCCGGGAGACGGACCACCCTCTGCGCTGAAGAAGATGACGAGCACGATCGTGAACACCGCGAGGGCAAAACCAATACCCGTCACGAACAGGTACCGGAACAGCTTGCTGTCGAACTTCAGGTGCATGAAATAGCCGACGACCATCACGAATTTGGCAATCGCCAGCGCTCCCAACAGCGGGATCAGCACGTTCGCAAGAGCGTCGATGTAGGAGATCCCGACCTCGATGGCCGTGAGGACCGCGAGGATGACGGCGATCTTGACGTACTGGCCAGGACCCGGGTGATGCGAGAGCTCTAGTTCCTCTTGGGCTTCTGCGTACTGGCTCATGGGCTCACCTAACTCGGAATCAGGTAGACGACGGTGAAAATGATGATCCAGATGATGTCGACGAAGTGCCAATAGAGGCCAATCAACTCGACCTTGCGAGAGTCATCGGATCCCAGCCGGCCGAACATCGACATTCCGACGAGAAGCAACAACATCAAGATGCCGACAGTGACGTGAGCACCGTGAAAACCCGTGAGAACGAAGAAGCTCGAGCCAAACGGGCTGACGTCGAGGCCGAGGCCCGTCGTGCGCGAACTCGGTGAACTCGTAGATCTGACCACCTATGAACACCATCCCCAGCAAGGCCGTTGCAAGCAGCCACGCGCGCATTCCTCTTTGGTCCTTGCGGTGACATGCGGCCAGAGCGAGAACCATGGTCAGCGACGACATCAGCAGAACGAAGGAGCTCACCGACGTGTAGGGAATGTCGTAGAGCTCGGCCGAGGTCGGGCCGTCTGCCGTCTGGTTCCGATACAGCAGGTAGGTCGAGATGAACGACCCGAAGAAGAGACACTCGGATCCAAGGAAGCCCCACATGGCCATCTTGGTGTTGTCGAGTCCCGTCGACGTGTGGTGTTCGTGCACCGCGGGGGTCAGCTCTCCGGTCGCCACTAGTGCTCGACCTCCGACGGTTCGAGTACCCATCCGAACAGGGCAAGTAGCAGGAGCAGTCCGCCCGCCACTATCAACGGCCAGCTATAGATGACGCCGTACGCCATTATCGGCAAACCCGGCGCGGCAAGGACGGGCAAGAACGACGGGGCGGGAAGATGAATGCCGTGCCCGGGATCCTCGTCGTCCTCGTGTGCCGCATCGGCTCCTCCCGCAACCACCGGCCTCACCTGTTCGTCGGGCTTGACCACGTACTTTCGATGCCAGAAGTCATCGCGCGCCTTGACGATCGGAACCTCGGCGAAGTTGTACTCGGGGGCGGGAGAGGGAATCGACCACTCGAGGGTCCGTCCATCCCAGGGGTCGGCACCTGCCTCGCGGCCTTTGCGCTTCGTCCTTACCGCATTGAACAGGAAGACCGCTATCGAAACAGCGATGATGAAGGCGCCGACTGTAGAAACGAGGTTCCAGACATTCCAGCCCATTCCATCGGGGTAGGTGTACGTGCGCCGCGGCATGCCCTCCAGCCCGAGAATGTGCATCGGTCCGAACGCGAGGTTGAACCCGATGAACATCAGCCAGAAGTGGACCTTGCCGAGACCCTCGCTCAGTAGCTTCCCGAATACCTTCGGCCACCAGTAGTAGATGCCCGCAAAGAGACCGAAGATCGCCCCGCCGAACAAGACGTAGTGGAAGTGGGCAACGATGTAGTAGGTGTCAGTCTGTTGGGCATCGTGGGGAACGATGGCGTGAGTCACGCCCGACAGTCCGCCGATGATGAACATCGAAACGAAGCCAATAGCGAACAACATCGGTGTGTCGAAGTGCAGATCACCTTTCCACATCGTGCCAAGCCAGTTGAAGATCTTCACCCCGGTTGGCACCGCAATGAACATGGTCGACAAAGCGAATGCCGAGTTTGCAACGGGTCCGAGACCCACCGCGAACATGTGGTGGGCCCACACTCCCCAACCCATGAAACCGATGGCGATGCCGGCGAACACGATGGCGGCGTATCCGAAGATCGGCTTGCGGGAGAATGTCGGCAAGACGTCCGAGACGATGCCCATCGCGGGCAGGATCATGATGTACACCTCGGGGTGACCGAACAGCCAGAAGAGGTGCTGCCACAGAACCGGATCACCTCCGGTTGCCGGATTGAAGAAGTTTGCGTTGTAGACCCTGTCGAACATCAACTCGAACAGAGCGACGGCGATGACCGGCATCGCGAACAGCAGCAGGAACGCCGTGACGAGCGTCATCCAGATGAACACCGGCATGCGCATGAGCGTCATTCCGGGTGCCCTCATATTGAGGATCGTCACGATGAAGTTGACCGCTCCGAGCAGAGACGCCACACCAAGGATCTGAAGACCAAGTGAGTAGAACGTCATGCCGTTTCCTGGAAGCTCGGTGCTCAGCGGGGCGTAGCCGAACCAACCACCGTCAGGTGCCCCACCGAGGAAGAAGCTCGAATACAGGAACAGGCCTCCCAAGAGAAAGACCCAGTAGCTGAACGCGTTGATGCGAGGGAAGGCGACGTCGCGCGCGCCGATCATCAGCGGGGCCATGTAGTTCATGATGCCGACACCCAGCGGCATGACGACGAGGAAGATCATCGTCAATCCGTGCATCGTGAAGAACTGGTTGTACGTCTCGGCCGTCAGCGTCGTTCCATTGGGCACGGCAAGCTGAGTGCGAATTGCCAGGGCCTGAATTCCGCCGATCAAGAAGAACGTGATCGCGGTTGCGCAATAGAGGATGCCGATCTTCTTGTGATCGACGGTCGTGACCCAGCTCCACCAACCGGTGGTGGCGGTGGGTCTGCGGAACAGGCCCCCCTGAGCCGCTGCAGTTGCCATCAGTTCACTCCTCCGCGGATCTCAGTCATCACGTTTACTCGAGACTCTGTAAATAGGCGACAAGGTCATTGATTTGCTCCTCGCTGAGGTCGAGAGCCGGCATCTTCGAACCGGGCCGAACTCCGTGTGGATCCCGCAGCCACGCCGCGAGGTTCTCTGCGTTGTTCTCGAAGGTCGCGCCCGCGAAGGTGCTGCGACTGGCGAGGTGCGTCAGGTTAGGCCCGATCTTTGGCTGAGCATCGAGTCCCGGCTGCACGGCATGGCACGACGCGCAGGCGTAGGCATCCGCACCTTCCTCGACCACCGTGTCCCTTACATCGAAGTTCTCGGTGAACAGCTCCTGGCCCGCTCCCGCATCTCCGCTGGCATTCTCGGCGGCCGGAGCGGTCTGCTCCTCGACCCACGCGTCGAAGTCCTCCTGCGTATGAGAGAACGCAACGACCCTCATGTTGGCGTGACTCAGTCCGCAGAACTCCTTGCACTGACCCACGTAGCGATCGGGCTCGTCTGCCTCGACTCGAAGGAAGTTGGTGTGTCCGGGAACGACGTCTTGAGTCCCCGCGAGTCGAGGGATCCAGAAGCTGTGGAGGACCTCTGCATTTCCGTCTACCGCGTCGGTCCTCGCCCCCTGAAGCTCGAGGACCACCTCCTGGCCGACAGGGATGTGCAACTCGTTGGCCGTGGTCACGTCATGGTCCGGATAGTTGAACTCCCACCAGAACTGGTGAGCGATGACCTCGACGCGCATGACGTCCTCGGATGGATCGCCCTGAAGGTCGAAGATCGTTCCGACTGTGGGAATCGCCAGACCGGCCAGAATCAGGGCGGGGACGACGGTGAGAGCGACCTCGACCTTCGTGTTGCCGTGGAACTGCGCTGCCTTTCGTCCCTCCTTGTGGCGGAATCGGATGAGGGTGAAGACGAGAGCGCCTTGAACGAGGACGAAGACGACTGCCGCGATTGCAAGCGTGACGTTCCACAGGACATCGGGGGCCCGTGCAAACTCACCGGCCGGCCTAAGCGAGGATTGAGGGGCGTCCTCGGCGCTTGCGCAGGCAGTCGCGCTCAGAAGCAATAACAAAAGGAGCGCGCCGCGAACGGCTCGCTTTGTGAAAGTCCTGGAATACGCCGATTTCGTCTTGGCCACTGCAGGCGCAATATATCCGACGCGAGGGCCGGTAGCCTGATGCTCATGCCGTCCGAAAGCACCTCTGGAACGGGGTCTCAGAATTCACTTTGGCGCAAGCGGACCATCATTGCTATCGGACTCGTACTGGTGCTGGGCGTAGTGGTGTTCCTGCTGCTGAAGCCGGCTCCCGAGCAACCCCGCGAGGCCCCCGACTTTCTCCCTGCCGCTGCTCGTGGGTGACGGCGAGCTCGCCAGCGCCGAGCTGGAAGGCAAACCTGTGGTGATCAACTTCTGGGGATCCTGGTGCGAGCCATGCAAGGAGGAACTCCCTGCTTTCCAGCGCACCTACGATGACTACCAGGACGAGGTCGAGTTCGTGGGCATCAACATGAAAGACAACCTCGACGACGCCCGGGCCATGGCCGAGGACTTTGGGCTGACTTACCCTCTCGTGGTGGGCGAGACGGAGCTGGAAAGGGAATTCGACCTGATCGGCTATCCGACGACGGTGTTCATCACGTCCGAATACGAGCTGATGGACAGTGACGTCGAGCCCGACGAAGGCCCCACATTGCTCGGCGGCAAGCAGGGCGGCACCTCTGGGCTCGGGGCCATCTCCGAAGAGGAGCTGCGCGCGGAGGTCGAGAAACTGATTGCGGCCGGCGAGGGCGAGTGATGGCGGGAGCGGGCACCGTTGCGGCACCGAGTGCACGCCGCACGCCGAGCTCGTTGCTCGGCATGGTCATCTTCATCACGTCGGAGCTGATGTTCTTCGGCGCTCTCTTCGGCGCCTATTTCACGATCCGAGCCCAGGCGGGTGAATGGCCTCCTGAGGGAACCCCTCACTTAGATGCGGTGCGCACCGCGATCTTCACGATCTTCCTTGTGGCGTCGTCCTTCACGCAGCACCTCGGCGTCGTGGCGATCCGGAAGGGCGATAGAGATGGATGCGTGCGCTGGACGGCCGTCACCGTCGCGCTCGGCCTCGTTTTCCTGGGCGGGCAGGCTCTCGAGTACTCGGAGTTGTTCGATGAGGGCTTCACGATCGGGACGAACGTCTTCGGGACCTTGTTCTTCACGATGACCGGTTTCCACGGCCTCCACGTCGCCGGGGGCCTGCTGATGCTGACGATAGTGGGAGCAAAGGCCCAGATGGGCCACTTCAGCGCCGAGCGCCACGGCCCGGCCGAGGCCGTCGGCTACTACTGGCACTTCGTAGACGTCGTATGGCTGTTCCTGTTCCTGGTCCTCTACGTCATGACCTAGACCGGCCAATATCTGCTCTCGGGTAACTCTAAGGAGGATTTCCTTCGCTCAGCGGGGTTAATTCTCCACAGAACGAATCCCCAGACCCCGCCGGGGGCCCCTAGGTGGTCGGTTCCTCTATTCTGCCCCTATGGAGCAGCGAATCGCGCCCGCGCCCGATAAGCGCCGGGCCAAGTTCCTTGTCGGGGGAGGCGTCGTGGCGCTCGCCCTCATAGGCCTGATCGTTTTCGCTATGACGAGGCCGAACGCGACTTCCTTCTACATGACCACCACCGAGATCCAGGCGGCAGGGGCCCTGCAGTCGAGCGGGGACGTGAGAGTCAACGGCGACCTGGTGCAGGACTCGGTCGTCGAGGACGGAATAACCACGACCTTCGACATCACCGACGGCAGCTCACGACTCAGCGTCACCACCGACTCGACCCTGCCAGACGCCTTCTACAGCGATTCCGATGTGATCGAGATCATCGCCCAGGGCAATTACGACGGGGACACCTTCACCGCAACGCAGGTCTTTGCGAAGTGCCCTTCCAAGTTCAAAGCCCAAGACTTAGGCATGGAGTCGCCTCGACCATCGAGGGATGACAGGTGGCGACCACGATGAGCCCCATTCGCTCGCTCGCAGGTCTGGGGCGACCGTCACTGCTGGTCGCTCTCTTGTTCTCGCTGCTCGCCATCGCCGCGTTCATCGCTGCGAGTCGCACGGGACGGCGCGATCTGGAGCGAGGCCGGCAAACGAGCGCTCTACGCAACCTTCGGATTCACAGCACTGGCGACCGTTTCGTTGATCACCGCGCTGCTGGCCCACGACTTCAGCCTCAGTTACGTGGCCAACTACACGTCCAGGTCGCTCAGCGTCCCGTACACAATCAGTTCGCTATGGGGCGGCATGGAGGGGTCACTGCTGTTCTGGACGACTCTGCTTACCGCCTTCTCTGCTCTGGCGATCGCCAAGGCCCCCGCTCGCAACTCCAGGTTGGTCGGAGCGGCCGGGGCAGTTCTGATGGGAATCGCAGCGTTCTTCCTGTTCATGGTCGCGTTCCCCGGCAACCCGTTCGCGCAGGTAACGGGAGACATCCCGGTGGACGGCAGACGGTCTCAACCCGCTCCTCCAGTCCCCGGGAATGGTCATTCACCCACCCTTGCTGTACACCGGGTTCGTCGGATTCTCGATCCCGTTCGCGTTCGCGATCGGCGCGCTCTTCACCAAGACGGCTTGATGACTCGTGGTTCACGGCGACGCGGCAGTGGACCCTCTTTGCCTGGACCGCTCTGAGCATCGGCATCGTTCTCGGTGGCGCATGGGCTTACACCGAGCTCGGGTGGGGCGGCTACTGGGCCTGGGACCCGGTCGAGAACGCATCCTTCATGCCCTGGCTGACCGCGACCGCGTTCCTCCACTCGGTGGTGATCCAGGAGAAACGTCGCATGCTCAAGGTCTGGAACGTCACTCTGATCGTCCTCACGTACGCACTTGCGGTTTTCGGAACCTTCCTCACACGTTCGGGACTGCTCAGCTCGATTCACACGTTCTCCGAGGGCCCGATCGGCAAGTTCTTCCTCCCCTTCCTCGGGCTGCTGCTTGTCGGGGGTCTCGGGATGGTCGCTTATCGCCTCGACGCGCTGAGGAGCGAGAACCGGCTGGACTCTCTGATCTCGCGCGAGTCCGCCTTCATCGCCAACAACGTTCTGTTCGTTGCGGCCGCCTTCACGGTTCTGTGGGGCACGATCTATCCGATCGTCGCTGAAGTGTCCTCAGGAATCCGGCTGTCGGTTGGCCCCCCCTTCTTCAACACGATCTTCACTCCGATTGGACTCGCCATCATCGGACTCACGGGAATCGGACCGCTCATCTCGTGGCGGCGGATGAGCAAGGGCGCTTTCTGGCGCATGGTGAGAGTTCCACTCGTTGCCGGTGGCGTAACCGTCGTCGCTCTCGCGCTTGCAGGGCTGTCGAGCCCGGGTGCGCTCCTTTCTTTTTCACTATGCGCCTTCACAGCAACGGCGATCATCGGGGAGTTCGTTCGAGGGGGCCGCGTCTACCGGCGCCGTGACAACGTCGGGCCGCTGACTGCACTCAACCGAACGATCTCGCGCAACCGGCGACGCTACGGCGGCTACATCGTGCATCTCGGAGTGCTTTTGATTGTGATCGGTTTCGCCGGCAACGCGTTCAAGGTGGAGCGGCGCGCGGACATGGCCCCCGGGGACAGCCTCGACGTCGCCTCGTACACGCTCACGTACGAGGGCTTGCGAACCGCGAGCACCTCAGAGAAGGACATCTTCGAAGCAACCCTCTCGGTGAGCCGCGGCGGCGACGAGGTCGGGACGATGCGCCCGCAGCGGAACCTGCACCTCGCTCAGGGCCAATGGCAGAGCGAAGTGGCGATCCGAACGAATCCCATCGAGGACCTCTACGTGGTCGTGACGGGTTTCGACACCGACCAATCCGCGGTCATCCGTACGTTCGTGAATCCCCTGACGTGGTGGATCTGGGCCGGCGCCGCGGTGATGCTCGTCGGGATGCTCGTGATCATGTCGGGCAGGGCCCCCGTGACCGTGGCCGCGGCGAAACGGGTTCCCGCAAAACGAGAGCCAGCGGTGGCCCGATGAAGCGCCTGGCCTTGATGACGCTCGTCGTTCTCGCCCTGGCGAGTCCGGTGTCGGCGCAATCGCCAGAGGACCTGGCCAACGACATCTCCCAAAAAGTCATGTCGCCCTTCTGTCCCGGGGTGACGCTGCACGACTGCCCCTCTCAGAGCGCGCTCGACATGCGCGACCGCATCGAGGGCTACGCGCGCTCGGGGATGAGCGAAGCCGCCATCATGGATCGCCTGGAAGCCGAGTACGGAGACGGCGATCCGGGCGGAACCCTCGTCCGAGGGGGCCGGACTGGTCGCCTGGATCCTGCCGGGGCTGGCGGCACTGGCGGGCGGAGCGCTCGCCATCATGGTCGTTCGCCGCTGGACGGCCCGTGGTCCGCGGCCGCTCGCCGAGGACACGGACGAACCCAGGCCGGTTGAGTCCTCCTCCACCGAGAGGCAGCGCCTCGACGCCGAGCTCGGCCAGCTCAGGGGGGAATCGTGATCCCCATACTGCTGGTCGCTGCCCTGGGCATCGCCGTCCTTGCCTGGGTTGCACTCCCGTTACGGCGAGGTCCGGAGGTCGACGAACCACTCCCCTTGCAACAGCTCGAAGAGGCGAACGCCAAGAAAAGGGCTGCCCTCGTGGCGATCGTGGACATCGAAAACGAGCGAGCCACGGGAAAGCTGTCCCAGACCGATTTCGTGGCGCTCCGCTCGGAGTACGAGACAAAGGCACTGCTTGCGCTTCGTGAAGCCGACGCTCTGCGAGACTCAACGTTCGATGATGACGAGCTCGAGAAGGAAATCGCCGCTATCAGGGAGCGGCTGAGGTGCCCCAAATGTGGAGCCGCGCGCCGGCCGGGCGAGCCATGCACACGGTGCGGCTCCTAGCCGCGGCGGTCCTTGTCCTTGTTCTCCTAGCTCCCACCCTGGTCTCCGCTCAGACCGAGGGCGGGACCATCTCGGGAGTCGTTACGAACGGGACAACCAACGAACCGCAGCAGGACGTCGAGATAAGGCTGCTCGGCGGGCTCCGGGACGAAGACGGCAACTTTAGTCAGAGGATCTCGGAGACTGCGGTAAGTGACCGGCGCGGGCGGTTCGAGTTCACCGATCTGCCCTCGGGCGACGACCGCGCCTACGCCCTCGACGCGACGTTCGATGGAGGATCGTTTCCCGGCGGTGTCGTCACGATCCCCTCCGACGGTGACGTGATCGAGATCGAGCAAAAGGTCTGGGACACGACGACCGATCCACGCGCAATCGTGATTCAACGGAACAACATGTTCGTGCTTCGAGGAGAAGACAGAGCGAATGTCATCGACTCGTACACGATCGTCAACGTAAGCGAGCAGGCTTACATCGGCCGAGGAGCATCGACGCGCGAGGGCTCCGAAGGCGAACCCGTGCCGACGCTTGTCGTTCTCGTTCCCCGAGGGCTCCGAGAACATCCAGATAGCCGATTCCGACCTCGACATCCCCGAGTTGTTGAACACCGAGACGGGGGTGGGCATTACGAGCGCGGTTCCACCGAACGAAACGCGAATCACGTTCGCTTACGGATTGACCGTGAACACAGGCCAGGTAGACCTGAGCCGCCGCGCTCTCTATCCGATCCTCAATCTGGGAGTCTTCGCCGAGCCACCCTTCACGATCGATTCGACAAGGCTCACCGAGGACGGCGAGGTCACGATCGAAGGCGAGACCTACACGCGCTATCGCAGCCAGGAGAGCGTGACCGAAGGCAACTCGATTCCGATCATCGCAACGGCGCAGGGCACCAACGACGCCGCTCTCATCGCAGGAGCCGTGGCCGCCGGCGTGTTGGTCCTTGTCATCGTGTTGCTCGTTCTCGTGCGGCGACGCTCCAGGCGGTCATCCGCCGAACCAGTGCCTGCGGAACCGGTCGAGGAGACGCGCGACGATCTGCTGGTCGCCATCGCTCGCCTCGACCTGGAACATCGCAACGGCGAGCTCGACCACGACAAGTGGAGTGCGCGCCGGGCGGAGCTCAAGGCCCGGCTTGCCGAGCACAAGTCTCCGGAGCCCGCAGTTGAGTGACGCCCCCTGGTCCTCCGAACAAAGTTGCATAGAGCTCCGCGGGCTTACCGTGTCCTATGGTTCGACGATCGCGCTGAAGAGGGTCGAGTTGACTCTTTACGACGGAGTCACGGGGCTGTTCGGGCCAAACGGGGCGGGGAAATCCACACTGCTGCGCGTCCTTTCGGGACTACTACGGCCTAGCGGGGGATCTGCGCTGCTTTTCGGTGAAGAGATCCGTTCATCCCGCGAGTCGATCCGCCGAAGGATTGGCTACGTCGGTCATGAATCGGGTTTGTACGCGCGCCTTTCCGTCATCGAGAACCTGAGCCTCTTTGCGAATCTCTACGGAGTCACATCGGATCGGGTGGGCGAGGTTCTGGACCAGCTGGACATGCGTGAGTGGCAGGGAACGCAGGTGGGGGCGCTGTCTGCCGGTCTCAAACGCAGAGTCGCGGTTGCTCGAGCCGTGTTGCACGAGCCAGACGTTCTGCTGCTCGACGAGCCCTACGCCAACCTCGACGACGACGCCAGCGAGCGCGTATCCGCCGCGATACTCGCGTGGCGCGCGCCGGGACGCGTCGCGGTCGTTGCCACACACGGAGCGAAGAGGGTCAAGGCATTTGCCGACGCGGGAATCATCATTCAGCGCGGCAATGTCATCAGCTACCGCCGTCGCACGCCAACCGGCTACGAGGTCGCCACCTGATGGCCGAGCGCGGATTCGTCTCGAAGACGACCCTCTTGATCCGCAAGGACCTGCTCGTCGAGATGCGCGCGCGGGACACCCTTCCACCCATGCTCGCGTTTTGCTTGACGGTTGCTCTCCTGCTCGCGTTCTCCCTTCCGGGCAACGCGGTTATGAGCGATGTGGTCGACCTGCCGGTCGGAGCTATCGCACTCGCCGATGTCATCGCGGGTTTTCTGTGGATCACGATTCTGTTCGCGGGTCTGATCGGTTTCGCACGAACGTTCGAGGTCGAACGAACGGAAGGAGTGCTCGACTCGCTGCTTCTCGTCCCGCTCGATCGGTCGGGGCTGTTCGCCGCGAAGGCTTTGAGCAACCTTGCCTACATAGCGGCCGTCCAGTGCGTCCTGGTTCCGGTGTTCGCACTGTTCTTCTCGTTGTCGCTGGGCGCTGACTGGCTGGTGCTTCTAGGCGTCATCGTGCTGGTCGATATCGGGTTCGTTGCCATCGGCACGCTGTTTGCGTCGCTTGCCGCCCAGACCCGAAGCCGGGAGCTGATCCTCCCCGTCCTCGCACTCCCGGCTCTCGTCCCGATCTTCATCGCTGCGGTCGAGCTCACCTCTGATTTGTTCATGGGTGGAGGACTCGAAGCCGTCGCGGCCAGGGGGTGGTTCGGTGTCTTACTCGGATTTGATCTGGTTTTCGCTACGGTAGGAGCTCTGGCGTTCGAATTTGCAATCGACTGACGATCGATTCAGGCGGTTCATGAGAGAAGCTCCTGGTCATCCTCATTCTTCTTCTGGTTGTCCCGGCTGCGTGCGGGGACGATGGTTCCGACGCGCCTCCGTCCGACGATCTCTCTGAGGCCTCTTCAGAGGGTGGAGTCTCTCTTCCTGAGCCGATCGACACCACCCCCGCGTATCTGATCTCGACAAGCGAACCCGTCGCAGAGGACGTCATCGAGCGCCTCGAGAAAAGCGACGGCGTGGACATCGTCGTGGCGGCGTCCATCAGGAAGGTGGAGATCTCCGGTCCCGAGGGAACCGAGGTCCTGAGGGTCGCTGCGGTGGATCCCCTCGAGTACAGGTCGATCGCCCCGGTCGCCTCCAACGAAGCGGAATTCGTTTGGACCTCGCTTCTGAGCGGAGAGGCAGTACTCACTTTCGATGCGGCCGAGGATCTCGGCATCGAGGGCGGGGGCACAATCGAGCTCGACGGGGAGCGGTGAGATGGAGGTAGGCGCGTTCGCCGACAACCAGACACCGAACATCGCGGACGTCATGGTCGACGCGAACCTCGCGGAGGCCGGGAACGATGGCGATCAGGTCCTCACCGTCGGAGTGCAGCCCGGGACGTCTCTCGATGCGCTGGGGTCGGCGCTCACGGAGGAGTTGCCCGACTCGAGTCTGGTCCCTCTCATTCCTCCGGACCTGATGTCGAACCCCGACCCGCTCACCGGCGCGATCGAGGATGGCAGCTCCGGCGGCGGGATCATCGGGACGATGAACTACAAGATCATGGACGACGGCTTCATCAAGCCCCAACAGACATGGGTCGACAGCAACATCTCGACGGCTACCGTGTCGATTATCGGCGAAGTGACCTGTCACCGTTTGATGCTTCCGCAGCTGCAGGCCGCTCTTAGCGACATCGAGTCGGCCGGGCTCGGCGGTGAGCTGCGACCGGGTGACTACGGGGGCTGCTACGTGCCCCGCTTCATCGACCGGAATCCTTCGCTGCCACTTTCTATGCATGCCTTCGGACTCGCGGTCGACCTCAACGTCTCGACCAACCAACTGGGGACCGAGGGAGACATGAACCCGCGGATCGTGGAGATCTTCGAACGCTGGGGCTTCGTGTGGGGCGGAGACTGGTCGAGGCCCGACCCCATGCACTTCGAGCTGAGCAGACTGGTCGAGACCTAGAGAGCCCAGCAAGTCAAAGGCAAAAACCGCGCCGAGGAGCCAACAAAGGTCTTGGCCAAGCATCCGAGCGGTGGTCCAGCGGCCTTTTCTATCTGGCAACCGCTCAGCGGGACTGAGACAGCAAAGGTGAACCAGGGCCAGTCTCAGGAGATTTAGCCCCGCTCAGCGAGGGTTTTCCTCCAAAGTCCAACGAGAGCGGGCGTTCCAAGCCGAGTCAACTGCAACTCGTCCCCCTCGCTGCCGGTTGTTGCCGACCACCGACCAACTCGAGCGGCATTCCAGGCCGGCCAACCGTCAATCACCATTTCGCCCTGGTTTTAGCCCAGACACGGACCCGCTAGGACACGGCTGTGGGTAGGCTTGCGCCGTGAACTCTGGCACTCCTTCGAGGACCCGGTCTGGCGGCTGGGCCCGACAACGATTCGAAGCTCAAGGTCCTCGGAGTCGTGGCCTGGGCCGCGATCGCTGTTGCGCTCGGGATGATGTTTTTCGTCGCCCGGGTCGACGACTTCAACGGGCCAGTGCAGAAGATCTTCTACGTCCACGTGCCCTCGGCATGGCTCGCCTACCTGTCGTTCGCGATCGTGTTCGTGTGCTCGATCGCGTACCTGAGAACCGAGAGCCGGCGTTGGGACCTGCTCGCCCATTCGGCCGCCGAGGTCGGAGTGGTCTTCACCAGCCTGGTTCTGATCACCGGGCCGATCTGGGCACGGCCCATCTGGGGCACCTGGTGGCAATGGGACGCCCGGCTGACCTCGACCCTCGTGCTGTGGCTCGTCTACGTCGGGTACCTGCTTCTGCGCGGCCTGTCGACTGAGCCCTCACGCACCGGGCGCCTCGCGGCCGTCGTCGGGATCATCGGATTCATCAACGTGCCGATCGTTCACTACTCGGTCAACTGGTGGAGGACCCTGCACCCGGTCGGGCCCACCGTGGCAGATCCCGTCAACAACTCCGGCTTCGAGGCTCCCGAGCTGGCCACCTTCTTCGTGGCCCTGGCTGCGTTCACCCTGCTGTTCGCCTGGCTACTTGCGATCAGGGTCCGGCTCGGCCGGCTAGCAGACGAAGTGGAAGCGCGTGCTCTTGCAATGGAGGGCATTCGCGACCCAGGACCCGCTCCCCGCCGCTCGCCCAGTCCTGCGGGGAGCGAGACATGAGCACGACCGGCTGGATGATCGTCGCTTTTCTGGCAGTGGGCGCGGGAATCGGCGGGTACCTGTGGTCGATTGGCGCGCGCCGGAGGGTGCTGAACCGGCGATTGGAAGAGCTCGAAGGTCGTTCCCCGCACCCCTGACCAGCATCACCTCGCGAGTAACGCAAACTCCCTGGTCAAAAGCACAATTGCACAACGTAAAGCGCGCGTTTGGTTGCTAATATGACGCTCGCATGGCAATCACGGAACGCATCTACAGGCGTACGGACCAACCGATGAGTTGGACCAAAGCAATCATCATGGGATCAATTGTCTGGATCCTTTCGATCTTGCTTCTGGGCCAACTGCCCTCGCTGATCATCTATTACGCCGACCAGTACGTGGCTGAGATCATCGAATTCACCACCAAGATTCCGGGTGTCAGTGACGAAGGTCTCAACACCAAGCAGATCGCCATCCTGCGCGATGTTGTGGCGAACGCGGTCCAGATGGGGATCCTCACGATTGCCCTGATCGCCGCGTACATCTGGCAGGAGAAAAAGCGCAAGCGTCTCGGAACCAAGGGTCACACGGATACCGTCAAGGGCTACATGTCCGGCAAGTAGGCCGGGGCCAGAACGATGAACCGACACCAAGACAAGGGGGTGTGAGAGATGGCAGAACCAGAACCGAAGTCGATGGAGATCATTGAAAAGCCGATCTTTCGCACCGACTACGACATGCAGCTCGTTGATTCCGAATGGCTTAGAGACGCTGTCAAGCCCAAGCGATTCATCGACTTCATCCCCGAGCAATGCATCCTGTGCGAAGGCTGCGTCGACATCTGCCCGTGGTACTGCATCTTCATGGTCGACCCCGAGGCGGTGGAGGACTCGGGCAACACCGAATTGTCCAAGCAGATGTCGGCAACCGACATCCTGTTTCTGATCGATGACAACGCGTGTACTCGCTGCAACCTGTGCGTCGAGCGATGCCCAACCGGAGCCCTCGTCCAGTCAGAGATCACCGGTGGAAGGAAGAAGCGGGGTGCCCGGGCGATGGGCGCCGTGGACAAGAGTCAAAAGGCTTCCTAGAAAGGTTTCTTAGTGGCGAAAGCTTCGGGCCGGCACCCTCGACAGAAGATTGCCGAGATGGTCGACCAGCTGCATAACGGACAGCTCTGGCGTTCGATCTTCCGGCCGGGCTCGATGTTCAGGCGAGGTTACGCGGACTCGCCGCGCAACCGGGCCTACGTGGTCATGAACTCCCTGCTGTACCACCTGCACCCCGTGAAGGTGAAGCGGCACGGGATCAAGCTTAGCTACACGCTGTGTCTCGGGGGCCTCTCGTTCTTCCTGTTCATCCTTCTCACGATCACCGGCATCTACCTGATGTTCTTCTACCGGCCCTCGGTCGGCGAGGTCTACACCGACATGCAAAACCTCCACACCACTGTCAGCTTCGGACTGCTCATGCGTAACCTGCATCGGTGGGGCGCCCACCTGATGGTCATCAGCGTGTTCCTCCACATGGCGCGTGTCTTCTACACGGGCGCCTACAAACCCCCGCGTGAGTTCAACTGGATCGTTGGAGTGATCCTGTTGCTGCTGACCCTCCTCCTGGCCTTCACCGGCTACCTCCTGCCGTGGGATCAGCTCGCGGTCTGGGCCGTCACCGTCGGGACCGAGATGATGAAAAACTCGCCCGTGGTCGGAGATCAGGTTCAATTCGCCCTTCTAGGCGGACCGGTTATCGGGCCTGAAACGCTGCTTGCGGTGGTACACACTCCACGTACTTTTCCTTCCTTTCATCATCGTGATCTTCATCTCGATTCACTTCTGGCGAGTTAGAAAGGACGGAGGAATCTCGGGCCCGCTCTAAGGGCAAATGCGAGATAGGACAGAGCATGGCGACGCCGGACGAGGTATTCGAACAGGTACTGGCCGAGGAGACCGCCAAGGGTTCCTCTCCTGCGGTCGCTCAGGCGCGGGCCAAGGCCGCACGGGTGAGGGCTCAGCGCGGCTCTAAGAATCCCAGCGTGCCGGACAAGTCGACGGCGCCGCCCCCTGCTGGCAATCCCGACGGGGGTGGCTCAGCGGACGCCCCTGCGGCGGAAGCCGAGGCCAAACCCGACTGCAGCCGAGTCCAAGCCCGCGGCGGCAGCTACCCAGGCCAAGCCGGCGGCAGCGGCAAAGCCTGCATCGAAACCCGCTTCGGGCGCTCCGGCAAAGAGAGCTGTGGGTAACGGCAGCGCTGCCGTGCCCGAGAGGGTTCAGCGGCTCCTTGCCGTGGTCAAACCGGAGGCAATCCAAAAGGTCGAGCGTCAGCCGATGGACCGCGTCAACGTCTGGCCGCACCTGATGGCCGCCGAAATGGTGTCGCTGCTCGTCGTGCTCGCCGCCGTCACGATCTTTTCGATAGCGGTAGATGCCCCGCTGCGCGAGCTCAGCAACTTCAACCAGACACCGAACCCGTCGAAGGCGCCCTGGTACTTCCTCGGTCTGCAGGAGCTGCTGCGTTACTTCCACCCGCAGGTAGCCGGCGTCACCATCCCCACCGTGATCATCATCGCCTTGTTTGCGGCGCCGTACATCGACCGCAATCCGTCGACCAGTCCCGATAACCGCAAGCTGGCCATCGTGCTGTTCTCCTTCTTCATGTTGACGTTCGCAGTGCTGACCATCATCGGAATGTTCTTCAGGGGGCCGGGCTTCAACTTCGTCTTCCCGTGGGAGGGCGGCATCTTCTTCGAGTTGTAGCAAGCCTGAAAGTAAGTAGTTGAGAAACAACCAGTAGTTGAACAACAAGGGAGTAAGTGGAAACAAAGTGAGCCCAGGAACGATCGCACTCATAGTCGTAGCGTTGAGCGTCGCCGCGTGGGGGCTTTTCATGGCCAACATCGCGATTCGTCGCGAGCGCAAGGCCGCGTTTGCGAGCGCGTCCGGCTCGGGCGGCGGAACTGCGACCGTCGACCCTCCCAAGGAGTCCGAAGCGGAGAAGAAGCCTGACGTCACGGTGCAGAAGGTGCCCGAGAAGAAAAAGAAGCCGCTCACCAACGAGCAGCTCGCCGTCTCCCGGCGTCAGTTCCTGAACAGAGCGTGGACCGCCAGCTTTCTGACCTTCCTCGGCTTCTTCGGCATGGCGTCGTTGAGCTTTCTCTGGCCCAAGGTACTGGGCGGGTTCGGCACCGAGATCAACGCCGGAAACTACGACGACATCCTCGAGCAAGTCGGGCCCGCGGGAGGCTTCGCTCCCCTGTTCATTCCCGAGGGTCGTTTCTGGCTCACCTTCTACGAGGGCACGGGAGAGGCCGTTGCCTACGAGACGACAGGGGCCGTCGACGCCAAGCTCGTAGCGCTGTACCGCAAGTGCGTACACCTCGGCTGTTCCGTCCCGCACTGTCCGACATCCTCTTTGTTCGAGTGCCCCTGTCATGGCTCGAAGTACCGCCTCAACGGCGAGTACTACGGCGGGCCTGCACCCCGTGGTCTCGACCGCTTCCCCGTCGTGGTGAGCGGCGACGCCGTGATGGTGGATACCGGAACGGTCGTCGTCGGCCCACCCCGCGGCACCAACACATGGGATCAGTTCGCCGAGCCTCAAGGCGCTTTTTGCGTGCCGGTCTGATGTACACAGCGGACAACAGGAGAGCCCTCTAACCAGATGGATACCAACGTCGCGACCGTCGCGCTGCTGCTCCTTGTCGGGGCAGTGGCTCTCTGGGCTCTCTTCCTCATGCGCAACCGCATGGAGCAGAAGCCGGGCGCGTTGCTCGGCATCCCTCATGCGATGCGGCCCGGTGCGCCGGACTCAACGCTCGAGGGCCCTAGGCTCGAGAGGATCCAGATAGCCGGCGTGTTGTTCACCCTCGTGCTTGCGATCTTCATTCCGGTCTACTGGCTACCCGAGGCGAACCGCCAGGCCGCGTTCCAGGATCGTTTCGACGAGGAGTCGCTGCACCGAGGCGAGCTCATCTTTTCGGTTCCACCTCCCCTCGAGGAGGATCCCGATCCGCTCAAGTACAAGGAGGAGGAGCGGGCGATCTCGCTCGGGATGGGCTGCGCCAACTGCCACGGGGGAGTAGACCCAGAGGAACCGGAGAACTCAGCCGGCGGCGGGCTTGCCAGCCCCGCATACATCGACCCCGTAACGGGGGCCGAGATCGCCTACCGGGCCCCTCCGCTCCAGACGGTGTTCCAACGCTGGGACGAGGAGGTCGTCAAGTTCACCATCGAGCGCGGCCGCCCAGGGACGCCGATGGCCGCGTGGGGTGTCGAGTACGGCGGCCCGATGACCGAGCAGATGGTCGGCGACGTCATTGCATGGCTCAAGTCCCTTCCGGGCAACCAGGAGAGCCCCAGCGAGGCCATCTCCGAGTCCTGCCAGGATCCTTCTTCTACCGATCTGGAGAGCTGCGGCGAGGAGATCTTCCTGGCACGCTGCGCGGTGTGTCACGGGGAAGAGGGCCAGGGCAAAGAGGCTCTCGGCACGACCGATGACCCCTGGATGCAGGGCAAGGCACTGTGGAAAGGCGACGTCCGTGGAATGGACGAGCGGCAGCACTTCCTGACGATCGTCAACGGCAGGCGATTCGCATTCATGCCTCAGTTCGGCGAGGCGCCCGCCCAGGGCACCCCGGTTCCGACTTACCCCCTCACCGACACGCAGATCCAGGCAGTAATGGAATACGAGCGGGGCCTGTAGATGGACACGATCCTCATCGAGGGCGTCGCCGCGGTGGTCTCTGGGGTCATCGTCTTTTGTGGGAGCGTCTGGCTCATATTGACCATGGTGCTCGGCGCCCGCCTCGCGTACTTCATTACGGCATCCGTGACTCTGGCCTTCTTGGTGATGATGGGCGTTGTTTGGTCCCTCAACCCGCTTGGTCCCGTGGGTGCCCTGCCAGGATGGGAGGAGACAGGAGTAAGCGAGGACGTGTCCGAGTTGGAAGGCCCGAACGCGAGCAGCTATCCGGATGCACCCTGGGAGGAGTTCGCCGAGGACGACGAGGCCGAACAGGCGCTTGCCTCCGAGCTCGAGAGCTCGGCCGATGACGCGCTTGCGGCGGCCATCGAGAGCGGTGACATCGACGCCTTCGAGGAGTCGACCCAAGCGGTGGTCAGCGAGGGAAGCGCCCGCGTGCTCGAGGCCGACGGTGTGCGCTACGGGGCCGTCACGTTGGAGCCCGCGCCGGAGGCGGAACCCGCCGAGGAAGAAGCTCAGGAAGACTCTCCGATTCAGGAGCTCGACGTCCCTCCGGTTCCCTCCCCTGAACCAACCCCCGCGAGTCAGTTGCCTGACGAAGACGCACGCGTGTACGCGGTGTTCGAGCTCGACCCAGGCAATCCCCTCGGCAAAGCGAGGTCGATCACGATCGGAAGCCTCATACTCCTCGTTCTGCACCTGTTCGGGCTCAGCCTGTCCGAGAGGCGCAGCAAGGCTCTGTCCGATGAAGTCAACGGCCGCACTACGGCATGAGGAGAGGCAAAGTGGCAACCATTCGTAAGCTGAGACTTGCATTCGCCACGTTGCTGCTCTTCGGCGCGACGGCCTGCTCTGGGACCGGTATCAATGCAGGTGAGCAGGGGGGCCGTGCCTTCATCGTCTTCACCGCCATGCTGGTCCTGACGGTTGTCATCCTGGCAATCTTCCTCGGCAAAGAGGACTAGCTCCCTCCTTATTCCGGCCGTGTTGGGTTGTCGCTCCCGAGGCGACCGATCCCGCTTGCGGTCCTCGCAGTGCCGCGCTGAAAGCGCGACACTTCTGCGGATGCGGCGCTCCACGGCCTCCTCGCTCGCTCCTTTGGCACGCCCGCTAACCACTCACTCGCAAAAAAGGTGCGGATACGGGCGCTCCACGACATCCCTGTCCGCTCCCTTGGATGCTCTGTGATTACTCACTCGCTGGGACGAGGGCGTTGGGTTCGGTATCTTGGGTTCATGGCTCGGGGGGATCTTCAGGCTTATTTGGACTACGTGCGGCCTCACTACGAGTCCAAGGATGTCGCGCATGACTTCGCCCACATCATGCGAATCTGCCTGCGGCTCAACGACCTTGCGACGGGACTAACCATTAACGATCCGCCACTGCTGCACTTTCTTGCCTGCTGGCATGGGCTCGCCGCGCAGATCGTTGGAGGTTCCTGGTTCGCCGATGCCACACGAGCCTTTCTTTCCAAAGACGACTGGAAAGACGACGACGTGGACACGGCCTTCGTTGCTCTCGTGCGGCATTCGACCTCACCGGTCACCGTCGAGGAGCGCATCGTTCACGATGCTGCCGCGTTGGAGATGCTCGGAGCGTTCGGGATTGCAGCCGCGTTCACACAGGGTGGCGTCGAAGGACGAACCTACGACGAGACCATGGTTGCGCACGAGCGCTTCCTCGAGAGAACGGACTTCAAAACTCCGCGTGGCAAGGAGCTATCGGTCGAAGGTCTGGAGTACGCCCGGCGATTCATGGGCCGCTTGCGCACCGAGCTCTGACCAATTCGCTCGATTCGTTCTGGCTACTTATTGCGGCGGTCGCGGAAGAACTGCGCGAAGCCGAGTGCCAGCAAGAGATAACCTCCGGAGTACGCCACCAGCGAAGCCAATTCTGGCAGCGACTCCTCCATGAGCACACCGAGTACCGATATGACCAGGAGGATGATTCCTCCACCGAGCATCAGCCGGCGCCAGGGTTCTACCCTGCTCCACCAGCGTTTGAGGAACGAAGGCCGCTCGGTCGGCGCGCCGGTGTCTCCCGGAGAGCCTCCGCTCTCTGGGTCACTCATCGAAGGACCTATCGAAGCGAGGCGAAGACATCAGCGGCCGCGTGGACGATGTGATCGATGTGTTCTTCGGTGTGCGCATCGCCGATGAACAGCGCCTCGAAGCGAGAGGGGGGCAGGTAGACGCCGCGCTCGAGCATTCCCTTAAAGAACGTCGCATAGGTTCCTTCTGAGGTTGCGGCTGCCTGGCTGTAGTTGATGACCTCCTCATCGGAGAAGAAGAAGCCGGCAAGGCCCCCGATAGCCGCTGCATAGAGCGGCACGGCGGCAGCGTGGTCTGCCGCGTCGATGAGACCTCTTACTAGTGACCGAGCCCGTTCCTGAATACGGTCGTAGATTCCCGGGTCCGCTTGGATCATCTGCAGGTTCGTCAATCCGGCCGCCATTGCGACCGGGTTTCCCGACAGCGTCCCTGCCTGGTAGATGGGTCCGGTGGGAGCGAACTGATCGAGAAGTTCGGCGGGCCCGGCGATCGCACCAACGGGGAGTCCCCCGCCGATGATCTTTCCCAGCAGCACGATGTCGGCGCGAACGTCGAACCTTTCCTGTGCGCCTCCGGCGCCGAGCCGAAATCCGGTGATGACCTCGTCGAAGACCAGCAAGGCTCCGATCTCGTCGGCGATGGTGCGCAGGCCTTCGAGGTAGCCGTCGTTCGGCACGACCAGTCCCATGTTGGCGGCAACCGGTTCGACAAGGATCGCGGCAACCTGATCCGAGAAGGGATCGACCGCGCTGCGTACGGCATCGAGGTCGTTGTATTCGCACGTGATTGTGTCGGCGACGGCGCCTTCGGTGATTCCGGGAGTTCCCGGGATTCCCAACGTGGCCACACCTGAACCGGCTTGCACGAGCAAGGCGTCCGCATGACCGTGGTAGCAGCCCGTGAACTTGAGCACTTTGTCGCGTCCTGTTGCCCCTCGTGCCAGACGCACCGCGCTCATCCCGGCTTCGGTTCCCGACGACACGAAACGAACTCTCTCCGCGTTGGGGATCATCCCGACGACCGTGCGAGCCATCTCGACTTCAAGCTCGCTCGGGGTTCCGAATGAGGTCCCCCGCGCAGCCGCCTCGGACACCGCTCGCACGATGTCTGGGTGAGCATGACCGAAGAGCAGCGCGCCCCAACTCTGAACCAGGTCGATGTATTCGTTTCCGTCGACGTCGGTGATGGTCGCACCCGACGCTCGCTCGATGAAGAACGGATCCGAGCCGACCGCACTGAAGGCGCGTACCGGTGAGGAAACTCCCCCCGGCATCAGATTGCGTGCTTCGGCAAAGAGTTTGTCCGAGCGAGTGTGGTCGCGTTCGCTCACGAGGTGATCAACGCGCGAGTCGCGCCGGTTACCTACACCAACCATTCCGCTGCCTTCTTCGCGTGATAAGTGATGATCAGGTCCGCTCCGGCTCTGCGGATCGAGGTTAGAACCTCGAGGACGGCTTGACGTTCGTCGAGCCACCCGCGCTCGGCCCCTGCCATCAGCATCGAATACTCGCCCGACACGTTGTAGGCAGCGGTCGGGTATGCGAAGCGTTCCTTAACCGCGCGCAGAACATCGAGATAGCTGAGTGCGGGTTTGATGATGACCGCATCGGCACCTTCGGCGATATCGAGCTCGACCTCGCGCAGTGCCTCGTCGACATTCGCCGGAGCTTGTTGGTAGCCCCGTCGATCACCGAACTGTGGCGCGCCCTCGGCCGCCTGACGAAACGGTCCATAGAAGCCCGAGGCGTACTTCGCCGAGTAGGCAAGTATCGGCATCGACTCATGACCCGCCTGGTCGAGCGCCCGGCGAATCGACGCCACCTGACCATCCATCATTCCGCTTGGCGCAACGATGTCGGCTCCGGCGGCGGCCTGGCTTACCGCGATACGCCCGTAGACCTCGAGCGTCGAGTCGTTGTCGACTTCCTCTCCGTCCAGTAATCCGCAGTGCCCGTGATCGGTGTACTCGCACAGACACAGATCGGCGATCACGACGAAGTCATCACCGAGCTCCTCCTTCAGGGCACTCAGCCCCTGCTGAAGGATGCCGCCGGCATCGTGTGACTGGCTGCCTTCTGCATCCTTGTGAGAGGGCACACCGAACAGAAGCACGCCGGACACACCCCGCTCGGCGAGCTCGCGGCTCTCCTTGACCAGGCTCTCGAGCGTGTGCTGGCTATGGCCCGGCATGGACGAGATCGGTTCGGGTTCCGAGAGCGCTTCCTTCAAGAAGAGGGGCGCGATCAGGTCCGATGGATTCAAAGTCGTCTCTGCGAATGCCCTGCGCAGGCCGGGTGTCCGGCGAAGCCTGCGTGGCCGGTAAGAGGGAAAGGAGCTCATCAGGCCATTCTCCCACTATCGTCTTGCGCGGCCTCTGCCTCGGATTCGTCGGCCTGATCGGTCTCGTCCTGGGAGGCCGAGCCCCCGGAGAAATGAGCGATCAACGCATCGCGGAGGCCACCTCCGGTGTGCTCCGAGGCAACGACATCCACGCGGAAACCCGCACCCGTGGCCGCCGCTGCCGTTTGTGGTCCGATGCAGGCAACGTTGAGCAGGCCGCTCTCGGTGTCACCTCCGAGGCCCAGTTCTTCGGGCTCCCCTACCAGGTCTACGAAGGCACGTACCGCCGAGGCGCTCGCGAACGTCACGACGTCGATGCTTCCCGCGCGTACACGAGCAACCCCCGGATGTGAAGGAGAACCCAAGACGTTCCTGTAGGTCACGCATTCCTCTGGCGTCCACCCCGCGTTCTTCAACAGGTCCACGATGTCACTCGGGCCCTCCTCGACACGCGGCAACAAGACCCGACCCACCCCACGATCCATACTCTCGGCGAGTGACTCCGCGGTGAACGATTCGGGCACGAAATCGGCGTTGATGCCTCTTTCCTCCAAGAGTCCGGCCGTCACTCTTCCTACAGCTGCCACCTTGGTGCGAGAGAACGCACGCGCGTCGTAGCCACAGACGTTCACCCGCTCGAAGAACTTCTCGAGCCCGTTAGCCGAAGTGAACACGACCCAGGCATACAGACCCTCGGCCAGCTTCTTAACTGCGAGGTCCACGTCGGTGAAGCTCTCCGGATCCTTGATCTCGATTGTCGGCAGGTAGATGACCTCAGCGCCGGCCTCGGCGAGGATCTCGCCAAAGGCGGCGGCCTGATGGTGCGCGCGCGTGACAACGACGCGCAACCCGTGAAGCGGGCGAGACTCGAACCAGGCAATCGAGTCCCTCAGCTTGACGACGTTGCCCACGAAGGTTGTCGCCGGCGACTTGATATCCGCCTCGGCGGCAAGAGCCGCGATCTTGTCGAGTGTCCCCGTGATGACGCGCTGACGCGGGAGCGTTCCCCATTCGACGACCGCCGCGGGCGTCTGAGGATCCCGTCCTCCCTCAATGAGCCGCGACGTGACCCGCCGCAGCGAACGGACACCCATCATGAGCGCGAGCGTGTCGGGCCCGGTTGCCATGTGATCCCAAGCAATCGACCCCTGTGCTTCCTCATTTGCCGTCAGAATCGCGAGGCTCTGAGCAACTCCTCGGTAAGTCACGGGAATCCCGGCGTAGGACGCAGCCGCGATAGCCGAGGTGACCCCGGGCACTACCTCGAAGGGGACTTCCGCTTCGGCAAGAAGCTCGAGTTCCTCCCCACCACGTCCAAAGACGAAGGGATCCCCGCCTTTCAGCCGGACGACCATCGCCCCGGATTTGGCACGTTCGATCATCAGAGCGTCGGCGACCAATTGACGCGAGTGTTCCTCGCCCGGTTTCTTGCCAACGAAGATCTGCTCGGCCTGGGGCGCCTCGTCGAGTAGCTCTCGAGCGACGAGCCGGTCGTACAAAAGGACATCACAAGCCCGAAGCAGCTCGAGTCCCCGTGCGGTGACCAGCCCTGGGTCACCGGGCCCGGCCCCCACGAGATAGACGCATCCGGATCGGTGCATGGATCAGCTCCGTTGCAGTTGGTCGGCTTTGATGTCTTCGAGGACCTCGCTACCCCCAGCAGCGAGGATCGCTTCGGCGAGCTCGACCCCCAGCGCCTCCGCCTCTGCGGGAGGTCCCGATATCCGGTCTCGCAGGACCTGATCTGTAAGGGGTGAGCCCAACATCCCGGTAACGAGCAAGCCTCGCTCACCTGCCACGGCGTGGCAACCGAGAGGAACCGAGCAACCGCCCTCCAGTCGTGCCGAAAACGCTCGCTCGCTCGCCACCTCGGCCGTTGCAGCCGCGCTCGAGATGCGCCCGAACAGCTCCACCAGGTCGGTTCGCTCCGTCAGCCCTTCCACGGCCAGGGCGCCTTGAGCCGGTGAGGGAACCCAGCGCGTGGGTTCGAGCGAACCGTAGATGTCTTCAGCGACACCGCCGAGACGTTGGATTCCTGCGGCTGCTAGGATCGCCGCGTCGACCTCGTTCTCGTTGACCTTCCGTAGCCGAGTGTCGAGGTTTCCTCGAAACTCGACCACGTCCAGATCGGGCCTTACCTCGGTGAGCAGCACCCTCCGGCGCATGCTCGATGTGCCCACCCTTGATCCTGGCGGAAGCGATCCCAGTCGTTCCTCTCCGTTGCCGCCCTGGCCCCCGACGACGACGTCGCGCGCGTCGGCGCGCCGTGGGATACAGATGAGTGCCGTGCTCGGATCGAGCTCGGCGGTGAGATCCTTGGCGGAGTGAAGGGCCACGTCCGCGTTGCCTGCAAGAACCTCGGCGGACACCTCGGTGGTGAAGATTCCCTTGGTCCCCATGGCACTGAACGATGTCTCTCTTGTCCTTGTCGCCTTTGGTGCTGACAGTCAGAACCTCGACCTGAAGTTCGGGCTCGACCTCGCGCAGAAGGCTTCGGAGGATCTCCGTCTGACGCAGTGCGAGCTGCGAGCCCCGGCTCGCGACGACGAGGCGATCAGGAATTGTTGTCATCATCGAGCTCGAAGAGCTCGTACAGCGCCTCGAGGTAGACATGACCCTGCGTGGAGCTCGCGATCTCCTTGGACTTGCTGATCGGCGCGTGCAGGATCTTGTTGACGATGCGGCGCGTCACCTGGTCGATGGCTTCACTCTGCTCGGGGGTCAGGTCGCCCAACTGCGCCTTGAAGCGTTCGAGCTCGGAGCTCCGCACCGCTTCCGAACGATCCACCAACCGTGCAATCGCCGGAGCGATCTCAAGCGCTCGTTCCCACCGAGTGAACCGTTCGAGCTCCGTGGCGATGATGTCCTCGACCTTCGAGATCTCGCCGATCCTTCCACCCATGTTGTTGTCGACGAGCGCGCGCAGGTCTTCGATATCGCGCAAGACGACGTTGTCGATCTCAGCTACGGACGAATCGACATCGCGCGTGGACTGCGATGTCGACGATGAAGAGAGCTTCCGGTCGGTCGCGCCGTTCCATCGCAGCCCGAGCCGTGGTGTAGTCCAGCACTTTGCCGGGGGCAGTTGTCGAGCAGATGACGATGTCGGCGTCTGCGAGTACGTCTAGCAGATCGCTGAATGTACGCGTCTGGACGCCGTACGCATCGGCGAGACTCTGCGCACGGTCCTCATTGCGATTGACGATGGTGGTCTGCCTTGCCCCTGCCGCCTGCAGTGATTGGACTGCGAGCCGGCCCATCTTGCCCGCTCCGACGATCACAACCTTCTTGTCCTCGAGTGGTTTGTTCGGGGAATGTGCGCCGCGCCAGCTCGACTGCCGCAGAGGAAACCGATACGGGATTTCGAGCGATGTCGGTCTCGGCCCGCGCCCTCTTTCCGACCGTGAGCGCCTGACTGAACGCGCGACGCAGGTTCCGGCCGACGATTCCCTCTTCCTCGGCGAACGCGATGGACTTGCGCACCTGACCAAGAATCTCTGACTCGCCGACGATCAGCGAATCGACGCTCGCGGCGACCCTGAAGAGATGTGCTACCGCTCCCTCATCGAAGTACGTGTAGAGGTGATCGCTGAAGTCCTCCGGCGCGACGTGGCAGAACTCGCTCAGGAAGTTCCGCAGGGCTTGGGCGCCAGGATGAAACTTGGTAACGCTGGCATACACCTCGACGCGGTTACAGGTTGAAAGAATCGCGCCCTCGGTGACGTGCTCGTGGTGCATCAGCTCGCCGAGTGCCTTCGAGTGCTGTTCGTCGGAAATTGCCAGCCGTTCCAGAAGGGAGATCGGAGACGTTTTGTGGTTGAGCCCCACGACCACTATGGACATGGGTTGAACCTACCTCCGGTCGGTCTGCTGGTTCTCGAGACGGCGGTTGGCCTCTCGTGCGGTTTCGATGGCCTTCGTACGCTGCTGATAGAAGCTGAGGATCTGGAGCTCGACCGACAGGTCGACCTTGCGGACGTTGACGTCAGGCGGGACGTTCACATGACTCGGGGCGAAGTTGAGGATCGACTTGATGCCCGCGTCGACCAGTTTCTCGGCAACCTCCTGGGCCCCCGAAGGCGGCGTTGAGATTATGCCGATGCACAGCCCCTCTTCCGCCACCGCCTCCTTCAGTTCGTCGACGTGACGAACGATGACACCACCGACCTCTTCGCCGATCACGTTGTCATCGGTGTCGAACAGAGCAGTGATGCGGAAGCCGCGCTCGGAAAATCCCTTGTACGAGGCCAGCGCTCGACCGAGGTTTCCGATACCGATCATCGCGGTGGGCCAATCCTGAGTCAGTCCCAGCTCGCGCGTGATCTGGTAGAGGAGATACTCGACGTCGTACCCGACTCCGCGTGTCCCGTAGCTTCCGAGATAGCTCAGGTCCTTGCGGACCTTGGCTGCATTTACGCCGGCAAGTCGAGCGAGTTCCTCGGAGCTGACGGTCAATACCCCGCGGCTCTCTGCCAGATCGAGAAGCGATCGCAGGTACATGGGCAGGCGGGCGACGGTGGCCTCTGGAATGGGTCGGTTACGCATACGACGGCATCTTACGGGCTTGTGAGTTTAATCACAAACCAGAAAACCGCTTCTGACCTGCGCTTTTGGCGGATGCACCGAGGTTCACAACGATTGCCCTGTGACATTGTGCGCCGGATACTGCCGGGCCCGCCGGGGGCTCAAAGAACGCCGCAAGAACAAGTGAACGACCTCAGAGGCTGAATGGGACCTCGGGAAACGTCCTTTGGAACCAGATCGAGAGCTGGAAGAACTGGCCCGAAACGAACATAAGCCCGACGAAGATCAACAACGCCCCACTTACGAGATTTATGGCGCGCGTGTGCTGACGCAGCCACGCAACCGCCCCCGTGAGACGACTGACTCCTAGGCCTGCGAGCAGGAACGGAAGACCGAGCCCGAGCGAATAGACCAACAAGAGGAGTGCCCCCTCGGCGACACCTCCCGATGCGGCCCCGCTGCCCGCGGCCATGGTGAGCACGGCGCCGAGCGTCGCTCCGATGCATGGACTCCATCCGAAGGCAAACGTCGCGCCCAGCAGGGCGCTGCCCGCAACTCCTGCGCCGGGGCGCGGATGAAACCGCATCTCTCTGTAGAGCCAGGGAGCCTTGACGACCCCCATGAACACCAGTCCGAGCACGATGATGACAACGCCGCCGATCCGCGAGAGGAGTTCCTGGTTCTGATTTAAGTAGTGCCCGAGAAGGGTCGCGGTCAGACCCAGCGCCATGAACACAACCGTGAACCCTCCGACGAATGCCAGCGCCACAGTGCCGGCCCTCAATCCCGATCCTGCATCCTGCTCGGCGGCAGACACCCCCGACATGTACGAGATGTAGCCAGGCACAAGTGGAAGAACGCAGGGCGAGAGGAAGGACGCCAGGCCGGCGGCGAAGGCTACGGGGATGCCGACCTCGTTCATCAGATGGTCATTCGCTGGAGGCCACGAGCTTGTCCAGGAGATCCTGAAGGTAGGCCGCGTCGGTGACGGCACCGGGAATGTGCTCGTGGATGGTGCCGTCCGCAGTAATCAGGAAGGTCTCCGGCTGACCGGTCAAACCGTAGGAGTCTTCGATCGTCCGGCCCTCGTCCCTGACGCTCGGATACGCCACTTCGAAACGCCGCTCGAATTCCTCCGCGTCACTCTTGGCGTCCTTGATGTTGACTCCGAGGAAGGACACCTCTCCGTTGTAACGCTGGGCCATGCTGGAGAACACCGGGGCCTCCTCCTCGCATGGAAGGCACCACGAGGCCCAGAAGTTGATCACGAGCGGCTTTCCCTCGAAGTCCTCGAGCGATAGTGAACCCGAACCATCGAGCCTGTTCCGCAGCGAACGTCGGAGCAGCATCACCCGGCTGTGGGGCGCTCCCGCGCGTGAAGGTTGCCCACACGAGCAACGCAATCACGGCGACGGCGGGACCCACGATGAGCCCAACCTTCAGCCAGTTTCTTGGGATGCGCGCCGGCACCGCCTGAGCGGGGGTGTCCATGAGGCCAATCTTCGCGTGGCTTTGACGCAACCGGCGCTGGAAGGCCGGAGTTAGCCGCCGTTGCGGGCGAGCGTACTCAACGCCTCTCTCGCCGACGCGCTCCAATGGCGTTCGAGCGCGGCACAAGCTGCATCGGTGTCGCCGGCGTCGACCGCCTCCATGACCGCCGCATGCTGGAACACCCACGAGGGCTGAGGCCAACGGCCGGCGATTCCCGCGGTGGCCAGCCAGTAGCGACGCTCGATCGCTCTCTGTTGCTCGAGCTGGACCATCAGTGCCTCGTTGGAGCAACCCGACGTGAGAACCCGGTGCCATCGTTCATCGATCGTCCGAGCGGCCTCGAGCGTTGGCGCCGACTTGTACTCCTCGTGGAGGCTTCGTAACTGATCGAGCCGGTGAAGTGCCACGCCCTTCGAGCTGCGGAGAGCGAGCGTCTCGAGCGCGGCCAGTATGGGCAGGGCATCGCGGGCTTGATCGACGGTCAGCGGGGCCGCCAGGAAACCCCTCGCGGGCTCGCACACGACGAGCCCCTCGGCCGTCAGCAGCAACAAAGCTTCCCGCAAGGGCGTCCGGCTGACGCCGAGCTCACGCGCAAGGATCGACTCGTTGATCCGGGCTCCAGACGACAGATCACCCTCGATCACGAGCGAGCGAAGCCGGTCGAGGATCTCGTTCCTGAGCGATCCTCGGGTTATGAGCTTGGTGGCCACACTGTCCTTTCCGCCCTCTTCCTTCTAAGACTGTATGCAGCGACCACCTCACGCCCCCGGATTTGGTTGGACGGGAGGAAGAGCGGGCAGCCCACTGCGATTTGGGTCTGGACAATTCATATCGGGCCCGCCTACATTTGGACCCGAGGAGGGGCGAGCGTTTGCTTGCCCCTTTTCCGCGCCTCGACATGCCGGATCAGCCGGCCCCCGCCCGCCGACAGTGTGGAGGTACTCGATGACGCATCTGCCTCGATCTGCAGTGATCGACTCCTTGTGTCCGCGCGATCGATCCAACCTGATCGACAGGGCCGTTCCGCGTTCCCTGGTAGCCGGTGAACGGCTCTATCTCGCCGGCCAATACGTCGACCGGATTCATCTCGTGTGCTCCGGCGTCATCAAGATGACGGCGGCCGACTTGGAGGGTCGCGAAACCATCCTCTGTCTCGGTCTCCCGGGTGACGTCATCGGCGACATCGCTGCACTCGAGGACCAGACCCAGCCTCTCGACGCGGTGGCGATCATGCGAACCTCCGTCCTGGGCTGCGACGCGACACTCTTCACTCACCTGCTCGAGAGCAACCCTGCTGCGGGGGTCGAGCTTGCTCGGGCTCTCGCTCAACGAACACGTTGGATCATCGACATCGCGCTCGAGCGAACGGGCAGCGAGCGAGCGGCTCGCTTGGCGGGACGGCTGCTGGATCTCGCCGATCTCGTCGGCCATGCTCGCAACGGAGCTGTCGAGCTCGCGGTTCCTCTTCCTCAAGCCGATCTGGGTGGGCTCGCCGGCATGTGCCGCGAAAGTGCGAATCGAACTCTCCAAGAGTTCAAGAAAGAGGGTGTTGTCGACTATCGAGGTCGCAAACTGAGGATTCTCCGCCCCGATGTCCTCGAACGAATTCGCTGCGACGGGACGCGGGCCTCGAGGCCACGTTTGATTCCTGGGAATTTCGCCCAGTTCCCTCAAGGCGCCCCTATTTAGCACCGACAATTAGAGGAGAGTCCGGACGAGGTCTCGGGGATTCAGGCGGCACCCGGTTAGGGCGTCGCTCTGTATTTGAGCCTCCCAGCCCGCCCCAAGCCGGTCCACCTCCCAAGGACTCAGTAAGGCGGCCAGGCGCCTCCGAACTTCGGTTCGGAGGCGCTTGCCGCGTTTGGGGTAAGCACGTGGACCTGCGAACATCACCCTCATGGCCGCATACAAGCCACCTACTGTGCAGTGCTCGACAGGCCCGTTCTGGGCCTTCGACCTCGAGCGCGCCATGGACTCCCTTGCAGAGGCAGGGTTCACCGAGATCGAGCTGATGGTTACACGCGACACCAAAACTCACGAGCCCGACATTCCATTGAAACTCGCGGAGGAGCGAGGCCTCCGCATCGCTTCAGTGCACGGACCCTTCTTGGTGATCACCAAGAGCGTCTGGGGCCTGGACCCGATCGGCAAGATCCAACGAGGCATCGAGATGTGCCAAGCGCTGGATGCCGGCACGCTCGTGGTTCACCCTCCCTTCCTATGGGAGCGTGCGTACGCGACCTGGATCACAGAGAGCGCGGAAGAGTCCTTCGCAGACACAGGGGTGATGGTCGCAGTCGAGACCATGTATCCGAAGTGGGTTGCGGGCCGCAAGCTACGCGGCTACCGGTGGCTGGATCCTGCAGAGCTCGCATCCGCGGCATCACATGTCGTTCTCGACACGAGCCACCTGTCGGTAGCGCGCCAGGACATCCTGGACACGTACGAGATCCTGGCCCCCCGTCTCACGCACATCCATCTGAGCGACAACGCAGGAGACGGCAAGGACGGGCACCTGGAGCTCGGTCGGGGAACCCTTCCGCTCGAGAGATTCCTGGGCGAGTTGCGTCGAACGAAGTACGCCGGGTCCATATCGCTCGAACTGTCGGTCAGTCGCTACCTCCAACGGCCCAAGGACCTCGTCGACATGCTGACCCGAGATCGCCTGTACGTGGAAGATCGTCTGAGGGGCCGAAGCCGTATCTCCAAGGGGCTGCCGCGCGGCTGAGCCCCTGGGCCGCCTCAGACCCCCCCGGTTTGACTTCACACTGTTTGCACAGTAGAAAACTTGTCGAGGGGCAGCGCGGCCCCTGCCAGCCATTTCGCCGAGCGACAAGGACTTAGTGCAGTGCGCCATGACCCCCCTCTGAGGCGATTCCTGTGAGCAGCCGGCCGAGCACCGCGACTGCCGGGGGGCCCCGCCGCTCCGAGGGCCAGTGGGCCCTGGGCTATAGGGAGCCGCTGAACGCCGCCGAGCAGGCGAAGCGTGAGGACGACGGGCTCAACGTTCGCCCCAGGATCGAACGCATCTATGCCAAGGACGGCTTCTCATCGATCTGGCCGAGCGATCTGCGCAACCGCTTCCGCTGGCACGGTCTCTACACCCAGCGACCGGAGGCCGACGGCTATTTCATGCTCCGCATCCGCATTCCAGGCGGTCAGCTGACGGCCGAGCAGACCGCCGTCATCGGAGAGCTGTCCGAGCGTTTCGGGCGAGACATAGCCGATGTCACCGACCGACAGAATATCCAGCTCCACTGGATCCGAATCGAGCAGATCCCCGAGATATGGGCGGAGCTAGAGCGAGTCGGCCTCTCAACGACCGAGGCGTGCGGAGATACACCCCGAAATATCCTCGGATGTCCCCTTGCGGGGGTGGATGCTTCCGAGATGATCAACGCATCCGAGGTCCTCCTGGAGGTGAACGCGAAGCTCGCGGGCAATCCGGAGTTCTCGAATCTGCCTCGCAAGTTCAAGATCTCGATCTCGGGCTGCGCCCACCAGTGTTGCCAGCACGAGATAAACGACCTCGCCCTCGTCGGCGCCAGGCACCCGGACGGCCGTCGGGGGTTCGACCTATGGGTTGGAGGCGGCCTGTCGACCAATCCCATGTTCGCCCAGCGTCTGGGCGTCTTCGTGGCGCCCGAGCAGGTCGTTCCTGTGGTCCTTGGGGATTACTTCCATTTTCCGCGACCACGGCTACCGGAGGGCCCGGAATCGAGCGCGGCTCAAGTTTCTGGTCAAGGACTGGGGGGCCGAGCGCTTCCGAGCCGTGCTCGAGGATGAGCTCGGATTCGCTCTCGACGACCTCGACGAGCCGCCTTCCTCCACGGCCGCCCACAGGGAGCACGCAGGCGTGTGGCCGCAGCACGATGGTTCGTACTATGTCGGCTTCGCTCCTAAGGCCGGCAGAATCGCAGGACATCAGCTCCGTGCGGTCGCTCGGCTCGCAGGCAAGTACGGTAATGGCCGCATGCGAACGACCACACAACAGAAAATGGTCATTCTCGACGTACCCGAGGAGCGCGTTGCCGACCTCATCGACGAGCTTTCCGCACTGAACCTGCCGGTCGATGCGAGTGCGTGGCGTCGCGGCACGATGGCGTGCACGGGAATCGAGTTCTGCAAGCTCGCCATTGTCGAGACCAAGGGCCGCGCGGCTGAGCTCTATCGCTATCTCGAAGAGCGCGTCCCTGATTTCAACGAGGATATTCGTATCAACGTCAACGGCTGCCCCAACTCATGTGCCCGGTATCAGACCGCCGACATCGGACTGATGGGTTGCCAGGTCAGTGAGCGCTCGCATGCCACGGATGGTGCGGGGCACCCGATTGAAGTCAAGCGGAAGGTCGAGGCCTTTCTCGTGCATCTCGGTGGGCATCTGGGGTCGGAACGCTCTTTCGGTAGAAAGGTAAAAGGAGTGAGAGTGCTCGGCAACGAGCTGGGCCCGTACGTCGAGTCCATCGTTCGTCGTTACACCGCCTCCCGACGCAGTGACGACACTTTTGCTTCCTTCGTCAATCGGCTTTCCGATGCGGAGCTCAGCGAGTTCGGCACCAAGCCTGACTTCGTTGGCCTTCCTCCGGCACCGGGCATCCTCGCCGAGGCGCGCGCTTCATGAATATCGCGGGACTCAACCGCATAGCTCCCGTCGTCGACATGGACGCTCTAGAGAACGCGCACCCGCATCACATCCTGAGCTGGGCGGCAAAGTCAGTAGACCGTCTTGCCATCGCCAGCTCGTTTCAGTCGTCGGGGCTGGTAATGCTGCACATGTTGCAGAGCATCCGTGACGACCTGCCTGTGTTGTTCCTCGACACCGGCTTCCACTTCGACGAGACGATCGCATTCAAGAACCGGATCGTAGACATGTGGGATCTGAACATCGTCGACTTGCGAGGCAAACATGGCAGCGTGAGGGGCCAGAACCTCACGCACGGCTTCGAGCTTTACCGGCGCAATCCCGACCAATGTTGCTTCATCAACAAGGTTGAGCCTCTGCAGCGTGCTTTGGAGGGGTTCGACGGCTGGATTTCGGGCCTTCGTCGCGATCAATCAAAGATTCGCTCCAAGACGCCTGTCGTTGAAGACCAGGAGTTGATGTCGGGCCGTGAGGTCATAAAGATTCATCCGCTGGCCAACTGGACGAAGGCGGATGTCAATCGCTACCTAGCCGAGCACGACATACCTACACACCCGCTGCTCGAGCTCGGATTCGCCTCAATCGGTTGTGCGCCATGCACGAGCGCCACGGGGGCCAGTGCGTCCGACGAACGAGCTGGTCGCTGGCAGGGCTTCGACAAGACCGAGTGCGGGATACACAACATCGGGGCGTCGGGAAGGTCGCGCCAGAACGAGGCCGAGCAATAGTGCGGGCAGTGCCCTTCTACTGCCCCTACTGCGCGGAGCAGTCGATCGAGCCAACAGCGAGGGGTCCGAGTACTACTGCGAGTCGTGCGACCGGCGCTTCGTGGTGACCTTCAAAGGGCTCGGTGAAACAGCCTCCGCGAGGGCCGTATCCTCGGGGCCATGAGACGGAACACCCTCTACGCCATTGTCTTGCTGCTGGCGGCGATCGCGCTCGCAGGCACGCTCAGCGTCATGCGCTTGTGGAGCCTGACCGGAGGCTGATCAGCGACTCGGGAAAGTCTCGATGACCCGCTCGCCCGCGGGAGATCGAAAGCCCCGGCTCGAGCCCCGTCAGCGGTGTCGAATTCAACCACCCCGCCCCGCACGGATGCATAGAGTTGCCGATCCGTCCGACCCGAGCGCGATGCCAGTCACGTCTCTGCCCATCCTCCAGCGATCCCTGATCTCGAGAGTGTCCCCATCGATTTCGAGGATGGCCCGGCCGCCTGCGAGGTAGAGCGTTCCGTCCTGCCCGGCTGCCGCGGATGCCCGACCCATGGTCAGGGCTCGGAGATCCAGCGTTACCGATTTCAGAACCCTGGTCTCCATCGGCGAGATGACCGCCACGCCACCTGATGATGGATCTGCAACGAACAGGCGGTCCCCATCGGGCGACAAAGCCATCGCATGAGTCGTCACAGGTCCGGTACCAAATGGCGCACGGAGGTCGATGCAGTGCGTCCAACCACCCTCGAGGTTCAACAGGTGCACGAACGCGTAACTGTGTCCGGCTGCGTGGGTCGAGCTCCCGTGTGCATAGTTCGGACCCTGCTGCGTGTAGAGCGTGTAGAGCTCATGGCCGCTCGGAGAAAAAGCCGAGATCCTTCCTGTGCCACGCATGCGCCCAGGCGCGTTCTGCTTTCGCCCACTGATCCCGCGTACCAAACCGGTGTCAAGCTGCAGGCGCTTCAGACCGTAGTAGGTCGGGTTCAAGGCGGGCTGGTATTCGAGAAGGAACAGTTGCTTTCCGCTCGTGGAGAAGCCCTCCAACTCGAAGTTCCCCTTCAGGTCGTAGTTGGCCGGCTCGCCCGAGCCATCGGTTTGAACCACAACAATCCTGGTCCGGCGCTTCCCCTCGGGGACCCACGGCGTGACGCCCTCTTCGAGTCGGGGAGCGAACGCGAGTAAGTCTCCATTCGCCGACACCACTCCTGGCCTCAATCCCTTAGGTGCCGCAGCGGTCGCAAACTCCCGGCCCGTTTCGGAATCGAGAGTGACAACTTTGTTGGACCTGCCCGTGTCCAAGACTGAGAACAACAGTGATGAGTCGGGAGAGACAACCGATTGCGGCGCACTGACGATCCTCGTCTGCGTCTCTGCCTCCAAGACAACATGGCTCGATCGAGTGCCAACGAGCAATCGATCGTGCCTCCGTCCATCGTCCGCAGAATCTCGAGTGAGCTCTGTTTCGGCAAGCGTCGAGCATGATGCGAGGAGCAGAGCAGCTGTAGCAACCCCGCACGACCTGAGTGTGGGCCGCATTCCTTTTACCCCCTTTGTCTCTCCGTCCTATGACTCACTACGGTCCGGAAAGGTTCGGGGTTCCGTATTCGGAGGTAACGATGGGTCGATCCGCCTGGCTAGCCAGGAATCCGTCGCACTAGAGGAACGTCCCACCCCTGTACTTCAGACCCTTGTAGACCATCTGCTGAATCCGGTCCCTTATCGAGTCCGTTAGGTCGAACACGAACATCTTGTCGTCGGCTGCGTCCTCTGGGTACTGGCCCATCGCAATCGGCTCTCCGAACTCGATGACCCACCTGCTTGGGAGCGGCAGGAGTCCAAGGGGGCCGAGCAGTGGAAACGTGGGGGTGATTGGGAAGTACGGAACCCGCAGGAGGGACGCCAAAGTCTTGGCATTTCCCACCATTGGAAAGGCCTCCTCGGCCCCCACGATCGCGACTGGCACGATCGGAACGCGTGCGCGTAGCGCGACCTCGATGAAACCTCCGCGACCGAAACGTTGGAGCCGGTAGCGTTCGTTCCACCCCTTGCCGACCCCTTTGAAGCCCTCGGGGAAAACGGCGACCAACTGGTCCCTCTCGAGAAGTGCGTATGCATCCTCATCGCAGGCAACCGCATTTCCGGTTTTGCGGGCGAGGTGACTTACGAATGGAGAAGTCCACACGAGGTCGGCCCCGACGCTGCGAACGACTCGTTCTGCCGGGTGCTCCGTTGCGACTGCGTACTGCATCATGACTGCATCGATCGGAATGGTCCCTGAGTGGTTTGACACGAGCAGAGCGGGCCCCTCGTTCGGAATGCGGTTCATGCCAAGAGTCCGAACCCTGAAGTAACGCTCGTAGAGTGGGCGGAGCAAAGGCACCAGGATCTCCCGTGTCAACTCTTCGTCGTAACCGAATTCGTCGATCGGATAATCACCTTTGAGCCGGCGGCTCATGAACGCCCGCAGTTTGTCGACGGCGGAGGGCCCGGTATCGTCGGCGAGTTCTTCAATCAGTTCCTCTTCGGTAATCGGCGGAGCCTGTGACGACATAGCTGAAGACTCGGCATGTGTCCGTTGGTGAACGCGGCAATACTCTTCCCCATCGACTGCGTTGTTACGACAAGGCCTTCCTGTAGTCGTTTTCGCTGCGCATCTCCGCGGCTCCCGCAGGGCATCGAGTCGAATGACGTTGTCGTTAGCAGCGTTCTGCACTAGACGTACTCCTTGGCTTCCGATTGCCGGAGACCGATCAGGCCGCGGACCCAGGAGGGGCGTGTCGAAGACTCGAGGGTGCCGCTGCGGTTGTCCCTGAAGTCGGCAATGGCCTCTTCCGTCGTGTAACGCGAGACGAAACCGAACTCCTCGCGGGCCCGTTTGCCGTCGACCACCCGCCCGTAGATCAGGAACTTCAACTGGTCGGGTGGAAAATCGACAGTTCCCACCCGGCGGAGGACAGAGCTTGCCACCCTGGCCACGGGATAGAGCATCGGGACTCCGGCTTTGCCGAGCATGCGTATCGCCTTGGAGAGAAAAACAACCCCCTCTCCGGTGATGTTGTAGATCCCTTTTGGAGCAGTCATGAGTAGCTCGGGCAAAAGCCTCGACTGCATCCTCCTCATGCACGAGCTGCAACCGAGGATCGTAGCCAAGCGCTGTCGGAATGACGGGGAGCGACAGGTAGTCGGTCATGTTCGTGCGAACACTTGGGCCAATGAGGCTCTGAGTTCGCAGAATCACGACCTCGACGTCTTTCCGGCGACGAGCGAAATCGCGTACATAAGTCTCTGCCTCGGCGCAGTCCTTGCCGTATCCGTACAGGTGAATGTGACGATTGTCGTGATCTTCGCCCACTATCGAGGGCTCTTTTGGACCCATCCCGTAGACCGCGGTGGATGACTTCATGATGACGCGCTGAACCTTCTTTGCTCGTTGAGCCGCCGCAAGAAGTTGGAGCGTCCCCATGACATTGTTCTCCTTCATCTGGGAACGGCCACCGAGCCGGCTTGGATGCGAGGTGATGTTGGTGTGGATAAGCGTATCGATCTCGTTCGAATCGATAATCCGCGCGATCTGTGGACTGCGAATGTCCGCTCGCACGAATTCGAGCTTGTCGATCGGCACGGATGGCTCCTGGAGATCGACGCCGACCACCGCTTCGACTTCGTCGTCGTCCTCGAAACGCTTGGCGATTCTCAGTCCCAGGTAGTTCGAAACCCCTGTGACGAGGATGCGCTTGCCTCGGTCCATTCGTCTCTCGTCTTTCCTAGGCCCGCTGAGTACAAGGGTCTCTACCCAATCGACGGTCCCACGATGATCGTAGAGCCAGCAGCCGCCTGCAGCCTGGCAGCGGCATCCCCTTTGTTCACTGCGAGTGACAGCTTCTCGTAGGAGTCCTCGACGAGGACGAACTCACCAATTTCGACATCGGCAAAACTCTTCCCGTAGGACACCTGCAGACGATGTCCCTCCATGCGTATCTCAACTCGCTTTCCCGCGGCCATCCCAACTTCCTCGAGAACCTGTTGGTTGAAGTTCAGCTGCAGGTTCCCGAAGCGATCGAGCTGAAGCACCTCGGCATGAAGGTGGTCGTCGTGCGTCCACGCGACGGGGACCTCGAGTCCTTCGAGCTCTTCGACGGGAATCTCGGGCCCGAATTCCTTGATCTCGACACCGTTCGCGATATGCGCCGCAGCGGGAGCGAAAAGGTCGCGGCCATGAAATGTGGCCGACATGGGGCTCAGCATGAGGCTGCGGTTCGTAAGAAGATGCGCCGACCTCACTCCCCCGCACTCATTGACGGCGGGCATTACGAGGCCGTTGTCGGGGGCGACGAATATCTCTCCGAATCGAGACTCGATTGCAACCGCACGTCGCTCCGTTCCCACGGCGGGATCCACTACGGCCAGGTGAACCGCCTCCGGCATGAACTTGATGGACTGTTGCAGCACGATTGCACCGTGCCGGACGTCCTGCCGGAGAATGTTGTGATGGATGTCGATGATGTTGAGGTCGGGCTTGATCCCGAGCATCACGCCCCGACAAACACCGACGAACTCATCTTGCAGTCCGTAGTCGGACAAGAACGTGACGATAGAACGCTTGGCCATTGAGCGATGTTACCCGTCGTCCCTCGTGGAACCATCATTCGGGGTCCGGCCCTGGCGGCTATCCCGGTGCCGCTCCTGCGCGTGTTCGCTAGTAGCCCTCGGAGGAGCAGGAGAGCGACACGAATGGAGCAAGAAACAGAGGCCGGCAGCGCGAACAGAGCGCCCTGTGCTCCCTTCGATGCCACATCGGACGTTGGCATGGCGCTACTCCCCGAAGCCACTCAGCGAATGGCTCAACTGCCCCACTCGGGGCGGAAAACTACTTGCCCTGTTGGCGCCGCTGCCAGCGCGTCTTCTTCAGCATCTTGCGGTGCTTCTTCTTACGCATCTTTTTTCGGCGTTTCTTTACAAGTGATCCCATGCTTGCGGTTCCTTTCTGACCTTCCTGATTGCACTACTCGGTTTGGAAAAGCTGTTTCAGATCTACCGGACCCCGCGATCGGCCTGAGGTGTCGATCCGGATCGAGCCAAGGCGCAAGCCTCGAACTCCCGCCGTGACGGGAGAGACCATGCGGAGGATGTCCTCCCTGGCATCGTATTCGAGCACGCCGATTCCCACGCACGTCCCCTTGCCGTCCTCCATACCGACCACCAGAGCATCGAGAAGCGCCAGGTCGAACTCAGGAGGCAGGGTTGGCATGAAGACTGTCGGCTTGACCCGCCAGCGAGACGCTCCTTCAGCGAAATAGGTTGCAAATTGCTCCTCGCGAAAGGTAATGCGCTCCTCGACCGAGCGAACGACCACCTCGGGACCTATCTCGATCTCGAAGACCTCGGCGGGCGTGAATCTCTGCGCCACTCCCAGGATCGGCTCGAGCTCGCCGCCTCTCTCGAAACCCACGACGAAATCCGGCGCGAGCACATCCATCTTGTAGTACTTCAGACCTTGACCGGACAAGCCTGAAACGAACCCCGTGGTGTCCACGATGATCATGCGCGCACCCGAATCCTTCGCCCGCCGGGTGAGCTTCGCCGTGCCCGTGACGAGAGGGAGCATGTGGCCACGCGGGGCTATCGAACCAACGAAGCTAAGTGAATCGGAGTGACGCATGGCGGCGATCGAGAAATCGCCGAACGGGCTGTACTTGAGACCAATGGTGGTCGGAGGCCCAACCACCGACTGTCCGATGTCGGCGTCGACGAAGGCCGTCTCTATGTTTGCGGCAGTTGCGCGCCTTGCGAGTTCTATTCCGAATGTCGTCTTGCCGGCGTCGATTCCTCCGAGCAGCAGAACCACGCCCGGGTTTGCGAGCAAGCGTTCATAGACTTCATCCAGAGCGACGTGTGTACCCATGCGTCATCAACCCTTCAGTCTGCGATGCGTACTCGAAGCCGACGTTGGGGCCGGAAGAGAGAGTGAGCTAGAGAGGTGACGGCCGCCTCAGCCGGCATCCATGTAGCGCTGCTGTAGGTAATTGCGAACGTCGTCCTCTTTGAGCCTGTATCCCCGGCCGATCCGAACCGCACGCATTTCGCCGGCTTTGATCAGGCGATACACCGTCATGTTCGACACCCGGAGTTGTTTCGCCACCTCGGCGACCGTGAGGAACTCACCCATAGGTGAGGCCGAGGTCGGTTCGGCAGGGCTCTCTGAGGTCTCGTTCATGGCGGCCCCACTATAGCAACAGGGTTGGTTTGCCCTGCTCAGAGGGGGTTCAGGACCTGAGGCTCGATTTCGTCCCTGTCCTGGATGATCGAGGCAAAGGCTTCGACCACGTTTGGGTCGAACTGCGTGCCGGCGCATCGCCTCAACTCGGCGATCGCCTCATCGACGCTCATCGTTTCTCTGTAGGGGCGCTCCGACACCATCGCATCGAAGGCATCACAGACCGCAACCACGCGTGCGCCGAGTGGGATTTCATCGCCGCGCAAGCCGTCCGGGTAGCCGCTGCCGTCGATGGCCTCGTGACTAGAACGGACAAGCTGTGCGACATAGTTGAGTGCTGGCGAAACGCCGAGAATTCGCTGACCGATGAGCGTGTGTTGGCGGATGAAGGCCCTCTCGTCCTCGTCGAGCGGCCCGGGCTTGCTCAGGACTTCGGCGGGCACGGCTTCCTTGCCAACATCGTGCAGTTCGGCAGCGAGTCCGACGAGTTGCGCCTCGATCGGTGGAAGCTCGAGCCGGTTAGACAGCTTCTCGGCAAGTGCGGCAACGCCTGTTTCATGGTGCTGCAGATTGTCGCTTCTCCCCAGAGCATTGAGAATGACGGTGTCGGCGAGTCGACTGCTACCGGAGACCCTTCCTATGTTCTTGTTCTCGTACATCCGGATGTCGGCGCGGCGGAGGGCTGCGGAGGGAGTCGTTTCCTCGACGGGAACGATGCTCCAACCTGCGGCGGCGCCGATCGTAAAGCCCTCACCTTGGTCCGACAGAGCTGGAATGAGTCGATTTGTGATCGCCTCAGCTGAGTCGTTTCGGCAGCTGACCAGCACGCAAAACTCGTCACCACCGAGCCGGTAAGCGCATCCACCCACGATCGCCATCTCAAGCGATCGTCCGAGCCGAGCTAGCAACGCATCGCCCGCCGGGTGACCAAAGGTGTCGTTGTAATGCTTGAAACCGTTCAGATCGAAGATGATCACAGCGAGTGGCTCGTCGACCGTTGCCTTCTCACAGCCCTCCTCGAGCTCGCGCATCAAGCGCCTGCGGTTGCCAAGGCCCGTCAATGAGTCGGTCATCGCTTCCTGATGAGTCGAACCGATCATGCCGATGTTCTGCCGGAACACGATCGTCATCCTCATGATCGCGACCGCCAGAGCGGCCGACGCGGTAGCGAGCGACACGACGTTCACGCGGTGGAAGTGATCGAAGATCACCACACCGAGCGCAATGGATGCAAAGAAAAGCGGCATTGTCGCGATGCGTGCTTTGAACGGATCGGAAGGCGCCTGCTTGCGAAGTGGCTGCCACGCGGCAGAACCCGATGCAGAGCATCGCTGCCGGCCATCCCGCCTCGAGTACATTGCCGGGCACCCAGGTCTCATTGGCGACCTTGACCAAATAGATACTGTCGACCACTGCGAACAGCACGAGCCCTCCGCCGAGCCACCCCCACAAGCCGTCAACTCGCCAGCCGCTCACGCCGATCGCACCCACGATCATCGAGATCAAGAGCAGGTCGCCGATCGGGTAGGCGGCATTCGTGGCAAGAGCGAGAGCATCGCCCGATCCGGCCTCGAAGACGGCGTCGAAGCCAATGGCGGCGACGATCGAGCCCACCGCCAACGCGCCCATTGCGCCATCCATCCACAGGTGAAATCCCGAGGTCTGCACTCGCCCGCGAACGAGTGCGGCCACGGAAATCAAAGAGAGGGGTAAAGGATGATCCAGAAACCGTCGCTGGGCGACGGCACCGGGATGACGCTCAGGTCCCACAGAACCACCGAGTAGTAGATGTTCCCCATTGTCCACAGGACCAGGCCCAGGCCGAGCAGCAACCAGGCTCTTCGGGCCTCTGAGATCAGGATGCCGCGCGCCACACAAGCGAGGGAACCCCCCAGCAGGACCACGTTGTAGGACCACTTCGAGAAGAAGGTTTCAAGGGGGCCGAAGGAAAGGTCGGTCAGGGCGCCGATCATGGCCACCGCCAGGAGGCCTGTCAGGCATGCCAGCCAGACGCTCACTAGCGCGTCTCATTCCGGAAGTGCCCACAGGTGTACCCATGTGTATTTTTTCGACACTATTGACTCGGTAATGAACCGACAAATCGCCCTGATTGAGCTTTGTTACACGTAGGTGTCGGGCTCCGTGCCCCCCAGGACGTCTTCGAACAGCCGCCAGGAGGGCTCGTAGAGGCGTGGAGGCCGGTTGTCGTCCATTGGGACGATCGCCACGTCCTTGCCCTCGGCCCACGCGACGGCCAGTGCCGGATCGTTGATATCCATCACCGCGAGGGTGGGAATGCCTCGCTCGATGGCGGCTCCGGCGAACCCATGGTCGCCGATGACGAAGTCAGGGTGGGGCTCGGCGTCGAGCAGCGCCTCCATTGGCTCGCTCGAGTGGGTGTGCATCAACTGGCCCCAGTCGGCCAGCACGCCCACTCCACCGATGTATCGGATCTCCGAGTGTCTCCGGCGGATCCCGAGGTCGGCGTCTTCGTGAAGAACGACCACCTTGCCCCCCGCCGAGCGGTAGGCATCCAGGACCCTGATGTGATGCTCGAGCATGCCAGTCGGGTGTCCCGTGCAGCACAGAAGGGTCGAGCCCTTCTCAGCTTCCGTCTTCAGGCGCTGCGCGCCAGCAACGATCGCATCCACGGTTTTCTCCGGGTCCATCACGTCGTAGCCGGAGAAATCGTCCATGTCGTCGCTACAGCCGGTGAGCTCGGCCATGAATCCGAGCACCTCGGCGGGCTCATAGGTCGTCAGCCCAGAGAGCCCGAAGCGAGATTCCTCGTCCTCGCCGGAAACCATGGCCCTGATCTTCATCAGAGCGTTGCGCCGTGTGTGCGACTGGTGGGGGCCGGTGATGCCAGCGGCAACCAGCGCCTCGCGCGCGTCAGACAGACTGATGGGGGGCATAGGAGAATCGTAGCGACTGTCTGAGCCATCGCTGACAAGCGACAACTTGGACACAGGCCTCCAATCAGGGAGATCGAAGAAAATGGAGTTGTTCTCGCTCGACGGCAAGGTGGCGGTGGTCACGGGAGCTTCACGGGGCATTGGGCGTGCGATCGCGCTCGGACTAGCCGATGCCGGCGCCGACGTGGCGGTCGCCGCGCGAACCGAGAGCGACCTCGAGACGCTCGTGGAGGAGATCGTTACGCCGAGGTCGCAAAGCCCTCGCGGTGCCGACTGACGTGCTCGATCGCTCGGCTATCGAGAGCCTGTTCGATCGAACAATCGACGAGCTCGGAGGTCTCGACATTCTCGTCAACAACGCAGGAGGAACCCGGTTCATGGCGCCGATAACCACCCTGCGGCCCGAGGGATGGGACAAGGTAATCGACCTCAACCTCAACGCTGTCTTTCATGCGACCCAGCTAGCGGCCCAGCGGATGATCGACCGAGGCGGAGGCTCGATCATCCAGATCTCCTCGGTTGCCGGCGTGCAGGGGGCCGAGGGACTGTCCTTCTATTCCGCCGCAAAGGCCGGTGTAAGGCTCATGTCTCAGTCCGTCGCCCGCGAACTCGCCTCCTCTGGGCGTCCGTCTCAATTCGATCGCACCGGGGTGGATCGCAACCGATCTCAACGCCAACTTGTGGAGCGACGAGGGCACCCGCAAGTCGATGGAGGACATGATCCCGATGGGCAGGTTCGGCCTCGCAGAAGAGATCGTGGGTCCTGCGGTGTTCCTAGCGAGCGACGCGTCGAGCTTCGTGACGGGCGCGACGTTGTTAGTGGACGGTGGCCAACTGGCCTGAGTGTCGTCCGCCGGCCGCTCGCTCTGCTCGCTAGCGCGTGCAGCGACCCGCTGAAACCGCGCTCGTGGCCGCTATTCCCTCGTCGATCTCGCCCGCGACCTCGGCCCCCGTAAGCGCGAAGCCTCGGCCAGAATCCGTGGTCGAGGCCGCGAACACGACTCCTGCCACACTCCCGTTGGGAAGCACGAAAGGTCCTCCCGATTCCCCCTGTGTGACATCCGCGCGAAGCTCGTAGACCTCGCGGGAGACGTCGTCCTGGCCGTAGATGTCCTTGCCCACGGCAACGTAGCGATCCTGCACCGCGGCCCCATCGGCATCGAGGTCACCGTTTGCATCACCGGGATATCCGAGTGTGGCCCCCGGTTGCCCGCGCTCCTTGCCTTCGGTCTCGAGGCGAAGCGGCGGAGCAGACACGCTGTCCGATAGACGAAGGATCGCGACGTCCATGCGGGGATTGAAGCGCACGACTTGAGCCGAAACGGTTTCATCCTGTTGCGTTTGAACCGTGGCGCTTTCCCCGCCGGCGACGACGTGCGCGTTCGTCACAACCACACCGTCCGAGACCACCCATCCACTTCCGAGCTGCGTGCCACCACAAGCGGGGACTGATATCCGCACGGTCGAGGGCATCGCTGCTTCTATCGCTCGACGTGCCGTTCGGCTGCTCGGCAAATCAACCGGCGGGCCGACTTGACGCGGGAGCCCCGCAAAGACTTGCGGGAAGCCGGAAGTGTTGAGGTACTGGCTGAAGTACGAGAGCAAGTTGGGAGGGGGAGGCAATGAATCGTCGAGTGTTTGCAGAATCACCGAGCGGGCCAAAGCGCGGTTCACAGGCCGGAGCGTCGACGATGCAACGAGTGAGCTGATCAACCAGAAAGTAAGGGCAGCAAGCACTACTCCACCCAAAGCGCCAAGCGCCTGGTTGAGCTTTCCCAGCTTTACCTTGTGGGCGAGACTCGCGAATCGCTGGCCGACGACGTAGCCGATGGTCTGACCGAGGCTGAGGAGCACGAAAACAGTGAGCAGCGAGATCATCACACCTGTGAGGCCAGCTCTGTCCGTTACCAAGTCGGCGATACGAGGGCCAAGCGCAACCCCAGCGAGAAGTCCGACGAAGCCACCTCCAAGCTCGAACACCAGACCGAGGAGCCCTCTTCGATACCCGCGATAGGCAGTCAGAGCCGCCACGAGGAGAAAGAGCAGATCGACTATGTTCACGGACGCGGGGTGGGCTCGGCCAGACCGCAGACTGACAGGAATCCGGTCACATGCCCAGCCCCGTCATTAGGGCACGCACTGTGAGGCCACAGCAGAGAAACGCTGCGATCCCGAAGGGAATGAAAGGCACGTCAGAGAAGCGACCCTGCGCGGCTCGATGAGCGAACAGCAGAAGGGCGGCGGGAAAGAACGCACCGTAGACGTAATGAAGCCAGGTAGCGCCCTCGAATACCGGACGTCGCCCGGATAGGAAAAGGACTGCCCCGACAATGAACTGGATCCCGACGACGACCTGAAGAATCGCGAGCAGACTCCAATACCAGTCGTGCGGAACCCGGTTTCGAATTAGGACCCAAAGAGACCACAGGGTCAGGATTCCGAATCCGATGGGGACAGACCAGCCGACGTAGAGATGAATTTCGGTAATTGCGTCCACGGACGAGAGGGTAAACGCGGCAGCAGCTAAGTGGATGCCAGCTTCTCGAGGTGCGGCACGCACGAGCTCAGAACCTCGTCCACCGACTCTCGGACCGAGTCGCGGAAGGGACGAGACACCTCGTCGGCGGCACGATCCTTCAGCCACTCGGACGGGATCACCTCGGGCACTCCGCTTAGCTCCGCGAAGTGCATGGTCCAGACCTTGGGGACCACTGTCTCCGCCTGATAGCCGCCGCCCCCCGTTGCGACCCAGCGACCCGACCCATGCAGGTGAATCGCGTCATGCAGGATCCGGCCGATGGTGGGATATGCCTCCATCGTCAGACCCAGGTTTGCAAGCGGATCATCGTGATGAGTATCCGCGCCCAGTTGGGTCAGCACGAGATCGGGCCGGTAAGCCTCGGCAAGTCCGTTAACGAGCGCGTCGAGCGCCCACAGATAATCGTCATTCCCGGTCAACGGCAGGAGGGGGAGGTTCGCGGACGTTCCGACAGCATCGCCCCGCCCTAGTTCATTGGTGAAGCCGGTGCCCGGATACAGGTACCTGCCACTCTGGTGAAGAGACAGCGTCAAAACGCGTGGTTCGTCGTAGAAGATCCACTGCACCCCATCCCCGTGGTGAACGTCCACATCGATGTACATGACTCGCCAGTCCGGTTGCATTTCAAGCACGCGTGCTATTGCAACCGCCGGGTCGTTGTAGATGCAGAAGCCCGATGCCTCACTTCGACGAGCATGATGCAGTCCACCCGCGGGATTGAAGGAATGCTGCGCATCACCTGTCACCACGACCTCGGCCGCCGTAACCGTCGCGCCGCAGACCGCTGCAGAAGCTGAGTGCATGTCGGGGAAGATCGGGTTGTCGGCCGTCCCGACTCCGTATTGCAATCCAAACTGCGACGTCACGACCCCGGCATCGACATCGCGCACCGCATTCACGAACTCGGCCGAGTGGACTGCAAGGATCTCGTCATCGCTTGCGCGCCGCGCATCCATCTCCTTGACCCCGGCCGCGTCGACTATCCCGAGACGCGCTATGTGATCGAGAGTTCCGAGCACTCGCTCGGGGCGGAGCGGGTGGGTCGGCCCGAAGTCATACAGGCGTGCGAGGTCGGGCACACGGATCAATGTCGTGGAGTCACTCATCCAATTACGGTACCCGCGCAAGATGCGGACAATTCAGGGCCGGCCTGACGTCTCAGAGCTGGAGACCCATGATCACCGAGTCCCAGAGCTCGCCGTTGCGCCGCTTCCACTGGCGTTTCAGGTGGCCCTCCTCGACGAACCCGAACCGGGCATAGAGCTTCCGCGCAGCAACATTGTCCGGCCACACCTGAAGAGTCACCTTGTGAGCGTGGCGCTCTCGAGCCCAGTCCAGCCCCGCTGACAGAAGCGCCGTACCGATGCCTTGGCCTCTCATGTCGGGGGCAACGAGCATGCCGATCTCGATGAGTCCCCTCCTGTCCTTGAGGCCGATCTGCCCAACGATGTCGCGGCCGGGTCCGACGGCCACGAGCAGACCCCAATCCTCCGAATCGAAACGTTCCACATACTGCTCCCGTTTCCTGGGTCGATCGATGGGAGCCTCGGCCCCTATGTAGCGCTTTTCTGCGGCCACGATCTCGAAGAGATCGAGAAACTCGTCCAGGTCACCGGCATTCATCTGACGCACGTCGACGGCCGTTCCCTGCAAGGGCCCCGTCCTCTCGATCGCTATTGTTCGGGCTCCCCCTGTGCAAGTTCTTGGGATCGCTCCATTGCCGCTTGGATCGCGTTGAGGAACGCGGCGCGGACTCCTGACTGCTCCAGGACGCGAATCGCACGGATGGTTGTGCCCCCTGGAGATGTGACCATCTCGCGCAACTCGACGGGATGCATGTGCTCGTCGCGCAGGAGCTTGGCCGATCCGAGCATGGTCTGAACGACGAGGTCCGTCGAGATCTCGCGCGACAGTCCGAGAAGGATCCCCGCCTCGATCATGGCCTCAGCCAACAGCGCAAAGTACGCGGGACCCGAACCCGAGATTGCCGTAACCGCATCGAGGTGTTTCTCGGGCACGGTAACGACCCGTCCAACATGCTCGAGGACCTCACGCGCAAGCTTCAGGTGAGTCTCGTCGGCATGGCTTCCGGGAGCAACGCCCGCCATGCCCTCGTGCACTCTGGAAGGCGTGTTTGGCATGGCGCGTACCACCGGCACCGCCGTCTCGAGATGCGCTTCGATGAAGGATGTAGGAATGGCAGCGATGAGACTGAGAACCGTCTGATCGCTCGTTACGGATGACGAGATCTCGGTGAGCAATGCCTCCGTGTCCTGGGGCTTGACCGCCATGACTATGACCTCGGCTCCCGAGATCGCCACCGAATTGTCCAGCGAGCCCTCGACTCCGTGGCGCTTGATCAGTTCCTCGAGGCGTTCCGGGCGACGGACTGTCACGCAAATGTTCTCCGGGGCGCGCCAGCCGGTCGTGAGCACCCCAGCCACGAGCGCCTCACCCATCTGGCCACATCCAAGGACAGCGAGCTTCGTCATGAGGCTCATATGATGGCATGACCCGAATCCGGGTACGAAGCGCTCGAGAATCGCTCCTTGGTCGCGGGTGGTTCCAGATCCAGCTGGAGGGACTAGAGGTTGCTCGGACGTCTGTGGTTGTGGGTTGCTGAGAAGCCGCGTGTGGAAGGGCTTGTGACCAAGAGCAAGCTCACCAAGGGGATCGTCAACCGCTTCATCGCCGGAGACGATGTCGAAGACGCAATCGATGTAATCCGAGCGCTCAACGCCAAAGGTATCGGTGGGATTCTCGACCTGCTCGGCGAGGGCGTGAATGACCCGGAGGGAGCCCAATCGGCGACGGAGGACTACCTCCGAGCGATCAAGCGTGTGGAGGAGACCGGCGTGGACACCACGATCTCGGTCAAGCCGACACAGCTAGGCCTCTCCTTCGACAAGGGCCAGTGCATCGATCACTTTCGCCGAATCGCGGCCGAGGCCACCGCCATCGGCATGCGGGTCGAGATCGACATCGAGCAGTCTGAATTCGTCCTGGACACCCTGGACGTCTTCAGAATCCTGCAGATCGACTACCCCGACATTCGTCTGGCCATCCAGGCCTATCTCCGCCGAACTCCGGTGGATCTCGAGACCTTCGCAGGGGTGAGGCCATGTATCCGTCTCGTTAAAGGAGCGTATGCCGAGCCCGAGGACCTCGCCTTCCAAAAAGGCTCCGAGATCGACAATCAGTTCAAGTTCCTGATCGACTGGCTGTTTGAAAAGGGCACCGACCCGGCGATCGCAACTCACGACTCGAAGCTCATCGACTACGCGCGTTTCGTGGCGGTGAGCGCGGGGGCCGAGAAAACAGATTTCGAGATTCAGATGCTTTATGGCGTGCGGACGAAACTGCAGGAAGAGCTCGTCGGCCAGGGTTACCGGGTGCGAACCTATGTGCCATACGGCTCGGCCTGGTACCCGTATCTAATGAGGCGGATAGCCGAGCGACCGGCGAACCTTCTCTTCTTCATCCGCACCCTGGTACGCGGCTAGCCGGGGACGCGGTAGCGCGGTGCGGGTGGCGGCGGTGCAGGTGGTCGGCTGGCTTGGCGAAGGAAGTTGGGAAGCTGAGCCTTCAGGCAAACTCCTGTCTCCCTGCTCCCACACCTTGTTGAGATTGGACTGCAGGTAGATAACGTGAAGCCCGAATATGAACCAAAGTATGAATGACAGGATCGGGCTCAACGTGTCCCTGACCCCCGCTTTGACTTGCGTTTGCTCGACTCGCCGCCCTGTCCTGTAGGTGCTGACGAAGGGGGGCACGATGATGAGGCCCCCCAAGGTGATAGCGATGACCGCCATAGCTGGGTCCACCTCTATGCCATAGGCCTGACGCATTTCCTTGTTGACCTTGTAGTACCAGACAAGGTAGTAGATGCCGAGTGTGACGATAGTCAGCGCCCAAACGCCGAAGGGGTTTCTTTCCTTGACCTCGACGCCGTTGACCGAACGCAGATTCATGTCAGAACCCCCCACCTGGAACGAAGCCGGAAAAATGTCAGTGCAAGCAGGCTACGAAGAAATTGTCGATGCTTCAACCACTCGAGGTGCTCAGAGTGTTCTGTGGGTCTCGAACATAAAGAGGGCCCCAGAAACCTCGGTCGCGCCTGCCTCGTGTACTTCCCCACACACGAGACCGACACGTCCTCAGCTTCTGGGACCCTGATGTCTATCGAGACGTTCCGAAGACCGACTCGCGAGACGTCGGAGACCATAGCGAGCGACATCGATTCCATCAACTGCGCGTCGCAGCAGGTAGAACCGTATACATGCAGGTCAGGGCCGCGCCTTATTTATTCGCGCTCCGAGCGCTTTGTTACGAGCAGAGTTAGCAGGTGCAGGCTTCGGGTGCCAGATCGCGGGCGAGGCATTCGTACAACTCAGCCAACGTTCCGGCCGTCATGTCCCACGAGAAAGAACTCGCCGCGGCTGTCGCCGAAACCGAGAACTCGCGCCACAGTTCTTGATCGCTCAACAAAGTCTTCAACCTGCTCGCAAAGGCCACCGGATCACGTTCACCAAGGAGGAAACCCGATCTCCCTTCCTGCACGACGTACGAGAGACCTCCGACCGCGGTTGCGATTACCGGAGTTCCACATGCGGATGCCTCGAGGGCGGCAAGACCAAACGATTCTGAGTGCGAGGTAACCGTAAGTACGTCGGCGGCTCGGTAGTAGGTCGGAAGGCTTCTGTGCGGGACCGAGCCCACGAAACGTACGTGGTCCCCCAGATCCAACGACTCGATCAGCTTCACGGTTCGTTCGAGCTCGCGCTCTCCACTTGCACCGCTAACTCCCGCCAACGATCAGGAAGGTTAGATCTCGGTCCAGTGCTGGTTGCACTTCGTACGCGGCTCGGACTGCGAGCTCCAGCCCCTTGAGCGGCTGAATACGCCCCACGTAGAGCATCACTGCCTCATCGACAGAGATTCCCAGCTCGGACCTGGCCTGCAGGCGATCTCCGGGATTGAAGAGCTGGTGGTCTACGCCGGGATGGACCGTCTTGATGCGGTCGTGCGGAGCCTCGTAGAGGCAGGAAAGCTGCTGCCATTCTTCGTCTGTTGAAGCAATCAAGACGCCGGCCTCGTCGATCAGCCTGTGCTCCCCGTCAAGTCGTTCTTGCTTCTCGGGAGCGTCTCCGGGCGCGAGGAAGTTGTTCTTGACCAGCCCGAGCGTGTGCTGGGAATGAACCAGCGGGACGTTGAGGGCTCGTGCAACGGATACACCGGCAATACCCGACTGCCAATAGTGCGAGTGGACCACGTCGTAGGTCACCCGCTGCATCGTCGAGAAAGCTCGTACCCCCAAAGCAAAGTCGTCCAGATAGTCAGGCAGTTGCTCCTTGGGTAGCTCGTTCGCCGGCCCCGCCTGAATCGAGATAACGCGCACCTTGTCGGACAGAGACACGATCGAGCGCCTCGTCCCCGTAGCGCGCGTGAAGATATCGGTGTAGATCCCCATGCGCTCATGGGCTGCTGCCAGCTCGCGCACGTAGACCGTCATGCCTCCAGCGTCACCTGATCCCGGTTCCGCAAGTGGTGATGAGTGATAGACGATCACCGCGACACGCGTCACCAGGAGGGCGTCATCGTAGGTTCGCATCGGGCTTACTTACCCCGCCTGGTGAGTCTTACGTTATTGAGCGGAACGGCTTGTGCTCCTAGCTGATACTTGTATCGTTCCGGCCCCCGCATGAAGTCAAAAATCTTCAACCCCTCTTCGATCGACATCCTCACGAGCTCGGTAACGTGCACGAATCCGGGAGACAGCCGGGCCATCTCGGGCTCGTAAGCAGAGTTGTAGAGGTACAGATTGTTGTTGTAAGCGAACGAGAAGGTCGAGGCGAGAGTTCGCTCACCGATCTCGAAAAGGTCGAGCCTTAGCCACCCGAGGGGCATGAACGCGTGGGCGATCCGCTCGAAGAACGTAGCGATCTCCGGTCGCATGAAGTGTCCTTTCAACCCCTCGGTTCCACGGTGCATCTCGATGAAATCCTTGAGGTCTCGCTCCAGTGATTCCTCAGTGGCCGTGCGAACTCGGGCGTCGGGAAAGTCTGTCGCCAGGCGCTTTCGCTTGCGTTTCAGCTCGTGTCGCTCCTTTGAGTCGAGAACGGCAAGGTATTCGTCCCAGCTCGGAGGAAGCGGGAGCAGCGCCGCCGTCTCCTCCTGTTCGAGCTCGAAATCCAGCCCGAGGCGATCCGCCCGGTCTACGAGGAGGTCGGCGAATCCAAACGGCACCGGCATGTTGTGAGCATCAAAGACATCCCACTCGACGTCGGTTTCGATCAACCAGGTCGAAAGCGTGTCCGCAACGTCCTCACGATCGTCAAGCGAGCAAATCGGGCCCAGATAATCGGACAGGTCGAGGCCGCCGACGAAGCGGAAAACCTTCTGACCATCCTCGACCTTTCGATAGAGAGGCACGATCGCGACGATCTGACCCCCCCTCTTCATGGTCAAGAAGAAGAGATCCTTGTCTCCCTTGAATTCCTCCCACCACACCCGGTTCCACTCAGGCGTAGCGAAGATCTGACGGTCGGGGTCTCGATCGAGGAGATCCCGCCATTCGGGCAGGTCAAAGCACTGCTCAGTGCAGTCCAGCCCAACCTCGAGTTTCATCGTGGCGGCCACCGTGTCCCTGGTCGTGGATAGCATAGGTAGGGGTTCCCCCTGCTGGCAAAAGCGAAACGGGGGCCGAAAACAGACCCCCGTCTCTCTTCAACACTGTGGCAGCGCCGCTATTTCTCCCAGCGACTTAGTTCCTTACGATCCTGAAGGTTCGCTTTGCTGGCGTCAGGTCCGTATTGTTCGCTTGGTCCGTCGCGCGGACCCGGAAGGTATGCTGGCCGAGCGGGAGGTTGTTGTAGACCTTGGGCGAGCTACACGAGGCCCAGGAGCCGCCGTCCCTCTTGCATTTGAAGGTCGATCCGGCTTCGGTCGAGCTGAACTTGAATTTGAGCGTCGATGCGTTCCTCTTCTTTATGCGTCCTGTCGGACCCTGGTTGATCTTCGTGTTCGGCGAGTTGAGATCCCCCGCCACCACGGCCTGGAGGGCCTTGTTGAGGTTCAGACGACCGCCCGTAACCACCTTTCCTGACAGAGCACCTTTCTTATCGACATTGTTGAGCAGAGCGTTCCGCAGTTGGGTCACGGTCAACGATGGATCGAATGCCAGCAACAGAGCGGCGGCCCCGGCTACGTGGGGCGAAGCCATCGAGGTCCCATCCAGGAACCCGTACTCGTCGCCGTCGTATCCCGGCTCGATGCAGACGAGGTCGATGTTGTCGATGACCGCACCTGCATAATCTGAAGTTCTCATTCGGACTGAAGCCGGAAACCGAAATGAGCCTGTGCCCGATTGTCCAGAGTTCCAAGCGGCGAGGAAACATCAGAAGGTCTGACCTCCGGTGGATCCCGCTCCAGGTTATCCACTCGCCTGAAACGTCGTTCCATTGATTGACGTGTCGACTCGTAGGAAGTCGAAATTGCAACTTGAGTCTCGAGGTTGAGGGAGTAGTCGACGTTTGCATCCCCTCATTCCAGTCAGGTTCTCTCCGTTGGTCATGTCGAACGTGCGAGTTGTGTGTTGTTCTTATAGTTAGCGTTCGGGCTATCGGCCAGTGCGGCCCCCTGCAGGCCCCAGGTGTTGGTCGTGCCTCCGGTAGCCCAACGGCCCGTCCATCCGGCGCCGTCTGAGAACGTCTCGCTGAACTGAGACTCGAAGTTCGGAGTCGTGCTGAAGATGTGCGGCCGGGTGCGGCGAGATCGACTGAGGTCGTTCCTCTGTTCGAGAAACCAGCGAGTGCGTCGTTGGAGTTGGTCGCCGCGACACAGATGTTGTTGGCCGTCGTGTAATTGCACGGGAAATTCGGAGTAAAGGCGGAATCGTTGTTGCTGCCTTCATTCCCTGCAGCCACAACGAAAAGCGTGTTGGGGGCACCGGCGATGGCATCGCGGATCGACTGGGAGGAACCAGGACCGCCGAGGCTTGCGTTCACGACGTCCGCTCCGTTGTTACCGGCATAGTTGAACGCGGCCGTGATAGCGGCGTTGGTGCCAAACCCCGCATTGTTCAGCACGCGCAGTGCCATGAGCGAGACGTCCCAGTTGACTCCCGCCACGCCGATGGTGTTGTTGCCCTGGGCGCCGATGGTGCCGGCCACGTGCGTACCGTGGAGGTTCAGGTCGAAGGGGTCGTTGTCGTTATGCAACGAAGTCCCAGCCCATGATGTCGTCGATGCGGCCGTTGCCGTCATCGTCGGTGCTGTTTCTCGGGGTCTCGCCGGGATTGACCCACATATTGGGAGCGAGATCCGGATGGTCATGAGCTATGCCCGAATCAACCACGGCAACGACCACGTTCGAGCTTCCCGTTTCGGTGTCCCATGCTTCGGGTGCGTCGATATCCGCGTCGGCAGTTCCAGCGACTCCGTTGACCGTTTGACCTGTGTTGTTCATTCCCCACAACTCGTCGAAGTCTGTTTCGTTTGGGGGAGCGGACATCTCGTAGATGTAGTTGGGCTCCGCGTAGAGAACGTCGGATCGCTGCTCCAGAGTGGTGATCGCCGACTCGACGTCACCGCCGTCCAGCTTCAGTAGCTGGAGACCCGGCAGACCCAGGTTCCGACTCTGTGTGACGTCGAGTGAAGCTCGGGTGTCGTGTCTCTCAGCGGCCGACGAGCTCGACGTGAAGCGGACCAGAACCTCGCCCTCCACCGCCGGGAGGTCTTTGGTTGAGGCTTGCCCAGTCTGTCTAACACCAGATGAGGTCTGCCCGGAGACCTCTAAAGCCTGGACCGGCAAACCGAAGGCAACCAGAAGCAGTCCAACAAAAGCAGCGGAAATGACTCGACGAAGATTCACTCTCGACCTCCTAGATTGGCGGCCGATCATCGTCCGCCCAGCACCCGAACAATTGTGAGCAGTTCAGAGGGCGCGTGTGAATGGTCCACTGGGACCATCTCTCGCCAGGCGGAATGGGCCAAACCTCCCATAAAGGTGAAACAAGCCCGCCAAAGATGGCGGGCTTGTAGTCATTTGGTAGCTCTAGCTGGCCTTCGCGCTCTTCGTCGCTGCAGACCTGGCGGCCTTCGCATTCGCTCGAACGGCCTTGGTCGCGCTCGTCGCTGCGGCCTTTGCTTGGCTCCGCGCGGTGCGGGTTTGCGCGATCGCCTGCTTGGTCGGCGCGGATCCCTTGATCTTCGTGGACAGGGTACGTCCCCGCTTCACGAGATCCTCGTATGCCTTCGTGGCGTTCTCGCGCTCGGCCAAACCCTTCGCCTTCTCAACGGCGAAATCGCCGGCGCCGACCACTGCGTAAAGAATCTCCTGTGTTCTTGCCATGTGCATGTCACCTCCTTGGTTGTGCTGCCACGCGATCTCCAGTACGACCGCGAGGCGATCTCATGGGACCTGATGCATAAAGTCCCTTTGAAAGATGACGGGATCCGGAGCTCGTCGGGTGACGTCGACTCGCAGGCCGCCGGCACCCAACGCGGGGGGTGAAGAGGGTCGCTCCGCAATCCCGTCAGGTCTATTCGCTTGTCACGTCCTGGACCGACGCTGCCCGCTCGTGCGGCTCGGCACCGAACTGGTTGAGCTCGACGTAGTTCCGGTACGTTTCGATCAGGTTCTGCTTCTGTCTCTCCGAGAGCTTTGTGTCCTTGAGGATCTCGGCGACCAAATCGTGGTCCCTGTTCTCCTCGAGGATCCCCGCTCTCACGTAGAGCGTCTCGGAAGAGATGCTCAGGGCCCTCGCTATCGCTTGAAGGATCTCGGCAGATGGCTTCCTGAGGCCCCTCTCGATCTGGGAGAGATAGGGGTTCGAGATTCCGGCGAGGTCGGACAGCTTGCGCAACGACAGCCGGGCCCCTCGACGCTGTTCGCGGATGAAGGACCCCAGCTCGCCGAGTTTCAACCGGCTCGCGGCCAGGTCGATCATCTCTTTGGGGTCTTTGGGGTCTGTCTTTTTGGGCGTCTCGGCCGCCATCCTGTACCTTTCCTTGCCCTCGTACCGCTAACAGGTATAGCAGTTCTGCATAACAGTTGCAAGCACTCGCAGGGGGTGAGGGGGCTAGGAGGATGCGGTTCCTACGTATTTGTCCAGGCGCCTATTGCCATTAGCTTTGAAATCGGAGAGAAAGAACCTCAAGCGATTCCGCCGACAGGCCGAAGATCGGTTTAGTGGCGAGTTATCCGGCTACGCTTAGTAATGAATTGGCTACTCTCAGCACCCAATGTATGAGAGAATAAGGGAGTTCTTGCCGATTCGCTCGGGTGAGCGCGTTCCGGAGAGCAAGAAAAAGGGTTGGGAATGAAGCTGAAGACAGATATGACGCCTGGGGTGGTAGGCACAGCACTAGCCGCGGTTGCTGCTGGCTCTTTGGTGCTGTTCTCCCTCGTACTGCAGCAATCCGCCTTCAATCCCTCCTCTACAAACGGCCTCAAAGCACTGGCCCCTGCCGAGCGCGGCGGGCAGAAGATCATCGTGGAGGCCGCCCCAGATGAAAACGATTCGGCCGACGGAGAAGAGACAGTAGCCGAGACAACTGGTACCGAAGAAACCTCGGCATCAACTACGGGAGAGTCATTCAGTCCGATCCAAGAGGACGACGACATCGTTGCCGCGGCGGACGACCCTCCTGTCGGTGAATTTCCGAACGCAAGTGGCGGTACCGGGAACACAGTTGAACGGCACCGGCATCGGCGCGACCGCGACGGCCAGGGGCCCACAAGCCACCATTAGCAAGGACCCCAACGGTCGGCCCGGCGGCGTCACGCTGCCCGACAGAAACGGTCCGAAGAACACTGCGCCTCCTCATGGCTCGAACCCCGATAGGGGAAACGACGACTCGGACGACCGAGCCGACCGTGATAAGCCCCGAAATGACAGGCAAAGGTCTTGGTCCAATGACGGACCGAAGAACGATCGACAGAAGACCTGGGCCAAGGACAGAGGGAAGAACGACCGCCAGAAGGCCTGGGCGAAAGCCAAGAAGGCCAAGAACGACGGTTCCAGGGACAAGTCAAGTCGGAACAAGAACAAGTCAAGTCGGAACAAGTCTAGGAACGACGGGAAGAGCAACGACAATGACGGCGACCGCGACCATCATTCCGACAGCGGCGACCGCGAGGACCACGAGTCCGAGGACCGTAACGACAGGCACGACTCGCGCAGGGACTCAGATGATGACGATGACGACAGAGACGACGATGATGATGACGACCACGATCACCATGACGACTCTCATCACAGCAACGACGACTCGCGTGGCCACAGCGGGTCGCGCGATTCCAAGCACTAGGGATTGATTCTGTAGGTTCGCTCTGGCTAGCCGAGTGCGGCTGTCGGGTCTGCCTCTCCCGAGGTGTACCGTCGCACAATCTCGGCTTGAATGATGTCCATCACCTCGTGGAGCTTGCGCCTGCGTGACGACAGATTGCGCTCGTGCTCGGCGAGGCTCGCCATGATCTCTTTGATCTCGTCACCTTGCAGTTGGTTGAGCCGGGTCATGGTCTGCTCGCCGGCGATCTCCTCGACACGACGTCTTGGGATGTCCGCGTTACGCGGTATCGAGAGGTCGGGAGCGCGCGAGGGGAGAGCCGTATCTCCACTCCGCAATTCGGCAGAGCCGAGAATCTCGGGGAGACGAGAAAGCAGATCTTGGTCCTGATCACCCGAACGACGCTCCATCTCCGCTCTCAGAATGTCGATCCGCGCATGGCAGAGTCTCCGCTCGAAAGAGGTTTCGTTCTCGACGTCCCTGCATTCATCGCGAAGGGCCCTGAGATCCTCGAGGCTTCGTCCGTTGAGGTCCTCGACATAGCTTGGCTCGGCGATCGCCTCGTAGCGCCTGCGTCCTTGAGAGTCCATTAATTGGAGGCTATACGAAACGGCGTCAGAGACCTAGAAGGTTCCTGGTCATATCTGGCGTGGCGATCTCACGTCCCGCATCGCGTCCCATTCTGGCCACCCGGCCTACCAGGTGCGCGTTGCTGTCCGCCAGCCGGCCTCGATCGAAGTAGACGACGTCCTCGAATCCCGTCCTCACATGACCTCCGAGCTCGATCGCGGCCTCCGTGACCGTCAGGTGCCAGCGGCCAATGCCCGTTGCGCTCCACGTCGACCCAGGTGGAGTGTGTTGCGCCAAGTATGCGACCGAGTCATCCCACGCAGGCATGGCGCCGGGAACCCCCAGAACGAAGTCGAAGTGCCTGTGGTGACTCTCGGATCGGTCCTCATAGATCCGCTGAGCATTGGAAATCATTCCAGGCTCGAAGATCTCGAACTCGGGGAGGATCCCAAGCTCCCTCATGCGTTCGTAGAAGCGCTCGATTAGAGCGGGGGGGTTCCAGAAGACTTCGGACCCGAAGTTGACGGTTCCGGTCGTGAGCGAAGCCATCTCGGGCTGCAGATCCAGCGGAGCGATGCGAACGTCTTCCGTATCGGTGACCGCTCCCCCGGAGCTGAACTGAACGATCACATCGGTTTCGTCTCGAATCGCAGTTAGCGCTGCTTTGTAAACATCCAAGTCCATCGTCGGTTGCCCTTCGTCATCCCGGACATGGAGGTGATAGATGGACGCGCCGGCCGCCCGACATTGAGCTGCGTCCTGCGCAATCTCGCTTGCCGTCAGAGGAAGAGCCGGTTGCCGGTCGCGAGTTACTTCGGCTCCCACTCCGGCACAGGTGATTATGAGCGGCTGCATTGAATGAGACCACTAGTGGGTCGCTAACAGAGCGAAGCGACGAGCGGGTAGGGATTCACTGGCCCCCCGCCGCCAGGGTGGAACTCGAAGTGAAGGTGAGGGGTGCCCACCGCGTTGCCGGTGTCGCCCACCGTGGCGATCTGCTGGCCCGCCTGGACGGCTCCACCGTTGACGAGGTTCTGCTGATGGTGCATGTACCAGTAGGCGTTGCCGTCACTGCCGCTGAGGATCAACCAGTTGCCTGCGCTATCGCCGTAACCCGCGTAGGTGATGCTTCCCGAGGTGATAGCGACCACGGGTGTTCCGTAACTAGCCATCATGTCGACGCCCTCGTGTGAGCGTCCACCGGAGCGCGGGTATCCCCACGAATCGATGAACGAGACGGGGCCGGCCACAGGGCATGCCTTGCCGTTGGTCGATACGGTCGGTACGGTTGCGGTCGGAGTTCCACTGGAGGTTGGCTGAGCGGCGGCGGCCGCGGCTTCGGCCTCGGCTTCGGCTGCGCGCTCTCGGGCGATCTGAGCTTTGAGGTCCTGGTACTCGTCGGTCACCGAGGCGAGTTTGCTCTGCAGCGCGGCGTTCTCGTCCTCCAACGCATCGAGTGTGCTGGCAAGCTTCTTCGAATCTGCATCAAGCTGCTTCTCGAGGGCCTCTAGCTCTGAGTTGTTCCGCTCGAGCGAAACGAAGACATTGGCCTCTTCCTCCGCAACCCTCGATAGCATCTCGGCTCGATCGGCAAAGTCACTGAAATCATCTGCGGCAAGCAATGCCTGGACTGCTCCGGCACCGCCCGACATGTAAAGCTCCTGCGCCCGCTCGACTACGTCCTTCGTAAGCTGATAGTTCTCTTCGCTCAGCTCGTCGCGGCGCTTGCCGACATCGTGGATTCGATTGCGAAGTGTGAATTCCTCTGACCGTAAATCCTCGACACGCTGGGACGAGGCGTCGAGGTCGGCTTGGATGTCCTGCATCTGAGTCTCGAACTCGGAGAGAGATTCCTGGCTAGAGGCGCGCTGAGCCAGAGTAGGCATAAGTGACAGTGCCACTAGGACACCTGCGACCACGATGCGGGTCGCGCGCGTTGGTACTGCAAACCTCACGTACAAGACCTCCAGCGGGCGGTGCTCCCGCGATAACTATTTCCGACCGCCATTCCCTAATGCGACCATCGTACGTTTGGGCCTCGAACTTAAGGCGTATTCGTCGACGATCAACTCGCTAAGCTAGCATGCCCCGTTTGAGCGCTCCACAACCCAAAGCCCCTGCTCAGGGCTACTACACTTGTCGTCTCAACGGGTGTCGAAGATTGGTCGAGAAGCGGACTTTCCGGACATAAGCCAAGTCCGGGGACCGCACAGAAAGGGGCCCTTCATGAGGGGCGTCGAGGACTACCTCGAGGAGATCAAACGGCTGGAAGAGGATGGCGAGCGCATCACCGCCACCGTGCTTGCCGGCATTCTCGAGGTTTCGCTTCCCTCCGCATCCGAGATGCTCAAGCGCCTGGCCTCCGAGGGTTACCTGACGAGGGAAAAGGGTGGAACCATCCTCCTCACTCCAGAGGGACGAAGGCTCGCTCACACCATGCTTCGGCGCCATCGCCTCATCGAATGTCTTCTCGTCGACGACCTCGGGATGTCGTGGTTCGAGGTGCACGGCGAGGCACACAAGATCGAACACGCGATCTCTGCACGGGTCGAAGAGGCCCTTGCCAAAGCGCTCGATTACCCCGACTACTGCCCGCATGGGCACCCCATCTGCCCGGTGGACCTGAGGTCGCTCCGCAAGCTCAACGAGCTCGAACCAGGTGAGGGGGGCGTGATTGCGCAGGTCTCCGAGCTGAAGGAAGTTGTGCTCCCTTATCTCGACCAGATCGGCCTGCGTCCAGGAGTCCAGCTGACGGTCAAGGACCTCGCGCCCATGGAGGGCCCTATGACTGTCGAGACCCCCGACGGCCCTGCGTCCCTTGGCCGCGAGCTCGCGGCGCTCATCAGGGTCGTGCCCGCCGAGGAGTAAGCGACCATTCAGGGAACATCCGTTAGGCGACCCCGATCGGCGAGCATGGACTGATGCACAGAGCCGCCGCTTTGGTCTTCGTCGCAGTGATGGTTTCCCTGGGCGCGTGCGCCGGCGAGACACCTCCGGCGACACCTCCACCGGCACTGAAGCCAGACCAAGTGGAGGAGCAGATGAGGGCGCTGCTCGAGAAGCGCCGGATTTCTCGTTCGAGACATTCGAAGGGGACACATTCAAACTGGCCGAACAGCATGGAACACCCGTCGTGCTCAACTTCTGGGAGTCGTGGTGACCCGTCTGCAGGGGCGAGCAGCCCGACCTCAACCAGTTGGCGGAGGAGTTCGAAGGTCAAGCGGTCTTTGCCGGTGTCTCTAACGACGACACGGTCGAGGACGGCATAGGGCTACGTCGAGGAGTTCGGAGTGCCCTACTCGATGGGACATGCACCCGAGGTGTGGGCGGCTATTCGATGACCCGCTGAGGCCCAGCACGATCGTGATCGACGCCGATGGCAACATCGCGACGATTGTGACGGGCCCGATCAGTCTCGAAGGAATGAGGCAAATCCTGAAGCAGGTCACGTAGCGACCTCCCTGCTAACGCTCCCTCTTCCATCTGCCGAAGTCTTCAACCAATTGAGATCCACCACGCGGCGGATCCTTGGTGTCGAGCCATGAGTGGTGCTTCTTGTCGTTCTCGAGGAGGACCCATTCGTATCCGTAACTGCGGGGCCCTGCCCAGAACGGCTCGATCCAGGTCTCGTGCTTTAGCTCGGCAACTGCCGAATACCCAAAGCGAGGTCGCTTCGTCCAGAAGTCCAATACCTCGTGGATCGGAGCGTCTCGCACTCTCATGCGGATCTCCTTCGGAGAAGAGAACTCGCCTCTCCAGCAGATCTCGACCCGGGCCTTGGCGACGATCAAACCTCCGTGCAGCTGGACCCACACGACGTCGTTCTCGAAAGCACCCATCTTGTGCGCGGGGCCCGGCCGGTCACGCATCTCGATCGCGTAGCCGAGCTCTGGGCGGCTCTGGTTGCCGGTCAGATGCTCGAGCTTCCGAATCAGTACGTGATCCATGGTCCTGACTACTCCTCCAGCAAACCTCTTGCGATGATCATCCTCTGAATCTCGGATGTGCCTCCGCCGATCGAGATCAACTTTGCGTCCCGCATCGAGCGCTCGATCGGATACTCCTTGATATAGCCGTAGCCACCGAATATCTGCGTTCCCTCGATCGCGTTGTGCATTGCGGCTTCCGCGACGAAGAGCTTGGCGACGCTGGCTTCGGTTTGGTGCGGCAATCCCTCTTGCTTGAGCCATGCAGCTCGGTAGAGGAGCAAACGCGCGGCGTCGAGTTGCGTCTTCATGTCGGCCAGCTTGTGCTGGATCGCCTGTTGGTGCGCGAGGGGCTTTCCAAACGCTACCCGTTCCTTCGCGTAAGCAACCGCCGCGTCCAAAGACGCTTTCATACCCCCGATCGATGAGGCGATCATGACGGTGCGCTCCCAGTCGAAGCACTCGAAGGCAACAGCCCACAACGCAGAGCCCTCAGGTCCCAGCAGGTTCTCGTGCGGGACCCGACAGTCGTCGAAATGGAGTAGAGAAAGTGGAGACGATCGGGTGCCCATCTTGTCGAGATCTCGACCGACAGAGAAGCCTGGTGTTTCTCGCTCGACGATGAATGCACTGACTCCGTGTCCTGAGCCGGCCTCCGGATCGGTCACTGCAAGGACGATGATCGTGTCGGCGATCGAACCATTGGTGATGAAGATCTTCGAACCGTTGAGAATCCAGTCGTCTCCGTCGCGTCGTGCGCGGCACTTGATCGAGGCCGCGTCGGAGCCCGCTCCCGGCTCGGTGATCGCCATCGCTCCGATGTGCTCGCCGGTGGTCAGTCTCGGCAGGTACTTTCGCTTCTGCTCATCCGTCCCGTGAAGCCAGATGGGGACGGTACCGATCGTTACATGCGCTCCCACACTCAGGCCCAGGCCCGCATCGCCTCCGCCTTCGGCGAGGGCCTCGAGCGCGAGGCAGGTCGTCATGATGTCGGCGCCGGAACCCCCGTACTCCTCGGGGATTGGAAGTCCGAGCAGACCGAACTCGCCCTAACTTGGCCCAGAGATCGCGGTCGAACCGTCCATCGACATCGCGCTCGTGAGCACCCGGCTCGACATTCTCGGCAGCGAAGTCATGCACGGATTTATAGAACGAGACCTGCTCTTCGCTATGCCGAAAGTCCATTGCTAAAGCCTAGCGTCGCCCCTCTCGGGCCGCGGCGTTTCGGCTATTCGTCGAACGACTGGGCGAAGTTCACTCCCACCGCCACCACGCTCACCGATGACGCGAGACCCAACAGTCGCCGCAGGGACGGAAGGTGGCTCCAATTGGTGATCGTGCTAACTGCATCCGAGGCGTCGGCCAGCGCACCCGCCTCGAGCCACCCGCGCACATTGCCGTCGTTCTCGAGCGCGATCAGTGTCCCGACGGCGAGGGCGACGTCTCGGCCCCCGAGGCTGCGTAGCGCCATCCTTGACGTCGTCGAGATGTCTTCCTCGCCGGTCCACCACCGGCCCAGTCTCCGCGGCATAAGGAAGAACCCCGACCCGATCACGAGCCGCACGAAGGAGAGCATCTGAACGAGCTCCCGCTCATCGAGGTCGACGTCACTGAGGGACACGGTCTCCTTGCTCTTGCCACCAAAGAACATCGCCATGCTCTGGTCACCCTTTCCTGTAGTCACTCGGTTCTCGCGCGCGGTCGATTCACGTTCTAGTGCGATCTTGGTGAGGTCCCGGTCGTGGGGCCATCCCCAGTCCAGGTCGTCGAGCTCATCTCGGACGTAACCCAGATTGCATCCGCCACGTCGTCGGCGGGGTTGAGCGCGAGCGATAGCGGCCGCGCAGTAAAGCCGAGCGACAGCACCCAGTCCTCCTCATCGCCATAGGTATGCGGTACCCCCTGGACGAAGTCCTCGAACGAAACGTCGATCTCGATTCCGAGCTCCTCACGGATCTCCCGCCTTAACCCATCGAGGGGATGCTCGCCTGGCATCAGGAAGCCACCCGGGGTGTCGACCTTGCCCTTCTTCGGGTCGAAGGCACGGATGGCCACCAGGACCTTGCCGTCATTGACGATGGCCGCAGTGACCGTGGGGGCCGAGTTCCGGTACCACGAACGCCCGCACCCAGGACAACGGGATCCGCCCTCGGAGCTCGGGTCCTCGAGCTTGGTTGCGCACGCCGGGCAATAGACGAAGGGCTTCATTCCCGTCTCGCGCGAGGGCTTCGCCCTCACTCCGCTCGCCGCCTCGTGGTAGCGGGCAAGTACAAACAGCAGGTCTGAGACACGGTTCAGCCAGCGGAGGATCTCGGGGTCGGGCATCAATCCCTCTGAGTCTCCATGGTTACGGCCCTCCGCTCCGCCCGTCGAATCGTCGAGCGAGCGAGATCCAGCCCGGCCGAGCCGGCCGTCCCTCCGGGGAGTATGAACTCCTGAGGCAGAGGGTGCTCGGTCGTCAGCTCGTCTATCTCGTGCTCCGCCTGTGCTGTCATTTCGGGGATAACACGCGATACACCCGGCTTGAGTTTTGATTGGTTGGCCTCGGCCGTCGCCAGATGCGCGCCGCACACGAACATCTCTCGCTGAAGACGGACAACGATGTCCTCGACACGCTCGACCAGGCCCCCAGCTCGAGCGATCCCCAGGGCGGATACAGTCTCGTCGATCGTGCCGTAAACGTCGGTACGGATGTCGTCCTTGGGGACTCGGCCCCCGTAGAGCAGGCCGGTTGAGCCATCATCGCCCTTTTTGGTGTAGATCTTCACGATTTGTATCCTCCTCGGAGCCAAACCAGGAGTGAAAACTACTTCCTTAGTACCAACGCACCTTTCCGCCGCAATGGGCCGCTTATATGCTCAAGCGCGTTAAACGACTTCCCTACCCGAATTCGGGAATGCCGGGGGACGGCATCGGATCCTAAGGAGGAGTACTTGCGCACGCGTATGAAGTGGTTCGCCGCGCTATTCGTGGTGCTGGCGTTGTTCGTCGCCGCCTGTGCCGATGAGGAAGAGCCAAGTGATACGGGTGGCGGCGGCGGTGCCGAGGAAGACAACTCTGACTTCCTCGCATGCCAGGTAACCGACACCGGTGGTGTCGACGATAAATCGTTCAACCAGACCGCCTTCAAGGGTCTGGAGGACGCCGAGGCCGAGTTCGGAATCGAAACCCAGGTACTCGAGTCTCAGAGTCCCAACGACTTCGAGCCGAACATCCAATCGCTGGTCCAGCAGGAGTGCGACCTCATCGTTACCGTTGGATTCCTCCTGGGTGACGCCACGGCTGCCGCCGCGGAGGCCAACCCGGATCAGAAGTTCGCAATCGTGGACGTCGACTTCTTCGACCCCGACGAAGGCGAGGACGTCACGTTCGACAACGTTAAGGAGCTGACCTTCGCCACGGACGAGGCCGCATTCCTCGCCGGTTACTTGGCCGCAGGGATAAGCGAGACTGGCAAGCTAGGAACCTTCGGCGGGATCAACATCCCGACGGTGACCATCTTCATGGACGGCTTTCAGGCCGGGATGGAGCACTACAACTCGGAGAAGGGCGCCAACGTCGAGCTCGAGGGTTGGGATTCGGCCAACCCCGACGGTGGGCTCTTTCACAGGTGACTTCGAGAACCAAGACAACGGCCGTCAGGTCGCGCAGGACCTCCTCGGCGAGGGTGCCGACATCATCATGCCGGTTGCAGGCCCCGTCGGCCTTGGCTCCGCGGCCGCGATCGAGGACGCCGGTGAAGGCTCGATGATCTGGGTCGATACCGACGGTTGCGTCAGCGTCGAGGACTTCTGTGACCTCTTCCTGACGTCCGTTGTGAAGAACATGGACGTCGCGGTCTTCACGGCAATCGAGGAGGCGCTCAACGACGAATTCGAGGGCGGCCTTTACGTCGGCACCCTCGAAAACGAGGGCGTCGGTATCGCGCCGTACCACGAGTTCGAGGACGTCGTTGACGACGAGCTCAAGACAGAGGTCGAGGACCTCCAGCAGCAGATTATCGACGGCGAGGTGACGGTCGGCGAGGGTTAAGGCTCTCGGGAAACCGAAGCGGTAGCCTCTGTCGATGAAGATCGAGCTGAGGGGAATCACGAAGCGGTTCCCCGGCGTAATAGCAAACAAAGATGTGGACCTCACCGTCAACAGCGGTGAGGTCCACGCCTTGCTAGGCGAGAACGGAGCCGGCAAGTCGACCCTCATGAACGTCCTTTACGGCCTCTACGAGCCGACTGAGGGCGAGATTCTCGTGGACGACAAGCCCGTCAAGTTCAAGAGTCCCGGCGACGCGATCGCCTCTGCGATCGGAATGGTTCATCAGCACTTCATGCTGGTGCCCGTATTCACCGTCACCGAGAATGTGATGCTCGGTGTCGAGCCCACGCAGCCGCTCGGCCTTCTCGACACCAACCAAGCACGCGCCCGTCTGGTCGAGTTGTCCGAGAAGTTCGGGTCTGAACGTAAACCCCGATGCGACAATCGAGGATCTGCCCGTCGGGGTCCAGCAACGAGTCGAGATCCTGAAGGCGCTCTTCCGCAAGGCCGACTGTCTGATCCTCGACGAGCCGACCGCCGTCCTCACTCCGGACGAGATCGACGATCTCATCGAGGTCGTCGAGACGCTCAAGGCCACGGGAGTGTCGATCATCTTCATCTCCCACAAGCTCAAAGAGGTCATGGCGATCGCCGATCGCATAACGGTCCTGCGTCGCGGCGAAGTGGTCGGCTCGACCACTCCTGCGGAGACCAACGAGCAGCAACTCGCCGAGATGATGGTCGGTCGTTCCGTCCAGCTGACCGTCGACAAGGAACCCGCACACCCTGGCGACCTGGTTCTCGAGGTAAGTGGCCTCGAGGTTCTCGACGACCGCATGCAACGCGCTGTAAGGGGTGTCGACTTCGAAGTACGCAGTGGCGAGATCCTGGCGATAGCCGGGTGTTCAAGGAAACGGTCAGACCGAGCTGATCGAGGGCATCACTGGAATGCGCGCAGTGGAAACAGGCACGGTCCGCCTGAACGGAAAAGATGTCACCGGAAGATCCCCCAAGCACTTGTTTGCATTGGGAATGGCTCATGTCCCAGAGGATCGACAAGAGGACGGGCTTGTCTCTTCCTTCCCCATCAAAGACAACCTGATCCTGAACACCTATCAGAACTCGCCTTTCTCGAAGGGACTCGTCATGAACCGTGCGGCGATCGATTCGAGCGCCGAGAAGCTCGTGAAGGAGTACGACGTTCGGACGCCGTCGATCGAGGTGAACGCGTCTGCGCTCTCCGGCGGGAACCAACAGAAAATTATCGTCGCGCGCGAGTTCTCTCACTCGAACAACTTGCTGATCGCGTCGCAACCGACGCGGGGCTTCGACGTCGGGTCCATCCAGTACATCCACGGCCAGATCGTCGCGAAGAGAGACGAAGGCGCAGCCGTGATCATCATCTCCTCCGAGCTTGATGAGGTCCTCGCTCTCGGTGATCGGATTGCGGTCATGTACGACGGTGGCATCATCGGAGTCCTCGAACGAAGCGAGGCCACACGGGAACGATGCGGGATGTTGATGGCCGGCTTGAGCGGCGAGCAGGGTGTTCCATACGCAGCTCAAAGCAGGGGCACCCGAAGAGACAGACGACGAGCCCCCACCTCCGCCCGCTTCGACCTCTGACGACGGAGACAGGGTCATGAAGACCGAAGCTCCTCCTGCCGAGCCTCAGAGGATCGAGCCACCTCGGTCAAGATCACGGTCCATCGCAATCGAGGCAGTGCTCATCCCGCTTCTCGCTCTGTTCAGCGCACTTGTGCTCGGAGGGATAGTGATGATCTTCACCAATCCCGAGGTCGCACGGGCGTGGGCATCGTTCACAAAAAACCCGGGCAATGCGATCAGCATGTCGTGGGATCTCGTCAGCACTGCATACGGCGCTCTATTCGAGGGTGCCTTCGGGAGTCCCATCGCGATTAGCGAAACGCTTCTCACTTCGACTCCTTTGATCCTCGCCGGTCTGTCGGTTGCGCTCGCATTCCGGGCGGGACTGTTCAATATCGGTGCCGAGGGTCAGATGATCGCGGGGATGCTCGCATCGTCGTGGGTCGGCTTCACGCTCGATCTTCCACTTGTGATCCATCTTCCACTCGCCATTATCGCTGGCTTTGTGGGAGGCGGCCTCTGGGGGGGCATAGCCGGCTTCCTCAAAGCGAAAACAGGGGCCCACGAAGTCATCACGACGATCATGCTTAACTTCATCGCGCTTCACCTTCTTGACCTTCTTTCTGAAGACTCCGATCTACCAGCGACCCGGTCGCACGTGATCCCCTCTCCAAGGAAGTCGCCGAGTCCGCTCGACTGCCGAGCTTCGGTGACTACCGGGTCAACTGGGGCATCGTTCTGGCTCTGGTCATGGCCTTCGTCGTCTGGTACCTGATCTTCCGCACCACCATTGGATTTCGCTTCAGGGCCGTAGGTGCCAATCCCAAGGCCGCGGCGTACGCCGGCATGAGCGTGGCCGGGACCTACGTCTTGGCCATGGTTCTCGCAGGCGGGCTTTCCGGGCTTGCAGGAACGGCCAACCTTCTCGGAGTCGCTTACAGCATGTCGCCCGGTTTCCTCGGGTACGGCTTCGATGCGATCGCCCTGGCCCTGCTGGGACGAACGCATCCACTCGGAGTGGTTTTGGCTGCACTGCTGTTCGGAGCTCTTCGTGCAGGCGCCCTTCAGATGCAGGGAACCGCCGACGTGGGGACGGACATAATCGTCGTGATCCAAGGTTTGATCATCATGTTCGTGGCTGCACCCGCCTTGGTTCGGGAGATCTACAGAATCCGTGCACGTAGCACGATTGAGACGGATGCGTTCACGAAAAGCTGGGCGTCTTGAGCACCATTGCGGCCGCCCCTGCTACTAGCAAGGTCTCGATTCGCAGGGCGCGCGTCCTGGGCATCGTGTTCGTGGCACTGGGATTCGCCGCCGCCTGGTGGTTTGGCTTGGGCAGCGAGCCCGGCTCCGAGTCGACCCTTGGACTGAACGGTCGTAGCGCGGAAATCGAGCTTCCTCCACTTGTCCTCCCCTCGCGTGAAACTGCTCTGCTCTTGGCCGGCATCTGTGTGTTCCTCGGAGCGATCCAGCTAACGCGCGGGTTTGGCAAGCGTGCCAACCTGATTCTTGGGGTCGTGGTGGGCTGCTTCATCCTCGCCTTCCTCATCTGGGCGGCGCGCGACGACTCTCTCAACATGCTCGGAATGCTGCAGTCGACTTTGCTTCGCTCGGTGCCGATCACTCTCGGAGCGCTTGCCGGCCTGTTGTGCGAACGCTCCGGGGTCATCAACATTGCCATCGAGGGCATGATGCTGACGGCGGCGTTCACGGGAGCCATTGTCGGTAGCGCGGCGGGAAGCACGATCGTCGGGCTCATCCTGGCCGTTGTGTTGGGCGGGCTCCTCGGCGCCATGCTTGCCGTTCTATCGATTCGCTACCGAGTCGATCAGATCGTCGGCGGCACCGTCATCAACATCCTGGCATTGGGAATGACGAGTTATCTGTCCGCGCAGATTCTGGCGCGCTATCAGAACCTGAACAACCCCGGCCGGTTCCCGATTATCGAAATTCCTTTGTTGAGCGACATCCCGATAATCGGGCCCCTGCTGTTCGCCAACAACATCTTCATCTACATGATGTTCATCCTCGTGTTCGGGATCAACATCGCCCTCTTCCGCTCGCGCTGGGGTCTTAGGGTCAGAGCCGTCGGCGAGCATCCCAAGGCAGCCGACACGGTCGGAATCAAAGTGCTCCGGGTTCGCTACCGCAACGTGGTCCTGGGTGGAATGGTCGCGGGAATAGCCGGCGCCTACTTCACTCTGGGGTCGGTCGGTCGCTTCGACGAAAACATGACCGGCGGTCGTGGATTCATCGCGCTCGCGGCGATGATCTTCGGACGATGGAATCCCATCGGCGCGTTCGGTGCTGCCCTCGTGTTCGGGTTCGCCGACTCTTTGCAGAACAAGCTCGCCATTCTTCAGGTACCAATCGCGTCCGAGTTCCTTCTGATGGCTCCTTACATCGCGACCATTCTGGTGGTTGCCGGTGTCGTGGGTCGGGCCCGGCCCCCGGCGGCCGACGGTCAGCTCTACATCAAGGAGTAGCGCTTGACCGACATCGATTGGGAAAGCCTTCGAAGCGCTGCTCGCCGAGTGGCGTCCAGTGCTTACGCCCCATACTCGAGGCTGTCCGTCGGGGCCGCAGCGCTGGTCGATGACGGAAGGATCGTGGTGGGGTGCAACGTCGAGAATGCGTCGTACGGGCTCACCCTGTGTGCGGAGTGCGGACTGGTGTCCAACCTGCACTCCTCGGGAGGCGGGCAACTTGTTGCCGTTTCAGTGGTAGCGGGAGACGGCGAACAGCTCACTCCGTGCGGTCGCTGCCGTCAGCTCTTGCTCGAACACGGTGGCCCCGACTGCGCGCTCGACGCTCCCGGCGGCATTACCACGATAGGAGCGATTCTGCCCGGAGCCTTTGACACCGAAGAACTCGAAGGGCGAAGGCGGCCCACGTAGTGGACGTTGTGGACGTGATTCGCACCAAGCGGGACGGCCGGCGACTGTCGGACGAACAGATCGAGTACTTCATCAGGTCGTACACGGACGGATCGGTAGCCGACTATCAGGCATCGTCGCTCTTGATGGCGATCGTGTGGCGCGGCATGGAACCAGACGAATTGGCCAAGTGGACGGCCGAGATGCTTGCGTCGGGTGATCGCATGGATTTGTCATCTCTGTCAAAGCCGACCGTCGACAAACACTCGACCGGCGGCGTGGGAGACAAGGTCAGCCTGCCGCTCGCCCCAATCGTCGCCGCTTGCGGGGCCGCGGATCCAATGCTGTCGGGCAGGGGACTCGGACACACTGGAGGAACCCTCGACAAGCTCGAAGCGATACCTGGCTTTCGTGTCGACCTGTCCCCCGACGAGATGCTTCGGATCCTGCATGACGTCGGCGCGGTCATCTGTTCAGCCGGTCTGGGACTGGTGCCGGCCGACAGGAAGCTCTATGCCCTGCGCGACGTAACTGGCACCGTCGAGTCGATCCCTCTGATCGCTTCCTCAATCATGTCCAAGAAGATCGCGGAAGGTACCGACGCCCTCGTCCTGGACGTAAAGGTGGGCTCGGGCGCCTTCCTGCCCGACATCGCTTCCGCACGCGAGCTAGCAGAGACGATGGTGCAACTGGGCGAAGCTCACGGAGTGCGCACCTCGGCGCTCCTCACCAACATGGACACACCGCTCGGCCACACAGCAGGGAACGGCCTCGAGGTGACGGAGTCGGTCCAGGCGCTCGCAAGGTCAAGGGCCGGAGGACCTTATGGAGGTGACCTTTGCGTTGGCGGGCGAGATGCTCGAGCTCGCCGGCATCGACACCGATCCACGCTCAACCATTGACGATGGCTCGGCGCTCGCAAAGTGGGACGAGATGATTCGAGCGCAGGACGGCGATCCGGACGTGCGCCTGCCCGAGGCTTCCGAAAGAGAACTGGTCCTTGCTGAGTCTTCAGGTGTGTTGACGAAGCTGGACGCGCGCGCGGTCGGCATTGCCGCATGGAGATTGGGCGCCGGTCGGGCACGCAAGGAGGACCCAGTCAGTCCGAGCGGCGGGTGTTGTGTGCCTCAAGAAGCCTGGCGACGAGGTCGAGGAGGGCGAGCCCCTACTCGAGCTCCACGCTGACGAACCGGGTCGCTTCGGCTCGGCGGTCGCGGCGCTCGAGGCTGCCATTGAGATCGGCCGTGAAGCCCCGGAGCAACAGCCGATGATTCTCGAGAGGATCCGCGCATGACCGGGCCCATCAGCAAAGCCGCCGGCTTCACGCCGAGCATCGCAATCGTGCTCGGTTCGGGCCTTAGCTCGCTCGCCAAGTCACTGGTCGGGGGCGACCCGATCCCCTACGGAGAAGTCGAGGGGATGCCGGTGTCGGCCATCGAAGGGCACGAGGGAGCGCTCTATTCAGCCGAGGTCTCGGGAGTGCCAGTTGCTGCGTTCGCCGGCACGAGTTCACATGTATGAGGGCCACAGTCCCCAGATCGCAACGCATGCGATCCAACAGGTCGTCGAGGAGGGTTGCGAGATCGTAATCCTCACCAACGCGGCCGGCGGAATCGACAAGGATCTCGAGGTGGGGTCACCGTGCCTCATCAGCGACCACCTCAATCTCACCGGCACCAATCCGTTGATCGGTCCTCATGACAATCGTGGTCCCCGATTCCTCGACCTTTCCGAGGTCTACGACAAAGAGCTGCGCGCGCTGGCCCACTCTGTCGACGGCGACCTGAAGGAGGGCGTATATGCGGGGCTCATCGGCCCCACTTACGAGACGCCCGCCGAGGTGAGGATGCTCCGCACCCTTGGCGCATCCCTAGTGGGCATGTCCACAGTGCTTGAAGCGATTGCCGCGCACTATCTCGGGGCGCGCGTGCTCGGAATCTCGGTCGTCACCAACCTGGCTGCGGGAGTTTCGCCTCAACCCGCTTAGCCACGACGAGGTCGCCGAAGTAGGTCGGAGAGCCGCCGCTCGGCTCGAGCGACTGTTGAATGGCGTGATCGCAGGTTCGTAGCACGTGCCAATCAAGCCGCGGCTAATGCCCAAAAGAAAAGGCCCCCGGTTCGGGGGCCTTTTTCTGATTTCGTCCGTTCGTAAGGAAGCTACTGAGGGACGACGTTGGACGCCTGCTTGCCCTTGGGGCCCTGCGTCACCTCGAAAGACACGGCCTGGCCTTCCTGCAGCGACTTGTAGCCATCACCCTGGATGGCGGAGAAGTGCACGAAAACATCCTCACCGTCAGACTGTGAGATGAATCCGTAACCCTTGTCATTGTTGAACCACTTCACGGTGCCTTCTGCCACCACTGCTTCCTTTCTCTTACCAAAACGGTCGCCGAGGCGATCGTCTTCTCGACGAAGGCGGACAAGTTCATGCCTTGCCCTCCGCGACCCCCGTCTCGATGCGGAGCAAACCGTAGCACTAGGAGACACGGCCTGCCACCCCGATTGATGAGATGTCTCTCACGAGTGGCTCATGAGCCTCTTACGCGCACTTCCTAGGTTGATGGCCATAGAGGCAGTCCGATTAGCCAAGGAGGAAGAGATGAGCTTGGGAACCGCAGCAGTTGCAGGACTCGCCATGATTCTCGGCTTCGGTGGAGTCTCGACGTTCATGTTGAACGACGATCCATCCGCCGAAACTCAGGCGATCCAGATGGACGACGAAGGCGTCAAGCGTCAGGACGAAGAGGGCAACGACGTCCTCGTCAAGGACGACGATGATGACGGTGACGACACCAAGTGGCAACGACGGCACCTCGGGTGGCAACAACACCGGGGATGGAGACAAGTCCAAAGGTAACGACGGAACCTCCGGTGGCAACAACACCGGAGACGGAGACAAGAGCTGGGGTAACGACGGAACCTCCGGTGGCAACAACACCGGAGACGGAGACGAGACTGGTGGCAACGACGGCACCTCCGGTGGGGACAACTCCTACGTCGGCGGTGGTGGTGGCGGCGGCGGTACTAGCTACAGCGGTGGCGGCGACACGTAGGCCATCCGGACCATTCTCAGAGGCGCTCCTTCCGGGGGCGCCTCTCTCTTTCCTAGCGAGTTCGATTTGTCTGACTCGACGGGAGCGTTCGAGAAGCGAGTCCCTATCGTCAGCAGCAGGTGAACTACTCCGAGCCCTATGAAAAAAACGGTGGGAGCCGTCTCGCCCCCGAACTCGAACAGGAACGGACTTGCGATCAGAAACAGTGCGAGCACGAAGTCGAGCACGACATGGACCGAAAGGGAGAGAGCGTTGACGAGACTGGTCGGGCCCTGCGTGGTGGCCGCAATGAGCAGGATGACGATGCCCACCACGATCGAGATTGCGACTGCAGCTCCTGCTTCGTAGTCAAGCAACAACGGTGCCGCGATGAACGCAATCCCGGCCACGTACTCGAGCGCGCCGTGCACGGGGAAGGGCACCGGTCCCTCGTAGAAGAGTGGGTTCGCCATTACGTCAGTCTATTGGGCAGAACCCGAGGTCAAGCTCCTTTGGGGTGCCAGACGGTCTTCATCTCCATGAACGCGGACGCCTGGTACGGGCTCCTCGCTCCGTTTCCCTTGATGATCCGTTTCACGTTGTCGGCACCCGCCCGCTCGGCATCGGCGAGCTCACCATTCGCCAAACCTGAAACGTCAAGCGCGTCTACATCCCCGTGACTGGCCAACCAGGGTGTCAACTCGGCCTTGTGGCCGGTCAGGATGTTTGCCACGCCCTTGGGCAGGTCTGAGGTCGCGAGGCACTCCGCCAAGGCGATTGCCGGAAGCGGATGAGCTTCGCTCGCGAGAGCAATCACAACGTTGCCTCCGCAAAGCGCGGGGGCAATCCGACCGACCAGGCCACTCAGAGATGGCGCCTCGGGAGCGACGATGCCACAGACCCCGGTGGGCTCGGGAGCCGTCAGGTTGAAGTAAGGACCGGCAACCGGGTTGAGGCCACCCATGATCTGCGTCAGCTTGTCGGCGAGCCCCGCGTACCAGACCCACGTGTCTACGGCTTCATCGACCTGCTTGGTTGCACCTCGTTTGCCCTCGGCCGCTGCAACCTCTGAGACCAGCTCGGCCCTGCGCGTCTCCATCATCTCGGCGATGCGGTAGAGCACCTGGCCTCGGTTGTACGCAGTGGCGGAGGCCCACTTGCCCCAGGCCCCCCGAGCGGCCTTGACCGCATCCCGCAGGTCCTTGCGCGACCCACGCGCCGCGTTGGCAAGAAAGTCTCCTTTTGAGTCCGTCACCTCGAACGACCGGCCGGACTCCGAGCGAGGAAACTCTCCGCCGAGGAAGAGCTTGTAGGTCTTTCGCACGTCGACTCTCTCCGGCATCTAACCCACCTCCTCGAGGCGAACGTAAGCCTCGAGCCCGTGGCGGCCGCCCTCGCGACCGAAGCCGGACTCCTTGTAGCCGCCGAAGGGGCTTGTCGGATCGAAACGGTTGAAGGTGTTGGCCCAGACCACTCCGGCTTGGAGGCGGTCCGCCATCCACAGGATGCGGCTTCCCTTCTCGGTCCACACTCCCGCGCTCAAGCCGAACGGCGTGTTGTTCGCCTTGGTCACGGCCTCGGCCGGAGTACGGAAAGTCATCACGGACAGCACAGGGCCGAAGATCTCCTCCTGGGCGATGCGGTGGCTCTGGCTGACGCCGGTGAAAACCGTCGGAGGAAAGAAGAATCCTCGGTCGGGAATCTCGCAAGCGGGCTGATAGAGCTCGGCCCCCTCCTCGACGCCGATGCCTACGAGCCTGCGAATCTTCTCGAGCTGGTCGCGCGAGTTGATGGCTCCGATGTCGGTGTTCTTGTCGAGCGGGTCACCCAGCCGGAGAGTTCCGAGACGTCGTTTGAGCTTTTCGATAACCCGATCTGCGATCGTTTCCTGCACGAGAAGTCTCGATCCCGCGCAACACACGTGTCCTTGATTGAAGAAGATGCCGTTGACTATCCCCTCGACCGCCTGATCTAAAGGAGCGTCGTCGAAGATGATGTTGGCTGCCTTGCCTCCCAGCTCCAGGGTCAGCTTCTTGTTCGTTCCGGCAACCGCACGCTGAATCTCTTTGCCCACCTCGGTCGATCCGGTGAACGCGACCTTGTCGACGTCATCATGTCGAACGAGTGCCTGACCGGTTGGGCCGGCCCCGGTAATGATGTTCACGACGCCATCAGGAAGTCCTGCCTGCTCACAGATCTCGGCGAAAAGCAGGGCTGTCAGCGGAGTCGTCTCCGCCGGTTTCAGAACGACGGTGTTTCCTGCGGCGAGGGCGGGAGCGATCTTCCACGAAAGCATAAGCAGACGGGAAGTTCCACGGAATGATCTGTGCGGCACACGCCAAGTGGCTTCGCGCGTCGGCCAGGGAACGCGTACGAGAGCTTGTCGGCCCAACCCGCGTAGTAGAAGAAATGGGCGGCAACTAGTGGGACGTCGACATCGCGGCTTTCCTTGATGGGTTTTCCGCCATTCATCGACTCGAGCACGGCCAGTTCGCGTGCCCGCTCCTGCACTATGCGGGCGATTCGAAAGATGTACTTGGCGCGCTGACTTCCGGGCAACGATGACCACTTCTTGAACGCTCCGCGCGCAGCCCCAACTGCACGATCGACGTCCTGGTCATCCGCAACCGGAATGGCGGCCAGCACTTCCTCTGTGGCGGGGTTGATTGTCTTGAAGTATTCGCCGGATGCAGGCTCGTCGAAGTGTCCCCCGATGAAGAGCCCGTAGGTGTCCTTGATGTCGACGATTTCGGTCGACTCAGGTGCTGGTGCGTATTCCCACTTAGCCATCGTTTGTTTCCTTAGTCACGCGATCGTCGTAACGGTCGCTAGTCCAGTGTGTAACGGTCGGGATCCGAGTACCTTCCGGTTCGCAGGTAGTCGATCTGCATCAGCAAGTCGTTCACCACGGATGATGCGCCGATGCGGAAACGGTCGGGATCAAGCCAATCGTCGCCGAGCGTCTCGTGAATGATGACGAGATAGCGAGTCGTGTCCTTGGATGCGCGAATACCACCTGCCACCTTGAGACCGACGGCTTGACCAGTGAACTCGGCGAAGTCCCTGATCGCTTCAGCCATTACGAGTGCGTTCGGCAATGTTGCGCTCTCACCGATCTTTCCGGTTGAGGTCTTGATGAAGTGAGATCCGGCGGCCATGGCGATAAGAGATGCTCGACGCACACGATCGTAGGTTCCGAGCTCACCCGTCTCGAGGATCGTCTTGACGTGCGCATCGCCGGCGGCCTCGACCGACTCGGCCACCTCCTCGTAGATCGTTGCCTCGTCGCCTGCGAGAAATGCTCCTCTGCTGATAACGATGTCGATCTCGTCGGCGCCGTCGGCGACCGCTCTGCGAATCTCCTCCAACCGCATGTCGAGTGGCGCCTGGCCCGACGGAAAGGCCGTGGCGACCGAGGCGAGATGCACTCCCGAGCCCCGCAGAGCTTCTGCCGCAACTGAAACCAGGCGCGGGTATATGCAAAGGGCGGCAACGGATGGAATCGACGAATCGCCGGGGGCCGGATGGATGGCTTTCGAAGCAAGCTGCCGGATCTTTCCCGGCGAATCGGAACCCTCGAGAGTCGTGAGGTCGCAACACCGCAACGCGAGCTCGAGTGCCCACATCTTCGAGTCCTTTTTGATCGACCTCTTGGCGAGCGAGGCCGCGCGCTCCATGGCACCGACAGCATCGACAGAACCGCCGATGCGGTCGACGAGCTCTAGTGGGTGTTGTGCGACCGTCGCCACTGACGGACCCCTCCCATGCTGTTGGTCACGAACCACCGAGTGGAAGCGAAATCCGCTTCCTCGACTTCGGTTTCGGCTTAACCAGGTTGACAAGCTCCTTGGCACACCGATCGTACGCCTGGGCAACGGCCGAGTCAGGAGCCTGCAGCACGATTGGTGCACCCTTGTCGGCGAACTCCATCAACGTCGGATCGAGAGGAATCTGCCCCAGAAGCGGAACTCGGAGGCGCTGAGCCAGCAACTCGCCTCCACCGCTCCCGAATAGCTCATAACGCGTCCCGTGATCGCAGATGAAGTAACTCATGTTCTCGATGACCCCGGTCGGCTTGAGTCCGGTCTTCTCGGCCATGAAGGCGGAGCGCTGGGCGACCTTCTCTGCCACTGCCTGAGGAGTTGTGACCGTGATCATCGCGGCACCCGGGACAAACTGCGCTATCGACATGGCAACGTCACCGGTACCTGGGGGCAAGTCCAGCAGAAGGTAGTCGGGGTCGCCCCAAGCTACGTCCTCGATGAATTGCTGAAGCGCCTTGTGGAGCATCGGCCCCCGCCACATCACGGGATTTTCCTCGCTCGTGAAGAGCCCGATAGACACGACTTTCACGCCGAACATCTCCGGGGGAACGATGAGGTCCCCGAGTACCGAAGGCTTTTCGTAGATGCCCAGCATGCGCGGAATCGAGAAGCCCCACACGTCAGCGTCAAGGAGACCGACGCTATAGCCGTCCTTGGCTAACGATGCGGCCAGATTCACAGCGGTCGTCGACTTGCCAACTCCACCCTTACCAGAGCCAATGGCGATTACCTGAGTCTTGGAGTCGGAGCCCACCATTGGAGAGGGTGTGTCCTTGCGTATCGACTCGCTCAACGCGAGGCGATCATCCTCCGACATGACAACGAACTCGACAGCGACTCTGGCATTGGGGAAGGCGTTGCGAATCTTGGCCGGGACGACCTCGAGGTAGTAGGGCCTCGATGCCGAGTTCGGGACAGTCAGGGCGATTGTAACGGAGACGTCTCCCCCCTCGACCGAGAGATTCCTGACCATGTGGAGTTCATTTAGGCCGCGGTGAAGCTCAGGGTCCTGGATCTCGCCGAGAAGAGAGGCGACCTGGTCGCGGCTGGGCGTAGTCATGCTGAAAACGTCACTCCTGTGGGCTCGGATGGCTTCTGAATCCAGCCTACGCGATGCCGGGGCGCTCACTTAACGGTTGCGGAGCTCAGACCAGGAGGCTGAGTCCCTCCCGCACGAGGCTCAATTCGGCCCTGTCCAGATTCCCGATGTAGTCGCCATCGAGTTGGACCGGCATCGGCACTGTGGACTCGAGCGTCACCGACTCGATGTCGTGGTGGTAGGAGCTCGTCCGCCAGCGAATGTGGGATCGGCTCACGAACAACGCGTACACCAGCCGAGGAACCATCCGCGCTCGTAGACGGCTGATTCCAAAAACATCGAGTCCTTTGTCGAGCCGGGCTCCCGGACAAACGTCGACCGGCCAACCCTTGTAGTAGGTGAACGGAGCCCCGTTGCACGCAATCGCAGTCACTACCGCTACTGGCTCGGCCCCCCCAACCGACATCGAGATCATCGGGTCGACACCTCGGTACTGAGTCAAGCCGGCCTTGAGCGCATTGCGAACGAAGAGCTTTTCGTGATTCCGCCGCTTGCCCTCGGGGTCACTTTCGACGCGACGAACGGTTTCGGCATCAAGACCCATTCCGGCGTTGAACAGAAAGTAACGGTCGTTGAGTTTGGCTACGTTGATCCGAGTGCTAGAGGACGATCTCAGGTGTGAGGCGACGAACGCAGTCGCCTCGACCGGATCACGCGGAATGCCCAGCGCCCGCGCTATGACGTTCGTCGACCCGCCCGGGAGTATTGCGAGCGCCACTTCCGTTTCGACTAGCCCCTGAGCCGTTTCGTTGATGGTGCCGTCCCCGCCGAACACAATCACTGCGTCGAAGTCCCGGTCGACTGCGTCCTTCGCCAGGTCGCCGGCGTGGTTGCGTGCGGCAGTCTCGGCGACCTCGAGTTTGAAGTCGGCCTCCAGCGCCTTCACGATCACTTGCTTGACGCGGTCTGAAACCGAACCCGCACGTGGGTTGGAAACGAACAGGACCCTCTTCATGACCGGCATGCTATCGGGGGTCCATGCCCCAACTCGTATCCTGTGGTGATGCCTCCCAAGCATCCGGACGAGCAGTGGAGATAGCCCTCGTGGTCGCGATCATCGCCGTAATCGTCGCTCTCGTGCAGGGTGGGTCGCTCGAGAGCCTCGCGGACACCAAGTTCCGGGCCGTGCCGCTTCTGCTATCCGGGTTGGCTTTTCAGATCGTCTTCGGCGTGTGGTCACCATCGTGGATGACCGACGGTCTGAGTCTTGCCGTGCTCATTGTGTCGAACGCTCTGGTGCTTGCCTGGTTGGTCGTCAATCGCTCACTACCCGGCTTACTGATTGCCGCGGTGGGGCTCCTGATGAACCTTGCAGTTATCAGCGCGAACGGCGCGATGCCCGTGTCCGGCGAAGCGGTGCGAATTGCCGGGGGCGACGAGCTCGAGATCTCGGAGGAGGGTCTGAAGCACGAGGTTCTTGACGACGACACGCGCCTTGGGCTTCCTTGGAGACGTCATCCCGATCCCAAAAGTGGGCATCTGGTCGGCCGGCGACTTGGTGCTTGCCGCCGGCCTCGCGATGCTGGCCTACCGGCAGACTAGGTGGGGACAGAGGGCGGACGCAGCTTCCGGTTGATCGCATGGAGGAGAGCCTTGACTCCTGCAAGAGCAATTTCGTCCTCGACCAGCACGGCCCCCGTAACGGGAGTCATCTCGTCACCTTCGTAGACCGTGGCCCTTACAACCACCGCTTCATCGCGGCCCATGGCCTGAAGAAAGGCGTGCTCGACTTCGACGCGCATTGCTCTGGCTGCAAGGGTGGGGGTCAGCGCCTCGATCGTCGCCTCCATTGCGGCTCGAGCCTGCAGCTCGCGCGAGGTACCTGACTTAGCCTGTCCCTCCGTTCGAACGTCGTCGGGCCAGCCGAGGACAACGTGAATCGATCTCTTGTCACCACCCTCGAGGTTGGATCGCACCGATTCCACCAGGGGCCGTCCCGGTGCCGGGATCCCTGGACCATCATTGGATTGAGACGACGAGAAAGTCTCGTCTGCAATCTGCACGACGGACACAATTCGGTGATCGATGCTTACCCCGAAGCCGGCCACGGCCAAGGACTGCACATCGCGCACAATCTGCTTGGGCGAGCGCTTGTTGCCCGCGATCACGTGGATCTCCGACGGACGGTCCCCGCCTACCACTTTCACGTTCCGTACTCCGGTGATCTTGGTCAGCTCTTTCTCGAACCCTGCGAGTGCCGCAGTGTCATTCACCTCAAGGTCTTTCACTTGATTCCCACCTGCTCGCCGCTCTCAGTCGTCCTCTCAGAGAAAAAGACCGAGAAAGACGTCGACGATTTCCGGATCAAACGCTTTCTCGCGCTCATTCAGAATGATACGGATCGCCTCGTCATCCGTCATGGCCCTGCGATACGGGCGCTCAGAGGTCATCGCGTCGTATGCATCCGCTACTGCGAAGGTACGAGCAGCAAGCGGAATCTCGGACCCTTTGAGCCCCTTCGGGTATCCGGTCCCATCCCACTTCTCGTGATGGTGAAGGATGACTCCCATCGTGGCGCTTGAGAACCCTATTGGCTCGACGATCTTGGCCCCTAGCTCGGGATGAGTGCGCATAATGCTCCACTCGGAGGCGGAAAGAGGACCAGGCTTGTTCAGGATCTCGTCAGGCACACCAATCTTTCCGACGTCGTGCAAGGTGAATCCGTACTGGACCTCCTCATTGCGGGCCATGTTCTCGTCCAGTTCCGTCATGCAGCGAAGGGCGAGGTCGGTGACCCTGTAAAGGTGTTGGCCGGTCCCTGAGTCACGCGCCTCCACGGCGGCGGCAAGCGCATGAATGACCGAGTGATCACGCTGACGCTTCTCGGAGAGGGCTTCGACATAAGAGCTCAAAAGGACGCCGGCCGCCTCGTCGGCGACTACAGGCCGCTTTCTGGAGGACGAATGGACGGCTCGCACCAAATCACCGATTGACATTTCGTCCCTATAAATGGCCCCAACTGCGCCTGAGGCCAAAGCATTCACCAACCCCAATGGGGTGCCCCGGTCCCTGTCCCCCAGAATCACGATGCGGGTATCGGGGGACCTCTCGGACATCATGGAAATGAGCGAGCAGCTGGGCGAGAGCTCGAGGTCGATGATCGCGACGTCGGGGGCCAGGGCTTGGCTGATCTCAAGAGCCTCTGCGGCGGTACCTACCTCCGCCACAACCTCCGCGTTCCCAAGCTCGCCAACGAGTGACGAGAGCGACTGAGCGATGGTGCGATGCCGCTCCGCAATCATCACCGTAAGTGACTGCTCAATGTCAATACGCAATTTAAGTCCGCGACCGATAGGCCAATTGGCTTGCTTATGCACTGTGCGCCAACTAGTCTTTGGCTAGAAATCCCCCGTTCGAGTCGATTTGTTCACTCGATCGGGTAGCGAAGAAGCACCGGGTGGTAGGGCAGTTCGCGCGAGACGCGCGCCCCTTTCTTAGTACAAACTCTTTCCAGCGAAGCGTTGCCACGCTCTCAAACCGGGCCTTCATCTCAGTATTCATTGTCGCTCCCTGAAAAAGAAAGGAGGACGCCTCATGAAGACTCGTCTCGTCACCTTCGCCAGCACGATCATCGCGGTGTTCTACGCCGCAGGCGCTGCCTGGAAGCTCTAAGCCCAATCATCTTCGCAACACCGTTTGCCGTTTCGTCTACCCAAGGAGTCACTCGAATGAAGATCCGTCTCGTCACCTTCGCCAGCACCATCGTTGCCGTGTTCTACGCCGCAGGCGCTGCCTGGAAGCTCTAAGCCCAATCATCTTCGCAACACCGTTTGCCGTTTCGTCTACCCAAGGAGTCACTCGAATGAAGATCCGTCTCGTCACCTTCGCCAGCACCATCGTTGCCGTGTTCTACGCCGCAGGCGCTGCCTGGAAGCTCTAAGCCCAATCATCTTCGCAACGACCGTTTGCCGTTTCGTCTACCCAAGGAGTCACTCGAATGAAGATCCGTCTCGTCACCTTCGCCAGCACCATCGTCGCCGTGTTCTACGCCGCAGGCGCTGCCTGGAAGCTCTAAGCCCAATCATCTTCGCAACACCGTTTGCCGTTTCGTCTACCCAAGGAGTCACTCGAATGAAGATCCGTCTCGTCACCTTCGCCAGCACCATCGTTGCCGTGTTCTACGCCGCAGGCGCTGCCTGGAAGCTCTAAGCCCAATCGCTTGATCCGAACCTGTCATCTCGACTACCCAAGGAGTCACTCGAATGAAGATCCGTCTCGTCACCTTCGCCAGCACCATCGTTGCCGTGTTCTACGCCGCAGGCGCTGCCTGGAAGCTGTAGACCCAAGTTAGATCTACGGCCAAAGAGAGCGTCCCCGACCTCTCTTTTTGCCGCGTGGAGGCTCGAAAAACTACATACCATCAAACATATGAAGCGGGCCCAGGGTTTTGCATGGAGTGTCATTGCTTTAAGTGGTGGCTTGATGTTTTTGGGCCTTCAAACCCTCGAAGAGCCTTTCCCGGATATCTCGACGATCATCTTCTGGGTTGCCCTCTTAATGGGCGCCGAGTTGCTCCCCGTGTCACTTGGCTACCAATCGCAGGTGACGATGGCTTTCCCCCTTGCCTTGGCCATTGCGATTCTGTTCGAGCCGGGAGTCGCGATGGCAATTGCGGGATTGGGTGCCTTCGACATCCGCGAGTTCCGTCTCGAGATTCCGATCTGGCACGCGCTCTTCAACAGAGGCCAGCTTGCCCTAGCAACGGGACTCGCCGCGTGGGTAGTGATCGATCACGGAGAGGAAGCATTCTCATTCCCCGCCGGGCCATTTCTGATTTGCCTTGCAGCCACAGTCTTCGTCCTCGTCAACCTGGGACTCGTTGGTCTTGGCCTTCACTTCTTGCAGAGATGTCCCTCTCAAGACGGCCTTTGGGAACCTCGTGCCATCACCCGCAGCGGGCTTCTGGTTCTCTCAGGCGTTGTTGGCGGCACTGGGCGCGGCAACGGCGGCGGTCTACGAAGAGGTCGGCGCCTTCGTGGCGGCCTTCCTGATACCACTGCTGTTTGCTCGGCTAAGTCTTTTGGGGGCCCGAGCCCAACAAGAGTTGTCCGAACGCGTCCGTCAACAGCAAGCATCTCTTTTGAAGGCTACGGAGCAGGTATTCAAGGAACGAGAGGACGAGCGAAAGCGAATCGCCGGCGAGATCCACGATGGGAGCCTTCAAATGCTTGCCGCGGCCTCATACAACGTAGGCAACGCAGGAGCGTTCCTCGGGGCAGGTAAGACGGAGGAAGCGACTCAACTCCTCGACAGTTCACGTAAGGCCATCGAGCAGTCCATGGCCGCATTGAGAGACTCCTTGGTCGACTTGAGGAGATCATCGGTGGAAGAAGGTGGCCTGCTCGAGACCATTCGTGTATTCGTCGACCAGGTATCCATGCTGTGGGGAACCGAAGTCGAATTCGAAGGAGAGATCGAGCACGAACCGCCAGTTCCCATCGCCCTCGCTGGCTTCCAGATCCTTCAGGAGGGCTTAACGAACGCGTTGAAGCACGCTAATAGCAATGCAATCACCGTGCGAGTTGCCGATGTTGACAATATGGTTCACATCATTGTCGAAGACAAAGGTTCCGGATTCGATCCTGATGCCGAATCTGCCTCTGGACATGTCGGGATGAAGCTCATGCATGAACGAGCGGATCTCGTTGGCGGGAGTATCGAGTTTCACTCGGTCCCAGGCGGTGGAACTCGTCTCGAGGCGAGACTTCCAGGGGGAATGCCCGAGTGAGCCTGCGCGTGCTGGTCGCCGACGATCGCAGCCTTGTATCCGAAGGTCTCGAGGTGATGCTGTCGATGGCCGACGACTTGGAGCTGGCAGGCACTGTCTCCACCGACGAGGCCGCCATAGATGCGGCTCGTCATGGAGACGTGGACGTCATCCTGATGGACATCAACCTCAGCGAGCCGATGAGTGGCATCGCAGCTACAAAGCAAATTAAGGAGATCGCCCCATCGACGCGCGTGTTGATCCTGTCGATGTTCACCGATCCAGGGACGGTTTCCGAGGGAATCAAAGCGGGAGCCGACGGCTACCTCTCCAAGAGCGCGTCGCGCGAGGCCGTAATTCAGGCGATTCACGATGTCGCCGAGGGCCGCTCGGTTCTCGACCCCAGCGTCACCGAGGGCATCTTTGGACGAATCGGCGGCAAGGACCCGGATGCCACTGACCGATCGAGAATTGCAGTGTCTCCAGCACCTCGCGGACGGTCTCTCAACAAGGGAGATCGCTGACGAGATGCATCTTTCTGAGGAAACGGTCAAGACGAATCTGAAGTCGATCTATAGGAAGTTAGGCGAGGGACATAGCGGACTTTTCTCTTCGCTCACGGGCGGTGGGTCCAGGTCGAGGCAAGAGCCGGCCGAACTGACGGATCGCGAGGAAAAGGTCCGGAAGGGAATAGCGGATGGGCTCTCGAAGCGAGAAATCGCGGCAAGATTGAACCTGCCGGAGGAGACCGTCAGGACCAATCTGAAGTCACTCCGCCAGAAACTCGGCTTTCGGTACTGGACCGCGGCCAATCTGAAGTCCATCCTTAGGGAATTCTCACACCGATTTCGGAAGGGCAAATGAGCCTGCGCGTTTTGATCGCCGACGATCACACTCTTGTATCCGAGGGTCTCGAGGTGATGCTGTCGATGGCCGACGACGTGGAACTGGCGGGCACCGTTTCGAACGGCCAGGCGGCCATCGATGCGGCTCGCAAAGGAAACGTGGACGTCATCTTGATGGACGTCAACCTCGGCCAGTCGATGAGCGGCATCGAAGCAACGAGGCAAGTCAAAGAGATCGCCCCGTCGACGCGCGTATTGATCCTGTCGATGTTCACGGATCCAGGGACGGTTTCCGAGGGAATCAAGGCGGGTGCCGACGGCTACCTCTCCAAGAGCGCTACGCGCGAGTCGGTCATTCAGGCGATTCGTGATGTCGCCGGGGGCCGTTCGGTTCTCGACCCCAACGTCACCGAGGGCATCTTTGGACGAATCGGCGGCAAGGACGCGGATGCCCTGACCGATCGAGAATTGAACTGTCTTCAATTCCTGGCAGATGGACTGTCGACGAGAGAGATCGCGGCAGAGATGCACCTTGCTGAGGAAACGGTCAAGACCTACCTGAAGTCGATCTACAAGAAACTCGCGGTCCGGGACCGAACCGAGGCGGTCGCCGAGGCTTTCAGGCGCGGCCTCGTTCGGTAACCTCTGCGACGTGAATTTCGAGGTCATCCACTCTTTTGATGCCCACCCGGACTCGGTCGCCCAGGTAATGCTCGATGAGACCTACCAGGAGTCGTTGGGAAAACTGGGTCATATGCAGCGCGAGCTCCTGGACCAAGAGACCCCAGGACGATGGCCGGGCGCTCAGGCGAACCAGGTGTGTTCTGGACATCGAGATCTCGGGCGTCGCCAAGCGGCTTATTGGCGACGGAGACCCGGCCTGGATCGAGAACGCCATCTGGGACGAGGAAGCCATGCTCTGGAGCTTCACGATTGACCCGGAGATCGCCGAGGAGTTGCTCGAGGCCAAGGGCACCATCCAGATCTCGGAGCAAGAGGGCGGGACCCGGCGGACGATCGAGGGGATGGTCAAGGTGAAGGTCCCCTTCTACGGAAGCAAGAGTAGAGGGCTGGATTGTCGAGGGTCTGACCGAGGCCTACGACCAGGAGGCGGACCGCCTGAGAGACTGGCTTGGGAACCAAGGCACCTCGTAACTCTCCCGTAACATCGCCGAAACTCCCGAGAAACCGCCCGTTGCCAGGGTGGGGATGACTACATACGAGACGGCCCTGATTAGAACGAGGTCGCCAGAAGGAGGGGAGATTCATGCCAAGTCCCGCGGACGCGCTGAAACTCGGGGAGCAACACGACGCCAAGTTCTTCGACATCCGGTTCTGTGACCTTCCCGGTCTTATGCAGCACTTCACGGTTCCATTCGAGGAGTTGAGCGAGGAGGTCTTCGAAGAGGGTCTCGGCTTCGACGGCTCTTCCATCCGAGGCTTCCAGGAGATTCAGGAGTCGGACATGATCCTGGTCCCCGATCCCGACACGGCCATCATGGATCCGTTCGCGAAGTACTCGACGCTGGTGATGAACGCCTACGTAAAGGACCCCATCACGGGTGAGCCCTATTCGCGCGACCCACGCAACATCGCGAAGAAGGCCGAGGACTACCTGGCCGGCACGGGCATCGCCGACACCGCGTACTTCGGCCCTGAGGCGGAATTCTACATCTTCGACTCGATCCGCTTCGATCAGAACCAGCACTCCAGCTACCACTACATCGATGCAGTCGAAGGCGTGTGGAACTCCGGCAAGGAGGAAGAGGGGGGCAACCTCGGCTACAAGCCCCGCTACAAAGAGGGCTATTTCCCCCTGCCGCCCATGGATCACTACCAGGACCTTCGCAGCGAGATGGTGCTGACTCTTCGCGAGTTGGGAATTCCGGTGGAGGTTCACCACCACGAGGTCGGGACCGCTGGTCAGGGTGAGATCGACATGGGCTTCGCACCGTTGCTCCAGATCGCCGACCGATTAATGCTTTACAAGTACGTCGTCAAGCAGGTCGGCCGTCGCAACAACAAGACCATCACGTTCATGCCGAAGCCGATCTTTCAGGACAACGGTTCCGGGATGCATGTCCACCAAAGCCTGTGGCGAGACGGCGAGTCGTTGATGTGGGACGAGCTGGGCTATGCCCAGCTTTCAGACACTGCTCGTTACTACATCGGGGGCCTGCTCAGCCACGCGTCGTCGTTGCTGGCACTCTGCGCGCCCACGACCAACAGCTACAAGCGTCTGGTGCCCGGTTACGAGGCACCAGTCAATCTTGTCTACAGCCAGCGAAACCGCTCGGCAGCGGTTCGTATCCCCCTCTACTCGAAATCGCCGAAGTCGAAGCGCATCGAGTTCCGCTGCCCGGACCCGAGTTGCAACCCGTACCTCGCCTTCCCTGCCCTTCTGATGGCGGGCCTCGATGGGATCCGCAACAAGATCGAGCCTCCTGACCCGGTCGACAAGGATCTTTACGAGTTGCCGCCTGAGGAGCTCGCAGAGGTACCGCAGGTTCCGGGTTCACTGGAGGGAGCGCTTGACGCTCTTGAAGCCGACCACGACTACCTGCTCGAAGGTGGAGTGTTCACCCCTGACGTAATCGAGCACTGGATCGACTACAAGCGAGTGCGCGAGGTGGATGAACTGCGACTCCGTCCGCATCCTTACGAGTTCTACCTCTACTACGACATCTAATCCCCGAGTACCAACAAGAAGGGCCAGGCAACCCCTCCGCCTGGCCCTTCTTCGTCTGGGCTATTCGTAGATGTAGCGCTCGGCTACTTTGCGTGCTCTTCGAGTGATCCGCAGGTATTCCTCTTCTAGCTCTTGTCGAGGTTGTTCGTGGTAGCCCATGGCAATCGCTAAGGCTTCAAGATCCTCTGGTTTCACCGGGAGAACGTCGCCGGGACGTCCGGTAAGCCAGAACAGCCTGTTCCTCAGAGACGAAAGGAATGTGTAGGCGAACCTCAGTTGCTGGACGTCCGACTGAGGCATGAGACCAAGCTCCGCCGCGACATCGAGCGCCTCGATGGTTGATGGTGTTTGCAGAGCAGGCGTGCGGTGTCCATGCTTGAGCTGAAGAATCTGCACCGCAAACTCGACGTCAGCCGTGCCTCCCGGGCCCATCTTGAAGTTCCTTCGCGGCTCAGTCCCCCTCGGAATACGCTCTCGCTCCATGCGTGCCTTCAGGTGTCTGATCTCAACCAGGAAGTCCTGTGACAGCAGTTCGGGGTATGCGAGGTGCCTCGTCCGATCGATGAGCTCGTTACCGATGTCAGCGTTACCCGCCGCAACGCGGGCGCGTAGCAGCGCCTGATGCTCCCAGGGACGAGACCATCGCTCGTAGTACTCGAGAAATGATTCCATTGAACGCGCCAGAGGTCCGGACTTTCCCTCTGGACGTAGCGCGGCGTCGATACGAAAGGCCTGTCCCTCAGGCGTGACCTCGCCAATTGTTTTGATCAGCCTCTCAGCAACCCGCTCAGCGGTGGCGGGATCTGCGCCGTGAACAAACATCACGTCGATGTCGGACGAATAGCTGAGCTCACGCCCGCCGAGCTTTCCCATCCCTATGACGGCGAAAGGAATGTCGCAATCGATCAGCGCCGTTTCCAGACAAGCTTCCGCGAGATCCGACAGACCTCTGCCGACTGCAACGAGATCCGCCTCGCCCGCCAGGTCTGAGAGCGCAACTCTCAGCATCTCGCGGCGCTTGAAGCGCCTAAGCCCGTCAAGCTTTTGCTCCGGCTCGCGCCACTCGAGCGAGGCTGCAGCCTCGCGCACCAAGCGGTCTCGGTCTTTGGGCTTCCCGGGCCCCCGCGGGTCGGCGATTGAGCTGAGTACCTCAGGAACATGGCTAAGGACCTCACTCAGCAGCCGGCCACTGCCGAGCACCTTTGCCAGGAACTCTAGCCCTGGAGGGTTGTCCCGCAAACTGCCGAGAGCGTCGAGTCGGCTTCCCAGTGACTCACTCACGCGTAGAAATCCGAATAGACCTTCGTCGGGCAGCGGAGTCGATGCGAGCCAGCGAAGCTGGGCGGGAGTCAAGAGACGGAGCAGCTTTGCCCTGCGCGAAGTTCCCGCCACCAGGCCGGACAATGTCCGTGCCGCTCGCTTTACGTCTCTGTAGCCCAACACTCGGAGACGTTGCTCGAGGGCCTCTTCGCTGAGCCGGATTCCTCCTCCCTCTGCAAGAGTCTCGATCATGGGGCGATAGAAGAGCTTCTCGAAGCGACCTCGCACGTCGGCAAGAACTGAGTTGTGCACGCTGTCGAAACGAGCGAGTGCGCTTTCGAAGCCGCCGTCCCCGAATCCCATGGCATGTGCTATCTCTGCACGGGAATCGTCGTCGACAGGCAGCATCCGTACCCGCCGCTCCTGGCGCAACTGCAATCGGTGTTCCACATTTCGAAGCCATCGATATGCAACGGAGAGTCCGGCTGCATCCTCCTCGGCGATGTATCCGCCGGACACGAGTTGGAGAAGGGCATCGATGGTGGCCGGTGCCCGAACGGAAGGATCGGCACTTCCATGGACGAGCTGCAGAAGCTGGACGGAGAACTCAATGTCCCTGATCCCGCCTGGACCAAGCTTGACGTCATTCGCTTCATGGCTCTTCGAGCGACGGGCGGTACGCAGGACATGCTTCTCGACGCGCTCCTTCATCGCGCGAATGCTGGCGATGTGTTCGGAAGTCACCTCGTCCGGGAAAACAAAGTTGCGAGTCTGGTCAACCAACTCCTGTCCGAGTTCCAGTTGACCGGCACTGGCTCGTGCCTTCAGCAAGGCTTGAAACTCCCACGGCTCGGCCCATCGCCGGTAGTACTCGAGGAAAGCATCAAGCGATCGTACGAGTGCACCGGTACGTCCTTCTGGACGGAGGTTGGCATCGATCGAATACGCCTGGCCCTCCGGGGAGTTGCCTCCAAGTTCGCCGAGGAGTGACTCGGCCGCTTTGGTTGCTCGTTCGATGCCACCCGACGCTACAAACATCACATCGATGTCAGAGAAGTAGTTGAGCTCGCGCGCGCCCAGTTTTCCCATCGAGACAACCGAGAGAACGTCGGGAGCCCCGACGTAAACAAGGGTCGCCTGAAGACTTGCATCTGCAAGATCTGAAAGTGCGTTCCCGATCTCTTCGAGTGACAGCCGACCACTTGCATCGAGAGCTGCGATTTGAAGCAACCTTCTGCGCTTCTCGAGACGAAGCTCCGACAAGCCACCAGACGAAACAGCGCGAGTCATCTCACCTACGAAGCCGTGCCTATCAGGCACGGTGGGCTCCGCGAGCAACTGCGCAGCGCGTTCATCCGAATGTAAAAAGTCACTCAAGGTGCGACTTACACGTTCTATTGCAGTAGTACTTGCCCTACGCACGACCGATTCCGACATACGCGCACCTTAAACGCGGCCTCACAAAGACGCTCTACCTGCACCTTTGCAAACTTAAGTTCAATTCCTTCTTACTCGGGTACAGAACTGAAGTTTCCTTTTGTTGAGGGAGGTGGGTTTACCTTGAAGCACTGATCAACTAGCTTGCAGCAACTGTGCCGCTGCTTTGACGGTATGCCAGTGATCAAAGCCAGCGGTCCTAGTAATGGGGGAACTAGACCGGACATAAAGGGCCTCGCCCGGACATCGCGGGAACATAGTTCGGGTCTTCGCGGGACACCGCTCACTGCACCTCCCTGACTAAGTGAGCGCGTGTTGTGGGCTCCTTGGAAAACAGGGAGGTGAGAATGAACGGTAGCAATGCCACTCATTCAATCCTGAAGTTACTGGTGACAATTATTGTCGCCGCGCTTGCATCAAGCACTCTCATAGCCCCAGCAGAAGCACACGAACGCAGCAACGCCTTTGCTCAGAGAAAGCACATCAAGAAGCGAGGCAAGAGCGCCGTAGGAGTTCCTTACAGTTACGGCGGCTCCTCTCGCAGAGGATTCGATTGCTCCGGTTTCACGCGCTGGACATTCGGCGAGCACGGGCAGAACCTTCCACGGACCTCTCTCGACCAGTTCGGTCTGGGTAAGAAGGCGGGCTACAAAAGGATCTGGAAGCGCAAGAACCTCAAGGTCGGAGATCTCGTTTTCCACAAGACGACGAGCGCTCGCGTCGGTCACGCCGGTGTCTTCGTGGGGGGCGGCAGGTTCGTTTCGGCCACGTCCTCCGAAGGCGTACAGGTGAGGTCTCTACACGACCCCTACTACTGGGGCAGTCGTTGGGTCGGCGCCGTCCGCACGCCTTCGACCATCAACAAATGATCCTTCGCAAAGCGCTTGTCGCGCTCACCGTCGCTTGTGTCGCATCGTTTGTCGTGCCGGCCACCACGGCGCACGCTGGAGTGAAGGCAAGGAAGAATCACCTGGTTTCGAGAGCAATGAACCAGCGTGGAACGGACTACCGTTACGGAGGCGAGACGCCTCGCCGCGGCTTCGACTGCTCGGGGTTCATGTACTGGACATTCAAGAAGGTGACCCGGCTCCCCCGCACGTCGATGCAGCAGTACAAGCTCGCAAGAAGAGCAGGTTACAAGCGGGTAAACAAGAAGGGCAGTTTGCACAGGGGTGACCTTGTCTTCTTCAAGACGACAAGCGCCAAGGTCGGCCATGTCGGCATGTACATCGGACGAGGGAAGTTCATCCACTCGTCCTCGGGCGCCGACAAAGTGACGGTCTCATCGGTCCACGACAGGTACTACTACGGACCTCGTTTCCGTGGTGGCGTGCGGATTCCCCAACTCAGGCGCTAGCGCTACAGAATCGGAAGGTAACGGTTCACCTCATAGGGACTCACATAGCTCTTGTACTGGTCCCATTCCGCACGCTTGTTGCGTAGCAGGTACTCGAAGGTTTGCTCGCCGAGTGCTTCAGCCACGATCTCCGACTGCTCCATCTCCCGAAGTGCCTCGTAAAGGTCGTCTGGCAACTGTGTGATGCCGCGGGCACGCCGTTCCGATTCGTGCATCTCATAGATGTTGTCAGTGGCTTCGGGGGTAACTCGTATCCCTCGTCGATGCCCTTGAGTCCAGCGGCCAGGATCACCGAGAAAGCAAGGTAGGGATTGCAGGCAGGGTCCGGCGAGCGGATCTCGAGACGTGTGGACTGTTCCTTGCGCGGCTTGTACATCGGGACGCGTACGAGAGCCGAGCGATTGTGCCTGCCCCAGCAGACGTATGTCGGTGCCTCGGGGACGGGATAGCCCTTGCCTGTGACAAGCCGCTTGTATGAGTTAACCCACTGGTTCGTGATCAACGTGATCTCGCGAGCATGATGAAGAACACCGGCTATGAACGCCTTGCCCACCTTGCTGAGGTGGTACTCGTCGGTCGAATCATGGAAAGCGTTCTGGTCACCCTCGAACAGTGACAGGTGTGTATGCATCCCTGATCCCGGAAGATCAGTCGAGGGCTTCGGCATGAAGGTGGCGTACATGTCTCTCTTAGCCGCCAGTTGCTTGACGATGAGGCGATAGGTCATGACGGAGTCCGCCATCGTCAATGCATCGGCGTGGCGCAGGTCGATCTCGTGCTGGCCGGGCGCAACCTCGTGATGCGAGAACTCGACGGGAATGCCCATCTGCTCGAGAACGCTGATCGTGTCGCGACGGAGGTCCTGTGCGACGTCGAGTGGAGTGAGATCGAAGTAACCGCCCGCGTCTACAGGTCGTTGGATCATCGATGGACTTGAAGAGGAAGAACTCCATCTCTGGGTGGACGTAGAAGGTGAAACCGCGCTCTGCCGCCTTGTCCAAGTTGCGCCTGAGGACGAAGCGAGGGTCCCCCCAAAACGGCCGCCCGTCGGGAGAGTGGACATCACAGAACATGCGGGCCACGCCCCCATCGGACCGCTCGTCATGCGAGGGCATGATCTGAAAGGTGCCCGCATCGGGTCGAGCCAGCATGTCTGACTCCTGCACGCGGGCGAACCCCTCGATGGCCGAACCATCAAAACCGATCCCCTCGTCGAACGCCTGCTCGAGCTCCTCCGTCGTCACGGCGAATGACTTAAGAAAGCCGAGAACGTCCGTAAACCAGAGCCAAACGAGCCTGATACGCCGCTCCTCGACCGTGCGCAGAACGTAATCCTGTTGTCTCTCCATGGCAGAAAGACTACGCCGGGCTGATTTCAGGAGCGTTAACTCCCGCAAATGCAGTCGTGGATACAGACCTGGCCTGACCGTCGACAGCCCGAAGCCCACTCGCTAGTGAACCTCTTCTCGGTTATCTCATTGTCGCCAGCCGACCAAGAACACCAGAGCTCCTACGCCCAGCGCCAGCAACATGATGGGCCAGTCGTCAGATTCACTGGCGGCGTAGATGAGCAACCAGGTGGCTTCAGCGGCCGTCGCAGCGGCAAGAACCACCCAGAGCATCTGGATGCGGCCGTGAGAGTTCTTCAGGGCAAACCAGTGACCCGTGAGCAGGATTGGAGACGCCCAGAGCACTGCCCCGCCGACCGAAACCACTGCGACACCAGTTGCAAGCGCGAGCACAGCTGCTCCGACAAGCCTGGCCAAAGGGTCACTCTCCAAACCAAGAATTGCACTATCGCCACACGGATCGAATCGGGTGCTTCTCGCGGCGGACACTTAGGATAGTCGCGGAATGCGCATTGCACTCGGCCAACTCAATTTCACCGTCGGCGACATCGAGGGGAACGCCGCGCGCGCCGTCGACGCGATTCGGGAAAGTAGGGAGCTGGGAGCTCAGGCGCTCGTCCTTCCCGAACTCGCCCTTACCGGCTATCCACCGGAGGACCTGGTACTGAAGTCGGGATTCGTTCCCGCGAACCGCCGGGCTCTCGAGAACGTCGCCACGCACACCGATGACTTGCTGACGGTCCTGGGGTTCGTAGATGCCGATGACGAGCACCTCTACAACGCTGCCGCTATCTGTCACGAGGGAGAGATCAAGGCCGTCTACCGCAAGCAGCTTCTTCCCAACTACGGCGTATTCGACGAGCGTCGTTACTTCGAGCCTGGTGACCGGCACACCTTGATCGACACCGCCCACGGCGTCATCGGGGTTTGCGTGTGCGAGGACATCTGGTCACCGGCCGGCCCAGCCATTGCTCAGGGCGACGCGGGAGCCCAGGTTGTCCTCAATATCAACGCGTCGCCCTTTCACAAGGGAAAGGTGAACGAGAGAGCGAAGATGCTCGGCCAACGCGCTAAGAGGTCGAACGCATCAATCGTCTACGTGAACCTCGTCGGGGGCCAGGACGAGCTCGTGTTCGACGGCGGTTCGCTCGTCATTGATCCCACTGGTCGCCTGACGGTCCGTCATCCTCAATTCGCCGAGAGACTCGAAGTCGTCGACGTCCCCCTCGGCGAGGCCCGTTCAACTCACGCAAGCAATGTCGATCGATTGTCTCTATCGCTCAGGGAGACGGGTGGTAGCCCGAGGACGAACCTCGTGGCTCCCCCATTGGATGAATCGGAAGAGATCTACAGAGCTCTCGAGCTGGCGTTGCGGGATTACATCACGAAGAACGGTTTCAGCAAGGTCGCCCTCGGCCTTTCGGGAGGGATCGATTCCGCACTCGTGGCAACCATTTGCTCGGACGCTCTCGGTCCGGAGAACGTCCTCGGAGTAGCAATGCCAAGTGAGTTCTCGACATCCCACTCTCTGGACGACGCGCAGAAACTCGCCGCCAACCTCGGAATCAAACTGCACACGATCCCGATCAAGGATATCTATCAATCATTCCTAGATGAGCTGCGCGATCCATTTGGCGACGAGGAACCGGGATTGGCCGAAGAGAACCTGCAGGCGCGAATCAGAGGCACGCTACTGATGACTATCTCGAATCGCTACGGAAACCTCGTCATCGCGACCGGAAACAAATCGGAAAGCGCGGTTGGCTACGCGACGCTCTATGGCGACATGGCCGGGGGATTCGCACTCATTCGGGACCTTTTCAAGCACGAGGTCTATTCGCTCTGCCGGTGGCGAAACACGGTGGCGCCGATGATTCCGGAGAATGTCCTGACCAAGGCCCCCTCAGCGGAGTTGCGACCCGGGCAGAAAGACGAAGACTCGCTTCCTCCTTACGAGGTGCTCGACCCCATCCTCGAGGCCTATATCGAACGTGACGAAGGCTTTGACGAGATTGTCGCGGCTAGGCTTCGACAAACAGGTGGTGATGGATGTCCTCGCCCTCGTGGATAGGGCGGAATACAAGCGCCGCCAGGCTCCGCCGGGTCCAAAGGTCACGGTCAAATCGTTCGGACGTGACCGGCGACTTCCCATAACGAATCGATGGCGATCGAAGAGCTCCTGAAGGTAGATGGCGCTCACCCCACTCGTGGGCGAACATAGGCACATGGCCCCAACTCTTCTTTTCCTCTCGGACCAGGTCGAGGACCTGCGTGACCTGGTGCCCGAGTTCCCTCTGACGGGGCACAAAGTGGTCCGGTTGCCGCTGAAAACGACGGAGCCCGAGGACCTCATTCCGATCCATCCAGACTTGGTCGTCATCGACGGGCTTGCCGACATTCAGTCGGGGGAGCAAGCTGTCAGCCGCCTGGCGCTGGCATGGGAGGCCGGCCTGCCACCGATGCTGGTTGTGGTGGACAAAGCGGGGATGGGTCTGTTCCGCTTCGAACTCGGCGCCGACGACTTCATCATCGATTCCGCCTCGATGGAGGAGATCGAAGCACGCATGACGATGATCGACCGTCGCACCGGACGAGCAGACGACGCGACAGTTCTTAAGGTCGGAGATCTAACGGTCAACCCCGAGAACTACCAGGTATACGTGCACGGACGTCCGCTCGACCTCACCTACAAAGAGTTCGAGTTGCTGAAGTTCCTCGCCCAGCGACCGGGGCGCGTGTGCGACCGCGACATGCTTCTTCGTGAGGTGTGGGGCTACGACTACTACGGAGGAACTCGGACGGTTGACGTTCACATAAGGAGGCTGCGGGCCAAACTCGGCCCAGAACACGAGGCTCTGATCGAGACGATTCGCAATGTTGGCTATCGCCTTGTCCCCAGACCGAGCGACCGCGGACGCTGAGCGGTCAGCTCATGACCACGATCGGCATCATCCTCGCAGTCGTCTTCTTGGATGACTGGTTGCGAATAGTCGTCATCGGAGGGCTGCTGGTCTTCGAAGTCATCGAGATCTCGATCTGGTTGCGATGGAGAAAGCGGCGCTCGATCACTGGATCCGGAACGATGGTCGGCGAGAGAGGTCTCGCCGTAACCGACTGTCGTCCGAGCGGTCAGGTAAAGCTAAGAGGACAACACTGGAGCGCAACCTGCCCTCAGGGGGCGAGTGCGGGTGAAAGCGTCGTAGTGACTGCTATTCGAGGGTTGGCGCTCGAGGTGGCTCCGGATGTCTCTGCCCAGCTCCCGGATGCTGGACGACCGCCTCAGCCCTAACGTCGTCCGCGCAACGGTAACCTTTGCGCCGAGGGCCCCTAGCTCATCAGGTAGAGCACCGGACTTTTAATCCGGCGGGCAGGGTTCGAGTCCCTGGGGGCCCACTGAATAGCCTCTTAGCTGGGAAAATACAAGAAATGCAAGCCGACCGACTCTTGCACAGCGCTTACTGAGCCTATAACTTTAGTCAGATGGAGCCGGAAGAAATCACCCAAGTAGATTCAGTTGCTGTCCTGGCCCGGTCGTTCAAGCGGTCACTTCTCGCCGCCAACAAGGCTCCCCGAACCATTGAGTCGTACCTAGAGGCCGTGCAATTGCTCGGCACGTACCTTGCCCAAACCGGCATGCCAACACAAGTTGGAAAGATCACTCGAGAACACGTTGAGTCATTCATCGCTGACTCCCTAGAGCGTTTCAAACCAGCCACCGCGGCGAAGAAATACCGTTCGATTCAGCAGTTCTTCAAGTGGCTGGCCGAGGAGGGGGAGATCGGCGAAACACCAATGAAGAACATGAAACCTCCACATGTTCCAGAGGTTCCCGTTCCACTACTTTCAGAGCATGAGCTAAAGGCAGTCGTGAAGAGTTGTGAGGGCAGAAGCTTCGAAGATCGTCGTGATATGGCCATTATCAGATTGTTCCTCGATTCAGGGATGAGGCGAGCAGAGCTCGCGATGCTCAAGGTTGATGATGTCGACTTTGATCACAACGTGGCACTGATAATGGGTAAGGGCCGACGACCACGAGCTGCACCCTTCGGCAGAAAGACGGCCGTTGCACTTGACCGTTATCTCAGAGAACGATCTCGGCATCCCCTTTCGCACCTGGATGATCTTTGGCTAGGACAGCGCGGCCCCATCACAAACTCAGGGATGCGAGACATCGTCAGAAAGCGCGGCGAACGCGCTGGGATCCGAGGTCTTCATCCTCATCAGTTTCGACATCAATTCGCGCATGAGTGGCTGTCAGAAGGCGGAACGGAGGGAGACCTCATGCGAATCGCGGGCTGGCGCTCCCGCCAGATGCTTCAACGATACGGAGCGAGTGCAGCAGACGAACGGGCGCGAGACGCCCATCAGCGTCTTAGCCTGGGAGACCGGTTCTAGACCCGAATCTCAGCGATTAAGCCATAGTTATCTGTTCTGAGGCGAGACGCATTCACAAGTAATGAGACACGGGATCGGTAACGACTCTGGCTTTGGAACGCAATTGAGCATACGGGTTCGTGGCCACCCTCATTTCGTCGCCCTATAGCCGCTCGTTGGAAAGGTGAGTGGGGTAGGTGGATGCAATCGATAAGCATTGCTGCGAGGCGAGCATCCTCCGGCTGATGCAAGCCAAAACCTTGTGGAGCAGCCTCATTCCTCGGGTGGCAGGACGGCCGAAGACTGATCCGCCGCCTTCGCTGAGCAAGAACGCATCGTATCTACTGAGTCCACCGTTACATCGAGTGCCAGTCGGAAGGAAAAGCCGGGGGTTCATGGATCCCCTCCACCTGCCGACAAATGAGTATGACTGTCCAGATGGGAGTAGGAGCTCCTGAGTCCCACCCCCTCAAACCACCCGACTTACTCCAGGCCAACCCTCAGACCGATGCCACACAGACCGTCGAGCGGGCACTGGCAATCGTTCGCGAGCATCTGGAAATGGACGTTGCCTATGTCGCCGAGTTCACTGACGGCCAGGAAGTCTACCGAGCGCTAGAAGGAGACGCCGAATCGTTCGGCCTAGCGCGGGGTGAGGGGATCCCCCTGGAGGGGACCTACTGCAAGAGGATGGTTGAGAGGCTGCTCCCCAACGTCATTCCCGACACCAAGGCTGATCCGCGAGTGAGTGCTCTTGCATGCACCACTGAGGCCGGCATCGGTGGTACGTGGGTATCCCATTGATCATCACAGATGGAACCGTCTTCGGATCCTTCTGTTGCATGAGCCACCAACCGGACCGTTCGCTTGCGAACAGAGACATCAACCTGATGCGCGTCGTGGGCTCGCTGGTGTGCGACCACATCGAGCGGAACCTAATCGAGGCGAAGAACTCCAAAATGAGGGAGGAGCTCGTGGCATCGCGCGCTTTGAGCAAATCGCTCGATGCACGAGACGGCTACGCAGGAGAGCACTCCGAGGAAGTCGTCTATTACGCGTCCCAGGTGGCTAGTGGGCTTGGAATGAACACCGAGGATGTAACCAAGGTCTCGCAGGTCGCGCTGCTCCACGACATCGGCAAGATTGGGATCCCGGACTCGATCCTGCGGAAGATCGGATTTCTCAACTCAGACGAGTGGGCAGTGATGCAAAACCACACGATCATCGGATACGAACTAGCAACCTCGATTCCAAGCGTCGCGCATATAGCCTCAGCGATCCGGGCGAGCACGAGCGTTGGGACGGCACCGGATATCCCGATGGCCTTGAGGGAAACGACATCCCCATCGCCAGCCGGATCGTCCTAGCTTGCGATGCCTACCACGCCATGATCTCAGATCGGCCCTACCGCAATGCTATGAGCAGGGAAGCCGCCATCGAGGAATTGCTTTCGCACAGCGGAACCCAATTCGATCCTTTGGTGGCCGAGGAACTCGTCTCTGTGCTTCGAAATGAGCTGGATCGCTTTCGGCCTAGACGTGCCCTGAACTCGCGCTCCTGAGCGAAGCCAGCGGCATGCGGTCGATTTGCTCAACATCCCATAGTCTCTGCTTGAGAGGGCTTCCACAATCAGGGGGCATCAGGGCACCTCACTAGCCGACCTGATGGCGATCCTGTCGATGAACTTGGCGAAGATTTCGAGACGGTCAATGGCTCCCTCGATTGACCTCAAGATATCTCTGTAGCGGAGCACTGCCATAACGTTGAAGTCTCTTTCATAGAGGGCTCTCCTCGTGCGTCTGTTCTGTCGATCGGCTGCGTCCTTCGGCTCCCCATACTTGTCACGTATTCGTGAATACTGTCGACTCTTGTGTTCACGTTGCGAAGATCCCTTGAGGCTTGTGAAGTTAGCTCGGTTGCCCGAACGAGCATTTCGGCCATGCCCATCATCTGCGGGATGGACTCAGGAACGCGGAATTGGTCAATGCACTCTGCCGCAGCCTTGATTTCGTCAAAAACGCTGGAGAGGTTCGAGGAAAGCCTGTAGAGGTCTCTGTGGTCGAGGAACGCCTCTGGGCTGATGGCCTTGATCTCACTCACTATTTCGTGTGCGATCTCGTCAGTCTCAACGGCGATGGCAACAATGCGTTGAAGGCGCTCGTCGCCTCGCTCGAAGTCCTTAAAGAGACCGAGGAGTTCTCGGGCACCTTCATCGATCTTGTCAACTAGCGCTTCAAGCAGAGTGAAGAAGTCCTTGTTTCCGCGCACAAGCTTGAGGTGCATTGCTCAGTTGGATGCAGGTACGAGCTCTTCCAACAGCGCTCGTACTCGACGGTCGATCTCTTCGCGGATTGAACGGACTTCCTCGATCGGCTTGTTGGCTGGGTCATCGAGATCCCAGTCCAAATACCGCTTGCCGGCACGGACGGGACAGGCATCGCCACAGCCCATCGTGATCACGATATCCGCCGCTTGGACGACCTCGTCCGTTAATGGCTTCGGGAACTCCCTGGAGATATCCAGCCCGATCTCCTCCATAGCCATCCGGACGTTGGAATGGATTTGATCCCCTGGGGCACTTCCAGCCGACCGGACTTGGACCCTCCCTTCGGCGCGATGGTCGAGCAGCGCCGCCGCCATCTGCGAACGACCCGCATTGTGGACACAGACAAACAACACTTCCGGGACTTCCTTCAAGAGAACCCCTTCATTCGTGGCAATTGCTCTCAGTCTTTCTCGGGCGAAGCGTTCCGCAAAGAGGGGTACATACGCTTGGATCCTTGCGCTTGCCACCTGTAGGGAGGACTCCTCGAGTACACGGTCCACGGTCTCACGCGAGGCGGTCCCTTTGAATTTCTCAGCCGAATTCTGAAGCATCCATTCATGCGACTGATCGTCCACTTACTCGCCCTTCTCGCCAATTCCTGGAATCAGGCTATCGATGCAAGATGAACTCCGTTTGAACGAAAGAGCGCCGCGTTGTGATCCGTTCAAACTCGTTGTGTCTCTGCGTCGAGGAGGGTCCACCTAAGCATCCGCCGCTCCAAGCGACCCGCCTGAGCTCCTGGGCGCCTCTGCCCAACTCGTCTGCAGTTCTATTGACCGCTTGTGAGCTCGAAGGCCTTTCTCTGCTCCTTGCCTCTGATCCGAAGGGTTCTCGGGCGATGTCGAAGGCACCGAGCAACTTGGCTAACTCGGTTGCGGTGGGCCTGGGTCCTCGTCTGGACCCCAGTCCATCGTCGGAGCGGTGAGCCCCGGTCAGCCCGGAAGCGGAACTGCTGCTGAGCATGTTCTCAAAGTGTTCATCTATCGTGTATCGACAGCCCGCAAAGTCCTAGCGGATAATCGGCTCGTGACGAAGGGTCTTTCATGAGCACTTCGACTGTGCTCCGCGAGCATCACAACTGTCGGCTGTTTCTGGTCCTTGTGGCGAGTCTTGCGATGTTGTCGATCGGTGCCTCTCCTGCGACCGCCGGGACCCCTACCTGCCTCGGAATGGTCGCGACGATCGTCGGAGACGACGACCCCGAGCGGATCGAGGGGACCGCTGGTACGGACGTTATCGTCGGGCGCGGCGGGCGCGACATCATCACTGGGGGCGAGGGGAACGACTTCATCTGTGGCAACGACGGGAGCGACGTCATCGATGGCGGTCCTGGGAACGACAGCATGTCCGGTAGAAGCGGGGGGGACTTCATTACCGGAGTCGATGGCGATGACCTCATTCGCGGCGGTCCTGGCGCGGACACCCTCAACTTCGGTGACGAGGAAGACGGTGACGACCAGGTCTACGGAGGCATCGGTAACGATGACCTCCACGCAGGAGTTGGAACCGACCAGTTGTTCGGCGGCGCTGGCGACGACTTCTTGGCGGAGGGCGAGGTGGATGCCCCGCTGATCGACCTCTTCGCTGGCGGACTGGGGATCGACACCTGCTTTGCAGGTGCGGAGGACGATGTCGCCGGATGTGAGATCAGTTCCTAGCTACCACTCGTGAACGGGGAAGTTAGGCCACACATACGATCCCGCCGTGCACCCTTTTATCCAAGAGGTTCAATGAGACGCACAGCACTTGCCGCGGTTGTCATGCTGGCCATCGTTATCCTGCCCGCAAGCGCTCCTGCGGCCACAAAGATGCTGAGTGTGACGCCGGCCAAGGTTAGCTTTGGGACCAGGCCGGTGGGCTCGTTCACGCTGAAAGGCGTGACGATAACGAACGCGAGCTCTGAAGCGATTGACCTTCTAGTCAGCTCGACAAGGGAACCCGACGACTTCTCGTTTGGCCTTCTGCCTGGGTCGACCTGTCCGGTGTTCGCGCCCGAGGCGCTTGCTCCCGGCAACAGCTGTGTCGCCGTCGTGGGCTTCAGGCCAAGCGAGTTCTTCGCCGGTCATAAGCAGCTCGCCACGCTGCTCGCTACGGCCACGGATCCGTCGACCGGCGCAGTTCTGGACTCGCTGTTGATCAACTTTGTGGGAAGAGGCAGGCTGCCGTGAGGATGGTTGGACGATTGACCTGGCATGCTCGCGGGAGGGGTGTACCTTCAGCGGAGTTCCCTCATTGACCGTTTCGAATGAAACGGCTTGCGCTAGGTCTCGGAAAGTTACGATTGCGTCACTCCATTGACGTCCGTTCGTCGCATCGGGGCGCATCGTCGACACACCTTGACTGCAGGTACCGTACGTGCTCGGTACGGACGACCAGGTGGCACCGATATTCCTGCTGTGTCGATGCTAGGGACGATGCTCTACGTCAACGAAAGGATCGCTCGTTGACAGGTGCAGCAACCACTTCCAGCTTCCGAGGCCAAGGGTGTCAGCATGCACTACAAAGAACTCGAATCAAAGACTTAGCGCGTCTGAAGTGCAGGTTGGTGGTTTCAGGGTGCGCGTAGGAACTGGAAGTTAACGAAACCTCAAACGAGCGGGGTCTTCAGACCAGCTACACGAAGATCATCTAGGAGCACCGAGATATTGGGAGCAACTTTCAGGTCAGGGCTCGAAGGACAAAAATTTCGCCGGAAACGATGCTGTTAGAGGAAACCAGTGGACCGTCGAGTGCGTGCTGCTGTTGGGTGACCCTATATTTTAGCGTAGGGGGAGCTAGCGGAGCCAGTGTTCGAATTGCTGAGGACCATTCAACGTTTTTCGGTGCTCCTGTACACGAGGGAAAAGCATCTCGAGCAATAGACGGTCCAGTACGGTGCCCGGACCACCAAGCAGCCTCAGCTTGCCGGTGCTCTCTTGGGATCGCCAAGGATCAGGGATAACGTTCGCGGCTGTCCGCGTCATCGACACTCGACTCTGGGTGCGACGCGTCCTCGAACTCGCGCAGCACTCCCGTCACCAGATACGAGACCTGCTCACCGATGTCGACAGCATGGTCGGCGAAACGTTCTAAGTAACGCGACACGAGCACGATGTTGATCGCCAGCGCAAAAGTGGCCTCGTCGTCCACGTAGTCCTTGAGGTCGTCGAGCATGCCGCGGTTGAGACGGTCGATAGCGTTGTCTTTGGTCGGAAGGGTTTCGGCAGCATCGAGGTCACGCGACGCGAAACAAGTCAAAGCGATATCGAGCATTTCTCCAGCGCGGACTCCCATCTCTCTCAACCGAGTCACCATCGGCGAATCGGGAGGATAGGACTGTTCGTGGAGCACGAACTTAGCCATGTTCACGCACAGGTCTCCCATGCGCTCGAGGTGCAGGTTGGTGTGCATCATGGCTCGAATTAGCCGGAGATCGGTCGCTACGGGGGCCTGGAGGGCCAGCAGGCTCATGATGCGTGCTTCGGTTGCAATGTGAGCGTCGTCCACCCTGTCGTCGTCGGCGATCACCTGCTTTGCCAGTTCGGGGTCTCGCCGCTCCAGGGCATCCAGGACGGCGTGGAGCTGCCGGCGAACCTGAGTCCCCTCGGACATCAGCCCGCCCTCCGCGGTTTCCAGCTCTTCATGGAAGTTGATGCGTACCACGCCCACAGTATCCACCGACGAGGATCATTTGACTGCAATGCGAACGAGGCCCAAGCGCAGTGAGTTTGAACGCAACGAGAACTAGGAGCGAAATCGACGTGACATCGCGGTCTGGAGACGGTCGGAATCCCCTCGTCAAACTATGATCGAGCGGGAAACGAATTCAAGACGAAATGAACATTCAATGGCTGGAATCGGTGTTGAGGTCGGATGTCACTCGCGGCGCCCGCGATGGTCCTCTGGAGGCGCCAATGAACTCCGGATGATCAAATCGGGCTATGGGCCGGACTGGCGCCTGTGGTCCTTGTGGTTTGGAGTGGGACAAACGGCGGACGACATCTCGCAGGCCGTGCATGTACCGAGCGACCCGCTGCGACCCGCTGTTGTCAAACCGGTCATCCCACGACCCTGGATCCCGGCTCCACTCCTTTTATCGGCGGTAACGCCCCTCGGAAGTTGTCACGCGTAGACCAGGAGGACACAGAGAAGTGCCACGGATTCTGTTGATCGAAGATGAAGAAGGCTTCGGAGAGGCGCTCGAGTACCAGTTGCAACGTGGTGGATTCGAGGTCAATCGCTACACCAACGGGGCGACCGGACTTGAGCGCTTCAAAACCTCCGGCGCAGACATGGTGCTTCTCGATCTGCTGCTGCCGGGGCTGAGCGGGGAGGACATTTGCAAGGAAATTCGGAGCGCGTCCTCCGTCCCGATCATCATGCTTACAGCGAAGGACACCGAGGTCGATAAGGTGCTCGGGCTCGAATTGGGGGCCGACGACTACGTGACGAAACCGTTTAGCTCGCCCGAGCTCATGGCGCGCATTAAAGCAGTCCTCCGCCGGAGCTCAATCGAATCCGAGGGGACCAATGGGATTCTCGAGGGCGGAGGCGTGCGGCTCGATCGCGATCGTTTCGAGGTCACGGTGCGAGGAGACCAGGTGCATCTCCCACGTAAGGAGTTCGAGTTGTTGGAGCTTCTCATGGAGAACTCTGGTCGAATGCTAAGTCGCGAAACACTCATCGATCGCGTTTGGGGATCCAATTACTTCGGTGATTCGAGGACGCTCGACGTGCATATCAAGCGGCTGCGCGCCAAGTGCGAGCAGGCTCCGCATACACCCGCCCATTTATTGACCATCAGAGGGCTGGGCTACAAGTTCGTCAGATAAGTTCCGGTCCGAGCCCACGTGATCCGATTGAGCCTGGTGAGGCGCTGTTCGAGGAAAAAGACAGGGAGCCGGAATGTGCCGATTCATTGACTTCGAGATAGCGTTACCGAGGCAAGTCGTTCATCTTCGCGCCACATTGGCGAAGTAGCTTTTGAGGTGTGAGCACCGCGCAGTTTGTTCAGGTAGTACCTAGGCCATCAGCGATTCGGGTCATTCACCACCGAGGTCCAGGAAATACTCGACACGAGTTCTCAAACCATCTTCATCACGATCGACACGGTCGAGGTTCCGGACGACTTCTCTCCGGGGACAATCGGAATCGACGTGCTTCCTCCGGTGTGGGCGTGAACGAATTGAAACCCGGCGAGAGTTGTGCTGAGGTAGTCGCATTCCAGCCGGATCCATTCTTCGGGCAGCCTGAGTCCGCCACTCTCTTAATCACGACGAGGGGTGACAGTGGAACCACAATCTCGACAGCCAACGTGAAAGTCCGAGGAAAGGGCGTTTAAGGCTTTGCTCTCTATGCTCAGCTTGCGAAGGAGGAGCGGTGATCTACCAAAAAGGTAGAAGAAATTTGTGCGGCATTGGCCTACTTCTCATCTTGTTGCTGTCGACCGTGTACGGGCCTGGAACGAAATCGCCTGCAAGGGCAGATGTGGTGAAGGGAGCATGGTCTGCGCCCTTTGCAATTGGAATACAGGCCGTGCACACAGTAGTGCTGCCCAACAGCAAAGTACTTATGGTTTCTCGACCCCGATCAGGCAAACCAACTGCCGAAAGGTTGTTCGATCCCGCAACGAAGCAGACGACGGACGTCGCTCATCCCAATCCGGAGCGAGATTTCTACTGCTCCGGGCACTCACTCCTAACAAACGGGCGCGCATATCTCACGGGCGGCAACCTGCAGCTCACTGGGAAGATTGGTGTGCGAGGGACGGATCTGTTCGATCCGAGCACCAATTCGTGGTCAAGTGGTCCGCTTCTCAGTGAGCCTCGCTGGTATCCCACCAATGCGCAGTTGCCCAACGGCGAGGTGCTCATCATGGGAGGGTGGGCGAATCCAAAGACCTGGTCCAATACGGTGGACAAGTACGATCCCGCGAGCAACACCCTCACGCGTTTGCCTGCAACCGCGACCCAAAAGATCGGTCTCTACCCGCGAATCCATCTGCTGCCAAGTGGCAAACTCTTCTACTCAGGTGTGACCACGGATCCACTTGCGTCCGTCTCCAAGCTTTTCGATACAGCTACAAATACATGGTCGACGGTAGACAGCTTGAATTTTGGACCCCGCGGCGACGGAATCTCGGTACTGCTTCCCGGCCTAAACAAAGTGCTGGCTTTCGGGGGGTCTCAACAAGAAGTAGGAAACGCCACCGCGTCCGCCGAGTTGATCGATCTCTCAAGCAGTAATCCGCAGTGGGAGTTCACCACGCCGATGAACATCGCTCGCAAGGAAGGGAGCTCGGTCGTGCTCCCTGACGGGACGGTTCTCGCGGTCGGGGGAGCTAGGGGTCCTGGTGCGTATGAGAACCCGGTCAAGACCGCAGAACTCTTTGACCCCGTGACGAAGACTTGGACCGTGATGGCGACGCAAGCCGCTGTGCGCGCTCATCATTCCACAGCCGTCCTGCTGCCTGATGGGCGAGTGCTCTCGGCTGGAGGTGACCGCGGCACTCTGCAGAAGACCGCGGAGATATTCTCCCCCCATATCTGTTCAGGGGTCCTAGGCCGGTCATTTCAAGCTCTCCAAGCCAGGTCGGTTACGGAACCAAGTTCAACGTCACATCTCCGAACGCCGGAGAGATATCCAAGGTGGCTCTCATAAGATCGCCGTCGACAACCCATTCGACAGTCTTCGACCAGCGATATCTCAGTCTTCCATTCACTCGCTCAGGTGACAATTTGGCTGTGGATGGCCCGCCTAGCTCCCGTGATGCGCCTCCCGGGTACTACATGTTGTTCATCCTTAATTCAGAGGGAGTCCCCTCCACCGCTGGGTGGGTCAAGGTTGGCTCACGCGTCACACAGCCGCCATCGAGGTGCATCCTTCAAGCTCCGAGCCATTCTGGAGAAGTAGCGATCTGACAAAGTTGGGGCCGCAAGAGTTCATGCCTGGTTCACCAGGATAACTTCGTGTAGTCGCATCATGGGTGCATCGTCGTACCCATATGGTGGCCGGTACCGAGATGGCACTCCGACTGGGTTCGAATTGGACCGTGAGCACGGGGCAGCCCAAGTTCTTCCCGGGATCCTTCAGCCCGACTACTTCCACGGGAGCCGCAGCGCCCCGGCGGCCATCAACCTTAAAGTCACGACAGTTGCCGAACTCCTGTTATGCCGAACAATTTGACGGCGAAAGAAGAATTTAAGACTGCCCGTGTACTTGCCGATGTTCATGAGCTCCTCAACATCCTGCGATGGAGAAACGCCATGAGTTCTGAGTTCAGATCTCAATGTGACGGAATAACTACCCTCAGGAAAAGGGGGTGAAATAATGCAGCCACTACCTAGCTTTAGCAAAAGGGAGGTCAGGAGAATCCTGACGGACCCGACGGTTTCGATGGAAGCCTTGATGGCCCAGATTCATGCTGGACCCCGGATAACGTCCCCGCGCAACATGCTTGGGCCGCCCCAGATGAATCGTAGGCACACGCGCCAGCTTGCTACCGCTCGAGCTACGAGTTTCCTCAAGCGCTGCCGAGGCCTTCTTTCCCGCGTATGACCCACCCTAGATTCGCCGAGCACAGCGAGGCAGGTCCATGCTCGGTCGTGCAGAATCCACTGCCGCTGGGCATCGCTGCTGCCATCCTCAGTGGTCTCCTATGTCACGCCTCTCCCCATTGTGGTGACCATCAGCCAGCTTGGCTACACGTTCGTTCGTAGATTCCCGGGTAGGGCATCCTTGGTCGGCTCAGGTGCCGTGCGATGCGTCATTGCCATGCGCGCGATGGGAGGGACGGATCTCTGCCGACAAAGACTCTGCATTCCCCGTAAGCATGTAGCGAAGACGTTCGCCGATCATGACCGAGTGGTCGGCAATACGTTCGAGAGCACGCCCCGCAAGCAATGTCTTCACCGCCGTGGGCACTGCGTGAGGACCGTTTAGTGACATGATGCCCTCCATCAGAGCGCGATTATGCAAGTCCATCGCGTCGTCCCGCTCCTCGAGCGTCTTGGCGAGTCTCAGGTCGCGGGTCGACCAGGCTCTGACAGCAGTGCGAAAGAGCTCCTGCGCTTCGAGTGACATCTCTCGTAGAATTCCGAACGTCTTCAAGTTTCCTCGAATCAGCTCATGGTCGGGGGCAAGCTTCACGATTCGCAAACAGAGGTCGCCGGTGCGTTCGAGGTCGCCAAGGATCCTGATCACCGAAACGACGAGGCGGAGATCAGATGCTACCGGGCTCTGCCGACTTAGGAGGTCGTAGCAGCGCTCCGTAAGTGACACGAGCATGTCGTCGATTTCGTCGTCGGCATCGATGACTTTTTTCGCGAGCTCAAGGTCACCGGAAAGGAGAACCGAGGTGGATCGTCCCAGTGCCTCGTCGACGCGCAGAGCCATGACCTCGACCTGGAGCCGGAGTTGCTCGAGCTCGAGGGCGAACGCCGCTCTTAGCGGCCTGGGGACTTGCTGATCCGGCTCAGCCGAATCGCCCGGTAACGTAATTCTCGGTCCTCTCATCCGATGGTGTCTGGAAGATGTGCTCGGTCTTGTCGTACTCGACGAGAATCCCGGTGCGCCTGTCCTGTTGCTCGTTCACCTCAGCGGTGAAGAACGCGGTCATGTCACTTACACGTGCCGCCTGCTGCATGTTGTGGGTCACGATGACTATCGAGTATTCCTCCTTGATGTCCTGCATGAGGTCCTCGATGCGTCCCGTCGCGATGGGATCCAGAGCCGAGCATGGCTCGTCCATCAATATGACATCCGGCTGGACAGCAACGCAACGGGCTATGCAGAGGCGCTGCTGCTGACCGCCGGACAACCCCATGGCAGACTCCTTCAATCGGTCCTTTACCTCGTCCCACAGCGCAGCCTTCTGGAGCGACTCCTCGACCAACTCGTCCATGTCGCCCTTGAAGCCGGAGATCTTGGGGCCGAATGCGATGTTGTCGTAGATCGATTTGGGAAACGGATTGGGCTTTTGGAAGACCATTCCGATGCGGCGACGGACCTCGACTGCGTCGACCTTCTTGTCGTACAGGTTTACGCCGTGATACTTGATCTCGCCCTCGACGCGCGCCGTCTCGATCAGGTCATTCATGCGGTTAAGGCAACGGATGAATGTGGTCTTTCCGCAGCCCGAAGGCCCAATTAAAGCAGTGATTGCTGCTTTGCTGATATCCAAGCTGACTTCTTTGACGGCTTTGAACGCGCCGTAGTAGACACTCAGGTCCCTGATCTCGAAGACGAGATCACTGGTTGCAAAGCCCTCATGATGAGGAACTTCGACATGCAACTCAGGCTGAGTCACCCGGTTTCCTTCGGTCGTCGTGCGAACATTCATCCTTTACCACTTTCTGTCGTAGCGGTTCCGGAGCAGAATCGCGATCGCGTTAGCGCTGAGAGTAAGCACGAGCAGAACTACGATTGCGGCAGGAACCAGGTTTTCGCGAAAACCCGGATCGGGGAGCCTGGACCAGTTATAGACAAGCACAGGTAAAGCAGTGAACTGGCTCTGCAGACGCTCGACGAGTCCTTCGGCGTTCACTGCGAAGAATCCGCTAACGGCGCCGACCATCAGCAAAGGGGCGGTCTCCCCGATGGCCCTCGACAGAGACAGCACGGTCCCCGTGAGGATCCCTGGCGCGGCACTAGGCAACACGTGGCTCCTGATGACCTCCCATTTGGTGGCTCCCACACCGTAGCCGGCCTCCCTAATGCTATTGGGGACCGCCCGCAGGGCCTCGGCTGAGGTGATGATCACGATTGGTAGAACCAAGATCGCCATCGTGATGCCGGCACTCATCACCGAACGACCACCCGTGAAGCTGCCGAACAGCTTCACGAAAAGCGCCAATCCAAGGAGCCCGTAAACCACCGAGGGGACACCTGCGAGATTGCGGACGTTCACGTTGATGAATCGGTTCAGCTTGGTGTCCGACGCGTACTCCTCTAGATAGACGGCTGCGCCGATGCCTAGAGGAAAAGCCATCATCACGACAAAGGCCACGAGCAGGATGGACCCACTGATTCCTTGAGACACACCCGCCCGCTCGGGAAGCGAGGAGACGGTTGCTGTGACAACGTCACTCCCCCGCTCTTGGAAAGTGGGGATTGCCTTGCTGATGATGTCGAAAAGCAGCACGACGAGAAACAGCAGGGAGATGAGAAGGGCCAGCAACAACATCATCTGAAAGACTTGCCCGGCAACGTCGGAGCGCTTCCGGTGCAACGCCTTTTGGACGATCTCGGTCGTACTCAGCGCGCTCCCTGTTGTTGACATCTAGTACCTCTGCCTGACTCGCCGAACGAACCGCTCACTGAGGAGGTTGAGCACCAAAGTCATGAAGAAGAGAACCAGTCCAACGAAGAAGAGGCTCTCGAATGCCCCCTCACTTCCCCTTACCTGGTCGCTTCCGATCGCCAGTGATGTCATCGCCGCAGTCATTGTCTGTCCTGGCCCGCAAGCATTGACGGTGAAAAGCGACCCTCCGGTTGCGCCGGCTGCGATCGCTACCACCATCGTCTCGCCGACCGCCCGTGAAAAGCCGAGAATCAAGGAGGCCACCACACCAGAAACGGCGGCCGGAAACACGATGCTGGTAACGGTCGTTCGTTTGCGTGCACCCATGCCGTAGGACGCCTCCCGTAGCGCCATGGGTACGGACCGAAACGAGTCCTCGGCAACTGACGCAACCAATGGAGTGATGAGGATCCCGACGGCGATCCCGGCAGCACCGAGGTTGAATGACGTGGGCTGACTGCACAGGGCTTGTAGGATGTTGGGGCTGATCCAGGCAAGGGCGAAGTATCCGAGGACGACACTGGGAATACTTGCGAGGATCTCCAAGATGGGCTTCAGGGCGCGCCGGACTCGGGGGCTTGCGTACTCAGAGAGGTAGAGGGCCGCTCCCAGTCCGAGGGGCGTGGCGACCACCATCGCGATGAGGGATACGACAAGTGTTCCTGTGATGATCGTGATTACATCGAAGCGTCCCCGTCGAGGGAACCAGCCTCCGTCCACATCAATCAGCGCGGACAGGTCGACGTTACGTAGAAATGTCAGGGCCTCGCCAAACAGAGAGACGACAATCGCCATGCTGATAATGATCGAGAAGAATGCCGCTCCAAAGAAGACCCCTCGAAACGCCCGCTCGCGTCTGATGCGCTTCGGGCTACCTTGAAGGTCCTGGAGACTTATTCCGCTAGGTGGCGCCTGTGTCATATCCCTCCGAAAGCTACGACGTTCCCACCGATCAAACAAATACCGTTGAGGAGCCGCGCTGCAAGCGCGGCCCCCCTATACTCGTCGGTCGCGGTTCCTGTATATCTACTCTTGACTCAGCACCGGGCCCAGTTCCCTGGCCTCCCAGTTGGCGACAGTCGCCTGCTTGTCCTCATCAGCGAGATCCACGTAGCCGACCTCTCCTACCGAGGTAAATCCGTCGTCGCTCAAGTAAAGATCGACGAACGCCTCGACCTCGGGCTTGTTGTCGATGCTCTCCTTCTTCACATAGATGAAGAGGTCTCGAGCAATCGGATACTCGCCACTCGAAATCGTGTCCGGATCAGGTGTCGTGCAACCAACGTCCTCTGATTCGTGCGATACCTGAAGAGCTTTCACCGCGTCGGAGTTGTTCTGATAGAAGGCGTAACCCACCCACCCGAGAGATGTCGGACTCCCGGAAATCCCTTCGATGATGACGTTGTCGTTCGCAGATGCTGTGTAGTCCGCACGGACGAAGGGACCGTCCTCCGATTGCTTCCGCTCGTCGACCGCGATGTCCTCGAGCACGATCTCCGCGAAGGAGTCGAATGTCCCTGACTCCTCGCCGGGGGCCGTCACTTCTAGAGGAGCATCCGGATAGGGAGCGTTCGGTGCTCCGATCTCCTCTGCTAGATCGTTGGCGTCACTCCAATTGCTGAAACCCTCCGACTCGGGACCGAGCAGCGCATAGAGATCGAGAAAGTCAACGCACTCAACCTCGCTGTTATCGGCTGAAGTGATGACCGAAAGGCCGTCAATTGCGACCTTCAGCTCGACGAACTCAACGCCATTCTCTTCGCAGGCGGCGATTTCTTCCTCTTCAATGGGTCGAGAGGCATCAGAGATATCCGTCTCACCATTGCAGAACAGCTCGAATCCGTCGGAAGTGCCGGGCCCGTCGACAGCGATGGAGACCCCAGGGTTCTCACTTTGAAACTTCTCTGCGTTCAGCGAGCTGATCGGTTCCACGGTGGAAGAGCCGGAAACCAGTATCTCCCCTGACAACTCCTCGCCCTCAGCTCCCGTTGGCTCGGTGTCGTCACCCCCACACGCCGCTGTCAGGAGCGCCATGGCCACAACGAGTAGCAGGAGCCGCGGTGGCCTCCCCGTCAGTATTGACATACGGACATTTCCTCCTTGTATGAGCCGCCAAATGCGATTCTTTGGTTCGGCCTTCCCGCATTCGGGTGGCCTCCATCAATGCGCAATGTAGCAACGGCGTATTGCCGACCTGCATCCGGCTCATGAACGCCACGTGAACGGATTTCTATCGTTAGGGCCGAGCAAGGGCCGAATCGCCTCACTCGGAGATCTCGTCTGGGCTCATGACTTCAATGAGCGAACTCTCATCAATTACTCGGAGACGCCACAGGGTCAGCGTGTTCATACGGATTTCACACTCGTTCCGTATGATGGCCGACTCTCATGGCCGAAGGTCCGTCGCGGATCAGTCCGATGTACATCAATCGAGAGTTGTCCTGGCTCGACTTCAACGAGCGTGTCCTGGCCTTGGCTGAAAACGGATGCATCCCGCTTCTCGAGCGAGCAAAGTTCCTGGCCATCTTCGCGAGCAATCTTGATGAGTTCTATCAGGTGCGGGTGGCAGGACTTCGTCGGCTTGTTGAAACCGGAAGTGCAAAGAGATCGCCCGATGGCATGTCGCCAGAGGCCCAGCTTGCAGCAATTGCAGCCAAAGTGAAGCCGATGGTCGAACGTCACGCCAGACTGTTCATCAATGAGGTTTGGCCAGGCCTTGCCAAGGCGAACGTTGAGATCGTTCGCTGGCGAGATCTAGATGAGGCTCAGTGTGAGGAACTCAACGAGATCTTCCTCCATAGTGTCTTGCCGGTTTGCACTTCCTTGGCTGTAGGTCCCGCTCATCCATTTCCCTATATCTCCAACTTGTCGCTCAACCTCGCTGTGGTCGTGCGAGAGCCCGAGCGGGGGGGCACTATGTTCGGGCGAGTGAAAGTCCCACCGGTGGTGCCCCGCTTCGTGCACCTCTCGACCACGCACGCATTCGTGCCCGTGGAAGACGCGATCGCCGCGAATCTCGACACGTTGTTCCCTGGCATGGAGATTCTGGAGCACCACGTCTTTCG
>CAVQLH010000001.1:0-264770 GCA_963713315.1 uncultured Actinomycetes bacterium | reverse complement strand
TGAAGATCGAGTTGTTAAAGAGGCGCTTCGGCAAAATCGGCTCGGGTGCCCGCCTCTCCTGCAAGACGAACAGTCCGGCAGCAACGGCTGCAACAACGAGCAAACCGATGATCGTGCCCGAACCCCACGCGTAGGTGGACCCGCCCCACACGAGCGCGAGAAGTAGAGCCGTCGCCCCAGCAGTCAGGAGCGCCGCCCCCGCGTAGTCGATCTGATGATCGCGCCTGCTGAAAGGGAGATCGAGCGCGAACGAGGTGACGAGCAGAGCCACGATGCCGATCGGCAGGTTGATGTAGAAGATCCAGCGCCACGAGAGATTGTCCGAGAAGTATCCACCGAGCAGTGGTCCGATCACGCTCGCGAGAGCGAAGACCGCTCCGAGGTAACCCTGATATCGCCCACGCTCGCGTGGCGAGAGGATGTCGCCGATTATTGCCATCGTCAGTGAGATCAAGCCGCCCGCTCCAAGTCCTTGAAGCGCTCGGAACAACACGAGTTGCACCATGGATTGAGACGCGCCCGACATCGCTGATCCGACGAGGAAGATCACGATCGCGGCCTGGAAGATCGGCTTGCGTCCGTAGATGTCGCTGATCTTTCCGTAGAGCGGCACCGAGACGGTGGCTGCGAGCATGTAGGCAGTTACGACCCACGAAAGCGACTCGACCCCGCCAAGCTCGCTAACGATCCTGAGTGCAGCGGTCGCGACGATGGTCTGGTCGAGAGCAGCAAGCAGCAGCCCCAACATCAGGCCCGAGAAGATGATCATGATTCGCTTCTGCGAGAGGCCGCCCGCGGGTGCTTGTGCCACTAGACCTTCGCTTTCGTCTTGCGCGCAGGGCCCAGAATCCGCTGTTCCTCGGAATCGAGGACCTCGAGTAGCGACGCGTAACCGCGGCCGAGCTCGGCGCGAGCGATCGGATCCATTTTCCCGAGCAACGAGGTCAGCTCGGTCTCCAGGCCTCTCTCTGCTCGCTTTAGCTCACGACGGCCCGCAGTGGTCAACCGAAGGACGGCTGCACGCCCGTCCCTCGGATCGGAGTTGCGTTCTACCCACCCGCATTGCACGAGCGAATCCACCACCGACGACATGGTCGGGGAGGAGACCCAGGTGTGGGCCGCCAGCTCGGAGTTGCGACACTCCTCGTGTGCGAGCCGCACCAGGATTCGGTAGCGCAGGAGAGATACGGGTTCGGGAAGACGCTCGAGAAGCACCTCCATCAGGCGGCCGAGGCGCGGAGCGACGGCGATGACCTTCTGGGCGACTTCTCGTTCGATTGCGGGCTCTGTCATAGCTGACCACGCTAGCACTGATAGTTAGGTTCCCTAACTATCGACACCACTCACTGGAATGGGCGAAAAGGCGATCGCGGCCTTCCGGCAATGGACGTGGGGGCTGCGCCGAGCGAGAATCGGTCGACATGGCCAACCCAGTGCTGCGTCGACGCGTGGCCGTCGGCATCACCGTCTTCAATCTCGCCCTCCTGGCGGCAGGTTATTTTCTGCCGCCGTTCGATGCCTGGGACATCATTTTGAGCTCCCTTATCGCCCTCCCGTTCTCCGCGGTCGGGGGTCTCGTCGCTTTCAGACGACCCTTTAACCCCATTGGCTGGCTGATGCTCGGCTTCGGCGCCGTCGCCGCCTTCAACTTCGCCGCCACTCAATACTTCGTTTACGGAGCGGTGCAGCATCCCGGATCGCTTCCGGGAACCGATCTGGCCATTTCCTTGGCGGTCCACACCTGGCATCCGGGTTTCGCCTTCTTCATCCTCGCTTTCTTCCTCTTCCCCGATGGCCGGCCCCTTTCGCCACGCTGGCGCGTCGCCGCGATAGTCACTGCTTCACTCGGACTGCTCGGAGTGGCGTTCGGGATGTTCGAGTTCGAGTTCCAGCGCGCTCTCGATCCGGCGCTTGCTCCCTATATGAATCCGCTGTTCGAAGAACCTCTCCGGACGATCGGCGACATCGCGTTTGGGGCCATCGTGATGCTGATGGTCGTGATGTTCGTGCTCTCGGCGATCAGCATCATGATTCGCTTGCACCGTGCTCGCGGTGTCGAACGGCAACAAATGAAATGGGTTGCTTACACGATCGTGTTGGCCGCGGTCGCGTTACCCACGAGCGTGCTGTTGATCGGCGATGGCTCGTTCGGCGCTCCCCTGTTCGGGGTGATTCCAATTTCGATGGCCATCGCTATTCTTCGCTACCGCCTGTTCGATATCGACCGGTTGATACGGCGAACGATCATCTACGCGGCCGTAACCGTCGTGCTCGGAAGCTCGTACTTCCTTATCGCCGGACTTGTACTTCCCCTCGTGGGCGGCGATGAGGACACGCCCGCGGTCTTCGTCGCAGCATTGACGCTATTACTCGCGGCCGCTTTCCGGCCGGTTCACAACAGAGTCCAGTCGCTGGTGGATCGTCGCTTCAATCGGCGGCGCTACGACGCATCGACCATCACCGAAACGTTCGCGACGCGTTTGCGAGACGAGTTGGATATCGACACGCTCAGCTCGGAGCTCGTCACCACCGTCAACGACTCGATGGAGCCGGCGCATGTCTCTGTTTGGCTCAGGCGGACGGCGGGCGAGGTCTAGGCGGGGACTCGCATTCGTAGCCGGTCGGCAACTTCGAAGGTCACCGGGCTTGTGAGATCGATGAGTTCGCCATCGCAGTTGAACTCGATCCTCGGGTCGGCCTCGATTTCGAACTTGCGCGCTCGCCTCATTGTGACGTTGTCAATGCCCTCGTGAGCGCCACGCTTGACTGTTGCCGCCAGCTTCAACGCGTCCCCAACACCCTCCGCCGGCAGCACGCATAGGTCGAGCTCGCCGTCGCTCGGATCGGCATCGGGCCACACAGTGATTCCGCCGCCCGCGGTCCTGCCGTTTCCGACACCTGCCGCGACGACATCTGAGAACTCCTCGCCGTCGACATGAACCTTCCAGCGCGTGAGATCCGCCGCAGCCTTCGCCCCACCAACCCAAAAGGCGAGGGGGCCGAGGCGCTTCTTGACATCGTCTTCGATCGCCTGATTGACCTTGACGGGAAACCCGCCCATGCACGCGTTGATGAACAGCCGGTTGACTGAGGAACTGCTCGCGCGACAAACGTCCAGGTCTCTGTCGGTGCCGTCAACAATCTGCTGAGCTGCGGCAACAGGGTCCGGATCGATCCCCAGCGTGCGCGCGAGGTCGTTGCCGGTACCCATGGGGATGAGCGCAAAGGCGCGGCCCTCGAAGTCCCCCTCGAAACCGTTGATGGTGCAGTTCATAGTGCCGTCGCCACCGGCGGCCACGATCAGGCCCTCATCGCCGTCGAGCACCCGCCGGATGTCGTCACCGAAGCTATCGACACCTCCGGGTTCGACGCGATCGACCGGGCCAAGCGACGTCAGCTGTTCGGTCACGCGATCCAGGACCTCGGTGTCGGAGCTCCCCGACGAGGAATTGGCGACAAGAATGATGCGCTTCATGTCCGGACGTTACCCCGAGCGCGGCGGTCCACCCGAAGAGACGCGATCGCCTACGTGCTGAGGATCGGATCTCCGGTCGGAGCAGGTGAGCCGCCCTCGGGCTCGACCGTAACCGCGACCCCGTCGACATCCTCGAGGGAATAATCAGTCTGGAGCGAGCCGAGGCCCGACTCCGAATCGAACGTCCCTGCGCTCGTCGGCTGACCGTCGTCGAGTAACCACACCTGATAGGTGTGGTTGGCTGGGGCGGCATCGAGGCCGTGCGCGACGAACACGCCACCTTCGTCGGTCGGGAGCATCGCTCCGATGACCTCGTCCGAAGGACCTCCTAGCCGCATCGCCCCATTGGTTTCGGCGAGTTGCTCGACGCGCTCTCGCTGCGCGGCGAGCTGATTTCGGGTGTCCTCGAGCTCGTTGGTCGTAGTGATCAGGGCGCCAGCAAGAATCGCCACGATGAGCACCGCCGCAGCGGCCGCGACGATCCCGTAGATGGGACGGGACTTTCGCAACTCAGTGACGTTCGCTCCATCGGAGTCGTCGGCTACTGGTGGTGCCGCCTTGACCGGCGGTTGCGCACCGGCGCGAGCTTCTCGCATCACGTTGTTGATGAGGGAGTCCGGAATGGCCTCGGGCGTCACCGAAAGAGCGAGCGACGAAACCGCACCCGAGTAGCCGTCCGCCTCCGCCATGCACTCTTCACACGAAATGATGTGAGCGCGCACCTCCTCCATCTCCTCAGGCGAAATAGCGCCGAGGACGTAGGGAGCTATGAGGCTCTTCAACTCGTCATGCGTCTTGTTCATGTCAGTTCCGTTCGATTGCTCAGTACCTGTCGGAGCTTGGACAGCCCGTCCCGCAGCCGCGTCTTCGCGGTTCCTTCAGGGATTCCTAACTCCTCGGCCACCTCTCGATAGGTGCGGCCACCGAAGTACGCGAGCACCACGGCCTCTCTCTGTACGTCCGAGAGAGAGGACAGAGCTGCCCTCAGTTCGTCCCTTTCTTCCATTCCCACTACTGGTTCGTTGCTGGAGTCACCTTCGGATGTGGCCTCCGCCTCAGTGATCAGCGCAACCTTGGTCTTCTTCAGGGATTCCTCGTGGCGAACGAGGTCGATCGCCTTGTTCCTGGTCACGCCCAACAAGAAGGACTGCAGGCTGCCTCTGTCGGAGTTGTACGAACTGGGACGGCGCCAAAGGGCGAGGAATGCGTCCTGCGCAACCTCCTCGGCCATCGTTGGGTCGGCCACGACTCTCTTCGCCATGGCGAAGACGAGTCCTCCGTAGGTGGACATCACCTCACGGAGCGCACCTTCGTCGCGCTCCAGCAACCTGCTGATTAGCGCCTTGTCTTTCCTTCGATCCATCAAAAAGAAGACTATCCGCGGGCGTCGACGCAATCAGCTTGTCGGAGTTCGATTGCGCCAGGATCCACTCGCCCAACCGGATCGTGGGCATGGGGTGTATCCCGAGCCAGTACGCTCTCTGGCTATGAGAGCCCAGGTCACTCGGCCCCGGCGTCCCTTCGGGGTGGCACTAGCCGTCCTCGCAATCGTTGCGGTTGCGGTCTTCCGGTTGCCCGACTCGCTCCTTGTCCAGATTCAGAACAACGGCCCGTTCACGAGTGTCCAGGCAGACTGGGCCTATCGCCTGCTGGCCCTCGCGGCCGCGGCTCAAGCCGTGTTCGTGGGCTTCGTCGTTCTCCGCATCGAGAGAGTGCAAAACTCGATCGAGAAGGATCCCAAGCTTGCCGAGATGTCCAAGGATCAGATCGCGGCGTCGCTGGGACGAGCGGGGGCCGGCATGGCCATGCTTACGTTGCTCTACGGGCTCTCCGCGCTGTTCATCAGTGGCCAAAGGGCTGGGTTCTGGCTCTTCGTCATGCTGACGATGATCCAGCTCGCCTGGTACTTCCGTCAGACCGGGGCCATCTCGCAGTGGCTCGAGTTCCAGCCCGAGCCCACTCCACATCGCATCCGAGATGTCTGGCGCAGGGAACCGCCGGACTACGTTCCTCCGCTGACCCGAGGGCTGACGGGCAGCGAGCAGAGGTGACAAGCCTCGGGGGCCGGGCGCAGTCCGCCCCCGATCATCCCGCTCTCTTTTGCGGGAACCGCTCGCTGTCGTTCGGAGAGCTGGATGACCTCCAGGCCCGCCTCGCGGGATGGCTAGCAACACAGTCGTTCGCACGGGGCGACCGCGTCGCGGTCCTGGCAGCGAATTCCATCGAGCTCCTCCTCGTCACCGTCGGTTGCCTGCGTGCGGGGATCGTCCCCGTCCCGATCTCTCCACTGCTTACTCAGCCCGAGCGAGCACACCAGGTGGCGGACTCGGAAGCTCGCCTGCTCTTCGCCGATGAAGCGCCCGGCTCAGGATCCGTGGAGCTGATGGTCCCGATGGCCGGACTCGTCGATGAGCTTCGCCGGCACGAGCCGGCTGCTCTGCCGGACGTGACCCTGACCCGTCCGATGCACTACACCTCAGGGACCACAGGCAGGCCGAAGGGGGTGTGGGTCGAACCCATCGCCGAGACCCGCGCGACGGCTCGGTCGGAGGCCTTCCGTGCCGAGTGGAGCATGACCGAGGGAGACGTCCACCTCGTCTGTTCGCCGCTCACCCACTCCGGCCCCCATCGATTCGCCCTGCGAACGCTCGAGGCCGGAGGCACCGTCGTCATCCAGGAGCGCTTCGACGCTGCTGCTACGCTGGGCGCGATCGAGCACCACCGCGTTACTTCCACATTCATGGTGCCCACCCATCTCGAGCGCATCTTCGCTCTGGAATCCTCCGAGCTTCACCGCCACGACCTGTCGTCGCTCCGGCTACTCGCGCATGCAGGGGCTCCGATAAGGCGCATCACGAAGGAACGGGCGTTAGAGCTGTTCCCGCCAAACAGCGTCTGGGAGTTCTACGGCTCTACCGAGGGCGGCTTCACGAGGCTCTCCCCGCGCGAGTCGATCGAGCACCCTGACAGCGTCGGCCGCCCCCGTGCCGGAGCGAGCATCGAGATCAGGGACAGGAGCTCGGGAGAACTGGTGGGAACCGGTGAGGTTGGCGTCGTATGGCTGCGCGACCCGAGTGCGGAGCGCTTCCAGTACTGGAGGGACGAAGATGCCACCGCCGCCGTGTGGGACGGCGAGGCATTTACAGTGGGTGACCTCGGTCGCCTCGACGGCGACGGCTACCTCTACCTCGTGGGACGGCCGGGAGAGCTCATCATCAGCGGGGGCATCAACGTCTATCCCAGGGAAGTCGAAGAGGCCCTGATGGGCCATCCAGAGATCTCCGAGGCGCTCGTTTACGGCGTCGACGACCCCGAGTGGGGCCAGCAGGTAAGGGCTCTGGTCCTCGCCGTCCCAGGCGGAGCGCCGGAGCCGGAATCGCTGAGAATCTGGGCACGCGGCCACCTGGCCCCGCACAAATGCCCCAGAACGATCACCCTGGTGGACGAGCTTCCCAGGACCACCACCGGGAAGGTCAAACGCGTCCCGCCTGGCGCCTGAGGCTCCCATCGAACGTCGGTTGACACTCCTATAACACTCCTGTAAGAGTGTGCCAATGACAACGGGACAGGCACCCGCCACCACCGAGCAGGAGCGCGCGGTTCTCGAAGAGGTCCTCCAGGCCATTCGAGGAGTGCAGTTCGGCTCGGTGCTCATCACGATCCACCAGGGAGAGGTCGTTGGTATCGAAACCAACGTCAAGAAGCGGCTGCACGGCAACGGAGCCAGGTAGCCGCCTACCCAAGCAGCAGTAAAGCACCACTTTGGTCGACCGGAACGCCGGAGACCCAGCCAATCGCTTTTTAGGCGATCGCTAGAGGCAGATTCCGACCGATCGAAGGAGAAAGTGTGATTAGTAAGTCCCGGCGCCTTCTGGGCACCATCGCCGTAACGGGGCTCGTCGTCGCCGCATGCGGAGGCAACGGATCCGATACCACCACAGCATCCGGTGAGTGCGAGCTCCCCGAGGTCCCCACCATCACGTTCGCCGCGTACAGCACGCCGCGCGAGGTCTACGGAAAAATCATCTCGGCCTTCACGGCCAAGTGGAAAGAAGAGCACAACGACCAGACGGTCATCTTCCAGGAGTCCTATGGCGGCTCGACGAGTCAGTCGCAGAACGTCATCAACGGCTTCGAAGCAGACATCGTCGCGCTATCGCTCGCACCCGACGTCGACGTCATCAAGGATGCGGGCCTCATCACTCACGAGTGGACCGACACGACTGAGGGCGGAATGGTTTCGACATCGATCGTCGTCTTCGATGTTCGTCCCGGTAATCCCGAAAACATCCAGGACTTCGACGACCTCACCCGCGAGGGCATCGAGGTCCTAACGCCCGACCCGATCTCGAGCGGGGGCGCTCGGTGGAACATCGTCGCCGCTTACGGCAGCGCCCTGCGAGGCAGTGCGGGGGTTCAAGAAGGCGACGAGGATGGCGCGGCAGAGTTGCTGCAGGGTCTCTTCAACAATGTCACCGTGCTCGACAAGACGGCACGCGACTCGATCAAGAACTTCGAGTCGGGCAACGGTGATGTCGCCATCACCTACGAGAACGAGATCCTGACCGCCCAGGATGCGGGTCTGGACGACGAGATGGTGATTCCACCGTCCACCGTGCTTATCGAGAACCCCGTCGCCCTTGTCGACGAGAACGTCGACAAGCACTGCGTACGTCCGGTGGTCGAGGAGTTCATGGAGTTCCTTCACACCGACGAGGTCAAAGAGCTATACGCCAGTGACGGCTTCCTCCGCCCGGTGGACATCAATGAGGCCAAGAAGGGTGACGGAGACCAGTTCCCACCCCTGAAAGATGTCTTCAGCGTCGATGAGCTTGGCGGCTGGGACGAGCTGAACGAGAAGCTGTTCAGTGAAGACGGGCTTGGCACCCAGGCCATCGAGAACGCGCAACAGTAAGTGATCGTCTCGACGATCGCGCAGCATTGCCCGGCTTCGCCGCAACGCGGCGAAGAGAAGCGAAGCCGCACCTCGGGTGCGGCGAAGCGGAAGGGGAACAAATAAATGAGTACCGCCGAAGTCACGCAACGGGTCGAGGCCCCAGCACTCTCTCGAGTGCTGGGGGCCCGGCTCGGGCGTTACGGCTTGCGTGCAATCGCGATCGTCTATCTTGCCGGCTTTATCCTGCTGCCCCTGGCGGCGATCGTCACCAAGGGATTCGCTAACGGCACGACCGCTCTTACCTCCGCGCTCTCCTCATCGGGGGCCCAAAACGCGATCAAGCTCACCCTCGTGACCGCGCTGGTGGCGGCCATCATCAACGCCGTCTTCGGCACGCTGCTCGCCTACGTGTTGGTTCGATACCACTTTCCAGGGCGGTCGATGCTTTCGGCAATCGTCGACCTTCCGTTCGCGATACCCACACTCGTCACCGGAGTGATGCTGGTGGCTCTTTATGGTCCCGCGTCGCCAGTCGGAGCACGTCTCGCCGAAGCCGGCATCGATGTCGTCTTTGCGCCACTCGGAATCCTGATGGCGTTGCTGTTCATCACTCTGCCCTTCGTCGTTAGGACCGTGCAGCCCGTACTTAGCGAGCTGGACGAGGCTCAGGAAGAGGCTGCTTACGTCTTGGGAGCAACGACGTGGACGACCTTCAGGCGCATCGTCCTCCCCGCGCTGCGGCCCGCGATTGCGGCGGGGGCACTGCTTTCTTTTGCTCGCTCGATCGGGGAGTTCGGATCGGTCATCGTCGTGTCCGGCAATCTGGTCAACAAGACGCTGACGGCTCCGGTCTTCATCTTCCAACTAACCGGCCAGTTCAAGCCCGAGGAGGCCGCCGCGGTCTCAACCGTGCTGTTCGCGATCTCGTTCACCTTGGTAATGGTGACCTACAAGCTCGTCTCACGAACCGGTGAAGCCCTATGAGTGCCGGACAGATCGTTCTGCGAAGAGGTGTACGTAGACGGGTAGTGCGCGGCGTCCTTCTGTCGCTAGCGCTCATCTACGTCGGCATCCTTCTGGTCGCACCGACCGTCGGAATCCTGTGGACCGTTCTGCAGGATGGAACTCAAATGATCCTCGACACCTTTGCTCTGCAGGACGTTCAAAACGCTTTCAAGCTGACCGCGACCATCACAATCATCACGGTCGTCGTCACGGCGTTCTTCGGCGTTATCACTGCATGGGTACTTGCGCGCGACAACTTCCCCGGACGCAGCATTCTCAACGCATTCGTGGACCTCCCCATGGCCGTGTCTCCCGTCATCGTCGGGCTCATGGCAGTGCTCCTGTTCGGGCGCGGGGGATGGTTCGAACCGTTCTTTGCCGCACAAGGGATCCAAATCATTTTTGCGGTCCCGTCCATGGTGATCGTGACGATCTTCATCAGTATCCCGTTCGTCATCAGGGAGGTCACTCCAGTCCTTCAGGAGATCGGCACCGATGAAGAAGAGGCGGCCAAGACACTAGGTGCGTCATCGCTTCAGTCGTTCTTTCGTGTGACCCTGCCGAACATCAAGTGGGCTCTGTGCTACGGGATTGCGCTGTCCGCTGCCCGAGCCTTGGGAGAGATTGGCGCGGTGCTGATCGTTTCGGGCTCGCTCCAGGGCCTGAACGAGTCCGCCACACTTTGGATCCTCAGGGCGATCGAAGAACGTCAGGATTCGCAGGCATACGTCGTCGCGCTCACGCTCGCAGCCGTATCCATTTTGCTGCTGGTCTCCATCGAGCTTTTCAAACACCGTCGCATGAAAGCCATCTCGAAATGAGACTGCGCGTAATGACCGACGCCGTCGCCATCGATGGCGAGGAAACGAGCCGCCCATGTGGGCCGGCGGAACGGAAGGGAAAACGGACATGACCACCACCATCTCGCACGATGAAGAGAGACTCGTTTCTCCCGCGGAGCGGGTCAAGGAATTGGCGATGATCGCGGTCAAGGACCTCAACAAGTTCTTCGGCAAGTTCCACGCGGCCAAAGACGTCACCTTCGAAGCGGTGGAGGGGAAGATCACTGCTCTTCTGGGTCCCTCGGGTTCCGGGAAGTCGACGGTCTTGCGCATGATCGCTGGTCTGGAGCGCGCCGACTCAGGGCACATCTACCTCGACGGCCAAGAGCAGACTCGCACGAGCGTCCAGGATCGACGCGTTGGCATGGTGTTCCAGCACTACGCGCTGTTCCGACACATGAATGTGCGGCAAAACATTGCTTTCGGACTGAGCGTCCGAAAGCAGTCGAAGCGCGAACAGCAGAAGCGCGTCGACGAGCTTCTGGAACTCGTGCAGCTGTCACCCTACGGCGGTCGCTACCCCGAGCAGCTATCGGGCGGACAGCGCCAGCGCGTGGCCCTTGCGCGCGCCCTCGCTCCCCGGCCCAAGGTGCTGCTTCTCGACGAGCCCTTTGGTGCGCTCGATGCGCGCGTCCGTCAGGATCTTCGCAAGTGGCTCGATGAGCTCCATCGCGAGCTTGGTGTAACGAGCATCCTCGTCACCCATGACCAGGAAGAAGCGCTCGAGCTTGCTCATCAGGTCGTAGTCATGCACGAGGGGGACGTTCAGCAGGTCGGCACACCCGACACCGTTTACAACCAACCCGCCACTCCGTTCGTAGCAGGCTTCGTGGGTTCCGCAAACGTCATCAACGGCCTGGTCATCGGCGGGCACGTTCAATTCGGTGAGCAGATGCTGGACGGCGCAGGCCATCTCTCGGATGGTTCCGCCGCGACGGCCTACGTGCGGCCCCACGATGTCAAGCTGTCGCTCAGTCCTAATGGGGGCTCGAACTCCCAAGGCACCGTGCGGCGCATAGCCGATCTGGGATGGGCATCCAAGGTGTCGCTCGAACTCAACGACGGTCAGAAGCTTGTCGCGCACTCCCCCAACGACCAGATCCGAGGAATCAGAGACGGCTCCACGGTTTACGTGGACCTGCGCGACGCGAAGGTCTTCGCTCCCCAGGGAAACCAGCCGTCCGACGAGCTAGCGCAGACGTAAGAGCCCGCTCCAACAAACTAGCTCCAGACGATGTCGGCGCCGTGAGGACCGCTCTTGGCGACGACGATCTCGTCACCGCTTGGCCACGTCCTAAGCCGAACCGGGAAGCCGCTCATCCCGGGATCGGGCTCGAGAGTCAAATGGGCCAGAGGGCTGTCTGCTGTCGCCCGGGCCCCCGCCATCTCGATCGCTTCGAGAAAGGCCTCTTTCTCTTGGTCCGTAAGGTACTGGAGCACGATGGAGTGAAAGACAACCGTCGCCACGCCATCAGACGGTTTCTCGAGGTGGCTCGGGAGCCACGTCAAAGCAGAGCCCTCGTCGACTGTGACGGGAACGGATGGGGCCTCGGTAAACGCACCACGCATCCGCCCCACGCGCTCGACCTGATCCGGCCAGACCGCGCTCAGCAATCGAATGCGGTCGCCATCGTCCAGCGGGTTAAGCGGGCGAGGGTCACATCCCCGGCGTTCGGCCAGCTCGATGCGGGCGTCAAGATGGTCGGGCGGAAAGTCCCAGCTCAAACGCACTGCTGAATCATCGGGACCCCATGATCCGGTGGGCGACTCATACCGATATCTATCCCAGCGCAGGTTCAACCCCGCGGATGCACCGACCTCGAGCAGACGCAGTGGCTTGCCGGTGTCGTGGGCAATGCGCAGGAAGCCACCGATAAGCGCGGCGCAACGGCCGACCTCGTTCGTCTGAACGGGCCAGGCGCTGAGCGCGTGCACCTCATCGAGGTGGTCGTTGAGCGAGGCGAGGAACGCCGGCCATGCTTCGTCCGGGTTCCCGTTGCCTTTCACCGATGGATAGAAGCGGGCGAGGTCTGGGGCACGTTCTCTTAGGACGAGCGAGTGCATCGCGGCCATGAAACGGAGCGGCAACATCACCTCGAGCAGCGGTGCAGGGAGATGATCGCCCAGCGCCTTCCACACAGGCCCTCCGCGTCGAGCGTCAGTGGCAGCTTCGGTCAGCAGAGTTCCATAGAGCCTCGACCCGAGACGCTCGCACCACTCCGCCTGCTGCGCGAGTTGTTCCGCGAGCTCGGTCCGGCCGTGATTCGTCAACCGGTTTAGAAGAGGACCAGAGCGAGTTGGCGGCGAGCAACTTGAGCCCGTGGGTCCGCGGGAGAGAGTGTTTCCAGAAGGCTCACCACATGGCTGCGAAGACTCTCTCGCTGATCACCGGTTGTAACGCGCACTCCCGCGACCAGTAAGTCCAAGGCCTCCTCATAATCACCGCGCGCAGCGAGCACATCGGACAGAGCGACTGCGGCATCGACATCGTTGGCATCGCTTCGGAGGCGCTGTCGCAGTTCGTCTTCGTTGCCACCGGCTCGAAGCTGAAGTTCGACGCGGCTGAGTGCAGACTTGGCATCACGGTGACCAGGGTCCTGGCTCACTGCCTCCCGATACCGTTGGATCGCCGTCTCGAGATCACCGCGCGCCTCGGCAGTCGAGCCCTCCTCGACGAGGAGGTCCGCAGGCGAGGGACCAAGTTGAGCGAGCCAGTTCCTCACGTGCGGCTCAGGAAGCGCTCCTGTGAACTCCGCCACGAGGTTCCCATTCTTGAAGGCTTTGACTGCCGGGATGCCCTGGATGTCCATCGAACGGGCCACCCGCGGATTGGCGTCGACGTCTACCTTGGCGAGGATCCACGATCCGTCCGCCTCGTCGGCCAGCTTCTCGAGCACGGGGGTGAGGGCCCGGCAGGGGCCACACCAGGCGGCCCAAAAATCCACCACCACGGGGGTCTTGAAGCTTCGATCGATGATCTCTGTTTGAAATGATTCGTCGGCTACATCTATGTAGGTGCTCATGCTCCTAACAACACCTTTCCTCCACCCAGGCTTCCCGCGGACACACGGGAGATGACGATCCAGTATGGAGCACATCCTCAACCGGATGGTGCGTGAACTCTCCGACCCCTGGGAGCCTTGTGGACGCGCCGGGCAATCACTCGGCCAGCCGACCGGTGACCTCGATCTCCTTGGCCGGTGTTGCCCACCGGCTGAGCTCGTGTGGCACGGGCGGAACCTGCTCGTTTGCCAGCTTCAGTTCACCCGCGTCCGTCAGTTCGATGCGAATGTTCACGTTGAGAGAATCGTCTAGCTCACCGTAGTCCGAGCGGTTGTGACAGCCGCGGGTCTCGCGCCGCTCGATCGCGCCGAGCAGCGTCGCCCGGCCTGTTACCAGTGCAGCCCGAAGATCGAGAACGTGAGTGAGGTCGACGTAGCCCTCGCTGGAGGGTCGCACGTCCACTTCGCCGAGCGTGTCTTCGATCGCCTTGATCTGATCGAGTCCCTTGTTGAGTCCCTCTGCGTTCCGTACCACGCCGCAGTGTTCCCACATGCTGTTGCGAAGCGCTCGTTGAAGCGGGCGAGCAAACTCACTCCCGGGTGCGATGAACGAGTCCAACTCGCTCTTGGCTGCTTCGATGATCGAACGGGATCGAAGCTGGACATCTCGATCCAAGGACAGCTTCGCCGCCGCCTCCCCCGCCCGCCGGCCGAAGACCATTGTCTCAGAGAGAGAGTTTCCTCCAAGCCGGTTGGCACCGTGCAATCCGGTTGTGACCTCCCCTGCTGCGAACAGCCCCTCGACATCCGTTGTGTGAATTTCGGGTTCAACCACGACTCCACCCATCGAGTAGTGCGCGGTCGGCGCGACCTCCATCGGGGAACTCGATATGTCGAGCATCTGATGTTCGATGAACTGTCTGTACATCCGGGGGAGCTTTTCGAGAATCGTTTCCTTGTCGATGTGGCTTATGTCGAGGAACACACCACCGTTGGGCCCGCCGCGGCCCTCTTTGATCTCCGTGTAGTTCGCTAGAGCGACGCGGTCGCGCGTTGAGAGCTCCATGCGGTCGGGGTCGTATCGCTCCATGAAGCGCTCGCCCTCCGAGTTGTACAGACGGCCTCCCTCTCCGCGCACCGCCTCAGTCACGAGAGTTCCTGCGATCTGCTCCGGCATCAACATCCCGGTGGGATGGAACTGGACGAGCTCCATGTCCGCTAGACGGCAGCCCGCTCGTAGTGCGAGGTACATTCCGTCGCCGTTGTTCTCATCGCGCCGCGAGGAGCTGCGTCGCCAGATACGGGTGTGCCCACCGGCCGCAAGGACAACAGCGTCCGCTATGAACACAGTGCGCGCGCCTGTGTCCACATCGAACGCGTAGGCACCGAAGCAGGTGCCGTCATCCACCAGAAGGCTGGAGACATACTGGCAGTCGGCGACCTCGATCCCCAGCTCGGTGACCTTTCGCCCGAGTGCCTTGATCATTGCCCGGCCCGTGAAGTCGCCCGCGTAGCAAGTGCGGCGAAAGGAATGCGCACCAAAGAACCTTTGATCGATGCGGCCATCGGGGGTGAGCGCGAACTCGCAGCCCCATTCGTCCAACTCGGCAACGGCTCGGGGTGCTTCGCGCGCCATCAACTCGACCACGCGCGGGTCGCTCAGGAAGTAGCCCTCGCGCATCGTGTCGGCGAAATGCTGTTCCCAGCTGTCCTGCGGATCGCGCGTTCCGAGCACCGCGTTTATCCCGCCGGAAGCAAGCACGCTGTGCGCGTCCTTGCGCGCACGCTTGCCGACGACCATGACCTCGCATCCTGCGGAGTGAGCGGCGATGGCGGCCCTGAGCCCCGCAGCGCCGGTCCCGATGACGAGCACGTTCGAGACGTTGGTGCGGACCTGGGGAGATGCGGTCACTGTGAACCTCCTGAGCCCTCGAGGACTGAGCCAAGAGCCGCGCACGGCAGGGTGAATGATTTTGTTCCTGTCGTCCAATTATGGTCTCGAAGCGTCCCCTCTGCCAGGGCGCCAGAGAGCGAAACCGGCTTCACAGGTTGGCTGACAGAGCCAACCGAGAGAGGGTGAGTTGTGCACGAGCCTCAGGTGTTTGAGCTGGTAGCGCAATCAGTGCGTACGGGTGTCTTCTCCGGCCCGGGGGAGGGCGGGTTGTTCACGACTTCCTACTTTCACCTGCCGAGCGAGCTCGTAGAGGAGACGACCGAGGCCGGCTTCACCGATGTTGAGTTGTTCCAGATCGAGGGCCCGGGATTCCTCGTGCGGGATCTGGCAGAGCGATGGAACGACCCGGTGCGCCGCCGCGCTCTGATCGAAGCGACTCGGTTGGTGGAACGGGAGCCTGAAATCCTCGCTTTGTCTGCTCACCTACTCGCGGTCGCTCGGCGGCCCGGGTAAAGCGTCGGATTACCTAGGTCCCTAGGTTCCATCCGGTAGCTCTGGCCCAATCGCGCGCCGTGCTCATCGCGGGCCGGATGAACTCGTCCTTGGCGGCCACGTATCGATCGCGATCGTGACCGAACGCGAGTGCTGCGCGGGCTTTGAACTCGGCATAGGACTGGCGAACCTCAGGTCGCTCCGCGAGGAAATCGCGGAACAATGGTCGATCGGACTCCAATGCACTTCCGGCAATCACGAGATGGATGTGGTGCCGCCTGGGATCGTCGCGGCAGAAGCGATGATCCGGGTCGTGGACGTCCCGCCAGTTGCCGTATCCGAGTTCCTCGAGTGGTGCTGCGTACGGCTCCGGCGGCTCGAGGGCCGGCACGGAGATTTGAATATCTATCACCGGCTTCGCCGCCAAGCCGGGTACTGCTGTCGAACCGACGTGCTCGATCCGCACCGCTGTCTCGCCAAGCGAATGTCGCAGCCGGGAAGCCTCGGCCTCGAAGAGCTCCCGCCAGCGGGGGTCGTACGACACGACAACGACCACATCGTCACCTGCACTGGATTCCCTCAAGTCCTGCCCCCGAGAACTTTCTGGACCCCCCAAGTATCGCCCCATGCACCCTTTGGGTCCGAGAGTGCAGACCAGAGCTACTTGCGTGCGGCAAGCTCCTCGCACTTCGATCGGATGGCCTCCGCGGCCTCCTCGAGTTGGGCGCGCTCCTCGTCCTTGAGCTCGAGCTCGACTATCTCTTGGACCCCACTCTTTCCGAGCTTTGCGGGGACACCAAGGTAGACGTCGCTGATCCCGTACTGTCCGGTCGTCCATGCGCAGGTGGGATGCACCCCGCCATCGTCCTGCATGACGGAGGTGACCATGGCCACCGCGGACGAGGACGGCGCGTAGAACGCCGAGCCCGTCTTCAGGTAACCGACGATCTCGGCCCCACCGTCCTTTGTGCGCTGGAACAGCTCCTTGAGGGTCTCCTCATCGACCAGCTCTGGAAGCGGCTTGCCCTGCACCGTCGCGTGGCTGGGCAGAGCGACCATTTGGTCTCCGTGGCTGCCCAGCGTCATCGCGTCGACCTCGTAGGGACTGACCTCGAGCTTCTCGGCGATGAAGTAGCGCAGTCGGCTGGAGTCGAGCACCCCGGCCATCCCCATCACGCGCTCCTTCGGGAGCTCCGAGACGAGCGATGCGAGGTACGTCATCTCGTCGAGTGGGTTGGACACCACGATGAGAATCGTTTCCGGGCTGTGCTCGACGAGCTGTTTTGTCACGCCACCGACGATCTCGGTGTTCCTGTCGAGAAGATCCATGCGGCTCATCCCGGGCTTCCGCGGCAGACCTGCGGTGATCACACACAGGTCCGAGCCAGCGGTGTCGGCGTAGTCGTTGGTGCCGGTCACATGAGTCGAGAAGCGCTCGACCGGCGCGCTCTGGTTGATATCAAGCGCGAGTCCCTGTGGAAGTCCCTCGACGATATCGATCATGACGACTTCGTGAGCAAGATCCTTCTCGGCGATTCTGCGAGCGGTGTTCGAACCGACGTTGCCCGCGCCGACCACGGTTACCTTCGTGTCGCTACTAGCCTTTGCGTGATGCATATTCGTTAACGCTCCCTTTTCTGTTTCCCTCCTGCTGCGCCGTCCTTACAGACCGGCTCCCCTCACACCGCCGCTAAGAAGCGGCGCCGTCGGGTAATGCTCGCGATCGTCGAGACGATCGCTTATCCCATCCTCTCGATGATCGCGTCGGCCACCTCGGAGGTACCCACCGCAGAGGGATCGTCACGATGCGGCTTCATGTCGTACGTGACGAACTTGCCTTCGGCGATGACGTCGGAGATGGCCGTCTCGAGCAGGTCGCCCGCCTCCATCTCTTCGAGGTGCCGGAGCAAGAGGACGCCCGAGAGCATCATCGCCATGGGGTTCACCCTGTTTTGCCCCGCGTACTTCGGTGCAGATCCGTGGGTCGGCTCGAAGACGGCAGCGTCGTCGCCGATGTTTCCGCCAGGTGCCACTCCCAGGCCCCCGATCAAGCCCGCCCCCAGGTCGCTCACGATGTCTCCGTAGAGGTTGGGGAGAACCAGAACGTCGTATTGCTCGGGCTTCTGCACGAGTTGCATGCACATGTTGTCGACGATGCGGTCCTCGAACTCGACGCCCGAGTCCCCGTACTCCTCCTCGGCGACCTCGCGTGCGGTCTTCAGGAACAGGCCGTCCGAGTACTTCATGATGTTGGCTTTGTGCACCGCGGTTACCTTCTTGCGTCCCATCTTCACCGCATAGTCGAACCCGGCCCTCACGATCCGCTTGGTTCCAGTGACCGAGATCGGCTTGATCGAGATCCCGGAGTCCTCGCGGATGCGACGGGCACCCAGGTCGGCGAGGAAGTCGATCAGCTTGCTCGCCTCGGGACTCCCCTGCTCGAACTCGATGCCGGCGTAGAGATCCTCGTGGTTCTCGCGCACGATCACGAGATCGATGTCTTCGTACCTGGACCTCACGCCCTTGTACGACTTGCACGGCCTCAGGCACATATAGAGGTCGAGCTCTTTGCGAAGGGCGACGTTGACGCTGCGGAAGCCGGTACCGATCGGAGTGGTGATCGGTCCTTTGATGGCGACGTGGGTATCCCGAATCGAATCGAGCACAGCATCCGGAAGCGGGGTGCCGTGTTCCTCCATGACGTCGACTCCAGCATTCTGGACGTCCCAGTCGAACTTGACGCCCGTCCCCTCGAGGACACGACGAGTGGCCTCTGAGATCTCGGGCCCCGTTCCGTCGCCGGGGATGAGGGTCACGCGGTGCGTTTTTCCGGTCATCGAGACTCCTATGAGTAGGTTCCGTCCGGGAAAGCTTGACTACCCTACCTGCTAGGTTTGAGGCCAGAAGAAGGGTGAAAGAGACGAGTTAGAGCTTGGATAGCTGAGTGAACCCAAGGCTAAGAAAGGCATGGGTGTATGGCTGAACCCGGCAAAGGGTTAGAGGGCGTTGTAGCGGCCGAAACCGCGATCAGCGACATCGACGGGAAAGAGGGCGTCCTCTTCTACGTCGGCTACGACATACACGACCTCGCCGAGCATGCAACGTTCGAAGAGACGATCTATCTCCTTCATCATCTCGAACTGCCGAACGAACAGCAGCTTCAGGAGCTCAAGGATCAACTCGGCCAAGAGCGCGAGCCCAACCAGTTCGTCATGGATCTCCTGCCGTCGTTGTCCGCCAACGAGCGGCCGATGGCGATGCTCCGGACGGCTGTCTCCGCATCCTCGGCCAAGGACCCCGACGGGGACGACATGTCCGAGGAGGCGAACTACCGCAAGGCCATCAGGCTGTGTGCCGTGATGCCCACCCTGGTCGCCTACTACGCTCGTCTCCGCAAAGACGAACCGCTCGTGACTCCCGACCCCTACCTCTCCCAGGCGGCCAACTTCCTGTACATGCTCAAGGGCGAAAAGCCCGACGATGACCACGCCCGCGTCTTCGATCTCTGCCTAACGCTTCACGCCGACCACACGATGAACGCCTCTACATTCGCTGCCCGAGTCTGCGCCGCGACGCTGAGCGACATCCACTCTGCCACCACCGCTGCGATCGCCGCGCTAAAGGGTCCGCTGCACGGCGGTGCCAACGAGCAAGTCATGAAGATGCTGACGGAGATCAAAGAGCCGTCCAAGGCACGCGAGTACATCCAGAAGCGACTCGAAAACAAAGAAAAGGTCATGGGCTTTGGACATCGCGTTTACAAGACCGAGGATCCCAGAGCGACCTGGTTGCGGCGCATGAGCAAGAACCTTGCCGAGAAGTCTGGCGACGATACCTTCTACAAGATCTCCGAAGAGATCGAGAAGACGGTCCACGACGAGAAGGGCCTGTACCCGAACGTCGACTTCTACGCGGCCTCCGTGTACGGCTACCTCGGCATACCGACAGACCTCTTCACGTCCGTGTTCGCGTGCAGCCGCGTTGCCGGGTGGACCGCACACGTGCGCGAGCAGTACGCGGACAACCGCCTGATCCGTCCCGACCACGCATATGTCGGTCCCGACGCACGCAAGTGGACGGCGATTAACGAACGCTGAGCTCACTAAAAACCAGAAGGCCGCCCATCCGGCGGCCTTCTTTGCATGTGGAACGGGTTGCCACTGACGGATCGGGGCTCAGTGGCAGGTCCCGATGTTGTTAACCCTGTCCGGAGTTGCTTCCACTCCTGTCACCACCGGAGTCGTCGGAGTCTCCGTGGCTGCCTGAGTCGTCGTCACCATCATCGGAATCGTCGTCATCGTCGTCATCGTCGTCCCGGCTGCCCGGTCCGGAGTTGTCGCTCCCATCGTGGCCATCGTGACCACCACCGTTGTCATCGCCCGGCTCGCAGCATCCCGGGCCCTGGTCCGGTGTTCCGTCGTCGTCAGTGCTGTTGCCCCCAGAGAACCTGTCACCTGACTCGCAGCAGCCGGGGCCCTGGTCAGCAGTTCCGTCGTCGTCTGGGCTGTTGCCCCTCGCTCGCCTGTCGCTTGATTCGCAGCAGCCGGGGCCCTGGTCGGCGGTTCCGTCGTCGTCAGTGCTGTTGCCTCTCACTCGTCGGTCGCCTGAGCCCTGGTCGGCCGTTCCGTCGTCATCCGAGCTGACGCCACCGGAACTGGACCCATCTAGGGAGTTGGCGACTGCCGCCGAAACCACGCCGAGCACCAGCAGCGAGGCAAAAACCCATATCACCACATTGCGCGAAACTCGCATCTTGTTCCTCCTTTGATTCACCTTTTTGGAGCCTTGTGATCCGCTTAACGAGCCCGGATCAGGATCGTTACGCGTAACGGCTCGAGCGCACCCCCGTTAGCCCCTAGGACAGGGAACCTTCGATAGATCGGCACATTGCGAGTGAATGAGCGCAACCTGAAGAGGTTGGTCCGCAATACAGCGGGTGGCGACGAGGTCGCTGCCGGCGAACTCTTCGATCTCTATCACCCGCGTGTCTATCGCTACGCCCTGTCAAAGCTGTGGGACACAAGCGCGGCCGAGGACATCGCTTCGGAAACGTTTGCACGAGTGCTTCGAGATCTCGATCGCTTCAAGTGGAAGGGAGCGGGCTTCGAGGCCTGGTTGTTCCGAATCGCCTCGAACCTGGTGACAGATCACGTCAGGTCCAGGCAGCGAGAGATGCCACAGGAGGACGTGGCCGAGACTGCGGAGACGACCGAGATACGAACGCCCGAATGGGCAGCTATTGCAGGAGAGACGACGAGGGAGCTCAATGGGCTCCTGGGGGTGTTGCCTCCGGATCAGCGCGAGGTTCTCGTGCTGAGGTTTGCTGGGGGCTTGGAAACGGATGAGATTGGGGCTGTGATGAACAGGAAGCCCAACGCGGTGAGGCAGCTGCAGTTTCGGGCCCTCGAGCAATTGAGGGGCCGGATGCGAGATGGAGTGGAACTATGAGCGACGAGCTCGAGAAGGATTTGAAAGAAATGTTCGATGAGATCCCCAAGCCCGCAGATCGGCGGGACCGAGCGATGTTCGTCGCCGGTGTCGCAGCTCGGCGTCCACAGCCGATCTGGCGTCGCGCTCTCGTTCCGGCTATGGCGATGTTCCTGGTGCTCTTCGCTCTCAGTATCGGAAGCCTCGAGGCTGCCCCGGGACAGACGCTTTATCCGTTGAGGAATGCGCTCAGCTCAGTAGGCCTTGCCGAGCAGCCCGTCGAGGTTGTGGACAGAGTGATCAGGCGGGCTGAGGCAAGCCTCGAACGAGCCGAAGAGCTACTCGACGAGAACCAGGACTTCGCGGGGGCCGAGGCCATGACCCGCCAGACGATCAATCACCTCAGCGAGGCAAACAGTCTGCTGAAAGAGCTCAGTGGCGAGGCTCGTGAGGAACGCGCTGAGGAGATCACCGACCTCAACGACGATGCCTACAAACTGCTCGAAGACATCGACGAGGAGAGGGCCGACGCGGCCGCAGAGGCGCGCGAGGGGTCGGGTGGCGATGACGACAACTCGGGGTCGGGCTCCGAGGACGACGACGACACCAGCGGCTCGGGCTCCGGCAGCTCAGGGTCAGGGTCGGACGACGACAATAGCGGCTCCGGTTCGGACGATTCGGGCTCGGGGTCGGACGACTCGGGCTCGGGGTCGGACGACTCGGGCTCGGGCAGCTCGGGGTCCGGCTCAGGAAGTTCAGGTTCCGGGTCGGACGACAGCAGTGGCTCGGGGTCGGACGACAGCAGTGGCTCGGGGTCCGGCTAGGACGACTAATCGCTCGACGCTCAGTTTCTCGACGATTATCCTTTATGTGGAAAAACCTTGAAATTCGACGCGCTTCCGCCCATCTCCAGAGAGCGGGTCGCGAAAAATGCCCAATCGGGGTCTGTCTATTTACTGCAACCTCTGACAGATTGTTGCTCAGCCAGGCAGGTCTCAGGAGCGGCAACGCGGAATGATCAGATCAGCCGGCGCATGGCGAGCGCACCACGAGACACCCAACGGCGGAGTCGAGGCGATGGCGCAACGAACCTCTCCCATGGGAGGACAAGAGGGAACCCCGGAGATGCCCGGATTCCACGATGCTCGCATCCTCGTAGTCGACGACCAGCCCGCCAACCTCGAGTTCGCCGCCACGGTGCTCAGGAAGGCGGGGTACACCAACTTCGTAACCATCGATGATCCCCGCGACGTGATCCCGGCCATCAAGTCAGGCGGCGTCGACCTGATCCTCTGCGACCTCCGTATGCCGAGACTGGACGGCTACGGGATCATGAAGGCACTGGATGACGTCCTCCCCCCGAACTCCTACGTCCCAATCGTGATCGTCACTGCCGACCTCAGCATGGAGGCCCGGCAGCGCGCGCTCTCACTTGGAGCAAAGGACTTCCTCACCAAACCTCTGGATCCCACCGAGATGGTGCTGAGGATCGCGAACCTTCTCGAAACCAGGTCGCTCCATCTGCGTCTCCAGGTTCGCAGCGAACGCCTCGAGGACGTCGTGGTTCAGCGGACCAGGGCGCTCTCCGCGGCTCTCGAGCGGGTCGAGGCCATAAAGGAGGACCTGCGGCTATCTCAGGAAGAAACGGTCAAGCGTCTGTCGATGGCCGCCGAGCTCAGAGATCCGGCGAGCGGTGCGCACATCGAACGCATGAGTCGGTATTGCATGCTCCTTGCGGAGACGATCGGGCTGGGCTTGCATCGAGCCGAGACCATCAGGATCGCCAGTCAGATGCACGATGTCGGCAAGATCGCAATCGCCGACAGCATCCTTCTCAAGCCGGCCCCCCTCGACCGCAGGGAACGACTTGAAATGCAACGCCATGCCGAGATCGGACAGCGCATCCTCGCGGGCTCACATTCAGAGCTCATGGACACCGCAGCCAGCATCGCCGGAACTCACCACGAGCGCGTTGATGGGCGGGGGTATCCGCTGGGGCTCAGAGGCAGAGAGATTCCCGTAGAGGGTCGGATCGCTGCCATCGCCGACGTGTTCGACGCTCTGACGAGCGACCGCGTTTACCGCCCTGCAATTCCCGCAACCGATGCCCTCGAACTGATGTCCAGCGGAGCAGGCACCCATCTGGATGCCGAGCTTCTCGACGAGTTCCTGGGCGCCCTGCCCGCGCTCACAGAGCTGCTGGAGAGCTAGGCGAGACTCCGTCTTGTCTGCGACACGACGTTGCTGAGCAGCATCGCGATCGTCATTGGGCCGACCCCACCGGGAACCGGCGTGATCGCGGAGGCGACCTCTTTGACCGTCTCGAAGTCCACATCCCCAACGAGTCCCTGATCGGTGCGGTTCATGCCCACATCGATTACGACAGCACCCTCCTTGACCATGTCGCCCGTGATGGCGTGGGCGCGTCCGATCGCGGCAATGAGGATGTCCGCGCGGCGCGTGTGCTCGGCAAGGTCTTTCGTGCGCGTGTGACAAATGGTGACCGTCGAGTTCGCGCCATCTTCCTTTTGGACCATGAGCGCGCCCATCGGCTTGCCGACGATGTTGCTGCGACCTACGATGACCATCTCGGCCCCCGAGGTTTCGACTCCAGTACGAAGCAGCAGCTGCTGGATACCGGCCGGCGTCGCGGGTGCAACGATCGGACTTCCGGAGAGCAGCCGGCCGAGGTTGTAGGGATGAAAGCCGTCCGCGTCCTTTGTCGGGGCGACCGCGTCGAGGATCGTTTGCTCGTCGACGTGTTCGGGGAGCGGAATCTGCACGAGGATGCCGTGGACAGCATCGTCTGCGTTGAGCTTGTCGATCAGATCTAAGAGCGCGGCCTGGCTCGTATCGGCGGGGAGGTCGTGGTCCCAAGATTTGATCCCGACCTCGGCGCAGCTCTTGCGTTTCGATCGCACGTAGACGTGACTCGCCGGGTCGTCCCCAACGAGCACCGTGGCGAGCCCCGGGATCACGCCCTCTTTGGCGAGCTCGGCGCAGGCCAAAGCCACCTCGCCCCGCACCTCAGCGGCAATGGCTTTCCCGTCGATTATCTTGGCCGTCATTTATCACCTCGATCTTGGGGTTCTTCGTCGATCTCTTTGAGGAGCTCGGTTGCTGCCTCGGCGTCCTCCTCACGAACGAAGATCACGAACTCCGATAGCGAACCCACGGTCACCGGGTAGGCCGCGCCGATCTCACCGCCCTGTATGACGCAGTCGATGTCGTTACCCGCGAGCACCGAGCGCAGCAACTCTAAGCGTGGCGCGCCCCCTTCCCCCCTGAAGACCTGGACGAGCTTCTCGTTCTCCAATAAGGCCCCCTAGTGCCTGAAGTGACGACGTCCGGTGAAGAGCATAGGGATGCCGTGTTCGTCCGCAGCTTCGATGACCTCATCATCCCTCACCGAGCCACCGGGCTGGATGACTGCCACGGCCCCCGCCTCGACCGCGGCATCGAGCCCGTCCCTGAATGGAAAGAAGGCATCCGACGCGCACACCGTGCCTGCCGCGCGCTCGCCTGCTCGGCGCGCGGCGAGTTGAGTCGATTCGACACGACTCATCTGTCCCGCCCCGACTCCGACTGCAGCGCCGTCCTTGACCAGCACGATGGCGTTCGACTTCACGTGCTTAACGATCGTCCACGCCAATCGGAGATCGGCAAGTTGCTCCTCGGTCGGTTGCGTCTTGGTCACAACCTTTGCCCCTGTCGCGTCGTCGGGGCCGTCGGAGGTCTGGAGCAGAAGGCCGCCGGCCACACGTCGTACCTCGGTGTCGGACAAGGTGAACAACGGAGCCTGCAGGATGCGGAGATTCTTCTTGGCGGTCAGCACCTCGAGGGCTCCGGGTTCGAACGACGGCGCGATTACGACTTCGCAGAAGATCTTGGCGATCTCCTCGGCCGCCGCCTGGGTGCAGAGCGAGTTCAGCGCAATGATCCCGCCAAAGGCGGACGTCGTATCGCATTCGTAGGCTCGGACGTAGGCCTCGTGAATCGACGAAGCGATCGCTACCCCGCAGGGATTCGAATGCTTGATGATCGCGCAGGCATACTCATCGAGCTCTGACACGAGTTCGTACGCGGCGTTGGTGTCGAGCAGGTTGTTGTAGCTGAGAGCCTTGCCGTGCAATTGCTCGGCTCCCGCCAGGCCCTGTTGTGCCCCAGTGGCATAGAACGCGGCCTCTTGGTGCGGATTCTCTCCGTAACGGAGATCCATGATCTTGGTCGCGGATATGACCATGCGCTCGGGCCAGCTCTCGTCCGCGCCGAAATAGTCAACGATGGCCGCGTCGTAAGCAGACGTATGCCGAAATGCCTCGACCGCAAGCGTTCGGCGCGTGTCGAGCGACACCTCGCCTGAATCCCTGATCTCATCGAGAATGATGTCGTAGTGGTCGGGGGTCACAACAACGGCAACCGAATGCCAGTTCTTTGCCGCGGCGCGCACCATTGCCGGCCCACCGATATCGATGTTCTCGATGGCGTCGTCCTCCGTGACCTCGGGCCGGGCGACGGTTTGCTCGAACGGATAGAGATTGACCACGACCAGATCGATCGGGGCGATCCCGTGCTTGGCGAGCTCGGCGACATGAGAGTCCTTCCGCCGGTCGGCCAGGATGCCACCATGGATCTTGGGATGAAGCGTCTTGACGCGTCCGTCGAGTATCTCGGGTGCACCCGTGAGGTCGGCCACTTTGTTGACCTTGACCCCGGCCTCAGCCAGCACCTCCGCGGTTCCCCCGGACGAGATGATCTCGAACCCGGCTTCTTGTAGCCCGCGTGCGAAATCCACGACACCCGTCTTGTCCGACACGCTGATGAGCGCACCCTTCATCGCCATCGTGGGACCTTACCGCTCACGAGACTTGATCCGTACGCGTCGGTCGATGAGCTCGACCCGACCCTCCAGGAAGAGGGCACAGACCTCGGGCAAGAGTCGGTGCTCGAGCGCCTTGATGCGCTCGTGCAGCGTTTCCTCGGTGTCATCGTCCCGCACGGGTGTGGGCTTCTGCATGATGATCGGTCCGTGATCGACCTCGTTGTCGACGAAGTGGACGGTGCTCCCGGTGACCTTTACGCCGAAGTCGAGCGCGTCGCGCACCGCATGGGCACCCGTGAAGGACGGGAGAAGCGAAGGATGAAGGTTGATGAGCTTGCCCTCGAACGCGTCCACGAAAACGGGGGCCAGGATTCGCATGAAGCCGGCCGAGACGACGAGATCCGGCTCTCGGGACGCAACCTCATCTCGCAGCACCTCGTTCCAGGCCTCTCGTGACTCATAGTCCTTCGGACGCACGAGAAGGTGATTCAGTTCCCTTTGCTCGGCCAGCTTCAGCCCGATGCATTCGCGATCGGCCACGACCGCGACGATGTCACCTGGGACCTGGCCCTCGAGGCAGGCGTCGGCAAGGGCCTCCATGTTGGAGCCCGAGCCAGAGATCAGAACCACCATGCGGCCCGCCACGATCAACACCATAAAGGGGGCGGGTCACCTGAATGATCATGACCCTTCTCAACGTGCTCCTGTGGTTCGTGTTGGGTTACATCTTCTACGCCTGTCTCTTTGCGGTGTCCGGTGCGATCGCCGCGCGGCAGGAGGATTTGCAGTCAACGACCATGCCGTTGAGCATGGCGCTGCTCGCGGCACTGTTCGGCGCGATCTTCGTGGCGAACTCCCCCGACTCCGTTCTCGGCATAGTCGGAAGTCTGGTTCCATTCACGGCCCCATTGATCCTGCCGGTGCGCATCGCCACTGGCGACGTCGCCGCGTGGCAGATCGTCACAGCGCTTCTCATCATGCTCGGCTCGGGTGTGGTGCTGATCCGGATGGCGGGTCGTCTCTACTCCGACGCCATCCTCCGGACTGGGGGGAGTCAAGCTAAAGGAAGCGTGGGCGTCCGCCTCTAGCTAGTACCGATCAGAAAACGTTCGCCTTGTCCGACAACTGCACATCGGGGCGATGCCCCAACCCGATACGCTTGGGGTTGTTCGGCCACCACCTCATGTTCACGAGGTCCATAACCTCGTTGGCCCGGACGACAGCGGCAGAACGGGAACCTGTAGCCGTCGGGCTCGTGAGCCTCACGGCCGGGATCGCAGCACGGCGACCTCGGGCATCTCCTCGGGCGGGCCGAAGCCGTGCTCGATCAGCCAGCGGACGTTAAGCAGGCATCGCAACGACCACCACGCTCGGATGAGGTCGCGGTCCACGTCAGTGCCGTAGCCAGCGACGACGTCGCCAAGGTGCTCCTCGTGTCCGAGCGTGAGGGTGGCGAGGTCGAAGAGCCCGTCGCCCTGGGACGCCTCGGACCAGTCGACGACGCCGGTGACCTCGTCACCGGCAACGAAGAAGTGGTCGACCTGCAGGTCCCCGTGGATAAACACCGGTGTCCACGGCCGGAGCGCAGTCTCGGCGAGCCGGCGGTTGCGCGTGACCACGTCGGCGGGAAGGACGTCGTTGGCGACGAGCCACTCGCACTCGCCGGCGAGGCGGGATGCGAGCTCGTCCAGGCTCCGACCGGGCCATGGCGGCAGCGGCGCGTCGTGCAGCGTCCGGACGGCGGCACCCGCCGCGGCCCACGCCGCCGACGACGCGCTAGACGGCTCGCCGAGGTGGCCGAGTGCCGTCCCCGGGAGAGAGGCGAGCGCGAGCACGGGCGGCTTCCGCCACAGGATCTCCGGGGTCGGGACCGGCGCCAACGCCATCGCCTCGACCTCGACGTCGGTGCGGTTCTGATCAGCGTCGATCTTCAGGAACACGTCGCCGACGCGCAGAGTCGCGCGCTCGTTATGGGCGACGACAAGCTCGATCTCCTCCACGTCGGCCATCATCGCGGGGGATGCCCGCCGACGTCGCCAGGTTTGCGAACGTGCCCGACAGCGAGCTAGCTCTAGGTGCGCGCCCCGACCTTCGGAGCGACCCTCATCCCTAGATCGAGATCCGCAAGCCCTATGCCGGCGCGCGTCTCGACGTAATCGCGCGTCATCAGCCCGACGAACATGCCGGCGGCGACCACGGCTCCGAGCATCGCTCCACTGCCTGTCATCGCGAGGGCGGGGGCCGGGCACGTACCGGCGACCGCCCATCCGGTTCCGAAGATGGCCGAACCGGCGATGTGGTGGCGCTCCGCCTTGGACCGCCCAGGACTGATCGGTCCGGCGAAAGGCGTCGTCCAGTTCCGCCGCTCGAGCATCCACACGATCGGTGCCGCAACGGCGACCGCCGAGGCCATGATCAGGTACGGCTGGAAGTCCTCGAGCAGCAGCATGTTGTGTATGACCTCGTACTCGTTGAGACCGCCGAGCGCGAGCAAGAACCCGAAGGCGGTGCCAAAGAGAAACCCAACAAGCTTCACAGTCGTCCTCCGGTCCACCAGTGAAGAACGAACGTGACGACGATTGCGACGCTCATAAAGGTCGCGGTCGCAGTAAAGCTCGCTATGGATCGAGCGGACGTCCCGCATAGCCCGTGGCCCGATGTGCAGCCGCCTGCCATTCGAGCTCCGTATCCCATCACGATGCCGCCGATGGCGAGCACGATAATGGTTGCGGGGAAGGACCAGACGTCGAGCATTAGCTGGTAACCCGTGCGGAGTTGCAGTCTTCCTTGAAGCGCGCTTGCGATAACCGCGCCAACGAGAATGCCCACGAAGTACCAGGCTCTCCATGGTTCAGAGGCTCGTTTACGGAGGGCTGCGATGGTCTGAACGTAGGCCCCGCTGGCCCCAAGAGGCTTGTTGGCGAGGGCGAACATGCCCGCAACGAGAAGGCCGATCAACGGCCCGACGACGTACCACGCGGCTCGATCAGGTAGCAGATCCATTCCAGTTCCTCCCTTCCGCCAGGTGATTATGTCCTATTTAGAGCGCCAGAAATCACGAGGCCAGGGCTTCCACCAGCTCCTTGATGGCCCCCGGGTAGCGATACTGCAATCCCCCGTGCTTGCCCTCGAAGAGATCGAGTGTGTAGTCCACGCCGAGTGCATCGAGCTCCTTGGCAAAGGCTTGCGCCCCCAGGTCGAGGAAGTACTCGTCGCTTTTGCCCGCGTCGAGGTAGATGCGCTTCATCGACTTGAGTGCGTCGGCCCGCTTCGGAGCCATGCGCACCGGATCCCATTCGAGCCACTGCTGCCAGATCTCGTCGATCAACCGTCCCGTCTCGATGTCGAACGGCAGCAGAGCCTTCCCCGGGTTGTCCGGGTCGGGCGAATAGCAGGCCCCCATCGCATAGGTGTTGAGCGCGTGACCGTAGAGTCCGAAGTCCAGGTTGGGTGCTGCACGAAAGCGGTCGAAGAAAACATCGAAGCTTCCATCGAACCGGTCGCGCAGCACTCGCGCGGTGATCGGGAACTCCGTTTGGTAGCAAGCCTCGAAGAGCGCATCGCCGGCGTGACTTGCGAAAGCGCCGAAGACATCAGGCCGCAGCATCGGAACCACCATGGCTCCATAACCGCCCGACGACTTGCCGGTCAACCCTCGTTTTTCGCGCGCAGCCTGCGTCGGGTAACGCTCGTCCACGAACGGAACGACCTCGTCGCAGAGGTAGTCGAGGTAGCGACCTGTCGAGGTCGAGTTGATGAACTGCGATCCGCCGTAGCTCGTCCACGCATCAACGAAGACGACGACAGCTGGGGGACAGCCACCCGACGCGAACAGTTCGTCGACGCGCTCGATCACAGTGGGCTCGAACGCACTGCGCGCCAGCCACATGTCAACCTGCCCGGTCATACCCTGGATGAGGTAGACGCTCGGATAGGAACCGTCGTCGGTCACGCCTGGCGCGCGGTAGACGAACAGCGGCCTTTTGGCGGGGTCGCCGAGCGGATTGTCCGCAAGAATCTCGGACTCCACGACCAGCGAATCGAAACGACCTCGAAGCTCACGCTCCCACGGCGCTCCGGCCACTCCCTCGACCTCTCTCACGGCAACCTCACCTTCGGTGAAATAGTTGGCGGATCAAAAGCATTGGAGAGAGCATGAATGATTCTCGAGTCGTCTCGGTCAACGTGGGCACCCCACGGGAGTTTGACCTCAACGGCAAGCGGTACACCTCGGCGATCTGGAAGGAACCGGTCGAGGGACGCCTGGCTGTGAGAGGAGTCAACATCGATGGCGACGATCAAGCCGACCGCAAGCATCACGGTGGGCCCGACCAGGCGATCTACGCCTATGCGCTCGAGGACTACGACTGGTGGTCCGCCGAGCTTGGGAGACCGATCGCGCCGGCCACCTTCGGGGAGAACCTGACGCTGGCGGGAATTGACGTCAATGGGGCCCTCGTCGGCGAACGCTGGAGGGTCGGCAACACGGTGCTCGAAGTTGCACAGCCCAGGCTCCCCTGCTACAAGCTCGCCAACCGCATGGGCGATCGCACCTTTGCCCGGCGATTCGCGGCGGCGTCACGCTGGGGTGCATATCTGCGCATCGTCGAAGAGGGAGATGTCGCGGCGGGCGACCCTGCCATTGTTCTGAGCCGCCCGGACCACTCGGTAACCGTCGACCTCATCGGGCGCATCTACGAAGACGACCACTCCAGGGCATCCGAGCTGCTCGCGGCTCCACAGTTGCCTGAGTCCTGGCGCTCGTGGGCCTTGGACGCCGAGCGTCGAGCCAAAGCTTCGGGCTAGCCTCCGCGCGCTTCGACGACCAGGTCTGCGACCACCGTCGGGTTCCGACCTACCCTGACGCCTGCCGCTTCCAGTGCGTCGGCCTTCGCCTGAGCTGTCCCCTTTGATCCGGAGATGATGGCGCCCGCGTGACCCATGCGCTTGCCCTTCGGGTGCGGTGAAGCCGGCGATGTAGGCAACGACGGGCTTGGTCATGTTGTCCTTGATCCAGGCGGCAGCGCGCTCCTCGGCGTCACCACCGATCTCGCCGACCATCACGACCAGTTCAGTCTGATCGTCCGCGTTGAACAGCGACAGCACGTCGATGAAGTCACTTCCCGGTATCGGATCGCCTCCGATCCCGACGCAGGTCGATTGGCCCAGGCTCTTCTGACTCAGCTCGTGAACGATCTGGTACACGAGCGTTCCCGAGCGACTCACGAGACCGATCGGTCCGGCCTCGCAGACCTCGGTCGGGATGATGCCGACGTTGGCCTGTCCGGGGGAGATGACGCCGGGGCAGTTCGGCCCGATAAGCGTCGCCCCGCTTCCGTCATTTTGGTTCTGCGGTCCCGCCAAGCTGGCCCCGCGTTTGTGCCCGCGGATGTAACCGACGGCCCGCGCCATGTCCATTGCGGGGATGCCCTCGGTGATGGTGATTATGGTTTCGATGCCCGCGTCGTAGGCCTCGAGAATCGCATCGGCCGCAAAGGGCGGTGGGACGAAGACCATCGTGGTATTCGCACCGGTCTCGGTCACCGCTTCGGCGACGGTGTCGAAGACCGGAACGCCCTCGACATCGGTCCCACCCTTACCGGGAGTCACGCCGGCGACGAGATCGGTTCCGTAGGCCTTGTTGCGTAACGAATGGAACCTGCCCTCGCGTCCGGTAAGTCCCTGGACGACGAGCTTGGTGTTGTTATCGACAAGGATCGCCATCTAACCCGCACCACCGTTCTGCGGTCCCGCCGAGCCGGCCCGGCCACCGGCCAGATCGACGGCCCGTTTGGCGGCCCCGAGCATCGTGTCCTCCGAATGCAACATCGGGTGCGGAGTGTCGGCGAGCATCTTCCGGCCTTCTTCCGCGTTCGTGCCGTCGAGCCGTACGACGATCGGGATGGTCACGTCGAGGCGGCCGAGCGCGTCGATGATTCCTTCCGCAACCAGGTCGCCGCGCGTGATGCCGCCGAAGATGTTGAGAAAGATGCTCTTGACGTTCTCGTCCGAAGTAATGACCTCGATCGCGCTCGACAGAGTCTTGGCCCCCGCACCACCGCCGACATCGAGGAAGTTCGCCGCATCGCCACCAGCAGCTTTCACCACGTCGAGCGTCGACATAACGAGGCCTGCACCGTTTCCGATGATGCCGACATCTCCGTCGAGCTTGATGAAGTTCAGGCCTCGCTCTTTTGCAAACCGTTCCTGCTCCGGCACCTCGTGTGCGGTTCGAAGCTCGGCGAAGATGGGATGCCGGTAATCCGCTGAATCGTCGACGGTCACCTTTGCGTCAAGGGCGACGACCTTGCCGTCACCGGTCAGCACCAGCGGGTTCACCTCGACGAGTGATGCATCGAGTTCGACGAACGCCCGGTAGAGCTTGGGGATCATCGCGATCGCACCCTTGCGAGCGTCGGGGTTCACCTTCGCCCCGAAGACGAGCTTGCGGGCGTGGAAGTCGCTGATACCGAGCGAGGGATCGATGTGCACTCGGGAGATCGCTTCCGGGTTCTCCTCGGCGACCTGCTCGATCTCGACTCCGCCCTCGGCGCTCATCATGCCGAGGAACTTGCGCTCGCCTCGATCGATGAGAAACGAGAGGTAGTACTCCTCTTTGATGTCACCGGCCCGCTCGACGAGCACGCGCTTGACGGTGTGACCCTTGATGTCCATTCCGAGAATCTGCTCGGCGACCTTGCGGGCCTCGGCGGATGACTCGGCGACCTTGATCCCACCGGCCTTGCCGCGGCCTCCGACCTGCACCTGGGCCTTGACCACGACTTTGCCCCCGAGCCCGGCGGCCGCCGCCGCGGCTTCGTCCGGGGTGGATGCCACTCGTCCCTCAGGAACGGGCACCTCGAAACGTCTCAGCATCTCCTTGCCCTGGTATTCGAACAGATCCAAAAACTAGGCCTCCTGTTTGTCGGCGACGTGCTCCCTTACCCAGCCGACGATCGCCGTGGTCGTAGCGCCGGGAGTGAAGATCTCGCTGATTCCCGCTTCCTTGAGGGCTGGAATGTCGCCCTCGGGGATGATCCCGCCTCCGAAGACGGCTATCTCGGAACCGCCCTGCTCCTCGAGCAGCCGCACGACCTTCGGGAAAAGGGTCATGTGCGCCCCGGAGAGGCAGGACAGCCCTACGGCATCGACGTCCTCCTGGATGGCGGCCGATGCGATCTGCTCGGGTGTCTGGTGCAGCCCGGTGTAGATGACCTCCATCCCGGCGTCTCTCAGCGCTCGGGCGACGACCTTGATGCCCCGGTCGTGGCCGTCGAGGCCGGGTTTGGCAACCAGTATCCGAGGTCGTCCTGATGGCACGCTAGGTGTCTCCTTCGCGCGATCGTCGAGACGATCGCTAGCTCCTTTGACACGATCGCGGGCTTCTGCCGAGGGATTGTTACCGTCGGAGGCTAACTCACCTGGCACGGGAGGCGGATTGAAGGCCGTAGAGCACGTGGTCGACGAAGGCTCGTTCGAGCCAGTCGCCGACGACCTCTCGACCTCCGATCCGCTCGGCTTCCCCGGCTACCTCGATGCGATGTCCCTCACACGGGAGCGCTCGGAATCCGACGAGTCGGTCCTCGCGGGCCCGGCCCGCATAGGCGGGATCGCAGTGGAGGTTGCCGCCTTCGACTTCTCGTTCTTCGGGGGCTCGGTCGGAGACGTCGCGGGTGAACGAGTCGCCCGGGCGCTCGAGCGTGCCACCGAGCGCCGCGTGCCCTTCGTCCTGCGCCTTGCGACGGGCGGGTCGCGCATGCAGGAGGGAATGCGCTCTCTCGTCCAGATGGCCCGCGTCGCGTCGGCTCGCATCGCGTTCGAGGCTGCGACTCAGCCATACGTCGCTGTGCTCGCCGATCCCACGACGGGCGGTCCTTTCGCCAGCATCGGCTCCCTTGCGGACGTCACGATCGCCGAGGCCGGAGCGCGCATCGGTTTCGCCGGCCCCCGATTGGTCGAGACCTTCACAGGTCGAAGGCTGGCCGGGTCGCACAGCGCCGAGACCGCGCTGGGGGCCGGGCTCGTCGACGCCGTCGTCCCCCCACTCGAAGTTGGGCGAACCATCGCGCACGTGCTCAGCGTTCTGACTCCCGACGATCCGCAACCCGTGGACCCACCCCCTCCCGCTCCAGCCGAGCGCATCTCCGGGTGGGACGCTGTCCAGACCGCCCGCTCGCCTGCACGTCCACGCGGGCCCGAGCTGCTGAGCGAAGCGCTCGACTCGCACGCGATCCTCCAGGGGGACCGGGCGGGACGAGAGGATCCCGCCGTCGTGGTGGCGCTCGGCCGACTGCGCGGCCGTCGCCTCGTGGTGATGGCGCTAGACCGTTCCATGGCCCCCGGTCCCGCCGCCTACCGCAAGGCCCGCCGCGCCGTGGATATCGCACGCCGTCTCAAGCTCCCCATCATCACGCTGATCGATACGCCGGGAGCGAATCCCTCGGAGACGTCGGAGAACGCGGGCATCGCAAGCGAGATCGCGCGGCTCATCGAGGGGATGTTGCGCGCGGACGTGCCGGTGCTCAACGTCATCACTGGCGAGGGCGGAAGTGGCGGAGCGCTCGCATTCGCAGTGGGCGACCGGCTCATCGCGTATGCAGGCTCGGCCTTCTCAGTCATTGCACCCGAGTACGCCGCCGAGATCCTTTGGCGCGACTCAACCCGTGCTCAGGAGGCTGCGGATCTCCTGCAGGTGAGCGCGCTCGAGCTCGAGAGACTCGGCATTGCAGACGAGGTCGTCGCGGAGCCATTGAACGCCGCCTCACTTGCTTCGGTGGTCGCCTATCATCTGCAATCGTTGACTTCAGAACGGGGGCCAGGCGGCGACCTGGTGACATCCCGACTCAAACGTTGGAGAAGAAGTGCCGGGTAAAGACGACAAAAGGACGCGCGCTCGCGCCGCTCAGCAGGCCGCCGAGGCGCGGAAGCGCAAGGAAGAGTTGCGGCGCAGACGCAACGGACGGATCGCTTCGGGCGTCGCGATCCTCATAGTGCTCGCCCTCATCACCGGGTTCGCGATCATGAATCAGGACGACGGAGAGGACACCACTCCGACGGGCGAGCAGGAGGAGGCCCAAGGCAACCCCGGGTGCGACGCCGAGGATCCGCCCGAGAACAACGCCAAACAGTATGAGCAGCCCGCCACCCAGGAGCAGATCATCAGTCCGGGCGTCGACTACTGGGCCACCATCGAGACGAGCTGTGGAACCATCGAGGTCGATCTTTTGGAGGAGGAGGCTCCGTCGACCGTGGCGAACTTCATCTTCCTCGCGGAGGACGGGTTCTACGACGGGCTCACGTGGCACAGGGTCATCAACGAGTTCGTGATCCAGGGAGGCGATCCCGCGGGCGACGGAAGCGGGGGCCCGGGTTACGAGTTCGCCGACGAGCTCCCGGCCAAGTCGGCGGTCTACACCTTCGGAGCGCTGGCGATGGCGAACTCCGGCCCCGACACGCAGGGAAGCCAGTTCTTCATCGTGACCCACGACGCCAAGGACGCGCTTGACGGCGTAAAGAAGCTCGAGCCCGCCGGTCTTCAACCCCTGTACTCGTACTTCGGTCAGGCGTCCGAGGAGTCCTACGAGACGTTGGACAAGATTCAGAAAGTCGAGACCAGCACCGATCCGGCCACGCAGGACCGGCCGGTGAATCCCGTCTACATGCTCTCGGTAACGATCGAGGAACGCTAGAGGTTAGAGCCGTACGCGGGGGATCTCTCCGGTGTCCTTGTCGTCCAACGATGCCGGAATGACCCCGGCGTTGTTCAACATCTCGGTGAAGTCCCGGTAGAACTCGTCGGGTCGCGGGATGTACGAGATCGACTCGAGTGCCTGTTTCTGGCCCGCCGACTCCAGAATCAGCTCTCCATAGTTGAACAGCCTCGCGAGAGGCCCCCGTTGGTAAGTCAGGTCCGTTACCTTGCCCAGTGGCATCGAGGCGACCTTGCGCGTGATGATTCCTGAGACCTCGATGATGCGCTTGTTGGTCACGAGAACTCGTTCGATCTGCCACTCGAACCATTTCCAGACGGCCCTCAGCGTCAGGACCATGACGGCGATGAACATGATCGTGTCGATCGGGTTCGAATCGCTCGGAAGATCGAGCCAGTTATGGAGGATGAAGAACAGGATCCACGCCCCCACTGCCTGACTGACAGGCCCCAGCAGTGCGGCGGCGTGCCTGCGGACCTCGAAGGCTACTTTCTCGCCGGGCGACAGGTACCTGTCGTAAGTGATCCGGGGGCCGTAGGACCAACTCAGCTGGAGACGACGCCTGCGCATCAGAAGAGGTTGGAGAGGAAGTCCGAGAAAGCGTTAGCGGTCGCGCTGAGAATATCGCCGACGTTCTGGCCGGTCGTTCGGACGACGTCCGCGGCCTCGCTGGGCGACTGAACCATGAAAAACACGAAAAAGCCCAAGAGGAGCCACAGGCCGATTTTCTTGAGACTCATATCCGGCCAAGTCTACGGGCGCCCCCCGCCTGGAGGCCGGATTACCAACTGCTCCAAACGCGCAAAACGCACGCCCGAAATGGCGTGCGTTCTGCTCGGTAATTCTTCGGTCGCCGTCTTAGAAGATGAACTGAAGAACGACGATGAGACCGATGATGGCAAGAATGGTCCACACGATTCCCATTGACTGACCTCCTTCTATTTACTGACACCTCTGCGCCCCCAGCGCAGGCTGTTCTTGCTCGTACCCCTTGTGGCGCGAATCAACCATATGTGTCACACGCTGTCGGTTTCGGGGCCATAGTCACGAATTGCCTGGTGAGGCTGGTATCGGGGGGTCTTGTCAGACGACCTTGATGGGGGCCAGGGTCAGGTCCAGGCGCTTGTCCGAGCCCAATTCAGTGAAGTGGATCGTGGCCTCCATGCCCAGAGCGCTCTGGCGCAGGTCGACGATGATCCCCCGGCCCCAGCGATCGTGTTCGACCTCGGCCCCCAACTTGAAGCGGGACAGGTCTCGCCCGCCGGTTGTCTTCGGCTTGTCGACCGAGGACCGGCGAGTCGTCATGAGGTCCTTCTTGTCGGCCTCGGTGATGAGGTCTTCGGGAATCTCCTTGAGGAAGCGCGAGGGGGTGTTGTAGTTCGCGTCCGGCCCCCACAGCCTCCGCCTCCACGCGTTCAGCAGATAGAGCCGCTCCTGCGCGCGGGTGATTGCGACGTAGCAGAGTCGCCGCTCCTCTTCGAGCTGTTCGGGATCGGCGAGCGAGCGAACGTGTGGAAAGACGGCCTCTTCCATGCCGACTATGAACACGATCGGGAACTCGAGACCCTTGGCGTTGTGCATCGTCATGAAGGTGACGCCGGTCTCCTCGCCCTCCTCCTCGTCCGTGTCGTTGACGAGCGCGACGCGCTCGAGGAAGTCGGTGAGGCTCCCCTGCTCCGTGTTCTCGTCGTATTCGGCCGCGCTTCCGGCGAGCTCCTTGAGGTTCTCCTGGCGAGAGAGCGACTCGAAACTGCGCTCGGCCTGAAGCTCGGCCATGTAGCCGGTTTTCTCCCACGTCGACGCGACGATGTCCGCGATCGGAACGCCGGATTGATCGAGTTCGCGGATGTGCTGCAGGATGCGCCCGATCTCAAGAGCCCCTCCGCGCGCCTTCTTGCTGATCCCATCGACCTCTTCCGCGGAGTCGAACGCGTTGCCGAGTGGCATGACGCGCGACGCGGCAAACGCTTGGATCTTTGAGATCGAGCCGGGGCCGATGCCTCGCTTGGGCGCGCCGCAGAGCCGCTCGGCACTGATCGTGTCGAGAGGGTTCATCGCAGCGCGCAGCCACGCCATCATGTCCTTGATCTCTTTGCGGTCGTAGAACCCGACTCCACCTACGACTCTGTAAGGAAGGCTCGCTGCGTTGAACGCCTCTTCGAGCACGCGGCTCTGTGCGTTCGTGCGATAGAAGATCGCGACATCGGCGAATGGATGACCTTGCTCGGAGAGCTTGCGCACCTCCAGCGCGATCCAGGCGGCCTCGTCGTGTTCGTCCGAGGCGTGATAGCGAACGATGTTCTCGCCGCCCTCCTGTGCGGTCCACAACGCCTTCGGTTTGCGCATCGCGTTGTTCTCGATGACCGCGTTCGCCGCGTCGAGGATCGTGCGCGTCGACCGATAGTTCTGCTCGAGCGTCACGACCTTCGCTTCAGGCCAGTCGCGCTCGAAGTCGAGCAGGTTCTTGATGGTCGCTCCGCGGAACGCGTAAATCCCCTGGTCCGCATCGCCGACGACGAAGATGTTGCGCCACTTACCGGCGAGCAACGTCGCGAGCCGTGACTGTGCGTGGTTCGTGTCCTGGAACTCGTCGATCAACACGTGACGGAATCGGCCCTGGTAGCGAGCGAGCGCGTCGGGATGCTTGTCGAAGACCTGGACGGTTCGCATGATGAGGTCGTCGAAGTCGAACGCGCTCTGCTCGGCGAGCCGCTTCTCGTATTCCGTGTAGACCTGCGCGATGCGTTTCTCGTAGGGATTCTCGGCGAAGTCGGAGAACAGGCCCGCGTCCATCAGCTTGTTCTTCGCGTTGCTGATGGCGGCCGCAACTCCCCGGGGCGGAAGGCGTTTCTCGTCGATGTTCAGATCCTTGAGGATCATTCGGATGAGCCGCAGCGAGTCACTCGAGTCGTAGATCGAGAAGCTGTTGGCGTAGCCGATCCGCGGGGCCTCGCGTCTCAGGATGCGAACGCAGGCGCTGTGGAAGGTCGAAACCCAGATCTCGTCGGCGGTCGGTCCGATGAGCTCGGCGACCCGGTGCCGCATCTCGCCCGCGGCCTTGTTCGTGAAGGTGATGGCGATGATCGATTCCGGGGCGATCCCGTTCTCGAGGAGGTAGGCGATCCGGTAGACGAGGACCCTGGTCTTGCCCGAACCGGCACCGGCCACGACGAGGACTGGCCCCTCGGGCATCTCGACGGCGGCACGCTGGACGGGATTCAGTCCGGACAATAAATCCATGCTTGTCATTATGCCCGGCGGCGCAAACCACCCCTCGGCTTAGCCCGTTCGGTCTGTCTCACCCGCTCCGCCCGTTCCCGTAAGGGCGAACACGAACGCCGATGCGCATAGTAGGGCGACTACTCGCTTCTTGATCGCCTTGACCTCGTGTGGTGCTCGCGGGTGCCTGAACCCCGACGCCGGGTTTCGCCCGATCTTGATCCTCCGCATGTGGTCCTCCTCACTCGTCTGCTTGACGAAATCGACGCTAGAGAACCGGGGGCCGGAGCGAATCGGGAGAACTACCGACTTTAGGAGTGCGGGATACCTATCCTTTGAGCCGCGCCCTCTCGGGTGGGGCGAGTTGAGTCGCGCTATCACGCTAGTTGGGCCCTCGCTGTGACGTACGTCACAGCGAGGAACGGGGCCTGGGCCAAGGTTGATGCGCCCGAAAATGTGAGGGTTAGGTTTCTTAATCAGTCGCGTCCAGTGGGAGAGGCGCGGAAATGCGGGAGAAGAAAGTCCGAACTCTTGGCCGAAGACCTGCCTCCATCGCGCCCACCCTGGATCCGAGTAGTCGCGATGCTGGTCGTCGGGCTGCTGCTGATAGCAACTCTCTATGGATCTGCAGGCAGTGGCCTGAGGCGACGACTGGCCCGAGCCGGGCGACTCCTGAGCTCCGACACCGATTAGACCGACAATAAGCGACTGCCGGATGCTCACCTACTTTAGGGTGCACGCAATAGCGCGCTGACTCGAGGCGTTGTTGGCAAGGCTCGCCACTTGGGCGCTTTGATGTCTCTATCCCGGTCTCTTGGATCGCGCACGCAGGAGGAATGACATGGCTCAGAGTCAGGTCGCTGGATACCTCAGAGTCTCCAGAGCTCGCGACGGTATGCACGCTCCCGATATCTACCGTGAACAGATTCAGCGCTACTGCACTTATCGTGATTTGACTCTCGTTGACGTCTACTCCGACATCGACTTCTCCGGGTACCGAAACAGCGAAAAAAGGCCGGCTCTGAACCAGCTCGTCGAGGAGCGTCACAGGTATTCGGGCGTGGTCGTTCCTAAGCTCTCCCGCTTCGGTAGGTCACTTCGTCATCTCTGCGAGATGTTCGAGCTCTTCGACAAGGATGGGATCGATCTCATCTTTTTGGACATCGGCGTTGACACCGGAACCAGTCAGGGCCGACTCCTTCGCAACGTAATGGGAGCATTCGCCGAGTACGAGAGCGCGATGAGATCAGACTACTCCCGCGCCTCCCACAGACATTTAGTTATGAAGGGCCTACCTTGTGGCGGACCTGCTCCCTACGGATACGTCCGACGTGGAAGGGAGTTTGAGATCGATCCGGGGAAGGCACGAATTGTTCAAGAAATCTTTTTTCGCTTCGCTAAGGGCGGAAGCTACCATCGCATCGCGGATTGGCTGAATGAGCAGACCATCCCAAGTCCGGGGGGGAGACAGTGGTCGAGGTTGACGCTCAAGAAGACTCTCTCGAATTCCACCTACGCCGGATTTCGCGTTTTGGATGGTAAGCGGCTGTCTGTGCAATGGGAGCCAATCGTTTCGATGGAACTTTGGGATGAGACAGTCGAGCGCCTCGCTGCACTGTCAAACCACGCGCCGGCCACTCCGACATCCACCATGCTTCTCTCCGAACTTCTTTGCTGCGACGTTTGTGGAGCGAAGCTGGGCTTCAAGAAGGGTCCGAACCGAGCTGCCAATACCTATATCTGCCGGGGAAAAGGCGACAAGAGTTACTGCCCCGGCGGCGGTGTTTCGCAGGGACGTGCTGACGAGATTGTGACCAGGGCCTACCTTGCTCGTTTCGGCACCTCGAGCACATGGGAAATGTCAGGAACGGAGCACCGTAACGACTTGCTCAAGCGAGCCATCTCTCGCATCAATTTGCCGGCGAGAGAGAAGGGCAACCCCCGAGGCAAAGGCCAGCGACGTGGTCGAAACATAAAGATCGTCTGGGCTTCGGGCGACGCCGCCCCTGCACCACTGGATACTGCGATTGCCCGTCTGCCCTGGAACGAGTATCAAAGGCATCTCATCCAGCAGAGGTATTCCTTAGCTAAGCTCTGATCCATGGGCAACGATTATGATGAACTCGGAGAACGACCACCCCTCGAGCCGCGACTTCTAGCGCTTGATGAGGTTGCTGTGTATCTGTCGGTGAGCAAAGCGCAGGTCTACGCAATGGTGCGGTCGGGCGAACTTCCTGGGGTCAAAGTTGGCGGGAGAGGTGTTTGGCGGGTCGATCGACGAAGGCTTGACGATTACATCGAGCGGCTTCACGTGGAAACGGAAGCATGGAGGCAGACTCATCCACTAAGTACGTTGGATGGTGCTTAGTCGGGCGGCGAGAGGACTGCGATGGACTCCCGAAACGAACTGCTCGAGCGGCCGAGGTACATCCCCTCCTAGGCGCGCCGTCCGTCGGTCACTCCGAATACGATCGGCATGCCAGGATGTACTACCAACGCGCTCTCCGGAGGAAGCTAGATGTTCAAGCGGTACCACTTGATCGCCCTTGCGGTGCTCCTCGCGGTTGGCTCCATCGTGCCAGCGGCAGCGCATACTCAGTTGAAAAAGGATCCAAATGACGCTCGCTCGCGACTAGATGTGAAATCGGCGAGCCTTGGCCACAACGGCAGGAAGTTTCGTTTGCTGGTTGAGACACATGAAACTTGGAGACCACGGCTGCTGCGGCGGGGTGGCGCCCTAAACATCAGACTGTGGACGAATCGGAGGTTCTTTGGCCACAGCGTCCAGATCCGCTACCGGAAGGGTCGGCTGCAAGGCAAGATCATTCATTACTGCTCCGGACAAACATGTACTGAGGTCGTTGGCCGAGCCAGTGTTTCGAAGACAGGAGCGAAGTTACTTCGCATCAACTTCCAGCGGAAACATGTGCAGGGGTACAGAGGACGAATCCGATGGGCCATCAGTACAAGCCAGTATCGGAATTGCGGGACCGACTGCTTGGACGACGTCCCGAACACCGACTTCTACTTCCACAAACTCTAGTCGGCGCAGATACTAAGACTAAATCAGGGGATTCAGAAGTTGATTCAGTCGTCATGCCTCATCGACAAGATCACGGTCATCCTCGTCGACATTGTCCAACGAAGGGCCGCTTTCCGCAGCAAGGATTTGCGACCGCCCGGCCTCTAAGCCCGCACGCACAAGGTCGTTGACCTGCTTCGTGACGTCGCCTCGACTACCTATCCAGCCACTTCCGACCAGGTTTTCAAAGTCGGTGTTCGTTAGATGTCGGGGGAGTGCTGCCGGGTCTAGCACGGCTCCCCCACGTGGGCCTCGTAGCTCACCTGCGGCATGCAGAGAATCCCACAGTTGAAGCGGAAGGTATAGGCCAGGGGCAGGTGCCCTTCCAATCCTTGGTGGCTCCCTCGTACAGAACTTCAAATAGAGAGCAGCCGCATTCAGCCGATATCCGTTCGGCGTACCGTTCCAGTCGGCCTCGGGGATTTGACGCAAGCGCTGTAGTTCTTTCTCGAACTGTGCGTTAGGCCGGAATCTGAGGTGTCCCTTCTCCCTCTCCAGCATTTTGTATTGGACTAGTACGAAAGCGTCGAGGTCATGGGAGTAGTAAATGAGATCTGCACCAAGAGTCTTCTCGAGCGGCCGTCGGTTGACGTTCACAATCGTCAGTCTGCGCCCTCGATTTTCAAACTCTGCAGCGCCGATGAAATCCGATTCGAGTTCGCTCCAGTTGCCGAACACATGCATGTCGCGGTCAAGGACGTTCTCCTCGCCAACCCGAACGTTCTCGAGTCCACGAAGGAATGGCGCGGGGGTTAAGGGTTGTCTCCAATTGACGCCGCGGGCAATGCCGCTGATTCGTAGAGCCATAGTTACGGCATCTGCTTCAAGAACGACAATCTCCCGCCTCCTGCCCTGCATCCAAGTCGTGTCGGCGCGCCCCTCTAGTCGGGCGATCGCAGGTTCGGTTTCTGGACGGAGGCGCGCCAAAACCGAACGGGTCTCTTCCCACGTTCGTGGAGGTATTGGGCCGGGCTGGAGATATCGGCGCAGTTGAGCTGGAAGCTCCTCACGAAGCTCATTCAGCATAAGAGGGTCGAATTCCTCGAAGTCCTCGAGAGTGATGCGGCGCTCAAAGGTAGTGATTCGAAGGCGGCTCTTGCTAATGCGCGCAAGATGCGTAAGTGGTGGCTCGTCGTCCTCGTCGGGGTCACGAAAACCGACTATGACGATTCCATTCGAGGGAAACGACGTGGTCATCCCTGCATGCATGGCGTACGAGACACGTTCGCCTATGTCGGCCCGGTCTCGACCCCTTTCATCATATTCATCTGTGATGAAGACGACTGCTGCACTAGCGGTGGTGATGGTCGTCATCCTTCGTTGTCTGGCCGGACCTGCCGACTATGGCAACTTTGCACATCCAACACTGACAAGTCGGAAAGGGTTTAAGAAACGAACTGCCGCCCAGCTTTGAGGGCTTCCTTTTCCTCGTTGGTCACGCGACTCCACAGAAGGATATCGAACAGCCTCAGGCGACTCAATGGAACTCCTCCGAAGCCTGGCGCGGATACCAGCGAACCTTGTCTCAAGTTCCTTGAATTCGGACTGATGTCTTCTCAAATCCTCGAGAATTGTTATCCAAGCTCGGTCGTGACCCAACTTGGCTGCCGATTCGCAACAAGGCTCCGGCGGTGGGCTCCGCGCACCAAGTTCAGCACGATCCTTCGGGCGTAACCGTTGGGATCGCCCGACTGGATCCGGCCCCACTTGCGATAGACCCGAGCCATTGCCTCCTGGGCTGCGTCGGCGCCCCGTTCCGGATCGCCGGTGAGGAAGACGCCGAAGCGGCGCAGACCCTCGGCATGGGCCTGAAAGAAGGACTCGAAATCCTGGTCCCGTTCGGAGGTCTTCAAGTTCGCCGCTCGCCTTGATCTAGGTGTCCGTCCCAAACTCTCATCTCATTGCAACAGACGCGCCACCGCTCGAAAACGTTGCGGACCATCGGAGCGGAGCTCAATACCCCTGGGCGCCCCGTCGGGCCCCTGCTAGCATTCCGAGTGGTCGCGCGTAGCGCTCCTCCTGCGTTTATCGCAGCGAGCGCGGCCCACCCGGACGAGCGCACCTGTTTGTGGAGGTGGCCTGTGCTCGCCAATGTGCTGGGAATCGCAGCCGCGACCTGGGGGGTCGTGATGGCGCTCGCGCCGGCACTTCAGATCCGCAGGATCCTGGAGCGGCGCTCATCGGACGACGTCTCGATCGGCTACTTCCTGGTCCTGCTCTTCGGCTTTTCGTTGTGGATCGCCTACGGCCTCTCGATCAGCAACCTCATCCTCATCATCCCGAACACGGTCGCGGTCAGCGTCACGGTCCTGACGATTGTCATTGCACGCCGCTTCCGTTGATGCGCGAACATCGACCAAACGACGTTCAAAGGAGCACAAGCTGACCACCGAGCAGATCTACCTGCACGATTCGTACGCCAGAACCTTCGACGCCAAGGTGACCGCCGCCGAGGGAAACCTTGTGGTGCTCGATCGCAGCGCCTTCTACCCCGGTGGTGGTGGCCAACCACACGATCTGGGAACCCTCAACGGAGCTCAGGTCGTCGGGTTCAAGCGTGATGCAGGCGAAGTGTGGCACGAGCTCGAAGGTGACGTTCCGAAAGTGGGAGACACTGTCTCGGGCGAGCTCGATTGGGATCGTCGCTACTCACTGATGCGCACACACACGGCCATGCACATTCTCTGCGGTGTCATCTGGCGCGACTACGGAGCGAAGGTGACCGGCGGTGGCATGCAGCCACTCAAGGGCCGGATGGACTTCGAGTTCGAGCAAATGAAGGCTGAGCTCGTCGAAGACATCGACAAGGCGATCAACGACGAGGTCAAGAACGCGCGCAGCATTAGTATTCGTTTCCTCGATCGCACCGCGGCCAACGTCGATCCGGACCTCATTCGCACGAAGATCAACCTGCTCCCTAAGGAGATCACCGAGGTGCGCGTGCTCGACATCGAGGGCTTAGACGTGCAAGCCGATGGCGGCACGCATGTGAAGGCGACCGACGAGGTCGGCACCATTCACATCGCCAACTACAAGTCCAAGGGACGCGCGAACAAACGACTGGAGATCGCGCTAGACCCGACCTAACGCCGAGTCGGGAAACCGCGCATCTCTAACGCCAGTGGTCTTGTGCGAGCGCCGCGAACAAGTGGATCGAAGTCTCGATCCCTCCGTAGAACGCATCGAGCGTCAGGTTCTCGTTCGGCGAGTGATTCGCCTCGTCATGATTCGCGTAGGGGACGAGCACCGATGGCACTCCGAGCGTCTTGGTCCACACATAGTCGGGAAGCGACCCTCCGGCCGATGGAGTGATGACCGGCTCCTGACCGCTGGCCTCTCGCACGGCATCGATGATGAGCCTTGCAACGGGCATCTCGGCCGAGCTGCGCGACGGTGCCATCGCCCCTCCGTGACGAACCTCGACGTGAGGTGCGTGCTCGGCGACGTGCGCCTTGACGGCCTCGAAAATCACGGCGGGATCCTGGTCGACGACGAGCCGGAACTCGAGTCTCACGAGTGCGCTCGAGGCGATGATCGACTTGGCCCCCTCGCCGGTGTGCCCGCTCACCATTCCGTTGATCGTCATCGTCGGTTCGAACATGACGCCGAGCGCGTACTTGAGTGTGTCGGTCACGTACGGCTCGGCCAAGCCCAGCTCCTTGGCGAACTCGACCGCGTCGTAGGGGACACTCGATGCGAGATCGAGCTCTCCTGGCGTCGGCGCGCGCACGTCGTCGTAGAAGCCATCGATCGTGATGCGTCCGTCCGGCCCCCGCATGCTCGCCAGCAGATCGACGAGATCCATGGCCGGGTCGGGAGCGATGTTGCCGAAGCGACCCGAGTGCAGGTCCATGGCCGCGCCCCGAGCCTCGAGCTCCAGCGAAAACATTCCTCGCACTCCGAATGAGACGAGCGGGCGGCCCGAGGGATCGGTTCCGCCGTCGGAGGTGACGACGAGATCACAGGCCAGTACGTCTCTGTTTGCGCGGACGAAGTCGTCGAGGTGCGGACTGCCCGCTTCCTCTTCGCCCTCGAGGATCAGCTTGATGTTGATCGGCGTTCCGCCGGCAGTCTCGTTGTAGGCCTTGATCGCAAGGATGTGCGCGAGGTGCTGGCCCTTGTTGTCGGCGACTCCGCGTCCGAAGATCCGGCCGTCTCGCACCTCGGGCTCGAACGCGGGAGAGTTCCATGCCTCGATCGGCTCGGGCGGCTGGACGTCATAGTGGCCGTAGAAGAGGACGGTGGGTGCGTCCGGCTCGGCCACCATCTCGCCGAGCACGACCGGATAGCCGTCGCTCTCGATGACCTGAACCTTGCATCCGGCCGACCTCAACAACGAAGCAGAATGCTCGGCGCACTCGAGGACGCCGATGTTCTGCGTCGAGATGCTCGGGCGAGCGACATAGTCGAGCAGAATGTCGAGATTCTCGTCGCGGTGAGCGCGTGCAAAAGCGAGGGCCGCGGCGCGCTGTTCCTGAGGTTGCATCGGACAAAGGTAAGCGCTAAAACAGGCGATGTATCAACAGCTCGGCAAGCTTCGAGACCAACGATCGACACCCCTCGGCAGTTCGACCGGGGGAAGCTCAAGCTTTGCGGCCGAACATGGCGAGCAGTTCAGTCTGTTCGTCGGCATCCACCGATATCTCGGGACGCTCCGCGATGGCGCCACCGCCCCGGTAGAGGTCTTCCCGGTCGAGGAACCAGGTTCTGCAGGCTGACACGAGCGCGGGGTCGAGCCGGTCGTCGCCCTGAATCGCTCGGGCCAGGTCCCAGCCGTGGATGAGGTGGTCGGCGAACAGTTGCATGAGGTACTCGGAGCCAGGGACGTCCCCGAAACTGAGATGAGTCGTGCGCTCGAGGGCTCCGGGCTCGTTGGCCGCGGCGACCGCATCATCCTTGGCCTGGGTCCAGGCCCCTTTCGGATCGTCGCCGAGTACGTCTCCCTCGAAGCGATCGCCGACCTCATGGATGGTCGATCCTCGAAGAAGCGGCGGAGCCCACAGGTCTTCGGCGACTATGTGATTGACGAGCATCCGAATGTTCCACTCGGTGGCCGGCGTCGGGTTGGTCCACTGGTTGTCACCGATTGCCCGGACGAGTCTGTCGTACCCGTCGGTCGAGCGGGTGAAGAGCTCGGCTGCGTTCATGAGGCCTCCTGTGTCCGTTGCTGTCATATCAGAGGTCGTCCGTTCCAGCCGATCAGGGTTCTGGTGGTGCTATCAAAGCTGGTGGGATGAGACGATGGGGGCATGGCGATGAAGACGATGGTCCGCTCCAACGACCCTTGCTGGTGTGGGAGCGGCCGGAAGTACAAGCGTTGTCACAAGCTCTCAGATGAGCCGATGCGCCCCGGCAAGGTTTCGCCTCGGCGAACGGTTCCGACGTCAATCCCCCACCCGGATTACGCGAATGGTGGTGTCCCGGCCTCGGGCTCAACCTCGCCGACCCAGACGCCTGAGGTCATCGAGCGCATGCGCGGTGCGGGGAAGATCGCGGCCGAGGTTCTGGCGGTTGCGGCGGCCGAGGTCGGTCCGGGCGTAACGACCGAACACATCGATGAAGTCGTGCACAAAGCCTGCATCGAGCGGGGTGCGTACCCGAGCACGCTCGGCTACAAGGGCTATCCGAAGTCGTGTTGCACGTCGGTCAACGAGGTCATCTGCCACGGGATTCCGGACGACCGAGCGCTGCTTGACGGAGACATCATCAACATCGACGTGACGGTGTTCGTCGACGGTGTGCACGGCGACACGTCTGCGACCTATCCCGTCGGCGAGATCGCGCCGGAGTCACAGGACCTGATCGCCGTGACGCGCGAGGCGACGGGATTGGGAATCCGCGCGGTTCAGCCGGACCGACCTATCTCAGACATCGGTAAGGCGATCGCCGGCTTCGTCGAGCCGAAGGGCTACGGAGTTGTGCGGGTGTTCGGGGGCCACGGGATCGGCGAGCGCTTCCACACAAGCCTGCACATCCCGCATTACAACGAGCCGCGGGCGGACACTCTGATGAAGCCGAACATGGTGTTCACGGTCGAGCCGATGATCACGATTGGGAGCTACCACCACCGAGTCTGGCCGGACACTTGGACGGCGGTGACAACAGACCTGAAACGGACGGCCCAGTTCGAACACACTGTAGTGGTCACGAAAACGGGGGCCGAGGTCTTCACCAGTTGAGCGTCCAGCGCCCAGACGACATTAACTACCCGCGGACTTCTAATGTGACTTCGGGCGCTTCGCCACCAGGTGTTCTCTTTGGAGCTCCTGCTCAGCGGCTAAAAAAGGTGAACTCAGAGAATCTCGGTTTACCGACCTTGACCGGCATGACGGGACACTTTTGCCGATCCCGTCTAGTCGCTGGGATCGTCAGCGAAAGGTAAAAACGTTCCGACTCCTGATTCTCCAGGTGCAACCGGGAGACAGCCTGGCGGCATCAAGCTTTGCCGGTCGTTCGAGGGCGCTCTGGTGTGACCCGCCCAAGGCGATTCTGCTAACCCCATTGCGTCGCGGTGGACCCACCCGTAGCGTCAGGAGCTGGAGGTGGGGAGCTGTGCGATTGCGAAAGATACTCGCTGGGATGTCCATGTTCGTTGTTCTGAGCAGCATCTATTCGCCGGTACCGGTCCTCGCCGGAAGTGAGTGGCGTAGATGTGGGAGTCAAAACCATCCTGGAGCGGGCTGGTACAAGGTCCGTGCGTTGGACGTTCGCTGTGAAAATGCTCGTCGTGTGGCTCGAAAGTACTGGAACACCTCCGACCGTCGCATCACGGTCAATGGCATCTCCTATCGCTGTCGCAAGCGACAGGTTGCCAACGAACTGTTTCGGGTTCGGTGCAGAGCTGACGAGAAGCGCGTGCGCTTTCAGCAGGGCTCGTGACTCGTGTCGTGAGTTTGCGGCGCGTGGTAGTCGATGTTTCTGTCACTCTGATGGTTCTTCTCCTTGTCAGCTTTGCCCAGCGCGCCGACGTTCTCATTAGTGCTCCGAAGCGGAGAGTCTGTCGCAACGGGACAATCAAGGCAGGCTATTGGTATCAGCGCCACAGCGGCGGGCCGAAACGAGTGAACATTGGGTTCCGGAGTGTCACCGACGATAAGTTCACTGCCCACAAACGGGCCCGTGCGGATCGATGGCGCTACGTCAAGATCCAGCCCATCCATGTCGGTCGCTACAAGACAACCTTTTGGGGTCCTCGGGGTGATGGTTCAACCTGGAGAGTTCGGTATGTCACACGGGTAAGGCGATGTTAACTGTCGACGATGTTAGGCGTCGGCCCTCCAACCGGCCGAGATCGTGGGAGCGGGTCACTTCTACGCGCCCCAAAGGAAGTGGACGATTCGATGCCTCTCAGCCACGCATCTAACCCGTACTGACTCATATCCTGCCTGGCGGTAACGGCAGCGGTAGCCGGGTTTCACGTTGATGCGAGTAGCTCGACGCCTGGGGCAGCCAGTGCCAAAGATGCACTTATTCTCCCAGCGTCGCGCCACACGCCGGGCCTTCTCGCAGCCCACGGGCCCGTATGCTCGCACGTTGAACCATCCTGCCCTGGACCCGCACTATGACCGCACCGACGAGGTGCATTGTGAGCAGCCGCTGGGGGAGCCAGGGGTAGAGTCCCTGCGGTAACCGTGGCCGCGACCATGAGGACAACGATAATGCCGCAATGCCTTTTGTTGTCTTTGAACACAGCTCTTCTTCTCCTGGGTGAGGTCACGATCAACTCCTCACTTGAAGAGTTTCCCCAGACCGCGGCCGGTGTATTTGCCTGCGACACGTCGTCCTATCCGGCGACTCACGCGGCCCTTCTTGATTGCGTTCACGTCGCCCATCAGCCGACCGATGAAGTAGAGCCAACCCCGAGCCGACCGGGCCACTATTTGTGACCGTGGCGATGATGCCTACGGTTGGAGCGGTGACAGCGAGCAGTGTCACGATGGCAGCGGTACTCGCCATATTCCATGCCGTAACTCCCGCAACTGGTCCAGCAGTGGTGCCCGCCGTACGCATCGAGTCCGCCCGAGTGGCTTTGTACTGGTTCCATCGACGAAAACACCATGTATCCACTGATAGCGATGATCAACGACAGCAGAAGAAGTCCCGTCCTCTTGGCAATGGTCATTGCCAGCCCCTTTATTCGCCCGTTTGTTGCTCTGTAGCATGATCATGTGCTCCGTACGGCCGATGACCAATACGTACTTTTGCCTAGGAGGGTGTACCCAGCATCCATTCTTTAAGCTGCTGATGGAAGACCGTGTTCCTATCACCCTGTCTGAGGCGGCTATGCGCTTGGACATCCATCTCAATGCGATTAGCCGTTTGCATTGCGAAAAGTGAAGCCAACGCTCTCGGGTTGAGGAGGAGGCATCCGCGTGTGGAGGCAGAGCAACTCGAGGCTTTGTGGCTCGGACTCATTGGCCTGACGACGTTCGCGACCGACGTTGCGGCCCGTCTCCACTCGAATCTGAAGTTCCCCTATGGCGAGATCGCAGCGCGCGAGTCCTCGAAATCATTGTTCGTGAGCTGCACAATATTCATGCCGTCGGCGCCCATCGAAAACAGATCGAACTCTTTGCCTTCATCGCGTGAGAAAACGAGAGTCTCTCCGTCCGGGGACCACGCCGGATCTCTGTCGTTCACGCCATTGCTTGTCAAGACATCTGCCTTACCCGTAGCGAGATGAAGTACCACGATCTCATAGTCGCCTCCGGCATCAGATGCGAAGGCAATCAAGTCGTTGTCGGTGGGAGATAGCATCGCGTCCTCCTGGTTTGCTTCCCCAAGATCCCCCTCCGCGATGACGGTCTCTTCGGCGCCGGTCGCGCTGACTATGACCACGTCGAAGTTTCCCTCGCGCTTGCGCACGAACGAGAGACGGGACGAGTCAGCCGACCACGATGGCTCAAAGTCCGCGGAGCCGTTGTCCGTCACCTGCCTTACATTGGTTCCATCGGGACGCATGGTGAATATCTCCGTCCTGCCCGTGCGATCGCTGCTAAACGCGATGCGACGTCCGTCGGGCGACCAGGCAGGGTGCAGTTCGGTAGTGGTGTTGCTGGTTAGATTGGTTGCTCCCGACCCGTCTTTATTCATCACGAAGATCTCGAATTCTCCGCCGGCCTGCTCCGAGGTGTACGCGATCCGCTCGCCGTCTGGGGACCAGGAGGGTCCGCCGTCCCTGCCTTCGTTCTGGGTGAGCCTCGTAAGGTTCTCGCCCGACGGTGAAATCGTAAAGACGTCGAGGTTGCCGTCCGAGACCGAGTTGAATGCAATGGTGCCTGGCCCTGCGCCAGTCTCCTCTGTCTCCGTTTCAGCAGGACGATTCCCGCCGAAGCCGGTCTCCTCGGCGCCCCCCTCAGCATGACGATTCCCGCCGAAGCCAGCATCCGATGGCGACGCCGGCGTTCTCTGGGAGCGTGTAAACAAGAAGACGCCGCCAGCCATCACCATGATCAGCACTGCGGCGAGCAGGCGCCTTCTCGTTTTGGCTTTGGGCATTCTTGTCCCCTTTGACGTTGCTGGGGAGGTTGGAGCCAAAGGGTCGCCCTCTTCACCCTGGCGAGCACTTTTCCGGGGCGAACGTGCGGTCGTCGACCAGGAGCGCGCCCCGGTCACAATCGCGGGGTTTGTGCGGGCGCTCGAAGCTCTCGCCGGCGCGACGGTCTCCGAATCCGAGGCATCTGCGGGTTCAGTCGTTTCAACGACCGGTGGCGCAACGAGGGGCCGAGAAGTTTCACCCGATGGACTAACAAGCGCTGAGCGCAGCTCGGTAACGAGCGCTCCGCACGAGTCGTAGCGTTCGTCAGCGTTCTTGCTCATGGAACGCTCGATCACAGCGTCGACCGCTGAGGGCAAGTCGGAGACCATTGAGGACGCGGCTGGCACGGTCTCTATGAGGTGCGCGTGCATCATGGCCGCATCGGTGTCGCGGACGAAGGGCGGCCGGCCGGTCAGACACTCAAAAGCCATACAACCTAGCGAATAGATGTCCGAGCGATGGTCAACGTGAGCCCCTTTGAACTGCTCGGGCGAGGCGTAGCGGTAGGTACCCAAAAAGAACCCGGACTTCGTGATCTGGCTTGAGGACTCGACATACTTCGTGAGCCCGAAGTCGGTGAGATAGACAGCATCGATGTGGGGACCTTCGAATGCAAGCAATACATTTGCGGGCTTGATGTCCCGGTGAACGAGCCCCACCCGGTGCGCGGCGGAAAGACCCTTGGACACTTCCGTGAGCACATGAAGGGCTTGGCCTGACTCGAGAGCTCCGCGTTGTCCGATGAGATACCCCAGATCGCGCCCGCGCACATAGCGCATCGCGATGAACAGCAGACCCTCGATCTCGCCGGCGTCGTACACGGGGATGACATTGGGATGCTCGAGGTTCCCAGAGGTCCGTGACTCTCGCAGGAATCGGCGCCTGAACTCCTCTTGCTGGGCGAACTGGGGTGCAAGCACCTTGAGCGCCACCCTGCGCTCGAGGTTCAGCTGGACGGCTAGGTAGACGACCCCCATTCCGCCGCGGCCGATCTCCGATTCGATCCGATAAGGGCCAAACGAAGAACCGCTCTGGAAGTGGATGCTCATGAATGCACTCTTATCTGTTCGAGCCTCTCAGCGCCAGCCCCTATTGACTCAGCCGTGCGAGCACACCGAACTTTTCTGATCACGGGATACCGCGGGGTTTCCTTGTCAAGACGATTGATCTGGGTTGCTAAGTCGAACCTGTCAAGCACCTCGCGGGCCCTAGGGGAGAATCCGAGATGTTCAACTTCCGTGGGGTGTCAGGACGTCTGCTTTCGTAGGCTCGATGATCGGCAGCCCTCATCGGCAGGATGCCCTTGCGTATTCGCTCGGCTTGGTTGCCCACAGCAGATCAGCAACTGACCAATGAACGTGGACCTCCGGGCAGGCACTTCGATCATGTGCAGTACAGGTGGTACCACTACGCTCGGAGTCGCGCCGTACACAACGGATGGCGACGTCGTTCTTGATCCGACGCGCCTCCAGGAGGAACCCGAGTTGGAAGTCGTGATGAAGTCGGCGGGCTTCGACCTTGACCGCAAAGACGATGGCAGTCAGGAACCGGGCATCTGGATCGAGTACTGAGAGATAGACGGCATGAAGGTCAAGGTGCCTGTGGACTTGATCATTCCAACCGATGCCGCGCCGCCTGGTGGCCGGCGAGGGGCACGGCTGAAAGGTCACTCGAAGATGGCCGCTCGGAAGACCCGGGGTTGGAAGCATCGTTGCTTGATCACAGCCTCATGACGGTGAGCTCGCTCGCTGCTGGTGACGATCGCTCGTTTGAGATCGCGGTCGCGGGTCCTGTTGCGCTGCTCATTGCGAAGGCTTACAAACTCCAAGATCGGTTGGAGAACGAAGCCCGTACCGATCGCGTGGACGAGAAGGATGCCGGTGACGCCTACCGGCTCATGCGTACGGCAGATCGGCGAGAATGCGTCGAGGTCGCCCTTCGACTCATCGCCCATCCCGAACTAGGCTACTCGTGCCAGATGGGCCTGCAACGCCTCCTGCGTCTATTCGAAGCTGCCGGAAGTCCGGGAACACTCATGGCAGTGAGCCACTCCGGGCGGCGGCCCCCAAAGAACTTGTTGTCGAGGTGTGCACAGGGTTCGTAGCGGACATGCGGAAGGAGCTCGGCGACATGCTCGGCTCTTGAAGCTCACAAATGCAGCAGAAATACAGCCAGCCGGTCGACAAGCCGCCCCAAACAGCGACATCCGAGCAACAACCGAAAACGAGTGTCTTCCTGCGAGAATGCACGATCGAAGAAGTCATCAATAGTGTCCTTAGCGCACTTCTAATCCGTGGTTCAGGTTCGATTCCCTGCAGCTGAAACTCGGTGATGTTCCATGCTGCAATCAGCTTCACGGCGTTTTGCCCGGCCCTTTCTGCCGTCACTCAGATGATCTCAACCCCAACGCCCGATACCAGACAAGAACGAACCCCCTCGGTTGGAGGGGGTTCGTTGACTTCGGTAGCCAGACTGAAGTCTTAGACCGCGACCGCCGGGGTTACTGGGATCGTCGCTGTCTTCGGCTCCACCTTGCGAGCGTGGAAGAAGCCCATGATCGCCAGGAGCGCAAGAAGCGCACCTGCGGCGAGCAGGCCGTAGCCGGCAAAGATCACCAGCGATGACACGGTCCACCAGCCGTAAGCGTTGAGCAGCATCGCCCTCAGCGTCTCACCCTTGAACAGACTGTCGGCCATGCCCGAGAGCTCGGCTGCCTCTTTCTCGCTAAGCCCTTCTGCACGGGCCATAGAACTGGTCTCGGAGTAGGTCTTGCCCTCGTTCGTGTCTTCGAGGTGGAGGCCGATGTAGTCCGAGAAGGCCTCAGCCCCGGGACCGTCGACAACCTTCGTACCTGCGAAGTCGCCGACAAGGTTCTTCTCCGCGGGAGTCATTGCCTCGAGCGGTGGGAACGTGACGTTCTGCGGTGCGAGTCGATCTCTGACGTTGTCCTGCCCGAAGGTGCCTCCGTAGATGGCAACCGCTCCAAGCATCAGAAGCACAACGGCCACGACGGCCCCTGCACCACTTACGATTTGGTCCCACATCTTGCGCTGCATTTGGTCCTCCCGTTCTCATTCGCCCCGGAACTCGAGGCGAGTCGTTTAGTTCTTGACTGAGCTTGTCAGGAGGAGGTCGAGCGACCTAGTGCCCAATGGCCCCTCTTGAACCAGCCAAATACCTCCGCCAGGGGGGCCGTTGCCGCCCAGAACCACTGGGAAATGAGCCCTCTGAGGAGGTGCGAGGCCCAATTTCTAGGTGATGTCACTCGGGGGGCCGCCACAGACCTACCCCCTGAGCTTGCGCTCGTGTCATTCATCGAGTGAAGGGGCGCTGCGTCTGTGCCTGGTGCTCCCAGGTTTTCCGCTCAACGGGGTCTGGTAGCGATGTAGTAGAGGCCCGCGTCTCGAGATTCGTTGCTCCGCCTGGACACTTTCAGACTCCTTGAGGTCCCCCAGGCCGCGCTGAAGATGCAGAGAATTCGTAACCTTCAACATCAAGGATCACGTCGGCAGGAATCAATACGGATTTATCGATCTAGGTGAGAGCTCGTCGCTTGCTGAGCTAGAAAAGGAAGCGCACCAGTGGGATTCAGCGTAAGGGTTGCTAAGGGTGTACGGATAAGCACTTCGAGTAGGGGGATCCGGACCAGTCGCGGGCCGCGATCGACTCGTCTTCATGTTGGCGGGGGCGTCCGGGCATCTCAACAGGAGTTGGTCGTTACACGTACTGGACTGAACTTCCCGGCTCAAAGGGATCCTCCGGGTCGTCCTCCCAAGCATCAGCTGCATCGCGTCAGAGGCAAGTTAAGGCGGTCGAGAGACTGGATGAAATCGACGCAGTCCGCGATCTTGAAACATCGCTTGTCTCTCGGCACAAGGAACACTTTCCATCGGTGCAACGGAACCATCGCACCGGAGCCAGCGATTGTCGAGGCCAGAACCATTCATCGACGAATGCGTGCGCAAGAGAAAAGGGGTGTCAGCCCCTTTAGGTTCTTGGAACGCAGAGCAGCCAAAAAGCGGGCGAACACCATCGCCGAGAAGGAGATTAAGGATCAACAGGCCGAACGCGCGGCTACCAGAAGGCGCTCACAAGATGTTCTTGACGAAAGGGACCAACCTTAGTGCTAATCATCCGGAGACCGTTATTGAGGCTCTCGAGATGGCTTTCGACGACAACAAGATCCTGCAGCGCCCATCAACTGCGAAGGCAGTCTCGCATCGATTGTCATCCTTTTCCCGCCCCAGGATTTCGTGCCCGACAGGAAACCCGCTATTACCCCCACCGGCAAGCCAACTCTGAAGCGGAGAAACAAGACAGAGATAGGTGATCTCTATGCGCGAGCAGTCGCCAGCACCGTTCTGGCAACAATCAAGGAGGCATTCGCTACTGCACCTGGTCTTGAGCAGATCACGTCAGTCGTGGTGCGAAAGGACTCACGAGCCGAGGATCCGAAGAACTTCATGGCGGCCATCTACGCCGGCACCTTCTCGCAGGGGCGAACTCAGGCAATTGATTGGGAGCGGATTGACCCCCTGGAGGAGCTCTATGTTGCTCCTGATGCGATGCTCAAGAGAAGGGGTCCAACAGCAAGCTTGGCCCCCCTCGACCTACGGTCAGAGCCTGAGCTTCAGTCACTCATAGACCAACTAAAAGCAGCCTTGTGACCCCAAGAGAGACGCACTCTGACAGGTTCGTCTGAGACGCCCGATTTCTACGTAGTCATGCGTATTCCAGATGAAGGACCGCCTCCATAGCCTAGAGAAGATCATTGACCAGGCGGAGGAGGGGATCCGTGGACCAAACTGCGTCCACCCCAGGGAATGGATTCAAGTCTTTAATGGCGCGTCACTACATCGCGTCAGCTGTAATTGCTGCTTTCATTGGATTTGCGCTTGGACTAACGACTAACGCAGGAGCTGACGAGACCGATCGTCTTCGATCTAATCTGGCAATGGCCGAGAGCGAACTGGAGGAGGCGGAAGAGCAAGCCTCAGAAGAGATGGATTCGCTGCGAGCTGAGCTCGCCTCTCTAGAAGCAGAGAGCTCTGAACTGAGTGAAGACAACGATGCTTTGAGTCAAGAGTTCATGATGCTTAACGCTAAGAGACCGTTGCCATCGGTTATCGGCCAGATGAGTGGATCCGCCGAGAGGCTCGCGGAAAGGTACGGGTGGGACATCAAGCTCAAGCATCGCTACTCCACCGGGCGTGAAGGGAAGATTCTCGCTCAGTCGCCAGCTTCAGGCACAAGAATGCGATATGACGCTCCATTTACCGTCGTCTTGGCCAAACCTCTGCCTAAGCTCCCGCGTGTCGTCGGCATGCCTAAAGTCAAGGCACTATCTGAGCTGAGGATGTTCAACTGGCAAGTCGCGATTGTGGAACAGATATCCAGTCGTAGGCCGGGTACAGTCCTCGCCATCTCTCCAAGTGGCGGTAGCGGCTTGCTTCCCGGCTCGGCGATCACACTTACGGTAGCAAAGAAGGCTCCACCGCCGCCTCCCGCGCCAACCGAATCCGCAGGCGGAGGAGCTGGGTGCACTCCCGGTTACTCGCCCTGCCTTCCTCCCGCGTCTGACTACGACTGCAGTGGCGGCAGCGGTGACGGGCCGAAGTACACGGGATATGTCACGGTCACCGGAAGCGATCCCTACGGACTCGACGCAGACGGGGATGGTGTCGGATGCGAAAGTTGATAACTCGCTCCATTGAGTTGCCGGAACTCCTGACACCTGCTGGTCCGACGAGGCGGATCGGAGCTAGATATGGATGAAGGTGTAGTGGGAGCCCTAGTAGCCGCGGCAGCAGGGGTTGTGGTTGCAGTGATAGGTCTGCTTCAAGCTCACGCTGCCGACAAGAAAGCTACCAAATCTGCTCAAGAGCTTGCCTTCTTGACCAGCCGACTCTCCCAACAGGAAGAGGTGACGCGAAGGCATCTCGATGCGGAGGAGATTCTGCATCACTACAGCAAGCCGCTCACGGGGGCAGCCTTTGACTTGCAATCGCGCCTCTACAACATCCTGGAAAACAACTTTCTAATTTATCTATCCAGCAGCGACGAGCGGAGAAAGCAAGCACTCGACTCCACCATGTTCAGGGTTGCTCAATACTTCGCATGGTCGGAAGCCCTCAGACAGGGGATTGAATTCTTAGACTACCCAGACCACGAGCAAGCTCGTGAAGTGTCGAATCACCTCGACAAAGTGACGCGGCTTTGGGCCACGGACAAGCATGGCCAACGGCTGATGATCTGGTCCGAAGCGCAACGAGCGATTGGTGAGTTGATGCTTGAAGAGCGTGGTCAGAACCTATCTGTGAAGGGATTCGCCAAGTTCAGCGCGGAGCTTGACCATTTCGACCCGTGGCTGGGTGACCTCAAGATGGCACTTGAGGATGGGAGTGCCGAGAAGAGCAAACGACTCGTGCTCTTACAGCATGTCCTTGTCGAGTTGGTGGGCAAGCTTGATCCTGAAGAAGTCCGTTTCTCCGGTCATCTGGAGTTGGCGAGGACCGATCGTTCATAACGACAACGAGTGCAAGTTTTGTGGGGCGGGCACCCATGTTTTTGAGCAGGCCTCGTACAAACGCTCCGGATACAAGAGTTCTCAGCTGCCCGCGCGTCGAAAGAACCTGAGAATGCTAAGTCCTTCACTGAGTCGGCTACAGATCTATCCCTTGGGCATTGGGGCCCGACGTGATCCTTCGAGCGATGCGGCGTGCGTCGATGCCCAGTGCCCTCAGGTTCCCGCTCAGCGGGTTTGAGTAGCCGGTGAAGTAGAGACCCGGCGTCTCGAGATTCGTGGCTCCGCCGTGGAACCTCGGGTTCCCCTTCTCGTCGAGTACGTCGAGATGTCCCACCAGGCCCCCGAGATTGCGACGGAACCCGGTGGCAGTATGACGGCATCCGGAGCCAGGCGATCGCCGTCGGCGAGAACAACCTCGGCCCCCTCGAAACCCGCGACCGACGCAACACCCTCGACCTCTCCCCTCTTCAACGCGCCAATCAAACCGACGTCGAGAATCGGGATTCGCTCGTCCTGGCGGACCCTCGAGTAGAGACCGCGGCTCGGACGCGGCATGCCGTACTCCGAGAGGTCACTGACCGTGAGCCGCTGCGTTACTCCCGAGATCTTGTCGACCACCGGTACCGGCAGCCGAGCCGTCACAACGCCCAGCGCTTGCGCCGGGAAACCGGCGATGTCGCGCCGCATGATGTTGGGACCAGTGCGCACGGAGAGCCATATCTTGTGCGCACCGCTCTCGACGAGATCGACGGCGATCTCGGCCCCCGAGTTGCCCGCGCCGACAACGAGCACGTCCTTGCCCGCATACGGATGACCGTTCCGATAAAAGCTCGAATGAATGAGCTCGCCCGAGAAGGCATCTATGCGAGGCCACTCGGGTATCACCGGCTCGTTGTTGAACCCGGTCGCGATCACGACTGCATCGGCGTGCACAACGCCGTCGGAGGTCTCGATCTGCCAGCCCGAGCCCCCACGTCGCACATAGTTCACCGAAATAGAGAGTCGGACGCGCAGATCCTGTAGTGCCGCATAGCGTTTCAGGTAGCGGACGACGTCGTCGCGCGCCACCACTTTCCATCGCGGCGCGGAATTCGCACGCCTGGTAGGTGTGACAACCAGCGCACGGTGTGCAGATGAAGCCGGTCGTAGTGGCCCTTCCAACTGGCCCCGATCTCGTCCGCCCGATCAAGGACGAGCGCGTCCACCCCCTTCGACTTCAGTACCGCCGCGACCGCCAGGCCAGCGGGGCCGCCGCCGACTACGACCACCCGCTCGCGCACTGAGGCGGCGCCCGCCCGATCCTGCTGACTGCCGACAACCCGTTTGTCCGCCACGGACATCAAAGTTACAGGGCGGACCGGCAGCACAACGGCTCCATGAACCTCTTGAAGGGACCTATTCGGAAAGAATATTGACAATTACACCGTGCGTGGGTGATAAATGACGCACCGCCGCACGGCGGACAAATCGGGAAAGGGGAGGGGGGCTCCTCGTGAGTAATCGTCATTCGTCGACGGCTCTGCGGCTGGCCGCGGCATTCGTTCTTCTAGTGGGCGCGTTGTTCGTCGCTCAGAGCGCGGCCGCACACGTTCAGGTCACCAGCACGTCGCCCGATGGGGGCGCAACGGTCTGCACGACAAAGAAGCAGGTCCGCGTCACCTTCAACGGGCGCATCAACAGGGGAACTCTCCGGGTCATCCGACTGGCGGACGAGGTAAAGGTATCGGTCGGCAACGGCGACGCGCTCACGAGAAAGATCGTCGCCCAGCTTCGGCCCGAGCGACTGCTTGTCGGCCGCTACCGCGCGTACTGGGACGCGACCGCCCGGGACGGGCATCGTCACACCGGAAGCTTCGCTTTCCGGCTGAGGGATTGCACACCTCCCGGTTTGAAAGTCGTCGGATCGAACCCAATCGGTCATCGAGGAATGAACGCGGCTATGGCCGTCCTTGGCGACTACGCGTACATAGGCAGCCGCACCGATGGAAAGCTCAACAACATGAACAACGCCGGCGTCATGGTTGTCGACATCTCCGACCCGACCGATCCCACAGTTGTCAATCAGATCGGGCCCCCGGACGAGGGGAACCCGGGAGAATCCTCGCGCGAGTTGAGGATCTGGAACTCGCAAGAGATCCTCATCGTCCTGCACACAAACTGCGGTGGCCAAGGAGCGCACAACTGCGGCGCGCCGTCGGTCAACGACTTCCGCTTCTACGACATCTCCGGAGAGAACGCAGCCGACCCCCAGCCGATCCTGACGTTCGACGACAGCACTCACGAGTTCTTTCTATGGGAGGACCCTGAGAACCCCGAGCGCGCTTTGATCTTCGGGGGAAGCGCGGGATCCCAGATGAATATCTGGGACATCTCCCCGGTGCTGACCGGCAACCAGCCCATCGAACTGTACGGGGGAACGCACGGCTTCACCTCGGTACTTCCGAACGATGTAACCGTCAATGCGCCGTCCTCGGCCGCGGGTACCTACCAGGCCTCCGGGGCGGCCTTCGGGCCTCCCCCCTCTGAAGCGGGGATCGCCGGCAATATTGTCCTCGTGAACGACGGCACCGCCACCCCGACGTTCGGCTGCAGCCCGCTCGTTGGCTTCCCGGCGGGTGCCATCGCGCTCGTTGACCGGGGAACCTGTAACTTCACCGTGAAGGCGGCCAATGCGCAGGCCGCCGGGGCAACAGCGATGATCCTAGCTAACGATCGTCCCGGTCAGCCGACAACCATGACTGGGACCGATCCAACTATCACGATCCCGTCCGTGATGATCTCGCAGGCCGACGGCATCACCATCAAGGCCGGCCTGCCGGCAGCCGGCGCGGTCGCAAGGAGCGAGCGTTCGCCGATCCCGGCCGGCGGAGTTCACTCCCTCTCGGTCAACAACCAGGGAACGCGCGCTTACTACGCGCTCCTCACCGGTGGGTTTGGAATTGTCGACGTGTCTGACTTCACCACGGGAATCCCAACACCTCAGTTGCGCCTCGTCACGACCAACGAGAACAGACCAACATGGCCCGGACCCGGAGCTCACAGCGCGGTGAAGATGTGGAACAAGGAATGGGTCTACGTCTCCGACGAGGTCTACGGAACGGCGACCGCGCCCGACCACGGCTGCCCATGGGGATGGGCGCGCATGGTCGACATCTCGGACCCGACGACACCGATTGTGGCGTCCGAGTACAAGATCCTGCAGAACGAGGAGGACTTGTGCGACGCGCATGAGCCGCGGCCGCGCACCTCGTATTCGGCGCACAACCCGACGCTGACACCGAACACAGTGCTAACCACATGGCATTCGGGCGGTGTTCAGATGATCGACATCTCGGATCCGGCTCAGCCCACCCAATTGACCGAGTTCATGCCCGAGCCACTCGACTTCGTGCACCTCGAGGACCCGAGGCTGTCGTCGGATCCCGACACGGGGATGAACGAGAAGGTCGTGATGTGGAGCTACCCGGTGATCCAGGACGGGTTGATCTACGTCGTCGACCTTCGCAACGGTCTCTACGTCCTGGAATACGAGGGACCCTTCTCAAGCGAGATCAGCGAGATCACGTTCCTTGAAGGCAACTCGAATCAAGGCCACGCGCTGTGCTATGAGCCTGTTGACGCAGTGCCCGAGTATTGCTAAGGCGGAATCTCGGAGCAACTCGGTGACCGTTTCCCGGCGCGCGCTGCGCGTTGGCATGGCGAGCTTGATGGTGGCGGGGATCATTACCCCCGCCACCGCCGCCGGCGAAACCTGCTTCGATTTTCACGGCGCGGTCTACCTCAGAAACTTCGCGGGAGGACCGCCGGTCAACGACGTCCCATCGACCTTCTATTCCGGTGTCGAGGGCCAGTCCGCGGTCGCGACGGTGTCTCCGATGCCGGGTTGCGGTGACATCGATCAAAGTGGTCCGTCGACCGCGAGCTATCGAACCGAGGACCTGACCGCCAACGCAGGCCAGGACTACACGCACGTTGAGGGCACGACTCAGCCGATGTGCGATGACATTGACTCCTGGGATCAGTTCTGCCAGGGCGTACCGCGCTCGCGTCCGATCAACCTGCCGTTGTCGGCTGACGGGGCCGCCGACTCACTCGCCGTCGAGACTTTCCGGCTGCGGCTGACTGCGGGATCGCGCGGGATCAGCGGGGGCCACCCGAATCCCGTGCCCGTCTATGTCATCGACGCGAACGGCACCGCGCGGGCGTCACTGGAGCCTGGGGCCAGCGCCAAGGTCTACACCCACATCGAGGCGGGCCGCATCCGCCTTCCCGTCTTCCTCGCTGGCGCCAGCCCACCGAGCTCAGTCGGGTTCAAGATCGAGGGTGAAGGGGCGAGTCCGGCAGCTACGGGCGCGGACTTCACGTGCACGCCCACATGCACGGGGGGGAACGGAACACTGGCCATCGGCTCCTCACGTTTGGAGTTCGTGCAGGTGGACTTCACGAGAGACGACATTGTCGAGGGAAACGAACGCATACGCCTGTCGATCACTTCTCCCGCCGTTGCCACGGGAGAGCCGGCGAGCACCGTCATCGAGATCGACGACCTCAGTACCGACAAGACTCCTCCCGTGAGTCGATTCATTCAGCCCAAGAACGCAGTCAACTACAAGTGGCGCGACATACGCCTTCGCGAGCTGAGGACCTCGGCCACGGACGAAGGTGGGCTGAACGTCGGCAAGGTCGAGGTCGCGTTCCACAAGAAGCTCACCAACGGGAAGTGTTCCTGGTGGAACGGAACGAAGTTCGGCACGGTGGGAAACAACTGTGGAACGAAGAGGTGGCTGACGATGACGTACCGACCAACGTCCAACTTCCACTTCGTCAAGATTGATCCGCTGGGGGCCACGATCGGAACGAAGATCAAAAACTACAGTGCCTGGACCCGCGCAACCGACTCGGCCCAAAATCTCGAAACCGCATTTGCCCGCGGGCGCAACCTGATCACCTTCGAGGTCAGGCAGAAGAGATGACAGAAACACAGCACGCAGCTCTCTCGAGCAGCTCCTACGGACTCCAATCAATCAGGGTGATGACTACACAGAAAAACCGAAATATGCGACGATCGTCGACTGGCGTAGGGGACGCATTTCAGCGAACCACCTTGTGGCAGACATAGGACTAAACGAGAATCGGTATGGACACTTTTCGGTGGAGAGACAGGCGGGATGATCGCTAGCTCATTTCGGGTCTTCATCAGTTACCGCAGGTCCGATGCGCTGGGTTATGCCGGCGGTCTAAGTCATTCCTTGGAAACCGCCTTCGGAATGGATCACGTCTTTCGGGACACCGTCGCCATCCGGGCCGGCGTGCAATTTGAGAAAGCGATTGAGCATGCTGTTCGCAACTGCAATGCGTTTCTCTGTCTGATCGGTCCGGAATGGCTCGATGCCAGCGACGATCGAGGTCATCGACTCCAGGACCCGAACGATATCTTGAGGATGGAGATTCGAATCGCTCTCTCGCAGAAGAAGGTGGTCATCCCAATCCTGCTCGAGCAAACCCAGATGCCACACGCTTCATTGCTTCCTGATAACATCGCGAACCTCACCACCTTTCACGCATTCAAACTTCGAGATGAATCATTTGGAAATGACGCCCGGGAGATCCAAGAGCGACTGGTTCAACTAAGGGAGCAGGTGCTCCATCCAACTCTCTCAGGAGAAGAGATCCTCCAAAGAATGAGCGGTGGAAAACGAGCGCCAACCGCAATGGGTCGCCGAGGAGGACTTCGTGGCGAAGCGTTGGCTTCCGACTTGAACACTGGGAGCTGGAAGACCCAGATCTACCAAGTGCGGTTCGACGGACCGCCCAGCGGCCGGAACTGGTTCTCGCCAAGAGAATTCGCGAGCAGAATCGACCAGCAAGCTGAGCAGCGGACCTGAGGGTCTCCTCGCGGTGACTCCCAATTCAGTCGCCTGGACACCACTCCCGAACTCGCCCAGAATCTCGAAACTGCATTCGCCCGCGGACGCAACCTGATCACCTTCGAGGTGAAAAAGCGCTAAGCCTCTTAAGGCTTCAAGTTTCGAGTCGTGGGGCTTCCTCGTCGCGAGCGGAGGAAGAGAACGAGCCCGACCGCCATGACGCCAGCACAGATCGCCAAGAAGGTCACGAACCCGGTCGTGGAACTCGTCACGTCGCAGATGAAACGTTCTTCGCCTGAGGGTGTGACCGACGCGCTGCCGCTTGTGCAATCTGGGCTGAAGATCCGCTCCAGGGCGAAGATCGCCCAAGGTGCTGCGGCTCCGACCAGAGCCATCCATCTGCCGGGCACATCGCCTCGGACCAGTGGAACCAGCAGACCCAGACCCACTAGAAGCAGCACGATTCCGATCGAGAGGATTCCCAGCATCCCGAATCCCATGAGGGCGCCCCACAGAAACCACAGCAGCGGACCCTGCCAGGGACCACGGCTCGCGGAACTCATTGCGGCCCTCTCTCTGGGACTCGACCTGGCTTAGCGACCGGATCCGAACTCGCTTCGGAGCATCTCAGCCGCCTGCGCCATAGCTCTCATCTTTCCACGGGCCGACTCCCTCGGGAGGTACTTCATCCCGCAATCGGGGGCGAGAACGATGCGCTCGGGCTCTACGACTTTCAGTGCTCGCTTGACTCGCTCCACCACGACCTCGGGTGTCTCCACCGTCTCGTCGGAGAGATCGATGACTCCAAGGATGATCGTCTTGCCGGGCAGATCCGCCAGCACCGAGGGATCGACATTCGGCTGCGCGGTCTCGATCGAGATCTGATCGCAGGTGCAGTCGGCGAGCTCGGACAGAAACGAGTAACCCGGCGGCTTGTCGTGAATGATCGCGGCGTATCCGAAACAGATGTGCACCGCGGTCGTGCCCTCGGCCCCCTCGAGTGCCCGGTTGAGCGCCTTCAGGCCGAATTGCCGCGCGGCGTCAGGTCTCGCCTGCATGTAGGGCTCGTCGAGCTGGACCACATCGGCCCCCGCTGCGAAGAGGTCATGGATCTCGGCGTTGCACGCCTCCGCGTAGGCCATCGCAACTGTCTCGTCATCCTCGTAGTAATCGTTCTGAGCCTGCTGCGACATCGTGAACGGGCCGGGCACAGTCATCTTCACCAGCCGGTCGGTGTGGTCACGCAGGAAGCCGAGGTCATCGACGCCGACGGGCTCGGGACGCTTGATCGGACCAACGACCCGGGGAACTGGATTCGGGTGACCGCTTCGATCCATCGCGGTTCCCGGGTTGTCGATATCGACACCCTCGAGAGCGGTGGCGAAATGGTTCGAATAGCTCTCGCGTCGGATCTCACCGTCGGTGATGATGTCGAGGCCCGCCTCGATCTGGTCATTGATCGCCAGAACCGTCGCGTCGGCCTGAGCTTCAGGCAGATGCTCTGGATCAATCCTCCACAACTCGCGAGCGCGCACCCGTGGAGGAAAACGCGACGCTAGCTTGGCGCGATCGATCAACCAATCCGGTTGTGGATAGCTACCGGCGAGTGAGGTCGGAAAGAGCGTGCCCACGCGGGCATCATGACACAGTGCGGTACTAGCTCATTCGAGTGAGGGCTCCGCGTTTCCCAAGTTCTGAGTCAGAGGGTGGATCCAGGAAGGACTCGATTTTCACGACCTGGGATGGCAGCAATAACGAGTCCATTGGCTGCGACGGGACCCTTGTGCCGTCGGCCCCCCACACGCTGGTGACAGACAGGATGACGGCCTCCGAGGGATCCGCGCCCGGAACGTCCAACCTCCATCCCTCGACGGTTCGACCGTTGCGCATCTTGGCGCGAACGAACTCTCTTCTGGTGGTCTTTTTCACAGGTTTCCGAAGGCGTTCGAGTCTGCGCGGAATCCTGTGGACCCCAGCGGCGGGCGATTCAGAACGTCTGCCATTCCGCGCCCTGACCAACAGCCACACGATGGCCCCTGCGATCAGCAGTGGCACCAGGATCAACTCGCGTGGCAAGGACCCCGGCAAGAAGCCCTTCGACGTGTCGACCTCGATGCCCCACTCTGCCCCCTCGGAAGGGGTGAACCGAACGTTCGACGCATTCACCCGCTCGCCGTCTACCGATACCCATCGGACCGCGTAGGAAGCTTCCTGCGCCCCAAGCTGGCCGTTCTCAGGAACAATTCGGTTGGCCGGCAACCATCGGGTGCCTGGAGGAAACCGGTCCCAGAACCTTGCGGTTGGTCCCGCCAATCCGGCGGAGCTTCCAGGAAATGTCGTGGACTCGCCGGCGTCATCCACAACGGCATACGGACCGACGCTCTCAGGGCTCAAGACCTCACCATCCGACGTGCGAAAGGTTTCCGCGACGAGAAAGTCAACGCGAAAGCCAACCTGTAGTCGAGTCGATCCCTCGATGTCGACCACACGATTGCTTTCGGCCACCCCGTCCGACCAGGTGACGAACTCAATCCGTTGGGAATCCGTGAGTAGACCGCGATCCGGTGTCCGCACTTCGGACTTCCCCGGCACCACCTCGTCGATGGTCGCCACACCCTCTTCGTCGGTCGAGTAAGTCTTGCCATCGACCTCAAAATTGACCCCTTCAATGGGAGGAACGGTCTCGATCACCAGTGAAGCAGCTTGTGCGGCAGCCCGGTTAGGGACCAGAGTTGCCAAGAGGGTGGCGACCGCAAACAGCACAGCGATGGAACCCCATCTCGCACCCTGAATTCGGTCACACACGGTTCTCGAACCCCTTCCATACGCGATGCCAGCGGGCATCGGCCTCAGGGCTTAACTCCATCTGCATGAAGCCGCTGTTGAAGGAGTTCCTATTCGTGATGGTGTTCTCGAGCTGTGGCGGCACATAACCATCCGCCACCAACCTTGATGGGGCCAGTTTGGTTTGAGGCGGCTGATACCCGTTCCACCCGAAGTTCCTGGTTGCGGTTTCAGAGTCGAGCAGATGATTCATGAAGAGATGGGCCAGCACAGGATTGCTAGCGTCGCGCGTCACGCCGATGCAGTCATTGGCCACCGCTCCCGCTCCGTCAGGAGGGAACCAGTAGCGGATGACGTTCGGATCCTCCCCTTTGGGAAAGTAGTACTGCGAAGCGATTGCGTCGCCCGACCATGCCTGATGAATCCAGGCCTCGCCTCCCGGCACGTCCGTGTAGGCGTCGACATCAAGGGCTCCGATGTTGTCGGCCAAGGCGTCAAGGTCATCGGCTACCATGGCTAGATCGGCTTCGTCATTGGTGTTGAGGTCGAGGATGCCGTTCTTTAGCAACACCATGCTGATCGTTTCCCTGTAGTCGTCGAGCAGGTGAATTCGATTCTTGTACCGCTCGTCCCAGAAGATTTCGTAGGGATTGGAAAGAGCCGCAATGTCTTCGGTCACTCGGTCTGTACGCCATACGATCCCTGTCGTATAGACGGTGTAGGGGACCCCGTAACGAGCCCCCTGGTCGTAGAAAGGGTCGCTGTAGACGGGCCAGACGTTGGCACCGAGGTTGGGGATGTAGCTGTGGTTGAGGGGTTGCAGCAGCTTGTCTGCGACCAGCTTGCTGATCACGTCGGTTCGATGAAAGAAAACGTCAAAATCCGATCCGGACCGGAGCGTCGCCAGAGCCTCGTCCATGTCGCTGAAGGTCGAGATTTCGACTTTGACGTCGTACTTGGCGGCGAACTCATCGACGATCCGAGGCCACAGATACTCCTCCCAGTTGTAGATCTTGAGGGTGGCCCCGGTCTCGGGTTCGAGACCGTTCTCAAGTGGTGGGTTGTCGTCGAAGATCTGCAGCGTGACCGGCGCATCCGGGCGAGCAAGCATCAGCTCATCGTTTATTACCTGGCTTTTCGAGCTCGTGCAGGCGCTCAGGGCCGCGACAGCTCCGGAAAACGACAGCGAAAGCGCGGCCGAGTTCCGGATGAATTCGCGGCGGTTCAGGTTTCCATGCCAGAAACCATGCAGGTTGCGGTGTTGCAAGTCCTACTCCCCAGTTGAGATGCGTACATGATGGCAACAAATGGGAGTCACGCCTAGGGGGATGGGAGTCGGTCTGCTTCCTCGCTGCCAAGACGCGCTACCAAAAAGGGATAAAGCGTACGATGCAGGACTTCTCGCTGCAGGAGTAGTTAATGATTTTGTAGAAGCGTGCCCTGACAGGGTTCAGTTAGGGGTGCCACCACTCAACGGGCGGCGGACCTCCTGATGGATCTTCAGAGGCCGTTGCCATTTCTCCTACTTCACCTTGTAGCCATACCGCCTTAGGAGCTTGAGACTGACTCCGGTTGTCACGAACCGGTCTGCAGGCCTCTGCTCGGTAATCCATTCATCATCCAAGCGTAGTTGGATCTTGCCCTTGAGGAATCTGCTGGGGTTGCCGGCCGCAGTGTGATTCTCTCCGAGAACGACTTCCTTATACTCAGAAACAGGTATTCCCCTTGGCGTCTCGCCGACCATCTCGACTATCTCTCGAAGAGTTGCGTGAGGGTTGGCCATGAAGTCCTCGTATCGAATCAGCATCGAGGACTCGCTCGGATGATGTCGGCACACGGCCTCGGCCTCTCGATTCCGCTCGCGCCATCTGAGGGCGCTACGGAACGGTCGGTCCGTTCGCATCTCACGCTCACTGACGTGGTCGGACTTAATGCGTGTTCTCGAGTACGAGACTGCGCGCGGATCTCTGACCAGGTGAACGAAATAGGGAGAGATGTGCGGCACGAGATGAAAGAGTGCAGCATGAGCAGGTCGTTTTGATGAATCAATGATCACTTGCGCACCAGAAATGTCCGCTATCGCACGGTAGGTGCAATCAAGTAAGTCCAAGTAATCCTTCAGAGGCGGATCGACTCCCGCCCTGGTCTCCTGAAGGAGCCTTCCAGTGTGCGATGGACGAACGAAGGAGTCCTGCCAATTCACTACCTCGTTCGGGTCCGGAAGCGGGCGCCCCAGATGCTCTCGTGACAACTCGAGGACTTCCGACCAGAACCGGCAAGACGGAAGCGGCTTTCCACACCCGCATGCTTGACCCCTCGCGAGTCCGCGCTTCCACAAGTTGTGGAGCTCACCCACGGAGAAGAAGCCGTCGAGTTCCCCTAGCGTGGTGTCCAGTATGGTGCTTCCACTTCGCCCCCGCCCAACAAGCGCGAGCACCTTTACCTGTTTGATTGACGTACTCCTCCCTTTGACGCCTCTGGGAATCGGGCGACCAGGTCATGGGTATCGGCCTGATACCCCTCCCGGCGAGGTCCAAACAGTGGGAGAAATAGGTGGACGAAGCGTCTACGCGTTCCTGGAAGGCGCTTTTAGACATCAGCCCGTTCTATGCCGGGATGCTGAGGGACTCCACAGGGGACCGAACCGCATTGGGAGCCTAGTGAAAGTGAGTCCGTCTGCGCTGAGATCGCCGGCCTGGACTCCTTGACGGTGCCGAACGGTGCCCGCGGACCGTAGAGAGCCTCAGCCCATCCGCCTCGTATTCACGGTTGAGCTTCAGCTCCCGAGCCATGGCGCTCATCTCGTGTCGCTGAGTGGAGCCGACGAAGGTCACGCCCGTGCCCGTGCGACCGGCCCTCGCCGTGCGTCCGATGCGGTGGACGTAGTCCTTGTGGTCGTTCGGAGGATCGAAGTTGATGACATGAGTGATGCCATCGAGGTCGAGTCCTCGAGCTGCGACGTCGGTGGCGATGAGCACGTCGACATGGCCCTTGGAGAAACGATCCAGCGCACGCTTGCGCGCCGACTGGGTCATGCCCCCGTGCATTGCGTCCGCAGGAACGCGTCGAGCAGTGAGCTTCTTGCGAAGCTTGTCCACTCCCCGCTTGGTGCGAACGAATACCAGAGCCAGATCACGCTCGTCGGTGTCCAGCAGTCGAACGAGCTCATCGAGCTTGCGGGCGTCGTCGACCGGGAAGAACCTGTGCGTTGCATCTTCGATCGCGAGGGTCTTCTCGACGACCTCGTGACGAACGGGATCCTCGGTATAGGCGCGCGCCAGTTTGCCGACCCGCCCATCCAGCGTTGCCGAGAAGAACATCGTCTGATGCTTGCCCTTGAGCCCGGCGAGAATGCCGTCGACCTGTGGTTGGAAACCCATGTCGAGCATCCGGTCGGCCTCGTCGAGAATCAGAATGCTGATCCTCGCAACCGATAGTGCTCTGCGGTTGAGCAGATCCTGCATCCGGCCCGGAGTCGCAACGATGATGTGCGCCTTGGCCGCTCGGCGAGCTTGACCGTCGATGGAGACACCCCCGAACACGGGAGCGACGCGAAGACCGCGAGCGCGAGCGACGTCCTCCATCTCCTCGGTGACCTGAATTGCAAGTTCTCTGGTGGGGACAAGAACGAGAGCCGAGGGTCGGGGAGAGCTGGCCTGAAGTCGTTCGGCGATCGGAATGGCGAAGGCGAGCGTTTTGCCAGAGCCCGTTCGGGACTTAGCCAGCACGTCTCGGCCCTTGAGTGCGTCGCGCATCACGAGGGTCTGGATTTCGAAGGGGGCGTGAATGCCCCTGCGGGACAGCGCCTGATGAACGGGCGCGGAAACGCCGAGTTCGGCGAAAGATGACAAGTGATTCAACTCCTAATGTTCGGTAGAACCGCTACCGGTTGACGGGAGATCGTGAAACCCGACGACCTACCGAATGGGAGGAACCGAGAGAGATCTCACGAGCGACTTACATATCGCTCGTATCAAGTGCTACAGCGCATGACCATACACGTCTATTCCCGCCCCCCAACCACGCTAGGGCTGGTCACGACGCGTTTCGACGGCGGCTGGGCTAAGGGGGTGGGTCCTCCGGACGGGACTCGTCCGGAGGCGGGTCGACCAGAGGACTCTCGTCCGGGGGCGGATCGGTGGGCGGCGTCTCTGCTGGAGAGGGCTCGGTCGAAGGCGTCTCGGTCGGAATAGGTGTGGGAGAGGGCTCGACGGGGGGGATGGCAGGCTGTGGTTCAGCCGACGGCTGCGGGATGATCTCGTCCACAGATGCAACGCTCAGCTCACTCGCACCCTCATGTTCTCCGCCGCTCGCCCGGGGACAAGCTTGTGGAGGACTTGCCCCCGCAGCCCGCGCAAGCGCCTGCAGATACTCGCAGTCCTTCTCTCCCTCCCAGTTATCGATGACGGAAAGAACCCTTCGTCGAACTTGTGGGGCTCTCGATGCAGATGGTGAAGCGTTCCGTAGAAAGTCCTTCTCGTCGGCTGAGGGGATCTCGAGGCCAACTCGTTCTGCCGCCGCAGAGACCGCATTCTGCACCGGAGTAGGCAGTGATCCCGCTACCGCGAGACCTCCAACAGCGGTGAGCGCAACGCCTCCGAGTGCGAGCCTGCCGGCAAGCGGAGTGGTGAATGCCGGGAGTCCGAACCTCTTCCTTCGAGAGGGCAATGGCGAGGCTTCGTTGGAATCGCGATTGGCGACCATCGCTGAACGGATCCCCCACCCCAAGACGAAGGAGACCGAGACGAGAGCCCACGCGGCAAGGAAGAGCTTCATCGAGCGCGATTCGTCTTTACCCTAGTGTTCGAGAAACCGAGACGGTGCAATTTTGCCCCCTGAGACCCGCACCATACTTGACCACCCCGCAAGTTGCGACAACACACCGAAGCAACTTGTAGCCACTGCCGTATTGATCGTGGTTACCGGGCACCCAGGTTGGGAGACCTGGTACCTCAGGTGAGTTATTCGTGATTCTCGAGGGAATCCCCGATGAGCCACAACATCGGAGGCCAGAGGCCTACGAACAGAGCTCTGCGCTCGGCGTTTCCCCGCTCTTCTTGGTCCACGGTCTTCGCCCGTATCCACAGAGCGATGCATAGGCCAACCGACGCCAGTGATGACGATTGAAGGTGCCACGCTCTGAGACCCAAATTGTGCAAACCTCGACTCAACATTCGTCTCGTTTACCCTCGTCTCGTGGTACCTACTCGGCGCGCAGGGTAGTTAGGTTGCATGTCCGCAAACACACACCGTCGCCTCTCGGTCGCGGCTCGCTGGCCTGTGGGCATAGCGATCACTTCTTGGCGCTACATGTGGCGTACGACACCGATGAGACGTCAGGAGAGCCAGGGCTCACTCCCCGACGATGCCCCGCCTGTGATCCCGCAATCCCTGGCGTACGAGGACACCCAGTTCCCAGAGAACGGTGCCGGGCATCTGTACCACCGCCGATATCGAGCGCTGGTATCGGAAACGCGCATGACACCTGAGGACCTCATGGGTCGCATCAGCTCGGACCCTAATGTCGTCACCCCGACCGAACTCGCAAAATTTGACAAACGAAAGGGCCAAGAGAACGTGATGAGGGTTGGAGACGAGTTCCTGGTTCGCATGCCCGGTCCGTGGGACGGGCCCGTCCGGGTCGTGGAAGTGACGCCACTCTCGTTTCGTTTTGTGACTTTAAGTGGCCACCTCGAGGCCGGTCAGATCGAGTTTCGAATTTCGAAAGTGAATGATCCACTCGTTGCCGAGATCGAGTCATGGGCGCGCGCCGGCGACCGGCTGTCGCACGTGATGTTCGACACTCTTCGGATGGCAAAAGAGATCCAGCTCTACATGTGGACGTCAATGCTGGAACGAATAGCGGTCGTCAGCGGCGGGAAAAGAAGCAGCATCTCGATCGAGACGCGGTGGATTGAAATCGATGAATGAGGTGCGGTTCAGACCTCTTCAAGATCCGCACGCAAAACTGGCTGACCTTAGACGGAAGGATTTGAACTTCGATCCATCGACCCTAGGAGCGGGCGAACCTGCCTGGCGGATCGACGAGTATCGCCAGGTGCTTCCTTCGGAATCGCCGGGTAGGCCCATGCGGGGCGGGAGCTGGGATACGGCGCGCGCCATATGCGCTGCCTACGGCTTCGTCGATGACTCGCTAGTGCAAGCCATTTACGACCCTGAGGATCCTTTGCAGGAGCGAACCATGCTTCTGGAGGTTCATTTCTGGGGTTTGCTCATCTATGCACCCGTCAGAGTCCACGAAGTATTCGATGGTGCGCGCTCTCAGGACGGCAAGGAGGCTCAGGTCTGGGGGTGGAACTATCGAACGCTCGAAGGTCATTTCGAGATGGGCCAGATCGACTACGAGGTCTGGAAATGGCTCGAGTCCGGGGAAGTCGAATTTCGCATCAATGCGATCTCGAAAGCCGCCCCCATCCCCAACCCGGTCCTTCGCATCGGTTTCGCCGTGTTCGGACGGAGAAAGCAGGTGCAGTTCGCACAGCGAGCCTGCGAAAGGATGGCGCTACTCACCTCTGAGGCGATGGGTCGATGACGCACATGGACGGGTCGGAACTGTCTGCCGTCACCCGGAAAGCCGAGCGGATATAGGTGAGGCTCGGATTCGCCGTGAAGGTGATCGGACAACCCGACCTGCCTTCCCATGACACAAGACGCTGGCGTTCGGAGCCCGACCTGGGCACATCCATCAAGTTCCTTCACCGAATTTTCGACTACCTCGATAGCGTCGACATACGCATGTATCGGATGGCGACGGGGATGGCCCCCTACGCAAGCCACCCGGACCTTCCGCAGTTTCGCAATCAGCCACAGAGGTTCTCAGCCGAACTTGCTGCTCTGGGCACGCGGGCCAGGGAACTTGATCTGAGGCTTTCCACCCACCCGGGGCAGTACACCGTCTTGAATTCAGAGAATGAAGCAGTCGTTGACCTAGCGATCGAGGAACTCGAGGTTCAGTCTGAGATCTTGGATGCAATGAAATTGGGCCGGGAGGCCGTCGTTGTGATGCACATCGGCGGAGTCGCGGGAAACAAGGCTCTGGCGAAGGCCCGGTTCGAAGCTGCATACCTCCGCCTCTCTGAACGCGCCCAAGCGCGACTGGTTATTGAGAACGACGACCGCTCATTTGGTTTGAGCGATGCTTTGGATATCTCGGACAGGACCGGTCGCCCCGTTGTGCTGGACGTCCATCACCACCACTGTCACGATCCGGACCAGATTCCCGATGACGAGGCGCTACGTCTAGCGGCGCGGACCTGGCCCGACGGAGTTACGCCGAAGATCCATTACTCATCGCCGCGAACAGCCATGGGCGAGCGCAAAAAGAAGGTCGGTCGCCGCACAGTCGTCCAGCGCGTGCCTCCGCCTTTCCGAGCGCACGCAGACATGATCGACCCTCTGGGCTTCGAGTGGTGGCTCCGTCACGTAGTTCGGGATGCGGAGGTGGACGTCATGCTCGAGGCCAAGGGCAAGGATGTCGCTCTTCTAGAATTGCGCGCACAGCTCCACAACCGCGGAGTCCTGGACACCCCGGCGCTTTAAGAAACCGCAGGGGGCGGAGCAGTCGGGCCTGGCGGCACTCCTGGTCCCTCTTTCGCCGCTTTGAGCCTGAAGTACAGAAGTGTCGTCACCAGGGCCGCAAACGGTCCTGTGAACGCACCGCTCACCACGTTCGACACGAACGACCTGATTTCTTCGGGCACTGCGATCAAGAGGATCCCAAGCACGATGCTGAATGCAATGAGGATCAGAAACTGAAGCACGATAACGCCGAAGACCTGCCAGTCGTATCCGCGCACGAGCTCTCTGCTGCGCGAGAACGAGGCGAACGTTCCGACGTGCTCGAGCACGATGACGGGAATGATCACTGCCCACCAAGTAATCAGTACCAACCCGGGAACGATCAACAGAAGCAATCCGATGCCGATGGCGAGACCAGCAAGGATGGACGCTCCGGCGACCGATGCGAGTCGGGACATTCCCCTGCTGAGCGTCTCGCTCACGGTTAGATCGGCGCGTCCATCGCGAATGTCCGCGACCGCTTCGACCAGCGCCGCTGTCACCAGAAACGCAGCGATGACCAGGAGAATCCCGGAGAGTATGGCCCCCACCCAGCCAAAAAGGAATACCAAGAAAACGCCCAATACGGCTATCGCTAAATAGAGGATGAGCGCCACCACCACGAGGTGGCTGAAGTGCTTCTTATACAAATCAAAAGCCTCTGAGATGACACCGTCTGTAGGATTCATGGCGGCATTATCCCCCCGCTTTGGTCCCTTGTGTCGGATTCACCTCGGGCAACCCGATCCGGGTCAGCTCGGCAGTTCGAGCGGCTCGTTGAGCTCGATCAGATTTCCCTCGGGATCCCGCAGGTGGGCAACCCGGAGGACCCAGGCCTCCTGGTTGTGAGGCTGGGTGACCATCTCGACGCCGAGCCCGGTCAGCCGGTCGACCTCCGTATCGACGCTGTCGACCGCGAGGACAATCAACACCGCGTCACCCGCGCCGGCCATCACACCGCCGTCGAGCGCGTCGTTCATCAGCCTTCGTTTGTAGATCGAGAGAACTGCGGGCTCTGACTCGAACTCCGCATAACCGGGATCGTCGGGCGGGGCCTCCAAACGCACTTGGAACCCCATGACCTCTGAGTAGAACCGGAGCATCCCGGCATAGTCGTCGACCAACAGCCTGATGTGAGTTGGACGCATCATCGATCTCCCCGGCAGGACCGCATCCAAGCATCCTAGAAGAGCGCGCGCATGGCCCCCCTCAGAACCACGAAGGCCAAGATGAACGGCCACGTGGCCAGCAGTACAAAAGCAATCCTGAGACCGGTTTCCTGCACACCCTTCAAGAGTCCGACCTTCGGGATCGGCGATCGATGAGAGATCAATGGGCCCTCCCCCCCGGAATGGGCAAAACAGACTGAGGCGATTTCCCCAGGGGCAAGACGAACCAAACCAACCCCGCGCCACCAATCCTGGGGAACCTGAGTGAAACCCTCCCAGGCGAATAGCGGATAATCAGACTTAATCGGCCAAATACCGCAATCGGTTTCCGGGGGGTAGCCATGAAATTCGTCGGTCGTCGGGCGCCTGCTTTTGTGAGCGTTGCGCTCCTGTCCATCGCTTTGCTCGTCGTCGGGACACCAGTGGCCGCCGTCCCCGAGAGCTCTCCCGAACGCTCGACGAGCGAGGATCTCGCCCGCAAACGTTGGGTGGCGGCAGGCGATCGCGCCTACGTTATCGGCGCCCAAGATGGGACCTTCCCGCCGATGGGCTGGCACATCCGAGGTGAAATGGGCGGCGTTTGGGCGCACCCAATCAAGTTGCTCGACGGCTACTGGTTCTCGATCAACGATCGCTTCCCCACCGCCGGTGAGTACACGACTGGTGTCGGTTACGCGTGCCAGAAGTTCGCCGAGCGCGCGGGTATCCAGATGGAGCAGACTGCGTTCTCGCCGGACGGTTCCCCGGTCGTCCTGGTGGGTGTCGAACTCCACAACACTAAGAAGAACCGCAGAGAGTTCTCGCTGCGCATGAACGCGCGCAGCGACATCCTCCCTGCGTACCCGTGGGGGTGGACCATGCCCACAGCCGCAGAGGCCAACGGCGACGATCAGGGTCGTTACGACTCCTCGACGGGAACCCTCGAGTTCGAAGAGCCCGGCAAGCCATGGCACGCGTTGGTGAGGACTTCAATGGATCCCAAGAACGGAAATGTGAGCAAGAACCTCTGGGGCCCGATTGAGCAAAGCGACCGTGCCGATTACATGGAGCACGGATGGGGCATGGGTGGACGCCTGTCGTGGACCATCGAGCTCGACGGCAACGCCAAAGAGACGCTGTGGCTCGCGGTCGCTGGTTCGCACAGGTCGAAGGCCGAGGCCGAAAGCGCGCTGGACACGGCGCTCGATGATCCGGAAACGCTTCTCGAAGAGAAGATCTCCCACCGTCAAGAGCTTCTGGCACGCACGGACATTGAGCTTCCCGATGACGGACTCGAGGCGGCCTTCGACTGGGGCAAGCTCAATATGCAGGATCTCAGGCGAACAGTTACCGACGCCAAGATCCGAGATGTCGACGAGGGCCGCGCGAATCCGGCCCCCGTTGGTACCGTGCCCGAGCTCACTGGTATCGGCGCCGGCTTCCCGGACTATCCCTGGTACTTCGGGACCGACGGCGCCTACACCGCGTTCCCGCTTGTCGTGTCGGGGCAGTGGGACACGGCCACCAAGCACCTCCACTCGATCAAAGACGTCTCGCGCCTCCTCAACGGAGCTACCGGCAAGGTCGTGCACGAGGTCGTGACGGACGGTTCCGTGTACTGGGGCGCCAACGACGACGCGGGGAACACGAACGAGACGTCGCAGTTCGCGACCGCGGTGCATCTCATCTGGCGCTGGTCCGGTGACGATGCGTTCCGCGACGAGATGTATGACTTCATCCTCGACGGATTGCGTACCGTGATGTCCGACAACTGCGTCGTTACCTGCGATAAGGACCAGGACAACTGGCCCGAGGGCAACGGCATGGTCGAGCGTCCGGGCATGGGATCGGAGAAGCTCGACGTCACCGCATACCAGTGGCAGGCGCTGCGAGCGCTCCAGGACATGGCGCTGAGCAAGGGCGATGGCGCGACGGCCGCATGGGCCGACTCGGAGGCGGACGCCATGGAGAGCTCATTCGAAAATGCTTGGTGGATGGACGCCGAGGGTCTGTACGCGGATTCACGCTGCAACGCCGGCGACGAGGGTGAAGAGGGCAGCAACGTCTGCACCGCACCCGACCAGAAGCTTCAGCAGTATCACTGGATCAACGCGACTCCGATGGAGGTCGTGCTCGATCAACACGGACTCGATCCGAGTGCCGGTGACCTCGAGCTGGCATCGAGGCAGCATGCAAACGCCGCGCTCGACAACCTCGAGTCGGACAGGTTCACCGGCGATTGCGGTCTCTTTCACACTGGCGTCGGCGGGGGGCCGACCGAAGTAGGCGAGTTGAAGTGCTGGACACTCCCCTCTTCAGTGATGGCCGCAGCCGAGTCAAACCATGGCCGCGTGGCCGACGACCAGGCCCCCTTCTACATGCACACCATCTCGGACCAGCTCGATCTCGAGATGCCCGGCGCACTGCCGGAGATCGCACCGAGCCCCGAATACGACCCCTTCGTCGACTTCCGCGATCGGGCGATGTTCATGCAGGCATGGTCGTCCTACGGAGTCCAGTGGCCGGTGATCAACCATTTCCTCGGAGTGCGTCCTGACATGCCCGACGACCATCTCTACGTCGTGCCACAGGTGCCGGATTCGTGGCCTGGCCTGTCGGTGACACACCTGGCTGTTGGCTCGGGGACTGTCGCCGCCGAGGCGAGCCACGATGGCAACGAGCACGTAACCAACGTGAGCGCTACTCAAGCGGGCTGGTCGCTCACCATCGGACACACCATCGGTGTCAACGAGAGCGTCGACTCGGTAACGCTTGACGGTGCGCCCGTCGCTTACAACGAAGTCATCACGACACGCGGGCGCGAGGTGCAAGTCGAGACGACCACAGCTTCGGCTCATACGCTCGTGGTCACAACCGAATAGTTAGGAGGGCTCCTCAGGTTCTTGCACCGAGACATCTCGAACCCAGCCCTCGTTTTCCAGCTTGATCGACTCGATCGCGACCGAGCTTCCGTTCGCGTCTAGATCCGGTAGGGCCTGGTACTCCGAGACCCAGCAGCGGAATACCTGATAGGCGAGCACGAGTTGGCCGGCTTCGTTGTAGAGCTCTACGGCGATGTCCTTGCGAAAGTTCTTGAGCGCGCCCTCTTTACCGAAGGCCACTCCGTGTCTGAGGACCTTGCCTGCCCACTTGCCCCGTCCTGGGGGTCGTCGGTGCTGACCATCGTCCACTCTCAAGCTCGAGCGGCGTTCCGAACTGAGCCACCTTCCAGCGAGCGGCCCATTATGAGAAGTGTCACAAACGGCCCAATTGGCGCGTATCGGATAACGGTGCTAGCTTTGCTTCTGGTTGGGGACTTCTAACGATCTGGCAGTGCCCCAATTCCCACACCGGGGGGTGTGTGGTGCAGTGACCCGAACGAACAATCAGGGTGCCACGCTTCTTCGATTGCTTCGCAGACGCGGAGCGATTTCTTCCGCCTTTACGGTCCAGAGCCGCGATCCGCCTTCCTGCATGGTCTGCATGATCAATCGACCGTCGATCACTACATGCAAGGAGGGACAATGAGGTCAAGGCTTCGATGGCTAATTGTGTTAGCAAGCGTTCTCGCCCTGACTGTCGCCGGCCTTCCGGCACAAGCGGATCACGCAACACGCCCGCACACGCGCAACCTTCAGGCTATGGGGCACAGCCCGGCCCCGGCCACTTTCCCCGAGCCCATCAACTCCGATATCGCGTTCTGGGGGAAAACGGCCTTCAACGGCAATTACGACGGCTTCCGCGTCGTCGACATCTCGGCACCCGGGAACCCTAGGGAGATCTCTCACCCAAGCTGCCAGGGCGATCAGGGCGACATCGTCGTCTGGGACGACATCCTGGTTCGTTCGTGGAACTCAGCCGCCCCGGCGGGCAGGTTCTGCGACGGAGAGCCGGTGCCGGTGGGCTTCGAGGGGCTTCACATCTTCGACATCAGCGATCTGTCTGACCCCGAGTTGGTCGGCGAGGTGGAGCTCAGCTCCAGGCCGGAGGCAGACGCCGCTGGCTGTGGCTCGCACACGGCCACGGCTGTGCCGGACCTCGAGAACAACCGTTTGCTCATCTACAACGCGACCTCCGGCGGACCCTGCCCCTTCGTATCGATCATCGAGGTTCCACTCGACGATCCGGGGAGCGCATCGTTTCTGCGGAACGAGCCACTGATCGAAGCTGATGCCGCTCACGACAATGGGGTGATCCTGGGCGACGAGAACCTGCTGGTGTCGGCCTCCCACAGCCACGCGAACGTCTTTGACATCGGGGAGAATCAGCACCCCGGCGGAAGCCTCGAGGACCCGGAGTTCCTGTTCCACATCACCGAGCCCGGAGTCGGGGTCGGGGGCAACTGGCACTCTGCCGCGCTCACATGGGACGGCGAGGTAATAGTCATGGGTTGGGAGCCGGGTGGCGGCACCCAGGCCGAGTGCGAGGCCACCGATCCCGATGTGAAGAAGAGTGCCTTCTTCTACGACGCGGACACTGGAGCCAAGCTCGGACAGTGGACGCTTCCGCGGCCACAGGGTGCAGATGAGAACTGCACCATCCACAACTACAACGTGGTGCCGACCCGCTCGGGTCGCTACGTCCTGGTGAGCGGCAATTACCAAGCCGGTACATGGGTGACCGACTTCACCGATCCGGCGAACCCCGTCACGGTGGCATGGTCCGATCCGCCGTCCCTCGGTCCCGGTCCGTTCTGCACCCAGACGAGCCCGCCCGGCTGCCAGCTCGGTGGAGCGTGGTCCTCGTACTGGTACAACAACTTCATCTACGAATCGGACATCACTAAGGGGCTGAACGTCTTCAGGCTCAGCGACAGAGTCACGGGTGGAGCCATCAAGCTTCCTCACCTGAACCCACAGACGCAGGAGTTCTCACAGTAATTGAGGCAAATGGCGAGGACGAGAGCCCAAGGGAGGTGCGAGCTCTCGTCCTCCTTTCTCCGTATCTCGCATAGGGGGTGGTTGCCGAAGCAGGTTCAACGTTGTAGTTCGCGCGTCGAACGTCACTACCTATTCCTTACGCTCTGGAGGTATTCATCGATGAAACGATGGCGTTTCTTGTTCCCCGTTGTAGCGGCCCTCGCGCTTGTGGGCTCAACGCTGCCCGCGGGAGCTACGCATGTCCCGGACCAGAGTTCCAAGATGAGCAAACTATTCACATCGCCGAACGGCCGGACGAACTCTGACCTCGCGTTCTGGGGGAACCACGCATTCGTCGGCTATTACAGCGGCTCGGACGCCACGCCGAGCGCCGGCGTCCGGATCTTCGACATCTCGAATCCGGCAGCGCCGCGGTTGGTCAAGGACGTCCAGTGCGACGGTCTCCAGGCCGACCCGATCGTTTGGGACCGCAACGGTAATGGCGTCGCCGACCTGCTGATGCTGGCGGTCGACCGCACGATGGCGAACCCGGAGTGCGGTGCCCCGCGGACCGCCCACGATGATCCGCAGGGCTGGGAAGGGGTGCGTGTCTTCGAGATTGAGCGACGACCCGGCGAACCCGTTCGCGACGGTGGAGCAGGTTGCGTGCCGTCTACACCGACTGCGGCGCGCACACCATCACGCTGTGGCCCGGCGACGCGGACGAGGGCAGGCTGCTCGCCTACGTGTCGTCCTATCCGCTGCGGCCGGGGCCGACGTGCGGCACCATCCCGTTCACCACCGAGGCCCCCCGCCGTACCAGAACACCGCGAACCCGTACGACGAGGATCCCGGACAGCCGAATAACCCGCTGCACGGCGTGATCCAGGTCGTCGAGGTACCGCTCGATGATCCCTCAGCGTCGCACGAGCTCGACGTCCAGCCGAGGATCAGCTATCCCGGTGACCCAGACGGCAGGAGCGACTGGTGCGAGCGTGGGCTGTGTGCTCCGGGCGTTCTAGAGCCCGCCGCTGTAGCGTGTCACGACATCGCCGTGCACATGGAGCACAACATGGCCGGCGCAGCATGTGCCGAGCAGGGTCAGGTGTGGGAGATCGGCGAGGACGGCATCCCCGATACGCAGAACCCGATCCTGGTCGGCGACGACGAGGTCAGCTCGGGGGGCAGGGGTGACATCCCCGGCGCAGTCGACTTCTTCCACTCGGTAATGTTCAACAACGACGGAACGGTCGTGAACTGGGTAGACGAGTCCTTCGGTTCGGGCTGCCCGCCGCAAACGACCTGGCAGCCGCGGCCGTGGAACCCGTCAGGCGGGACGCACCAGACCGGCTACATGTACTTCTCCGATCTGGAGTCCGGCAAGTACCTGAGCCGCTTCCACGTCGGAGACCTGCGACCTGACCCCGGGCCGGGCGAGTACTGCTCGGCGCACATGGGTATGGCCGTCATGGGCATCAAGCGGGACCTCCTCGTCAACGCCTGGTACACGGGCGGGGTCGATGTGATCGACTTCACCAAGCCCGCCCGCTTGAAGGAGATCGCGTACTATGACCGGCAGCAGAACTCCGGGACCTGGTCGGCGTACCCGTACACGGGGCCGCAATTCAAGACCGGGCCCGGGATTCCCGTCTACGCGTCGGACGGCGTGAAGCAACAACGCTCTTGCCGAGGGGATGGTTGTGTACCGCACGATTGTCCAGAAGCCCGGCCGCCATACTGTGGACCACCTGAACCCGCAGACGATGGAATAGCGACGCGCCTTAACGTCGTTCAGCACAGTGCCTCCCTCACGGGGGAGGCCTGTGCGAGGCGGCGGAACCAGATGGATTCCCGTGCCATCGCCGGCAGAGATCGATGGGGGCTGTTGATGCGTCCTCATGGGCTTGCGCGCGGGGCCTTGTTTATCCTCGTCTTCCTCGCTCTCAGCGTCGTGGCGCTTCCGGCGGAAGCCCACGGGTTGCTCGAGGCTGCGACTCCCGCGCCCGATGCGAACCTGGCTCGCGTTCCTCGTGCGGTGTCGGTCACGTTGACTCAACCGCCCATGCCGAACGGAAAGCTCACAGTTCGTGATGGTTGCGGACGTGTTGTGAGCGGAGCATCAGACGTCGATGATGATGTCATCAGCGCGGACATAGCCTCTGCGCAGCCGGGGAGATGGCGCGTTCAGTTCGATTTCGTGTCGGCGACCGATGGGCACCGCTACGGGGATTCCTATTCCTTCACGGTGAAAGGAAAGAGCGACTGCCGAGATGAAGAGCGGGAGATGGATCAAGAAAAAGAAGGGAACAAGGGAGATGAAGAACAGGATATGGGTTCGGACGACCGCTCAGGTGATGACATGGCCTCGGACAGCGAGAATGATGACCACTCGGGAGGGCAAAGCGTCCCAGTCGGCGGGCTAGTTGCCGCCTCCGTGATCGCTTTCCTAACTGGTCTCATCGCGCGCCTCCGCCCTCGGACGGATTGATTTGCACGTAGATCCCCTTCCCACCGTGTTGATGGTGGGGGTGCGCTTTGTCGTGTTCGCTTCCCAGGCATTGCTGTTCGGCCTTTCTGTGATCGTTCTCTTAGTCGCGCGCCCCGCCATTTCTGCCGGCCAAGAGATCGGTTCAGAGGTGCGCGGCCGTGTCTCTCGTCGCCTTGCAAGGATCCTGTTCACTGCACTGATCGTCACACTCATCGGGTCCGGCATCGTTTTCTACAATCAGATCCTCATCGCCGGCGAGGTCGGGGACGTCGACGGACTCTTCGATGCGGCAAACAGTGTCCTGATCTCCAGCTTCGGGCAGTGGTATGCGTTGCGTGTGGTGTTGTGCGGAGCGCTTGCGTTGGCTCTTTGGGGTCGTGTTCGCAGCTGGATGTTGGCCGGTGCCGGAGGTCTCGAGGCTCGGCCACCGATCCGCTGGTGGACCGGATGGTCCGTGCTGTCCTTTGCCCTCCTCGCGACAATCTCGCTGTCCGGTCATGCGGCAGGCGCCGACCGACCCGCACTCGCCGTCTCCAACGATGTTGTCCATCTGGGGGCCGGAGCGATCTGGATATCTGGGATTGTGTTGCTATTGTTCGTACTGCCCGCCGTCACGACGACCTCTGAGCCCGGCAAACAGCTCTCCGTTCTGGCGCCCGCGGTTGACCGATTCGCGCCCATTGCACTCGGCTCCATCGCGATCGTCGCTGTGACGGGAGTGCTCAATTCGATTCTGCATGTGGCTGCGATCGGAGACCTCATCGAATCTGGGTATGGTCGTGCTCTGACGGTGAAGTTGGGCGGCTTCCTCTGCATCCTCTCGCTAGGAGCGCTCAACCACTTCATCTTTCGGAAGCAACTTGTGCAGGCGAATGCGCGCAAAGAACCGACGTCTTCATCACGCGCACTGCGACGGTCGGTTGTCATTGAGGTTGCAGTTGCCGTGGTTATCCTCGGGGCCACGAGCACGCTCGTTGGTCTTCCTCCTACGAAGATCTGAAGGGGGACTGTCGAATGCTGACCCCTTTCCGAGCGTTGTGGAAGTTCTCACTCACGTCATCACTCCGTTGATGCTGGATTGCATGCTCGTGGATAACACCATCACGAACCCACGAGCAATTAGGAGGACTACCCCACGGCGTTCCTGCGCTGGATCCGGAAGACCCGGCACCGCTTCGGAGTCGCGAAGGGTCGAGCTACGTGAGCTCTTCTGGCTCCACTATCTGAACATCTCGGACCCAGCCCTCGTTCTCCAGCTTGATCGACTCGATGGCCACCGAACTCCCGTTCGCGTCGAGATCCGGTAGCGCCTGGTACTCCGAGACCCAGCAGCGGAAGACCTGATAGGCGAGCACGAGTTGGCCGGCTTCGTTGTAGAGCTCTACGACGATGTCCTTGCGAAAGTTCTTGAGCGCGACCTCTTTACCGAAGCCCGCTCCGTGTCTGAGGACCTTACTCGCCCACTCCTCGAAGTCGGTGTCGTGTGTTACACCGCGCTCGAGGACGAGTGGCGCGTAATGAGTCACGCCCGGTGACTTCCGGGTGAAGTTGGGATCTCCTCCATCCCGTTGCTCGACCACGTCCGTGATTCGCCTCAGACCGCTGATCCTGCTGACGCCGGCTACATGGCGGCCGTCCCACTTAACGCGGAACTTGAAGCTCTTGTAGGGATCGAACCTGTTGGGATTGACGACGAACTCGGGCATCGGACCCTCCCCCCTTGGGCGTGTCGGACCATTCTGCCGTGCAAGCTCCAGATCGGCATGGATATCGGCTCCGGGCTTCGGCGAAGGTCCGCTGCGCCTCCGGGCTTCGACGGAGCTCCGCTGCGCCTCGCCGGGCGAAATGCTCGGAACCGCCCTTTCGGGCGGCAAGTCTGAGCCGAGGGAAAGGCTCGGAACCTCGCCCTCCGGGCGAGTGTGTTCCTTAGACTTCCGAGGATGAAGCCGCTCCTGTGCATACGCCAGCAGTCCAACGTTCCTCTCGGGGTCATCGAAGGCGTGCTGGACGAGGAGAAGGTCGAGTGGCGCTACGCGGATTGCTGGGCCGGAGTAGATCTTCCCGATCTGTCGGAGATATCGGGACTGATCGTTCTCGGCGGGACGATGAACGCGGACGAGACAGCCGAGTTTCCTCACCTCGTGCAGGTGAGGGAAATGATGAGCGAGTCGGTTGCGACGGGCAAGGCCATGCTCGGGATCTGTCTGGGGGTTCAGCTTTTGTCGCGCGTCCTGGGTGGAGAGGTGTACAAGGCCCCCGTCAAGGAGACCGGTTTCCTCTACATAGAGGCGACCGGTGAGGATCCTCTACTCGATCCCTTTGCACCACGATCGAGAGTTTTTCAGTTCCACGAAGACACCTGCACCCTGCCCGAGGGGGCCGAGCTTCTGTATCGGAGCAACGACATCGCCGTGCAGGCCTTCAAGGCCGGAGAGCGCGCATACGGCGTCCAGTTCCACTTCGAGGTCACGACAACCGAGATCTCCAACTGGTGTGACGCAACCCCCGACCTCGAGACCGATTGGGGGACGTCCAAGGAGGAGCTGCTCCACCAGGCCGGCCAGCACCTGAAACGGCAACAGCAAAGCGGTCGAGAGGTTGCGAGAAGGTTCATCGACCTGCTCGACTGAGATACGGCTCGGGACACCTCTCGCTCTGAGAGCGCGAACGAGGATGCATAATCAAACAGGGTCGGCGATCGGCCCTCTCAATACTGCGGAGGCACTATTTGAGTAGCTCCACGGACACAACGGCGCTCGAAAACATCATCAGCTCGATTCCTGTCGACAGCTCAGATCGTCTCCGGGACGGGTACCGAGGAGTGATGCTCGGCTTGGCGGCGGGCAACGCGCTCGGTGTGCCTGTCGAGGGCGAGTCGGCACACGCGATCCGGCGCCGCTTCTCCGGGGGTCTGACCGAGGTCGGCCCCGAAGAGCGCGATCTTCCATGGGACGACGATCTTGCGCAGGCGGCATTGCTTGCCGAGACCCTTGCCGAGTCCGACGAACTGGATTCGGAGGCGTTCGCGGCTCGCCTCGTCGAGTGGGCGCATCAGAACGGTCGCGGCATTGGCAGTCTGACTCGAGCCGTGATCAACGAGCTCGAAAAGGGCAGTCAGTCACAAGAGGCCGCCCGTCTTGCCTGGGAGCGCTACCCGATGAGCAACGCGGGCAACGGAGCGGTTATGCGCTGCGCGCCTGTTGCTCTACGTCATCTTCGTTCGGGAACCGACCTGGTGCGCGTCGCTCGGGCCAGTGCGCTCGTCACCCACTATGACGCTCGTTGTGAGTGGAGCACCGTCGTAACCGCGGTAGCCACGGCCTCCTGTCTTGGCGACAAGCCCGCTGCGGTGAGCGACATTGCGGCGGCGACCGGGGCAGTAGGCGGGAAGGGATGGCTGGCCGACTCGATCGAGCAGGTCACCGAAGCGGCTCGGAGCGTTGGCGACAGCTCGTTGGGGGACCTGGATCTGGACGACCCGGTCGACCTGGGATTCACGCTCAAGGCAATGCAGGTTGCGCTGTGGTGCACCGAGCAGCCCGGAGAGTTCGAGGAGGTCGTCGTCGCCGTAGTCAACGAAGGGGGCGACACGGACACAAACGGAGCCGTAGCCGGGGCAGTAATGGGGGCCCGGCACGGCGCGTCGAGCATCCCTCAGCGCTGGCTCGACAACATCGCAGATACCGAGAAGCTAACGAAGCTTGCTGATCAACTCTTCGATAAGGCGGCCCAGGTCAGCTAGTCCGCGCTATCGCTTCTTGATCCTGCCCGATTTCCGTTTTGCGTTGTCGTTGTTGTCCCGCATCCAGCGCGCTGCCGATTGCGCGGCCCCCGCCGCGGGAACGACGAACTTCTCGGTTCGCTTTCCGCGCGAGCGATCGATGGCTTGGGCTGACCAGCGCTCGACCTCGTCGGTGTGATCCTCGAGCCACTTGTAGCCTGCATAGACAAAGGCTCCGATCTTCGGAGCGTTTCTACGAATCCTTGAGATCTTCATTTATTGCTCCTCACTTCGACTCGTCCATCGGTTACGCGGGTCTCATAGGCGGGTTGCGGCGATCGGGCCGGGCCCCGCTTGACGCTTCCGTCCTCGAGCGAAAACACGCTCCCGTGCCACGGGCACTCCACCGTACCCGCTTCGATCGTGCCCTCATTGAGGGGCCCACCGGCGTGAGTACAACGATCGCTGAGTGCGCACACCCGGCCCCCGTGACGCGTAAGCATGACTCCCACTCCGTCGACCTCGTACCCTGTCGCCTTGCCCTCTTCGAGCTCCGACTCCGGCACCGTGGGCGTCCAATCTTCGGGGCCGCTCTCGTAGGCCGTGTGATCGACCCCCACGCCCATGTCGAGCGACAGGTGACCTCCGAGGTAAGCACCGGCCGAGGCGGCACCCATTCCGAGTACAGCCAAGGCCTTTCCCTTGAGGGTCGAGCCATTCCGGCGCGCGCTGTACGACGCACCGAACAGCGCGAGCGCCGCGACGTTGAACGCGGCATGGGTCAGGCCGACGCGTCGCTCCTCTCCCATGGTGTCTGAGTAGTCGGAGAACCCCGACATCGCGGTCGGCACCGACGCCAGTATCCCCAGCCCGATCAGGCGACGAGCCGCTACCTCCGATTCCTTGCCACCGATCAGGTCGAGGGCCGTGGCCGATGTCCATGCTCCTATCGGAAGGTCGGTCATCACGGGATGGAGAGTGTGTCCAAGCCAGGTCCCGCTGAGAGCGTCCTTGATCGGCCCTGGGGGAAGTGCTTTCCCGACGAGCTCACCCACGGTGCGTGCAACGCTGTCGAGTCTCTTTTCCTTCTCCAGCCGTTTCGTCATTTCGTAAAGGTCCACGAGATCTCCCCGGATGGCCTGCCGGACAACAGTTGCCTACCCTGGAAGCAGGCCTTTCACCAGCCCGATGTGCTAGTCCCCATCGATTGCTACGTGCTCGTCGCAGGTCGCGAGAATGTCACGGTATAGCGACTGGGTTTGCTCGCCTGGCATGACTCCGAGCTCCTCTCTCAGGAGCATCCGTAAGTTGTTGTACACACGCAGTGCTTCGGCCGCGTTGCCGGCCTCAGCTTGAGCTTCCATGAGCATCCGGTAACCACTCTCGCGGTAGGGGGCTGCCCGGATGAGCGAGTGTGCGCTTCGCTCGGCCCCCGCGAGCTCGGCCCCTCCGACCTCGAAGCACACGCGGCCGTAGCATTCGAGCGCTCGCAGGTTGAGCTCGGCAACCCTCGCCCTGTAAGGCTCCATCCAGTGGCCTTCGAGGTCCGTGAGAAAGCCTCGCCCGGCGATATGCAGCGCGACGCGCGAAGGGGACCACGCGTCGATGAACGAACCTTGAGCTGTGCTCGCCTCGGCTCGGTGCAGGGCCTCCGAAGCGGCATCCATATCGATCCAGGTATCATCGGGAAGCGCGAGCGCGAGTGCCGAACGGCCCTCGAGTCGAGCCGGCTCAATCGCTCGGCGCAGCTTGGACAGGATCGCTGAGAGTGCCGAGTCGGGGTCTGAAGGCGGACTCTCTCCCCAGAGCGCTTCGACTAGCTCGTCCCTCTCGACCGTTCTGGCGCGATTTACGACTAGATAGGCGAAGATGACGCGGCCCTGCCGCCCGGGCAGCGCATCTTCCAAGCGGCTTCCGCCCAGCGATACGACCAGGCGCCCGCAGAGGTAGATGCGATATGACGGCGCCAAGGTTCCCCCAAGGTTGTGCCAATCAGGCCCTTCTATCATCGCGTTGTCCGGGTACGGAAACAGGAGGGTTGACATGGCTTATCTCATCAACTGCGAGTGCGGAGCACAGGTTCGGTCCGACAACGAGGATTTACTCGTCCTCCAGGTCGAGCAGCACGTCGCCGACACTCATCCTGAGCTGAAGGGCAAGATGACGCGCGACGACATCATGGCGATGGCGGAGCAGGTGTGATTCGAAGCTGTCGATCTAAGCGAAGCGGAGCGCGCCTCACCTAGTACCGATGCATCTGCCAGACTCCTGGGATGCACGAGCGACCTGATGGAATCGTTTTGCGTGGTGCCCGCGAGGACGACCTCGACCAAATTCTCGAGCTGACTGCTGCGCGCGGGGGGCCCGAGGATCTGCCCGAGGCACGAGCCGCATTCATTCACGACGAGGGGCACAACCAGTTCTACGTGGCCTACGACGGCGACCGCCTCGCTTCGGTGCTGACCTTGTGGCAGGAGCACATTCGACTCGGCTCAACTCGGCTGCCCGCTGGACAGATGGACTTCGTTGCAACCGCGACCGACTACGAACACCGCGGTCTGGTGCGTGACCTCGTGAGGATCGTCCACGAAGTGTCTGCCGAGCGCGGTGACGTCCTTCAGTTCTTGGTCGGCATCCCCTACTTCTACCGACAGTTCGGTTACCGCTATGTGCTTCCCATGCCCGGCCACTACACCGTGCGCCCCGATGCCCGGATCGACACCCCGGCGGAAATCACTGTGCGAGCCGCAACCAGGGCCGACCTGGACACGCTCAAGTCTTTGCAGGTTCGAGCTCAGGCGGGGGCCGGAGTGGCGATGGGTCACAGCGAAACAACGTGGGAGTGGATGTTCTCCTCAGAGACCGTGAGGGTGCGGCTCGCCGAGCGCGAGGGACATGCAATCGGGTCGGCGCGCCTGGCCTCCGATGACGATGACGAGTACAGCGCCTTGTCCGAGGTCGCCACCTCCGAGGTTGGCGCAGTGCACGCGCTCGTCGCCGACGCGCGCGGGTCAGGCGGCAAAAAAACTGTTCAAGTCACCGAACGCGCAGACGATGTCGTTCAAAAAGCTCTTGCAGGGCTTGCCGAGCATGCAGCCAGCGACGAGGAGTTTCTCCTCAGGGTTCCCGACCCGGTCATGTTGCTCGAGGCCGTGCGATCCGAGCTATCGGCGCGTCTCGTGGCGTCTCCGTTCGCGCACGAAAAGGGTGAGTTGCTCATCTCCTTCTACAGTTCGAGCGCAACCTTGACCTACGACAACGGGGCCATCGAGTCCGTCGTCAAGGGACCTCCCATGCAGGCACCGGTTTACTACGGGGGCTCGGGAGTGCCACCTGACCTGTTAGCGGATCTTGTCTTCGGCCCCCACGGGGCCGAAGCTCTCGACGAGCGTCATTCGGACCTCAACCTCGGGCGACGCCAAGGCGTGATGTCGGTCCTGTTCCCACCCCAGAGCTCGGACATCCTCACCTATTACCTCGGCTAGACCGTTCGGTCTGGCGTGAACTCGGTACCTTCGGGGTAGCGAGTGGTCATGACCGCCATTGGCTTCCACGCATCGCACGAGCAAATCCCGCCCGGGAACCTCCTGAAGACGGTAAGCAACGCCGAGGAGGCAGGTTTCAGTCGAGCGATGTGCTCCGACCACTTCACCCCGTGGAGCGAGCGGCAGGGTGAGTCCGGCTTCGCGTGGTCGTGGCTGGGCGCAGCATTACAGGCGACGGAGCTCCCATTCGGCGTCGTGAACGCGCCGGGCCAGCGCTATCACCCCGCCGTGATCGCCCAGGCTGCGGCGACCCTGGCAGAGATGTTCCCCGATCGCTTTTGGATGGCAGTCGGCAGCGGTGAATTCGCCAACGAGCACATCACGGGTGACCCGTGGCCCAACAAGGCTGAGCGCAATGCCCGCCTGAAGGAGTGTGTGGACGTCATGCGCGCCCTGTTCAAGGGTGAGATCGTCGATCACGATGGCCTCGTGCGCGTTGACCGCGCGCGACTGTGGACTCTGCCCGCATCCCCGCCTTTGTTGATCGGCGCGGCCGTCAGCGCGAACACTGCCGGTTGGGCGGGCGGCTGGGCGGACGGATTGATCACCATCGCGCAACCCACCGACGTGCTTCGGAAGGTAGTCGACGCCTTTCGAGAAGGTGGCGGCGAGAACAAACGGGTCGCGCTCCAGGTCCATCTGTCGTGGGCCGAGAGCGAGGACGAGGCTCTGCAGATCGCTCACGATCAGTGGCGAACAAACGTCTTCAGTCCCCCACTATGTTGGGATCTCGCCACGGTCGAAGAGTTCGACGAGGCAGCGCGTCACGTTCGCCCCGAGGACATGCGCGATGCGGTCCTGATCTCATCGGATCTAGATCGACACATCGATTGGTTGAGTGAACTCGCCGAACTAGGATTCGACGAGATCTATCTCCATCACGTGGGCCAGGAGCAACTCGGGTTCATCGATGCTTTCGGCGAGCACGTGCTGCCAAAGCTATGAGGCGCAAAGCAACCAGTGACCTCTGGTGGAAGAACGCGATCGTCTACTGCCTGGACGTCGAGACCTTCTTTGACGGGAACGGCGACGGCTGCGGCGATCTCATCGGTCTGACAGACCGAATCGACTACCTTGCGGGCATGGGCATCAACTGCCTGTGGCTGATGCCCTTCTATCCGTCGGAGCAGCGAGACGATGGATACGACGTCACCGACTTCTACGGCATAGACGGCCGCCTTGGCACTCCGGGTGACTTCGTCGAGCTGATCCGAACGGCAGGAGACAGGGGCATCCGCGTGATTGCAGACATCGTCGTCAATCACACGTCGAATCATCATCCCTGGTTCCTCTCGGCGCGCTCCGATCGCGACTCGCCGTACCACGACTTCTACGTCTGGTCGGACGCGCGACCCCCCGATCCGCCGGGTGGCGTTGTCTTTCCCGATCAGGAGGATTCGAACTGGGCGTGGGACGAGGAGGCACAGCGGTGGTATCTCCATCGTTTCTATTCGCACCAACCCGATCTCAACGTCGCCAACCTCGCCGTCCGTGACGAGATCGCTCAGATCCTCGGCTACTGGCTCCAGCAGGGACTCGCCGGCTTCCGGGTGGACGCGGTCCCCTTCCTTCTCGAGCCCGTCGGTATGCCGGAAGACGCGATCGCGGATCCTCACCGGCTGCTGCGGGACCTCCGTCGCTACGTGAATCGTCGGCGCGGGGACGCCATCCTCCTCGGGGAGGTCAACTTGCCACCAGAGGAGCTCCGAAGCTTTTTTGGCGACGAGGACGGCGATGAGCTTCACATGGCCTTCAACTTCCTCGTCAATCAATCGATGTACCTTTCGCTCGCCCGAGAGGATGTACGCCCTCTTGAGAAGACGTTGAGGAATCTCCCGGACATCCCACAGGACTGCCAGTGGGCGAACTTCGTCCGAAACCACGACGAGCTGACCCTGGACAAGCTGTCAGACGAGGAACGGGGCGAGATCTTCGAGACCTTCGGACCCAAAGCCGAGCACCAGTTATTTGGACGTGGCCTCCGGCGGAGACTGCCCACGATGTTGGAAGGTGACCAGCAGCGGATGCGAATGGTCTACAGCCTTGCGTTCTCGCTCCCGGGGACTCCGGTGCTCTTTTACGGCGAGGAGATCGGCATGGCCGAGAACCTCGACATTGACGGCCGGATGAGTGTTCGCGCGCCAATGCAATGGACAGATGATCGGCACGCGGGCTTCACGACAGGTGACGAGCCATGCAGGCCGGTTGTCGATTCGGATCGATGGGGGCCGGGGGCCATCAATGTCGAGCAACAGAGGCGGGATGAAGGTTCCCTCCTGAATTGGATGGAACGACTGATTCGCCGGCGGCGGGAGTGTCCCGAGATCGGCTGGGGTGAGATGACGGTCCTCGATGTAGAGGACAACGCGGTGCTTGCACACCGATGTGACTGGGACGACAACACAGTGATCGCCGTTCACTCGTTCGATGCGATTGCGACAAGCGTTTCGATTCCGCTGGGCGACGCCGAAGCGGCGCTCGACCTATTTGGTGACGAGGAGCTACGTCCCGACGGTGATGGCGCGATCAAACTCGATCTCGAGCCGTACGACCACCGTTGGTTTCGCCTTCGTCACGACGGCCAGCAGCTACCTCCCTGACCAAGCCATCCTTGGAGATTCAGCCCCGCTCAGCGGAGGCGGTCTCAAGTAATCCACGCAACACCTCAACGAGCGGTGGATGTTCAGGTCCACCGATCGAGAGGAGGAGTGCGTGGCACGACCATGGCGGAGAATCACTCCAGAGAAGCGCCGGGAGATCGTCCGGCTTGCAGCTAGAGGAGCGACCTACGACCAGATAGCCCAATCAGTCGACCTGTCGTCGAGCGCAGTCGCGCTCGTGGTGAAGCCACTCGGCGGCGTCATCCGCCGGGAGATGTGGGAGCCGCCCAGGTCCCGGCTCTCGCTCGATGAACGGGTCGAGATCGCTATCGGCTTGGGGCAGGGCCGGTCGCTGCGAGCGATCGCTCGCCGGCTCGAACGCAACCCGTCGAGCGTGTGCCGGGAGGTCAACGCCAACGGCGGTCGCCGGGCCTATCGGCCAGAGCTCGCTCACCGTCGGGCCTACGAACGAGCGCGCCGTCCCAGGACCACCAAGCTCGCGTCCAACCCGGTGCTGTGCGCCCGGATCATCGCGGATCTCGAGCGGCTGTGGTCTCCTCAGCAGATCGCCGTCCGCCTGCGAGACGAGTTCGGAGACGATCACAGCATGCGCATCTCGCACGAGACCATCTATCGAACCCTCTACGTCCAGGGCCGGGGCGAGCTGCGCCGGGAGCTGGCCCGGTGCCTGCGAACCGGTCGCGCCAAGCGAGTCCCTCGCGGGCGCTTGCAGAAGCGGGGCCGGATCCCCGACATGGTGATGATCAGCGAGCGTCCCCCCGAGGTCGAGGACCGCGCAGTGGCGGGGCACTGGGAAGGTGACCTGCTGATGGGCAAGAACGGCAAGAGCGCGATCGGCACCCTCGTGGAGCGTTCGACCCGCTTCGTGATGCTGTTCCCGCTTCGCAAAGGCAAGACCGCCGAAGACGTCCGGGAGGCGATGACCGAGACGATCCAGACCCTGCCGGCCGCCCTGCGACGGACTCTCACCTGGGATCAAGGGCGCGAGATGACCCAGCACGTCCGATTCAAGGTCGATACCGGCGTTGAGGTTTACTTCTGCGATCCCCACTCACCGTGGCAGCGCGGCTCGAACGAGAACACCAACGGTTTGCTCCGTCAGTTCTTTCCCAGGGGTCGGGGGTTGTCGAGGGTCTCTGACGCTGAGCTTCGAAGGGCGGCTGATCTCCTCAATGGGCGGCCCCGAGAGACTCTAGGCTGGAAAACACCAGCAGAGAAGCTCGACGAGGTTGTTGCGTCGATCGGTTGAGACGACCGGAGTTATTCCTCCAAGGTGGTGGGGCGAGGAGAGCGCCATCCCGGGACAAGCAAGGGTTGCGAACAGCGCGGGGACAGAAAACCCACGCCGACCGTCCGCCAACGCGCGTAATCGGATCCCCCCCAGAGGTACCTCAGCGTATCAGTGCCTGGAAGAGTTTGGAAGGGCTAGAGAGGTGTCTGCCAGCTTTTCGAACCTAGCGAATCACCAGGTGTAATCCTCTGGAGCGGGCTCGTGGCCCGGCCAGATCTCGTCGAGGCGGAGGAGCTCCTTGTCGCTTAGCTCGAGCTCGAGCGCGTCGAGTGCAGAGTCGAGCTGCTCCATGGTCCGGGGACCGATGATCGGTCCGGTAACCGCGCGCTGGTGCAGCAACCAGGCCAGCGCGACCGCGGCGGGCTCACGGCCAAGTTCCACGCAAAACTCCTCGTAGCGCTCGACTTGGTCGCTAACGGCCTCGAGCGATTCCTTGGCCCGCCCGGTCAGCCGCCGCTTTCCCTCACGCTCCTTGCGAACAACGCCGCCGAGCAATCCTCCGTGAAGAGGGCTCCACGGGATTATTCCTAGTCCGTAGTCCTCGCACGCGGGCAGAACCTCGATCTCGATCTCGCGCCTGACGAGGTTGTAGATGGACTGCTCGGAGACGAGGCCCATGAAGTTGCGCCGCTGGGCACACTCCTGTGCCTTTGCAATGTGCCAACCCGCAAAGTTGCTCGACCCGGTGTAGATGATCTTGCCCTGTGCACGCAAGACCTCCATGGCCTCCCAGATCTCCTCGAAGGGAGTATTCCGATCGATGTGATGCATCTGGTAGACGTCGATGTAGTCGGTCTGAAGCCGCTTGAGGGAGGCGTCGCAGGCTCGCCGGATGTTCAAGGCCGACAGAAAGGTCTCGTTCGGCTCGTCTCCCATCGACCCGTAGACCTTGGTCGCGAGGATCGTCCGCTCGCGGCGTCCCCCACCCTTCGCGAAAAAACGCCCGATGATGTTCTCGGTTACGCCCTCGCCCTTCTTTCGGCCGTAGACGTTGGCCGTATCGAAGAAGTTGATCCCAACCTCGTGAGCGCGATCCATGATCGCGTGCGAGTCATCCTCGGAGGTCTCGGGCCCGAAGTTCATGGTCCCCAGCACGAGGCGCGAAACCTTCAGCCCGCTGCGACCCAAGTGCGTGTACTCCACAATCACTCCTCAATAATTGGTAATGAAAGGAAATCCTCTGTTGCGACATACCCTCGCATAAGAGGTCAGAACCGTGTCCCCGGCCGAAGTCTGGGGTAAGGCCCCGATAGGCTCGCACCGTCGCGACTGCCAATACTTGGGGGAAGCAATCGAACTGCCACTGTTACTCGCCGGCCCGATCCTGCGCCGGACCACCGCTCAGCACGCATTCATCTGGGTCGCGACAAGCGAGCCCTGCAAATCGAGCGCCGAAATCACGCTTGCGAACAAGCCCGCCACAGTCGTCGGACGAGGCGAAGGCGACACCCTCGAGCTCGGCCCCCACCTCTTCGTGCACCTAATCGAATGCAAGCCGTCGGAACAGGATTTTCCGGCCGATACGTTGCTGGCCTACGACGTGAAACTCGAAGGCGACGAAGGCGTGAGCACCCTCGGCGACCTCGGCCTGCTCGGGGGCGAGAATCGGATCACTCTCGGCAAGGCGGCGCTCCCGACTTTCTTCGTGCATTCGAACGACGTCGCGCGCAACCTCATGCACGGCTCCTGTCGCCAGCTCCACGGTGGAGGCGAGGATGCCTTCCTCGCCGCAGAGGAGACTCTGACGAGGTCCGCGAACGACATCGATGACCGACCGAGCGCGCTCTTCTTGACCGGAGATCAGATCTACGCCGATGACGTCGCAGCACCACTGATCGGCCACATTCGTTCGCTGGCGACCGCACTAATGGGGGACGGCGACGCCACTTCGATCCCCGAACTGGACTCGCTTGAAGACATCGCAGTCAACGGCAGGGCCGAGATCATCACCGAGCGAGTTGGGTTCACCTCGCAGAAAGCCGAAAACCATCTCATCAGTTTCGGCGAGTGGGCAGCCATGTACGTGACCTCGTGGAGTCCTGAGGTGTGGCCGGCGTCACTTCCCGACGCGGAAGAGTTAGTTCCTGACGCGGACAACGGCAAGATGTCCGTCGTCAAGGCCCGGAGAAAGGCGGCCAGCCAGCGCGACTCCTTGAAACGTGCCTTCGTTGCGCTGCCTTCCGCCAGGCGGGTGCTCGCCAATGTCCCCACGTACATGATCTTTGACGATCACGACGTGACCGACGACTGGAATATCACCGGGGAGTGGTACGACAACGCCCGGCAGAGCACGGTAGGGCGCCGCGTCATCTCCAACGCTCTAGCCGCTTACTGGGCGTTCCAAGGATGGGGCAACCACCCAGACGAATCGGATCAAGAGTTGCGCGAGGGGATCTCGTCCTTCTTCCAGGGATCGTTGGACGGCGACCAGTTCGACAAGACCATGTGGACCTTCGATCAATGGAGCTATTCGGCCCCCCTTGATCCCCCAACGATCGTTCTGGACACGAGGACGCAGAGGCACTACGACTCGCCTGAAGGCGGCGCTCGCCTCATCAATGATGCGGAACTTGCACGCGTGGCCAAGCTCGCCTCCGATGCCGGTCACGGGCCCGGTGATCGCCTCATGCTCGTCTCACCCGTGCCAGCGTTTGGATTCGAATTTCAGGAACAGCGCCAAAAGTATCTCGTTGGCAAACTCGGACCCTACGAGATCGACTTCGAGGCATGGCACTCGAACATTCAGGGTCTCATCGACTTCATGAGGCTGCTCGTGGAAGAGCTACAGCCCGACCCCTGCATCATCTTGTCGGGAGACGTTCACTACGGCGTGAATGCCGAGTGCTCGTTCACCATCCACGACAAGGAACTCTGCGTGATTCAGTTGGTGAGCAGCGGATTCAAGCACGCCAATCTCTTTGCTAAGACCGGTCTCTACCTTCTCGGACATCTCCTGCGAAAAAAACACGAGCGGCTCGGGTGGGACAAGCCCCCGGACTTCCAGGCGCCCGATGGTGCTGGGAAGAAGCTGATGAACCGCCCGCCGAACACCGACGAATGGGCAGACGACGACTCGCCCGTTTTTCTCGCTCCCCGCCACGTCAAGATCCTCGGCATCGAAACACCGCCTGACTTTCGTGACTATCGAATTTACGTGAGGCCCTCCGGACGCAACCGATCCGTACTCATCGGCGAGAACAACATCGGCTTGGTGACACTCACCGATGAGGGCGTCGAACATCGGGTGCTCTCGCGCGGCCACCGCACGCACGTGCACACCGCGCAATTACGACCGGTCAAGGCCGAAGATGGCTGAATTCCAGGAGGAACGGCTGGAAGCACAAAGTCCTTCAGACCCGGCACAGGGTCCGACCACGGCCCCCCGCGATCCGCTGACGACCGAGCCACCATCGGTCCGGCACTCTCTCGGAATCCTCGTTTCCGGCAACCTCGCCGGCCTCATCGCGGGCCTTATCGCGGGTGGGATTGGGTCGCGCCTAGCGATGCGCATTCTCGCTCTAACGAGCCCTGGTGCTCAGGGGGCCATCACCGAGGCAAGAGAGGTCGTCGGCGAGATAACCCTGGTGGGAACGCTCTTCTTGCTGGCGGCGGGCGCTGCTCTCGGAATGGGGGGCGGTCTCGCCTACGTCGCAATCAGGCGGTGGTTGCCAAGCCAAGGCAAGGGCCTGGCCTTCGGCCTATTGATGCTCGCCGTGTCCGGTCGTGTGCTCGTGAATCCGGACAACATCGACTTCGTCATCCTGGACCCGGCGTGGCTGGGCATCACGATGTTCGCGTTGCTTCCGATTCTCTTTGGGCTCTTGATCGTCCCCCTTCAAGCGAAGCTCGAGCCCATCCTCACGAAGCCTCGTTCCGGGCTTGTTACCGGATTGATCCTTGCGGCAGGCCTTGCGCCACTCGCAATCGGGGGAACCATCTCCCTCGTCCTCGTGATTCTCGTTGTAGCAGGCTTCCTCGTGGCTCGCTCCGACGCGGTTCGAGAGGCCTGGGACACCGCCACCGTCGACATCTACGGACGGGCGGTCCTGGTGGCGACGGGAATCTTCGGTTTGGGGTTCTTCGCCTGGGGAGCGCTCGAGATACTCGCGTGATCGAGTCCGGCTCTGGTTACACCCTCGTCACGGTGGGAAAAGGCAGTGCAGGTTTCGTCCGGCTCGGCCAAGGGGGTCCAGTGTCAAGAATCATCATGATCGTCTATCTAGTTGTGGGCGTAATCGTCGCCAGCGCTCAGGGATATCTCGGCAACATCAGTGGGGTGGGAGATGCCCTGAACTTGCTGCTGGCGGTAGTCCTGTGGCCACTTCTCCTCGTCGGAGTCGACTTCAACATCAAGATCGGCGACGACAACGGTGGAGGCCGGGATCGGAATAACAGCGTCCTTCCTTTGGCCGGCCCTGCGTTGATCTATCTGCGATCCATCGCAAGCTCAGTCCGAAACCCGCGCACGGGCCAGGGGTGACGGGCTAGACGATTCGGTTAAGCGCGCTGAGCGTCTTGTCGATGTCGTCTTCCGACGTCACGATGCTCGGCCCCAAGCGGAGATAGAGCTGCGCATAGGGAGTAACGCTGGCACTGATGTTCTCGTCTCTGAGTTGAGTCAGGATTTCGGGGGCCTGCAGTCCCGTGACCTCGAAGCAAACGATCCCGGCCGATAACTCTGCATCCATAGGAGTCACGATGCGGACTGAAGCTAGCTCGCTCAACCCTTCCTTCAGCCTTTGCGCGAGCTCCTGCGTGCGGCCCGCGACTCTGTCCCTGCCGATGACGTCGTGGAACTCAAATGCCTCTTTCAGCGCCCATCTGTTCTCGAAGGAGTGAAAACCACCCGGCGTCTGATCGAGTGACGGTGAAAGGTTCGCGGGACCCTCTCTCTTGCCGTTGATCCAGGCCATCATCGAGTTGGGAGCGAAAGCCGGGATGGTGGGAACGACGCGCTCCCACGCGCTCGAATCACCCCAGATGAGCCCCGTTCCCCGGGGGCCGAACAACCACTTGTGACATCCGCTAACCAAGAAGTCGCATCCGAGGTCGGCGGGTGAGACATCCTGGTTGCCGAAGCCGTGCACGCCATCAACGCACAACAAGACTCGCTCGTCTTCGTCGCGTTCCCTGTTGATCTCCAGCAACGCATCGGCGATCGCACGCACTGGAAGCTTCATGCCCGTGCTCGAATGCACCCAGGTGATCGCGAGGGCCCGGGTCTCGGGACGAATGCCACGCTCGACGTTCGACACGATCTCGTCGACCGAGGCGGTGGCGGAATCACTGAACAGGTCGATCTTGCGCCACGGGCTGCCGTTGCGCACGCTCCGAAGCCTTACCGACTCGTGCGTCGAATAGAAGTCGTGAGTTGTCGCCAGGATCTCCTCGTCCTCTTGGAGCTCGAGGCCGCTGTAGAGCATTGCGAGGCCCATCGTCGTCGAGTCCGTCAGGGCGATGTCCGAGGACTCGGCCCCCAGGTATTGAGCGGCCGCGGCTCGGACTTGGTCCTCCAGAGCGACTTCGTTCGAGCTCAGATAGCCGTTGGTGTCCTCATCGAGACCAGTCGCGTGTTGTCTTATGGCGTCGCGAACGCTGCGCGGATTGCTCGCCAGTACGAACGCGGCGAGATGGACGAGATCGGGCGTGAGCTCGAACTGAGCCCTGACGCTCGGCCAGTCGGTGGGGTCGAAGTCCTCCTGGCCTGCGGCGGAGGTGGCCGAGACCCGCTCGGGAGTGTCGTCGCACCCGGCCAGAAGGGCCGCCGCCCCCAGGACCGCGCCGCTTCGAGTAATGAACGTCCGCCTGTCGACCGTCCCGCCGGCCTCCTTGATCATCGCTCCACCCTCGCTTTCGAGAAAATCGACATTCGTACTTGTACTACAGCCGTAGAGGGGTTACGGTTCCAACCGGACTAGTACTAAAGAGACTATTCCAGAAAGGACTAGGGCAGAGAGGACCATGGAAGCCAAGCTCAGCACCACGTCGTACGCGATTCTCGGCCTGCTCACGTTCGATGCCATGTCTGGATACGACGTGCTCAAGCTCGTCGAGAAAAGCATTGGCCACTTCTGGTCACCGGCCAAGAGCCACGTCTACACGGACCTGAGGCGTCTCGCTGCTGCCGGGCTCGCCACCGAGCAGGTCATCGAGCAGGAGCCCCGCCCGAACAAGCGCATGTATGCGATCACCGACAAGGGCCGAGAGGTCCTGGTGCGCTGGCTGAACGAGGGACCCTTCGAACCTGATCACGTGCGCTCTCCCTTCACCTTGAGGCTGTTCTTCGGTCATCTCGTCGATCGCTCTTCGGTCATCGCACAGGTTGAAGAGTTGCGAGGCAGTGCCGAACGAGCTCTCGAGGGCCTCCGCGCGACCGAGGCTGAGATCAAAGACGACCCCGACTTCTTCTTTCCGTATCTCACTTTGAAGTCCGGGCTAACTCACTACGAGGCACAGATTCGTTGGGCGGACGAGGCACTCGAGGCTCTACGTGAAAAGGAGGACGCATGACAGCGATTGCTCAGACCGAGCCGGGTGCACGCCCGAGCGCAGAGGGCCATCCGATCCTCGAATGCCGCGGGCTCGAGAAGTCCTACGGAGACCGCCAAGCGGTTGCAGGAGTCGGTTTCGAGATCGCGGCGGGCGAGACCTATGGGCTATTGGGACCAAACGGCGCGGGAAAAACGACGTCCATCTCGATGATCTGCGGGTTGCTGGCGCGTGACGCGGGTGAGGTCACCGTGGACGGCAAGCCGCTGACCACCAACAGCACCGATGCCAAGACGGCGATCGGATACGTCCCTCAGGATCTCGCCATCTACCCCGATCTGACGGCAAAGGAGAACCTCATGTTCTTCGGTCGTCTCTATGGCATGTCGCGCAGCGATATCAGGCAACGCAGTGCAGAGATTCTGGAAGTCACCGGTCTCGGAGACCGCGCCGACGAGCACACGAGTGGGTTCTCCGGCGGCATGAAGCGCCGCCTGAATATTGGAATCGCGCTACTGCACAGGCCGCGGCTCCTTGTGCTCGATGAGCCAACGGTCGGCGTTGATCCACAGAGCCGCAACGCCATTCTGGGAAACGTCGAATCGCTGTCCGAGGCCGGCATGGCGGTTTTGTACACGACCCATTACATGGAGGAGGCTGAACGGCTCTGCGATCGGGTGGGGATCATCGACGAGGGCGAGATCAAGGCGGAAGGCACGCGGCGTGAGTTGATCGCCATTCTCGGCGAACACGATCGAGTGAGCCTAGAAGCATCGGGCGATTTGGCTACGGCCTCCCGCATGCTGAAATCGCTCGACGGGATCGATGATGCCAACCACCGGGAATCGGGGATCGATCTAATTCTCACCAACGCGAGTCACCGCCTGCCCCAGATCCTCGAAACGGTTGCGGACGCGGGGGCCGAGGTCACGAGCGTGAACGTTGTGGAGCCCGACCTCGAGGCCGTGTTCCTGAAACTCACGGGAAAGGCACTCAGGGACTGATGAAGAGGGCCTTGATAATCGCTTCCAAGGACATCAATCGCAGCGTGCGTGACCGATCCGCGATCGTCACGGCGGTCATCGCCCCACTCGCCCTTGCCTTCATCCTGAGCACCGTGCTAGGTGGTGCCGACGGATCCTCGCTCAACGTGACGTTCGTGATCGTTGACGAAGACGGTGGAGAGGCTTCGGCCGTCCTCGTCGATGACATCCTTCCCTCGCTCGAAGACGAGGGTGTCGAACTAGTGCGAAGCGATTCGATCGAGGAGGCCCGGCGCATGACCGAAGACGGCGATGTCGACGCCGCGTTCGTCATACCCGAGGGCTTCACCGAGGCGGCGCAGTCCACAGAGAGAGCCGAGATAACGATCCTCTCTAACGCCGAGTCGGAGATCGGACCACAGGTCGCTCAGAGCGTTGCCGAAAGCTATGCGGCCGAACTAAACGCAGTGCGGCTGTCGATCGGAACGGTTGCCGTGGGCGCGGGAGGAGCGGCGAGCCCGACCGAGATGCAGGAGTTGCAAGCCGATGCCAGTGAACAGCCGATGCCCTCTCGACTCATTGAATCTTCGGCGGGCAGCAGGCAGTTCGATTCGAATACGTTCTTCGCAGCGGGGATCGGCGTGTTTTTTCTCTTCTTCACCGCTCAGTTGGGCGCGGTGAGTCTTCTTCAAGAGCGCAAAGAGGGAACGCTCGCCCGCCTGCTTGCCGCTCCAGTCAGCCGGGGAGCGGTGGTGGGGGCCAAGGCCATCTACAGCTTCGTTATCGGCATCGTAAGTATGGTCATCCTCATCGTCGCGTCGCACTTCCTCATGGACGCAAGCTGGGGCGATCCTGTGGCGGTGGCGATCGTAGTTCTCGCCGCCGTCTTCGCTGCAATGGGGCTGCAGTCGCTCGTCGCGACACTCGCCACCACCGATGAGCAGGCCGCCGGCTATGGGGCCGTCGTGGGAGTAACACTTGGACTGCTAGGAGGAACGTTCTTCCCGATAACTCAGGGTCCGGGTCTCATAGCTAAGCTGAGCTACCTGTCGCCCCACAGTTGGATCATGCGGGCGCTCGGTGAGCTATCGGGCGGAGCCGGCACCTTGGTTGACGTGCTTCCTGCCGTCGGCGCCTTAGTGCTCTTCGGAACGGCAACAGGAACGGTTGCATTTATCCGTTCGAGGTCTCTGGTGATGGCGGGATGAGGCAAACGCTTTCCATCGCAGCGGTCAACGCCAAGCGACTGAGTCGCGATCGCATAAGCCTGTTCTTCCTGTTCGTGTTCCCAATCATTTTGATTCTGTTGCTCGGAGTCACCTTCGGATCGGGCTTCACTCCACGACTAGGTGTCGTGTCGGAGGGTAGCGGCGAGCTTGGTGCGGAGTTGGTCATCTCTCTGCGCGACGTAGATGACCTCGAAGTCGAACGCTTCGCCAGTGAAGAATTGCTCATCGGGGCGGTCGAGCGTGGCGAAGTTGATGCCGGCATCACGATCCCCGAGGGCTACGAGGAGCAGCTCACTTCTGGCGAGGAGGCGACGATCGAGTATCTAGCTCGGCCCGGAGCCAGCGCCACGGCGATAAGAACAACCGTCGATTCTCTTGTGGTCGAGCAGGGCGTTCGTGTGCGCGCGGCTCTGTTCGCTGTTGATCGTGGCGTTGGAGACTTCGAAGAGACATTTCAAATCGCCAGCGAGCTCGCCGCCGAGAGTCCGACGGTTGAGGTCGTCGTTCAGTCAGAGGGTGAGGACACATTCGAAGGACTCGGTCAGTTCGATCTGGGAGCATCCTCGCAGCTCGTGCTGTTCATGTTCGTGAACTCGCTTGCAGCGACGGTCGCTCTGATCCAGAGTCGCAGACTCGGGGTCTCTCGACGAATGCTGTCCACACCGATTACATCTCGAACGATCGTTGTCGGAGAGACTCTCGGCCGGTTCGTCGTCGCGATGATGCAGGGAGTATTCATCATCCTCGCTGCTTCGCTTCTATTCGGTGTCAAGTGGGGCGACCCGTTGGGTGCTTCGGTGCTGCTTACCGCGTTCGCTCTCGTGAGCACCGGTGCCGCCGTGCTCTTCGGAGCCATTCTGTCAAACGAGCAACAGGCCGGGGCGCTGACTCCACTGAGTCTCGGTCTTGCGGCGCTTGGTGGATGCATGGTCCCACTCGAAGTCTTTTCACCGACGATGCAGACGATCGCGCACATCACTCCGCATGCGTGGGCGGTCGAGGGCTTCACCTTGCTCATTCGAACGGATGCCGGTCTCCCGGACATCGCGTTGCAGATCGCGGTTCTGATCGGTTTCGCGGTCGTGCTCCTCGGTCTGGCGTCCTGGCGATTGCACAGATCCATTACTCGATAGGAGAGGTCCACCTAACACGCCGGTCGGTGCGGTCGGTGCGGTCGGTGCGGTCGGTGCGGTCGGTGCGGTCGGTGCGGTCGGTGCGGTCGGTGCGCGTGCGGTCGGTGCGGTCGGTGCGGCCGGTACCAGCGCGACCATGCCGACCAGCGGGTTTCGGGAACAGTCTCTCCGAAAACTTCCGCGACCCTGGTGCACCTGGTGCCTGTGGTGCTCCCCGTCACCGCAGTCACCGCGGGCACCGCAGGATCAAGCCTTCCCGTAGGGAGACACCCCTGTCGCCCTACGAGGAGGGAGTGTTTCCTCGTAGCTTTGCTAGGAGTTTGCCTACCTCGCGTTTCTCGGCTGGGGGTAGGCCGACTGCCAGATAGGCGAGAGCGAAGGCGACGGTTCCGATCGCTCCCGTCAGAATCAGGTCGACCAGGTAGCCCGCAGTGACAACGGAATGAATGCCCCACATCACGGCCGCCCCGATGAGGGTGGGAACGATTAGTCGCAGGTACTGGCGGTCATAGGGCCAGATCCCGACGAATTTGCGCACGAGGAAGAGCCGCCACCACTTACTGGCGGCAAAGGTTGCGGCGTTCGCTATCGCAGCCCCCTCCATTCCGTAGCGGGGTGCCAGCCAGAACGCCAGCCCCAGGTTCATGGTCAGAGAGCCCGCCTGAACGATGAGGTCCCATCCGGTCCGGCCGACCATGATCAGCACGAAGCCCACGCTGCCCGTCGCAACGTTGATGAACTGACCGAGAATGAGGATGAGCAACGCTGTTTCCCCGCCGGCGAACTCGGCTCCGAAGATACGCAGAATTCCGTCGGGAGCAATCGCGAGTAAGAGGAAGACCGGCATCGTTGCAACAAGCGTCCACCGAGTAAGCGTTTTGAAGAGCCCGTCGAGGCGTTGGGTCTCCCCCCTATTGTGCAGGTCTGCGACGAACGGACTGAACATGAGCGCCACCGAAGTGAGGAGCAGCAGGAGAACCTGTCCCGATCGCAGCGCCGCCGAGTACACCCCGACCTCGGCATCACTCGCGTAGCGCGTCAGCACAAACAGGTCGGTCCAAAAGAGCAACTGGGTGAAAAGCGCAGCCGGAGCGCGCGGACCCGCGTACCGCAGTAGCGCCGCCAGCGCTCCTGGCTCGAGTGGTTCACGTGCCCACCCACGGCTTTCCTTGTGCCAGAACCACCAGGACGGCAGCGCGACCACTAACCATGAAAGCGAGTAAGCAAGCACCGCCATCCGCGCGCTCTGCTCGAACCGCCACAGGACGAGCATGATGACGATCCACAGAATCGGTTGCCCGGCCCAGAATAGGTAGAGCGTGTATCGCATGATCTTGAGGCCGCGAGTGGCGCTCAACCACACGTTCGTGAGGGCCAAGCCGGGAAGGGCCACCGCAGCAGAGAGGGCCAAGCCCGGTCGGAACTCCTCGTTCACGGAGAAGACGTCGAGAAAGTCGTCTGAGAACACGACCATGAGCAGCGCGAACCCAGAGGAAACACCGAGCGCGATCCAGGTTGCCCGGCCAACCTGAACGCGGATGCGGCCGTACTTGCCCTCTCCGACATCGATCGCAACGTCACGGAGGACGGCCATGTCCATACCGAAGCGTGTGGCGAAACTGAGCACGAACATCGCCTGCGTTAACACGGTCACGATGCCGAAGGATGATTCCCCCAGCGTTCGGGAGATAAGGACGTTGGCAACGAACTGAGCCACACCAGCGATCGCGAGTCCTGCGATGTTCTGACTCGTGCCCGACAGGATGCTTCGGTAGTCACGGAGGTCCTTGCCGGCAGGGCGTGCGCGCTGAGTGGGGTCCAAGTTACTCATGAATCAATGGAGCCTAACGCCGAGTTACTCCCACTCGATAGTGCCGGGCGGCTTGCTCGTTATGTCATAAACCACCCGGTTGACTCCGGGCACCTCGTTGACGATCCTGCTGCTTATCCGCTCGAGAAGGTCGTAAGGAAGCCGCGCCCAGTCGGCGGTCATCGCGTCCTCGCTGGTCACGGCTCGGAGCACGATCGGGTGGCCGTAGGTTCGCTCGTCCCCCATCACCCCAACAGACCTGACGGCGGGAAGGACCGCAAAGCTCTGCCAGATCTCCCGCAACAGGTCCGCCCGCTTCATCTCCTCGAGGACGATCGCGTCGGCGGCGCGCAACATCTCAAGCCGCTCGAGTGTGACATCACCGATGATCCGAACTGCGAGACCCGGCCCAGGGAACGGCTGGCGCCAGACAATCTCCTCTGGCAGGCCAAGCTCTTCTCCGACTCGCCGCACTTCGTCCTTGAACAGATTGCGAAGCGGTTCGACGAGCTCGAAGCGCATGTCCTCGGGCAAACCTCCGACGTTGTGATGACTCTTGATTCTTGCTGCGTCCTTCGTGCCCGACTCGATCACATCTGGATACAGAGTGCCCTGCACGAGGAACCTCGCATCCTCGACCTCGTCATGCGCAATCTCTTCGAAGACCCGTATAAAGGTCTCGCCGATAATCTTCCGCTTGCGCTCAGGGTCGGACACACCCGAGAGATTCTCGAGAAAACGATCGGCCGCTTTTACGTGGATGAGATTGATCTTGAGGTGCCGGCGAAACGTCTCCTCGACTTGCTCGCCCTCACCTGCGCGCAGCAGACCGTGGTCAACGAAAACGCACGTGAGTTGGTCACCGACCGCGCGGTGAATCAGGGCAGCGGCAACCGACGAGTCGACGCCGCCCGAAAGCGCGCAGACGACCTTTTCCCCGCCGATCACCGAGCGCACCTGCTCAACCGCAGTCTCGATGATGGAGGTCATCGTCCAACTCGGAAGCAGGTCGCATGCCTCGTAAAGGAAGTTCTTCAGGAGGTCCAGTCCCTTTGGGGTGTGGCTCACCTCGGGATGGAACTGAACTCCATAGAGCCCGTGCTCGCGATCCTCGAACGCCGCCACGGGACTCGCGTCGGTTGACGCGGTGGCGATGAAACCGTCGGGCGGGCGAACCACTGCGTCGTTGTGGCTCATCCATACGGTCTGCTCGGGCGGCAGGTCGTCGAAGAGTGTCGCGTTCGGCTCGGCTACCTGGAGATCGGTCTTCCCAAACTCGGCGATGCCGGTGCGCCCTACCTCGCCACCGAGCGCCTGGGCCATGACTTGCTGTCCGTAGCAGATGCCCAGGACGGGGACGCCGAGATCAAAGAGCTTGGGGTCTACCTTGGGGGCTCCCGGTTCGTAGACTGATTTCGGTCCTCCAGACAGGATGATGCCGCTCGGGCGCATCTCGGAGATTGCCGAAACCGGCTTGTCGTGGGGAACGATCTCGGAGTAGACGTGGCACTCGCGCACGCGGCGTGCGATGAGTTGCGCGTACTGAGCGCCGAAATCGACAACCAGAACCTTGTCCATATGGCAGAGTACCGCGCCCCCTCACAACGCCTCCGGCTTTTTAGGGAGTCAAGAGATGTATGAGTCGTCGGTTGGCCACGGCCAGGCCTGCAATTCCCATGACTACCAAGAAGAGCACGTGGCCTAGCAGGAAGAGGCCGACATCCCCCAGCATGAGGCCACGGACCAGAGCGACCCCGTGGTACAGGGGCGACAGGAGAGTCACCAGCTGAAGCCAGTCCGGATAGACGCTGAGTGGATAGAAGGTCGCAGAGAACAGGAACAACACGAGCACCACGAGTTGAACGAACTCGAAGTCCTGCCAGCTGCGCATGTAGGTCGTCGACGCCATCCCGACTGCCCCGAAAGCGAAGCCGACAAGGATCGCGGCAGGCAAGGCAAGGACCGACCAGGGGGACTCGACGAGACCCATCACCAACAGCACGATGATGTATCCGACTGCATAGATCGAACCCCGGATCTGCGACCACCCAATCTCTCCGATGGCTATGTCAAACGGCTCCATCGGTGTCGAAAGCATCGCGTCGTAGGTCTTCGCAAACTTGAGCTTGAAGTAGATGTTCATCGTCGATTCGAAGACGGCGCCATTCATGGCAGCTGCCGCTAGCAGCGCCGGAGCCACGTAGGTCGCGTAGTCAACACTCACTCCGGAATCAAGCTGCACGTCGCCCGCGAGTGTCCCGAAGCCGATCTTTACGGCAAACAGGTATACGAGGGTTTCGATGAAACCGGAGAAGATGACCAGCCATATGTGTCTGTAAACGAGCAGGTTGCGCTCGAGCACGTAACGAACGTTGTGCCGATCGCGCACGAACTGGGGCGTGATGCGCAAGGGGAGAACGCGCGCGTTCATGGCTGCAGCCTTTTGCGAAGGTTGCGCTGCGCGAACCACCATCCAATCGAGGTCCACAGCGCGAGGTAGCCCACGTGCACCAACGGATCGAGGGTCGTGTCGAACCCTAGTGCGCTCGCGCGACAGAGCTCGACTCCGTGCCACAAGGGAGTCACGTACGCGACCGGCTGAAGCAATCCAGGCAGTTGCTCGATCGGAAAGAAGGTCCCTGAGAACAGAAACATCGGAAGAATGACGAAACGAAACACACCAGATAGCCGCGTCTCGTCCTTGGCTACAGGTGTGTACGCAGTTACCGGCGCAGCGAAGGCCATGCCCGTGAGGATCGCGGCCGGCAGCGCCGCCAGAACTTCGAGTGGTTCCAGAACTCCGAGCGCGGCGGAAACGATCGCGAAGGCAGCTGCCGAAAGAGTCACCCGCACGGCCAACCACAACAGGTTGCCGGTGACCAGGTCGGTTACCCGGACGGGGGTGGCCAGGGCCGCGTGATAGGTCTTCGTCCACTTGATGCCTGCGAGCACCGGCCAGGATCCCTCGACACCTCCGGTCTGCATCGCAGTTGCCGCAAGGAGGCCTGATGCGATGAAACTGATGTAGCGCACGCCACCCAGCCCGTCCACAGCGGGATTGCTGTCGATTATCGAACCCAGGCCGAGACCCATGGCGAGTAAGAACAGGATCGGGTTCAAGAACGCGGTCACCGCGCTCCCCTTCCAAGTTCGCTTGTACACGCGCGCGTTCGCCTCGACCACTCGCAGCGGTTGCATCATCAGTCGATCAGCCTTCGACCCGTTAACCGCAAGAAAACGTCCTCGAGAGTGCTCCGGCGCACGACGATGCTCTCTGGATTCATCCCGCGCTCGTGGATTGCCCCAACCGCGTCATCGCCTCTGTTCGTGTAGAGCAGTATCCGGTCCGGCAGTTCCTCTATTCGCTGGGCGAGATCGTCGAGGCGGTGCCCAACGTGCTCCTGCTGCCCTACTGCGAAGCGCAGTTCTACAACCTCGCGCGTCGAGTACTTAGCGATCAGAGCGCTCGGTGATCCTTCGGCCACGATCTTCGCCTGATCCATGACCACCAGGCGATCGCACAGTTGCTCGGCCTCGTCCATGTAATGGGTGGTGATAATCAGTGTGACCCCGCGTTGCTTGAGCCTGTAGAGCCGGTCCCACAGGACGTGGCGTGCTTGAGGGTCGAGTCCGGTCGTGGGCTCGTCGAGTATGAGAACGTCCGGCTCGTTGATGAGTGCCCGAGCGATCGTCAGGCGGCGCTTCATGCCCCCGGACAGCGGCTCGACTTTGCTCTCGCGCCGTTCTGACAACTGGACGAAATCCAATAGCTCGTCGATGCGTTGCTTCAGAACCGCTCCGCCGATTCCAAAGTAGCGCCCGTAGATATAGAGGTTCTCGTTGACGGTGAGCTCGATGTCGAGCGTGTCATCTTGAGGAACCACACCAAGGCGAGCTCGGATCTCGGGCCCGTGTGCGGCCGGATCCATGCCGAGTACCGTCAGGTCACCGCCGGTAACCGGGGAGACCGAAGCGATCATACGCATCGTCGAGGTCTTGCCCGCCCCATTCGGGCCTAGAAAACCGAAGGCCTCACCGCGGGAAATGGAGAAATCGATTCCGTCCACCGCAACGAAATCGTCGAACCGTTTGGTCAGCCCACGGGCGGTGACGAGATCGCCGCCGTCGCGTGGTTCCTCAGCGGGACGCTTCTCTGCCGTTTCCTGGTTGTGCATCGATTCTCCTGCAACTCGGTGCTCGGCAGAGTCCCCCGTCGCATTCTCGCATGAGTCATCAAGGAGTCAGATCGAACTCCGGCAGCTTGGGCGACAGCGCCGCAGCAGCTACTTCGGCTTGCTGGCCTCGATGATGATGCTGAGATCGTCCTCGTCCGTTGCAGCTCCATGGTCCTCGAGGCCCGCTTTCATGTTCATGCGCCGCACCTTCTTCTCGAGATCGTGGCTGAGCTCGAGAAGAAGCCACCCCCCGGTTTCAGCCAGTGCGCCGCTCCCTCGATGGCCATCCGCACGAGGAACAAGCCGTCATCGGTCTCGTCGGACAGCGTGTAGATGGGCTCGTGATCGCGCACCTCGGTGGGCATGTCGTCGAGTTCCTCTTTCGGGACGTAGGGCACGTGCCCGGTGATGACATCGACCCGTCCCTCCAGAGCCGGGGGGAGGGCTCCGTACATGTCGCCGACCTTGAAGCGGACATTGTCGAGCTCGAGCTCCCGGGCATTGCTGCGTCCAAGCTTGATCATGTCCTTGGCAATATCCGTTCCCCACACCTCGGTGTTCGGCAGTTCGGCAGCGATGGCTAGCGCAATGGGTCCCGTGCCTGTGGCGACGTCGACCGCCACCGGATTCTTCTTCCCCGTAAGTCTCTTGAGGGCCCGCTCGACCAACAGCTCGGAGGAGGGCCGGGGCACGAACATCCCCGGCTTCACCCTCAGGTCGTAGCCGAAGAAATTGATGTACCCGATCAACAGTGGGAACGGCTCTCCTCCCGCCCGTCGAGCGACCAGGGAAAGAAAGCGCTCGCGTCGGCGTCGCGGCACCTGTTCCTCGTCGTCAAGGTCCTCATTATCGACTTCCAGTACCGTGGCCATGAGCTCCTCCGCCTCGCGGCGGTGGTCATGGTCATCAAAGAGTTGGGTCGAATCGTTAAGGACGCGTTCGGCGAGGTCGAGGAGGTCTCCGATCTTTTTTGGCTCCATGACGGCGAATCATATATAGGTACCTCGAGGCTTATGGACAAGAAAGCGGCACCAATAATCGACCTAGTCGGACGGATCGCCTCGTCCTCCCAAGACAGAGGCAAAGCCGCCCAGCGCATCGCCGCGGCCATTCGAGATGGATTCGACTACAGATGGACAGGCATATATGAAGTGGGGGATCAAGATATCTACGCACTCGCATGGGACGGCCCGCACGACCCCGCGTTTCCCCGTTTCCCGAAAACCAAAGGTCTCAGCGGCCGAGCCGTTCTTTCTCGAGCGACAGTGAGCGTTGACGATGTGACGAAGGACCCTGACTACCTAACAACCGTCGATTCAACACGGTCGGAGATCGTGGTTCCAATCTTCACTGCCACGATGGAGCCCGTGGGACTTATTGACGTCGAAAGTGAGCGCGTCGCGGCGTTCGAAGCCGAGGACCGTTCTGCTCTTCAGGCTTGTGCGTCCGCAATCAGACCACTTTGGACGGAGTGAACCTACGTCGCTAGTCCTTTCGAGGAAGTCGCCCCGGAGATGGTGTTCGGTTTCGGCGCTGACGATGATTTCGTACCCGCTCGGCGCGCCGGCCATTTTCGCCCTGTAGCTTCCAATGATGAGGGATAGTCCAGAACGGCGAGCGCTTCTCGCCCGTGCGTGGGACGAGGCTGCGCAGGATTACGAGCAGTACTTCGTTCCGCGCTTTGCGCCGTGGGTATCGGCCGCGGTGCTCGGAGTGGCTGAGGCGACCTTGCCTCCGGGGCCCATCCTGGTTCCCTGTTGCGGCACCTTCCCGGAATTGCCGGAACTGGTCGCCGGCCATCCCGAGCGCGAGATCGTCGGTATCGACCTCTCGGCGACCATGGTGGGCATGGCCCGCGAGCAAGCTGCCAAGTGGCCCCATGTGCGGGTCCTTGAAGGTGACGCCACCACCCTCGACCTCAGATGGTCCAACGCATGTGCCGGTGTGGTCTCCGTCTTCGGGCTCCAACAGCTTCCCGATCCGGACATCGCTCTTGCCAACTGGGTCGCGGCCCTTCGTCCTGGTGGGTATCTCTCGGTGGTGTTCTGGCCTCGCAAGGTCGAAGAGGAGGGTCCCTTTGCGGTGCTCGATCAGGTACTTCTCGACCACCGTCCGCCCGACAAAACCCCTTGGGAGTCACGTCTCGCCGAAGCGGTTGGCGCTGCCGGCGGCACTCTCGAACGGGACGAGTATCTGTCGTTTCCGATGAGCCACCCAGATGCAGAGACCTTTTGGGAGGCGTTCACAAACGGCGGACCTCTTCGTGCGCTTGCCATTGCGCGTGGAGAGACGGTCATGCGCGGTTTGCGGGAGAAATTCCTCGATCTGGCGCCAATCGGCCAATGGCGGCACTTGCCGCGGGCCCGATTGATAGTCGCCCGGGGATCCGACCCACTATCGCCTTCAGGTCCGTGATAGGTCAGACTGCCTAAGTGAGATTGGGCCTAGCTCGATTCGCATGGACGGTTCCCCTGGTAAGCGTGGTGTCGCTAGGCGGGACCGTCGCAGTCGTGGTCGGAGGTGCCTCCGCCGAGTTCATCGAGGGTGAGGCTGTGCCCCTGGGCGTTAGTGCGGTGGTCTTCGGCTGCGTGGGCGCGCTAATCGCGGTTCGCGAGCCGAGAAACGCGATCGGCTGGATCTTCTGTGTCGTAGCCCTGGCAGGGGTAGCCGTGGGCTCCTCGGCGGTCTACGCGGAGCTCTCGCTGCCCGGCCAGATCTGGGGAACGTGGCTCTCAACCTGGGGAGGCTCAGTGATCTTTTCTGCAGTTCCACTTGTCCTTCTGCTTTTCCCTGACGGAAAACCCTTGTCTCCGCGCTGGCGAATTGCCGTGTGGGCGGCTGCGATTGCATTTATCGGCCTCTTCACTCACGACGCCTTCTCACCCGGGTTGCTCGAAAACAGTGACCTCGTAAATCCGGCAGGGATAAGTAGTTTGGGCTTTCTCTCTGAGACATGGCTCGGTTTTGGTATCTGGGGCCTACTAGCGCTCTCTGTGGTTGCGGGATCAATCAGCCTGGTTATGCGGTTCAAGCGCTCACGCGGGGTTGCTCGCCAGCAGATGAAGTGGCTGGCCCTAGCTGCGGTGCTGGTGGCACTGGCGTTCGCAGCGCTCGTCGCTACGGGCGGTCAGTTGTTCGTGCTAGCTGTCGTAGCCGTCGTGGCCATCCTTCTGCTCCCGGTTGCGGTCGGCATCGCGATCCTCAGGTACAGGCTTTATGACATCGACCTGATCATCAACCGCACGCTGGTCTACCTCTCCCTCACCACGGTACTGGCCCTCGTTTACGCGGCCGGGGTGGTGGGCGCAGGATCACTTATGCGGGAAGTCACCGGCCGGGAGCGAAGCACCCTTGTAGTTGCCGCCTCAACGTTGGTGGTAGCGGCATTGTTCAGACCCCTTCGCACGCGCGTTCAGATCTTTATCGACAGGCGCTTTTATCGGCGCAAGTACGATGCTGCGAGAACTGTGGAGTCGTTCTCCGCTCGCCTGCGAGACGAGATCGAGCTGGAAGCTCTCACCGCTGAGCTCGTGAGCGTGGTCGGCGACACAATGCAGCCTTCGCACTTATCCCTCTGGCTGGCCGCTCGTCCCTAGGCTGCCGGTTGAGTTACAGACGTGCCCTGATCTTGTCTGACTTCAGTTCCTTGAGAGCATCGCTCGCGATCCAACGGGAGCTCTTCGTGTTCTGGGCGCGAATACGCTCCGCGCATTCGATGGCAAGCTCGTTGAGACGGACGTTTCGTTTTCCGACCTGGCGGAGAGCCCAGTTAACGGCCTTGCGCACGAAGTTCCGGTTGTCGTCGGACGCCTTCTCGATTACCGGGAGGAAGGACTCGAGCAATTCGTCTGAAGCCTTCGCCCTCTTCGTGGCGAACCGAGCCATCAGTGCGAAGGAGGCGCGCTTGACGAACTCCTCGTCGCGCTCGGCCCACTCGAACGCCAGATCAACGCCATCCTCGGTCCTCCAGAACAGATTCATGCAGGCCTGATCGCAGAGGTCCCACGAATCGAAGTCCTCGACCCAGGTTTGCATCTGCTGCTTGGTAACGAGCGAGGGGTCGTCGATGATCGTCGCGAGGAGGCGAGCTTCGTGGATGCCGGACGTCCATAGTTCGAGCGCGAGCTCGTGATCGCGACCCATCTCTTTCGCGATTACACGCAACTTCGTCATACTGATCCCGAGTGGGTGACCGGGTTTGATTCCGAAGCGGGCCATGCCCTCTCGGTCCTTCGGGCTCTCGAGCGCCTCGAGTCGCGCGAGCACCTCGTTCGCTTGCATACCGGGAGTCTCGCAGACGCCCAACGTCCGTTCTAGGCCAGCGCCGCCAGTGCTCGGTCGATATCGTCGAAGGAGTTGTAGAGGTGCGGCGAGAACCGAATCCGGCCTCGCCTCTCCGCCACATCGATCCGAGCGCGGGCAAGCCGATCCACCGCGTCGTCCGCGGATCCGCGTCGAGGTTGGAGGACGACCATCGTCGATCTCTCTGACGGATCAAGACCGCTGATGAAACGCCACCCGCCGGCGTCGATCCCATCGACTAGACGGTCGATCAACCGAGCATTGTGCTCGTGGATTGCATCGAGTCCAACCGACAGAAAGTGCTCGACAGAAGCGGTCCAAGGCTCGAAATTGAGAAAGTTGGCCGTCCCGAAGACGTCGAACCTCGCTACGCCCAGATCGCCGGCGGGCACATCCCCCGGCCCATCCATATCGCTCCAGTGTTCGCCCGCCAGGGTGAGCCAGTAGGCTTGATGGGACTCGAGCCGTGATTGCAGATCAGGACGGAGCCAGCAGAAGCCCGTCCCATAGGGACCGCACAACCACTTGAAGCCGCATGACGTCACTGCGTCAACCGGCAAGCCGTCCGCATCCAATGGCGACGAACCAAGACCCTGCGACGCGTTCACAACGAAGAGGACTCCTTTGCCCCTGCACAGCGAGCCCAACGCCAACAGGTCGTTGACGCGACCTGAGAACGAGTTCACCCAGCTGATGCAGACGACGCGCGTGCGCTCAGCGAGCTCTGACGCAAGTTCATCCGCGGTCAACGTGCCGTCTTTGGTGGAAAGCCGCCGAACCGTGACTCCTTGAGGTTCGAGGACGGTCCAGGGCAGGATCGACGCGGGGAAGTCGTCTGCAGGGACGAGCACCTCGTCTCCGGGGCTCCAGTCAAGACCGTTCGCGATCAGGTGAAGGCCGTAGGACGCACTGTTCCCCAGGACGATGTTGTTTGTTTGAGCACCGACCAACCGCGCCAGCGCAGCTCTCAACCGGCCAGGAGTTCGATAGAAATCCTCATCTTCAATCAGATGCGGCTGAACCTTTCGCCGGACCGCGCGTTCAGCAGCCTCGACGGCGTCTCGCGGGAGAGGGCCCTGATGAGCCGCATTGAGCCATACGCGCCCGTCAAAGGGTCCGAAGGTGTCGTCCGAAAGAGACATTCTGCCCTAGCGGTCGGCCAGTTCCTGCGAGGTGTCGGGAAACTCAGGTAGGTCGACACTCGGCTGTTCGTGTTCCGTCGACAGAACGATCGTAGTGCGAGTGCGTGCAACCCCGCGAATCGCACGAACGCGACGAAGGACTTGTTCGAGCTCCTTGCTCGTGGAGGTTCGGATCTTGATGAGATAGCAATCCTCACCCGCGATCCGGTGGAATTCGAGAACGCCCGGCTCTTCGCAAATGCGAGCAACGATGGGCTCGTCCATGGCGAACTCGCTGCCCTCCGAGAGCGTCACCTGGCAAAAGGCGACGTGCGGAAGCCCGATCGTTTCCGGATCGATTACCGCGGTGTATCCCGCGATTACTCCGGACTGCTCCAGCTTGCGAACTCGCTCGTGCACGGCAGGCCCAGAAAGGCCCACTTGTTTTGCGATTGCTGCATGGCTCATACGACCGTCTTGCCGCAGTAAGGACAGGATGTGATGGTCGATCCGGTCGAGGCCGGCAGCCATTGCTACCAGCCCCGCCGGGTACGACTGAGTGGATGGCGCGGATCAGCCGGGGGGAACGTACTGATCTGCGCCAGGGGATAGCGGATCAACAGACCTATAGGTGACATTAGAGAGTCACCCGGCCCTGAGATGCCGCAAGCTCGATCTCGTCGGAATGGGTGACCCAATCGGACCCGTCACGTGTGTCGGAACCGAAACGGGATGCGAGGAGGTCAAAGCCCAGGATCAAGGTAGCTACGATTATTAGACCGACAAACATTCTCACCACCAACTTTCTAGGCAAATCCCTCATCTTGTTGAAGGAACTGTACTCTTCAACCTCTTGCCCGTCAAAGTATTCCAGGCATTTTGGAGTTTCTAACGGCAAGAAGCCCCGCCGTAGCAGGACTTCTCCTTTGTTCCTTAGGGTGCAATGCGCCTAGTGCCTAAGAATCTACTGTCAGGCCCCCATTCCCAGGCCTTGCGACCGCTGAAGAGCCTTTCCTTCCGTTTGAAGTGCCGGGGCGACCATTACCTCGGCCTTCTGAAACTCCTTGATATTCGCGTAACCGCAGGTCGCAAGGCTCGTCCGTAGGCCCCCGAAGAGGTTCAGGCGGCCGTCGTTCTCGTGCGCCGGGCCCACGAGGATCTCCTCGAGCGTGCCTATCGTTCGAGTTCGAACCCGGGCTCCGCGCGGCAGCGTGGGGTGGAACGTCGCCATTCCCCAGTGGTAACCGTGCCCCGGAGCCTCCTTAGCGGCGGCAAGAGGAGACCCGATCATTACCGCGTCAGCCCCACAGGCGATGGCCTTGGCGATGTCGCCGCCGGTCCGCATTCCTCCATCGGCAATGACGTGGCAATAGCGTCCGGTCTCATCGAGGTGCCGGATACGCGCGCCGGCGGCATCCGCTATCGCAGTTGCCTGGGGAACGCCCACACCAAGCACCCCGCGCGTGGTGCAAGCGGCTCCCGGTCCGACTCCCACGAGTACTCCGATTGCTCCGGTGCGCATCAGGTGAAGAGCCGTCGAGTAGGACGCGCAGCCGCCCACGATCACGGGAATGTCGTAGGTCGAGATGAAACGCTTCAGGTTGAGCGGCTCGGTCCGCGTCGAGACGTGCTCTGCCGAAACGACGGTTCCCTGAATGACCAGGATGTCGAGCTCGGCCTCGAGCGCGATCTTGTGGAACTGCTCGACCTTCTGTGGTGTTAGCGACGCACATGCTTCGACGCCTGCGTCTTTGATCTCTCTGATGCGTTTGAAGATGAGCTCTTCTTTGACCGGCTCTGCATAGAGCTCCTGCATCCGAGCGGTTGCCTTTTCAGGCGACAGCTCGGCGATCTCCGCCAGCACCGAGTCGGTGTCCTCGTAGCGCGTTTGGAGACCCTCCAGGTTGAGGGCCGCCATGCCTCCCAGCCGCCCCACCTCGATCGCTGTCCTTACCGAGACCGCACCGTCCATCGCTGATGCGATGAGCGGAAGCTCCAGCTTGAAGGCATCGATCTCCCAGGAGATGTCGACGTCGTCCGGATCTCTGGTCCGTCGCGACGGGACTATTGCGATGTCGTCGAACCCGTAGGCCCTGCGACCAGACTTGCCGATACCAATCTCAATCTCCACGGTGCTCCTCACTGCCTCTTCTCGGTGGAACTCTCAACCTATCGCCGTCGGCTGGATGCACGTCATCAATTCAGTGATCTCTGTCCTGACGGACCAACCGGCCGGACATCTCGTCGTCGAGCAGCTTCACATCGGCGTCCACCATCAGCTTCGCCAACTCGGTGAAAGTGGTCCGAGCCTTCCACCCGAGCTCCTTCTGGGCCCGGGAGGGGTCGCCCTTGAGGTGATCGACCTCGGTCGGCCGGTAGTAGCCGGGATCGACCTCGACGTGTGCCCCCCAGTCCAGGCCAACGTGCCCGAACGCCACCTCGCAGAACTCGCGCACGCTGTGTGCCTCGCCTGTGGCGATCACGAAATCCCCGGGCTCATCCTGCTGGAGCATCTGCCACATCGCCTCGACATACTCGGGGGCATAGCCCCAGTCTCTCTTTGAATCGAGGTTCCCGAGATAGAGCTTGTCTTGAATCCCGGCTTTGATCCGAGCAACCGCCCTCGTGATCTTTCTCGTCACGAAGGTCTCACCGCGCCTGGGAGATTCGTGATTAAAGAGAATCCCGTTGCATGTGTACATCCCGTAAGCCTCGCGGTAGTTGACCACCATCCAGTGGGACATCACCTTGGCGACCGCATAGGGGCTTCGTGGATGGAAGGGCGTGTCCTCCGATTGGGGCGGCGGTGTGCTCCCGAACATCTCGGACGAGCCCGCCTGATAGAAGCGTGTGTCGACGCCAGATGAACGGATGGACTCCAAAATCCGAACCGTGCCCATTGCGGTTGCGTCCGCCGTGTATTCAGGGATGTCAAAGCTGACTTTGACGTGGCTCTGGGCGCCGAGGTGGTAGATCTCATCGGGCTCGAGGTTGCGCACCAGGTTGACAAGCGAACCCGAATCCGAGAGGTCCCCGTAGTGCATGAAGAAGCGCACGCCGCTCTCGTGCGGGTCCCGGTAGATCGGATCGAGGCGTTGCGTGTTGAACGATGAGGCGCGTCGGATCAGTCCGTGGACCTCGTATCCCTTGGTCAGGAGCAGCTCAGCTAGGTACGAGCCGTCCTGCCCGGTGACCCCCGTGATCAGCGCCTTCTTCATGCCCAGGAGGATATAGCCGCCTTCCTACTCTCCACCACCACAAAGATGGGGCCATATTCTTATGGTCCTCCCCCACATCGGCCCTGTGACCAGCGCAAACGTGGCTCTTGTGAACCCTTTCACATTACCTGCCAGGAGTTACTAGGCTCCGTGATGGGTAACAACTGCCGATAGCTCACAGCAACGTAATTCCGGGAAATCGCGGGCACCACACATCCCGGACGGGCCCAGGGAAGGAATCGAACGCTCATTGTGAGCGGCCCCTGGCTCGCGGCAGGGGACTTTACGCCCCCGCCGGACTGCAGCCATAAGGAGGCAGCACGTGCGTAGAACTTTCTTCGGGCCGCGCCTGACCAGGCGCGAGCGTCTTAAACGGCGCCTGGTTCCGACGGTCCTTGCGACGGGAGCATCGCTGCTGATCGGCATCCCGGCCGGAATGGGTTCATTGGGCGCCCTGAGTTCCCTCACGGGTGCTTCAGCCCCGGCCGAGACAAAGCCCGCCAAGGGCGTGGAAGCCAGCGAGAGTCACTCGTCGACCGTCCGGTTTCGGCGTGAGGTCTTCAAGGGACGCGAGAAACCGGTCAAGCCGGAGCCAACTCCCGAACCATCTGCGACCGGGGTCCAGGAGCCGGTTGAGGCCACGGCCGCCGCCCCGGTTGGCTCGATCGAGGAGACCATCGCCTCGGCGGCGACCGAGTTCGGCCTCGATCCGAACTACCTCATAGGCGTCGCAGCGTGCGAGTCGGGACTCGATCCGAGCGCTTACAACGAGGCCGGGTACCACGGCCTGTTTCAGTTCGACGAGCAGACATGGGGTGCGTACGGGTACGGCTCGATCTGGGACCCAAGCGCACAGGCGCGAACCACAGCTCGTTTGATCGCGGCGGGTGAAGCGAGCCGCTGGCCGAACTGCGCCTAAGCCGTCGACAAGTTCCAACGAAGAGAGGCCCCCGTTAACCGGGGGCCTCTCTTTTCTTTCACATATGCACAGAGGAGGACTACTCCCTCATCGCCGACTCTGGTTCGTCCAGCTTGATGGTGGCAGGCTTATCGGCCGTTGCGGGGGTGACCTCGCCGACCTCGTCCCAGATGCGAACCTTGTACGTCTCGCGCAGGAAGAACCAGCCGACGATTACAGTCATCGTCGCGATGGTGACCGGATAAAGGAGACCCTGAAGGTCGACCGTGTCCTCTGATCCCATCCTTGTTACGAGGAAGGTCGCGATCAGGGGTACACCACCTCCGAACCAACCGTTCCCAAGATGGTAGGGAATCGACAGCGACGTGTAGCGAACGCGCGCAGGGAACAACTCCACGAGATATGCGGCGATCGGTCCGTAGACCATGGTCACGTAGATCATCTGTATGAAAACGAGACCTGTGAGGATCACGTAGTTGTCCTGGAACGCGTCCATCGCGGCATAGATCGGGAAGTACGTGAGAGCCGCGAGGGCACATCCTGCCAGGATGATCTTCTTGCGACCGATGCGATCCGAGAGGCTCCCGAAGAAGAAGAACAGCGGCGTACCGAGAATAAGGGCGATCCCAACCATCGTGCTCGACGCCACCACGGAGATGGCGAGCTCCTTCTGCATGAAGACAAGGGCGTAGAACTGACCCGTGTACCAGACCACCGCCTGGCCGGCCGTAGCTCCGAGAAGGATTATCAGCATGCGCTTCCATCCACCCTCTTCGAGTGCATGCTTTATGGGGGTGGTGGAGTTTGTCTTGGCCTCTTTGATCTTCGTGTACAGGGGTGTTTCTCGCAGGCTCATGCGGATGTAGAGCGCAAGGATGACGAGAAGTCCGGACAGCAGGAACGGAACTCGCCAGCCCCAGTCGCTAAACGCTTCTTCACCCAAAGCGGTTTCGGTTCCCACGACGACGAGCAGGGCCAGAACCAGCCCGATGGTGGCCGTCATCTGGATGTAAGAGGTGTAGCGACCGCGCTGATCGTCGGGCGCGTGCTCGGCCACGTAGATGGCTGCTCCACCGTATTCACCACCGAGCGCCAGTCCCTGAAGACTCCGTAACACGACAAGAATTAGCGGTGTGATGATGCCGGCAGTCTCGTACGTGGGCAACAATCCGATAGCAAAGGTCGAGACCCCCATCAAGGAGATCGTCACCAGGAAGGTGACCTTGCGCCCGATCAGGTCTCCGATGCGACCGAAGAAGAAGGCTCCGAAAGGCCGGACCAGAAACCCGACGTAGATGAGCGCGAAAACTCCGAGAGCTTGGAGAGTGTCGTTGTCTTCCGGAAAGAACTTCTCGCCCAGAAGGGTGAAGAGACTGGCGAAGATATAAAAGTCGTACCACTCGATTGTGGTCCCCGCCGACGACGCGCCTATGACCCTGCCGAGCTTGTAGTCATAAACGTCCGACCCCTGCATTGCTCTTGCCAACTGACCCTCCTGACTCAAAGGCGCGTCGTGGAGAACACTTCGGGAGCGACGAGCCCGGGACGCGCGACAACCGCCAGCAGGTCGCTCGCAGCATTCAAGCCAGATTGCAAATGGCTACCACCCCCCAGGTGGAAGGGCCTCGTGGCTTTGTGAGATACCCCAATTCGTATTATTCACTCCCGAAGTATCCGAAAACCCGAGGTGGGGAGGGACGATGGCCAGGGGCCTATCGCCCCTGGCAGGCGATGTCATCTCGCCCCTGGCAGGGGCGTGCCAAGATGCCACGGTGAACCGACAAACCCCCCCGCCGCGTCCGCTCGAAGCCGTCGTCTTCGATTGCGACGGGCTCCTGCTCGACACCGAGGTGCACTGGACCACGGCCGAGACAACCCTGTTCGCTCGCTATGGGAAGACCTTTGGGCGCGATCACAAGCTCCGGATGATCGGATCGTCACTGCAGGCGACGGGCGTGATCCTGGAAGAGCTTCTCGAACAGCCGGGGCGAGCCTCGGAGATCAACAGCGAGATGCTCGAGCTCGTCGAAGAAGCGATGGTCGCGTCAGAACCGATGCCGGGGGCCGCAGACCTCGTCGCCGAGTTGCGTGGGCGAGTGCCGATCGCGCTTGCCTCGAACTCGTGGCGACGGCTCATCACCGTTGCCCTTCACGCCGCGGACCTAACGGATTCATTCGATGTCGTGGTCTGCGGAGATGAGGTCCCCTACCCCAAACCCGCTCCCGACATCTACCTCGAGACGTCGCGTCTCCTGAAGGTCGCGCCCGAGCGAACGATCGCGTTGGAGGACTCAGCCAACGGCGTACGAGCTGCTCGCGCGGCAGGAATGTTCGTGGTTGGAATTCCATCCTTCGAGGGAATCGAGTTGCCCGAGGCCCATATCCTTGCCGACTCGCTCGAGGCTCAGGACGTCAGGCGCGCACTGAACCTACTCTGATCGCTTCGCCTTGCTCGCGATCGGCCGAGCAAAACTGCGACAACGAGTCCGGACAGAGCAACTGCGAACGAGATACCCATCACCAGCGGCGCATGCTCGTGTGCGGAGTGGCCGAGGTAAGCGAAGAGGAGAGTTTCCGGGATGACACCCAGCGTGGTGGCGACGACGAAACGCTTGAAACTTATGGACGTGAGTCCTGCCGCGTAGGAGATTCCGTCGAAGCTGATCCCGGGAGCCAGTCGCGTAAGGAACACCGCATGTGGACCCCATCGCTCCAGCCACCGATCTGCCGAGACGAGACTCTTCGTACTCACGAGTGATTCGACGCGTCGCCGTCCCAGACGCCGGGCGATGCCGAAGCACACCGACGACGCAGCAACGTGGCCGGTCAGACTGATCAACCATCCCGCGAATGCACCAAATGCGAGGCCGTTTGCGAAGGTGACGACGAACGCCGGCAGCGGCGCAAGGATGCCCTGAAGGATCATGACGCCGATGGAAATGACTGGCCCCCATAGCCCATACGACGTCAGCCGTTCACCGAGTGCATCCACTTGGCCGGCCGCGATCAGGTGGACCAGATCACCAAGCTCAGATCTAAGCGCGGGCGAAAGGAACCAGGCGCACGCCGCGACGCCCATGAGAACGAGCCATATGGACCACAGCGGAAACCGGGGGCCGGTTTCGGGCTGCGCGTCTTGGAGCGCGTCGCTGTGACGCTCTCTGGTGCGGGTCTCTATCACCAGAGTCGAACTCCGCAACCAGCCATGACCCCACACTGGCCACGCGGCGCGCTCCGAACATCAGGCAAAACCCTGGACGCGCATCGGGCATCGCCCTGAATTCTGCCGGATGGCGAGATCGATCAGTTCATGGATGGTGCAACCCGCAACGCTGGACGTCCGCTAGGCGGGATTCGGTCCTTCCGAGCGCACCTTCTCAACGGCAACCAGCGCGTCTCGAAGTTCGTCCAGCCATTCCGACTGCTTGGAGCCGACCAGCCGCACACACCAGGCCAGAGCATCACTCCGGCTGCGCGCGACCCCCGAGTCGATCAGTGTGTCGAGTACCTTGCGCTCGGACATACGGAGCCTCGTCATCACGGGGACGCCGGCAGTTGTGAAGAGGTAGGTCTCGTCACCGATCCTGGCCCCCCACGAGATCTTCCTCCCCCAGCGATGCTCGGCCTCGCGGGCGATCTTCATACGGGCGCCTCTCGTCTCCTCGCGCCAGCCCTCGACCCGCGATCGAAGGGCAGCCGAACGAGCCTCGTCCGAGACGTCTTCGTCGAGTTTCGGGGGGCCGAGAGTGCCCGTTACAAGGACCTCTTCGCGATCGGTAGTGAGCTTGGGGCCCTCTGTGAACCAGTCGTCGGGAATCCGGCCGGCGAACCACCCCAGGAGCTTCTCGTCGTCGATCACCGCGCTCGCCTCCTCTGTATTACTTGATTACAACGTTGCAGCAAGGCTAGCACAGGGCAGAACAGGGCAGAACAGGGCAGAACAAGCCGCGCTAGCGAGCTTTGAGGTAGACCATGCCCTCGCTCGGCACCTGGTGGGAACTCCAGTACTCAACGACGGGCCCGGGCGCCTCAGCACGATCGATCAGTGCGAAACCAAAGGATGAGAACAGGTCGGTCTCGGCGGCTTGGACTGCCGTGAAGATCGTCCCACCTTGGTTATTCATGGCGGCTTGGATCAATTGCTTGGCGACGGCTTCGTCGCGGCCCTCGGCAATCAGCACATCGTCGTAGACGAGCGAGCCGGATTCGACCTCGATGAGCCGGATACACCCGACGATCGAGCCCGCGAGCGATCATCGCCGTTCCCTCGGAGATGTCGACCTCACCACCGCGCCGCGCTTCGATGAACTCCTTGAGGTCAGCCTTGTCGTGGCGCCCCGCCGCGTGACGAACATAGCTAGCCGTTCAATTCCTCTGCGACTGCCTTCAACTGGTCGAGCACCTCAGGCGGCACTGTAACGCCGGACTTCCCGCCGGGGAGAGCGCGATCAGGACGCATGTCACCGTGGTAGTCACTCCCGCCGGAAGCGATTAGACCCTTGCGGTCGGCATAGTCACGCAGAGGTTCCTGTTCCTCGAGAGTCCAGTCTCCGTGGTACCCCTCGATACCCCTGAGACCGGCTTCTGCCAACTCATCTGCGAATCGTTCGATCTCGTCGAATGTGATGTTCATTGTCAAAGGATGAGCGAGCACCGGAACTACCCGCGCTTTGGTCATTAGCTCGACGGCCTCAACCGGGCGATAGAGCTTGCGACCGATGTAGGCCTTTGCCCCCTTGGCGAGATACTCGTCGAAGGCCGTCTGATAGTCGGGCACCGCGTCGTGGCGGACCATCACCGCGGCAAAGTGGGGTCGTCCGATCTGGCTACCCGGGCCTCCGGCCTCTGCCTCAACCTCTTCGAACGTGATGTCTATGCCGAGCTCGTTGAGCCGGTCGACGATTATCCGATTGCGGTTCGCCCGGTGGTACTGAAGATCGGCAAGACCCTCCGACAACGGATTGTCGGTCTGAGGAATGAAGTAACCCAACAGGTGCATCGTGGGGCGCGACGAAGGTTCGTAGCCGCGTTCGGCCAGGTCCTCCACGTCACACGAGATCTCGACCCCGGGGACAACCTCGACACCCAGCTTCGTGCCCTCATCGAGGGCATCCGCGCACCCTGCATCGTTGTCGTGGTCGGTGACCGCGATCGCGCTCAAGCCTAGGGACGAGGCTTTGCGAACGAGATCGCGTGGGTCGTCACCACCGTCCGAGACAGTCGTGTGCGCATGAAGGTCGATCATTGTGTGCTTGATTACTTGAGGTAGCCGGACTCGATCAGCTTGTCCACTACCTTCTGTGCGGACTCCTCGACGCTGAGCTCGTCGGTGCGTACTTCGACCTCCGGCCCAGAAGGAGGCTCGTAGGGATCGTCGATCCCTGTGAATCCTTTGATCTCACCGGCGCGCGCCTTTGCGTACAGGCCCTTGACATCCCGCTCCTCGCAGACCTCGAGCGGAGCATTGGCGTAGACCTCGATGAAGTCCTTGGCCAGGGCTCTCGCTTCCTCGCGAATCGCTCGGTAGGGCGAAATAGCGGCCGTGATGACGAACGTCCCATTTCGCTGGAGAAGATGGGCCACGAACGCGATGCGACGAATGTTCGTGTTCCGATCCTCTTCGCTGAAACCGAGTCCCTTCGAAAGGTTCTCGCGCACGACATCGCCGTCGAGGAGTTCGACAGGGACATCGGCGTTGGCCAGTTTGTCCTCAAGAACGTGAGCGATCGTGGTCTTGCCCGAGCCGGAAAGCCCGGTAAACCAGATCACTACGCCTCGGTCTCTATCTACCTGCTTCACATGAACCCCTTTCGAAGGATTAGCAAATGCCGGGCCCAGCGAGGGCCAGACGGTTTGTTACTTCTTGAAGACAGATGTTCCGAGCGCGCCTTGAGCAGGCTGCAACCCGAAGATGTCCAGGATCGTCGAGTGGACGTCCCAGAGATGCAGTCCGTCCTTGGTTCCCGTTGCCTGGCCGGGCGCGTTGTTTAGGATGAAGATGCCCTTTTCCGCGTGATTGGCTTCATCGGGACCGGTGTCATTCTCAAATGTGTACGTGCTGCCGTGGCCCAGTGAGCCAACGCTTCGCCAACGCAACTCGCCGAAGATGACGATGAGGTCGGGAGCCACGCCGTTGTTCGACTCGTAGATCTCCTCAGGCTTCAGGGCCTTGTTGCCCATCGGGTTGCCTTCGTGGTCGACCATCGCCTCGATCTTCGCAATGAGCTCGTCGCGAACCTTGTCGTATTCCGCCTTGGGGACTACGCCGTTTGGTTCACGACCCTCGACGTTAAGAAACAGGCGTCCGTAGTACCCGCCGTCACCCCACGCCTTGGTCTTTGACCAGTCGAGTTCCATCTTGTTGAGGGGAGTTACCTCATTCGGCAAGTCGCCGTTGAGGCCTAGGTAGCCTTCGTTGTGCAGCCACTCGTTGAAGCAGACCCCGCCAACCATCGCCTTCGCGCCGTGATCACTCACCACGAGAATCGCGGTGTCGTCGTCGGCATGACGATCGAGAAGTTCTCCAATTTTGCCGTCGAGGAATCGGTAGTACTCGCGCAGTGACTCCCTGTATGGGTTGCCTTCCTCGTAGCGCGGGTGCTTGGGGTCAATGAAGCTCCAGATCCCGTGGTTGAGGCGATCGGGCCCCATCTCGACCATCATGAAGAAGTCCCAGGGCTTGTTGGCAAGCAACCAGTCGGCGTTGCGGAACTTGGACTCGGTCATCTTGTAGGCCTCGTCCAGGATGTACTGCGTGTCGTCGGTACGGAAGTTGCGGATGTCGAAGATGTACTCGCCGGCCGCGTTCTTCATCTCTTCTTTGAGCTCTTTGGGGTACGTGTAGTCGGCATCGTCGTTGGGGGTAAGAAAGCAGCCAACCTGTACGCCCTTGAGCGGCTTCGGCGGATAGCTCGGCGGAACCGACATGACGATCGATTCCTTGCCGGCCTCGCTCAGGATATCCCACACCGTTGGCTCTTTGACGGCCCATGAAGTCGCAAAGCTGAGCCCGTCGTAAGTGTGATCTTTGCGGTTGCGGAATCCATAGATGCCGAGTGTGCCCGGGTCTTTGGACGTCATCATGCACATCCACGCCGGAACCGTGATCGGTGGAGTGATGGATTCGAGAGGACCGTAGAGTCCGTTCTCGCGCAACTTCGTAAGGTTGGGGATGTCGTCGGCGTACTCGTCAAAGACGTGTTCCGGAGGGGCACAGTCAAGACCAATGACCATGACCCTCTGCTGCTTCTCGCCGGAGACGGTCCCTTCGGGTGACACCTCGTCCTTTTTCTTCTTCAGCTTATCTAGCAGACCCATTCACGACTCCTAACTAAGCTTGCTTCTGAGCGGCGTCGATAAGAATGCGCGCCACTTCAGGGCGAGAGAACTCGGGCGGAGGCTCGATGCCGTCCTGCAACATCTGCCGGACCTGCGTCCCGGACAAGAAAACGTGAGTCTCCTTGGTGTGGGGGCAAGTCTTGCCGGAACCCATACCCTCGCACTTGGTGCACCAAAAGGAATGCTCGAACTTGAGCGGCTCAATACCGAGTTCGCCCGGCTCGAAACGGTCGAACATCTCCTGTGCTTCGTAGGTTCCGTAGTAGTCGCCCACGCCTGCGTGGTCGCGCCCCACGATGAAGTGGGTCATGCCGTAGTTCTTTCGGAGAAGCGCATGCCAAATGGCCTCGCGCGGCCCGGCGTAACGCATGGCAGCGGGAAAGACGCTTAGCAGCACGCGATCGCGCGGGTAGTAGTCCTTCATAAGCACTTCGTAGCACTGCATGCGGACATCGGCGGGAATGTCGTCACCCTTGGTACCGCCGACAAGGGGATGAATGACGAGGCCATCGGTGATCTCTAGTGCGCATTTCGTGAGGTACTCGTGTGCTCGGTGAATTGGATTGCGAGTCTGGAACGCCACGATGGTCTTCCAACCGTTGGCACCGATCTTCTTTCGCAGTTGCTGCGGAGTCATGCGGTACTCACTGAACTCGTGCGCAAAGACGTTTTCGAGAACAGTCACCTCGCCGCCCACATAATGAGGTGCCTGGCTGTAGAGGTAGGCGACTCCCGGGTGCGCGTCGTCGGTAGTGCCGTAGGTGAGCTCGGCCTCGCGCTTGGCGTCGTAGTCGTAGATGTCCTCGACGTCGATGATGGCCACCGGCGTTCCCTCATGGACGATCGCGGCTCGCTTCCCGACCTCGAGCGCGCCGACTTCCTCGTCGGTGGCACTGAGAGTGATCGGAAGGCTCCATGCGATGCCGCTGGCCAACCTCATGTCCTCGACGACCGAGTTGTAGTCCGCCTTCGTCATGAAGCCTCGGTTCGGGCTGACCGCTCCCACGGCAAGCAGCTCGAGATCCGAAAGGACTCGGCGGGCCTTGGCCTCGATGGCGGGAAGGCCTGCCGCCTCGGAGCGCAGGGCCTCGAGCTCCTCCGAGCCGGCCATTCGCAGCTCCAAGACGCCGCCATGCGGGGCGGAGCCGGCCACGTCCTTGAGTGTGGTGGGCATGGTGATTCCTCCAGTCGTTTACGGACGAGTGAAAAAGGAGGCGCGGGGCAGCAGCGTCTATGTCCGTAGAGGAAAAACACTCCGGGTTGACCCCTGGCGCACTCCTATAGCACTCCCAGGATAGCAAATCTAGAGCTCGACTTCACCACCCTTGGGGGCGCAGTCCCTGGTGGAGAGGAAAGGGGCATGGGCCAGGGCATAAAAAATGCACCCGCTGAACCTTCTTCCCGGCCGAAACCGGTTTACGACTCAACGGATGCAATACGAAAGTTATCCGCTGTCGTCGCCGGCACGCAACCCCAGACCAGACAATTCTTCGCGCCCTCGCCGAGGTTTTTCGCGCTTTCTTTGTGACTTATGCATAAAGCAGACCAAGAGCGGAGAAGAACCGCTTGCGGGGTTAGTCGGGGTTTAGCATTTCACTTGCTTGCGGGCTGCCGATTGCTAACTAGTCCGGGAGTATGAAAGGATGCCGGGCGGTCCGCCTCGGGGGAATTTGTGAGGCGGTCCAGGGGTCTTCGCGGGCCTCCAGACCCAGAAGCCGAGCCGAGGGAGAACAGAGATTTGCTCCATGTAAAGCTGCGACGTGGCGCGCTTACTGGAATTGTTTTGCTGACTCTGATTGTCCCCGCTGTTGCCTCGTTTGCCGGGCCGAACGATCAGATTGACGAGAACAACCAAGAACTGAACGAACTCCAGAACCGCATCGACAACAACTCCGCTGAGAAGCAATCGCTTGAGGGCGAGATCGACGTTCTAAACGAGAACATCACCGAGCTGCAGATGGCAATCAACAAGCTCGACGTTCAAGTCGCTGAGGTTGAAGCCGAGATTCGGACCGCAGAAGCCGAGATAGCCGGCATTCAAGAGGAGATCGACGTCGTCGAGGGTGCCGCCACCGAGCAGGCGGTTGAGCTCTATAAGAACGGTGGCGTCGAAACCGTCGAAGCGTTGCTCGAAGCCAAATCGATCTCCCAGTTGAACGATCGTCTCGAGATGATGGGCGTCGCGGCAGAGAAGAACACCGACGCGCTTATCGATTACTCACGGCTCAAGGCCGAGATACAAGCAGCGAACCGTTTGCTCTTTGCCAAGCGGGACGAACTCGACAGCACCCTGGCGGACAAGACCAAGTTCCAGAACCAACTAGCAGACACCAAGGCTGAGCTCGACGCCAAGTTGGCTCAGGTAAGCGACAAGCTCGCGCAAGACAAGTCACACGCGGCGGACCTTCTGGCGGAGAACGCCGAGCTGAAGGCGGCCATCTTGCAGGCCCAGGCACCGCCGGGGGTCACCATCACTGGTCCATCCGTCGCAGGATTCATCTGGCCCCTAAACAACGCTGTCACTTCCCCGTACGGTCCACGCTGGGGCCGTATGCACACCGGTATAGACATCGATGGATATACGGGCGAGCCGATCGTGGCCGCAAAGGGCGGAAACGTGATCCAGGCGGGCTCCATGGGGGGTTACGGAAACGCAGTCATCATCGACCACGGTGGCGGCATCTCGACGCTCTACGGACATATGTCGAGTATCGCCGTGTCGGGGGGATCCGTGCAGACGGGTCAACACATCGGAAATGTTGGGTGCACCGGTTCTTGCACCGGCGACCACCTCCACTTCGAGGTGCGCCTCAACGGCAGCCCGACCGACCCGATGCAATACCTGCCGTAGCTTCGTTCGGCCTATTCATGAGCATGGTCACCTGCGATATCGCCACCTCGGTCGATGGTTACGTTGCGGGACCGAACCAGAGCTTCGAGAATCCGTTCGGCGATGGAGTCAATGAACGCCTGCACCGCTGGATGTTCGAAGGCGCAGAGGACAATGTCGAAGAGATTGCAGCCGTCACCTCAGCCGGTGCCTACATCATGGGCCGAAACATGTTCAGTCCCGGACGTGGCGCGTGGGACGAGGAATGGAAGGGTTGGTGGGGTCCCGAACCGCCGTACCACGCTCCGGTGTTCGTGCTGACTCACCACCCCCGCGAGATGCTGGTCCAGGAGGGCGGGACGACCTTCACCTTCGTCACCGACGGCGCCGAATCCGCGCTCGCCCAAGCGCGCGCTGCCGCTGGCGATCGGGACGTATCAATTGCCGGCGGAGCGGCGACCATCAACCAGTACCTCGCCGCGGGCCTCATCGACGAACTGAGGCTTCACGTTGCTCCCGTCATCCTTGGCGCCGGCGAACGACTCTTTGCTGGAGTCAGCGACGTCGACCTCGAGCACGTGCGCACCCGAGCCAACGATCTCGTCACTCACATCACCTACCGGATGACCCGCTGACACCACGGGAGCCGATTCGGCGACCTTGATCACTGCCTGCAGCGGGCGTTGAATGGTTGTGGAGGTGGTGCCTCGTGGACGCCAAGCGCATTCTGATCGTGGCGAACCAGACAGCTGCCGGATCCCATCTGAAGGGCGAGGTCCGGAAGCGGCTCGAGGAGGGCCCATGCAGATTCACTCTCCTCGTTCCCGCCACGCCGCCCCGTGAGCACGCGGTATGGACGGACGAGGAGGCCTACGAACTCGCCGGCAAGAGGCTGGGCGTCGCGATGGAAGGACTCGCAGGTCTGGGGGCCGGAATCAGAGGTGTGGTGGGCGATCCCGCGCCCATGGAGGCCATAGGCGACGAGCTCATCGCCTCGCACTACGACGAGATCATTCTCTCGACTTTGCCACCCGGTGCTTCGAGGTGGCTCAAGCAGGATCTTCCGCATCGCGTCGAACGTCGCTTCAACATCCCAGTGACCCACCTGAGCTCGGAGCCGGCAGCGGTCGTCTGAGAGAGCGGGTGTTCTGGAGTTGCTTCTGGTCCCTCTACGAAGAAAGGGCCCGGTCTCTCGACCGGGCCCCCTTGATCTGTGGATCCGAGCTACATCATGCCGCCCATGCCGCCCATTCCACCCATGCCATGGTCGTGGCCACCGGCGGCCATTGGCTCCTCCTCGACTGGCTTGTCGGCGACCGTAACCTCGGTCGTCAGGAGCAGCGCTGCAATCGAAGCTGCGTTCTCGAGGGCGCCCCGAGTCACGCGCGCCGGGTCGATGATTCCGAAGGCGAACAGGTCTCCGTACTCGCCCGTCGCTGCGTTCAGCCCGTGGTTCGGCTTCTCGCTGGCGACTCGCTCGACGACGACGCCGCCTTCAAGTCCCGCGTTGGTGGCGATCCAGTAGAGCGGGGCCTTCAGAGCCTCGTAGACGACACGAGCGCCTGCAGCCTCATCGTCGACAAGGTCGAGAGCATCGATGGCTTCACGAGCACGCACGAGCGTGACCCCTCCGCCGGCAACGACGCCCTCCTCGACCGCGGCACGAACCGCCGAAACCGAGTCCTCGATGCGGTGCTTCTTCTCTTTGAGCTCGACCTCGGTCGCGGCGCCAACCTTGAGCACTGCCACACCACCGGCGAGCTTGGCAAGACGCTCCTGAAGCTTCTCGCGGTCCCAGTCGGAGTCGGTCCGGTCGATCTCGGCCCGGATCTGGTCAATGCGTCCGGCGATCTCGTCCGGGTTGCCCTGGCCCTCGACAATTGTGGTGTCGTCCTTGGTGACGACCACCTTGCGGGCCTGGCCGAGCATGTCGATGTCGACACTCTCGAGCTTGAGGCCGATCTCCTCGCTGATCACCTGACCACCGGTCAGAATCGCGATGTCCTGCAGCATTGCCTTACGTCGGTCACCAAATCCGGGAGCCTTGACCGCGGCGGCCTGGAAGGTGCCGCGGATCTTGTTGACGACAATTGCCGCCAGAGCCTGGCCCTCGACGTCCTCGGAGATGATGACGAGTGGCTTGCCTGTCTGCATGACCTTTTCGAGCACGGGCAGAAGGTCCTGCACAACCGAGATCTTCTGCTGGGCGATCAGGATGTACGGGTCTTCGAACACGACCTCCATACGGTCCTGGTCGGTCACGAAGTAGGGCGAGATGTAGCCCTTGTCGAACTGCATTCCTTCGACGAGCTCGAGCTCGAGCCCGAAGGTGTTCGACTCCTCGACCGTGATGACTCCATCCTTGCCGACCTTGTCCATTGCCTCGGCAACCATCTCGCCGATCTCGAGGTCGTTGTTTGCAGAGATCGAGCCGATGTTGGCGATCTGGTCGCGACCCTCGACATCGCGCGACTGAGCCTTGATGGAGTCAACTGCGGCCGCGACCGCCTTCTCGATGCCGCGCTTCATGGCCATCGGGTTGGCTCCTGCCGCGACGCGCTGGATACCGGCTTTGACCATCGCCTGGGCTAAGACCGTGGCCGTGGTGGTTCCGTCACCCGCGAGGTCGTCGGTCTTGGATGCGACCTCTTTAACGAGCTGAGCCCCCATGTTCTCCCACGGGTCCTCGAGCTCGATCTCCTTAGCGATCGATACCCCGTCGTTCGTAATCGTCGGCGCGCCCCACTTCTTGTCGAGCACGACGTTTCGACCCTTGGGGCCGAGCGTTACCCGAACGGCGTTGGCGAGCTTGTTGACTCCAGCCTCGAGGCCCTTGCGAGCTTCGCTTTCAAACCTGAGCAGCTTTGACATATTGCTGAACTTCCCTCCTATTGGATGTTCTTCGGTCGTGCGATCTACGAACCGATCGCTCCCTAGACGACGATGGCGAGAACGTCGCGCGCCGAGAGGATGAGCAGGTCCTCTCCGCCGGACTTGATCTCGGTGCCGCCGTACTTCGAGTAGATGACCCTGTCGCCCTCACTGACATCCATGGGGATCAGGTCGCCGGTCTCGCTGCGCTTGCCCGGGCCGACCGCAAGTACGGTGCCCTCCTGGGGCTTCTCCTTGGCAGTGTCGGGGATTACGATTCCCGATGCTGTGGTCTCCTCGCCCTCCTCGGGGCGAACGAGAATCCGGTCCTCGAGCGGCTTCAGCGTCTTGGCGGCGGTGGCCATAAGTAACCTCCTGCGGGGTCGATCTGATGGGTTTAGCACTCCCAATGCCTGAGTGCTAAAAGGTAGCGCGCTTCCCGATAACGGTCAACCGGCCCCCAGCTACGCTAGATCCCATGGCGATTCCGGCGGCCCGTGTGGCGGCGCTCTACGACATCCACGGGAACCTGCCGGCTCTCGAGATGGTCTTGGCCGAGGTCGACTCGCTGGGCGTGTACGCAGTCGTCGTAGGCGGCGATGTCGCGGCGGGGCCGATGCCCAGAGAGACTCTCGAAGTGCTGCACGCCCGGAGGGACGCTCACTTCATCCGAGGCAACGCCGACCGCGAGCTGGCCGTTGGTGCGCCGGAACCCACCGGCAAGGAAGCGCGACCGGCATGGTCCTGGTTGACGGACCACCTCGACGATGAGCAGAGGGCGTGGCTTGCCGGGCTCGATCTCTCTTTAACCGTCGACCTCGAAGGCCTGGGGCGGGTCCTGTTCTGCCACGGATCCCCCCGAAACGACGAGGAGATCATCACGCGCCTCAGTCCCCATGAGCGGGTGGCTCCCATGCTGACTGATGTCGCCGAACCAGTCGTCGTGTGTGGGCACACACATGTCCAATTCGACAGGCCGATAGACGGGCGACGGATCGTCAACGCGGGGAGTGTCGGCATGCCTTACCAAGACAGGCCCGGCGCGTATTGGGCGCTGCTGTCGGATGTCGTCGACCTCCGGTGCACCGATTACGACCTCGACGCTGCCGCCGAGCGAATCATGGCAACTGCACATCCTGAGGCGGTTGATCTCGTCGAGACGCTGCGGAATCCGCCATCAGTTGCGGCAGCGTCGTTGCACTTCGAAAAGTTGGCAGTTGAGTGGGAGAGCAGCGGCTAGGGGCAGCTCGCGCCTGCGCACAGGCGATCGGCCTCGAGCTGCAAAGCCAGGGCCTGAAGGGTGAGCGGATGGGGGTTGTTGCCGACGTAGGGGTCACCCAGCAAGTTCTTCAAGTGCGAGGGATCACGGACGATGTCGTAGTACTCAGTGAAGATCGTGGTCTCCTCATCGGATTCGTAATACTCCGTGTACTGCTCTCGGTCGGTTATCAGCGAGGCCCAGGTGGGGACCTGTCTTCTGGCCTCGGAGAAATGCTCGAGCAGCAGGCGACTCCTCTGCTCCGACCCACGAAGCGACAGCCCATCAATCTCGTGCTCGAGCGTTTCCTCGAGACCGGCGGCTTCGAGCACAGTCGGGAGGATGTCGATGTTTGCCACGATGCTGTGATCCGTTTTTCCCTTCGGAACACCTCCGTCCGGCCAGCGCATGAAGAGGGGGATCTCTTGAGACATGGGATAGGGGTAGCGCTTCATTGTCAGTCCGTGCTCGCCCATGAGAAAGCCGTTGTCCGACATGAAGAAAGCGAGCGTGTTGGACTGCTCGCCGAGGGCCCGCAGGGCTTCAAATACCCTATTCACAAGTCTGTCCGCTCCCACTAAAGCCCGAGCGGCCCTGGCGAAGGACTTTCTCCGCGGCCTGGCCTCAACCCCCTTGTGTGTGTTGCCGGGATACAGCATCGGGGGCTTGTCAGACAGTTTCCTTTCGAACGTTGCAAGGTTGCCACGCCAAGGCTGGACGTGAAAGTCCTCGTCTCGTCGAGCGGGGGTCGCGGGACGGTGCGGGGAGTAAGGAGTGAGCACCATCATCCAAGGATCCGGGTCGTCTCTCTCGAAATCCTCGAGGATTCGCTTCGCGCGCTTTCCGAGGTAGTGGGGGAGATACTGCGAGATGCGGGTGAGCTTGCCGTCGACGTTGACCGGACGATTTGTGTAGAAGCCACCGCCCAGGACGAAACGCTCGAAGTGGGGAGGGGGATTCTCCCGGGGCCAGCCGTTAATGAACTTTCCGAGTAGCGCAGTGCGATAGCCACCTTCGGAGAGGTAGCGCTGAAGAGTGTGATCGTGATTGAGGTTGCGACCATCATCGTTACGTCGTACCCCAGAGTTGTGCGCGTACTGCCCCGTCATCAGGGACGCACGAAACGGGCAGCAGAGCGGCGTGGTTGCAAAGGCCCGGTTGTAACGAATGCCTTGGCGTCCAAACAAGTTACGGGTTTGCTTCATGAATCTCATCATGTCTGGCCGTTGATCATCCGTAACGACGATAAGGATGTTGGGCGCAGCCCCAGATGCGGCATTAGACCTCGAAGGGAGCTCGGCCGTCTCCTTTGCCGGAAAAAACGTGAGGGACGCGATCAGCACCGCAAGAGCACTTCCGACTGCAAGGCTCGCAACTCGATTTCCGGCCGGGTGATCGGACACTGAACACCGCCCACTTCTTGCTCGGTGACGCCGACTGCGCCGGGGGCGCTTATGTCAACGGTAGGTTTGGATCGGGAGCCGCGTCAAGGCTCGTATAGAGCCCTCTTCGCAGCATCGCCGTCCCACAGGAGGCAACCATAGCCGCATTGTCCGTGCAGAGTTCCATCGCTGGAACATGCAGTGTCACTGAGCGATCCAGGCACGCCTTTGTCAGGCCTGTACGCAATCCAGAATTTGCTGCGACTCCGCCGCAGAGAAAAACGCTCTCGACCATTGTGTGATCGATTGCTGTCATGGTCTTGGCAACCTCGATATCAACGACGGCCTGCTGAAACGATGCGGCAATGTCGGCGACGTTGATCTCCTCGCCTCCGTGTTCCAGCTTCCGGACATAGTTGGTCACCGACGTTTTCAAGCCTGAGTAACTGACGTCGAAACCCGGTTCGCCGACCATGCTGCGAGGAAACCGAACCGCATCGGCTTTCCCCAGCAGCGACAACCGGTCAATCTCCGGTCCTCCGGGGTAGTCGAGCCCGAGGAAGCGCGCCACCTTGTCGAATGCTTCTCCCGCAGCGTCGTCCAAGGTCCCGCCGAGGATCTCGTAGTTGCCGTGGCCTCGAGCGTGCACGAGCATCGTGTGACCGCCGGAGATGAGCAATACCACCGCCGGCCACTTCGCCTCCTTGTTGCCGAGGAAGTTTGAGTAGATATGCGCTTCCAAGTGGTTTACGCCCACGAACGGAATATCCAGAACCGAGGCGATGGCCTTGGCCTCGGCGACACCGACGAGCAGCGAACCGATAAGACCGGGACCCAGCGTCGCTGCCACGGCATCCAGATCCCAAAAGGTTGCGTCCGCCTGCAAGAGCGCCTCGCGGATCGTCGGAGTCAATGCTTCTACATGGGCTCGCGCGGCCGCCTCGGGAACGATACCCCCGTACTCACCGTGCAACTCCGTCTGGGATGCGATGACGTTGGACAGGATCTCCCGGCCGCCGCGCACGACGGAGGCCGAGGTCTCGTCGCACGAGGTCTCGATGCCGAGAACGAGCGTCTCGTCGTCCCATTCCTCGGTCTGTTTCTCCTTGACCGCGGTCTGGCTGCCGGTCCAGGTTGGATCGCTCGGATCGACCGTCCAACTCTCTCCGAACGACCAGTCGTCCTTACTCATCGCGTTCCGTCTCGGCAGGCGCAACGCCAAGCGTCGGCCCGGAAACTTCGCCCAACTCGCCGCGGATTCCCTGCAGGCGCAGCCTGTAGTCCGTCGAACGAGCCTCGCTCACAATCATCACGAAGGCGTCTTCTCTGGTCTCGACGTAGTACCCCTTGCGGATGTTGGTGGTGACGAAACCGAACTTCGTGTACATGTTCTGAGCTTCGATGTTCGATACGCGCACTTCCAAAGAGATCGTGTCTGCGCCGCGTGCAATCGCTTCGGTTATCAAAGCCAGCAGCAACCGGGTTCCGACCTTTCTGCCGTGGTACGCGGGGTCGACCGCGATGTTCGTGACGTGGGCCTCTTGTCCCGTAAACATCATGCCGGCATAGCCGATTACGTAACCCTCGTGACGCGCGACAAGGTAGGTCCGCGTGTTGCGTTGAGCGATCTCCGACAAGAAGAGGGTGAGGCTCCAGGGTCTCGGATAGACCATCGACTCGATGGCCATGACGCGTTTCAAATGACGCCGCCGCATGCGTACGAGATCCATCTCGGCCAGAGGCCCGGTCTCGCCTGGGTGGCGCGCGACCGCCATTACGCGGTTCTTCTCTCTCTGATTCGTTCCCACTGAATTCGCTTCGCACTGCGCCGCAGATACAGAGGCTTCAGATCGTCCAGCGAATCGAAGTCCTCCCGATACAACCTTGGAAGGGCGAGCTCGACGAGTGCGGCTGCATGAGGAAACGCATGTCCCATCGTTCCGATCTCCACACTGCTTCCTAGCTCTTCGAAGATCTCGCGGTAGAGAAGAGCACCATTCCCGACCAGCAGGACCTCCCCCGGCTTGGAGGCGATTCCGATTGCGAGCTGCTCGGCCCGCTCCACTCTGTACTCGGTCATTCTCTGGATTCCGCCTGGCGATGGCCTGTAGAAGGCGTGGAAGACCTCCTTGCGGCGACCGTCGAGAACCGCACAGATGGGGCGAGGCGAGTAGCGAACCTCGTAAGCGAGGAGGTCGAGACTCGCCAGGCCCACGATCGGGACGGACAACGCCTGAGCGAGGGCTTTGGCCGTCGCAACCCCGACCCGCATACCCGTGTAGAGACCTGGGCCTAGCGAAACGGCAACGCCTCCGATGTTGCGGAAGCCGATTCCTGCCCCCTCGAGGCAAAAGCGGATTGCAGGCATCAGCCACTCGTTGTAGCGAGCACCGCTCTTGTTCTGGGGACCATCCAGGGCGGCGCGCGAGACGAGCGAGCTGGCGACGACTCCCTGCTCCGAGCCGATCGCAACGCTCGTTTGAGGCGTCGCTGTTTCGATTCCCAGCACCAACAAGAAACTCTCCCTCGCTACACCTAGCCGGGCGGATCCTCCGGCAGAGCAAGCCTACGGTGACGCGACATATGGTCCGGCACTCTCGTGAACCGCTCGCCCGTGGACTCGTCGGAGGACAATGCATCCAACAGGGCCTCGGCCGTGACCCGCATGGTCTCCAGCTTGCGTTCCCAGCCCGGCCCCCTCGATCTGAACGCAACGGCTCGGTAATCGTCGAGATCGTCGTTCTCACTCGTTACCGCGACCTCGCTGCGGCGGAGCTCAATCTCGAGATACCGGCGGGGAAGAAGGGGGGCAACGGCCTCTCCCCACTCCACGACGAGAATCGCCCCCGGATCGAGGAGCTCCTCGAAGCCCAGATCCAATACTTCCTGGAAGTAGTTCAAACGGTAGACATCGAGGTGAACGATCGGGTAGCGACCGTTGTACTCGTGCACAAGGGTGAACGTGGGGCTCGTCACCCGGGCATGGACCTCGAGAGCGCCGGCGAGGCCCTGAACGAAGCAGGTCTTGCCTGCACCCAGGTCTCCGTTGAGGCTCAAGACGTCACCAGGTAGCAGAGCGGGCGCGAGCGAGGCGCCGAGGATGCGGGTCTCCTCAGGGGAGCGCGAGTCCACTAGCCACGTCACGCGTGGTGCTCGCTCGTCGAACGGACCAGGGATGCTGTCACCCGAAGAGATCCAGCTGCTCGGAGTTGGCGGCGTCCGATGCGTTGGTCTCTGCCTCGGTCTTGGCTCGGCGTGCATCAAGAATGGTGCGAACGAGCTGGAAATCCTCACGCATTGCGTCGATCGTGCTGATGCCGCCGAACCGCCCACCACGAAGAGCGGCTGCCGGATGAAAGGTTGGCACGATCGAGGCGCCCTTTCGGGAGTACACCTGTCCGCGCGCCCGGGTGATCCCCACAGGAGAGTCGAGGATGAACTTGGTGGCGAAGTTTCCGAGAGTGATGATCACCTCGGGACGCATGTGGTTCAGCTGCGCGCTCGAGATACGGTCTGCACGCCTCGATCTCGTCGGTTTGGGGGTCACGGTTTCCGGGCGGCCGGCACTTGAGCACGTTGACCACAGCGGCCTGCGACCGGTCGAGCCCAATCTCCCCCAACAACTTGTCGAGAAGCTGGCCGGCGGCTCCGACGAAGGGGATGCCCTGCTTGTCCTCGTTGAACCCAGGGGCCTCTCCGATGATGCACACCTCGGAGTCCAAGTTGCCGTCCGCCCACACGACCTGAGTGCGAGTCTCGGCCAGGCGGCACTTCGTGCAGGTCAGAGCGTCAGCTCTGATTGCTTCGATGTCCATTTCAACTCAAGTCTTTCATTCCTAGGAGGAGGCCCGGTCGATCCCTGGGCGGAAAATCAGCAACTCCCGAATAGTGCCAATAGCTCCGAATCTCGCCGACCTGGCTAAGGGCAGCATCGCTCAACGGCGACGGGATCCCTTGCCCGCACTCGCTTTGGGTGCGACATTCTTCCGATGAGATTGGCCAAGGTGGCGCGCTGATGTGGTCGGCTCCACTCGAGTTCGGACGACTTACATGGCCCGAAGTCGCGCGCGCAGTCGACGAGAAGAGAGTGCCCATCGTCCCAATCGGGACGCTCGAGGACCATGGACATCACCTTCCGATCGACACCGATGTCACCCTGGTCGAAGCGATCTGCCGGGGTGCCGCGACCAAACTAGGGGACGAGACGGTGCTCTTGCCACCGATCGTCCACGGCTACTCCCCCCACCATATGGATTTCCCTGGAACCATCACCATCAACTGGGAGACGTTCTGCCGCTACTGCACCGATGTCGCGCTCTCCCTGGTTCGCCATGGCTTCAAACGCGTGCTGCTTGTCAACGGACATGGGAGCAATCAGAGCCTGGTCGACATGGCGGCACGCCTGACTATGGTCGACGAACCGGACTCGCTCGTCGCATCGAGCTTCTACCTGACGACCGAGCGCAGTGCAGAAGTCATCGAACGGGTGCGCGAGTCCGACAAGGGGGGCATGGCGCACGCGTGTGAGCTCGAGACCTCCATGTACCTCCACCTTCACCCGGAGGCTGTGGACATGGAGGCCGCGGTCGACGAGCGCGGCTATCCATCCACGGAGAACCTCTGGATGGACTGGAGCGACGGTCCTCTCAGGCTGATGCCGTGGTGGTCTTCATTCTCGAATAGCGGTGTGCAGGGCGATGCATCGAAGGCGACAGCGGAGAAAGGGCGCGTGCTATTCGAAGCAGCGGTCGAGGAGATCTGCGGCTACGTGGCTGATTTACGATCCCTTCCGCTGGCCAATCGAAAGGATCACCATTGACGGTCAAAGCCCGCACGCTCAAGCCCGGCGGCACAATCGGAGTGCCCGCACCTGCATCCCCCTACTTCAACCGCTCGGAGCTGCTGCGCGGCGTCGAGTGGTGGGAGTCAAAGGGCTACAAGGTCAAGCTCGGAGCCGGCATCCACGAGCGAGACGCGTACGTTGCCGGGGGGGCCGAAGCGCGCGCTGCCGACGTGATGACGATGTTCACGGACGATGAGGTCGACGTCGTGCAGTGCTTCCAAGGCGGATATGGATCGCAACAGACGATCCCCCACCTCGATTTCGAGGCAATCGGGGCGAATCCCAAGCCGTTCATCGGTTACTCGGACATCACTGCGCTCCACACCGCGTTTCGTCACTACACCGACATGGTGACGTTCTACGGGCCAGGGATTGCCGGCGTGAACGACATCGAAACCAAGAAGCTCACCCAGGAGCGCCTGCTCACCGCGCTGACCTCGTCCGATCCGCTCGGAGAGGTCCCGCGCAATCCCGACGACGACTACCTCAGGTCGCTTGGACCCGGCCGAGTCACGGGGCAGATGGTCGGCGGGTGCCTGTGGCTTATCATGCAGGCCATCGGCACGCCGTGGCAGTTGAACGCCGAGGGCAAGATCCTCTTCTTCGAGGATGTCGAAGCGCCTGCCTGGTACATCGACGGCATCCTGAATCAGATGACACAGATAGGCATGCTCGATGGCGTGATCGGAGTGGTGGTTGGCGAGCTCGAGAAGTGCGACTGGCACGAGGGGCGCCCCGAGTGGCCTCAGACGAAATCGATCGAGGACGTTCTCGAGGCCTATATCGAACCCCTCGGCGTCCCCGCCATCTACGGTCTGCCCATGGGTCACGGAAAGCATCTTGCAACGACACCCCTCGGAGTCGAGGTGACGTTGGACGCCGACGGGCGCAAGCTGACGATCGACGAGCCTGCGCTGGAGGACTAATCCTCCGCGCCCAACCTTCTGATGCTGCGAAAGACCGACGACGCGACGCGTGCTGGAACAGTTGCCCGCCTATGGGCCGCCTTCGCCGTCTTCGGGATGTTCTGGGGTGGCTGGGGCGCGCTCCTTCCCGACGTTCAAAGACAGGTGGGGGCCAGCGATGCAACGCTCGGCCGCGCACTGCTGTTCATCGCGCTCGGCGCCATCGGCGGGATGCTGCTCGCGGGGAGAGTCGCCGACCGCTTCGGGCCTAGGACGCTCCTCCCCGGAGCGCTCGCGTTTGCCGCGACCATCCCTTTGCTGATTCTTCCCAACGATATTCCGATCCTGTTGGTCGTCTTCACGGTGGTTGGCGCGGCTTCGGGGGCCTACGACGTCTTTATCAACGGTTCCGCGTCGGTCTACGAAACCGTCTACGACACAAAAGTCATGGGCGGGATGCACGCATTCTTCTCTGCCGGAGTACTGGTTGCGAGCCCCCTAGTGGGTATCGCGCGCCAACTCGGCGCAGGACCGGCCGAAGTGCTTCCGGTACTCGCTGCTCTCGTACTCGTAGTCGGCCTCTTTCTTCCCGGGGTCGACCTTCCCATCTCGCCACCACGCTCGGGGCCGCGGGTTCGCATGACGGGGCCGCTTATGTTGCTGGGGACACTTTGCGCGCTCGCTTTCCTCATCGAGGATGGGCTGTTGTCGTGGAGCGCTATTCATCTCGAGCGAACGCTCGGGGGGAGCGCCATTGTCGGGGGGCTGGGCCCGGGCGTTCTTGCGGGTTCGATGGTCATCGGTCGAGCTCTGACCCAGGTCCTGTCCCGGCGTTTCAGCGAAAGGCAGCTGATCGGTGCGGCTGGCCTGCTCGGCACGGCTGGTGCGACCGTCTTCGCACTCACGTCGACCGTTCTCGCCGGACTCGCTGGTATTGCTCTTGCGGGACTTGCGATCTCCGTCGTCGCTCCGTTGATCTTTGGGGTGGCTGGCAGGGTCGGCGGCCCGGGACGGCAGGGCAGCTCGATAGCGCGCGTGAGCACGATCGCCTATTTCGGTTTCGTCGTTGGTCCCGCGCTAGTGGGGGGTGTAGCCGGAGCGGCGAGTCTCCGCATCGGCTTAATGGTGATGGCGGTCGCTTCGTTACTGCTCGCGGCCGGTAGCCGCTTCATGCCTGAATGAGGGGCATCCCGGCTCCGTGGGCTGTTCCACAGTCAAGGCAATGTGGCTCAGAAACCCAAACCCGGCACCAACGGGCGGAATCGGGTGTCGGAAGGCCCGTGAGGTCGGCTCCGGTCACTCTTTCGACCGTGAGCGACGCTCATGGTGGTTTTTGGTCGAAAGAGTGCGCTGGGCAACGGGGAGCGGGCAGATCAGCCGGAACAAGAGTCAAATTGCCCGCCTCGGTGCCACTTTGACCTTTGTCAACCGGCAACGGCTCGGGGAACGCCAGGTCAGACGAGCAGCTTGCCGTCCTCGAGCAGAGTGTCTCCGTCGACGGTGACGCGGCCCCCGCGACGAAGGTCGCACACCATGTCCCAGTGCACCGCGGATTTGTTGGTGCCACCCGACTCCGGATACGAGGCGCCAAGGGCGAGATGAACCGTGCCCCCGATCTTTTCGTCTAGGAGCACCTCTCCCGTGTAGTCGCTGATCCCGTAGTTCGTGCCGATGCCTAGTTCGCCGAGGAACCTCGAGCCCTCGTCTGTGTCGAGCGTCTCTATGAGGAAGTGTTCGTTCTTGGTCGCGGTCGCGTCGACAACCTTTCCGTCCGCGAACTCGAGCCTGATGCCCTCGACGCTCTGGCCCCCGTAGTTCGCGGGGAAGCTGAACGAAATGTGCCCGCGCGTCGCCGTCTCGATCGGGCCCGTGAATATCTCGCCATCGGGAAAGTTCTCCTTACCATCGGCCGGCAGAAAAATCCGGTCGGCAACCTCGAGGGTCAGGTCGGTGCCCTCTCCTGTGATGTGCACCTCGTTCCGTCCCTTGAGCCAGTCGATGAGCTGTGCGTGACGATCGGCCGTCTTCTTCCACTCGGCCACCGGATCGGGGGCATCAATCAGGCAGGCGCCGTAGAAGAAGTCCTCGTACTCGGCCAAGCTCATCTCGGCGTCCATTGCGTGGGCCTCAGTGGGAAAGAGCGTGACGTTCCAGCGAACCTCGCCTTTCGCGGCTCGGTCGAAGAAACGCTCAAGCAGTGGCTCGCGCGCCTTGCTTCTTATCACCTGCCTCGCCGGGTCAGTCTTGGAGAGCTGTCGCGTGTTGGCATCCGAGATGATCGAGTAGGTCACGTCGATGTGGTCGTAAATCCAGGTATCGGTCGGCCAGATGTACTCGAGCTGATCGTTGTGCGCAAAGCGATACAGAAGTGGCTCGGCGGCCGGGATCGAGGCCCGGATCGTCGGGTGCGCTCCGCGCTGTAAGCACCTCTCATAGAGGGCGAGGATGAGCGGCTCGGCCACGTACGACCCGCTGATCATCACCAGGTCGCCCTTCTTCACCTCTGTCGAATAGTCGACGAGGATGTCGGCGAGCCTCTCTGCTCTCGAATCCTTCATTTGCTCCCCTTGGCCCTCGTGCGAGTACGACGGCCGAGCGTGTCGGAAAAGAACCGCTCAAGCATCGCATTTACCTCGGCGTATCTCTGCATCATCGACATATGCCCCACACCCTCCAGGAGTTGAAGCTCCGCCTTCGGGAGATGGTCGGCGAGGTAAACCGATGCGTCGCTAAGGGTAAGGCGATCATCGCTTCCGCTCACGACCAGGCATGGCACCGTGATCTCGTCGAGCCGCGAGCCGGCGTCGAAATGTCTATACGCCTTTACCAGGTCGAAGATGACGTCGCTCGGTGTCTCGGCGGTCATGTCGTACACGAAGTCGACCTGGTGGGCCGAGGCTTCCGGACCGAATGCAGCAAAGGCAACTCCCCAGAACATCGCATCCGACGGCTTGATAACCGTTCGCAGCTTGTCGAGTCGGACGGACTGACCACCCAGCAAGTCGAGAGGTCGCCGCGCGAACCGTTCGAGGCGAGCGATTGCAGCTCCGCCGAGCACGGTCTCGATCGCGGGGCCGTAGGTGGTGTTCAAGAGAACGAGACCCTTTACGACGTCACCCTGTAACTCGGGATGATCGAGGCACAACTGCTGCGCGACCATCCCTCCAACCGAATGTCCAACGATGACGACCTCTTCGAGGCGGGCATCCTCGATGACTGCACGAAGGTCCCGAGCGAGCGTCTTGATCGAGTAGTCATCTTCGCCCTTTGCCCGCGACAGACCGTGTCCCCTCTGGTCGTAAAAGACGAGGCGGCGACCCTCGAACGCGTCCATCTGGTAGTGCCACATGTCGGTGCGCAGACCCGAGCCGTGAACGAAAACGACGCCGCGCTTCGAGCGGGGGCCCGACTCCTCGATGAAGAGGTCTGCGCCGTCCGGCCTTTCGAGTCGATGCGAGCGATCGCCTCGCTTGGTTCCAAAGTCCTCGTCGACTTCGGGATCGCGTGCACGTCTCTTCTTCAACGCAAGTCGCTCGGCAACGACACCTGCCGCCAGACCTGCAGCCGCGGTCGCAAGCGCGATTCCGTTGGATCTCTTCATCGCGCGCTCTTCTCATGGCTATCCGCATTGACTGTCTGACTAGCCGGCGACTCGTTCAGATAGACGCGCGGAACACGCGATGCGATCCGGGTAGTTATCTCGTAGTTGACGGTCCCGATCGCTCCGGCAAGTTCTTCGGCTGTGATGCGCTCGACGCCATCCGAACCGATCAACGTGACGACGGCCCCGATATCAACCGCGTCGCCACCGACGTCGACGAGGAACTGATCCATACACACCGTGCCCGACACGCGGTGCCGTTTGCCCTCGATCAACACTTCAGCAGTCCCCGACAGCCCGCGATCGTATCCATCCGCGTAGCCCGCAGGAACCGTGACGACCCGGCTGTCACGCTCGAGCTCGTAGCGGAGCCCGTAGGACAACCGTTCCCCCGCCGGCACGACCTTCGACGCGTTGATGCGGGCCCGAAGGCTCAGTGCGGGGCGAAGGTCGGGACTGTTGGTGAGCCGCGGGCCGGGAAACAAGCCATAGGCCGCCAGTCCGGGACGAACGATGTCCAGGTGCGACTCCGGCATCGACAGAGTTGCCGCCGAGTTGGCTATGTGCTTGTACCGAAGTGGACCGATTGCCCTCTCGATCTCGATCACCAGCTCGTTGAAGAGATCGAACTGCCTGCGAGTGAAGGGGTGACCGGGTACGTCGGCCACGGCGAAGTGGCTCCAGGCCCCCTCGATGGCGATGCCATCGAGTGCCTTCAGAGCTCCAATGGCGTCCGGCAAATCGGACGCCATGATGCCGACCCGGTGCATCCCGCTGTCCACCTTCATGTGGACTTCGATTCGACGCCCCCTCGACAATGCCTCCTGCGAAAGGCTCTCGGCGAAGGCCTCGCTGTAGACGGTGGGCGTGAGGTCGTAGGTAACCATCGTCCCGGCGGAGAGAGGAGGAGGCTCGGTGAAGACGTGGATGGGGGCCGTTATCCCGGCGTCTCTCAAGTGAAGGGCCTCGGCCACCCGGGCCGTCCCCAGGCGGGTCGCCCCTGCGTCGAGCATCGCCCGAGCGGCCGCCGGGTTGCCGTGGCCGTAGGCGTAGCCCTTCACGACGCCCATCACCTCTGATTGCGGTGCTTGGGCTCTCAGCTCGGCGATGTTGTGGCGAATCGCGTCCAGGTCGATCTCGGCCCAAACCCCGTGGCCCCGCTCTTCGATCTCGGCGCGCGACAGTCCTGTCACCAGATGTTCCCCTCCCGCTTCGCCGCAATACGCGGCTCAGCTCTCGGCGGCGAATCGCCGCCGCCGGGCGATTCTCGCGATCGTCGAGACGATCGCTGCCTCTTAAGCGTAATGCGAGCACGAGCGAGGGCCGGCCTAGCCGTATAGCTCCCCGATTGCCATGGGAAGGGCCTCCGCAACATCCCATGCCACGACTCCGCGACCCTGGGTGGGCCGGCCGGCCACCGTCCCTGCTAGACCGTGAACGAACACCCCGGCGATCGCCGCCGAGCGGGGGTCGAGGTCCTCGGCCAGGAGCGCGCCGACTACGCCGGTCAGTACGTCACCAGTTCCCGCCGTCGCCAGCTCCGGCCCGCCGGTCGGATTCACGATCACCCGGCCCTCGGGATCAGCGACGATGGTTCCGGCCCCCTTGAGCACGACGACGCAGCCGAAATCGGATGCCGCCCTGCGGGCGACGCCGACTCTGTCCGCCTGGACATCACCGCTCGAGATGTTCAGGAGCGCCGCCAGTTCACCGGGATGCGGCGTGATCACTGTGGGGTTCGTTCGCTTCTCCAGGGGGGCCGTGTCCGCAGCCAGGACGTTGAGACCGTCCGCGTCGAGCACGATCGGGACTTCGGTGTCCTCCAGCGCGGACTCGACCAGAGCGCGCTGACGGGGGCCGGTGCCCAGACCTGGGCCGATTGCAACCGCATCCGCTCGCTCGAAATCGCCGGCAAAATCGGCCAGCACATCGGAGCCCAGTTCGGTCTGACCGCCAACGACTCGTGAAACAGCTTCGGGAATCATGGTCTTTTTCGCATGGTCGACGTAGGCGGTGGAGATGAGGGTGACGTAGCCCGCACCCATTCGGGCCGCTCCACGACACGTCAGGAGCGCAGCACCGCTCATCCCATCCGATCCTGCGAGCACGAGGACGGAACCGGTGCTTCGTTTGTGGGCATCCGCCGTTCGAGTGGGAAGGATTGCCTTTACGTCGGAGGACTCCGTCAGGTGCACCAGCGCGTCCCCTGTCTCGATTCCAATGTCCACCACCTCGACGCGCCCCGTGCGCGCGGTGCCGGGGTGGAGCACGGTTCCGAGCTTCGGAGCGGCGATTGCAACAGTGACATCCGCCTGGACTACGGGGCCTTCGATTGCTCCCGTATCGCCGCTCACTCCGGAGGGAATGTCGACCGATAGAACGCGCGCGCCACTAGAGTCGATCGCCTCGATGGCCTTGGCAATGGAACCCTCGACTCGTCCTCGAAAGCCTGTCCCGAAGATTGCGTCAACGACCACGTCGCAGGACTCCAACGAACCGGTTTCGAACGGGTCCGCTGGGACGCCCGCTCGCTTCATCTCATTGAGATGAGCGCGTGCATCGCCCCTGTATTCGTTCTCGTCGGCGAGCAACAGACAGCGCACGGCCACACCTTCCCGGTGGAGCACCCTCGCAGCGACGAAGCCATCGCCACCGTTGTTGCCCGTGCCGCACACGATCGCGACTCGAGCACCGTAGCGCCGGCCTGCCAGCACCACCGACGCTCGAGCAACAGCGCGGCCCGCTCGCTCCATGAGATCGAAGCCAGGAGTGCCCGACGCGATCGTCGCCTCGTCGGCTGCCGCCATCTCGCGCGAAGTCAGGACTGGTTTCACAACCCCAAGCCTACGGGTTCGTTGACGACCTTCTATTCGACGGTGACGCTCTTCGCCAGGTTACGGGGCTTGTCGGGCGACAGGCCACGCTCCTTGGCGATGAAGTACGCCAGCATCTGAAGTGGGACCGTGTCCAGAATCGGAGTAAGCAGAGGCTTGGTCGTCGGCATCTCGAACATCTCGTTTGCCAGCGATCGAGCGCGTGCGTCGTTCCGAGGCGCTATCAGAATCGTCTCTGCTCCCCGCGTCCTAACCTCCTGCACGTTACCGAGCATCTTCTCGTACAGAGCAGTGCCGGTGAGGATCGCAACAACAGGAACGTTCTCTTCGATAAGGGCAATGGCGCCGTGCTTCAGTTCGCCCGCCGCATAGCCCTCAGCGTGGATGTAGGAGATCTCTTTGAGCTTGAGCGCTCCCTCGAGCGCGACAGCCATGCCGACGCCGCGACCGATGAAGATGAAGTCCTTCGCCTCCGCGTACCGCTTTGCCGCGCGGTGAACGTCACCCTGCAGGGTAAGTACCTCTTCGATCTGATCCGGCAGGGCGCGCATCGCGTCGATGGTCTCGCCGAGCTTCTCGGCATCCATGACTCCGCGCTCCTGCGCGAGATACAACGCGAAGAGGTTGAGTGCGACGAGCTGTGCGAGGAACGTCTTGGTCGCAGCAACACCGATCTCGGGTCCCGCATGTGTAAACAGAACGGCATCCGCATCGCGCGTAATCGATGAGCCCACAACATTCGTGATGGCGACAACCATGGCGCCCATATCCTTCGCGAACCGAACAGCGGCGAGCGTGTCAGCTGTCTCGCCCGACTGAGCGATACCGATGACCAGGGAGTGCTCGTCGAGGACCGGATCGCGATAGCGAAACTCGGAAGCGAGATCGAGCTCGACGGGAATGCGCGTGTAGTGCTCGATGGCATGTTTGGCTGCCATTCCTGAGTGATACGAGGTGCCACACGCCACGACGACAACCTTTGTGATTCCCTCGATATCGGAGGGGCTCCAGGTGACCTCGTCGAGTGTTACCCGCCCCTGCTTGTCGACTCGCCCGCGCATCGTGTTCCTCACGGCCTCGGGCTGCTCGAAGATCTCTTTGAGCATGAAGTCCTCGTATCCGGACTTCTCGGCAGCGTCGAGATCCCATTCGACATGAATGACCTCGGCGTCCACATCATTGCCGTCGAAGTCCATGATCCGAACCGACCCCTGCTTGATCTCGGCAATCTGGCGGTTCTCGAGAGGAATCATGTCCCGCGTGTACGAAAGGAGTGCGGGGATCCCCGACGCGACCAGACCGGCGTCCTCGTTCGCTCCGACGATGATCGGCGAATCCTGGCGAACGGCCACGATGGTGGCTGGATCGTCCGCGTCCATGAGAACCAAGCCGAAGGCGCCCTCGAGCCGTGTCACGGTTGCGAGAGTCGCGTCGAGCAACGACACACTCTGCTTCTCCATGATCGAACCAACGAGCTTGGCAACTACCTCGGTGTCGGTCTCGCTCTCGAACGTGTGCCCCTCGGCTTCCAACTCGCCCTTCAAAACATCGAAGTTCTCGACGATCCCGTTGTGGACAAGGGCCACCTTGCCACTCGAGTCGACGTGCGGATGGGCGTTGACGTCGTTGGGCGCGCCGTGAGTGGCCCACCTGGTGTGTCCGATTCCGATCGAGCCCTGCTGCGCGATCCCGGCTACCGCTTCCTCGAGATTGCCGAGCTGCCCGGCCCTGCGCACGCGCGCGATGGCCCCCGCGTCGGCCAAGGCGATTCCAGCGGAGTCATATCCGCGGTACTCGAGCTGACGCATGCCCTCGATAAGGACGGGCAGAGCCGCGCCGTTTCCCACGTAGCCGACAATCCCGCACATTGGCTACCCCTCTCTTAAGACACTTCACGCGTACCCTCAACGAGAGCGCGCTCAACCCAGATTGTTTCCACGAGAGGAGCCACATCGCTGGCGGTTTGTGCCCCGGGATCACTCCCGGGATTTGTCGACAGCGTTACGACCGCAGCCGGCCGAGGGTCACCCGCCGAATGTTTCGAGATCCCCTACCTCGTCGACTCGCCGCCTCCACGGGAGTCCAGGCGCTAGTTCCTGTTGGATGGTTCGTTCCTCTCGCCTCCGATCCTAGTTGACCCCGATGTCCGAGGGAATCGGACCCAATGACCAGATCCACTAGGTAGCGATGGTGGCTAAAGGATGAATTGTCTAGTTTTGCCTGCCCGACGGGACCGTGGGCGGTCTACCAAGACTATCCAGCAGATCGTGCCGCCGAGCCGCTAGTTCAGGTGATTGCGAACCGAGTCCGCGAGCTTCTCTGCGACCGATTGCGCCATCTCTGGATCCTCGGCCTCCACCATGACCCTCACAAGCGGCTCCGTCCCCGAGGCCCTCACCAGGACCCGGCCATCCTCCCCGAGGGCAGCCTCGGCGGCCCTGACCTCCTCCCAGAGCGGCTCGTGGGCATCGAGCCTGTGCTTTGCGGCGACGTCCACGTTGATCAGCACCTGCGGAAAGGGCTCGAAGAAGTGGGCGAGCTGAGAAACCGGTCGGTCGGAGGCGGCCAGGATGGCGGCTATCTGCAGACCTGCCAGGATCCCGTCGCCGGTTGTCGAGTGCCTGCCCAGAATGACGTGACCGGACTGCTCGCCGCCCAGAACGGCCCCGTGCTTAGCCATCGCCTCGGCCACGAACTTGTCTCCCACGGGAGCAAAGACGACCTCGATTCCCTTCTCCTCGAGGGCGCGCTTCAATCCCAGGTTCGACATGACAGTGGCGATCACCAGGTTGTGGTCGAGCTCGCCTAGTCCGAGGAGGTGAACTGCTGTCACGCCTAGCAGCCGGTCGCCGTCGATCTGCTCACCCTGTTCGTCGACGGCGAGGACACGGTCGGCATCACCGTCGAACGCCAGCCCGAGCTGTGCCCTCTCAGCCACAACGCGTTCGGCCAGCCCGGTCAGGTTCGTCGATCCACAGTCCACATTGATTCGAGTGCCGTCGGGGTCAGCGTTGATTGCAACTACCTCGGCCCCCGCTCGTCGAAACGCTTCCGGCCCTGCTTGCCAAGCTGCTCCGAACGCGCAGTCCAACACGATCTTGGGCCGTGACTCGAGCGATCCCGATACCGAAGAAAGGACGTGGTCGAGATAGCGATCGAGCGCGTCATCGATGTCCTCGGCCGTTCCGATCTGAGAACCAGAAGGAAGTTCCATTTCAGACGACTGCATCGCGCTTTCGATCTGGTCCTCGACCGCGGCCGATGACTTCAGGCCCTCGCTCGAGAAGAACTTGACCCCGTTGTCCCCGATGGGATTGTGCGATGCCGAGATGACAGCCCCGGCCGATGCCTTTTCATCCAGGGTCAGGAATGCAACTGCCGGCGTCGGGATGATTCCGGCGAGCCTCACGTGCACACCCGCAGAACAGAGACCCGCGACGAGTGCGCCCTGAAGCATGGGGCCCGACATCCGCGTGTCACGACCGACGACCATTACTCCATCTTTTGCCATAACGGATCCAGCAGCCCGTCCGATCGCAAGCACGAGATCGGGCGTGAGTTCCCTGTTCGCGACACCCCTGACACCGTCCGTCCCGAAAAGTCGTGGCATCTGGAAATACTCGCGTACGTAACTGGCCCCGAGACCCGACGCTTCTCATTGCCGTGTTGAAGCTAACGCAGGGCGGCAGAATGTTGTCATGGTCCCATGGAACCGCCAGGCAATAGGAGCCGACCGGAGGAATGCCAGGTGGGAGTGCTAACCAAGGTCGAGACCGGAGTCTTCGATCCTCGGCGCTTCAGAGAGGTCCTCGAGCGCGGAGGCATGGGCCGCCTTCTCAGAGGCGCTTGACCGGGCCGAGTCGACCTTCAAGGGCCGAACCATCTGGAATGTGAACTCCACCGGCAAGGGTGGCGGCGTGGCGGAGATGCTGTATTCCTTGCTCGCCTACGCCCAGGGGGCCGGTGTCGATGCGAGGTGGCTGGTGGTCGAGGGAAATCCCGAGTTCTTTCGGATAACGAAGCGAATCCACAATCACCTGCACGGGTTTGCCGGTGACGGTGGCCCGCTTGGCCCCGAGGAACACTCCATCTACCTCGATGCCCTTCAACCCAACGCAGAGGCTCTTGCTCGGGTCGTGAAGCCCAGGGACATCGTCATCCTGCACGACCCACAGACAGCCGGTCTCGTCGCTCCGATGAAAGAGGTGGCCGATATCGTGGTCTGGCGTTGCCACGTCGGCCTCGACACCCCCAACGACATCGCGCGCAATGCCTGGGACTTTCTCGATGAGCACGTCGAAATGGCCAACGCCCACGTCTTCTCCCGGCAGGCGTTCGTATGGCTCGGCCTCGACCCGGAGAAGACGGTAATCATCCCGCCTTCGATCGACGCCTTCTCACCCAAGAACCAAGAGCTCGGCCGGCCCATAGTCGACGGAATACTGACCGCCTCGGGACTCTTCGAGGGTGGCGACCCTGGGTTGGCCACATTCTCCAGAGCCGGAGGCGAGCCGGGTCTCGTCAAACGATCCGCCGAGCTCGTGGACGGAGGTCCTCCACTCGCGCGCGACGCACGCATAGTCACCCAGGTATCGCGGTGGGATCGTCTCAAGGATCCCCTTGGCGTCATGAAGGGTTTCGCGGATCACGTTGCAACCAACGGCGACGCCCATCTCGTTCTAGCGGGCCCGGCCGTCGAAGCGGTCAGCGACGATCCCGAGGGGGCCCATGTGCTCGAGGAAGTTCGAGTCGCTCACTCGCAGATGTCACCCGAGATTCAGGCCCGCATCCACCTGGCGGCTCTGCCCATGGCCGACAGCGAGGAAAACGCTGCCATCGTCAATGCTTTGCAAAGACGTTCGGAAGTCGTTGTTCAAAAGAGTCTTGCGGAGGGCTTCGGGCTGACGGTCGCCGAAGCCATGTGGAAGGCACGTCCCGTGGTCGCCAGCCGCATAGGAGGGATCCAGGACCAGATCGTCGACGGAGTAAGCGGTTCATTGGTGGGCGATCCAAGCGATCTCGCCGAATACGGGAACGCGGTCACGAAGCTCCTAGCCGACCCAGAGCGAGCGGAACGGATGGGCATCGAGGCGATGGACCGCGTGCGCACCGAGTTTCTAGGCCCTCGGCATCTGCTCCAATACTTGAGCCTGTTGTCCAAACTTATGCAGACATCGGCCGCGCGCTAGTCAACTTCCGAGTCAGCCGCGCGCGCACTCTCGAGGTCCTGGGGTGTGTCGACGTCCAGGGCCGCACGATCCGCGCGCACGGCGGCGACGTCGAGAGTTCCGAACAGGGATCGCATCGATGCCTCGTCTGGGGGGTGTGTCTCCAGGGCGGAGCGCAACGCGTCCGCTCGATACGCGCCCACCACGTAATGCATGGCACTACTTCCGTCCTGTAGCGCTGCTCCGTCGTGCGTTCCCACTGCACTGATCAGCTCGCCAACGACCGCGCGGGTGACGAAGGGATAGTCGACCGCAAGGACCACCAGCACGTCACTTCTTACGAGCTCGAGGCCGGCGACGGTCGCCCGCAGCGGTCCACCCCCCAGTGGGCACTCGGAGGTCCATCGCACCACTGCCGAGGTCGGGCGATGAGGTCCCACGACGATTACCTCCCGTGCCCCTTGGATCGCGTCGAGAGCCCGGTCGAGGAGAGACACCCCCCCAACCTCGATCGCCGCCTTGTCCAGGCCGCCGAGCCTGCGGGAGTCTCCACCCGCCAGCACGACCGCATCGAACTTCATCACCGCACCCTATGAGGCGAAGCTCCTCTGGGCTTCGGCGAAGCTTCGCTGCGCCTCTGGGCTTCGGCGGAGCTTGCTGCGCCTCGCCGAGCAAAATGCTCGGAACCGCCCTTCGAGCGGCAGCCTTTGGGCCGAGCAAAATGCTCGGAACCGCCCTTCGGGCGGCAGTCTCTGGGCCGCGGGAAAGGCTCGGCACGAGCCCTGCGGGCGGCCAAGTCGCCCCTTTAGGATGCGCCCATAGGTGCAGTCGAAACCATGATCGGAGCCACTTGAATCACCGCGAGTCCAACTTCATCCGCGCATGCAGGGGCGAGCCAACCGAGCACACGCCCGTCTGGTTCATGCGTCAAGCGGGCCGGGCCTTCGCGGAATATCGCAAGCTGCGCGAGAAACACTCGATCCTCGAGCTATGCCGTACCCCAGACCTCGCAGCAGAGGTGACGTTGCAGCCGGTCGACCGACTCGGCGTGGATGCTGCGATTCTGTTCTCCGACATCGTAATTCCCTTGCTCGCAATGGGCGTGGACGTCGACATCGTGGAGGGAGTCGGACCGGTCATCGAAAACCCGATTCGGTCCGCTCAGGACGTCGACCGTCTCGTTCCACTCGAAGCCGAAGTAGGCGTACCGCACGTTGTCGAGTCGGTGCGAATCCTTGTCGACGAGCTGAAGGTTCCGTTGATCGGTTTCGGCGGAGCACCCTTCACACTCGCCAGCTACATGATCGAGGGCAAACCAAGCAAGGATCACGCTCTCACCAAGTCGTTCATGTACTCGCAGCCGGAAGCGTGGGTTCGACTGATGGACTTGCTGGCGGATTCGATCCTCGAATATCTGCGCGCGCAGATCGCAGCGGGCGCGTCCGCGGTGCAGCTCTTCGATTCATGGGCCGGCGCGCTCGACGCCGACGACTACAACGCCTACGTCGCGCCGGCGGTCGGAAAGATCTTCACGGGTCTCTCGGACGAGGACGTCCCGCGCATCTTGTTCGGCGTGAATACAGGCGAGATCCTTGGCGACATGGCCGCGACCGGGCCCGACGTGATGGGTGTGGACTGGCGCGTGCCCCTCGAGACTGCAAGAGCCCGGATGCCACACTCGGTCACCGCGCTTCAGGGGAACCTCGATCCGGCGCTCGTTCTCGCCCCCTGGGACATCCTCGAGTGCAAGGCCCGCTCGATTCTCGAGCGGGGCGGGGGCCGGGCCCACGTTTTCAATCTGGGCCACGGTGTGCTTCCGTCGAGCGATCCAGACGTCCTTGCTCGTCTGGTCGACTTCATTCACGACTGGAGACCAAGACCCACGCCGTGACAGAGCGAAGGCGCGTGATCATCGTTGGTGGCGGAATAGCGGGACTCGCGGCCGCGCATCGGCTCAATGGGCGTGCCGAGGTCGTGCTGGTCGAGGCGGGCGACGATCCTGGCGGGAAGTTCGGCACGACTGAGATTGACGGCGTCACTTTCGAGAGTGGCCCCGATTCGTTCGTTGCGCGCGAGCCTCACGTCGAAGAGCTCGCGACCGCAGTGGGGCTGGGCGGCAAGCTGATTCCGCCGGCGATCTTCGGAGCGCACATCTGGACCGAAGGCAGACTCAAGCGCGTGCCTGCCGATTTCATCTTCGGCATGCCCACCTCACCACTGGCTGCGCTTCGCTCCGGACTGTTGAGTCCGAAGGGCGCGGTCCGCGCGGCTGCGGACCTGGTGCTTCCCGGCCCCCTCAAGGGTCCAGACATCTCGATCGCTGAGTTCGTCAGGCACCGCTTCGGATCCGAGGTGCTCGACCGCCTGGTCGATCCGTTGCTCGCCGGGACGCGCGCGGGCCTGGCCTCCGAAATCAGTCTGGCTGCGGCGGTGCCCCAGATCGATCAACTAGCGCGACGTAATCGCAGTCTGGCTGTGGGACTGGCCAAGTCCAGGAGAGCGGGAGCGCAGGTGAGCGGACCTCCACCCTTTCTCGCGCCGAGCAACGGTATGGGCGGCCTGGTCGATGCTCTGGTCAACCACCTGGCGGTCGACCTTCGAACGGGGGCCGTCGCCCAGCGGGTCGAACGACGAGAGGCCTGCTACCGGGTGCGGCTTCGAGGCGGTGCATCGGTCGATGGCGACGCGGTCATCCTGGCCGTCCCTGCGTTCGTCGCTGCCGGCCTTCTCACCGAACTCAACCCACAGGCGGCAGGGGAGCTGGCGGGGATCGACTACGCGAGCGTGGCCACTGCTTGCTTCGTCTGGCCACCGGGGTCGGTCGACGTGCCTTCCGGTGCAAGCGGCTTGCTGGTCCCCAGCCAAGAGCGCCGAACTCTGGCGGGCGCGACCTGGTTTTCGCAGAAGTGGCCGCGTCTCGCTCCCTCCGACGGCCGGATTGTGGTCAAGGCCTTCGCCGGACGCGCCGCCGGTGAAGGCGAGCCTTATCCGGACGACGACCGGCTCCTCGCATCGCTTCTTGGCGATCTGGGGGACGCAATCGCCATTCGAGCCCGCCCCCTCGTAGCTCGCCTGTTCCGCTGGCCCCGTGCCCTGCCCCTGTACACCGTCGGACATCTCGAACGAATCGAGCGCATCGAAGGGGCCCTTCGGAGCACCCCAGGCATCCTTCTGGCGGGCGCCGCCTATCGTGGCACCGGCATCTCCGACTCGGTCAAGAGCGCCCAGATCGCCGCTGAGCGAGTAGCAGACCCCGCCGCGCTACCCTGATCGACGGGGGGAAACGCCGGACCGAAGGAGCAGATGAGTGACCGAAGAGACAATCTTTGCCAGTTACCCGGTGTTTCGAGCCGTTCCCGAGCTGTCGCAAACGCTGGACAGGGAGACGGCCGCCAAGGAAGCACAGGCGCTGCTCGATGATTACGCCGATCGAGTGGAGACGCGGGGGGCGTACTCAACAGTCGGGTTCAGTCCCTCTGCCGACATGATGTTCTTCTGGGTGGCGCGCGACGCCGAGGTCTTGCAGCAACTGCTCGTGGACTTTCGCCACACTCAGCTCGGTCGCGTACTTCGGCAGCGTGAGATGTTTCTGGGGCTGGTACGTCCCGCCGAGTTCAGTCCCGACCATCTCCCCGCGTTCGTCCAGGGCAAAGAGCCCAAGAAGTACCTCAACATCTATCCGTTCGTCCGAACCCCCGAGTGGTACCTGCTCGACCCGGCCGAGCGAGGCAAGCTGCTGCAAGAGCACGGACAGGGTGGACGCGAGTTTCCGGACGTATGGGCGAACACCACGAGCGCCTTCGGTCTGAGCGACTACGAGTGGATCCTTTGCTTCGAAGCGGACAGCCCGGATCGAATCGTCGAATTACTGAGGCGACTTCGCGGCACCGAAGCGCGCCGCTATACCAAACTCGAGACACCGTTCTTCACCGGCATACGCAAAGGCGTCGCCGGAGTGGTCAACGACCTTCCTTAGATGATCCAGCTCTCTTACGGCGCGCGGGATGACGCAGCGCGCGGTTACGACGCAGTTCTGTATCTGAGCTTCGGGGGTCCAGAGGGACCAGACGACGTGCTCCCCTTCTTGGAGAACGTCACGCGGGGACGCGGAGTGCCGCGGGAGCGACTCGAGGAGGTGGCATCGCATTACCAGCACTTCGGCGGGGTCAGCCCGATCAACTCTCTCAACCGTGAAGTCATCGACGCACTTCGTGAGGAGCTTCGGGACAACGGGCCAGACCTGCCGGTCTACTGGGGCAATCGCAACTGGCATCCGATGCTCACAGACACGATGAAGCAGATGCGCGACGACGGAGTTCGGCGCGCCGTCACCTTCGTAACAAGCGCGTACAGTTCCTACTCAGGGTGTCGCCAGTATCGAGAGGATGTCGCACGCGCTCAGTCTGAGGTTGGGGATGGAGCGCCGAGAGTTGACAAACTGCGCGTGTTCTACAACCACCCGGGTTTCGTCGAACCTCAGGCCGAGAAGGTCAACGTCGCATTGAAGGCACTTCCCGAAGACCGGCGAGCGACGGCGCGGCTCGCGTTCACCGCGCATAGCGTGCCCATTCGGATGGCCGATACAAGCTCATACACGCAACAACTCACCGAGGCGTGCCGGCTCGTAACCGATCGCCTGGGTGGTGACCACGACTGGGATCTCGTGTGGCAGAGCCGCAGCGGCCCGCCACACGTGCCCTGGCTCGAGCCCGACATCGTCGATCACATCACCAAGCTCCACTCCGCGGGAGTCGAGGACCTCGTGGTCGTCCCAGTGGGCTTCGTGGCAGACCATCTCGAGGTGCGCTTCGACCTGGACGTGCAGGCCGCCCAGGCTGCCGCTCGCTTGGGCATCAACCTGGTGCGGGCCGAGGCCGTGGGCGCTCACCCCCGCTACATAAGGATGATCAGGGACCTGATCGTCGAGCGAATGTCCGCTCGGCCCGAGCGGATCGCCCTCGGGGAGTGCGGGGCCAGTCACGACATCTGCGGCTCAACTTGCTGTCCGGCAAGCGTTCGCCCGGACAAAGCCGTCAGCTAGGCCGCCACGGATCCCGGTTGGCGCTCACGCAGTTCTCACCCGGCCCTCACCGCCCGGCGACGAACCAGTATGCAGCACCCGTCCCGGTGGCGACGGCCAGTAGCGGAGCAATGACGAAGCCCACATAAATGTTCGGCCAGACCAAGCCGACCAAAGTGTCTGCCTGAGGACAGGTCGTCCCCTGCGATTCCGAACCGTCGGAAGCATCGTCGAAGTTACAGCTCATCGGAAAAAGGAGAACGATCACTAAGGCGAACGCTCCGATGGCTAAGGCAGCTACCCAGCCCCACCGCTTCAAGAACGAACGGTATGGATCCATCCCGGAACCTTTTCTAGATGATCGGCGGAACGGTTCGCCCAAGGAGATAGCGACCAGCAACGACATCTGTGGAGCGACACGCTGTCGCCTAACCCTCGCGTTCGCTACCTTTCCATTCCACGGCGGGGTCGTAGGTGACTTCGAGCGGTTCCTGGGCCGGACGGTCGGCTTCCGGGACGTTGGTGAGGTTGAGACGGATGCGCGTCCACGTCTTGCTTCGGCCGCGCATCGAATCGACAAGCACATCAGCTGGCGCCAGAAGAGGCCAGATATCTGGGTGCCGATCCTTCCAGCGCTCCAGCCCCTCGCGAGCCTCCGCCTCGGTGGCGGCGCGGGCGATCTCGATGAGCGGCACGGTCGTCCTTCGCCTGCCGGTCGGTCCGCTGCTCTGCCCGGGCGCGGGAGGAGGCACGCTGCCCGCACGTTTGGCGCCTGTGCGTTTCCGTTTGGACGGTTGGACGCGTGGGGCCTCTCCTTCCTGCTTCACGAAATGCGGGGGCCAGGGCGCATCCTCGACGCCGGCGGCTTCGTCTCTGTCGGCCAACTCGAGAAGAGCGTCGAGCGAACCCACGGCTTCGTCGATTCCCTCCGATGGGTCACCCACGGTTGCGATGCGCTCGGGAACCGTGTCGATTGTGAAACGCTCCGGTTCGCAATCGGCGGCTTCGTCCCACGTAACCGGGGTCGACACGCGCGCGTCCGGCAGCGGTCGGATGGAGTAGGCCGACGCGATCGTGCGGTCCTTGGCGTTCTGGTTGTAGTCGAGGAAGACGCCGTGGCGTTCCTCCTTCCACCACTTGCTGCTCGCTTTGTCGGGGATCCGGCGTTCGACTTCGCGCGCAAGCGCAACGGCCGCCCGGCGCACCTCGGTGAAGGTCCAACGAGATTCGATCCTGCAGTAGATATGAAAGCCACGAGAGCCGGAGGTCTTGGGCCAGCCCACGAGCCCGACATCCTCAAGAGCCGTCTTGGTAGCGAGGGCTACCTCCCTGACCTGAGACCAAGGCACACCCGGTACGGGGTCGAGGTCCACGCGGAGCTCGTCGGGATGGTCAAGGTCGACCGCTCGCACTGGGTGCGGGTTGAGATCGATGCATCCGAGGTTGATCACCCACGCGAGTTGCGCCGGGTGATTGACAACGATCTCCTCGGCCGTCCTGCCGGAAGGAAAGCTCAGTTCCACAGTGTCGATCCACTCGGGCTTGGTTTTGGGGGCTCGCTTCTGAAAGAAGAAGTCACCCTCCGCGCCGTGAACGTACCGCTTGAGCGCCATTGGTCGCCCGCCGGCCCCCCGCAACGCTCCCTCCGCGACGGCTAGGTAGTAGCGAACGAGGTCGATCTTGGTGTGTCCGGTGCGCGGAAAAAAGATCTTCTCGGGATTAGAGATCGCAACCTCGTGACCTCCCACGTCGAGAATTTCCTTGCTCGCGGGCATGCTGCAAACCCTAAGCGAAGGGCTCGGAGCTGGTTGCTCGGTGCGTTACGCGGGAGACCGGGCGCCGGGCCGGGTGTCGCCGCGTTCGCGCTTCATCTCGAAGAAGTAGTCCTGCTTGGTGAGCCACTCGAAGTGATCCCACAGCTCCCCCGCGGCCTCGCCGGTCGGAGCTACGGCCACGACAGGACCGAAGATCGCTTCACCTGTCGGCAACACGATGGTGGGCACGCCGAAGCAACCCACGCTGGAGGCTACCGCGTAGTGCTCCTCGGAGATCTCCTTGACGGTGATCTCGTCCGACAAAGCCTCGTCGACGAGCTCTGGCTTAAGACCCAGGTCCCTCGAGCGCGCTACGGACCAAGTCGACCGTGAAGTCCTCGTGTCGCTCGTGAACTCGCTCCCCGATCGCCTGGTAGAACGAACCCGTTGCATCGTTGCCCTCCGTGCGACGCACCAGCGCAAGCGTACGGAGTGCCGGCGTTCCTCGGACCTCCGGATCGCGGAGCGGGGCCGTCTCTGGTTTGTTTTGCTCTTGCAGCGAGAAGAACGCCCACTCGATCTCGACATCCCTCACCCGGGCGACCTCCCGAATCCATTTGGATGTCTCCCAGGCCCAGGGGCAGCGTGGGTCGAAGTGAAAGCGAATGGTGTCGGTCATTGGTTGAGCTCCCCTCGGATCAAGAAACGGACGGCTACGGTTCCCTACCCACCCCGGCTCTCGCCGATGCGCTCGGTCAGTCGGAGGTGGTTGAGTCTTCTTCGCGCTCCACATGCCAGCGGCGCGGGGTAATCAGGTCGTCGGACTCCTTTGGTCCCCAGGACCCGGGTTCGTAGTCGTGAATCGGCGGGGGTTTCTCCAAGACCTCATGCACCAACTCCCAGGTCCGTTCTAGACCGTCGCCGCGCGTGAATAGCGTTCGCTCGCCCAGGAGCGCATCGTGCAGGAGGTACTCGTAAGCCCCCAGCACCTCGGAGCCTTTGGTGTCGTAGTCGAAACTCATGCGCGCAGGTCCGAGCTCGATCTCGGGACCGGGCGTCTTTGCGAGGAAAGCCAGGGACACGCCCGCTTCCTCACCAAGCCGGAAGGTCAGGTGATCCCGCTTGTACCAGGCCGATTCGCTCTCGCGAAACATCTGCCGAGGTGGCTCCCTGAATGCGAGCGTGACTGTCTGGTGCTCCGCTCTCAGCCTCTTGCCCGTACGCATGAGGAACGGCACGCCTGACCATCGCCAGTTGTCGATGAACATGCGCGCGGCGACAAAAGTCTCGGTGATGCTATCGGGATCGACGCCCTCTTCCTCGCGGTAGCCCTTGTATTGACCGCGCACAATGTCTTCTGGCTTCAGAGGTCGAATGGACTCGAACACCTTTGCGGTCTCGTCCGCCAGAGGCTTTGGTTCAAGAGCGTAGGGAGGCTCCATCGCGACGAAGCTCAAAACCTGGAACAAATGCGTGACCAGCATGTCCCGCAGCGCGCCGACACTCTCGTAAAAAGCTGCTCGCTGCTCGAGGCCAAGGGTCTCGGGAACGTCTATCTCGACGTGGTCGATGAACTGCCTGTTCCATACGGGCTCAAACATCCCGTTGGCGAAACGGAGAGCCAGGATGTTCTGCACCGCCTCCTTGCCGAGGAAGTGGTCAATGCGAAAGACCTGCTCCTCGTCGAAGTAGCGGTGCACGAGCGCGCTGAGCTTCTGGAACGACTCGAGGTCCGTACCGAATGGCTTCTCGAAGACGATCCTGGAATCGATGTTCAACTCGGACTCACCGAGAGCACGCGTCAGGACGGGAAACGCCTGAGGGGGTACAGCCAGATAGGCCAGGAGCTGGACATCCCCACCCAGTTCCTTCTGCGCATCGCGAATTGCCCCGGCAAGGGGCTCCGGCTCATCGGCCGTGAACGACCCCGATACGTAGGTCAGGCGCTCCGCGAATCGGTCCCAGTGCTCGCCCTCGGGGTCACACCGCCCGTACTTGATGATCGCCTCCCGGGCGAAAGAATCGAACTCCTGATCGCTGAAGTCACCGCGGGAGTTTCCGATGATTCGGTAGTCGGCCGGCAGAAGGTCCGCGAACTCGAGGTGGTACAGGGCGGGTAGTAGCTTGCGGCTGGCAAGATCCCCGTTGCCTCCAAAGACAACGATGACATGTGGATCCGGGCGCCGCACGTGATGCACGCTGAGCCTCCGCTTTCCTCGATCGATTGCCTTACTTGACGCTAACCGCGGATCGGTGGGTATCAATCCCTCGCGGGGGCACGCCATGGGGCGACTTATCATGGAGGTTCCTGATTAGAAAACTCCGAGCAGCGCGCTCACGGGTGCGCACAGGGAGGATCGATGACCACCAGTTCACACTCAGGGAGCGACCCCTTCGGGGCCCGCACCTCACTCGAAACAGAATCGGGCTCGCTCGACTACTACCGTCTCGACGTGCTCGAGCAGCGTGCCGAGGCCAAGCTCGACAAGATTCCAAACACCGTCAAGATCCTGCTCGAGAACCTGCTTCGCACCTCCGGCACGGAGCACGCCTCCGAAGATGAGGTCAACTCCCTGGCGATGTGGGGCCAGAAGCCGATCGAGGATCGTGAGTTTCCATTCACCCCGTCGCGCGTCATCCTCCAGGACTTCACGGGAGTTCCCGCGGTGGTCGACCTCGCAGCGATGAGGGCCGCGATGGAGCGTGAGGGTGGAGATCCCAGCCGGGTCGACCCACTGGTTCCCGTCGACCTCGTAATCGATCACTCGGTGCAGGTCGACGCGTTCGCGAGCAACAAGGCATTCACGATCAACGTTGATCGCGAGTACGAACGCAATCACGAACGCTACTCGCTCCTCAGGTGGGCCCAGCAGGCATTCAACGGCTTTCGTGTCGTCCCGCCAGGCATGGGGATCGTGCACCAGGTCAACCTCGAATACCTCGCGACAGTGGTTTCGACCTTGAGCGACGAAACCGGTGACTTCGCAGTGCCCGACACCCTCGTCGGGACCGACAGCCACACCACCATGATCAATGGCCTGGGGGTGCTCGGCTGGGGCGTCGGCGGAATCGAGGCCGAGGCGGCAATGCTCGGTCAGCCGATTCCTCTCGTGACGCCGAAGGTCGTGGGATTCAAGTTCACCGGCGCGCTCGAAACAGGGGTTACCGCAACCGATCTCGTCCTCACGGTCACAGAGATGTTGCGCGAGCACGGTGTTGTGGGCAAGTTCGTCGAGTACTACGGCACCGGGCTCTCGAACCTGATGATCGCGGACCGGGCGACCCTCTCCAACATGTGCCCCGAGTACGGAGCGACGGCTGCTCTGTTCCCGGTCGACGAGCAGACCTTGACCTATCTCCGCCTCACCGGGCGCAAGCCCGAGGTCCTCGATCTTGTCGAGCGCTACGCCAAGGCTCAGGGGATGTTCCGCACGGATGAGACGGTCGATCCCGAGTTCTCGGAATCCCTCGAGCTCGACCTCTCGACTGTCGAGCCGAGCCTGGCGGGCCCCCGCCGTCCCCAGGATCGGGTCACCCTTTCGAATGTCTGGAAGAGCTTCCACGACGCATTCGGCAAGGACCTCGATGCGGGAAATCCCGGGGTACAGATTCAGCTCGATCGCTGGCTCGGCGAAGGTGGGAGCGCTCAGCCTCCACGCACGCCGCAGGAGCCGCGCAACGGCGAAGAGGCCGACGTCGAAGTGGACGGAAAGGCGCACATCCAGCACGGGAGCGTCGTCATAGCGGCGATCACATCATGCACGAACACGTCGAATCCGTCGGTGATGATGGGGGCTGGACTTCTGGCTCAGAAGGCGGTCGAGCGTGGTCTGACGAGCAAGCCGTGGGTCAAGACGTCCATGGCACCCGGCTCGCGGGTCGTGACCGAGTACCTGACCAAGTCGGGGCTCATGGACGACCTGCAGCAGCTTGGCTTTCACGTGGTCGGCTACGGCTGCACGACGTGCATCGGCAACTCCGGTCCCTTGCCGGACCCTGTCGCCAGACGCGATCGACGAACACGACCTTGCGGTCGTATCGGTCCTCAGCGGGAACCGCAACTTCGAGGGCCGCATCCACCCACAGGTCAAAGCGTCCTACCTCGCGTCGCCTCCGTTGGTCGTCGCTTATGCGCTTGCGGGTACCGCGGAGATCGACCTGAACAAGGATCCGATCGGAACCGACAAGGAAGGCAACGACGTTTTCCTCAAAGACCTGTGGCCCACACCCGAGGAGATCAAGGGTGCGATCGACCAGGTCGATACCGACATGTTCGACAAGGAATACGGAAAGATCTTCGATGGGGATGAGCACTGGCAGGAGCTTCCCTCGCCAGAGGGGGCCCTATTCGAGTGGGATCCCGAGTCGACCTACGTTCAGGAGCCTTCCTACTTCAAGGATCTCGGCGACGAACCTTCCGACATCACCGACATCGACGGCGCGCGTGTCCTGGTGAAGGTCGGTGACTCGGTCACGACCGATCACATCTCACCCGCAGGCTCGATCGCTTCCAAGTCGCCGGCAGGCGCGTATCTCCAAGAGCGCGGGGTTGACGTGCGGGACTTCAACAGCTACGGGAGCCGACGCGGCAACCATGAAGTGATGATGCGCGGAACCTTCGCCAACATCCGGTTGCGCAATCAGCTCGTAGACAAGGAAGGCAACTGGACCGTGCATCACCCGAGCGGCGACGAGATGACCATTTTCGACGCAGCGATGCGTTACCAAGAGGAAGACACTCCCCTCATCGTGATTTCAGGCAAGGAGTACGGCTCGGGCAGTTCGCGTGACTGGGCTGCAAAGGGTCCGCGCCTACAGGGTGTGAGCGCCGTTATCGCAGAAAGCTTCGAACGCATCCATCGAAGCAACCTCGTCGGAATGGGCATCCTCCCTCTCCAGTTCCTGCCCAAGGAGAATCCCGAGACGCTCGGACTGAACGGGACGGAGACATTTCGGATAACCGGAATTGCTGAAGGGCTCGAACCGCATGCCGAGATTCAGGTGACGGCGACGGACGACAACGGCGACTCGACCGAGTTCTCTGTCGAGGCCCGCATCGACTCGGAGGTCGAGATGGACTACTACCGCCACGGAGGCGTGCTTCAGTACGTCCTGCGAAAGATGCTCGCGACGTGGTACGTTCGGGCAGTTCGCGTGACTGGGCTGCAAAGGGTCCTCGCCTACAGGGCGTGAGCGCCGTTATCGCAGAGAGCTTCGAACGCATTCATCGAAGCAATCTCGTCGGCATGGGGATCCTCCCGCTCCAGTTCCTGCCCAAGGAGAATCCCGAGACGCTCGGACTGAACGGGACGGAGACATTTCGGATAACCGGGATCGCTGAGGGGCTCGAACCGCATGCCGAGATTCAGGTGACGGCTACGGACGACAACGGCGACACGATCGAGTTCTCCGCTGAGGCTCGCATCGACTCGGAGGTCGAGATGGATTACTACCGCCACGGTGGCGTTCTCCAGTACGTCCTACGAAAGATGCTCGCGACCTGACGAGGTCGGATTGACGGGCCAGCGCTGCGCGCTCTGTCTATCGCTTCCGCAACCGTAAGGAGGTCCAACTCACGTCGGCTGTCCAGCCCCCGTCCACCGGCAGCGCGACGCCGTTCATGAATCCGCTTAGCTCGGGATCGGCAAGGAACACGATCGCACGAGCCACATCCTCCGGAGTCGCGAACCGTCCCATCGGGACATGCTCGACGATGTCCCGATCCGTGTAGCCTCCCGCCGCCTGATCTTCTTCGTCCATCTCCGTCTTCACCCAGCCGGGACAGACGGCGTTGACGCGTACTCCGCGGCCGCCCCACTCGGCGGCAAGCGTCCTGGTCAGGCCCACGAGGCCATGCTTGCTCGCGTTGTAGGCGGAGCGGTCGGCCACCCCGCGAAGACCCGCGATCGAGGCAACGTTGACGATCGAGCCGGCACCTGCCTCGAGCATCATCCGGCCAAGTTCCCGGGAGAGGAGGAACGGGCCGGTCAGGTTCACATCAAGGACGCGCCGCCACTCCTCCGTTTTCGTGTCTTCCGCCGGAGCGATGCACGAGATTCCGGCGTTGTTTACAAGGACGTCAACGTGCTCGAAGCGCTCGCGTGTGCGGGCCGCGAGCTCGGCAACGTCGACCTCCGACGAGACGTCCCCGGTTATGGACAGCGCGTCCGACCCGCGCTGGCTGACCGACGCTGCCGTCTGCACTGGATCATTCAGATCCGCCAATACGAGCGCATAGCCCTCGTCCGCGAGAAATTCCGCCGCGCGGCGACCCATTCCCCGCGCGGCGCCGGTGACGACGGCGACTCTTGACTGCGTGCTCACGGTGCAGAACTATAGCCCTCGATCCTCCAGAGGAGGCCGAGCATCGCAATCGCTACTGGCCGGCCTCGGTGAGCGTTGCGCCCTGGGCTCTCGAATATACGAACGCGGTTGACCTTCCAGCCGTCCTCGCTCTCGATCATCTCGATGCTCATGCGAACGGTATCGGTCTTCGGCTCGTCGGTACTTGCGTTCGTCACCGTATGGTCGACGACTGCGAACACCGAGCCCTCTCCATCCTCCAGCGACTGGATGAAAAGCTCCTGCACCTCTCCCTCTGTGGTGGCTTCCAGCTCGACTACCGCGTCTATTGCCTTCTCCCCGTAGAAGACCTCAGCTTCGTCGGCGAAATCACCTACGGCCCACCGCTTGATGGCGGCGGCATCGGCTTCAGCGGTCTCGGCGGAGATCGACATGAGGTCGCCGATGAACTCCCTTGCCTGTGAGCGCAGCTCGTCCTCGGCGTCCGCTGCTGCTCTTGCCTCCTGCCACAGATAGCCGAACGTGACCGCTGCGGTTAAGGCAAGCGCGAGGAGAAACCAGGGGAGGTACCGCTTGATGACCTTCATTGCCTAATTTCCCTGGCGCAGACTTGAGTCCCTGGCCAGCGTCGGGGCATCAGGTTGATCGACGGCATCGACCCCACGGCCGAAGCGCGATGTGCATGCGTTACCGGGAAATGCATCCGGCGGTGGTCTGTGAGGGGCGTAGGTCTCGCCGTGCGGTTGCGCCGGCGGGATGAGCTGGACCCTGAACCAGGTGCCGTTATCGAGTCCCACTTGAACCATCTGTTCAATGGCTCCGAAGAAAAGGTGATTCTTGTCGAGTGTGTTCGCAAGGTTGGTGAGGTTCTCCTGAGTCGCCATGACCGAGTTGATCCTGCCGAAGTCTTTCACGAGACAGGAGATGTTTGCCTTCTCGTCTTCAATCAGGTCGCCTGCAACGGTCGTGAAGTCGCCACCATTTCGGTAAAGGTCCACGAGGTCGTGCTTTCGGTCCGCGAGCAGCTGAGCCAACAACTTGGTCTGGGTCAAGTCATCGCCGAGGGTATCCGCGTTGTCGGCAAGGACGCCGGTGACCTTGGGCCCGTCGTTGATCAGTGACTCCAACTCGAGTTGAACTTCGAGGAGCTCCTCCGGCAGCTCCGCCACCGCCTGGTTGAAGGTGGAGATGTCATCACCTCGCCCCCGGACGGCATCGGCAAGCTCGGCCACGACTGTGTCCAGGTCCTCTGAAGGGACCTCGTGAAGCACGTCCGCGATCACCTCGATCGTCTTGGACACGTCTGGCGGCGGAACGGTGTTCTCGACGGCGATGGTCGCTCCTTCCGACATCGGATCACCATCTCCGGGCTGCAACTCGAGTGTGAGCTCACCGATGGGGCTTCGTCGCACGATCTCCGCAACCGTGCCCTCCGGCACGACGACATCTGGTTCGAGATTCATAACGACGTTGACGTTACCGTCGTCGGCCAGGTCGACTTCCTTGACCGAGCCGACCACAACGCCTCGCATCGTCACGTCGTTGCGGGGGAGCAGGCCCGAGGCATCCGAGAAACGAGCTTGGATGCGTTCCGGCCGTTGCCTGCTGCAAGACCAGGTTCTTCCCACCGAGAAAGATCAACAGAAACGATGCCGCTCCGAAGATGATGAGATTCACGTATACGCGCCTGTTTGCCCGCATTACCCCTGCCCCTCGATGCAACGCCGGGCCGGGTCGTTCGGATTGTCGTTGAGGCCGCAGATCACGAAGTCCTGGATGATCTGATTGAACTCGAAGTACTCGACCAACTGCGTGTTGTTGTTGTGTTCGGGGGCCCACCTCAAGAGCAATTCGATGTCCTTCTGCTGACCCTCGAGGGTCCCGAGAATCGTTCGGGTTTGCCGGAAGAAGTTCTGCATCTCGTCAAGATGCTCGCCGAGGATGTCCTTACCGCCCACGGCTAGTCGATTGAGCGACACGATGGCCCCCTCGAGCTCGTCGCTCTCTTCGTTGAGCATCTCGATGGAACGAGCGGTGTTTTTTATCGCCTGCCTGTGAGACTCCGCTTCGCTAGCGACAGTTGCGTTGAACTGATCGAGGTTCGAGATGAGGTTCTTCAGCATGTCGCCGCGTTCGGCATAGGCGCCGACGATCTCGCTGTAACTGTTGAGAATCGAACGGAGCTCCTCACCACGGCCCCCGAATCCGCGGCCGCTCTGATCGATCATGACGGCGAGGTCCGACGCTGCCACCGCGCCCAGAACCTCCGAGCCCTCCTGCACGAGATCTTCGAGGTCGCTGCGCACCTCGGTCTCGGATATGTCTGACCCGTCCGCCAGCAATTCGTCGCTCGACCCGCCCTCGGGGACGACCAGATCCACGATCCGCTCTCCCAGCACGCTCGTGCGCCTGGCGCGCGCGACGACGTCCGCCGGAATATTCGCCTCCGGATCAAGCTCCAGGGTCGCTACCGCCTCGGTTCCCTCGAGGCGAATGGCCGAGACCTTACCGACCCGAATGTCTGACATCGTGACGGGAGCGCCCGTGGCCATGTCGCCCACATCGTCGAACGCGGCGGTCACCTCAATCGTCTCGGCACCGGAACATGCGGTGGCGGCCACGATCAGAAGCCCGGCGAGGATGACGCTAAGGCGTCTCATGGGAGCAGACCACCGCCCCCCAACAGGCCGCCGTCCTTCAGCAGGTCAGGGTCCTTCAGCAGATCGTCCAGGATCGGGCCCGTGATCTCGTCGAGGTTCTTGCCGATCTCGTCGAGAAGCTCATCGAGCGTCTGGCCGGGGTCGAGCAACTTCCTGAGCCTGCATATCTTTGGTCTCTTTGCGTCCTTGCACTTCTTCTTCTTCTTCTTGTCCTCTTCCGGTCCGGCGTCCGGGGGCCGAAGCTCCTGCTCGAGCTCGTCGCCGACTCTTGGCGGGAGCTTTGCAATGGCATCGTTGAGCTGGTCCCCCGGCGACTTCTTGGACTGGCCCTTCGGGCACGAGCCCGTCAGACAGAACAGGTTCGGCATGGCACCCGTCCAGAACTCGGGAGTCGAGCATTCCTTCACTCCAAGACGCAGACAGACGCCGATCAGCCGGTCGCGCAGCCGGAACTCGAGCAGCTCGACAAGCGGATCTGCCTGGTCGTTCAGCCTCAGCCAATCCCGCTCGTAGTCAACGGCCTTGGATGCGCCCTCGAACAACCGGTTGGCCCAGTGCCCTGTGCGACCCAGGCTTTCGACGTTGCGATCGAGCGTCCTGACGGTTCTGGTCAGAGTCTTCACATCTTTGCCCAAGGGGTTCCGATGTTCGATCAGCAGGCTCGCCAGCTGAGCAGACGCCTCGTTCAGCCCGGTGATCGTTCCTTCGAGTGAGTCACGATTGTTGTTGAGAGTGCGCAGAACGACGTTGTAGGTGTCGATGAGGGTGGCGATCTCGCTCTGCCTGCCCTTCAGCGTTTGAGTCACGTCGTTGAAGTTGACGATCAACTCGGCAAGCGTGTCGCGCTTGTTGGCCAGCGTCTCCATGACGCTCGACCCGCTCTTGATCAGACGATTGAGCTCCTGCCCGTTGCCCTCGAGAATCTCGGCGGTGTTGGTCACGAACTGTCCGACTCTCTCGGGATCCAGTTCTCCGAAATAGTCCTGGAGGCTGCGAAGGAGCTCGTCCTGCTCCACCGGCACGCTCGTGCGCTCGATGGGAAGCTCGTCGTCCTCGAAGGTCGGGCCGCCCTCGTAGGCGGGGAAGAGCTGAACGTAGCGCTCGCCCAAAAGGGAGACAGGGATGAGCGTCGCCTCGACGTCCGATGGGAGTTTGGCGTCCTCGTCCTCAATCTTCATGGTGACGGCGACCTGGCTCTGGTCGTCCGCGACCTCGACGTTGGTCACGCGACCGATGTCGACTCCTAGCACCCGCACCGAGTTGCCGGGGAAGACCTGAACGGCACGGTCGAAGTAGGCGGTCATGTAACGCTCGTCGTTCCGGGCATCGGCGATGGTGAAGGCCGAGGCGACAAGAGCTGCCACCAGAGAGAAGTACCGTGCCGACAAATTTCTTGCTCACGGCAACAGCCCCCTCAGGTCGTCCGCCAGGGTGGAGTCACCAGTGACGCTGTCGATGAGGTCCCCGACATCCCCGCCAAGCCCGTCGTCGCGCTCGCGCTCAGCGACTTGCTCGGGCGGCTCCTGGGTCTGCGGTGACCCGTCACCGGTCCCGTTCGATCCACCCTCGCCGCCACCGCCGCCGTACCCGTCGCCGTACTCGGCCCGATCCTCACAGGGACGCGGGTCCTCGCCAAGAAGATCGTCGAGGGCCTTGTCGAAAGCTCCACAGGGGCCGAAGAAGGCATCGATACCTACCGGCCCCAGGCTCTGAACGAAGATGTTCGCCCAACGATTCTCGTAGGTGCCGCCGGCCGAGTAAGCGACGCTCGAGTACCCCTGGACGGTGTCGTGCAGGTAAGAGATAGTCGCCGCGATGTCGACCTGGTGCTGGTCGATGACCTCGAGCGTGTCGTGCAACTGCGATAGCGTTCGGTCGAGCTCCGGCCGGTTTCGTCGCACTAGGTCTGCGGTTGCGTGCGACGCGGAGTCGGTGGACTCGAGCAGCCTCACTACGTCGTCTCTTCTCTCTGACAAGTTCGTCAGAACGACATTGAGATTGTCGATGAGCGAGACCAGTGTTTCGTCCTTCTCGGCGAAGGTCGCTCCTAGCGTGTTCAACGACTCGAGCAGGCGAGACAGCTCACGCTTGCGCGAGTCGACCGCGTCCGTTACGTCCGCCAGACCGGTAATCAGCGTCGAGACTTGCGCGCTCTTGCCCTGAGTTGCTGCTGTTATTTGGTCCATGAAGTCTTGGAGAGCCTGCGGGTCCGAACGATCGAGCAACGGCCGGGACCGGTTGGCGAGATCGAGGAGCTCGACCGGTGTTCGGGTGTTCTCGAGAGGGATCTCGTCCCCATCGCGGAGCATCTCGTCGCTGCTCCCACCATCGAGACGGACGGCCTTACGACCAAGAAGGGTCTCGATGACTATCTCCGCGTTCGCATCCCGAGGCATTTCGATGTCTTTGTCGATCTTGAGCTCCACGACGACTGCGCCGTCGATTACCTCCACCGATCCGATGGACCCGGCGTCCAAGTCCCGCGACCTGGACGTCATCGCTTGACCTGAGACCCGCCGCGTCGGCGAAGCGCGCATGCACCGTGTACGTGTCTTGGAAGAACCCGCCTGATAGCAGCAGCGAGAAGGCGGTCCCTAGCAGCACCACCACGACGCCGATGAAACCTATGAGCTTCTGGTTTCTCTCGAGAAACGACTTGTAGAGGGCGTCGCGGAGCTTCATCGCTCGTCCCCCGTGAGGGTGTAGCGCAGCAGTGAGCCGACGTTCTCGCTCGGCGCACCCGTTCCGGAGTCATCCACGCCGGGGGAACCACCGTCGTTGTCCCGCGAGACCTGCTCGGTGCCGCCCTCGTCTCTCCCGCCGCAGTTCTCGCAACGCTGTAGGTCCTCGTTCTCTCGTTGACGGACGAGGTCGTTGCTTTCACCATCCTGGAGAACGAGCTCGACGATGCGCACGTTGAACCATTCGCCCCACGCTGTTGTCTGGAAGTAGTTCGACACCCCTCCCGGTGTCGAACGCAGAGTGCGGGCCAGGTTCTTCTGATTGGAGGACAGCGTGCTCGACACAGAGTCCAGCGATCCGATGGTTGCGTCGATGTTCGAAGAGCTCGTCGCAAGCAGTTCGTCCAACTGGTCCTGAACGTCGGCAAAGTTCGTAACGAGCTGATTTACGTCGTCAGTCCGGCGAGCAAGAACGCCAGACACGTCGTCGAGGTTGTCGATGATGCTCGCGATCTGATCGTCCTGGCTTGCGAAAGCCTCCATGATCGTGTCGGCGTTTCCGATCGTGCGCGCGATGTGGCCGTCGCGCTCACTGAGATCGGAGGCGAGGCTTGCTCCGGCGTCGAGCAGCGACCTCACGTTTTCCTCGTTGCTCGCGAGAGCAGTGTTGACGGCATCGAGGAACGCGTTGGCTTGCTCGGGATCGATCGCCTTGAGAATCGGGCCAACCCGGTTCAGAAACTCGCCGATGTCGGCAACGTCGTTGGTGTGACTCAGAGGAACAGTGTCGCCCTCGTCCCAGACCTTAGCGTCGTCGCCCGGATAGAGGTAGAGGAAGCGCTGACCCAGCACGTTGCGCCATCGGATGGCGACTTCGGAGTCGGTGGGCAACTCGATACCCTTGTCGACATTGAAGCTGAGAATCGCCTTGCCGTCCTGTATCTCCGTCCCCGTGACGCGACCGACATCGACGCCTGCGATCTTGACCGCATCGCCCTTCATGACCCCGGTTGCGTCTTCGAACTCGGCCCTCATGTCGTAGGTATCCGCAAAGAGCCTGGAATTCGCCAGTTTCACGCCCAGAGCAACGGTGAACGCGAGGCAGATGATCGTGAACACGATCACTTTCAGCAGCATGGTCTTGGAAACTCTCATTCGCCCTGCCCCTCACACACCGGCAGGACGGCGGCGACCTCCGGTGGGAAGACCGTGCAGACCTGTTTGATGTCTTCCTCTTGGGTGTTGCCGCCGATGAAGGCCGTAAAGCCGGCCCCCGCGCTGCCATCGGCCATCATGAACTCGTCGCCGATGGGCTGACCAAGCTTGAACGTGTAGCGGTACAGCCCGTTGACGAGGTTCTCGAGTCCCTGCGGCCTGTCGGCAACCGTCTGCAATACTTTGTCGCCCTCGTTCATCATGCGGCGAAAGTCGTCCCTCTGGAGGATGAGGAGGTCGGCGAGGTCCTCGGAGAACGGCTGGAGCGCCTTCAACGCGCGGTCGAGATTCGCCTGAGCCTTCTCCGAGGCATAGACGGGTGCTCCCTCATTGATGGCTGCGGCCAGCAGGTTGAGGTCGACGCCCTTCTCCTTCAGCACACCGAACAGCACCTCGAAGTCGTGCAGAGCCTCGAGTTGCGGATCGAGCGTTCGAGCGAAGAGGCCGGCGAGGTCGCTATTCGCGTGCAAGCCGCGCTGGATGTAGTCGCTGTTGTTGCGAACACCGTCGGCCAGCTCGCTGATTACAGTCGCCGCGTCATCTGGATCGACTGCTTCGAGTACAGCAGTTCCATCAGCAAGAAGATCCTCGAGCTCGGGGCCAACGTGAGCTTTATCGATCACGTCGCCATCTGCGAGGAAGGGTCCTTGCGTGCCGGCGGGGAAACGCAGATCGACGTACTTTGCGCCGAGCGGGGTCTTCAGGGAGATGACGGCCTCGGCGTCCTTAGGGATCTTGTACTGCTGGTCGATCTTCAGTTGCAGTTGGGCGCGGTGCTCGACAAGGTCGATCTGCGCGACCTTACCGACCGGTACGCCCTTCACTCGCACGTCCAGTCCCGGTTTCATCTGCTGTCCGGCTCTGTCGATGTCGACGGTGACGTAGTAGGCATCGTCGAAAGCACCGTAGGCCGCACGCACCGAGAACCAGACCCCCACTCCAAGCAGCACCGTCACGAGGGTGCCGACGAAGATGGTGAAGAGTCTTTTGCTCATCCCGCGATCCTTATCGTGTCGCCACCACCCCACATGAGGAGCGAGAGGAATAGGTTCAGGACTACGACTACGACTATGGACATGCGTATTGCCTTACCGGTCGCGATACCAACTCCGGCCGGCCCGCCCGATGCGTTGTAGCCGTAGTAGCAGTGGACCAAGGTGACAACGACGGCAAAGATGACTGCCTTGATCACGCTGTAAAAGATGTCCGTCGCCGGGAGAAACAACTGGAAGTAATGCGTATAAGTCCCCGAGCTCAACTCGAAGAACTTGGTAACGATCGCCTGAGTCGCAAGGTACGAGGAGAAGAGGGCAGCTAGGTACAACGGGATCATGGTGATGAGGGCGGCCCAGATACGCGTCGCAACCATGTAGACCATCGGTGGGACCGCCATCACTTCCAGTGCATCGATCTCCTCAGAGATGCGCGCCGCCCCAAGCTCGGCCGTGTACCCGCAACCGACCTGCGCCGCCAATGCAACGCCGGCAACGAGTGGCGTGATCTCGCGCGTGTTCGCAAAGGAGGAGATGAGTCCAACAAACGCCTCGGCCCCGATCTGCTGGAGCCCTTGAAACCCTTCCAGGCCGACCTGCGTCCCTGTGAAGAAGGCCATCGAGAAGATGACAAAGAACATTCCGGCACCGAACAGGAGCGCGCCCACACCGATGGTGATGTCGGAGATCAGATTGAGAATTACTCCTCGGTAGCGCAAAGCAGCCGGCATAGCTTTTATGCAGCGGACGTAGAACCTGGCCTGATCAACGCCTTCCTCGAAGGGGGCAGCGGCCCTTCGAACGGCTCTCCCTCCGATATTCGGTCGTCGAAGAACGCGTGTGGCCATCGCCTCAGACCCTCTGTGGGACGAAGTTGAAGTACAGGGCGGTCAAGACGAAGTTCATGAAGAAGAGCAGCAGGAAGGTCACGACCACAGCCTGGTTCACCGCGTCGCCTACGCCTTTGGGACCTCCGCGCACGAAGTAACCCTTGTAGCAGGCAACCATCCCCGCGACGTAGCCGAACAGAACCGCCTTCAGCAAGGCGACCCACAGGTCGGCAATCTGGCTGAGCTCGTTGAACGAGGAGAAGTAGCTCGAGGAGGTGCCGTGTTGGACGATCACGGCGAAGAACCAGCCTCCGGCGATGCCCGCCACCGAGACGACTGCGTCGAGCAGCAGAGCGACGAGGGCCGCGGCGATCAGTCGCGGCATGATCAATCTCTGAACGGGGTCGATGCCGAGAACCTGCATCGCGTCGATCTCGTCCCTGATGCGGCGAGAACCAAGATCGGCGCACATCGCCGACCCGCCGGCCCCCGCGATCAACAGTGCGGTTGCCACCGGAGCCGCCTCGCGCACGACGGCGAGAACCATCGCGGCGCCGAGATGCGCTTCGGATCCAAACTCCGTGAGGAACGAGCCGACGTGAAGCGAGATGATCATCCCGAAGGGAATCGAAACGAGGATGGTGGGGACGGTGGTGACTTTGACCAGGAACCAGACCTGGTCTACGAACTCAGCGCGCGGCCAGGGCCGGCGAAACAGCACATGAAGCGATTCGAGACCGATTGCGAACATCTGTCCCGCCTCGCCCATCCATTTGAAGAGTCGAGTCTCGAGGATTCGAGAGGGCTTTCGCCCTGCCACCCGGGTTGCCAACTGCAAGGTCCCCTCTTCGATTTTCCGCCTGCGTCCGCGTGCTGGCAGACATCTACCCAACTGGCCCGGAGGGTTACACCTCCGTCACGCTCCGTGGAACAGCCGGCTCACTCCCTACAATTCGCTGGCTCGGGGGCCCTCCCCTGCCACCCTGGGGGAAAAGGCAGCATTCGTCCCCCTGGAGCGCCTCTTACCGAGGGTCGGCGCGCCGGGATATCGGACCGAAGGGGGAAAGCGAAAGAGCCGGGGTAATTTCCCCGGCTCCTCGATTGTGTCTCGTCTGTGCTTGCCGCTCGCTACCGCTTGGAGTACTGAGGCGCCTTGCGGGCCTTCTTGAGCCCGTACTTGCGCCTCTCCTTCTCACGGGCGTCCCTGGTGAGGAAACCGGCCTTCTTGAGGATCCCTCGAAGCTCCGGATCCAGATCGACGAGGGCCCGAGAGATGGCGTGGCGAAGAGCCCCGGCCTGCCCCGAAGTACCCCCGCCCTCGACCTTGGCGATGATGTCGTAGCGCCCCTCCGTATTGGTGATGCGGAGCGGCTCAGTGATGATCATCCGGTGGGTGGGGCTAGGGAAGTAGTCCTCGAAGGGCCGACCGTTGATGGACCACTGGCCCGTTCCGGGGACGAAACGTGTGCGGCACACCGACTCCTTACGCCGTCCCGTCGCTCTGGTGAGAATGTCAGCCACCAGCAACCTCCTCGATGGTGTGCGCCTGCTCCGGGTCCTGCGGAGCCGCAACACCCCTCAAATCCAAAGCCTTCGGGTTCTGCGCCCCGTGGGGGTGCTCGGCACCGGCGTAGACCTTGAGCTTCTTCGCCATCTGACGCCCCAGCTTGTTCGAGGGGAGCATCCCCTTGATCGCCTTCTCGACCGCGAACTCTGGCCTGTCGCTCATGAGCCGCTCGTAGGACACTTCCTTGAGCCCGCCGGGATAGCCGGAGTGGCGGTAGTACTTCTTGGCCAGCAGCTTGTTACCGGTCATCAGCACCTTGGACGCGTTGATTACGACCACGTGGTCGCCACAGTCCAGGTGAGGAGCGAAATAAGGCTTGTGCTTCCCGCGCAGGATCTTCGCGACCTCGGAGGCGAGGCGACCGAGAACGACGCCATCGGCGTCGACGAGGTGCCACTCGCGCGTGATATCGGATGGTGTTGTTGAGTGGGTCTTCATAGTTCCTTCTCGAATGCGCGCCACGCTAGGCGGTGGCTCACGGGAGGAACAGAGAATAGCCGCGACTGTTTACGCAGGTCAAATCGCCTTTTCAGGCCCCGAGACAGGAATTGCCGCCCAGTGGTCCCTATCGAGGGCCGGGCCCGCTCCAGCCGTCGTCGTACTCCACCGTCACCAGGCACAACCCATGAGGCGGAGCGACGGGGCCTGCCAGGGACCGGTCACGGGCCTCGAGGACCCCCGGCATCTCGTCGGGGGATCTGCGGCCCTCGCCGACGTAGACGAGCGTCCCGACCAGGGAACGGACCATCTGCTGGATGAATGCGTTCGCCCTGGCCCTGATCCTGATCACGTCGTCGTCTCGAGTGCACCTGAGCTCGAAGAGGTTGCGTTCTGCCGTAGCACCGTCCGGAACCCGACCGAAGGAGGAGAAATCGTGATGGCCGATCAGGTGCCCTGCGGCCTCGTTCATGGCCTCGAGGTCGAGTGGCCTTCGGTGCCACAGACTCGAGGGCGCACGGAATGGATCAGGGATTGGGCTTTCGAGAATGGCGTAGATGTAGCAGCGGGAATGCGCGGAGAAGCGTGCTGAGAAGTCATCGGGAACGAAGTCGCATCGGGAGATCGAGATCGCCGGCCCAAGCATCCCGTTCAACGAGTCCTTGATCCGATCCGGATCCGCATCACCGGGCACGCCGGGCACGTTCATGACCTGACCGAGTGCATGGACTCCCGCATCGGTGCGCCCCGCGCATACCGAGTTCAGGTCCCGGCCGAACAACTTCGCCAGGGCGCCCTCGACATCTCCTTGGACAGTTCGAGCGTCGCTTTGTCGTGCGAACCCGTGGAACGGCGCGCCGTTGTAGGCGAGGTCGAGCCTGAGGTTCAGTTCTTCTCGGCGTCCTCGTCGGCGGCGTCCTCATCGGAGTCACCGGCGGCCTCGGCGTCTACGGTCGCGTTCGGCTCCGAGGTTGCTTCAGGCTCCTCGGTGCCATCGACGTCGGCACTCTCGTTCTCGACATCAACACTCTCGCTCTCACCCGCGTCATCGTCCGGCGCTTCCTCTGTGGCGGCGGCCGGCTCTTCCTGAGTCCGTCGAGGACGACGCAGGCCGCGGCGCCTCCGGGACTCGGGCGTGTCCGCAGTGGTCACGGAAGTACCCTCGACCAATTCGATGAGCGCCATGGGAGCACCGTCGCCGCTCCGTTGCCCGAGTTTCAGGATGCGCGTGTACCCGCCATTGCGCTCGGCAAAGCGAGGAGCGATATCGGCGAAGAGTTTGTGGACGACCTCGCGGTTCTCGATGTCGCTCAGGACCTGACGGCGGTGATGAACGGTCCCCTTCTTGGCTTTGGTGATCAGCCGTTCGGCGTAGGGCCGCAGCGCCTTGGCTTTCGCCTCGGTCGTCTGGATGCGCTCGTGCACGAAGAGCGACTCCGCAAGGTTGCGCATCATCAAGCGATGGTGCGACGGATTCGAGCCGAGTGCGTAACCCCTCTTGGGCTGCGGCATCGCCACTTTTCCTTTCACGCGATCCTCGAGAGGATCGCTCCTAGAATTCCTTCTTCTTGAGTGAAAGTCCGAGCTCCTCGAGCTTGGCCTTCACCTCGTCGATGGACTTCTGTCCGAAGTTACGAATCTCGAGGAGGTCCTCTTCGGTCTTCTCGATGAGCTCGCTGACGGTCGTCACTCCCTCGCGCTTCAGACAGTTATAGGAACGAACCGTGAGGTCGAGGTCCTCGATTGGCTGTGCAAGCACGCCGGAGACTTCGTCCTCGCCGGGCTCGGGTCCGAGCACCAGACCCCCGGTGCCCTCACCCATGCCGGCAAACAGCTGGAAGAGCTCGATCAGCGTCGAACCAGCCGCCGAAAGAGCCTCGGGTGGCCTGATTGAGCCATCGGTCTCGACGTCGAGGATCAGGCGGTCGTAGTTGGTCATCTGCTCGACTCGTGTGGGCTCGACCTCGTAGGTCACCCGCCGAACGGGCGAGAAGATGGCGTCGATTGGGATATTGCCGATCGCCTGTTCCTTCGAGGTGGAGGCCGCGACGTAGCCACGACCCTGCTCGATTATCAGTTCCATCGACAACTTCGCGTTCTTGTTCAACGTGGCGATGTGATGGTCTTGGTTGAGCACCTCGATGCCCGCAGGCAGCTCGATGTTGCTGGCCGTGACATCGGACGGCCCTGCGGCCTTGAGGTAGACACGCGTCGGCTCCTCGATCTCGCTGCGAATCACGAGCTCTTTGAGGTTGAGCACGACGTCGGTCACGTCCTCGGTCACGCCTTCGATCGAGGTGAATTCGTGCAACACCCCGTCGATCTTGATCTGGGTGATAGCAGCGCCCGGGATCGATGAGAGGAGGGTGCGACGCAGCGAGTTGCCGAGCGTGTAGCCGAAACCAGGCTCGAGCGGTTCGATGGTGAATTTGCTGCGTACGTCTGAGATCTCCTCTTCCGAGATCTGGGGACGCTGGACAATTAAGAGATTCATGGGCTCCTCTCGGTTCTTCTTCTCAAATGGTGCAGGCGATCGCGCGACCGCCTATTGCTCCACCAGCAGAGCTGATGTCGCCATACATCTTTATTTCGAGTAGTACTCGACGATGAGCTGCTCCTGAACCGGGGCATCGATCTGAGCTCGCTCCGGCAGGTCCCGCACCTCGACTCTGAGTTGCTTGAGATCCGAGGTGAGCCATTCAGGAATCATGCGACCCGCCGCGTACGACGCGTTCTCGATGATGCGTCCTACGTTCTTAGACCGGCCGCGCACCTCGATTACGTCTCCCGGCTTCAGTCGGTACGAGGGAATGTTCACCTTTCGACCGTTCACCTGGAAATGGCCGTGCGTAACGAGTTGCCGGCCCATGGACCGGTTCATCGCCAGACCCGACCTGTAGACGACGTTGTCGAGGCGGGACTCACAGATCCGCATGAGCTCCTCGCCCGTGACTCCCTTACTTCGGGCGGCCTCGGTGTAGTAGCCACGGAACTGCTTCTCGAGCAGTCCGTAGAAGCGCTTGGCCTTCTGCTTCTCGCGCAGCTGGAGCAGGTACTCGCTCTCCCGCACCCGGCCGCGCCCGTGCTCTCCGGGGGGTGGCCTGCCCTTCTCGATCGGGCACTTGGGGCTTTCGCACCGCGTTCCCTTGAGAAACAACTTCGTCTTCTCGCGCCGGCAGAGCTTGCAGACCGGTCCTGTGTAGCGGGCCACTAGACGCGCCTTCTCTTACGAGGACGGCAGCCGTTGTGGGGGACGGGCGTAACGTCCTTGATCGCGATCACCTCGAGGCCGGATGCCTGGAGTGAGCGAATGGCGGTCTCACGGCCCGATCCCGGGCCCTTGACGAAGACATCGACCCGCCGAACTCCATGCTCCTGCGCTCGGCGGGAGCAGGCCTCGGCGGCCATCTGGGCTGCATAAGGGGTCGACTTTCGCGAGCCCTTGAACCCCACGTTTCCTGCGGACGCCCATGACAACACGTTCCCAGCTGGATCCGAGATCGAGATAATCGTGTTGTTGAACGTCGCCTTGATGTGAGCGACGCCGTGGACGACGTTCTTCTTTTCCTTGCGACGAGTCCTCGTCTTCTTTTTTGGAGCGGCCAAACTCAGTCTCCCTTGTGATTCCTAGAGGCAACCAGCGGTTGCTACTTCTTGACTGCCTTCTTCTTGCCCGCCACTGCGGACTTCCTGCCCTTGCGAGTGCGAGCGTTGGTGTGAGTCCGCTGGCCGTGGACCGGCAAACCACGCCGGTGCCGGAGGCCCTGGTACGAACCGATCTCCACCTTCCGCTTGACGTTCTGATTTATTTGCCGGCGGAGGTCACCCTCGACCGTGTAGTTCTCGCCGATCCAGTCACGAAGCCGAACGACTTCCTCGTCCGTCAGATCGCGCACGCGTGTGCTGGGATCGACCTTGGAGCCCACGCACGACTCATAAGACTTCGCTGGACCAATGCCGAAGATGTACGTCAGTGAGATCTCGAGGCGCTTGTCTCTCGGGATGTCGACTCCAGCGATACGTGCCACTTAGTTCTCCCCTTATCCCTGGCGCTGCTTGTGTCGTGGGTTATCGCAAATGACCATGACGCGGCCACGGCGACGAATCACCTTGCACTTGTCGCATATCTTCTTGACGCTCGGGCGAACCTTCATCTTGCTCCTGTCAGCTACCTGTATCGGTAAACCACTCGGCCCCGGGTGAGGTCGTAGGGGCTTAGCTCGATCAGCACCTTGTCGCCCGGGAGGATTCGGATGTAGTTCATCCGCATCTTTCCCGAGATGTGGGCCAGCACCTCGTGGCTGTTCTCGAGCTTCACGCGAAACATCGCGTTGGGCAGCGTTTCGGTAACGGTGCCTTCGACCTGAATGCCCTCTTCCTTGGCCGAGCTCGAGCTCTTCTCTTTGTTCTTCTTAGCCACGCGCGTTACGACCCCACTGACGATTCTCGATTGCGGAACTCCGGGTCCTGTGGAACACTCGATCAATCGCGTTCCCAGCGCGCCTTTGCAGACGCGTGTTGGCCCCGGACCGACCGCCAAGAATAGCAGACGCATCTTCCCTGGTCGAACCCCTCTTTTTGTGATTCATCGAGCCTCCCGACGGGTCAGGATCTCGCATCCCTCGGGGGTGATGGCGATCGTGTGCTCGAAGTGGGCCGAGAGCGATCCGTCGGCAGTTACCACCGTCCACCCGTCAGCCAGGGTCTTGGTCTCCGGGCCTCCGAGGTTGATCATGGGCTCCACCGCAAGGGTCATTCCGGCCGTCAGCAGCTCACGCCGTCCGGGGGGGCCGAAGTTGGGCACCCAGAGGTCTTCGTGAAGCTGACGTCCGATTCCGTGGCCCGCATACTCCCGCACCACCGAAAAACCGGACGCAACCGCGGTTTGCTCCACGGCGTGGCCCACGTCACCCAGGTGCTTGCCTGGACGGCACTGATCAATGGCGGCGTCAAGCGCGCCCTCCGTCACCTTGAGCAGCTCATGGGCCGCTGGCTCCACATCCCCCACAGGAAACGTCCAAGCGGAATCGCTGTGCCACCCCTGGAAGAACACCCCCACGTCGAGCGAGACGAGGTCGCCCTCCTCGAGACGGCTCTGGTTGGGAATCCCGTGAACGATCACGTCGTTCGGTGAAGCACAGATCGATGCGGGAAATCCGCGATAGCCGAGAAAGCTTGCCTCTGCCCCCGCGTCGTCGATCGACTGGGCCGCGATGGAGTCCAGATCCGCAGTCGTCACGCCGGGCCTGATTGCTTCCTCGAGGCGATTGAGGGTGTCTGCGAGAATGACTCCGGACCGCCGCATCGCAGCGATGTCCTCGGTTGATTTCTTAGAAGCCATGGACCTCTTCGGGTTGTGGGTCAGAGCGCAGACACGATTTCGTGGAAGACCTCGTCTGGGGTTTTGGTCCCGTCGATTCGAACCAGGACCCCCCGCTCGTCGTAGTACTTCTTCAGCGGCATCGTCTGCTCGGTGTAGTTCTTCAAACGCTCGCGGACTGTTTCTTCTTCCTGGTCGTCCATCCGGCTGACCACTTCCCCCCCACACCGGTCGCACGTCCAGTTCGACTTCGGAGGCATATCGACCGAATAAGTCCAGCCGCATTGAGCGCACACGCGCCGGCCCAGGATGCGCCTCAGCGAGACCTCCTCGGGGACCTCGATCACGATGGCCCCGTCGAGAGGAGTTCCGCGCTCCGATAGAAACTTGTCGAGAGCCTCCGCCTGGACTCTGCTGCGCGGGAAGCCATCGAGCAGGAAACCGTCCTGGGTGTCATCCTGCCGAAGGCGATCGAGGACGATCTGGTCCACCAGCTGGTCGGGTACAAGCCGGCCCGAGTCCACGTACTCGCGCACCTTTGCCCCGAGCTCGTTGTCGGGATCCTTCATGGCAGCGCGAAAGATGTCGCCCGTGGCGATGTCGGGAATTGCATACTTCTCGATCAACCGGACGCTCTGAGTGCCCTTGCCGGCGCCCTGGGGGCCGAGAATGACTAATTCCATGCCGTCCATCTCTGATCGAGCCGGCACACGTCATGCATCCCTGTCTTTGCTGAGGGGCCTCACTTCAAGAACCCTTCGTAGTGACGCATCATCAACTGCGACTCGATCTGCTTCATCGTCTCAAGCGTGACGCCAACCGTGATCAGGATCGAAGCTCCGCCGAACGGCAAACGCTGGATTCCCTGGGTTGCCAGAAAGATGTTCGGCATCAAGGCGATCGCTGCGATGAAGAGCGCTCCTGGCAGAGTGATACGAGTGAGGATTCGGTCAAGATACTCAGCCGTCTGGCGACCGGGGCGAATGCCTGGAATGAAACCGCCGTACTTCTTCATGTTGTCGGACACGTCCACGGGATTGAAGGTGATCGCCGTATAGAAGTACGTGAAGAAAACGATCAGCAGTCCGTAGAGCACGATGTGTGTGGGGGCGCCGGGATCCAGGAGGTTGTTGTCGATCCAGTTCTGCAACCCTGGGCTCTGGATCGTGTTCTGTAGAAGGGTCGGGATGTACAGGACGCTGGAAGCAAAGATGATGGGCACGACTCCGGCCTGATTGACCTTCAGTGGAATGTAGGTCGAAGTCCCTCCGTACATTCGTCTCCCGACGACACGCTTTGCGTACTGGACCGGGATACGACGCTGGCCCTGTTCGACGGTGACGACCGCGACCACGACGAGGATGGCGATGAAGACCAGACCCGCAAAGACAGCTTTCGACTCCTGCTGGTAGATGGCCATGTACTCGGCTGGCAGAGTCGAGATGATCGAGGTGAAGATCAGAATCGACATCCCGTTGCCGATGCCTCGCTGGGTGACAAGTTCGCCCAACCACATCACGAGCGAAGTTCCCGCGGTCAGGGACAACACGATGAGCGACACGTTCCCAAACGTGAAGTCTGGAATGAGTTGCACGCCCGGCGGGAAGCCAAGTTGTTCGCCACCGCGGTTGAAGAGGAACGCGATACCGGTTGACTGAAGGATCGCCAGAACGACGGTTAGATACCGTGTCCACTGCGTGATCTTCTTTGTGCCGGACTCGCCTTCTTTGCTCCAGGCCTCGAGCCGCGGAATAACGACTGTGAGCAGCTGCATGATGATCGATGCGGTGATGTACGGCATGATCCCGAGAGCGAACACCGCCATCTGAGTCAGGGCGCCACCCGAGAACAGGTTGATGAAACCGAGGGCCCCACCGGTAGACGCCTGAGCTGCGATCTCCTGAGCAGCGGAGACATCGATGCCCGGCGTGGGGATGTGCGCGCCAAGCCTGTACACCGCAATTATCAACAGGGTGAAGAGGATCTTGTTGCGGAGATCAGGTACGCGAAACGCGTTCGCGAAAGCCTTCAGAAGACCCACTTAGTTGCCTCTCCTGGAGTTATCGCGGACCTTGCCGGTTCGCTCGTCTAGGAGCTCGACCGTTCCCCCGGCTGCTTCAATCTTGGTCCTGGCCGTCTCGCTAACAGCGTGAACTCGAACCGTGATCGCGCGCTCGATCTCACCGTTCCCGAGCACCTTGATGAGCTTGTCGCGCTTGCGCACCACGCCCACGGCGTGGAGGTCCTCGGCGCTGAACTCGTCTCCCTCGAGCTCGTTCAGCTTGCCGACATTTATGGCTCCGTGGATTCTCCTGCTCGGCGGTGTGAACCCCTTGAGCTTGGGGACGCGCCGGACGAGGGGCATCTGCCCACCCTCGAAGAACGCGTGCACCTCACCGCGGGCCTTTGTGCCCTTGGTGCCCCGGCCGGCGGTCTTGCCCTTACCCGCCGCCTCGCCGCGACCCTTTCGTGTCCGCGCCTTGCGAGCACCTCGTGGCGACTTCAACTCATGCGGCTTCACTGTGACTTCAACTCCTCGACCTGAACGAGATGGCTCACGGCATTGATCATGCCTCGAATCTCGGGCTTATCCTCATGAACCACCGTGTGACCAATGCGTTTGCAACCGAGCGCCCTGATTGTGCCTCGCTGCTTTGCGCCCTTGTCGCGCGCTGAGCGAATCTGCGTAACCTTTAGCTTCGCCATGATCTATCTCACGGCACCTGGCGACGCGCTGCGCAATAAATAGCCGGGGGCAACTTCCTCAGGTGTCTTGCCACGTCGCTTGGCAACCGCCTCCGGAGTTTGAATGTTCTTGAGTGCAGTGACCGTCGCGTGGACGACGTTGATTGCATTGTCAGAGCCCAAAGACTTCGAAAGGATGTCGCGGATTCCCGCACACTCCACCACGGCTCTAACCGGACCCCCGGCGATAACACCCGTTCCAGGGGAAGCCGGCTTCAGGAGAACCACACCGCCGGACTCCTCCCCGATGATCTCGTGGATGATTGTCGAGCCGACCATGGGAACCCTGAAGAAATTGCGCTTGGCCTCCTCGATTCCCTTTTGGATAGCGGCGGGAACCTCACGGGCTTTGCCGTAACCGATACCCACCTGCCCCGCCCCGTCGCCCACTACGATTAGTGCGGTAAAGGAGAAGCGGCGGCCGCCCTTGACCACCTTTGCGACGCGGTTGATCGAGACGACTCGCTCCTCGTACTGCGTGCGGTCATCATCGCGGCCTCGGCCTCCTCGGCCTCCGCCACCACCTGGTCGTCTTGGCATATGGGTCTCTTCTCCTCCGTCTTAGACTTCGAGGCCGCCCTCGCGGGCGCCCTCAGCTATGGCCTTGACCCGGCCGTGGTAACGAAATCCTCCGCGGTCGAACGTCACCGACTTGATGCCGGCGTTCTTCGCCCTGTCTGCGATGGCCTCGCCGACAGCCTTTGCTGCACTCAGGCGATCATCGTTCGAGGTTGCATCCTTCAGTGTCGAAGCGGAGGCCAGGGTGCGCCCAGCGAAGTCATCGATCACCTGCGCGTACATATGCCGGTTGGACCTGTAGACGGCCAAACGCGGCCGGTCGGCTGTGCCGACGACCTTCTTGCGGACACGATTGTGCCGCCGCTTTCGTCCCTGAACTTTCCTTTTTGCGTCCATGATTTCCTCTGTCCTAGCCCGCGGCCTTGGCTGCTTTACCGGCCTTGCGGCGAATGTGCTCGCCCTCGTAGCGAATGCCCTTGCCCTTGTACGGCTCAGGCTTTCGAATCGCACGAATCTCGGCTGCTGTCTGGCCAACGAGTTCCTTGTCGATGCCCTTTACGGTGATGCGCGTGGGGGTCGGTACCTCGAACTCGATGCCCGCAGGCGCCTTCTTGCGGACAGGGTGCGAGTAACCAACCAGAACTTCGAGGTCGCTTCCCTGCTTGCTGGCGCGGTATCCAACCCCAGCGATCTCGAGCTTCTTCTCGTATCCCTGCGTGACGCCAAGCACCATGTTGTAGAGCAGGCTGCGAACGAGCCCATGCAGGGCCCTCACCTCACGTTGCTCGGTAGCACGCGTGACGCGCAACTCACCATCAACCTCGTTGACCTCGATCTTCTCGGGCAGCGCCCGCTGGAGCTCGCCCCGTGGTCCGTTGACTGTCACGTTGCTTCCGATGACCGACACGTTGACCCCCTCCGGAATGGGGATCGGTGCCTGTCCGATTCTCGACACTTGTTCCCCCTTACCAGACGTAGGCCAGCACTTCGCCGCCGACTCGGCTGCGACGCGCTTGCTTATCGGTCATGACTCCCTGCGAAGTCGAGATGATCGCAACCCCAAGGCCCCCGAGCACGCGCGGTAGCTCACCGGCTCCTCGATAGACACGGCGGCCAGGCTTGCTTATGCGACGGATGCCTGAGATCGCAGGTTGGCGCTCCTCGGAGTACCTCAGCTGGACTTTGATCGCAGGGTGATTCCCATCGGTAACGCGCTCGTAGGCGTCCACATACCCTTCCTCGACCAGGATCCTGGCGATGTTTTCCTTGATCGTCGAGGCTGGAATCACGACGTCTTCATGAGCCGCCCGCGTCGCGTTACGGATACGAGCGAGCATGTCTGAGATCGGGTCGGTCATGCTCATCGCTACCAACTCGCCTTCGTGATTCCGGGGATCTCGCCCTTGTGGGCCATCTCCCTGAAGCACAGACGACACAGATGAAATTGCTTAAAGACCGCGCGGGGACGCCCACAGCGGGCGCAGCGTGTGTAGCCGCGCACCTTGAACTTGGGTTTCGCCGCCGCTTTGTTTCTCAGGGCCTTCTTCGCCATCTATGCCTCCACCCTCTGCTGCCTGAAAGGAAATCCGAGAGCCGCCAATAGTGCACGTCCCTCGTCGTCGTTGCGCGCCGACGTAACAATCGTGATGTCCATGCCTCGTGTCATGTCGATGTCGTCGTAATCCATCTCGGGAAAGACGAGCTGCTCGTTGACGCCAAAACTGTAGTTACCGTTGCCGTCAAACGATCGGGGGTTGAGGCCGCGGAAGTCCCGGATGCGGGGCAGAACGATCGACGTCAACCTGTCGACGAACTCCCACATGCGGTCTCCTCGCATCGTAGTCGAGGCTCCGATGGGCATACCCTCGCGAATCTTGAACGTGGCGATCGACTTGCGGGCACGACGGATCGCAGGCTTCTGACCGGTGATCGTGGTCAGGTCTTTAACCGCTCCGTCCATGAGCTTTGCGTCGCGCGAAGCCTCGCCGACGCCCATGTTGACCACTGCCTTCTCGGGCTTGGGCACCTGCATGATGTTCGACAACCCAAGCTCCTCTAGGAGCTGGGATCGAATCTCTTCGTTGTAGCGCTTCTTCAAGCGCGGGACGTACTTGTCGGCCATCTACAGATCACTTCCCGATCGCTTTGTAATCCTGTTCTTGGTTCCGTCCTCGTTGAGGCGGACTCCCACGCGCACTGGCTTCTTGTCATCCGGATCGATCAGAGCGACGTTCGAGAGATCGATGGCAGCCTCTTTGTGCTGGATGCCGCCCTCCTGGCCCCCGCGCCTGCTCATACGGAGTTTCTCGTGACGAGTCACCCGGTTGATTGCCTCAACGATGACCTTGTTCTTGCGAGGAAGAACCTCTAGGACTCTGCCCTTGGCGCCCTTGTCCTTGCCGGCGATGATGATTACCTCATCGCCTTTGCGGATCTTGGTCTTTGGCACTCAGATCACCTCCGGCGCAAGCGAGATGATCTTCATAAAACGTCTGTCGCGCAGCTCGCGGGCGACCGGTCCAAAGATTCGCGTCCCGCGGGGCTGCATCTGTGCGTCCACGATCACCACCGCGTTGTCGTCGAACTTGATGTAACTACCGTCGACGCGACGGCGCTCTTTTGCGGTGCGTACAACGACGGCCTTCACCACGTCTGACTTCTTGACGTTGCCGCCCGGTATTGCGTCCTTCACCGTGCACACGACGACGTCACCCACTCCTGCGTAGCGGCGGCGAGATCCACCGAGCACCTTGATGACGAGAACCTCGCGGGCCCCCGTGTTATCTGCCACTCGACATCTCGATTCCTGTTGAATCACTTTTCTCTACTTCGCCTTCTCTAGGATCTCGACTACGCGCCAACGCTTGGTCTTGGAGAGCGGACGAGTCTCGGCGATCCGGACGGTGTCGCCGACGCCCGTCGAGTTGTCCTCGTCATGCGCCTTGAGACGCTTCGTACGGCGTACGATCTTTCCGTAGGTCCGGTGCTGGGCGGCGTTGAGGACTTCGACCACGACGGTCTTGTCCATAGCGTCGCTCACTACACGACCCGTTCGCGCCTTGCGCAACCCGCGCGTCTTGACGTTCTCCTCAGTAGTGCTCACTCTATGGTCCCCTCGCCTTCACTCGCCAGCTCGCGCTCACGCAGCACGGTCTTGACCCGCGCTATGTCCCGACGCAACCAACGAACCCTTCTGTAGTTGTCGAGCTGGCCCGTCGCCAGTTGAAATCGCATGTTGAACAGCTCCTCGCGCGTGTTCTCGAGGCGCTCTGTGAGCTCGCTCACTGGCATCTCTTTGAGGTCGTCGTTTTTCTTCGCCACTACTGGATCTCCAACGTCTGCTCACGGCTCACGAACCTGCACTTGACCGGCAACTTGTGTGCGGCCAGCCGGATCGCCTCGCGCGCGAGGTTTTCGGGCACACCGGCGATCTCGAACATCACCCTCCCGGGTTTCACGACCGCTACCCATCCCTCGGGGTTCCCCTTACCGGAGCCCTGGCGGGTTTCGGCTGGCTTCTTAGTCACCGGCTTGTCGGGAAAGATGTTGATCCACACCTTTCCGCCTCGGCGAATGTGCCGGGTCATTGCGATTCGGGCGGCTTCAATCTGCCGGTTCGAAATCCAACCCGGCTCGATCGCCATCAACCCGTAGTCGCCGAAGTTGACGGTCGTCCCGCCCTTCGCCTGACCCCTCATCCGACCGCGCTGCTGCTTGCGGTGCTTGACTTTTTTTGGCTGCAGCATGACTACTTGCTCCCCGATTCGTCAGTGCCATCCGTCTTGCTGTCCTTCGATCCCTCTGGGGCCGTGTCGGGAGCAGGTTCCTGCGTCGACGCCGCTGGCGTCGCCTTCGCCCTCACCTCATCCGGCACCGTCTTCGCCGGAGCTACTTCTGTCGCCTCTGGTTGGGACGCAGTGGTGGCTGGTTGCTCGCTGGTCTCGGGGGCGGGAGCCTGCGTGGTGCGCGGCCGCGTCGTCGTTCCGCGCTTGGAGCGACGCGGGCCAACGGTTGTTCCCTCTCGGCCCCCGGCTCCGCGACGTGACCCTCGGTCCTCCTGGCCCCGGCCGACGGTCTCGCCCGCAGCAAGCGCAGCCTCACGACGGAGTCTCGCTTGGTCCCTGGCCGATGCATAAATGTCCTGGAACGGCCCGCGGTAGATCCACACTTTGACTCCGATACGACCGAAAGTCGTCTTTGCCTCGGAGAATCCGTAGTCGATGTCGGCGCGCAATGTGTGAAGCGGCATCTGTCCGTCGATGTACCATTCCTGCCGGCTCATCTCAGCGCCACCGAGACGCCCGCCACATTGGACGCGCACGCCCTTGGCCCCGTGGCGCATCGCTGTACCGACCGCCTTCTTCATCGCTCGGCGGAACGAGACGCGGCTTGCGAGTTGCTCGGCCACGCCTTGCGCGATCAGCTGTGCATCGAGTTCTGGCTGCTTGACCTCGATGATGTTGAGCCTGACGTCGATGGGCTTGCCGTAGATCTTCTGCTCCATGGTCTCGAGGCGGCTCCGGAGGCGCTCGGCCTCACTGCCTCGGCGACCGATGACGATGCCAGGACGAGCCGTGTGAGCGTCAACTCTCACGCGCTCACGCGTACGCTCGATCTCGATGCGGCTTATGCCCGCATGCGGCAGCTCGCCGAGCAGGTACTCGCGAATCCGCAGGTCCCCCTCGAGATACTCCTTGTACTGCTTCTCCGTGAACCAGCGAGACTTCCAGTCGGTGTGGATGCCGAGGCGGAAGCCGTACGGGTGAACCTTCTGACCCATTAGGTGGACTCCCCCTCTTGCTTCTTGCTCGTCGTCTTCTTGGCAGTTGTCTTTTTCGCAGTGGTCTTCTTGGCGGTCGTTTTCTTTGCTGTGGTCTTTTTCGACGTGGTCTTCTTCGCGTCGTCTTTCTTCGCAGTGGTCTTTTTCGCAGTTGTCTTGGCGGTCGTCTTCTTGCCCGGCGATGACGTCTTACGACGCGTGGTTTTCCTTGTCGGGCGCTCGGCCGGCACGACTTCCTCGGGACGGCCCACGACTACAGAGATATGGCAGGTGCGCTTGTTGATGCGCGTCGCACGTCCCATAGCTCGTGGGCGGAACCTTCTCAGCGTCGGACCCTCATCGACCCAGGCGTGTGCGACGAACAACTCGTCCGCTGCCAGGCTCCGGTTGTGCTCGGCGTTCGCAATCGCAGACTCGAGCACCTTGCGAACCGGCAGCGTGGCGCCGCGCTGAGTGAACGCCAGGACCTGCTTCGCCTCGTCGACATGCCGCCCCCGAATCAGATCCACGACTTGGCGGACCTTTGTCGGCGACATACGAATGAAGCGAGCGGTTGCGATGGCTTCCTGAGCGTCAGGTGCGATGTTTCTAGCCAACTACCTCACCCTCGTCGCTCTGTCACCGCTACCGTGAGTTCTGAAAGCACGCGTTGGGGCGAACTCCCCGAGCTTGTGCCCGACCATCGACTCGGTGACATAGATGGGAACGTGCTTGCGACCGTCGTGAACCGCGATGGTGTGACCCACCATTTCGGGGATGACGGTCGAGCGCCGTGACCAGGTCTTTATGACGCGCTTCTCGTTGCGCTTGTTCATCTCGACGATCTTGACCAGCAGGTGGTCGTCGATGAAGGGTCCCTTCTTAAGACTTCGTGGCACTACCGACCTCTCTTCTTGCGGCGCCGGCGAACGATCAAGGCATCCGACTGCTTCTTCTTGCGTGTACGGCCCTCTTTCTTGCCCCAGGGGCTCGTGGGATGACGTCCACCAGACGACTTGCCCTCGCCACCACCGAGCGGGTGGTCGACGGGGTTCATGACGACGCCTCGCACCGAGGGGCGTTTGCCCTTCCAGCGGTTGCGCCCCGCCTTCCCGATGGATATCAACTCGGCCTCAGCGTTGCCGACCTCGCCGACGGTTGCCCGGCAGTCCATGGGAACCATCCGCATTTCGCCCGAGGGGAGGCGCAACGTCGCCTTCGTGCCCTCTTTGGCCACGAGTTGAACCGAGGCCCCGGCCGAACGAGCCATCTTGCCGCCCCCACCGGGTCGCATCTCGATGTTGTGCACGACCGTGCCGACGGGGATATTCCTGAGCGGAAGCGCGTTACCCGGGCGGATGTCGGCGCCCGAGCCAGACTCGAGCATGTCGCCCACCTTGACTCTGTTCGGCATCAGGATGTAGCGCTTCTCGCCGTCGGCGTAATGAAGCAGTGCAATCCGAGCGTTTCGATTCGGGTCGTATTCGACGTGCGCAACCTTCGCAGGCACACCGTCTTTGTTGCGACGAAAATCGATGACGCGGTAGCGAACCTTGTTTCCTCCACCCTGGTGGCGCGTCGTGATGCGCCCATAGTTGTTACGGCCTGCGCGATGAGGTTTGGGCTCTAGCAACGACTTCTCGGGCTCGCGCCGAGTTACCTCGGAGTAGTCCGAGTAGGTCTGAAACCGCCGACCTGGTGATGTGGGTTTTGCTTTACGGATCGCCATTAGTGCTCCCTAAGCCTGCTGCTCGAAGATCTCGATCTTGTCGCCCTCGACGAGCTTGACGATTGCTCGCTTCGTATCGGGCCGACGTCCTTTGGTGAATCGAAAGCGCTTCGTCTTTCCCCTGCGGTTGAGGGTGTTAACCGAGACGACGCGGACATCCCAGATACTCTCGACCGCCTGGCGAATCTCGGTCTTGTTCGCGCTCGGGTGCACGAGGAACGTGTACGCATTCTCATCCAGCAGCGAGTACGACTTCTCGCTCACAACCGGCGCCAAGATCACATCGCGAGCGTCGCTCTTGGTCGAACCCATCTACGCGCTCGCCTCCTTCTTGCTTGCTCTCTTAACAAACGCATCCAAAGCGGAACTCGAGAAGACGATTGCATCGGCGACAAGCACGTCGTAGGTACTGAGTGCGCCGTGCAACGCAAACGCCGCACCCGCTAGGTTCCGGAAAGCGCGGTCCACGTTTGTGGAGGAATCGTCATCCGGGTCGAGTACAACGAGAACACGTCCGGTGATCCCCGCCACTTCGAGGCACTTCGCCGCAGCCTTGGTCTTGGTTTGATCGAACTCATCGAGTACGAAGATCTTTTCGCTGCTGGCTTTGTCGGCCAGAGCGCTGCGAAGGGCGGCTTTGCGCATCTTCTTGTTCACACGCATCGTGTAGTCGCGTGGCTTGGGGCCAAAGACGGCACCGCCACCGACCCAGATGGGGCTGCGCTCGGAACCATGCCGGGCCCGGCCCGTACCCTTCTGCCTCCACGGCTTGGCGCCTCCGCCACGAACCTCGGACCGGGTCTTGGTCGACGCGGTTCCGCTTCGCGCCGCTGCAAGTTGTGCGACGACGACCTGGTGCATGACGGCCTCGTTCGGTTCGCCTCCGAACAGTGCATCGGGAAGATCCTTGGTACCGGAGCTTTTTCCGTTGACGTCGATCACAGTTGCCTTTGCCATCAGCTAGCGGCCTTTCCCGCTGTACGACGCGTGATCCGAATCGCCGTGCGCACCATCACGAGTCCTCCGCGCGGACCGGGGACAGCGCCGCGCACCAGCATGAGGTTGCGCTCGGGGTCGACCTTGATGACTTTGAGATTGAGCGTGGTCACACGGACGTTGCCCATGTGCCCCGCCATGCGCACGCCCTTGAACACCCGTGCCGGGGTGGCGCAGGCGCCGATGGACCCGGGACTCCTGTGCTTCTTCTGGGTCCCGTGGGAGGAGCTCAGGCCCTTGAACCCGTGGCGCTTCATTGCCCCGGCGAACCCCTTGCCCTTGGTGACGCCGATGACGTCGACCATTTCGCCGGCCTCGAAGATGTCGGCCTTGACCTCGGAGCCGAGTGCATATTCCTCGAGGCTGTCGAGCCGCAGCTCGGCGAGATGGCGCGCCGGAGTGATCCCGGCCTTGGCGTAGTGCCCGGCGATGGGTTTGTTCGGCCGTTTCGCCTCTCCAAACGCCAGTTGGGCGGCCGTGTAGCCATCCTTCTCCGGCGTCTTCGTTTGGGCGACGCGGCAGGGCCCGGCTTCGAGAACGGTCACCGGAACAGCGTGACCTTCATCATCGAAGACCTGGGTCATCCCGATCTTTCGACCGAGGATCCCTTTCACCTCTGCCATCTGTAGATGCCTCTCTCTTTCCTGTTAAAGCTTCAACTCGATATCGACCCCGGCCGGAAGATCGAGCCTCTGGAGCGAGTCCACGGTCTTCGGCGTCGGGTTGACTATGTCGAGCAATCGCTTGTGCGTGCGCATCTCGAAGTGCTCGCGCGAGTCCTTGTCTTTGTGCGGCGACCGGATGACCGTGTAGATCGAGCGCTCCGTGGGGAGCGGAATCGGACCATTGACGCTCGCGCCTGTACGAGTCACGGTCTCGACGATCTTCTTTGCACTTTGGTCGATTACCTCGTGGTCGTACGCTTTCAGCCTGATCCGAATCTTCATCCCGGCTGCCAAGTGTTTTCCTCTCTAGATCTCAATGTGCTCGACTGCTCTGGTCTAGGACCAGCTATTCCGTGATCTTCACGACGCGACCCGCGCCGACAGTGCGACCACCCTCACGGATGGCAAAACGAAGTCCTTCGTCCATGGCGATCGGCTGTCCTAGCTCCACAGACATCTGTGTGTTGTCTCCAGGCATGACCATCTCGGTTCCGTCGGGAAGCTTGACGGCGCCGGTCACGTCGGTGGTGCGGAAGTAGAACTGAGGCCGGTAGTTGTCGAAGAAGGGAGTGTGGCGGCCGCCCTCCTCCTTGTTCAGGACGTACACCTGTGCCTCGAACTTAGTGTGGGGCGTGACGCTGCCCGGCTTGGCGAGAACCTGACCGCGCTGGACGTCGTCCTTCTTGGTACCGCGCAGAAGGATTCCAGCGTTGTCGCCTGCCTGGGCCTCGTCGAGCATCTTGCGGAACATCTCGATGCCCGTGACCACGGTCTTGTCGGTCTTCTCTTTGATCCCGACGATCTCGATCTCCTCGCCAAGCTTCAACATGCCCTGCTCGACGCGTCCGGTCACCACGGTGCCTCGACCGGTGATCGTGAAGACGTCCTCGATAGGCATGAGGAACGGCTTGTCCTTGTCGCGCTCGGGCTCGGGAATGTGCTCGTCAACGGCCGTCATGAGCTCGAGAACCTGCTTGGAGGCTTCCTCGTCTCCCTCGAGTGCTTTGAGCGCGCTGACGCGCACGACTGGAACGTCGTCACCAGGGAACTCGTACTCGGTGAGCAGCTCGCGTACCTCGAGCTCAACGAGGTCGAGGAGCTCCGGATCGTCGACCATGTCCACCTTGTTGAGAGCAACGACAAGGTAGGGAACGTTCACCTGACGGGCTAGCAGCACGTGCTCGCGCGTCTGCGGCATGGGACCGTCCGCTGCTGAGACCACCAGAATCGCTCCGTCAACCTGCGCCGCGCCCGTAATCATGTTCTTGATGTAGTCGGCGTGACCCGGCATGTCCACGTGTGCGTAGTGCCGGTTCTCGGTCTCGTACTCGATGTGCGAGATCGAGATCGTGATGCCTCGCTCCTTCTCTTCCGGAGCGTTGTCAATCGTGTCGAAGGCTGCAAACTGCACGTCGGGGTTTCCCTCTGACAGGACCTTCGTAATCGCCGCGGTAAGGGTGGTCTTGCCGTGGTCGATGTGACCCATCGTCCCGATGTTGACGTGCGGCTTGTTGCGCTCAAACTTTGCCTTAGCCATGTCTCTCCTCTTCCTCTCCCTTACCTACTGAGGCGGCTCTCCGCGAACCACCGCGACTACGTCGTCTGCAATCGACTGGGGTACTTCCTGGTAACTGTTGAACTGCATGGTGTACGTGGCGCGCCCTTGCGTGCGGCTGCGCAACTCGGTCGCGTACCCGAACATCTCAGCAAGGGGTACTTGAGCAGTGATGATGCGATCCTGTCCACGCTGATCCATCGACTCGATACGACCACGGCGACCCGAGAGGTCTCCGATGACGTCGCCCATGTGCTCTTCCGGCGTCACGACTTCGACGTCGAAGATGGGCTCGAGAAGAACCGGCTTGGCTTTCCTGACTCCATCCTTGAAACACATGGAACCGGCGATCTTGAACGCCATCTCGGATGAGTCGACATCGTGGTAGCTGCCGTCGACCAGCGTCACTCGCAGGTCTACGACCGGGTAGCCGGCCAGAACTCCGTTGGCCATTGCCTCCTGGACGCCCTGGTCGACACTTGGGATGTACTCCTGCGGCACGCGTCCACCACTGATCTTATTGATGAACTCGTACCCACCACCAGGACCGGTCGGCTCGATTGCGAGAACAACGTGAGCGTACTGACCCTTACCACCTGTTTGTTTGACGTAGCGGGTCTCTACCTTTGGTACGGGATTCTTGATGGTCTCTCGGTACGCGACCTGCGGCTTGCCGACGTTGGCACCGACCTTGAACTCGCGGATGAGCCGGTCGACGATGACCTCGAGATGAACCTCGCCCATTCCCGAGATGATGGTCTGGCCCGTGTCCTCGTCGGTGTGGACCCTGAATGTCGGATCCTCCTCGGACAACTTCTGCAGAGCGATGCTCAGTTTCTCCGAGTCAACTTTGGACTTTGGCTCGATCGCGACGTCGATCACCGGGTTCGGGAAGGTCATTTCCTCGAGTAGCACGGGTGAGTTCGGGTCGCTGAGCGTGTCTCCCGTCAGAGTGTTCTTTAGCCCCACGACCGCGACGATGTCACCGGCGAAAACAGCATCCTTGTCCTCGCGGTGGTTGGCGTGCATCTGGAGAAGACGGCCGACGCGCTCCCTGCGCTCGCGCGTCGAGTTGATCACCTGGTCGCCACTCTTGAGTGTTCCCGAGTACACGCGCATATAGGTGAGGCGTCCGACGTACGGGTCGGTCATGATCTTGAACGCAAGTGCAGCGAAGGGCTCGGAGTCTTCGGGCTTGCGCACCTCGACCTCTCCCGTCGCGGGGTGGATCCCCTCGTATGGCGGGACGTCCATAGGGCTCGGCAGGTACCAGGTGACCGCGTCCAGCAATGGCTGAACGGCCTTGTTCTTGAACGCTGAGCCACACAGGATCGGATTGACCGCTCCGGCGACAGTGCCCTTGCGCAGGGCCTTGCGAAGACCGTCTACCGATATGGCCTGGTCGCCGAGATAAGCCTCCATGACGTTCTCGTCGACGTCTGCGAGAGCCTCGATCAAATCGTGACGCCACTTCTCGGCATCCGCCTTCATGTCCTCGGGGATCTCGCGGTCCTCCCACTCCTCGCCCATCCCGTCGGATGGCCAGTAGTGAGCGATCATCGTGATGAGATCCACGACGCCGTGGAAGTTCTCCTCGCTTCCGATCGGAAGCTGAATGACAACGGGAGTCCCGTTGAGCCGGTCGCGAATCATCTCGACGCAACGGAAGAAGTCTGCGCCCGTACGATCCATCTTGTTGACGAAGCACATGCGAGGGACGTTGTACCTATCCGCCTGACGCCACACGGTCTCGGACTGCGGCTCGACTCCGGCGACTGCATCGAATACGGCAACCGCGCCGTCGAGAACTCGCAACGAGCGCTCGACCTCGACCGTGAAGTCGATGTGGCCGGGCGTGTCGATCAGGTTGATCCAGTAGCCCTTCCAGTTCGCGGTCGTCGCAGCAGAAGTGATGGTGATGCCGCGCTCCTGCTCCTGGGCCATCCAGTCCATGACCGCGCCGCCCTCGTGAACCTCACCGATCTTGTAGGTCTTGCCGGTGTAGTACAGGATGCGCTCGGTCGTGGTGGTCTTGCCCGCGTCGATGTGGGCCATGATCCCGATGTTGCGGGTATGGCTCAGGGGATACTCCCGAATAGTGGGAGCACCGCCGCCCTTCACCGCCTTGAGCTGCGGCCCTTTTTGCTGTTTTTGGTTTTGCGCTGCTTCTGCCATTTCTCTCCTCTGACCGACCGTTTGGGTCGGCCCCGTTCAATTACCAGCGGTAGTGGGCGAAGGCCTTGTTCGCCTCGGCCATCTTGTGGACGTCCTCGCGGCGCTTTACCGCGGCCCCCGTGCCGCCCGACGCGTCGAGGATCTCTGCGGCGAGCCGTTCGGCCATCGAACGCTCCCGGCGATTGCGCGAGAACGTCACGAGCCACCTGATGGCCAAGGTCGTGCCTCGTCTGGATGCGACCTCTACGGGAACCTGGTACGTCGCACCACCGACACGGCGGCTCTTCACCTCGAGCAGTGGCTTGATGTTGTCGACAGCCTTCTTGAGCACGGGCAAGGGATCCCTGCCGGTGCGGTCGCCGACCGCCGTCAGAGCGTTGTAGACGATGCCCTCGGCCAGGCTGCGCTTGCCGCGCGTCATGATGCGGTTGGTGACCTGAGTGACGAGCACCGAACCATAGATGGGGTCGGGGTTGATATCTCTGCGAGTTGCAGCACCGCGGCGAGGCATTCCTACATCCCGCCCTTCTTGGCGCCGTACTTCGAGCGCGACTTGGTTCGATCGCGCACACCTGCTGTATCGAGAGCTGCACGAACGATCTTGTAGCGGACGCCGGGGAGGTCCTTCACTCGGCCCCCACGCACGAGCACGATCGAGTGCTCCTGAAGGTTGTGGCCGATTCCTGGAATGTATGCAGTGATTTCAATCTGAGAGGTGAGGCGGACACGCGCGACCTTGCGCAGCGCGGAGTTCGGCTTCTTGGGAGTGGTCGTATAAACCCGGGTGCACACGCCCCTGCGCTGCGGCGACCCCTTCAGGGCCGGCGACTTCGACTTCTCTTTTTTGAATTGTCGCCCCTGGCGTACCAGTTGCTGAATCGTCGGCAACGTCTTCTTCCTCTCCAGTGTCCCGTTGTTCGCTGTTGCTCATCTGCGGACGGACTCCCGCCCGAGCACGGGTAGAGCCTTCTCCCTTGTGACCCGGTCGCCTTCATCTCTGTCTTGCGATCGTCGAGACGATAGCTGGGCGCCGGGCGCCTCACCTCTATGGACTCGCCGCCGGCAATCTGCACCCGCGCAGGCGAACCGTTTGTTGCGGTCTTGCCGGGAGATAGGAACCGGTGCTCCGGGCTTAGGCCCTGGCATCCGGGATGTCCTCCCGCAGACACAATCGCTCGGCGATGTACCCCTAACTCCACCGGTTCCCGGGGCAACCGGGCCTTGCGAAGCTCACCGAACTCGGGTTCTCATACTTCTCCGCCACCTGGTCTCGTGCCCCTCGTGATTCCAGCCCGTGGGAAATGTTCGAGACAGGCGCGCGCCGCATCTGAGCGTCAGACGCGACGGGTAAGAATAGGCGCGCGCCCCCAGGCGGTCAAACGGGTCCAGGGACGGTCGTCAAGTGGGGCTATGGAGTATCGGGCGTCGACTGATCCATCAGGTAGACGACGTTGCCCCAGGGATCCGTGAACGAGGTCAGCCAGCCCCCAGGAATCTCCAGATTGTCTTCATAAGCCAGGCTGGGATGCTCCGCCCGGAAGGTCGCAACGCTGTCGACGACGAAGAGGGGGCCGGGTTTGGCGGCGGGGGCCTCCGCGTCGAGCATCAACTTCACGTCACTGTCCGGGAGATTGAGCGTGACCGTGTTCTCGCCCTCGCGCCACGCCTCGGTAAGACCCAGACCGTCCCTGTAGACCGCGAGGGCCTCGTCGATCTTCTGGACCGGCGCGTACAAGAACTCGAGCTTCATCTGATCTCCTCCCCCGGGGCGACTGTAATGCCGTTACAGTAAGCGGCTACTGGATTATAGTCAAACGATGCCGGAGTGGGTCCCAGTCTCGACGTCGTCCCGAGGCCGTCTCGCGGCCGCGGCCCTCAACGCCTTTGGCGCGCGTGCCTTCGACGAGGTGGCAGTCGTGGACCTGGCGAGCAACGCCAGCACGACTACCGGCTCGCTCTATCACCACTTCGGGAGCAAGCTGGGCCTTTATGGCTTCGTCAGGGAAGATGTCGAGCGCCGGGTGCTCGACCGAATGCAGGGAGCAGCGGCAGCCGCCGAGGGTTCGGGAGGCGCACGCGTATCGGCGGCCTTGTTGGTCGCCTTCGACTACGCAGTCGAAAGTGGGTTCGCGCGAATGTTGGCCACCCCCCTCACAGGCCGGCCGGAGGATCCTCTCCAGACCTTCATCGCATCCGTCCTTCGCGACGGTGACGCCCCCTACGGCGATGTTCTGGTGGCAGCGTGGCGCGCCGCCCTGGAGTTCGTGATTCGCGGTGGGGATCCGGCCGCTGCTCGCCGGGCGCTGGCGTCCCTGAGGATCGCCTCCGACCAATGACTCAGCGCGGAGCGATAGGCCTGACGTTGTCCGGAGGCGATGGCTCCGTCTGCAGGAAGCCCTGCAGGAGCTCGAAGGCCTTGGGGATGATGTCGTCTCGCAGCGTGTAGGTCTTGTCCTCGCTCTCCCTGACCCACACGAGCCCGGCCTGACGAAGTATCGCGAGGTGGTGATAGGCGGTGGACTTGGCGCTGCCGAGTAGGTCGGTCGCCTCTTTGAGGGTCATCGGACCCGCCGCGAGCCGCTTCAGGAGCCTCAGGCGGTTCGCGTCGCCGAGAGCTTTGTGCACCTTCACCAGCGCCGGCGGTGGCACCGACTCGTCCACTCCGACGCTGTCGTCGGCGACCGGGAAAACGTAGATGCTGACATCCCGGTACTCGGTGACGAGAACCCAAGGGCGAAGGATGTAAGTCGGGGCGAGAACCACGCGGCGGATCCAAGGCTCGGCAACGAACTGGATTCCGTTGGTCGTGAGCTCGATCGTTCGCTCCAGCGAGAGATCCTTGGACATCTTCAGCTTTGCCTTGAGGTCACGCTCCATCACGGGGAGGGCCTCGCTCTTGTAGTGAGAGAAGACCTCCTTGTCCCAGCGGCGAAGGACGTCTACCAGCCCTCGCTGGACAACATCCGGAGGTTTCTTCAAGACATGCTCGAGGGCCAGGACCAGGTCGTCGTTCTGGCCCCACTTGGCCCCTGCATCAGTGACGAACTCGGCCTGGGCATCCGCATCACCCTCGACGGCCCGGCGAACCACGTCCGCGGAAATAGTCTGATGTGCCCGGCTGTGATAGCCCACGAGCGCCAACAGAACGTCGACCGGCTCGGCTCGCTCTAGGTCGCTGATGAAGGTGTCCACGTCGTAGGTAGGTCCAGACTCGAGCACGGAACCGACGAGGTATGCGAGCAGCTTTCCGCAGGTCACTCCTAGCGTCCCCGGGCCCCCAAAGAGCTCCTCGATGTCCTCCCGGAGACCGTCGGAGGCCTTGTTCCTCAGGTCCTCGAGTCGTTCCTTGCCCACGTCGTAGGTGTTGACGTCTTTAGTGGTGCCCTCGAGATCCCCCATCGCCAGGATGCTCATCAGGAGCTCGACCGCGGAGGACTGGACGATGTCCAGGACGATGGGCTCGGGGCGCTGGGAGAGATTCACGACCCTCATGGGAAGCAGCTTACCCAAACGACCGTTCTATATGTATGAAACGCTCGTTCTAGAGACTTCGGACGGTTTTCGGGGATCGGGGCCAGGTTCACCCCTGTATTAAGCACCCCGGGGTTGACATCAGTCAAGGCGTTCGATAGATTTCGAACCATGAGTTCGACATCGATAGAACAGCTACTGAAATCCACCTGAGGCAAATGACCCGAAAAGCCCGAAAGGAGGGGTAGACGATGATCTCCATCAGCTCATACGAGATCGCCAAGGAGCAGCAGCGCGACACGCGTCAGGGGGCGGACGAAGAGCGTTTCGCCAGGCCTCACGTCGATGAGGGGGCAGAAGTCACCCGCTCCGGAGTGCGGCACGCAGTGGCCAGCACCCTGAGGCGAGTGGCGGACAGCCTCGAGCCCGTTATGTAAGGACCTTTAGAGCACCGACCTAGCGATCGTCTCGACGATCGTGCAGAGCACCGACCTAGCGATCGTCTCGACGATCGCGCAGAGCACCGACAAGGAACACGGGTTCGGGCAACCTGGAACGTATCGAAAGATCGTGTCCCGCTCGGCAGGCGGAACCAACGCCCGAATCCGATCTAAGAGCCCCCGTTCCCCCGGGGGCTCTTACTTTTCCGGCCTGGCGATCCGGTAGCGTTCGCTCTCACCCGATTGCCCCAAGATCGAAGGAGCCACGTGAACGAAGACGAGATCCAGTCCTACGCACGGCTCGTTTTGAGCATGGGTGCCAACCTGCAGGCTGGTCAGGACGTAACGATCAACGCAATGATCGAGCACGCGCCGCTGGCGCGGGCGATAGCTGAAGAGGGCTACGCGATGGGAGCCCGCTACGTCGACATCTGGTACTGGGATCCTCACTCGAAGCGGTCACGCATCCGTCACGCGCCCGAGGACACCCTCGGGTGGACGCCTCCCTGGCTGAACGCGCGGGCCGACTACACGGCCGAGCATCACTCGGCGGACATCTCGATCGTTGGCGACCCCGAACCGGACCTTTTGGCGGATGTCGATGCGGAGCGGGCCGCGCTTGACCGAATGCCCTCGCTCTCCTCGCGCCTGACTGCAAACCTGAGTGGCGAGGTGAACTGGACGATCGTGCCCTGGCCCACTGCGGGCTGGGCCGAAACCGCTTTCGGCGAAGCCGACGTCGACCGGTTGTGGGCCTATCTACGTTCCTTCCTCAGAATCGATCAACCGGACCCGGTCGCGGCATGGCAGTCACACATCGAACGACTCAACACCAGGGCCGGCCAGATGAACGAGCGATCCTTCGACGCGCTGCACTATCGAGGGCCCGGGACGGACCTGACTGTGGGACTGATACCCGACGCAAAGTGGGACGCGGCGGAGATGACTACGAACTGGGGAGTGACGTTCAGGCCGAACCTGCCAACGGAGGAGGTCTTCACCGCACCAGACCGCAAGCGCGCCGATGGAGTGATCCGCTCGACCCGGCCCCTTGCCACCGGAGGATCGGTGGTGAGGGATCTCGAGCTGACGTTCGTCGACGGCATCGTCACCGACGTGAACGCGAGTACCGGAGCCGAGATCATTCGCGGTCAACTCGACGTGGACGAAGGGGCAAGGCATCTTGGCGAGCTCGCCCTGGTCGACGGATCCTCGCCCATCGGGAAGTCGGGCGTGATCTTCTTCTCCACCCTGCTTGACGAGAATGCGACCAGCCACATCGCCTTCGGTTCGGGGATCCCGACTGCCCTTGAGGGCTCAGGCGAGCTGACGGCCGAGGAGCGTCAGGAGCGCGGGCTCAACGTCAGCGCGGTGCACACCGATTTCATGGTCGGATCGCCCGACCTCGAGGTCGATGGAATCACGCGTGAAGGCGAGCGCGTCCCAATCTTGAGCAACGATGAATGGCAGCTCCAGGACTAGTGGGTGGAGCGCGGAGTCTCTTCTTCTGCCAGATAGGTATGCACGCCCTGGATGACGACTGAGCCCTCGCCCACAGCGGACGCGACCCGTTTGATCGATCCATGACGAACGTCGCCGACAGCAAAGACGCCGGGCATAGACGTTTCGTATGGAAGTGGGGCTCTTCCCAGAGACCATCCGGCGGTCAGTGCGAGATCTTGTCCGGTGAGGATGTAACCCCACTCGTCTCTGAGGAGCTCATCGGGTAACCAGTCCGTGCGCGGCTCGGCACCGATTAGAACGAACAAACCACCTGCATCGTGGCGATGCGTGTTTCCGTTTTCGTCAAGAATCTCAATGAACTCGAGGGCCTGGCCTCCTCCACCCCCCACAATGCTGGAATTGGAGCGGATGGTGATGTTGTCGTTCACGTGAATTTGGCGGATCAAGTAGTCCGACATGCTGGTGGACAGAGAGGATCCACGCACGAGCATCGTCACGCTCTTGGCCAACCTGCAGAGATGGACCGCCGCCTGGCCCGCCGCATTACCGCCGCCAACTACGAAGACGTCACGGCCCTTCATTGACTCTGCCTCTGTGACGGCGGCCCCGTAGTAAACGCCCCGTCCCACGAGTTCCTCGAGTTCGGGAACGTCCAGCCGGCGGTAATCGACCCCCGGGGCGAGCACCAAGACCCTGGATCGAACCTCGATTCCATCGGACAACAGAGTGACGAAATGATCGCCCGCCCAGGTGATCCGATCGGCCGACCGAGCGAACTGGAACGCGACCCCGAAGGTCCAGGCTTGATCGAAGGCTCGCTTCGCCAACTCCCGACCAGAGATTCCTCGGGGAAACCCCAGGTAGTTTCGAATGCGCGAGGTCGTACCCGCCTGACCTCCCATGGCGGTCCGATCTAGCACGAATGATTGAAGGCCCTCCGACGCTGCCGACATGCCGGCGGCCAGTCCGGCGGGACCGCCTCCGATGACCGCGACATCGAAGGTCGTCCAGTCCGGAGTGTCCCCGCCCGTGAACGCGTCGGTGATCTCGACATCGGTCGGATCGCGCAGTGCCAACCCCGACCAAAGCACGAGGACGGGAAGCACGCTGTCGTCAAACCCCGCTTCACTCAACGCACGCTGACCGTCCTTGCTTCGGGCATCGAGGACTCCAACGGCGACGCCGTTGCGCCCCGCAAGGTCGCGGAGCTGATGCATTCGCGCCGAGCCAACCTCGCCGATCAATTGAGCAATTTCGAGCTGTACGCCATACGAGCCCGCCCACTCTCCCAACAGTTCCGAGATGGCGGCGTGAAAGATCTCATCGGGCGAAACCATCGGTACGACCACGTAGTGATCGGCCAGTCCCATTTGGAGCGGCCGCTGAACCAACTGAGCCTCCTCACGATCGCCAGGTTGCAAGTAGACAACCCGCAGTGCTCCCGGATGATGAGCTCGAACGGCGGTCATCGCTTCCCATCCGTCGGTGTCCGTTAGTGCCAGGCTCGACAGCACCAGCGCGATGCGCCGACCCTCGGTGGACAGTTGCTGGGCAAGCGCCATGGCGTCGGCCCCCGAGGCGGCCTCGGCAACCTCGTAGTCAGGCGCATAGCGATGGGCCAGTTCCCGTGCGACCTTGCCCGCCCTAAGTACATCGCTGCCGATGACGAGAAAGAGGGGGACACCGGAGAACCGGCTGCGCGATGTGCTCATGTCGTCAGGCTAGCCGTCGAAACAAAGCGATACCAGCGGCATCCAGGACTCAGTGCCGTCGACGGTGCCGCGTCATAATTCTCTTTTCGCTTAGGTCGATCAGGCAGGATCGGAGAATCGGGGGGAACATGGGGCTTGGAACTGGCTCAAAGGTGTACTGACTCGCCCTCAGGAAGAACTCACACTCATAGTGCCCAAGGAAGAACCGAGATCCATCACCGACGTCATCACTCGGATGCGGCTCATCCAGGCCCAGCTTCCGAACGCCGACGGAGTTGCTCAGTTCAACAAGATGTACCTGGCGGTCACCGAGGATGTCCTCGACCGGAGCATCGGCCATGAGTTCGAGGACAAGGAATTCGTCGAACGGCTGGACGTCGTCTTCGCGAACCTGTACTTCAAGGCGCTCGATGACTTCATTCACGATCCCGGATCCTGTGCACGGTCCTGGAACCCACTATTCCAAGCGCGTCACAACTCTCGGATCACTCCCATTCAGTTCGCACTCGCCGGAATGAACGCGCACATCAATCACGATCTCGTCCTGGCCCTCGAGTCGACCTGCCGTGAGATGAAGCGGGATCTCGAGCGCGACTCGGCCCAGTACCGAGACTTCTGCCGCATCAACGCCCTGTTGGCCGAGGCTCAGGAAAAAATCGAGCCCTGGTTCAAAAAGGGTGTCCTTGGAATCCTCGACCGCGTTCTGGGGCAGGCCGACGAGGCTGTCGAGATGTGGAGCATGGAACGCGCTCGCGAGAACGCCTGGGTGCAAACCGAGGCGTTGTGGCTCTTGCGGACGCAGGAACAACTCGCGACCAGGTTTCTGTTGGCGCTCGACCGGACGGTGGGCTTCGCCGGTCGCGGTCTGCTTTTCGAACGCCCCTTCTGAAGGGGCGTCAGCTCGGAGGTGGGGCGGTCGAATCGCGCACAACGAGCTCCATCGGTTCTGCGACGACCTCCTGGAAGTGCTCATCGGGCGACGACTGTTCGAGCAACTGAACCGCCCGGCTACCCAGCTCCTCCAGTGGCATCCTCACCGTCGTCAGTGCAGGATCCACGAAGGCTGCCGGTCGCAGGTCGTGGATAGTAACTATCGAGAGGTGGCGCGGGACGTGCACCCCGGCGAGTCGAGTTGCACGAAGGGCACCGATCGCTTGGAACACGTTCGCAGCAAAGATCGCAGTTGGGCGGTCCTCGGCTGCAAGAAGCTGTTCCGTTGCCTTGGCGCCCGCCTCCTCGGTGTACTCAGCGGTAATGGTGCCACCTGTGACGTCCACTCCGGCCTTTCGCAGAGCTGCTTCGTATCCGGCGCGCCGCCGACTTGCGCTCGCTCCGAACGGCGGACCTCCGAGATGGGCAATCTTGGTGTGCCCTTGCCCGAGGAGATGATTTACCGCCAGGTTGGCCGCGCGGTGGTCGTCGAGGACGACGCATCGATGAATGTCTTTCGAACACAGATTGAGCATCAGCCAAGGAACTCCCGACCTCAACAAAGATGCAGAGACCTCGTCGGTTTCACTTTGGCCCGCCAGCACCAGCCCGTCTATTCGTCCCTGCGTGACGAGCTCCGCGTAACGGTGCCCCCCGAATCCTCCGTCGCAGGAACTCGCCACTAGCAACCCTGCGCCGAGTTCACCGGCGGCAGACTCGGCGCCCTTAACGATCGCCGGATACACGGGGTTCAAGAAATCCGGGATAAGTAAGCCCAGGATGCCGGTACGGCCTTGACGAAGACTTCTCGCTGTTGCATTCGGCCGATACTGGAGATCGGCGACCGCCTGCAGAACTCGCTCGCGCGTCGAATTACGAATGCTTAGCCGTGAGTCGCCGCTGAGAACTCGCGAGACGACCGAGCGGTCGACTGAGGCGCGCTCCGCAACGTCCGCGAGCGTGGTTCTGCGCGGCCTTTTTGCTCCCCTCACGCTCCGACGCCCCTTCGGGGCTTCTCCACTCACGCCAGCGTTGGAGCGCCGTCGTCGGGCAATGCCCGCGATCGTCGAGACGATCGCTGCCTTTCCGCCTGGTTCATCCGTGGCCCCTTCGCGTCCCCGATCTGTTTGGAACCTAGTCCTTCGACAGGAGCAGTTGCAACCGCCTCGCGCAAAGAGGCCCCCGGAAAAACCGGGGGCCTCTTGTTGTTGACACGCTCTGCCTGAAACGAGTCCGCCTACTCGGCGGCTGTGCTGACCTCTTCGTCGAGATTCACCGAATCCGCCTCGGCTTGGCCCTCGCCGTCCTCCGAAGAGTCGGGCACCGCGCGGAGTCCGTCGCCGAAGAGCTCGCGTGCTGCGTCCTCTTCCTCGGTACGAGGAGGAAGACCGAACATCTCGCGTGCCTCGGCATCGGAGATTGCGCCCTCGCCGGTCGTCTCTATCGACACGTTGCGGTAACGACTCATGCCGGTACCCGCAGGTATGAGCTTCCCGATGATGACGTTCTCCTTGAGGCCGAGCAGAGGATCGCTCTTGCCGTTGATCGCGGCCTCGGTGAGCACACGGGTCGTCTCCTGGAACGATGCCGCGGAGAGCCACGACTCGGTCGCAAGCGACGCCTTCGTGATACCCATCAGCTTCGGTCGGGCCGTTGCCGGCTCGCCGCCGTTGGCGACAACCGTCTCGTTGGATTCGGCGAAGACACGAGCGTCCACATCCTGGTTCGGCATGAACTCGGTCTCGCCGGGCTCGAGCACAGTGACCTTGCGAAGCATCTGACGAACGATCAGCTCGATGTGCTTGTCGTGGATCGGCACGCCTTGGCTCCGGTACACGTTCTGCACTTCGTTCACGAGGTAAAGCTGTACCTCACGCGTACCGAGGATGTCGAGGACCTCGTCTGGGTCCTTGTTTCCCTCGGTAAGCGACTGGCCCGCCTCGACGTGATCGCCGTTGCGGATCCCCGGGTGGAGACGAGCGAAACGCGACACCTTGTAAGGAATCGACTCACTGCCGTCATCGGGGATGAGCTCGAGCTGACGCGACTTCTCGTCGTCGTGGATCTCGACTCGGCCCGTCGCTGCTGCGATCTCGGCCTTCCCCTTTGGCGTGCGAGCCTCGAATAGCTCGACAACTCGGGGCAGACCCTGAGTGATGTCCTCGACGTTCGCGACACCACCAGTGTGGAACGTACGCATCGTCAGCTGGGTTCCTGGCTCGCCGATGGACTGGGCAGCAACGATTCCTACTGCCTCGCCAAGCTCGACAAGCGCGTTGGTCGCAAGACTGATGCCGTAGCACTTCTGGCAGACGCCGTAGCGCGAGTCGCAAGTGAGCACCGATCGAACGATCGACTCCTTGGCCCCCGAGTTCTCGACATCGGCGACATCCTCGGTGTTGATCGAGTCGCCCGCCGCTTTGACGACGTTGCCCTCGGGATCAACGATGTCCTCGAGCAGGATCCTGGAGATCAGCTTCTGCTTCAGTGCGCTGCGCTCCTTGATGAGATCGATCCGCAGACCGCGATCGGTTCCGCAGTCCTCCTCGCGCACGATGACCTCCTGGCTGACGTCGACGAGTCGCCGCGTCAGGTAACCGGAGTCGGCCGTACGAAGCGCCGTGTCCGCAAGTCCCTTTCGAGCACCGTGCGTCGAGATGAAGTACTCGAGAACGGTCAGGCCCTCGCGGAAGTTCGCCTTGATTGGCCGAGGGATGATTTCACCTCGTGGGTTTGCGACGAGTCCACGCATACCCGCCAGCTGGCGGATCTGTGCGATGTTCCCTCGAGCTCCCGAGGTCGCCATCATGTAGATGGGGTTCAGCTCGTCAAAGCTCTCCTCCATCGCCTCGGTTACTTCGTCGGTGGCCTTGGTCCAGATTTCGATCAGACTCTGGTTGCGCTCCGACTCGGTGATGACGCCCTTGGTGTACTGACCCTCGACTTTCGACGCCAGCTTCTCGTGCGCCTCGAGGATCTTCGGCTTGCTCTTCGGAGTCGTTACGTCTTCGAGACCGATGGTTACTCCGGCCTTGGTGGCGTAACGGAACCCGGTGTCCTTGATGTTGTCGAGGACGTCGGCCAGTTCCTTCTTGTCGTATGTGCGCGCACAGCGCTCGACCAGAGCGGCAAGCTCCTTCTTCTTCACCGGAGTGTCCTGGAACGGGAAGTCCTCGGGGAAGCTCTCGTTGAAGATCACCCGGCCTGCGGTCGACTCGGCGATGCGACGTGGATTGGCGTCGTACTCGGCCTGGTCCTCGCCCTCGAAGCGCTTGAGTCCGCGCACTCTTACCCGTGCGTGGATGTCCACGGCCTTCGCGTCGTAAGCCTTCAGGAGCTCCCAGGCATTCGAGAACACCATGCCCTCACCCTTCTCGCCGCCGTGATCGGCGGTGAGGTAGTACGTGCCGATGATGATGTCCTGCGTCGGCGCCACGATCGGGTCGCCGTGCGCGGGACTAAGCACGTTGTGAGCGGACAGCATGAGCAAACGAGCCTCGGCCTGAGCCTCGGAGCTGAGCGGAACGTGGACCGCCATCTGGTCACCGTCGAAGTCAGCGTTGAAAGCGACGCAGACGAGCGGGTGAATCTGAATCGCCTTGCCCTCGACCAGGATGGGCTCGAAAGCCTGGATGCCCAAACGGTGGAGCGTTGGTGCACGGTTCAGCAGCACCGGGTGCTCGTGAATGATCTCCTCGAGCACGTCCCAGACGTGCGGGCGGCTGCGTTCGACCATGCGCTTTGCGCTCTTGATGTTCTGAGCGTGGCCCAGGTCCACCAGACGCTTCATGACGAATGGCTTGAAGAGCTCCAGCGCCATCTGCTTCGGCAGTCCGCACTGGTGCAGCTTGAGCTTCGGGCCGGCAACGATGACGCTTCGGCCGGAGTAGTCGACGCGCTTTCCGAGCAGGTTCTGACGGAAACGTCCTTGCTTTCCCTTGAGCATGTCCGACAGAGACTTGAGCGGACGGTTGCCCGGTCCGGTGACCGGACGTCCGCGACGGCCATTGTCGAACAGCGCGTCCACGGCCTCCTGGAGCATGCGCTTCTCGTTGTTGACGATGATCTCGGGAGCCCCGAGGTCGAGAAGCCTCTTCAGGCGGTTGTTGCGGTTGATGACCCTGCGGTAGAGGTCGTTTAGGTCTGACGTGGCGAAGCGGCCACCGTCGAGTTGCACCATCGGACGAAGGTCCGGCGGGATGACGGGGACACAGTCAAGGACCATGCCGAGTGGAGAGTTCTTCTTCGCCTCGTCGCTGAACGGCGCCACGACTTTCAGGCGCTTGATCGCGCGCTGGCGCTTCTGGCCTTTGGCCGTCTTGATCTGGTCGCGGAGGAACGCCTCCTCCTCCTTGAGGTCAAGGTTGGCGATGAGGTCCTTGATCGACTCGGCCCCCATGCCTCCCTGGAAGTACTCGCCGTAGCGGTCCTTGAGCTCGCGCCACTGAATCTCGTCGTCGACGATCTGCTTCACGTTGAGGTTCTGGAACAGCTCGAAGACGTCACGCGCCATGGCGATGTTCCGCTCGGCACGCTCGCGTACTTCCTTCTGCTGGCGCTCGCTCTGATTCTTCGCCGCGGTCTTCTCGGAGCTACGAGCCTTACGGGCCTCCATCTCCTCGAGACGTCCTTCCGTCTCCTTGAGGATCTCCTCGAGACGCTTGTCTCGGTCCGACTCGAAACGAGCGACCTCGTGCTGGATCTCCTCTTCGAGATCCGGGAGGTCCTTGTGGCGCTTGTCCTCGTCGACGGACGTCACTATCGACGCCGCGAAGTAGATGACCTTCTCGAGCTCTTTGGGAGCCAGGTCGAGCAGGTATCCGAGACGAGATGGAACGCCCTTGAAGTACCAGATGTGGGTCACCGGTGCTGCGAGCTCGATGTGTCCCATGCGCTCGCGACGCACTTTGGCGCGAGTTACCTCGACGCCACAGCGCTCGCAGATGATGCCCTTGAAGCGGACACGCTTGTACTTACCGCAGTAGCACTCCCAGTCCTTAGTCGGACCGAAGATCTTCTCGCAGAAGAGTCCGTCCTTCTCCGGACGGAGCGTGCGGTAGTTGATGGTTTCGGGCTTCTTGACCTCGCCGTTCGACCAGGCGCGAACCTGGTCGCCCGTAGCGAGCCCGATCCTCAGTTCGTCGAAATAGTTAACGTCTATCAAGCTACTCAGACCTCCTCGACGGATGATGGCTCGCGACGGGACAGGTCGATGCCAAGTTCCTCCGCAGTGCGGAAGATGTCCTCGTCGATCTCTTTCATTTCGATCTCCTCACCCGTCGCCGAGAGCACCTCGACGTTCAAGCAGAGGGATTGCATTTCCTTGATGAGCACCTTGAAGGACTCGGGGATGCCGGGCTCGGGGATGTTCTCGCCCTTGACCACAGCCTCGTAGACCTTCACTCGACCAAGCACGTCGTCCGACTTGATCGTCAGCAACTCCTGCAGGCAGTAGGCAGCGCCGTATGCCTCGAGCGCCCACACCTCCATCTCTCCGAAGCGCTGGCCACCGAACTGCGCCTTACCTCCGAGAGGCTGCTGCGTGATCATCGAGTACGGACCAGTCGACCGTGCGTGGATCTTGTCGTCGACCATGTGGCTGAGCTTCAGCACGTACATGTATCCGACGGTGATCTCGTTGTCGTACGGCTCACCGGAGCGCCCGTCGTACAACTGGGCCTTTCCGACCTTGTTGACGAGTGGGTACTCCGTCTTGCGTGCGGCGACCTTGTCGAGCGCATCGAGGATCTCGTCCTCACGCGCTCCGTCGAACACCGGAGTGGAAACCCACTGGGGATCTGCGTCGTGCCACTTCCCTGGCTCGGGCGTGCGGTCGTCATCATCGAAGTGATGCTTGGCAACCCACCCGAGATGACTCTCGAGCACCTGGCCGAGGTTCATTCGAGATGGAACGCCGAGCGGGTTCAGGATGATGTCGATCGGAGTTCCGTCCGGCAGGAACGGCATGTCCTGCTCGGGGAGGATCTTCGAGATGACACCTTTGTTTCCGTGGCGTCCGGCCAGCTTGTCGCCCTCGGAGATCTTGCGCTTCTGGGCAACGAACACGCGCACGAGCTCGTTGACTCCGGGGGACAGCTCGTCGCCCTGCTCACGAGTGAACAGGCGAACGCCGATGACCTTGCCCTCCTCACCGTGAGGCATCTTTAGCGAGGTGTCGCGCACCTCACGCGCCTTCTCACCGAAGATCGCTCGAAGCAGGCGCTCCTCGGGAGTCAGCTCGGTCTCGCCCTTGGGCGTGACCTTGCCTACGAGCACGTCGCCGGTGCCGACGTCGGCACCGATACGGATGATGCCCCGCTCGTCGAGATCTGCGAGGACCTCTTCGGAGACGTTGGGGATGTCGCGAGTGATCTCCTCGGGACCGAGCTTGGTGTCGCGAGCATCGATCTCGTACTCCTCGATGTGGATCGAGGACAGGATGTCCTTCTTGACGAGGCGCTCGGACAGGATGATGGCGTCCTCGAAGTTGTAGCCCTCCCAGGACATGAAGGCGACCATCAGGTTTGCGCCCAGTGCCATCTCACCGTTGTCGGTTGATGCACCGTCGGCGAGCACGTCACCCTGCTTGATCTTCTGTCCCTCTCGCACCAGAGGTCGCTGGTTCATGCACGTCGACTGGTTCGAACGACGGAACTTCTCGAGCTTGTAGATGTGACGCTCGTGTCCGGTCTTGGCCGCGATCACGATGCGGTCCGCAGTGACCTCCTCGATGGTGCCGTCCTGCTCGGCAACGACTACGTCACCGGCGTCGGTGGCTGCTCGAAACTCGAGCCCGGTCCCAACGATGGGGGCCTGTGGCTTGAGCAGGGGCACCGCTTGACGCTGCATGTTGGCGCCCATGAGGGCCCGGTTGGCGTCGTCGTGCTCGAGGAACGGGATGCAGGATGCGCTGACCGACACGATCTGCTTCGGGCTGACATCCATGAAGTCGAGGTCGACCGCGTCGACGTAGTCGGGATCGTTGTGACGAGCTCGGGCAAGCACCTTGTCCTCGGTGAAGTTGCCCTTCTCGTCGATCACTGCGTTTGCCTGAGCGATGACCGAGCGGTCTTCCTGGTCGGCGGTCAGGTACTCGATCTGGTCCGTTACCTTGCCCTTGATGACCTTGCGGTAAGGCGTCTCGACGAAGCCGTAGCGGTTGAGACGCGCGTAGGTCGAGAGCGACGCGATGAGACCGATGTTCGGACCCTCCGGCGTCTCGATCGGGCACATACGGCCGTAGTGGCTCGGGTGAACGTCTCGCACCTCGAAACCGGCGCGCTCGCGACTAAGACCCCCTGGCCCGAGGGCCGAGAGACGACGGCGATGCGTCAGTCCGGAGAGCGGGTTCGTCTGGTCCATGAACTGACTGAGCTGGCTCGATCCGAAGAACTCCTTGATCGAGGCGACGACGGGACGGATGTTGATCAACGTCTGAGGCGTGATCGCCTCGACGTCCTGGGTCGTCATTCGCTCCTTGACGACTCGCTCCATGCGGGAGAGCCCGACGCGGATCTGGTTCTGAATGAGCTCGCCGACCGGACGGACCCGGCGGTTGCCGAAGTGGTCGATGTCGTCGGTCTCGTAGTCCGGGTCGCCAGCGTGCAGCTTCACCAAGTAGCGAATCGTCTCGAGAATGTCCTCTTTGCGGAGGACCGATCCCATCTCGGTGATGGCGTCCTCGGTCGACTCGAACTGGAGCTTGCGGTTGACCTTGTAGCGACCGACACGAGCGAGGTCGTATCGCTTGGGGTTGAAGAACAGGTTCTCGATCAGGCTGCGCGCGCTCTCGACCGTGGGCGGCTCGCCCGGACGGAGCTTGCGGTAGACATCGATCAGGGCCTCTTCCTGGGTCTCGATCGTGTCCTTCTCGAGGGTTGCTGCGATCGACTCGGCGCCCTCGAACAGCTCGAGGATCTCGTTGTCGTCGCCGAACCCAAGGGCTTTCAGCAGCACGGTCACGTACTGGCGGCGCTTGCGGTCAACTCGGACACCGACGGTGTCGCGCTTGTCGGTTTCGAACTCCAGCCATGCACCACGTGCGGGGATGACCTTGCACGCGTAGATGTCCTTGTCGGACGTCTTGTCGACGCTGCGGTCGAAATAGACACCAGGGGAACGGACGAGCTGGCTGACCACCACTCGCTCGGTTCCGTTGATGATGAAGGTGCCCTTCTCGGTCATCATCGGGAAATCACCCATGAAGACCGTCTGCTCCTTGATCTCGCCGGTTTCCTTGTTGATGAAAGCGGCGGTCACGAACAGCGGGCGGGAGAAATCGAGGTCCTTCTCCTTGCACTCGTCCTCATCGAACTTCGGTGGCTCGAATCGATGAGAGAGGAACTGGAGCGCGAGGTTCCCCGTGAAGTCCTCGATCGGGGACATGTCATTGAGCGTGTCCTTCAGGCCCTCTTCGAGGAACCAGGTGAAGGATTCTTTCTGGACCGAGATCAAATCCGGGGGAGGAAGTACCTCGGTGAGTTTGGCGAACGTGCGACGTTCGCGCAGGGCATTGAACGACAAGCGAGCCTCCTCTTGGCGGTTCTAGACGGCGGTTCTGAAGCTTGCTCCCCGAACGGATCGAACTGGGCGGTTCTTAGCCGCGCGACAGAACGTCTGAGACGCACAGGGGGTGGACACAGCAGCACGCGAGTATAGGCGCACGCCTACACCCGCGTCAAGTAAACGACTATTCAGTTGGCCTGATCGTGGCAGCGCCTGTATAGGTACCCCTCGTATTGGGCCAGAAATCACCATAATCCTGCTCGTGCCTTCGGGTCAACACCCAGCTTCGCCTACGTATTCCCAGGTGAGGGGCCCTGAACGGGAAAACGCGAGCCGCTTAGCTGGCTCTTGCCCGGTCCCGCGGCGTGGGGGCTGGAAGCAACCCCAAAGGCGGCTTCAAAGGGGGCAATTCGTCAGGTGGCCGACCTGGTAGGCCCGCATGGCCGAAAACTAGTTCTTTGGACCATTAACCCCCCCCGCTCAGCAATATTTTTGGTCCAAAGATGTCCGGCACCCAACTCAAGCGGGCCTCTCAGGCAGTCCGCATCCAAGTCCCCTCCCTCGATGCCGGGTTTTGCTCTTGGTTTCCTGACCGGCACCCTCAACGCGAAACGGGCGGGCCCCCGTGGGAGCCCGCCCGACCTGCGTCTGTTTGCTGCTACTTGAGCTCGACTGTGGCGCCGGCGGCCTCGAGCTTTTCCTTCGCCTCGTTCGCCTGCTCTTTGGTGACCTTCTCGAGCACGGCCTTCGGCGCGCTGTCGACAACGTCCTTGGCCTCCTTCAGGCCGAGGCTCGTCAAGCTGCGGACCTCTTTGATGACCTGAATCTTCTTGTCGCCTGCAGCATTGAGGATGACGTCGAACTCGTCCTTCTCCTCCTCGACGGCTGCTTCGCCTCCGCCGCCTCCGGGACCGGCGGCCACTGCGACCGGGGCCGCTGCGCTGACGCCGAACTTCTCCTCGAACGCCTTCACGAACTCACTGAGCTCGAGCACCGTCCAATCGGCGATGGCATCGAGTACTTCTTCGTGGCTGAGTGTCTTGGTAGCCATTGATTACTCCTCCTCCTCTTTCTCGCCGTCGGTGGCGGCGTCTTCGTCTGTGGACTCGGTCGAATCGTTGGGTGCCTCTTCGGGAGCCTCGGCAGGTGCCTCCGCGCTCGGTGCTTCTTCGGCAGGTGCCTCCGCGCTCGGTGCTTCTTCGGCAGGTGCCTCCGCGCTCGGTGCTTCTTCGGCAGGTGCCTCCGCGCTCGGTGCTTCTTCGGCTGGGGGCGCGTCCGATTCCTTCTGGCTGACGACCTGCAGCAGCATCGATCCGAAGTCCCGCAGCAGTGCGGCAAGCACGTTGACCGTGAGCTGCGCGGGCTGGTTCATCATCATGGCCATCTTGGCGAGCTGGGTCTCACGCGGCTCGAGCTTGGCGAGCTCCGTTGCCTGCTCCGCAGAAATGAACTTGCCCGCTAGGAGGCCTCCCTTGACCTTCAGGACCGGGTACTTCTTGGCGACGGTGTCGATTGCCTTTGCCGCCGCAGCCGCATCCCCCGTGACGTACGCGATAGCGGTCGGTCCGACGAGCAGTTCGATCAGGTCGTCCAGGCCGAGATCCTTGACCGCAATCCGAGCAAGCGAGTTCTTCGACACCTTGTAGTCGGTGTCGGCATCCGCCTCGCGGAGCGCTTGCCGGACCTCGGCCATCTGGCTGACAGTGAGGCCCCGGTACTCGGTGAGCAGCGCAGCTTCGCTGTTGCTGAACCTCTCCGAGATCTCTTTGACGGCCGCAACCTTTTCCGGTCTAGCCATAGGCGCTTCTCCCTCTTGATTGGTTCCCTGACATCAAAAAGCGGTCACCAGACGGCGACCGCGCACGAGAGAGTGCGTCAACGGCTCCCGAAGGAACCGATTCGCTCGCCTGCGCAGGCTGTGGGAATTAAGGGCGGACCCACCTGCGGTCTGGGGCTGCTTAAGCATAGGAGGATATCGCATCGGCCAACAAGGAGGACACCATGGAGTTCGCTGAGGTCGTTCGAAAGCGCAAGATGATCCGTAACTATCTCGCCACCCCGGTAGATCCGGAGGCGCTCGAGCGCATCCTCGACGCCGCCGGCCGGGCGCCAAGCGCCGGCCACAGTCAGGGTCAGTACCTGGTTGTCGTCACCGACGCAGCCACACGAAAGGCGATAGCCGAGTTGGGCAACGAGGCTCAATACGTGGCCTCAGGCATGCTCCCTTGGATGTCGACGGCACCCGTACACCTCGTGATCTGCATCCGGGAAGAGGACTATCACGACCGCTATCGGGAGCCCGACAAGGTCAAGGACGATGGCACCGAGATCGATTGGCCGGTCCCCTACTGGTGGGTCGATGCGGGAGCGATGCTGATGCTCGTGCTTCTCGCGACTGTCAACGAGGGACTGAGCGCGGGCATCTTCGGTTCGCACAGACTGCAGGGGCTAAAGGATCTCCTTCACATCCCGGATGACGTCGCACCGGTCGGCATCGTCACCGTTGGACACGCGGCGTCGACCGAGACAACCGGCTCGGCAAAACGCGGCCGCAAGTCTCCAGAACAAGTCGTGCACCGCGGGCGATGGACGTAGTGCTCGGCCGTTGCCGGTAAGCCTAGCTGTCGAAGGGGTCTGAGCCGCTGCCGGGGAAGGGGCCTCCGCCCCGGTCCTGCTGGCTGAAATAGCGCTGGAACTCCTCGGCGAGCTCATCGCCCGACGGGATGTTCTCCTGTTCCGTAGCTGCTTCGAGCCTGGCTACGTGTTCCTTCGCTTCTGGCCGACCCGACACGATCTCGTCCAGCTGTGCGCGCTCGGTCAAGGCTTGCTGACGGAGCTCGTCCAGCGACACCTCGGCTCCGACCTGAGACGCGACACGACCCACCAAGGTGACGATGCCGTCGTGGTAGGGGCCGGCAACGTAGTGCGGCACCTGCGCGAAAAATCCGACGGTGTCGATGCCCGCCCGCCCCAGCTCTCGATCGACGATGCTGATCGCCGCGCTCGGTACCCGCATCGTGGGAGGCAGATTGGTGGTGTCCGTAATCAGCCCCTCGCGCGACGCTGTGGTCAACAATGGCGTTGCCGCGTGTGTGAGGGACGGCCGCCGGCACCGCCCCGAGCGTCACATGCAGGCCGACGTTGAATTTCTTCGCGAGCTCGACGACCGACGCAGAGAACCCGCGCCATCGCATGTCAGGTTCGGTTCCCGTCAACACCAGAACGTCACGGCCCCCGAGTGTTGATTCCCTCACGGTTATCTCGGGCCAGGTCACGTCGGCCATGGCTCCATCGATGATGTCAAGAATGGGTCGGTTCGATCGGTAGTCGAAGAGCTCGTCGCCATCGAACGTAGCTACGACCGGCCCCGTTCCTGCGATGTGCTTGGCGGCGTCGGTGGCGACCGAAGCCGCGTCCACCCAGCCCATGAGCGCGGAGATCATCACAGGCTGCTCCGCCTCTACCGCTCGCGTCACCTCGTAAAGAGTCATCTCTCTCGACCCTACAGGTCAGATCTCGAAGCTTCCTCCAGAGCGCCAGTAGACACCCGCCTCCCGCTCCATGAAGCCCTCGTCCACCATGTAGCGGCGTAGGGCGGCGACGTCCTCGTGATAGCGGGCGAGGATCTCGTTGACCTCCTTTTCCTTGTAGCGCCGACCTGGTTCGAAGCTCTGAGCGAGGTAGTCAAGCACGATTGTGCGCTTGGAGAGTTGCACGGGAATGGCCGTGAGACGACCGTTCTTCATGAACCGGGCCAGCACAACCGCGCCGGGCATGTCGGAGTCCGCGGCCCCCTCTCGATCACGCTTCTCGCCGATGCTCCGCGCAACTATCAGCAGATCCTCGGTCAAGCAGCCTGACCACGCCGTTCGATTCTCGCACCACGAGTTCGCCCGCCACCAGCCGCGCCAGTGCCCTCTCAACCGTGCGCGCATCCAGCGAAGTCATGTCTCGAATATCAGTGGTGGTGGTTGCACCGAGCGCGAGGGCGCTGAAGACTCTCAACCGGTTGGGATCAGCAATGAGGCCGAGCATCCGCTCGGCCTCGTGTGACTGCCAGTTGTTGTTTGTCTCCTCCATCATGTGGTTTCACGCGGCGTGCGCGTTACTCCTGCTACCCAGTGGCCGCTAGCCCTCCGCCTCCTCCAGGTGCCCAGCCTCGAGATCTTTGTAGCGCGTAGGGTCGATTCGTACTCCAGGGGACATGGTTGTCGAGACCGTGATGCTCTTGAGGTAGCGGCCCTTGGCGGCGGCGGGTTTGGCTCGGACGATCTCGTCCATGACGGTCGCGTAGTTCACCGCCAGATCGCCCTCTGCGAAGCTCTTCTTGCCGATGATCAGGTGAAGGTTGCCGTGTCTGTCGGTGCGGTACTCGACAAGTCCGCCCTTGAGATCGTTGACCGCCTTGGCGACGTCCGGTGTGACCGTGCCCGACTTTGGATTCGGCATGAGCCCACGGGGGCCGAGCACGCGCCCGAGCTTTCCGACGACTGGCATCATTTCGGGTGTGGCCACGGCTGCGTCGAAATCGAGCCAGCCCCCCTCGATGCGCTCTGCGAGATCGTCGTCACCAACTACGTCGGCGCCTGCGGCTTCTGCGGCATCAGCCTGCGCACCCTTTGCGAAGACTGCAACTCTGACGGTCTTGCCGGTCCCGTTGGGGAGAGACACCGCGCCGCGGACCATCTGATCGGCTTTGCGAGGATCGACTCCGAGACGAAGGTTCAGCTCGACGGTCTCGTCGAACTTGGCCGAGGGAAGAGACTTCACCACCTTGATCGCGTCTCCCGCGGAGTGCAGCCGATCGCGATCGACCTTGGTGAGGGATTCCTTCAAACGCTTGCCGGTCTTCGGCATGTACCTCTACCTCCTCGTGGTCAACGATGGATTTGAATCCATCTCCCACTGGCTAGGACCTGATTTCGTCATGCCGACGAAATCTCAATTGCTACTGGACAGTGATTCCCATCGAACGAGCCGTGCCCTCGACTATCTTCATCGCGCCCTCGATGTCGTTGGCGTTGAGGTCGGGGAGCTTGATCTCCGCGATTTCACGAACCTGATCTCTCGTCACGGTGCCGACCTTCTGCCGGTTTGGTTCTGGTGAGCCCTTCTCGACACCCGCTTTCTGTCGAAGAAGCACGGCCGCCGGCGGTGTCTTTGTGATGAACGAGAACGAACGGTCCTCGTAGACCGTGATCTCGACCGGAACGATCGTCCCGGTCTGCTGCTGTGTCGCTGCGTTGTACTGCTTGCAGAAGTCCATGATGTTGATCCCGGCCTGCCCAAGAGCAGGGCCGACGGGAGGCGCCGGAGTTGCCTGCCCAGCCGGGATCTGCAGCTTCAGCACCTGAGTGACTTTTTGGCGGCGTTGTGCCATCAGTTCTCCTCTAGCTTCTACTTCCTCACATAATGCCCGCGATCGTCGAGACGATCGCTTCTTTAGAGCTTTGCGACCTGATCGAAGCCCAGCTCGACCGGAGTCTCACGACCGAAGATGTTGACCAGAACCTTGAGCTTCGACTGGTCGACGTTGATCTCGTTGATGGTCCCTGTGAAGTTTGCAAACGGCCCGGAGATGACCCGAACGCTCTCCTGCTCCTCGAACTCGAGCCGTGGCTTGAGCTTCTTCTTGTCCTCGGGCTTGACCTGGAGGATCTTGTCGATCTCTCGATCCGAAAGCGGGGTCGGCTTGGCTCCCGAGCCCACGAACCCGGTCACGCCCGGAGTATTCCGGACGACGTACCAGGAGTCGTCGTCGAGGTACATGCGAACGAGGAGGTAACCGGGGAACACCTTCTTCTGAACGACCTGCTTGCGGCCCTGCTTGATCTCCATGACGTCTTCCATGGGGATGATGACCTCGAAGATCTTGTCGTCCACGTTCATCGACTGAATACGGGACATGAGGTTCGTCTTGACCCGGTTCTCGTAGCCCGCGTAGGTGTGGATGACGAGCCAATCGCCGGGGCGCTCGGTCGGAGGTACGAATATCGTCTCGTAGTCCTCGACGTCCGCCTCTGCCTCGGCACTCCTTGGGCGCCGCAGCCTCGGGCTCCGCGTCGTCCTTGGTCTCCGCCGCCTCCGGCTCGACTGCCGTCGCCTCCGGCTCGGTTGCGGTCTCCTCGACCGCCGCTACCGGCTCGGCTTCAGCTTCGGCGACCTCTGCCTCAGGTTCGACAACCTCAACTACAGGCTCGGCGACCTCGGCGGAAGCCTCGCCGCCATCCGTTTCAGTGGCCTCCGTGGAGTCCGTCTCGGAAGGGGTGGCCTCGGTCACCCCGGCGGCCTCCTGGGCGAGCTGCTCGTCGGCCGCATCCGAACCGGTGGACGATGCCGCCTCGAGCTTCTGATCTTCGGTGTGAGTTTCCTGCATCCTGCGTCAGCTCCCAAACAGCACGAGCACGCCCTTGGTGAAGACGTAATCCATGCCAGCGATAACAAGGGCGAGTGCGACTGCTGAGACGAGCACCACTGTCGAGTAGGAGACGACCTCGCTTCGAGAGGGCCAGTTGACCTTCTGAAGCTCGGCGATGACCTCCTTGGCGAACTGGCGAGGCTTAGTGCGCTGCCGCTTCTGTTGCGCAGCGGCGGGACGCGGGGTTGGTGCCCGCTTCTTCCCCTCCTGCTTCTTCATCTCACGCTTGTACTGCCTGTTCACGACGCCCTTTCCTGTGCTCGACCGGTTGCTCCCCTCCCTCGCCGTCGCCGAAGCGCGCTGTAGAAGGGGTCCGGACTGGGGACTTGGAACGAGCACCAAGACTAGCACGGGGCGGCCCTCGCAGAGAAGGGGCCAGTGCGCGCCCGGGCCTAGTGTGCGTCCTCCCGGCGTCCGCCGGCCAGCTCTTCGTGCAGATGACCGTCCTTGATGGAGAGAACCCGATCCACGTACTTGAGTACCTCTTCGTTGTGGGTCGCGATGAGCGATGTCGTGCCCCCATCGGCGGCTCGTCGCAGAGTCCTCAGGACCCCCCGACCCCAAACCGCGTCCTGATGGCCGGTCGGCTCGTCGGCGAGCAACAATCGAGGTGCGCAGACCAGGGCTCGAGCCAGCCCGGTTCGCTGCTGCTCCCCGAGCGAGATCTCGGTGGGGATACGGTCGGCGAATTGAGCCAGTCCCAGGTCATCCATCAAGTGCTGCGCCTGGTCCTCCGCGGAGGCCCGTTGGCCCAACCGGAGAGGAAGGCGAATGTTCTCGGCAACGCTGAGCTCCTCGATCAGGCCCAAGCGTTGAGGAACGATTGAAAGGTCGTTCCATAGCCGATCGGCAGCCGGCACGTGTTGCCCGCTCCACTCGATCGAACCGGACTCGGCGTCCTCCCAACCCACGATGAGGTTCAGAAGCGTGGTCTTGCCTGAACCCGAAGGGCCAATGAGAGCGACGACCTCCCCAGGAAAGAGATCGAACGTGGCGCCGGCGAGGGCCTGGACTTCCTCGGGTCCCCGCCGATAGCTCTTAACCAGGGACCGGGCGGACAGAAGCACCGCGGAATTCATGGTTGCCCTCGTTCCCACTCGCTGGAATCCGGTGGGGTGAGCTTGACCTCGTGCCCTTCGACCGTCATCACTGCGCGCCGGTTCGGAAAGAGCTTGAGGATCTCCGGTGGAAGCTGAACTCTTCCCGCCGCGTCGATGACCGAGAGGTTGCGCGCCTCCTTCGTTTCGGCCTCGACCGCACCGTGCCGCAGATAGATCGTTCGTTCGGCGACATCGACGACGGCGGGATCGTGCGTCGAAACGACGACACCGATACCGCGGTGGGCAAGATCTCGAACGGTCTCGAGCAACGAGTGGCTCGACTCGCTGTCGAGTTCCGCAGTGGGTTCGTCCGCGATGACGATGGTCGGATCACCGATCACTGCTTGAGCGAAAGCAAGCCGCTGTTGCTCGCCGCCGGACAACTGATGAGGTCGGTGGTGATCGCGGTTGGCGATTCCCAATTGGTCGAGTAGCTCGTCGACCTTGCTCGTCTCACCCAAACCTTTGAGGCGAGCGCTGTGCTCGAGATGCTCCCGTGCCGTGAGGTATGGGATGAGGTTGTCGGAGGGTCGCTGGAACACATAGCCGACGTGGTCCCGCCGGAAACGGTGGAGTTTCGACACCCTTGAGCGCACTGACCTCGGTGCTGCCGACCATCACCGAACCGGCGGTGGGGCGGTCGAGCCCGCAGAGGATACGCATGAGCGACGACTTACCACTACCCGAAGGACCGACGAGAGCGGTGACTTGACCCGCCGAGAACAGCGCGTCGACTCCCTTGAGCGCGTGGACCTCACCGGTCGCAGTCCAGTAGATCTTCACCACTCCGAGAGCGCTCGCGGCCATCGAGTCAGTTCGCATAGCGCAGCACCTCCGACACCTTGACCGTGTCGGCCTTCCGTTGCACCCGCCATGCGCCGAGCAACGCAGCCAAGGAGATCAGCACGATCAGAAGCACGAAGAGCAGAGATGGCACAGCGAACAGGGGGTCGGGTGGAATCGTCGGCAAGGGATCCAACCGCGCGTAGACGAGCCATGAAGAGGCCAGGGCAAGAAGGGCTCCGATAAGCAACGAGATCAGGAGCATGCCGCCCAACTCGAGCGCGACCGCCCATCGGTGATTGCTCCTCGTCAATCCCATACGTCGTGCCAGGGCATAGGAAACCTCACGCGCCTGCTGGCGGCTTTGGAGATAGAGGAGCATTCCCGCCAAGGCGATGGCGCCCGCCATGACGCCAAGCGCTTGAAGGTAGCCGAAGGTCCAGGTGAGAGCGAGAAAGGAAGGGCTGGCAAGAATCTCTGCGGTGCTCAGCACGCTTACCGGGTTGAAGTTGATTCGCTCGGCAAGTAGGGCTTGCTCGACTTCGGGTGCCGGGGCCTGCGCCCAGAGCTCGTAGTCCGATATCAGCTGCTCGGACACAGAACTGTCGGATGCCGCCGAGACAGCAAAGAGTGCGTCATAGCGCGTGACCAACATCGGCTTGTCCGCACTGAGCCCAGGCCAGGCCGAGGCGGTTCCGACGATCTCGATGGGGACGTCGTATCGAGGTGTCACGTAAACGGCGCCCTCCGGAACCTCTTCCTCGGCCGCAACAACCAATGCCGTTAGACGGCTGCCATCGAAAGGCTCGAGCCGTCCCACAAGGTCATCGATGCCCTCCGAAGCAAAGCTTGCATCGAAATACGCTGTGTCGGCGAAGGCTTCCGGATCGATACCCAATGTTTCGAACTCCCGGTCACCCGGTTGAATTACTCCGTCGCTCGTTCTTGTCACGAATGTGTAGGGAAAGTCGAAGGCCGTGTTCAGCAGGTCCTTGGGCTGTGAGGTTTGAACCGGTACCAACACATCACTCCCGACCGAGAGGTTCGCCTTTGCGTGAGCGGACGCCTCGTTGGATGCGACGAGGATGCTGGCATAGACGAGCACTCCCAACGAGATGGACGATGCCGTGATCAAGACAAGAGCGATGCGGGAGGCTCCCGCAAGCCGGCGGCTGGCCAGATACATGGAAGGGGCAGCACCATCCCCCATCCGGCGAACACGCGGCAGTAGCCGTCGCAAGCCGCGAGCCGCCACGCCTGCCATGCCGATGATGAACAGAATGGGAAACAGCAGTAGCAGGATGTCGACCTTCGGCGCACCATCCGGCGAGCTGACGATGGGCTCGCCCCGCGTGACTATCTCGTAGTAGGACGCTGCGGCAAGCACCAAGACGAGCGGCTCCCAGGGAATTCGTGCCACCACGCCCCGGAAGCGCGCCGAGCCAGCCTCCACTTCGCGCCGCGCGCTCATCGTCGTCACTGCGCCGTACAGAAGGACCGCCAGCGCGCAGGACCAGAGAGCTGTCGAAAGAGCGGCTGCCTGGGCTCCCTCGCCCAATGCACTCGTAGGGCCGATCGAACGGACGAGGAAGACGGCGATCCCCCAGCCGAGACTCACCCCGAGCAGTGCCGGGATGAGAGCTTCGACGGAAGCTCGCAGACCTTGGCTCAATGGAGAGACACCCTGTGAGGACAGAAGTCGCACTTCGATCCGACGCCGCTGCACCGCAAAGATCCCCGCTCCGGCGAAAACGATCAGAGCCACCGCGCGCCCGGCGAGCGACAGGAGCTCTACCGGTCCGGTGATGGAAGTGACCGTGTCCTCTACCCGCTGCACCACTCCGGGGAAGCTCGAGTGAAACTCGGCCCCCCCGTAGGCCAAGGCAATGTCGTCGAAAGCCCGCCCGAGGGCCGTCTCGGGGTTGCGGGCCTCGAGTTCGAGCGACTGCTGTTGCGCGAGCAATCTCTGACCCTGCGCAAGGGTCATGCGACTTTCTTCCAGCGGAACGTCCCATTGATAACGAAGTGGCAATCCCATTGGGCCAGCACTGTCGAAGAGCGTTTCGGACGACATGATCACCAGGGGTGGAGGCTGTGGCTGGTTCGGCCCGAGTGCAAGGATCTCGTAGGTCATTGGAGTCCAGTAGTCGTTCAGAGCGGCGGAGGGTAGGTCCTTGTAGATCCCTGCAATGGGCTGCGCGCTTTGTCCTCGGCCGTACCGCAAACCGAACTTCGTCGCCCGCCTCGACGCCGGCCGCACGGGCGACGGATTCGGGAACCCAGACACCCTGAACATCCGCTTCATCGACGATCTCGATGTTTCTCTCGGCATCGACTCGGTGAATCAAGCGGATCTCGAGGTCGTCGGTCGCGGGCACCTGGGGTGATACGACACGGAGGCTGTCGCTAACGATGCGCGTCAGAGGAGTCTCGATGTTGTTCATCTCCGCGATTCGCTCGGTGAGCATCCTGTCCGAGGCCTCGTACTGAGGTGCGTTGGGGGGGCCATATCCGGTGACGCTGAGGCCGGCCTCAGCGGGTGTCAGCCTGTCGATCTCCCGAGTCAGAGCCTCGTTGCCCGCGGAGGACAGAAACAGTGAACCGGAAGCGGCCGCAACTCCGAGCACCAGCTGCCGCGGCGAGAACGGCCACCAACACACCAGGGAAGCGGAACAGCAACAAGGGGGCCTTGAAGAATGCAGGGCTCGGGAGAGAAGGCCTTCTTGAGGGGTGAAAGCGCTCTTCGTCGTCGATCTCCAACCCCCGGGGTCGTCAGTCTTCTGGATGTGATGTGTGACCTGTCTACTATGCAAGTAGTAACCAGTAAAGAAAACTCCCTGAGTGAGGCCCGGTCGTTTGCACTGCTTGGGTGGGGGAACCAGGAACCCGTGAAGAGATTGGCGATCCTGCTTGCGATCACCCTGACCGCCTGCGGGGTCCCGCGCGACCCGGAGGGGACGCTTGCGCGCGTGAGCGGCGGCGTCATGCGAGTTGGGGTGACCGATGCTCCTCCATGGGTCGAGCTCGGCGACACCGCACCCGACGGCATCGAAGTACAGCTAGTCGAACGATTCGCCGAGGAGATCGACGCGGAGATCGAGTGGGTAGAGGGCTCGGAGCAGGAACTGTTTGGAGCGCTGAGGTTCCGTGAGCTAGACCTCGTCCTCGGGGGACTTACGACCGAGACGCCGTGGTCGGCGGAAGCGGCCGTCACGCATCCGTACCTCACGACCGCCACACTGGTGGCGGTTCCCCGTGGCAGCGAGGCCACCGAGGACATTGCCGGAATCGAGGTGGGAGTCGAGGCGAATACGGAGATCGCGGGGTTGCTTCGCAGGACGGACGCACGGGTCGTCGAGGTGGATGACATAGAGGACTTTGACGGTCCGGTTGCAATTGACAACTACCTGACTGACGACCTCGACGTGGTCGATACGGGAGTACGTCTTGGCGAATCGGACCATGTCTTCGCTCTGCCGATGGGCGAGAACGATTGGATGACGACTGTCGAGGCGTTCCTGCTCGAACGCCCTGATGAGATCAAGAAACTTCTTGCCGAGTTGGGCACACCGTGAGGTTCAGCGGAGCCTTCGAGTTCCCTCCGGACAAGGCGAAGGCAAACGACAGGGCGATTCGACTGGAATGGATCACAGTCGGCTATCTCGTTTCGGCCATCTTCTTTATCTACATAACGCTGGGGTCGTCTCAGGCGATGAAGGCCGCGTGGATCGAGGACATCCTCAGTCTCGTACCGTCAATCTCGTTCCTCATCGTCTCGCGCATTCGAAATCGAGCCCCGAATGAACGGTTTCCCTTTGGCTACCACCGTGCCGTTAACGTCGGGTACCTGTGCGCGTCGGTTGCGCTGGCCGTTATGGGCCTCTACATCCTGTACGACTCGGTATCCAAGCTGGCCGCGTTCGAGCACGCGCCTATCGGTCTGGTCCAACCATGGGGTGAGCCGATCTGGCTCGGTTGGTTCATGTTGCCTGCGCTCGTCTGGAGCGCCGTCCCGGCGGTGATCCTTGGCCGAATCAAGATCCCGCTCGCTCGGCAATTACACGACAAGATCCTGTACGCCGATGCCCAGATGAACAAAGCGGATTGGCTTACCGCCGTCGCGGCGATGGTCGGTGTGCTCGGCATCGGTTTTGGAATCTGGTGGTTGGACCCAATCGCCGCGATCGTAATCTCGCTCGACATTACTCACGATGGAATCAAGAACCTGCGCACAGCGACGGCAGGTCTCATGGATGCTCGCCCGACGGTCGTGGATGGCTCCGCCGTCGACCCCTTGCCCGAACGACTCCGTACGGAGCTACTTGCACTGGACTGGGTTCGAGATGCCGTCGTCAAAGTGCGAGAGGACGGGCATGTGTTCTTCGCCGATATCCAAGTCGTGCCTTCGACGAACGAGGGTCTGACCTCAAAGATCGAACGGACGGCGCGGGACCTAATCAAAGTCGACTGGCGCTTGATCGATGTCATCATGATGCCCGTCGAGAAAATAGAAGACGAACGTCGGGCCGATAAGAACCGGCCCGACGTCAGAAGTGGTTCGAAACCCTAGAAGGAGACTTTTCCCCCACACACCTCGTCGGTCCTGAGGTTGCGAGCTCGTGCGCGGAATCTGTCGACGCCCTGGTGATTGCTCACCTTGCGCTCGATGTCGAACGAGCCACTCGCACCACCGGTCACCCTCGTGCCTTTGAAGAAACGGTTGCCGTCGTGGAACAGCTTCACTCTCCAGCGGTCGCCGTTGCGGTTCTGGTCGACCTCGTACTCGACCTCAATGCGACCATCGTCTGCCTTCGCCTTGTACTTCCAGTCGGTCCCTCCGCTGCAGCTACCCCTTCGGATGACCTCTCGGTCGCCGGCCGACGCGGGGACGGCGGCCAGGATTCCGATTGCCATTAAGCCCGTCAGAAGCAGGGCGAACATTCTCTTGGACACGTTGACTCCTTTACCTGTTGGACTGTCCAGGGTTCAACGTGGCAGGAGCCGGGAGCGTTACGCGCGGGGATTCTGCTTCGACAGTTAATCGCCGGGCACCAATTAGGGTCGAGTTGATGTCACCAGAATTCGAACTCGGCAATTTCAAGACACTTCTTGATGCTCCATCACCGGCAGTCCTGGCCACATATCGGCGAGAGCGAACGGTGAAGCTCTCTCCGGTCTGGTTCCGGTATGAGAGTGGCTACTTTGAGGTCGTCATCGCGGACGGCGACGTGAAACTCAAACACCTCTCTAGGGACCCAAGAGCGACGCTTCTCATATTCGAGACCACTCCCCCGTTTCGAGGCGTTCAGGTCTCGGATGTGGTTGAGATTTCGCGCGCCAACCTTGACGAGATTCGCAGGTCGATTAGCTCTCGGTATCTCGATTATGAGGCTTCGAATGCGTTCACCGAAAGCCGGGCAGGGAACGGAGTCGTTGTCCGCATCCCCGACGGGTCCACCAAGACCTGGGACCTGGCGACATCACGACCTGACCGTTAGCAGGGCGGGAGGGATTCGAACCCCCGGCCACTGGTTTTGGAGACCAGCGCTCTGACCAGACTGAGCTACCGCCCTAACGGGGTAGCAGTTTAGTCGCGACGGCTCGTCATCACACCCTGCGGATAGGACTCAGGCTGTTGCCAGCCATCCCTTGGTCGCCTTGCCCGAGCGTCCGGACGCTCTCTCTCGATTGCGCCAGAGGAATGCACCGGCCGCGCCGGCTACCGCTACCGCGGCCGCGGCTCCACCCGCGTAGGCCGCTCGGTTGCGAGACACGTGCGATCGAACATGGTCGACTCGTGAGGCCTCTCTCGGGATGGCTATCAGCTTCGCCGCCAACCCCACAGGTGCTTCCACCGGACGAGCCTCCAGGCTTCGCATGGAGGTCAGCAAGGTTCGGTAGGTCTCGAGCTCCTCGCGGCAGCCCTGACACTTCGCAATATGGCGACGGGTGGCCAGCGAGGGCTCACCCTCGCCTGCGAAGGCTGGAATCGTCTCTCGAACTTCAGCGCACCTCATCCTGGCTCCCACTCATCTCGTCTGCTCACGCTCGCTACTCATCCGACTAATCATCCGAGTCTCTGGTTACGAGCTCCTTCAACTTCTTGCGGCCCCTGTGCACGCGGACCTTCGCTGCCGTCTCCGTGATCTTCAGTTCCTTCGCAACTTCGTCCATCGACATGCCGTAAACGTCCCGGAGCACAAGCGCCGCCCGATAGTGCTCGGGTAACAACTGCAAAGCCAATTCGACGGCCTCGAGCTCTATCCTGGCCCCCGCCAGCGCCTCGGTTGAGCCCGTCGACGGCAGCTGGGACATCAATTCATCGTCCGTACCAACTTCGTGCTCGCGCTTTCGTTTCCGCTTCCTCTGCTTGCTGATCGCAGAGTTTGCGGCCACGCGATACATCCACGTCGTGAACATCGCATCGCCGCGGAACGCGCCGAGAGCCCGCCATGCCTTGAGGTACGCGTCTTGCGTTGCCTCGGCAGCATCATCGGGGTCTCGCAGGATCCGCAGACACAGCGAGTACACCTCGCGGTGGGTCGCTTCCACGAGCTCGGTCCATGCGGCCTCGTCGCCTTTCTTGCAGCGTTCAACGAGTTCGGACGAAACGAGTTCACGGGGAGCTTCGCTCCCACCGCTTTTAGGACGCCTCACGACTAGGAAGGTTACCGGGGCCGGTGACCGTGGTGAGAGGGGGAGGGTCGGGAGCTTGATCTAGCGGGGGTCGAACAGGGTTTCGAGCTGGCTCAGCATCTCTGCCTTGTCCAATAGATGCACTCGCTGTTCGGCGAGGTCCGCTTTCGTACTCGTGAGCACGGTGGTTACGGCTTCTGTCAGTTCCGCCGGATCGAATGGCTTGGTTACGTAATAGTCGGCTCCGAGCCTGAAGCCCTCAGCCCAATCGGTTTCGGCACTGCGAGCAGTGACCATGAGGACCTTGACGTCCTCGATACCGGCCTCGGCCATGCCCTTCAGGACGGAGAAACCATCCATGTGCGGCATCATGACATCGAGCACTACGAGGTTGGGTGCATCGTTGATGATCGACTCGAGTCCCTTGCGCCCATCGGCTGCGGCTGCGACCTTGTGTCCCTCATCGATGAGGATGCCGCAGAGAAGGCTCCTCAGGTCTGGATCGTCGTCCACCACGAGGATTCGTGCAGTGCCCACCGTCGTTCCGTCCATGCCCTAGCCTTCTCCCAAAATCGATTCGAGCTGCGACAACAGATTCGATCTGTCCAGCTCTTTCTCTCTGCTTGTCTTCAGTTCCTCACTCGATAGTGCAAGTAGATTCTCGACCTGCTTGACGACCTCGACCGGATCGAACGGCTTCGTGACGTAGGCATCTGCCCCCAACTCGAAAGCGCGCCTGGCGTCCTTCTCTGAGCCGCTGGAGGTCAGCATTAGTACGCGTGTCAGATCCCGGAAGCCCGACTCGTTGAGTTCCTCGAGCACCACGAACCCGTCTTTTACGCGCATCATCACGTCCAGCAGAACCAGATCTGGGGTGACGCCGACGAGCGCTTCGATTGCTCTGTGGCCGTCCGGCACGGCTGCGACCTCGTGGCCCCGGTCCACGAGCGCGATCACGAGACTCTGCCGAACATCAGCGTCGTCATCAGCGATCAGGATGCGTGCCATGCGAAAAGTGGCCCCTATGAGCTAGTTGGTTCCCTAAGTTATCTATGGAATCGGCCTACTGGGCCTCTTCCTTGAGTTTCGAGGCAGGCACATCGGCGCTTGGAACCCCCCTACTGACGCTTGGAATCAGGTGTTCTACCTATCGCGTTGAGGCGTCGCCTGTGGAATGGCCCCATTCGCAAGGGCTGCGCCTGAAGATACCGGGGGTATGAACGCTGCTTCATTTTCCCGGCAGTCGTCTCTTCGGCTACCAGATCAACCACCTGTCACGACTGATGGCTCAGGCCCTACGAGGGCGGATTAGCCTCCCGCTACCGCTGGGATGATCGAGACCTGCGCTCCCGACGGCAGCGTGGTTCCGAGACCATCGAGGAAGCGCACGTCCTCGTCATTGACATAGATATTCACGAAACGACGAAGCTGACCCGAATCATCGAGCAACCGTTCGCCCAAACCTGGGTGGCGCGCATCGAGATCCTTGATCAGGGCGCCGATATCGTCGCCGGTCCCCGAGATTTCACTCGCACCGTTAGTAAGGGTCCGCAACTGGGTGGGGACCTTCACCTTCACGCTCATACGGCTGCTCCTCTCAACGCCAGAGCCGCGTCGACATCCTCGACCCGCGGCCGAATCGGTGTGGTTGCCTCAGGCGCCCCAAGCGCCTCGATCGTCTTCAACCCGATGCCCGTGATCAGCGCAACGGTTTCCTGGTCCGGCGAGATAGCTCCTTTGCGGACCGCCTGCTCGAGCGCCGCGATGGTCACTCCACCGGCTGTCTCCGTGAAAATCCCCTCCGTACGGGCGAGTAACCGAATGCCCTCGACCACAGAATCCTCTGGAACCGTCTCTATCGTCCCGCCCGAGGAGCGGGCCTCGCCAAGCGCGTAGTAGCCGTCTGCGGGATTGCCGATGGCCAGTGACTTGGCGATCGTGTTCGGTTTCACGGGCAACACCTCTTCCGCACCCTGCGCGAACGCTGCAGCGACAGGCGAGCATCCCTCGGCCTGCGCGCCATGGAGCTGCATGTGGGGTTCCGGGGCGAGGCCAACCTCGTGGAGCTCGCGCATCCCCTTGCCCATCTTGGTGAACAACGAGCCGGAGGCAATGGGAACGACCACTGCGTCTGGAGCCCGCCAACCGAGCTTCTCCGCAATCTCGAAGGCGATTGTCTTGGAGCCCTCCGCGTAGTAGGGACGCACGTTCACGTTGACGAATGCCCAGGGGTGATCACCCGACAGTTCGGCGCAGAGCCGGTTGACGTCGTCATAGCTCCCATCAACAGGAATCACGTTCCCCCCGAAGATGACGGTGCCGGCGACCTTGCCCAATTCGAGATTCGACGGAATGAACACGACACTTTGCATTCCAGAGGCGGCTGCATGAGCCGCTACAGCGTTCGCGAGGTTGCCCGTCGAAGCACACGCGACGACCTCGTAGCCAAACGAACGCGCGACGCTGATCGCAACTGAGACGACGCGGTCCTTGAAGGAATGGGTCGGGTTACCGGCATCCGACTTGATCCATAGCTTCTTTAGCCCCAGCTCGGCGCCCAGCCTCGGAGCCAGCCGCATCATCGTTCCGCCCGCTCCGATATCGATGACACCCTCTGCCGGCGTGGGAAGCAGATCCGCGTAGCGCCAGATGGAACGGGGGCCCGAGGCGATGGACTCCCGGGAGATCGACGAGGCGATGGCCTCGTAGTCGTAACCGACCTCGAGTGGGCCGAAACAGAACTCGCAGACGTGCTGCGGCGCTACGGGGTACTCCTTACCGCATTCCTTGCAAAAAAGCCCTCGAACGTGCTTCACCTGACCGCCTCATTTCGATCTTCAGAAGTTCGCGTTGCATGGACGTGGAAAAAATGCCTATCCGCTTACTCTCGACGGTGATGAGAAGCGAGTTTCAGCATCCCGAGATTCTGGACTGGTTCGATCGCCGCACCTTTGGACCGTCGAACCCGGGGCCCTTCATGCCCGATCCTGGCCAGCTCGCCGAGCTGAAGCGAGAGTCCGGGCTGCGAGTAAGCGTAAGCCTTCCTGCCCTGAACGAACAAACGACCATCGGCGACATGTGTACGCGCATCCGAGTGGACCTGATGGAGAGAGTCGATCTCGTCGATGAGCTGGTGGTCATCGACTCGGGGTCCGAGGACGACACTCCTGCCGTGGCCGAGGCAGCGGGGGCCGAGATCTACAGGGGCCGCGACGTCATGCCCCAGATGGGTCACGTCTCGGCAAGGGCGAGGCCCTCTGGAAGAGCTCGCGGTGACGAGCGGCGACCTCATCTGCTGGTGTGACTCCGACATCCGAAACTTCGACTCCGGCTTCGTTGTCGGGCTTCTCACCCCTCTGTTGCTCGACCCCGACATCAAGATGTCCAAGGGCTTCTACCGGCGTCCACTCGATGGGGACCCAACAGGCGGGGGCCGGGTGACCGAGTTGGTTGTTCGGCCGCTATTGCAACTCCTCTACCCCAAGCTGGCAGGACTCGTGCAGCCACTTTCGGGAGAGTACGCGCTGCGTCGTGACGTGGCTCTCGAGCTCCCCTTCTTCACCCACTACGCGGTCGATATCGGGCTGTTGATCGATCTGGTCGAGAGGTACGGACTCAACGCTCTTGCGCAGGTTGACCTCGGCGAGAGACTGCACCGGAAACAAGACACGTTGTCGCTCGGCAAGATGTCACATCAGATCATGCGCAGCGTGCTGCACCGTTTGGACGAACTCGGGCGTATCAAACTCACGGAGGATCTCTCAGATGCCCTCGTCCAGTTCATTCCCAAAGAGAGTGGTCCTCTTGCAGTCCGCTTCGATCAAGAGATAATCGAGCGACCGGCTATGGCTAATTTCCTTCAGTCTTGAACAGCGACCTAAGACCGGACACAGACGGAGTTCTCGAGCTCCTTCGCCAGCGCGGTCACCGGATGACCGCGCAACGACGCGCAATCGTTCTAGAAATAATGAGCACCCGCGGACACATCGTGCCCGCCGATATCGCGGGTCGTGTGCAGGAAAAGGAGCCGGGAGTCAACGCTTCAACCGTCTACCGGACCGTCGAGCTGCTCGAGGAAGTAGGCGTGTTGACCCATGCCCACGTCGAGCGGGGTCCCGAGTATCACCACTCAAACGAGCACAATCATGTCCATCTCGTTTGCTCGAACTGCGGCGCGGAACGCTCGCTCCCGGTCGGGGTTCTTGACGAGGTTAAGGACGAGTTCGCTGCCGCCACCTCCTTCATGCCCGATTTCACGCACTACGCGGTCCGGGGCCTCTGCGAGATGTGCGGAGGTCAGCTGCTAAAGGATGGATCGAAGCCGTAGGGAAGCTCCAGCCGGTTGGCTCGCATCAGGGACTCGTCCGCAAGGACCTCGCGCGTTGGGCCATCACCCGTAATGGTCCCTCGGTTCATGACCACCGCGCGCTCACATAGCTCGAGCGCGTACGGCATGTCATGGGTCACCATCAGCATGGTGAGATCGAGGCTCTGCAGGATGCCGGCGAGCTCGCGCTTGGCCGCCGGGTCGAGATTCGATGTCGGTTCGTCCATCACGAGGATCTCGGGTTGCATGGCCAGGACAGTTGCCACTGCCACCCTGCGACGCTGGCCGTAACTGAGGTGATGAGGCGGGCGGTGGGCGTACTCGGTCATTCCGACGGCATCCAGCGCATCGTTAACCCTGGCGTCGAGCTCGGCCCCTACCAGCCCAAGGTTCGCGGGACCGAAAGCCACGTCCTCTCGAACCGTCGGCATGAACAACTGATCGTCAGGATCCTGGAACACGATCGCGACCCGCCTGCGTATCTCCTTGAGATTCGCTTTGGTGAGCTCCATGCCCCCGACGTGCACGGATCCGGCCCCCGCTTGGAGGACCCCGTTCAGGTGCAGCGCCAGCGTGGTCTTTCCCGCGCCGTTCGGACCGAGTAGCGCCACGCGCTCGCCTCGCGACACCGTCAGATTGACGCCGAACAGTGCCTGAAGACCGTCGGGGTAGGCGAAAGCCAGACCGCGTACCTCGAGAGCGTTCACAGCCACGCCGCCGCGCAAGTCATTGCAGCCACCGTCGGTACAAGGAACGCGGTCAACCAGTCCGCAGCCGAAGCCTCGACGACGGCAAGCTCGGGCATGACTCCAGAGTAACCACGCGACACCATCGCCAGGTGAACCCGCTCACCTCTCTCGTACGACCGGATGAACAGCGTTCCCGCAGAGGAGGCGAGAGCGCGCGCCTGCCACAGAACGCGAGGCTCGTAGCCACGCGATTGGCGACCGACCTTCATTCTTCGCATCTCGGATGCGATGACATCCAAGTAACGGATCATGAATCCGGCTATTGCGACGATCACCGACGGGACCCTTAGTTTCTGAAAGCCCTGAAGGATCGAAGTGATGGGCGTCGTCGAGGCGAGCAGCATCATGGTCGCCGTGCCAAGCGTTGCCTTGGCAAGGATGTTCCACGCGCCCCACAGACCTTCAACTGAAAGGTTTAGGCCCGCGACGTCGACTCGCTCGCCGCGAGCAAGGAACGGAAGGGCAACCACAAACAGCAGAAAAGGCGTCTCGACTGTCAGGCGGCGCAGAAGAACGAGTAAAGGCACTCGCGCGCTCAGAGTGAGAGCGACGATCAGTCCCGCGTAGACGCCATAGGCCCAGAACGCGTCACGAGGAGTGGCGACAACAACAAACACGAATGCGAGCGCAGCGGCCACCTTGCACTGAGGCGCGATCGTATGAAGCCGGCTGTGCCCGTGGACGAGCAGCCCATGGCCGTGTGTGTGTCCGCCGCTCACGTTCGATCTCCTCGCGACTGAACCGGGGCTGGATCCGACTCGCGGCGTCGCCTTACGAACCCGAACAGCCCCAGACCCAAAGCAAAGGTTGCGACCACGCCGGCTACGCCGGAGAGGCCTTTGCTGACTCCCTCGTTCTCCACGCCGCTCACCGAGTAGTCGGCAAACGGGCTGTCATCCAGGCGGTGTTCGGTTTCCGAATCGGCAAAACCCTTGTCCATGGCGACACGGTTGAGTCCGTCCGGATTCGGATTGGCGAACGGGCTGACGAGCAGAACGAGAACGAACGCCAGAAGCAGTCCTGCGATTACAAACAAACGCGTGCTTGATGCGTTCTTCACGACATGCTTCCCGCAGTGCCGATCCGAGGGGACAGTTCCAAAGGAACCGTTAAATCCTTCGCTCCGAACACAAGATCGGGGCGAACGCTGAGAACGAGGCCGACCGTTGCCGCCGTAATGAGTCCCTCGCCGATGCCGATGAGCGCGTGGACCCCCAACATTGCCGTGAGTACCGACCCTGGCGCGATGTCGACGTTGCCACCGAAGTTGAACTGGATGACAAAGACGAGCGCCGACAGAACCACCGACAGGCCCGCGGCGATCCCAGAGGAGATGACCACGGACGAGCGCTTCCTCGGAAGAACCTTGCGCAGGGCGGCGAAGAGCGCGTAACCCCCCAGAGCGGTCACGAAGCCCATGTCGAGAATGTTGAGACCGAGCGCCGTGACTCCCCCGTCCGCGAAGAAGGCTTGGACGATGAGCACCACGGTTACGCACAGTGCACCGGCCCAGGGGCCAACGAGAATCGCGGCCAACGCACCTCCCAGGAGATGACCACTCGTGCCTGCCGCAACTGGGAAGTTCAGCATCTGGACCGCAAAGACGAAGGCGGCGGTTAGTCCTGCAAGAGGCACCTGCTTGTCGTCCATGTATTGCGACGTCTTCTTGACTGCAACGGTCACGCCGCCCGCCGCGATCACAGCGGCTCCCGCCGAGGTTCCTGCGTTGATAAATCCGTCAGGGATATGCATGACTCTCCGCTCCTCAGGCCAGGGTTCGCCTTATTGCAAGTCCTTGCATTAAAGCACTACTGACCTGAGATTCGGATGCGGATCGCCGCGCGGATTGCTTGGCTTAGTGAGTCGGAGTCGGGGGTGTCGCTTCTGCCGAGGTTTCCTCCGATTTGGGCCCGGGCTCGGGGTCGACGATCACGGAGGGGGGCTGCCCAGTTGTGGCATAGGGCGTGACCTCGGCCCCCAGCACGCGCGTGGCCCACAGGTGGCCCAGGACCAGTTTTACGGTGGCGACCGTGGGGACTGCCAGGAGGACTCCCCAGAAACCGGCCAGCGCACCGCCGGCGAGGAGCGAGAGCATGACCGTGACCGGATGGATCTGCACGGTACGTCTCATGACGTTGGGGCTCAGGAAATGGTTGTCGATCTGCTGAACGATGATCTCGACCACCGCAGCTTTGATACCGAGCCCTACTCCCCCGTAGACCGTTCCGATGATGAAACCGATGCCCCCGCCGATGAAGGGTCCGACGAGCGGGATGAGGTTGAAGAACCCGGCGATGGCACCGATCACGAACCAGAAGGGAAGGCCGATGATTGCGAAACCGACCGCCGACATGAGGCCGACGAGCAAAGCAACGACCAACTGGCCTCTGAAAAATCCTCCGACGGCACGACCGATCTTGCCTGCGAGATCCGCCGCCTCTTCCTTGTGAGCGCTCGGGACGAGGCCCAGCATGTCGCGTTGAAGTTGAGGCAGATCCATCAGGAGGTAAAGCGCGATGAGAGGACCGATGACAAACCACAGCAAGACCTCGATGACCGAAGACCCAATCTCGGTTAGCCGTGAAGCCTGTGACTCAAAGAAGTCCCGGTATCGTTGGGTTGCTCGGTCGCACTGCTCGACTGATGGCCCGCCGCCCTCGCCGATCTCCTCCGAACCAAGCAGGCAGTCGAATTGCGTGGTGCTGAAGTCCGTCCCGAGACGTTCGTTGATGCCCTCGACTGAATCGTCGACGACGGTGACGAGTCTGTCGCGAAACACCGGCCAGTCGTCCTGGAACGTTTCGATCTGGCGGGAGGCCAACGGAGCAAGGGCGAACCCGATTCCCGTCAAAAGAGCAGCAATGAGGATGTACGAGCCCACCGCCCCGACGCCTCGACGAATGCCCCTCCGCTCGAGGCGAGAAACGATGGGATTGAGCGCGTACATGATTATTAGAGCGATCACCAAGGGCGGGAAAATGATGCTGATTTTGATGAGTGCCCAGATGGCAGCCGCCGCGACAATGCCCAGTCCGATCAGCGCCCACGCGCCCATCCCCGCTCTGCGAAGTCGCTCGCCGGCCGGTAGTCGAGGTGGTTCGGGTAGAGACACCTATGAAGTATGCCCCTGAGAAGGCGGTGACCCTCGTCTCTGCCTAGATCGGCCAGGGTCGACGCTGGCGGGCCGGGCCTTCCGTCACCTTTTGACGGATGAGGGTCTTGGTCGCCTCCACGATTGCCCCGGCCGGATCATCAAAGGCGCGTTCCTTACCAACCGCGTCGACCAAGCTCGCACTGCCGAGGATTCCCTCGCGTTTCAGCGCGCCAGCATCGGCGGTCACCTCTCCGGCCACGGCGTAGCAGGGAACTTGAAAGTCCCGAGCGATGCGCGCGACCCCGATGGGCGCCTTGCCCCCAAGGCTCTCATCGTCGAGGCTGCCCTCGCCCGTCACCACCAGATCCGCTTCCTCGATTTCGTCTCGAAGGTTCGTTGCTTGGGCGACAATCTCGAAGCCTGGCCCTAGCTCGGCGCCGAAGAAGGCGCGAAGGCCCGCGCCCGTTCCTCCCGCCGCCCCCGATCCGGGAATGTCGGTGACATCGAGTCCCAGGTCTTCCTTGATGCGTGCGGCGAGAGTCGCAAGCCCCTCCTCGAGTACCTCGACCTCCTCTGGACTCGCGCCCTTGTGAGGAGCGAAAACGCGGGCTGCACCGGAGGCACCCAAGAGCGGGTTGTCGACGTCACATGCCGCCACGATGGTGGACGCGACGACCTCTGGCCGCACGCCCGAGGAGTCGATGCGCGCGAGGTCTCTCAGGGAGCCCCCTCCCAGCGGCAACTCTGCGTCGTCTCGATCGAGAAAACGCCAGCCAGCTGCCCTTGCGGCTCCGGTCCCCCCATCGGTCGATGCGCTGCCCCCGAGTCCGACCAGAATTCGACGTTCACCATCGTCCAGCGCTGCAGAAATGAGCTCGCCCAGACCAAGCGTCGAAGAAGCGAGCGCGTCGCGTCTGCCGGGGTCGACAAGCATGAGTCCGGATGCACCGGCCATTTCGAGTGCGCATGAGCCGTCCGCGAGGTGAGCAAGCGAGGCTTCGACCCGGCCCCCCAACGGTCCACTGACTTGCTTTGCTGAAACCCGGCCCCCGTGCGCCACGAGAAGGGCATCGATCGTGCCCTCTCCTCCGTCACCAATGGGGCGAAGTGCAAGCGACACGTGTGGGATCGCAGCGCGCACGCCCTTCGCCAGAGCCTCTGCGGCCTCGGAGGCACTTAGTGTCCCTTTGAACTTGTCCGGCGCGATGACCACGTGCACGCCACTACGATACGTGGAGGTGAAGAAAGACACGGGCGTTGTGCTTGTTTCAAACCGGGGGCCGGTCTCATTCATCGAGCGCGACAACGCCTTTGAGTTCAAGCCGGGGGCCGGGGGCCTGTCCGGGGCGATGGATCCTGTTGCGCGGGAGCTGGGCGAGGAAGCAGTATGGATCGCAGCCGCCACGTCCGAGACGGATAGAAAAGCCCTCGCCGCCGGCGAAGTCGATCAGCTGGCCAGGGAGCTCGGCTATCGCGTGCACCTACTGGATATCGATCCAGAAATCTATTCGCGGTACTACGACGTCGTCTCCAACCGGATGCTCTGGTTCGCCAACCACTGCTTGTGGGACGAGCTTGAGATCGAAGGGTTCGGTCAGGCCGAGCTCGAGGCTTGGGAATCGGCTTACGTCCCAGTCAACGAGGTCTTTGCGTCGGCGGTTCTCGAGGAGGCGGAGGCCCCCGATCTCATCTTGTTCCAGGACTACCACCTGGCTGTAGCGCCGCGCCTCGTGAGAGAACAGCGACCGGAACAAATGATCTTTCACTTCACGCACTCGTCTTTTTGCTCCGAGGGCTACGACCGCTTGCCGGCACCCGTTCGCAAGGGAGTGATCGAAGGACTCCTGGGAGCAAACCTGCTCGGGTTCCACGTCGATGCGTGGGTCAACGAGTTCATCGACTGTTGCGAGAAGACCGGATACAGCATCAACAGAGAACGCGGCTGCATCGAGCACGACGGCGCGACGACGTGGGTGCGTGCATATCCGATCCCGATCGATGCGGCGGGCTTGCAGGAGCTCGCCGGCTCAGAGACCGTGCGGGTTTGGGGTGATCGGTTCCTCGAAGAGGTGAGTGGTCCTGCGGTCGTTCGAGCCGACCGAACGGAACCATCGAAGAACATCGTGCGCGGATTCGAGGCCTTCGGCGCCCTGCTCGATCGCAGGGAAGACATGCGAGACGTTACGTTCTTCGCCTGCCTCTACGCATCACGCCAGAGCATGGCCGAGTACCGCAAGTATCTGGAGAAGATCAACGACACCATCACGCGCGTCAACGACAGGCATCCCGACTCAATTCGTATGTTCCTCAAGGATGACTACGAGCGCACGCTTGGCGCGCTGTCGATCTATGACGTGCTGCTCGTCAACCCGATCATGGATGGAATGAATCTCGTCTCGAAGGAAGGGGTGGCGGTTAACCGGCGCAGTGGCGCGATGGTGTTGTCAAAGGGCGCGGGTTCCTTCGACGAGCTCGGGGACTTCGCAGTCAAGATCGAGGACGCCCTCGACATCGAGGAGACGGCGTCGGCGATCGAAATAGCTCTCGAGATGGCAAAAGATGAGCGACAGATCGCCCTCGAGCGCGCTCGCGCAGTCGTCGAGGCAACCAAGCCCGAGCACTGGATCTACTCGCAGATCGACGACCTCGAGGCAATCGCTGAGAGCGGCGAGCCTCGGTCCCCGGCGTCGGACTAAACGAACGCGCGAACCACGACTTCAGAGAAGAGACTGCATCCAGGCCACGGCCGCCTCAGGGCCGTCGACAACCTCGTCAGCGCGCTCGAGGAGTTCTGGGGGAGACTCGTGGGAACGTACGCCGACTCTCACGGTTGCCACACCTCTTGCAGCTAGTTCATCGAGCGCGTCGAACGCCGACAGGTCGCCGATGTCGTCACCCAGGAACGCGGCTGCACGAACGTCGAGCTCGTCGGCGAGCCGTCGCACAACGTCCGCCTTCGAAAAGTCGACCGGCGGCTTCACTTCGATCACCATTCGACCGGGAAGCATCTTGAGGCCACGCGCACGGGCAACATCGATTGCGAGCGCCTCGAGCTTCCTGCGCGCATCATCGGGCTCAGGCGCGTTGCGATAGTGGAGTCCGACGATCGACGCTTTGTCTTCCACCAGGACGCCTGGAATGGCGAGCTCGGCACATCCCTTCTCGAGCTCGGCTCGTACCTCTGCCATGATTCCCGCGTAGGGAGCGACGAAATCGGATAACTCGACCCGACCGTCCACGACGTGCTCTGCGCCGTGCACCCCCCAGATCTCAATTCCTGGGCCGAGCCATTCGAGAAGGGCCCCGGCGGAGCGACCGGAAACGATGGACACGACTGCAAGCTTCCGTGCAAGCTCACCCAGCACCTCACGTGCCCCCTCGACGGGTCTCGCATCCGATGGAATCTCGACGATCCGGGAGACGGTGCCGTCAAAATCGAGGAACAGACCGGCTCTCTTCGGATCGGCGGCAACAACTGCGCGGAAATCAACGGTCATCTCATGAACCCTAGCCCTACCTAGACTGAGTCGATGGTTGTCCGAATCCTCGTGGTTTCGATTGCGCTGTTACTGATCGGCTGTCGCTCGGACAGCGTGAGCCTCGACTACCAATATGAAGCTGGGAGCAAGCTCGAGTACGAGCTGGTTGTCACCGCGCGATCGAGTTGGGACATCGCCGGCCGCGGCGAGGGCTCCTACAAGGTCACGTTCGATGTCTCCGAAGTCGTCGAGTCGAGCGACGCTGATGAGGCGGTCATCAGGATCTCTCTGACCCCGACAGACGTCGTCGAGCGAGGACTCCCTTCACCCGGCAACAGTCCCCGCAGCTTCACCCTTCGCGTGGGAACGAACGGTGAAGTGCTCGAGGTTGTCGCAGTGGACGACGTGCCTGCAGAGTCGCTGGATCCGGATCAGCTTGCGTTCATCGGCACCTACCGGCCCCCGCTCGCGCTCGACCCCGTGACGCTTCAGGACACCTGGCGAAGTACCCAGGAAGTCCAAGTAGGCCCGGTGTTTCAGCAGGTGGACACGCTGGGAACACTCGAGGCCCTCGACCGCGACGGCCAGGGAAAGTTCGCACGCATCGACTACACCGGCGACGGCCCGCTGAGCTTCACGACGACCCTGCCACAGGGCACAGCTGAACTAACGGGGTCGGCGAAGACGACCACAGCCGCCGTCTTCGATCTCGACGACGGCATCCTCCGAAGCTCCGACTCAACCACCGAAGGCAACTTCGAAGTAAGAGTAGTCCCAGCCCTAACAGGCCCCCCAATAACAGGAACCCTGAACTTCCAACTGCACCTAGACCTAAACCCCCCAAGCAACTAACCGAACGATACGTATCGCCCGGCGGGCTCGATGTGCCGGAGCCGCCGAAGCGCCGCAAGGCGATGTGCGCCGAAGGCGCCCCGAGCCACCCGATGCCGACAGAGAGCGGCTCGGTATAGGCCCCGGGAGCGAGGATGGGGGAGCCCCGGAGGAGCGCTCTGGAGGCGATGCGCCGCCGAAGGCGCCGCGAGCCGGAAGGAACGAAGCGAAGCGCAGCGAAGCGAAGTGGGCGCGACGGAGCGGGCTCCCCCACCGCAGCGGAAGGGGCCGGTCGCGCGAGGCCAGGCCGGACACGCAACACCCTTAGGTCTCGTCGACCCCAACCACGATGTGCAAAGCGACCTGCGTAGACAGATTGTCGGGCTTGGGCTTGACCTGCCACCCGTATCGCTCGGCCAGTCGCGCCGCCGCTTCTTCAGACTCCGCGTAAGACCAGAGAACGGTCGTTTCCTCATAGTTGATCGCCGCAGGAACGACGTTGATCACCTCATAGCCGAGCTCCTCGAGGCGATCGGCCATCGTCTGATCGGCCCCCGAGACGTTCGTGCCGTTGAGAACCTGGACAGTCATGCCCTCCGTGATGAGAGGGACCTCTTCTTCTTCCTCGGGTTCCTTCGTTGGTTCCTCGGTGGGCTCTTCTTCGGGCTCGACCGGAGTGGCCTTCGCGGTTGGTTCGCTACTCGACCTCGGCTCCTCAACGTCTCTGGCCACCGGACCCTTTGAGGGGTCGAGCTCGTCGTCGCCGAGTGCGCCGACGCCGGCCCATACCGCCGAGATGCCGACAACCGCGACGAGGATCCAGGGCAGGGCGTACTTCAGGATGGAGAGGTAATAGCGCCACTGCCGAGGAGAGGAATGCCTCCCCACTGCTTACCTCCCGGGTGATCCCACCACTAGCGCCGGCTCGACTCGTACTCGGCGCCCAGCAGTCTGGCGACCCGCTGCTTCTGCCGGTAGCTGCGCAGACGCTTGAGTCGCTTGACCAGAATCGGGTCGTGGGCCATGGCTGCAGGATTCTCGAGCAGCTCGTTGAGGATTTGGTAGTAGCGCGTCGCCGACATATCGAACCGCTCGCTGATGGCTTGCTCCTTGACACCCGCGTGCTTCCACCAGGAGCGCTCGAAGTCGAGGATCTCGATGTCTCGCTGGGTCAGGTCTTCCATGGGCACACTCTAAGCCCTGCCGAACTACACACTTGTCATTTGGCGCGATTTTACAGAGCCAATCCCCGGTGGAGCGATGACTTCTCCGCCCGCACGGGGTCTAACTCTCAAGATGGCCAAGCAGAACGATTGGACATGAGGAGGCGTCATGGCACTGAGCGAAAGTGAAGTTTCCCGCTTTGTTGCGGTGCTCGACGAGTACGAGCACGTCTCCGTCTCGCTCGTCCGCGGTGTCGACGACAGCGAATTCAGGCTCGGAGTACGCGATCACCGGTTCGGGCTCGACTACGAGATCGCCTCGCATCACGACTACTGGGACTTCGTCGGAGCCCTCGTGGACCACAGTCAGTACCATGCGCTTCCGGTCCAGAGGGCAGCATGACCATGCTCAACATCTCCCCATCGCGTCCAGAGCACCGAGTGCCTAGGGAAAGAGCCCTCTCGTGAGGTGAGCTTCCGCGACCCGGCCGACGCCGATCCAATGCGCGGCCTGGCGCATCGTGAGGCCCTTCGATTTGTGGAGCTTGAAGACGTCGTTGAACGCACCCTCCATGATCTCTTTGAGCCGGGCGTTGATCATCTCCTCGCTCCAGAAGTAGGCCTGCAGATCCTGCACCCACTCGAAGTAGGACACCGTCACACCACCCGCGTTAGCGAGGATGTCCGGGATCAGGAATACCCCCCGGTCGTTGAGGACTTTGTCGGCCTCGAACGTAACGGGCCCGTTGGCGGCCTCCACGATGATGCTGGCCTTGACCCGGTCGGCGTTCTTGGAACTGATGACGCCCTCGATCGCTGCGGGAATGAGCACATCGCACTCGACCTCGAGGAGCTCGTCGTTGCTGATCGCGTCGGCCCCCGGGAAGCCCACCACCGTTCCCGACTCTCGCTTGTAACGGTTGATGGCCTCCGGATCGAGCCCCTTCATCCGGTAGAGGCCACCCTCGACATCTGAAACGGCAACCACCCGGCAACCGGAATCGTGCAACAGCTGCGCCGCAAAGCCACCGACCTTCCCGTAGCCCTGAATCGCAATCGACGCCTCTTCGATCGGGATGCCGAGTTTCCTAAGCGTCGAGAACACCATGTACATGACGCCGCGCGACGTCGCTCCCGCCCGGCCTCTCGAACCGCCTATAGCGACCGGCTTGCCGGTGACGACTCCCGGCACCGAGTAGCCCTGGTTAATCGAGTAGGTGTCCATGATCCACGACATGATCTCCTCGTTCGTGTTCATGTCTGGAGCGGGGATGTCGCGCTCGGGTCCAATGAGCGGCAGGATTTCGCTGGCGTAACGGCGAGTCATGCGTTCTAGCTCGGCCCTCGACAGGTTCTTAGTGTCGACCGACACTCCGCCTTTCGCGCCCCCGAATGGGATGTTCACGATGGCGCACTTCCAGGTCATCCACATGGCGAGCGCCTTGACCTCGTCGAGGTCGACTCCCGGGTAGTAGCGAATGCCGCCCTTTGCGGGACCCCTCGTCACGTTGTGATGGACCCGGTAACCCTGGACAACCTTCGTCGAGCCGTCGTCTCGTCGGAACGGCACCGCAACGATCAGCGCGCGTTTGGGGGAACGAAGAGTTTCGTGAACCCCTGGGGCGAGACCCATGAGCTCGGCGACCTCGTCCAGTTGGGCGAGCGCCGTTTCCCATGCGGAATCGCCAACGGGCACGCGTTCTTCCGCCAATAGTTCCGAAGCCAAGTCGTCTCCCTAAGAGGCCAAATTGCTTACGAGCCGGGTGTCGGATTCGAACCGACGACCTAAGCTTTACAAGAGCTTTGCTCTACCAGACTGAGCTAACCCGGCCTCCCTTGAGGGTACCCGCTTTGTCGGCCCCGGCACCGTGAAGATGAGGTCGAAGGGCTCAGGCAGGAAGCGCCTTGTGCCGAGCCATGTGCTGCTCGAGCTTGCGCTTGATGCGCTGCAGAGCATTGTCGATGGACTTCACGTGCCGGCCCAGCATGTCCGCAATCTGCTGATACGACCTCCCGTCGATGTAGTGCTCGAGGACCTCAACCTCGAAGGGAGACAACACTTCCCCCATCTGCGCCTTGATGGTCCGAACCTCCTCGGCCGAAATCACGAGCTCGGCGGGGTCTGCAACCTCGCTTGTCTCGATCGAGTCAGCAAGTGAACGGTCATCGTCATCTCCACCGGCGACCGGGCGGTTCAACGATACGTACGAGTTGAGCGGCTGATGCTTCTGGCGCGTCGCGGTCTTGATCGCAGTGATGATCTGGCGAGTAATGCAGAGTTCCGCAAAGGCGCGAAAGGCGGTGTTGTGCTCGGGGTCGTAATCGCGGATCGCCTTGTAGAGGCCGATCATGCCCTCTTGAACGATGTCCTCCTTGTCGGCGCCGGCGAGAAAGTAGGTCCGAGCCTTAGCCCGCGCGTAGTGGCGGTATCTGGTCAGCAATGCGTCGATGGCGACGTCGTCTCCCGATTGGGCGAGCTCGACCAGACCCTCGTCCGAGTCTGTGAAGGCACCCTCGTTACGCACTCATTTCGCTCCCAAGCCGTGTTTCCCCAAGGTGACCACGGCGACGCCTGGCAACGTCGCACGCGGAGGCTAGAGCGTATCGGATGAGGCTCGCCTTCGGGCTATTTCGAACATTGCGATCGCGCCCGCGACGCCAACGTTGAGTGAATCCAACGACCCTCCGTGAGGGATCCGCACCAGTTCGTCACATCTGTCTCGCACGCCCTTCGAAAGGCCCTTGTCCTCCGAGCCACAAACGACTCCCACGGGAGGCTCTGCAAGGTTCGTGGACCAGATGTCATTGGTTCCCTCGGCGTCCAGGCCCAGAATCCACAAACCGGTTGTCCGCGCCTTGTCGATCGCAGCTCCAAGGTTGCTCACCCTGGAGACGGGAACGATCTCGGCCGCCCCGGCGGAGATGCGACGGACGGTGCCGGTGACACCCACCGCCCTGTGCGTCGGAATCACGATTCCGTCAAAACCCGCGCCATCGGCGCTACGAAGAAGTGATCCGAGATTGTGTGGATCCATTACGCCGTCGAGAAACAACAGCGTGGCGTTCGCTCTGTCGAGAAGCTTCTCCAGGGGCGTGTAGCGGTAACGGGCCGTGATGGCGACGACGCCCTGATGGTTGACGCCCCGCGCGAGATCCTCGATCTCGGATCGTGGCACCATCCGAACGGGAACCCCGAGGGCATCGGCCCGGCGACGAACCTCGCCAAGCGCGCCTTTCATTGCAGCACCCTGAGCGATGAGAATTCGCTCGGGAGCCGACCCGGCGCGCAGAATCTCGACCACGGGCCGTCTGCCCGCGAGAACCGAGGAGTCGTCGGCTGGCTGGCGTTTCCTAGCCGGTGCCACTCACGCGCCACCGGGGCCCAGCGGGTGTGTCCTCGATCGCGACGCCAAGCTTGGTCAGTCGATCGCGGATCTCATCGGCACGCGCGAACGCCCCATCGGAGCGCGCGGACTCTCGTAGCTCGAGCAGGTACTCGACGAGGCCACCGACGAGCCCGGAATCGTCCGCCTTGGACTCGAGCCGGAAGTTCAAGACGCTGGTCAGCTCGAGGAAGACCTCGAGGATGCCGGCCAGCGACTTACGCTCAGCCTCATCGCCGCGCTGGGCCCCCTCGATCAACCTGTTGCCCTCTCTGACAAGATCGTGAATGGCGGCGAAGGCCTCGGAAGAGTTGAGGTCGTCGTCCATGGAGGCCAGGAAACGAGAGATGAATTCGGCTCCCGCCCCTTCTGGAGCCGGATCACCCAGTGGTCGGCGGTAGGAGGAGGAAACAGTCGGCGCGGTGTCGCCCAGAGCGTGACGGGCAGACTCCAGGAAAGTTCGCCACCGTTCGAGCGAACGGGCCGCGTCATCAAGCGTGTCGTCCGAGAACACGGCTTGACTCCGAAGCGACGAAGCGAGCATCCAATATCGAGCCGTCTCGCCTCCGTACTGCTCGACGACATCGCGAGCGAGCACGATATTGCCAAGCGACTTCGACATCTTCTCCGACTCCATCTGAACGAGGCCCGCGTGAAGCCAGTTGCGCACGAACTCGCCTCCGAACAAACCCTCGGCTTGGGCGATTTCGTTTTCATGATGAGGAAAAATCAAGTCGCGCCCGCCTCCGTGGATGTCGAAACCCATCCCGAGGTACTTCGTCGACATGACCGAACACTCAATGTGCCATCCAGGCCGACCCGGCCCCCACGGTGACTCCCACGCAGGTTCGCCCTCCTTGGCGGCCTTCCACAAGGCAAAGTCGAGGGGGTGCTCTTTTCCTGGACTGGGTTCGATTCGGTCTCCGGCCCTCATGTCGTCAAGGGAGCGGCCAGAAAGCTTTCCGTAACCATCGAACTTCTCGACCGCGTACCAAACGTTCCCATCGGCTTCGTACGCGAGACCCTTGTCGACGAGGCCCTGGATGGCCTCGACCATGGCCTCGACGTGATCCGTTGCTCGCACCACCAACGAGGCCGGCTCGGTGCCCAGCGCACTCATGTCTTCCTCGAACGCCTGTGTGTACTTGGTCGTAACACCCTCAGGCGGAATTCCCTCGACCTTCGCGCGCTCGATGATCTTGTCGTCCACATCCGTGTAGTTCATGACGTATGTCACTTCGTACCCGCGGTATTCGAGGTAGCGACGTACCTGGTCGAACCAGACGATGGTGCGCGCGTTGCCAACATGGATCAGGTTGTAGACGGTCGGTCCACACGCGTACATCGCGATGCGTCCCTGATCTCGCGGTTCGAGATCCACTACCTCTCGTCGCCTGGATTCATAGATTCGGATTGCCATTGGGCTCAGATTAGCTTTCCATGCCCGGTGAGTCTGCGACCAAGACAACAGCCTGGGCGGCAATCCCCTCGCCGCGTCCGGTGAAGCCCAAACCGTCGGTGGTGGTCGCCTTGACCGACACAGCGCTGGGTGCGATATCCAGAGCGCGAGCCAGGTTCGCCGCCATCTCGTCCTTGAACGCACCAAGCTTCGGGTACTCGGCTATCACGGTGCAGTCAACGTTCGACACGACCCAGCCGGCATCGCGCGCCCGCACTGCGGCGTCGGCCACGATCGACAGGCTCGCAGCGTCCCTCCATTCGTCGGTCGCGGGATAGAGCGTGCCCAGATCCCCCAGACCCACCGCTCCGAGAAGCGCATCGGTCACCGCATGGCTCAGAACGTCCGCGTCGCTGTGACCGCCGAGCCCCGGTGCATCGGGAATCCGAACACCGCCGATGACCAGGGGCCGACTCTCGTCGAACGCGTGTACGTCAAACCCCGTTCCAACGCGGATCACTGCTCGCGACTCTTCAACATCGCCTCCGCGATCACGAAGTCCTCGGGATAGGTCAGTTTCATGTTGGCTCGCGTGGAGTGAATTACGACGACCCGGCCCCCGTAGCGCTCCACGAGTGAAGCATCGTCCGTTACCTCAAAACCCTCGGCTGCAGCCTTGTCGTGAGCGTCGAGCAGAATACTGGTGCGAAAGCTCTGAGGAGTTTGCACGCGCCACAGATGAGCGCGAGTCAGGGTCTCGTCAACCACGTCGCCATCGACTCTTTTGAGCGTCTCGTCTAAGGGCGTTGCGACGATTGCTCCCTCGGCATCAGCAAGAGAGGACAGGGTTCGATCGACCATCTCGGAGGTGACGAAGGGGCGCGCAGCGTCGTGAACGACCACATACTCCGAGGTGACATGTTGCAGGCCGTTGCGCACCGATTGCTGCCGGCTGTCGCCACCACCGACGACTACACATCGTTGGGCGAAGGAGGCTCCGACCCCATCTACCGACTCCGCCGGCACCACGAGAATGATGGGATGGCATCCGAAGTCGGCAAGAACATCGATCGACCATTCGACTAGAGGCCGGCCGCCGAGTTTCTGAAACTGTTTGAGCGTGGACCCGCGTGCTCGTTCGCCGCGTCCGCCCGCCGCGACGATCGCCGCAACCGAGCCGGTAGCCAGGTCGGCTATCCCAGCACCTCGTCGAGCATCTTTTCAGCCTCTTCTTCGTTGCAATTCTTCGAGAAGGTCAGCTCGGAAACAAGAATCTGGCGCGCCTTTGTCAGCATGCGCTTCTCGCCGGCAGACAGGCCCTTCTCTCGATCGCGCTGGTGAAGGCTTCGAACGACGTCCGCTACCTGATAGATGTCGCCCGACTTGAGCTTCTCGACATTGGCCTTGAATCGGCGGGACCAGTTCGTGGTGTTGATCGTGGGCTCGTTCTTCTTGAGAACCTTGAAGACCTTTGGCATTTCCTTAGCCGGCGTGATCGCCCGCAAGCCGACTTCCTCGGTCGAGTCGATCGGCACCATCAGCGTCAGTTCGCCGTATGCGAGCTTCAGGATGAAGTAGTCCCGCTTCTCGCCCATGAGTTCGCGCTTCTCGCGCTTCTCGATGATGGCTGCACCGTGGTGGGGATAAACGACCTTGTCGCCGACTGCAAAACTCACGCGAGCTACCTCCTGCGATTCCTGTTGATTAGGGCTCTCAGACACGCGGACAGAATGCTTCCGCGTAAGGTCTTGAGGCCGAAAGCCTGAATGTCTTGGGTTTCCCAGGATACCACGACCGCCTGTTACTGAAGCTTGACGTCATCGGTCCGGTTCTCATTGTGTCGTGGTTGTTTGTCGGCCACCTCGGTTTCTGCGGGTTTGGCATCGACCACAACGCGAAGCGCATGACCGATGTCGGTCACTTCGATTATCTCGAGACCCGGCACGGTCGGTGTTGGTCCTCGCGGAACCAGGGCGCGACGGAACCCCAACCGAGCTGCCTCAGCGAGACGGCGCGGAAGGCCCGGTACGCGGCGGACCTCGCCACCGAGTCCCACCTCGCCGATCGCGACCACATCGTCGGCTACAGCCTGTTCTCGAGCCGCGGAATTTAGAGCGAGGCACAACGGGAGGTCGGCCGCTGGCTCCCGAATCACGAAACCACCTGCCGCGGCGACGAACAAATCCTTATCACTTAGGTCCAGATCGGCGCGACTGTGAAGCACTCCCACCAGCAGAGCCAGGCGCTTGGCGTCGACTCCGATGGGAACGCGCCGCACGTTGGGGGGCGATCCTGCGACCACGAGAGACTGGAGCTCGACGAGCACGGGACGCGTTCCCTCGAGACCGCAGAACACAACCGAGCCGGACACACCCTTGCGTCTGTCGGCCAGAAGCATTGCTGAGGGATCACCGACAGCCTCGAGACCCCGTTCGCCCATGGTGAAGACTCCGGTCTCGTCACACGACCCGAAACGGTTCTTGGTCGCCCTCAGCAACCGAACCGTTCCGGTGCGCTCGCCTTCGAGCGCAAGAACCGAATCAACTATGTGCTCGAGCGTTTTCGGTCCCGCAACCGCGCCCTCCTTGGTTACGTGGCCGACAAGGATCACGCAGGTGCCTTTCGCCTTTGCGAAGCGGACCAGCGCCGCGGCGCACTCCCGAACCTGTATGAGAGAGCCGGGCGACTGGTCGAGGTCCGGGTTCTCGAGTGTCTGCACGGAGTCCACGACCAGAACATCGGGGTCCTCGGAGATGGCAAGCGCGAGCACATCGGCAAGTGACGACGTCGCGGCAGCTCGAAACTGCTCCCGCGAGACACCGAGACGCGTGGCCCGAAGTGCCACCTGACCTATCGACTCCTCGCCCGTGATCAGCAGAGCGCTGCGGCCAGACTGAACCAGTCCGTCGATCAACTGAAGCACGAGCGTCGACTTGCCGATGCCTGGCTCGCCCGCCAGCAGCGAGACTCCGCCCGCGACCAGGCCGCCTCCGACGACCCGGTCGACTTCGGCGAGCCCCGTGGAGAAGCGCTCGACGTCGAAATGGGTATCCGCCAGGGTCGTAACCTGGACCGCCGAGGTGCCCGCCGACCGATCCACCTCTGAGACAGAGCTCCACTCCCCGCAATCGGGACACCGCCCAAACCATCGAGGCGAGCTGAACCCACAGCCCGTGCAGGAATGAACGTCGTGACGCTGTCTGGTAGCCATCGCCTCACCGTAATCAGGGCCTGTGACACAAAGGCCTGAGGACCACCCTCCCCTTTGAAACGCCGAGGGGCGACAATGTGCGAATGGAAACCGAGAGGAGCCAGGGGCAGTCTGACGAGGTGCTCTACCGCTACCAGCCCGAGGGCAGCTTCACCCGCACCATGGGATGGATCTTTGCCATCCTTCCGCTAATCGGGGTGCTGGCCGGACTCATCGACCTCTTCAGCGGACGGTCCGCAACCGTCGGTCTCGTTACCATCGGGGTTTCCCTCGCTCCTGGCCGGTCTCATCTACCTTGCGTCGCGAACAATTGATCGAGCGCAGGAACGAATCAGCATCGAGGTTCTGTCGAGAGGCGTTCTGCGGTTCCGCAACCTGATCGGCATGGTGCGCGAGATCCCCCTTCGGGACGCTCAGTCGTTCGAGGTAAAGGACCTGCGCGGCAAGCCGAGGATCGTCTCGACAATGGGAGGGACCCGGCGGCGCAACCCATTCTCTGGAGACGTCGAGCTCAAGGGCCGAACGGGAGACCGCCGTTCTCCCCACCTCACCGAGATCAAGGTGAAAGACCAGCGTGGAAAACGACACGTCATCAGGCTTTCGGGATCGATGCCGGTTAAAGAGGTGCGCAGACTGAACGAGGCGGTCAACGCGGTGCGAAAGGCCTGACCCTCATTGTCTCCCGTATGTCTAGGTTCCGTATGGGCTTACTCGGCAGTGCGCAACGCAACTGCGGGTGCGACGCGCGAGGCTTGCTGCGCGGGCCAAGCCGTGGCGATGAGAGACGCGAGCAGGGCGGCGCTGGTCAACAACAGCACGTTGCCCCATGGAATCTGGAAGCTGATCCCTTCGCCGAAATCACCGTTTGCAAACAGTTGCGAAGCAGTGACGAGGGCAAGCGCCGTTCCGACCACGATGCCCTCGAGCGCCACAAACCCCGACTCGAGCAGAAACGCCAGTCGCACCTTTGGAGACACGAAGCCCAGAGACCGCAGGACACCGATCTCGCGCCGGCGTTCCCTTACCGAGCGAACCATGACCACACCAAGTCCCGCGATGCCGACTATGAGACCGAGTGCCAGGTAGGCCTGCATCAGGTTGAAGAACTGCAACTGGATGCTGAACTGCTCGTCGACGAGCGCTCGGAACGTGTCGGCCTCGACTCCGTTGGCCAGGAAGTCTCCCTGTAAGGTCCGGCCAAGCGCACGTGCGTCCGCCTCCGATCCCGAGGCATCGATGTAGAAGAGCGACGCGACCGTTCGCTCACCGAACAGGTCGCGAGCCGATTCCTCCGAGAGGAATCCACCGACGAAGGTGCTGTCGGAGGAGAGCATCCCAACAACCTTCCGCTCGGTCTCGGCGCCGGTGACCGGGTCGATGACCTTCATCGTGTCGCCGACTTCGAGGATGTTGGCCGGCGGCCCACCCTCTCCTTGGAGAAAGAAGTTGCTGATGATGATTGAGTCCGGGTTGGCCAGCATCTCGTCCCACACAGCGGCATCGGAATCGAACTCGTCGGCGCGCTCCTCGAGAGTGGGTGGGCCCTGTTCGACGAGCTGCTCGCTCGCTCCCGTTATGGGCCACGCCTCAGGCTCGGGGAAGCCATCGGGCTGGAACAAAGCCTGGCCAGGGAACAGCGGAGCCACCGTCTCGACTCCCTCGACCGATTGAAGCTCGTCCGTCGTGGGAGGGTTCGACCCGCTCGCGCTCGACGACGAGATCGAAACCACCACGTTCGTCGTCGGTGAAGTTCTGGACCTGCCCGTTGAACGAAGTCGACATCGACGACAGGAACACCATCGTGAAGATCACGAGCGAGTACATGCCCAGCGTCAAACCGGTGCGGAACTTTCGGGCAAGCGGATAGGCAAGGCCGAGTCGAAGTGGGAGACGGGAGGCTGCAATCCTCCGAAGCGTGCTTCCGAAGGTCTCGTGACTCTGACTCAACAGGATGACGGCTGAGAAGACGAGGAGGACGCCCGAGACGACGAATGCAAAGATGTCGCCGTTCTCGTAGAAGGCACCGTCGGTGAGGGTATTGCCGAAGATCCCCCACAACAGGGAAGCGCCCGCCGATACCAGCAGAGCAGTCCGGCGCCCGATGGCGCGCCCAAGAAGCGGCATCGCGCCGAAGGCAATCATCGGCACTCCTACGATGCTCGCAAACCATGCTCCGGCATTGTTCAGCCCGACAGCGAGCAGAGCGCCACCGAGCGCGGCAACCACGATTCCGGCCGCGATCGACCGCTTGCGAACCTTGGCTAGCTTCGGCTCTTGCAGATCGCGGATGGCGGCGATGATGTTGATGCGGCTGATTCGGATGCTCGTGAACGCGATTGTCGCGAGAGCGATCAGCAGCCCGATGCACAGACCGCCGATGATGCTGGCCGGCTCGGCCGCAAACTGGAGATTCAGGCTGAAGTCGCCCGCACCACTGAAGATGGGCGCGGCCAGACTCACGATTGCCCAACCCACTCCGATTCCCAAGACCGCTCCGACGATGCTCGCGACGACGGCGTAGAGCGACCCCTCGATGATGAACGAGCGTACGAGATCGCTGCGCCGCATCCCCACGGCGCGCAACATGCCCAGTTGGGATTTCCGCTCTTCCGCCAGCATCACGAAGATGTTCACGAGCAACAGGATCCCCGCGACGATCGCAAACGAGCCGATGGCGATGAACAGCTGGCTGAACTCGTCGCCTGCGGTTTCGGCCTCGTCGAGCATGTCCTGTTTGACGGGCTCTACTCGGAACCCGGCACCGATCTCTGCTTCGATGATCCTGGTAACACCAGGCGTGTAGACGGCACCGTCCTCCACTCCGCCCCTGTTCGAGATGAGAACCGAGGTCTGGGGCGGCGCAGCGTCCTCGGACATCTCGCCACCGATTGCTTCCTCGAAGGTTCCCGGCTCGACGAATGCGTTCGCAGATTGCGTCTCGAAGCCGCGCCAGTATCCGGCCACGCCGAGGCGCGGAAGTACTTGCGCAACCTCTAAGTCGATGGCCTGTCCGTACAGATATCCGACGACCTCGTCGCCGGTATCGACCTCGAGGGTCTCGGCGAGATCCTCTGTTATCGCGACCTCGCCGGGCCCGGGCGTCGAGCCGCTGATCCCGGTTGCGGCGGGATCAGACCCGAAGTTGCGGGCGTCATCGAAGTCGACCTCGATGAGCTGCGCGCCAGGCTCGGCGACCGGGTCGTCGCCCGCGGTGGCAACTGTGGCGGAAGCGCTTGTTATCGACAGAACGCCGTCGATTCGATCGTCCTCAATCCCGACGATTGTTGACTCGATTTCGGCAGCCTCATCGGGATCGGACGTAACAACGACTTCGTCGACCGGCCCCAGCTGGGTCGTTGCCGACGCTCGAATCGATGAATCGAGTGTGTCGCCGACGATGAAGCTACCGGTGATGAGAGCCGTACCAAGGAGCGAACCGGCGATGACCAGTACCGTTTCTCCGGGCCTGCGGGTGGCATCCCTGAAGGCAAGGCGGCGCAGCATTGACCGACGCAGAGCCACGAACGAAACGGCAAGGAGGGCGAGCGCGGCCAGGATCAACAGCATGGGGAGGCCTGATGGATTCAACGGGACCTCCTCAGCTAACCGGAGCTGCTGATTCGGTGGACTCGATCGCCCCGTCCCGCATCCGAATGAGCTTCTGGGCGCTCGCTCCGATCGCGGCGTCGTGGGTAACGAGGACCACGGTTAGGCCCTCGGAGTTCAGCTCGTTCAGCAAGTCCAGTACGGATGCGGCGGTCTCGGAGTCGAGGTTCCCCGTAGGCTCGTCGGCCCAGACAATGGCCGGCCGTCCTGCAAGCGCCCGAGCGATGGTCACACGCTGCTGCTCTCCGCCCGAGAGCTCGTTGGGCCTGTGGTTCTTGCGATGCCCGAGTCCGACTCGCTCGAGCGTCTCCTCAGCCCGCCGACGAGCGTCGGCCGGCGTACGGCCCGCGAGCAACAGGGGAAGCTCGACGTTCTCGGCCGCCGTAAAAACTGAAATCAGGTTGAAGGCCTGAAAGATGAAGCCCATTCGCTCGGCACGGTGGCGCGTCCGTTTTGCATCGGAGAGGCTGTGGATGTCGAGACCCTCGACGATCACGCGGCCACCGCTGAGGGTGTCCAACCCGGACAGGCAGTTCAAGAGCGTCGTCTTGCCGGAGCCGGAGGGCCCCATCACGGCAAGGAATTCTCCCGGGCGGATCCGCAGGTCGAGATCCACCAATGCCGCAACGCTGCCGGCGCCAGTCCGGTAGACCTTCTGAACGCCTTCGGCAACGAGGATGTCGTCGTAGCTCTCTTGCACCATTGCTCCTTAGCTGGTCGGGCTCCTGCCCCCACGGAAAGTATAGAAACGGTGCCTGCCTACTCCATCGGTCTGAGGAGCCAAAGGGTCACACGATGCCTCATACCTGAGGATGACGGGATATCGGGGCTTCCTAAGGGTGATCCCCGATGTCAATGTGCTGGGCCATATTGACTAGTCATTAAAGCGAAGTAACTTATTTGCTCAGCGGAGCGGGTTCGTAGGGGGTTGCCCCTCAAGGGGCATTACGAAAGGCGTCAGGGGTTGATCCGTTTTGGGCGGAGAGTCACGCGCGCTCAAGCACTACTTGCACTGGGCGGCGCGGTGGTGATGGTGCTAGGCGTGGTGATCGTGCCGGCGACAGGAAAGCAACAGGCAAATCCCCAGTCGTCGGCGCTTTTTGATTTTCAGGGAGAGAACCACAGTCAGGAACATGCCGACATCGACAATCGAGCCGGCACGGTAAGGCCGAGCGCAACTCAAAAGCAGCCGTGGCACGTCTGGGGGCCGAGGTGAGCTGGAACAGATTCGGCACTCCCCTTTCTCTGATCAAGCACGGTGGCTATCTTGCAACCGGTTTGGGAGCGGATGCTGAAGCCGCTGCTCGACGCTTCCTCACCCTTAACAGTGCACTATTCGGCTTGTCTAGCAGCGAAGTCTCTGCCCTCGATGTGCGAAGGCATGCCCGCAGCGGCAGAGCCTCGTCAATCACTTTCCAGCAGAGCTTCGGAGGTCTCGACGCATCTCCCGACGGTCTCGTCACTATCGGTGTCAAGGGCGGCAAGGTTGCATACGTGTCATCGTCTCTTGCCACGAATCAGGGCGCGCCCGATTCCAGCGAGTTGACCGCGAAGGAAGCGCTGTTGGTCGCGGCCGGTGACGCGGAACTCGAGGTTGATTCAGGTGACCTCGAAAGCACGGGGACCGCACGCGGGTGGACTCGTTTCAAGTCGGACGAGTTGACTCACAATCAGCTCGCTCGCCTGGTGGCAGTACCCACTCCCACCGGTGAAGCGCGCGCGGCCTACCAGACGTTCGTAGTCAACAATGTCGCTGATCCCGTTGCTTACTCTCACTACATCGATGCCGTTACCGGGGAAGTGCTCATCCGCAATCACGCGGTCGACTACCTGCAGGTGAACGACCCCTCTCGCTGGAGCGTCTTCGAAAACACGCCGCCAATGGACTTCTCATCGACCGATACCAGAGTCGTGTGGTGCTGGACAGCTTCGTCACCAGAATGCGACCGGATCCTCGCGAACGACGCGGCCCGCGTACCGTGGGACGTTGACGCTCGCACCAATCAACCAACGCTCACCACGCGCGGTAACGCCACTCGATCTACGGAGAACTGGAATAACAACAACCCGTTCTCAGTAGGTGTGAACTTTGCGACACCGCGGCCCGACCGCAACTACAACTATGCATGGACCAACCAGTGGTTCGAGGAGCGTTGTAATCCGGCCACGACCTTCACTTCGCCGGCGCGCAACGACATCGACGCGGCCCTGGCCAACCTTTTCGCCATGCACAACCGAATGCACGACTGGTCCTACTTCCTTGGGTTCACCGAAGAGAACTCGAACATGCAGGACTTCAACTTCGGCGAAGGCGGCCGCGAGCTCGATCCCGAGCACGGAAACGCTCAGGCGGGTGGCATCAGCGGGGGTCCGCCGAACTACGCTGCACGCGACAACGCTAACCAGATCACCTTCGCGGACGGGGTCCTGGCCATCACCAACATGTACCTCTGGCAGCCAATCCCTGCGGCCTTCTACTCGCCGTGCGTCGATGGCGACTATGACATGTCGGTGATCGGGCACGAGTACACACATGCCATAACGAACCGCATGGTCGCGGGGCCCGACGTGGGTCTTTCCGGGCCACAGACCGGCGCCATGGGTGAAAGCTGGTCGGACCTGGCAGCAACCGAGTATCTGTGGGAGTACGACTTCATACCCGTGGGCAACGAGAACCCGTTCGCAGTAGGTCCCTATGTCACGGGTGATCCGAACGCAGGAATACGCAACTACGGAATGAACCACAGTCCTCTCAATTACTCGGACATCGAGTACGACCTCGTCGGGCAACAGGTCCACGCGGACGGTGAGATCTGGAGCGCGACCAACCACGACATCCGTGAGGCGCTCAATGATCGCTACGACTCAGACTTCCCGTCGAGCGACGCAGCTCTGCAGGAGAGCTGCGCGGACGGCGAACTTGACGCCGACGAGTGTCCGGGTAACCGGCGTTGGGCCCAGATCACATTCGACTCCTATCTCCTGATGCCCGGCAATGCATCGATGGTCGATGCGCGCAACGCAATGCTCGCCGCGGATCTGCTGCGCTTCGATGGCGACAATCAGGACGTCCTGTGGAACGCCTTCGCGAGGCGCGGACTCGGAGTCGGCGCATCCAGCAACACGAATGCAGATCCCAACCCGGTGCCCAGCTTCGAGTCAGACCACGCAGACAACGCGACGGTGAACTGGAGAGCGAACGGAACGGGTCAAGGGAACCCGAGCAACGCCGAGCTGTTCCTTGGCGATTACGAGGCACGTGCGATGCCGGTGGCGGACAGAGACTCATCAACACCGACCGATCACGTGTTCGAGATCGTTCCGGGTACGTACGACTTCATCGCCCGTGCCGATGGCTATGGAGCAAAGCGCTTCTCGGTCAGGTTCAGGCCGGGCCAGAACGTCAACCTGACGACAACGCTCGATCGGAACTTCGCATCGATTCACAACGGAGCCACGGCTACAGGCGACGGAGTGAACCTGAACGAGCTCATCGATGACACCGAGGAAACGAACTGGGCGTCGCGTGAGGGAGCGGTGCAGGGAAAGCAGGTGACAGTCAAGCTCGAGAAGCGAACTCAGGTTCGCCGGGTGAACGTCAGCGCGATGCTCCGTCCTCCGTTCCCACCGCCTCCCGCCCCGCAGCCGCCCGATCCCGGAGGCCAGAGTCGCTACTCCGCACTGCGCCAGTTCGAGATCCTCACGTGCAACACCAGCAACAGCGTCGATTGCACGGACGCAGCCGACTTCGAGCTTGTGTTCACGAGCCCAGCGGACGCGTTCCCGTCGGTTGCGCCTCGGCCACGCGCTCCCGAGCTCATCCTGCGCGAGTTTGCGGTCGAGAGGTCACAGGCAACGCACGTGCGGTTGCGAGTCCTGCACAACCAGTGCACGGGCGCGCCCGACTACCAGGGGGACCAGGACGACGATCCTCGTCACATCACGGACTGCGACGAGGGAAGCACTCGGGGCACCTTCGTCCGGGCAGCCGAGCTGCAGGTGTTCTCGAACCGCTAAAGACCCGAAGCAGCGGAGCGACGGGGGCCCGGTAACCAGCCGGGCCCCCTCATCATCTTGTCGGACGCGCAGAGGCCCGGCAAATGCCGGGCCTCTGGCCTTGATCCTTCTAGTGTGCTCCGTTGTCGTGCCTAGTTCGCGATGTCCGCGTCTCCGTCGGTGGTCCCCTCTTCGGGGGCAGTACCTGCCATCTCGAGCGGCGGAACGTCCGGGGCACGCGGTCCCTTCCGGAATCCGATGACCTCGTCGCCGTGCTCGTTGCGCTCGACGTCCACAACTATCGTGTCGCCGGCCTCGAACTCTTTCCACAGGATCTTCTCGGAGAGAGGATCCTCCACGTGGCGCTGAATCGCCCGGCGTAGCGGTCTTGCACCCAGAGCGGGGTCGTACCCCGTCTTGGCAAGCAGGGTCTTCGCCTCGTCGGTGAGCTCGATGTCGACGTCCTGGCTGTGAAGCTGGTTCTCGATTCGCTGGATCATCAGGTCGACGATGGACTTGACCTCACCGGTCGTGAGCTCGTGGAACACGATGATCTCGTCGATGCGGTTGATGAACTCGGGCCGGAAGTTCTGCTTGAGCTCCTCCGACACCCGCTCCTTCATCTTCTCGTAAGTGAGCTCGGCCGAAGCCTGACCGAAGCCCATGGCGGGCTTGCGGAGATTCTGCGTACCGAGGTTGGAGGTCATGATGATGACGGTGTTCTTGAAGTCCACCGTTCGGCCCTGAGCGTCGGTCAGTCGACCGTCCTCGAGGATCTGCAGCAGGGTGTTGAAGACGTCGGGGTGGGCCTTCTCGATCTCGTCGAGGAGCACCACGCTGAATGGACGGCGTCGAACGGCCTCGGTGAGCTGGCCACCCTCCTCGTAACCGACGTAACCCGGAGGTGAACCGACCAAACGGCTGACCGTGTGCTTCTCCATGTACTCGGACATGTCGAGCTGGATAAGGGCGTTCTCGTCACCGAAAAGGAAGTCGGCGAGCGTCTTAGCGGTCTCGGTCTTTCCGACACCCGAAGGGCCGAGGAAAATGAACGAGCCGGCGGGCCGCTTGGGGTCCTTAAGACCCGCGCGCGTGCGCCGAATCGAACGAGACACCGCTGTGATCGCGTCGTGCTGACTGACGATCCGCTTGTGAAGCTCGTCTTCCATACGGAGGAGCTTTGCAGTTTCCTCTTCCGTCAATGCAGTGACCGGAATCCCAGTCCAAGACGACAGAACCTCTGCGATCTGCTCTTCGTCGACCTCGGCGAGGCTTTGGTCCTCAGCCTCACGCCACTCTGACTCGCGCTCCTTGCGTTCCTCCATCAGCCGCTTCTCGTCGTCGCGGTATCCCGCCGCGCGCTCGAAGTCCTGTGCCTCTATGGAGTCTTCCTTCTGACGACGGACGTCCGCGATCCTCTCCTCGAGCTCGCGGTAGTCCGGCGGCGCGCTCATCCGCTTAATGCGAAGTCGCGAACCCGCCTCGTCGATCAGGTCGATGGCCTTGTCGGGAAGGAAACGGTCCGAGATGTAACGGTCGGCAAGGTTCGCCGCGGCGACGAGGCCGCGGTCGGTGATGTGTACACGGTGATGAGCCTCGTAGCGATCGCGCAATCCCTTGAGGATGTCGATCGTGTGAGCAACGGACGGCTCCGGCACCTTGATCGGCTGGAAACGTCGTTCGAGCGCCGCGTCCTTCTCGAGGTGCTTGCGGTACTCGTCGAGTGTCGTTGCACCGATGGTCTGAAGCTCACCGCGCGCAAGCATCGGCTTGAGGATGCTGGCCGCGTCGATTGCGCCCTCCGCGGCACCTGCACCGACAAGCGTATGCAGCTCGTCGATGAAGAGAATGATGTCGCCGCGGGTCTTGATCTCTTTGAGCACTTTCTTGAGGCGCTCTTCGAAGTCACCACGGTAGCGGGAGCCGGCGACGAGTGCGCCGAGGTCAAGCGTATAGAGCTGCTTGCCGGTGATGGTCTCCGGTACTTCGCCCTTGACGATGTTTTGAGCAAGGCCCTCGACGATCGCCGTCTTACCGACACCCGGCTCGCCGATGAGCACCGGGTTGTTCTTAGTGCGGCGAGACAGAACCTGCATCACGCGCTCGATCTCGTTCGCTCGACCGATAACAGGGTCGAGCTGATTCTCGCGCGCGAGCTGCGTCAGGTTGCGGCCGAACTGGTCGAGCACGAGCGAACCGCTGGGCTGTTCGCCACCGCCACCCTGAGTTGCGCCCTCTTTGGCACCGGAGTAACCGGACAGCAACTGAATGACCTGCTGACGGACACGACCGAGGTCGGCTCCGAGCTTGACGAGCACCTGAGCAGCAACGCCCTCGCCCTCACGAATGAGGCCGAGCAGGATGTGCTCGGTGCCGATGTAGTTGTGGCCGAGCTGGAGAGCCTCGCGAAGACTCAGCTCGAGCACTTTCTTTGCGCGGGGAGTGAACGGAATGTGGCCCGAAGGGGGTGACTGTCCGGCGCCGATGATCTCCTCAACCTGCTGTCGGACCTTCTCGAGTGAGATGCCGAGCGACTCGAGTGCCTTTGCTGCCACTCCCTCGCCCTCGTGTATCAGTCCCAAGAGGATGTGCTCGGTGCCGATGTAGTTGTGGTTGAGCAGTCTCGCTTCTTCCTGCGCGAGGACTACAACCCTGCGGGCCCTGTCGGTGAACCGTTCGAACACTGGGCCACGCCTCCTTTTCTTTTCGCTGAGTCGCTTTGACGCTCTGCCGACTCATATTGGGACTCGGTTGTGATGCCGAATCCCCGGACGATCACCGGCAGACCATCGTTCTGGCCGCCGGTCTGTGCTTGACGTTCGCCGGTTTTCAAATTCGCTTGCCGAAACCGTCGAACCTCATTATACGAACGGGCTGTCATTACCCCTCGGTGAAGGGTTTCACATGATGAACGCCGAGAGGCGTGAAAACGTTCCATTCACGCTGCCGGCGACGGTTATCACAACTTCACAATACGTCTACGAAAGCGCCCTAAAACCCTTTCCCTTGGCATCGTCGGGGACACCCCTCGTCTTGAGTCATCCCGACTACCGAATCGGGTCTCTTCGCGAGGTTGTGACACCGAACTCCATCGTCGAGATCCGGGGAGGAGGAGCGGAGGGCGGGGGCGGGTTCCTGAAGAGGTGACGCCAGTCCTCCGGCAAAACCGTCGTACGTCGCCCATTTATTGAGAAACCCCTGGCCAGGGGCACCCATTCGAGTCGAGGCGTATCGGGGGCGTCGGGGGTTATCGGGGGAAGTGTCCAGAGGCCGACGGTCGCCTCGTCAACCGCCGTGTGATCGTCTGGCCCGAACCTCACGGGCAGACCGCCAAAACGTTTTCCGTCAAGGGTTTCGAGTACCTCCGCAGCGTCGTCGCCTCCAGATGCGTTTTGGGTCGCCCAGCCAATGACCTGAACCGCGTCGTAGGTCCTGAGCTCCCAACCCGTGGGGGGGACATCCCACCACGCTTCGAAGTACTCCTTGAAACGCTCGAAGCTCGGGATCGGAAGGTAGTGAACGCCACGTGCGTAGGTGTCCGACGCCACCATCCCCACGGGGATCGACTGATCGGTTTCGTCGCTTATGGCCAGGTCGAGAGCCATTACCTGAGGCCGCCAATACCTGGAATTCGAGCGCCGTTGCCGCTGATCTTGCGGCGCGCTCGCAACCCGGGCGTCGGCAGTGCCCGTATACCGGATTCCCATAGACCGCAGGTCGGCAAGGATCGTCGCGACGACAGTCGGCCCACCATGGACGACGAGGGCCTCGACCTGGGCCTCTCGAAGGGAGCGAAGCTCTGATCGGAACAGTTCGTCTGCCGGATCGTAGGTAAGAGTTCGAGGCAACCGGAGCCCTTGACGTCGCATCTCCTGCCTCAGTGCGGCGATGGCGGTGCGCCCGTCCGGTGAGTCCTCGGCCATGACACCCACTGTTCGGTATCGCCTATCGGCGGCCACGTACCGAGCGAGAGTCCGGCCCTGCCAGAGATACGAGGGAGACATCTGAAAGACATGGGCGCTCAGCTTTCTCGCGCCGTAGAGGTCCCCGTAGCAGACGATCGCCGGAATCCCGGCCGCTGCGAGAGCGTCCTCGGCCCTGGGAAGGGCCTCGGGCGGGCCCCCGTAGACGATTCCGACCGTGCGCGGAGACTCGGCCAGCTCCTCGATGAGCTCGACCGCCCGGTCTGGATCGCCCTGGTCGTCAAGGCTCACGAGCTCAAAGGGGACCCTTTTCGTCACCCCGCCTCCGGTTCAGGTCTCCCACGCTTACATCCGCGCCCTCGAAGGCGTCTTCGCCCCTCCACGCGCCGGGGCCTGAAAGTGTCCCTACCAGCCCGATGACGCGCGAATCGCGCGCGGTTGGAGTCGGCTGGGGATCTGCGGTCGCGCCTATGTCGCGATCGGTGTCATCACACGCGGCGAGCAGAGTGGCGGTTAATCCCACGCAGAGGAGTAGGCGGCCGAGTTTCGACCGGGCCAGGTTAGCCATGACGGAGAATCCTCGCATTGTTCTCGTTCTTGTTCCCTCTCTCGGTTCGTCGCCGCCCATCCTTGCCGCGCGACCGGCCCCTTTCCGCTGCGGTGGGTCCGCCCCTCCTGGGGACCCGCTCCCCGGCGCTGGCGCGCCGGTCCGCTCCTTCCGGCTTTGCGGCGCCCACGCGCCCGCCAGATTGGTTCACTGCTAGGCCTCGGCGGGGGCGACGCATTTGCCTCCAGAGTCCCCCTCCGGGGCGAACCCGTCCTCCGCTCCAAGGCGCCTATTGATGCCGCGGCTTGAGCCTCGTCGATTTTTCGCGGTCCCGGAGCCTTCACCTTGCTTAGACCATTTCTTTGGTGGCTTGGGTTCCTGGCCGGCGAAAGAGTTGAGGGGTTAGTGCTCGGGTTTCAGGGTTGGGAAGAGGATTACCTCGCGTAGGGAGGGGAGGTTTAGCAGGACCATTAGTAGGCGGTCTACTCCTAGGCCGTAGCCTCCTGCTGGCGGCATGCCGTAGCTCAGGGCTTCCAGGAAATCTTCGTCTGCGATCATCGCCTCTTCGTTACCGCTGGAGCGCTGCTTTGCTTGTTCTTCGAAGCGCCGCCGTTGCTCGGCGGGGTCGTTCAACTCTGAGTAGATCGGCGCCATCTCGATGCCACCGATGATGAGGTCTGTTTGCTCCGTGAAGCCGTCGATGCTCCGGTGGTCTTTCGCCAGTGGCGACACGTCTTTCGGGTACCCGACGACGAACGTCGGGTCGATGAGTTTGCGCTCGGCGATTGCATCGAAGATCTCGGACAGCACTTTGCCGGGCGGCCATTTCGGGTCGACGTGAATTCCTGCGTCGTCCGCCTCCTTGGCAATAGTGGCGTAGTCGCCAGCCTTCCAGACGTCAGCTAGGTCCGGGCCCCCGTTCGTCGTGATCGCTTCGAACATCGACATGCGCCTGAAGGGCTCGGCGAGATCGATGGTTCGATCGCCGAAAGTAACTTCGTAGCCACCGTTCACCGCCAGGGCGATCGCACGGACGAGCTCTTCGACCAGGGCCATCGTGTCGTTGTAATCAACGTATGCCTCGTAGGCCTCGAGCATCGTGAACTCTGGATTGTGCTGAGTTGACACACCCTCGTTGCGGAAGCTCCGGTTGAGCTCGTAGACGCGGTCTACGCCGCCAATGAGAAGCCGCTTCAAATAGAGCTCGGGGGCGACGCGAAGGTAAAGGTCGATATCGAGAGCGTTGTGATGAGACTTGAAGGGACGCGCCGTTGCTCCGGACGCGACTGGATGTAGGAGCGGAGTCTCCACCTCGACGAAACCACGCTCGTCCAGAAAGCGTCGGATCGCGTTGTTCGCTTTTGCGCGCCCTTCGAGGGCGCGACGGGCATCCTCGGTCAGTAGGAGGTCGAGGTACCGCTGCCTGTAGCGGGTTTCGACATTGGAAATCCCATGGAAGGTATCGGGCATCGGTCGCAATGCGGGTGCAAGCATGGTGACAGAGCGAAGGTTGATCGAGAGCTCTCCGCGTCTCGTCATCATGATCTCGCCCTCGGCGCCGACGATGTCTCCCACGCCCATCGCCTTGAAGGCCTCCATCCCTTCGTCGCCCAGTACATTGGAGCGAGCGAAGAGTTGAATGCGGCCGCTCGTGTCGCGCAAATCGGCAAACGCTGCTTTGCCCTGACCCCGCATGGTCATGATGCGTCCCGCAACGGCTACCGTCTCGGTCGTTTCCTCGCCGGGTTCCGTCGACTCGAATCGCCCGCGGAGCTCTCCGATAGAGGCGGTGCGTTCGTACTTATAGGGATATGTGTTGTCGTCGTTTGTCATTCGGCAATCTCAAAGTTGCGCTGAAAGATCAGCCGCAACCCTACGAGAGTTAGATCGGGTTCGACACGATCCACGAGCTTGCAGTGCTCGACGACAATGGCGGCTTGGCCCCCCGTGGCGATGACGTTGGCGTTGCCGCCGATCTCCTTGCTGATCCGTTCAATGAGGCCGTCGATAAGTGCGGCGCTACCGTAGACGATTCCCGATTGGACGGCTTGGATCGTCGATTTACCAATCGCATGGCTGGGAGCGATTAGCTCGACACGCCGAATCTGGGCAGTCGCCTGATAAAGAGCCCCCGCAGCGGTCTCGAGTCCCGGAGTGATTGCGCCGCCGAGGTACTCACCCTTTGCGGAAACCGCGTCCACTGTGATAGCGGTTCCAAAATCCACGACGATTGACGGCTCTCCGGGAAACAGGTCGTTTGCGGCGACAGCATTGGCGATACGGTCTGCTCCCACCTCGCGTGGGTTGTCGATCTTGATCGCGATCCCGGTCTTTGTTCCAGGCTCGACCACGACCGCAGGGAAGCCAAAGTACCTCTCGGTCATCTGACGGATTTCCTGCGTCAATGGGGGCACGACGGAGCAAATCGCAACGCCTGTGATCTCTCGTGAGAACGAGAGATCCGCGAGCCCCAGAAACTGACCCGAGATGAGAGCGAGCTCGTCGGCGGTTCGATCAGGTCTCGTCGACATGCGCCATTCGTGCGTCAGTTCCTCGCCCCGAAAGACGCCGAGATGCGTTTGCGTGTTGCCCACATCGATTGCAAGCAGCATGTCAATCTCCCCGGACGTCAGCGCCGACGATCAATAGGTTATCTATGAGTCTCGTTTGTCCGACGCGTGCTGCCACGATCAGCAAAACGGCGCCACCAGGCAGCGGTGCTTCAAAGGTATCCGGATCGACTGCAGCAGCGTATGCAACGTCGACGCCAACTGAATTCTGCAGGTGCCCGAGCATCGTTTTCTCGGCTAACTGCGGATCATCCGATTGCTCGAGCACATCCCGTCCCATGGCCAAGGAACGCGACAACGCAAGCGCCTGATCCCGTTGCTCGGCGGTCAGATAGACGTTGCGACTGCTCATTGCCAGTCCGTCGTTCTCGCGCACGATCGGTGCAATGTCGAGTTCGATCGCAAAATCGAGGTCATTGACCAATCGCTTCAACACCGCGACCTGTTGAGCGTCCTTTTGCCCGAAGATCGCAAGGTCGGGCTCGACGATATTGAAAAGCTTCGTTACGACCGTGCAGACGCCATCGAAATGGCCGGGACGGTCGGCACCCTCGAAGCGGTCTCCGATTGAGCCTGCCGTGACCCCGACGGTGGCACCAGCTGGATACATCTGATCGACGCTCGGAAGAAATGCGATGTCCGCGCGCTCACCTTCAAGCAATTCAAGATCCCCTTCCGTGTCGCGCGGGTAATGCTCGAAGTCCTCGCCTTCGCCGAACTGCTTGGGATTCACGAAAACGCTGACGACCACGATGTCCGAGGCGTTACGGGCACGACGAACGAGCGACAAGTGCCCAGCGTGCAACGCTCCCATTGTGGGAACGAGCCCCACACTCAGACCGCTGCTTCGGTGCTCGTCCAGCACGGC